>NZ_JABGCH010000002.1 GCF_019799945.1 Modestobacter marinus
GAACTACGCCGGCGCCATCAACCTCGCCGCACTACTCACATGGCTCCCGTGATCCGCCAGACACGTCCTAGAACCGGTCGCGCCCACCGGCGTCACGAGCGTGCGGCGCCGGACCCGCCGCTGCCACGCCACACCGTCCAGACGAGGGCCAGTGTGCTCGTGGTCAGGGCGGCCGTTCGCAGCAGGTTTGCCCGTAGCAGGCTGTCGATCGTGGCGTCGGACCGTCCGACGTGGTCCAGCCGGTCGTGCATGGGGATGGCCCAGAGAACCGTCGTCGCGATCGACACGACTCCGGCGACGCTGACGATCGCAGCCACGGGCCGGCTCACATGGGCCGGCCTGGTCCAGTAGAAGACAGCGCCGCTCAGGAACGACGCAAAGCCCGGCGCAATCACCACAAGCGGTATCGCCTCGTTGTACTGCCGGTGGTAACCGGCGAACTCCGCGTCCCCAACGGCCCGGTAGAGCGGGTACGAGGCGACCTGCGCCAGCCCAGCGCAGCCGAGTAGGCCGTGAGAGCCGTGAGAGCGGCGAGGTTCAGCTGCCGCCACCCATGAGGAAGGACGGCGCCGAAGCGCGGACGGACGGGCGCGATGTCCGACATGAGGACTCCAGCGGGCGATGAAGCGGTCCGGTCCCAGTCCCGCGGATCCTCCTCCCCCGCCCGCCGCGGGTCATCCTCACGTCACCTCGTCGCGTCGGCGTTCGAGCGCGTGCGAGCCCGGCTTCTTCGCTGTCGTGACCGACACGGTCCCCCGGGTGACGGGACTGCTTGCACGGACGCTGGAGACCTTCTTCGCCGACTCCGGGCCGACCGTGACGCGCGTAGCTGACGCCTGTCCCGATGGCGGCCCCCGGTGCGCTGGACCACTCCTGAGGTCCGACGATCAGAGCTGCAAGACCGATGCAGCGACCAGGTAGGCCGCCGACACGGCTTCCGGGTCGTGCAGATCTCCTGGGTCCTCCAATGCCGTCAGCGAGCGTGCGCGCACCGCGGCGCCAGGATCCTCAGCAACGAGATCGAGGCAGAGCCCAGCGACAGCGGCACCAGCGTCGTGGTCGTCCAGACCGTCGAGGGCGAGGCCGTCGTAAAGCAGGGTCGCCACCTCCTGGAAGACCTCGCGAGCCATCTCGAGGTCCACCTCGGGCCGTGCCTGGGCCACTGCCTCTGCGGTGGCCAGGAACTGATCGAACGGTGGACCGACGCTACCGGGCGGCATACCGCCAACGTCGCAGTGCGCCCACGTCCCGGCAAGGCAGATATGCGCTTGGCCTGCCCAGGCGGCTCATGCCGTCGTCGCCAAGCTGGCTCAGGACGGCGGGAAGCTACCATCACGGCGGAAGGCGTGTGCGTATGTAGCGTGTCGCCCCTCGGACACCGCGTTTGCACACGCCTCGGCCGTGCTCACCTCCGCGTCCACCTCGCCGCTGTCGGGGTGGCAGGTCAGGCGCAGACCCAGGTCGCGATAGAGGTCGCCGGCGTGGCCGTCGCCGTCGACAGGCTGCTGACCAGCGCGGACATGTCGGTGACGACCGATGGCGAGATCACAGCGGCCGAGCTCGGCCGGGACCTCGTTGTTGAGCAGCGCCAGATCGGTGCGCGCCTTGGCGAGATCGGCCTGGGCCTCATATGATCCAGGTGCTGACCACCGCCGGATCGGCGCCTTGGGCCAGCGCCGCCTTGAACCGGTTCAGCCGCTGATCCGCATCATCGATGCGCGCCGTGATCGCGTTTCGCCTGTTGCCCTCGGCGAGAGGGCTCTGGCCGTTGGTGCCCAGGCGTTCGACGGTTGCCTCCACCCGGTCGGGATCGAGGACGCTGTGCAGCCAGGCGTCCGTGGCGGCCACGAGGCCGTTCTCGCGCAGATAGGCGGTGCCGGGATGGTCGGCCGGCTGGGACGGGACGAGGTCGGTGGCGCGGCAGCGGTAGTAGAGGGTGGGGCCCGCGCCGGTGGCCGGACATGCGGCGGTCGCACAGTCCGCAGTGCAGGCCCCCGCGCAGTTGGTAAGGGCTCGTCGAGCGCCGGACGGTGCGGGGCCTGTCCAAGCCGCGATCAGGCCCGGCGGCGAGCACGGCATCAGCCTGGGCCAGTGCGGACGCGGCCGTGCGCGCCGCCAGCCAGCCGGCTGAAGTGGGCCTGGACCGCCTCAGAGGGTGTTGGGTAACCGACCCGGTGCGGTCGGCGACGGCCTGACTGATGGTGCTCGTTGACCGGCGTGGCGGCGGGGTGAGCTCCTTGGCGGGGTGATGGTCCGCGGGGATGTGCGTCTGTTCCTGCAAGCCGGTCTACGAGACCTCGCTGACCGATCGGCAGTGGGCGGTGATCGAGCCGCTGCTGCCGGTCCGGGATCCGCGGCACGGCGGCCGGCCGTTGAAGTTCGATCGCCGGCTGATCCTGGACACGATCTTGTACGTGCTGCGCACCGGCTGCGCCTGGCGGCATGTTCCGCATGATCTGGCGCCGTGGGACGCGGCCTACCGCTGGTTCGCCGCATGGACCGCCGATGGCACCCGGCGGCGGGTGCACGAGGCGCTGCGCGACCGGGTCCGGCAGGCCGATGATCGCGACCGGCAGCCCACCGCGGCGGTGCTGGACTCCGCCGAGGGCGGCGAAGCGATCGGCTACGACGCCGGCAAACGGGTCCGCGGCCGCAAGAGGCACCTGCTGGTGGACACCAACGGGCTGCTCCTGCACCGGGTGGTGCACTCCGCGGGCGTGCAGGACCGGGCCGGCGCCCGGTTGGTGCTGCGGGGCCTGCATGGCCGGTGCCCCGGCGTGCGGCTGGTCTGGGTCGACGGCGGCTACGTCAACGTCGTCGACGCCCGGCCTGATCTCCTGGGCCCGCAGCGAGGAGAACCTGGAGCTGGTGGTCGTGCCGCGCAACGCCGACGTGCGAGGCTTTCAGGTGCTGCCCCGCCGGTGGGTGGTGGAACGGACCTTCGGCTGGTTGGCGAGGTGCAGACGGTTGGCCCGCGACTACGAACGCAAGACCGCCCACGCCGAAGCGATGATTGACGTGGCGATGATCCGGCTGATGGCCGCCCGTCTGGCCGGCGAGGACGTCCAACCCTCCGGCCCCATCGAGACCGAAGCCGCTCGACGCCTCGCCGAAGACCTCAACCAGAACGAGTAGTCAGCCGGTTACCCAACACCCTCTCAGCCGACCCTCATCGCATCAGACAAGACGAGCGACGCTTCTCGACCGGGGCGCGGCGACGCCCACCTGACTTCGCGCAGGGAGACATCCTCGTGACTGGCGGGCCCGACCGGACGTCGGCCGGCACGGCCCCGGCGTGGGTGGTCGGGGGTAGGTCGTGACCAACGGGCGGCGGGAGCGGTCCCGCCCGGCGCCCTCCTCGCCGTTGACAGATCGGTGACATTGGTCGTGCCGTCCTGCACGAGGCGCTGCCACAGCCCGGCAGGCGCGGGGTCCCACCACGGAGGAGGAACGGGGACGGGAACCACCTCGCCGGTCGGCCATGCCTCCACGCAGGAAGGAGTGCGCCGTGTCCGAGCCCAAGAGCCCTGCGTCGGGCCTGGAGTACATCGACCTTGTCGCTGAACTGTGCTCGTTCAGCACGGATTTCGGCTGGGGGCTGGCGACCCAGGCTGCAACGGCGAGCGAGCAAGAAGACAGAACCCATAACAGCCCGCGGCCAGCGAGGGCGTGACGATTCTATCCGTAGGGCGCTGTCGCGGCGGGCGGCGCGGCGAGCGGCGTGACCGGCCCTGCGACTAGCGACGCCTGCGGCGTGGTGCTGACCGGTTCCTTGCTGGGCACCTTGTTCAGGATCTCTTGGGCGTTCTTGTCGACCGCACCGGTGATGACCTGCTGGGCTACGCCGAACAGGAACGCATAAGCCAGAATTTGCGGTTGATTGTCGAGCTGGGACAGGCCGGGGATGAACTCGCCATGGACGAAAAGCAGCCCGACCAACGCTGACAAGGCGCCCGAAGGAAGCTTGAGGAGGTTGAGCGCAACCGGGACATCGTACGGCGTTGAGGTTCCTTGGAGACCGCGGAGAAAGACAGCGGCCGACAGTCCGCCGCCGAGCATGCCGAGGAGCGCCACCAAGGTCACGTCGCCGGGGGCGGGGAGGCGGCGAACCTCCGTCCCAGGGGACGGCGGGGCGTCCTCGGACGGGCAGGCCACCCCGCTCGGCCCTTGCACGGGCTCAGGAACGCCGCCCGGGGCGGTCATCGGTTCTGGGCCGAAGCAGAGCGGGAGCGCGTCCGGTCGCCAGGCACCGACCAGGCACACGACGGTCACCAGAACCCCCAGCCCTATGGCGGTGGTCAACACGATGTTCCGGAAAGCCCGGAGGCGGTCGTGCTGGAGGTCCTTGAGTTCCATGCCCATCCTGGTAGCGCTCTGGAACTCGGCCCGGCGCTGGCTCTCTGTCAGATTTAAGGCCAGCTGCGTCTCGGCGGCCCGGCGCCGTGGGTCGGTCACCTCCATTGTCTGCAGGCGGGCGAGCGCCTCTGGGATACGCGCTCGGATCTGATCGTCGGGAAGGATCTGGGCCAAGGCGATCTCGGCCTCGTGGACGTTGACATAGGCGGTCTCGCAGGGGGCGCCGGTCCACCAGTCCAGAAACTGCGCGCCGACCGTCAGCCGTTTCTCGTCTGCCGGCCAGGCGGCCTTGCGGGCCACGCACAGATGGTGCTCCACCGCTTCACCGACCGATCGCCTGAGAGCCTCCTCCTCCGGCCTGGCCTCGGCCAGCAGCGTTTCGAGCTCGTAGTGAAGGGCGTCTGCGGCTGCGAGGATCCTCACCCGCCACGGTGCACCCCAGGGGCGCTGCAAGAGCTTGTTGAGCAGCCAGAGCATCAGGATTGCGACCGCGACGATCCCGGTGAGGACCAGCCACCACCGGTAGTCGAACACGGACGACTTGATCGTGCGCCATTGAGCCGGCCAGGAGATCGCCGTGAAGACAGCGGCCGCGAGAAGCGCGGCCACCGTGATGATATTGACCCAAGCAACGCCACGACGACCATTATTCTTCGTCTCGGGTGAACGCATATACTCCCCCTCCCACATGCTCAGCGATTGCCGCACGCAACCAAGATGGCCACTTCGGGCGCCCCGCCCATGAGCCATTTCCAGGAGCCCGAGACCGGCCGTCAGAGACAGGCCGAGGGCGGCGAGTTAACCCCGAAGAGCCCAGGGCCTCGGCATGAGGGACGTCCTTCCACAGATGTCCAGCCGCACCGAGGTCCTGCCGTGTCCGATCCTGTCGGTTACACAACGGCACTCCCGGTCAGGGAGTCCACCGTGTCGTTCGTGTCCGGCCTACTGACCGGCGAGCGCCATCGTCGAGGCACGCGAGGCCGACGGCGGGCGCTGGGCTGCGATCGGCAGGCGGTACTGGTGGTGCGCTGGTCCCTCGACGGCACCCGGCTGGCCGCCGACAACCGGATCGGCCGGTCGGCGGCCACCGATCTGCACGAGGGCATCGACGCCCTCGCCCCGGCGGCGCCCGGGGGCCGGGGCTGTCGTGCACCGCCACCGACGCCGTCAGCGCGTCCTCGGCCGCCGTCGTCGAGACCGCGTACAGGTTCGGCCCCAACGTCAGCCGATCGACCACCTCGAGGCCGTTGTCGGCGAGCTCGCGCTGCACGCGTGCCTCGGACACGTCCGGCCGCAGCTGGATGTTCAGCCGATCGGTGCCGATGCCGATCCGGTTGCCGGACCGCCGGATCACCCTGCCGGCCTGGTCAGCAGCCGTGAGCCCCCGAGCTCCGCCGGGACTCGCGTCGGTGCCCGGTCGGGACATCACTATCAGCCAACCGCCACGTTCATACGCCCCGGCCGACTCCTGGTCGAACTCGACGTCGTCCTCGATGAGCGACCCGACGGCGCTCTCACCGAACTCGCTGAGGTCCGCCCCCTCGCCGGAGGGTGAGCCCGGATCCACCTGGACGGCGAGCAGCGCGTCCATCTCCTCGACCTCGGACAGTCGGCCGCGGTGGTACTGACGCTGCACGTGAGGTCCTCTCGGCGGTGGCGCGCGGGCAGTCGGTCAACGCCCGGACGTGGCCGCGCGACGGTAGGACCGGGCCCGTCACCGTGGCGTCACATGCCCAACACAACACCCGCCTCCGCCTCCTTCCCCCGCACCTCGACCTGGGTGACCAGGGCGTCAATCACGGCGACCAGGGAGCGAACCGCGGCGGCGTAGCGGCCGACCACGCGCGGGTGGGCCTCCAGTTGCGGGGCGCGCACGCGGCCTGGATCCGCTCGGCCGGAGCCTCGATGCCGCGCTGCTGGCCGGCGCGGCGCAGGGGGTGCGGCGATCTTGTCCTGGGAGAGCCCGCGGCCCGCCTCGGGTGAGGAAGCGAGCGTCAGGATCGCCTTGGCCTCCCGGCTGGTCAGGTGCTCACCCAAGGGGGCCGACGCGGCCGAACAGGACTCGCGCAGCATCGAGCCGTAGCGCGTCGGTCTGCCGCTGCCGGGACCGGATCAAGGACTCATGGGGTGCGGGTAAGCACCTTGATGGTCGGCGAGCGCCGGGTCTCCGGCCACCGGGCGGTATGGCTCGGTCCGCGCGCACCACTTCGCCCGGCCCGACGCCGAGCACATGCGCACCCAGATCGACGTCGTCGCCGGCATGTTCTGCCGCCAACGCCCCAAGGTGGAGCCGATGCTGCGGAGGCCGAAGACGACCTGTTCGCCTTCACCGGCTTCCCGATCAGCCACTGGAAGCCAATTGGCCGGCCAATCGCTGGGGTGGCTGACCAAGGAGGTCCAGCGCCGAGCCAACGTCGTGGGCACCCCTCCTGACCCCTGCGGCCCTGGTGCGCCTCGCCGGCGCGGTCTTCGTCGAGGCGCACGACGCAACGGGGGTCGGCCGGCATCGCCGCGACGGCACGACACGGGCTCCTGGCGGGCGACGGCTGCGGCGGGGGCCGCCGTCGCCCGGCGCGGCCGCCGCTCATCCCGGCGCCATCCAACCAGGCAGCACCACGACCGCCGCACCGGCGACGACGGCCGCGCCGGGCCCGGCGAGCCTGCTCGCCTGCGCGGCCAGCTTCTCCGCGGTGACGAGCACGGTGAGCATCACCATGAGCCACAGGTTCGTGGACGCCGTCGCCATCGCGGCCATGACCGGCCAGCAGGACGCGACGCACCAGCGCCCGTACCGCAGCGCCGCGCCGGCGCACGCTGCGTCGGCCCGGACGCCGCGGGGCGGCAGCGGCCGGAGGCGGTGGCACGCGCGCACGGCCCGCCACTTCCACGGCGACAGTTGCCACAGCGCTGCCGCGGCAAGGAGTCCGGGGAGGACGAACGCGGCGTCGATGCCCAGCCCGCGCTCGGCCAACCACGCCGCGGCGTGCGCGACCGCCCCGAAGGCGGCCCACACGCCGACGTACACGCACAGGAAGAGCACCGTCGTCCGCTGCCGCCGGGACCACGGGCCCCCCAGCGCGAGCTCCCGGGCGGCCGGCAGGGCGCCGGGCAGCATCATCGCGGCGACCATGACCAGCCAACCGGCGGTTGATGGGAGGACCGGCATGGCGTGGTGCTCGGAACCGTGTGCCGAGCCGGCGCCCCCAGCCGTGGGCACGAGGAGCCACATCCAGGCCAGGACCACCACCCCCGCGGCGGTGGCCTCCGGGTGCCGCCACAGACGCCGTCGAAACGCGGCCGCGCCGATCACTCGACGAAGAGTCCGACGCGCCCGACCCGCACCGCCGTGACCTCCCGCTGGGCGTCGTCGGCGGCACGACGCCGGCCCCGCCGCAGCGGCCGGAACGAGACGGTGACCGACCCCGGGTCCCAGCGCCCCTCCTCGCGGAGGGCCTCGACGAGGTCGGTGACGTCGAAGGACCGGCGGAGGTCGTGTCCGGTCGTGTCACTGCCGAGGCTGCCCACCTCCTCGAGACCGAAGAAGTCAAGAGTGCCCGCGAAGAACTGCTCCGGATCGGCGTCGGGGTCCTCGTCCCCGGGCGGGTTCAGGTAGACGGCGTAGGTCACGTCGGCCGACCGGCCCGGCTCCACGCCCTCGATTCCCTCGACCGTGAGGATCACCCGGCCGGGAGCGGCGTCCCGCTGGTCCGCGGCAGGGCCGCGCGGGCGGTCGATCCGGAAGGAGACGTCCTGGGTACCGCCGGAGAGTTCCACCGCGTCCTCGGTGGCGCCGACCAGTTCGGCGGGGGGCCCGTCGTTCCCGGGAGGCATGCCCTCCGAGCGACCGGTGGCGGAGTCCTCGCTCGCGGACGGTGGTTGCACGCGGCCTCGCCTCCCCCGGCGGGTGGGCGCGGGCACGATGATGTCCTCGTAGGTGTAGTCGAGGTCGGCTGCCGTATCGAGCACGTCCGCCGCCGTCCCGCTGGTCTGGTTGCCCTTCTCGTCGTGGAAGCGGAACCTCGTCGTCCCCCACGCCGACACGACGTCCGGGTCCGGACGCCCCAACTCCAGCCGCCACGACTCCCACAGCCGGTCGATGTTGGCGTGGTGCAGCCAGAAGACCGGGTCGAGCCCGGCGGTGCCGAAGCCGGCCATCAACCCGCCGACCTCGACGTGCACGGACCCGTGCGGCGTCTGCTCCAGGGAGCCGGGCATCCTCCTGACGTCCTGGTTGAAGTGGTTCCAGCCCGTCTCCGCTCCCCCGAAGCCGCCGTCCGGGCGCGGGCGGGAGAAGACCGTCGGCGCGAGCGCCCGGTCGATGAGCACCGCCCGCGGGTCGAGCTCCTCGCCGTCGTTGACGAAGTCGTTGCGGTCGGCTACGAACAGCGGATTCGGTGATCCGTCGGGCATCGCGGCGTCGCGGAACGCCGCCGGGAGCGTCGCGCGGGTGCCGCCGGGTGAGTAGTTCCAGTAGGGCAGGGCCCAGCCGGCCCTTACCTCGTAGTCGATGGAGGAGTTGGCCTCCACGCATGCCTGCACGACCCTCTCGAACCAGTGCAGGTACAGCCGGTGCCACGACAGGAAGAACCACGTCTGGTGCTGGCACTGGCCGCGGAAGTCGTCGGGCTGCCCGCCGTCGGGCATGCCGTGGATCTGCGCCTGGTATGTCCAGCTCGTGGGGTCCGAATCGGCCCTCGACTGCATCTCCCTCACCCCGAGGGCGTACGCCCGGGTGATCGGGTGCCAGGGCTGCTCCTCCTCCAGACTCCAGATGTCCCTGCGGACGCGTGCTCCCCTGCGACCGCCGTTTCCAGACGTCTCCGACATGGCCTGCTCCCCCTCGAACCTCGGTCAAGGCGGTCGGCACGGTAGCGACGGCCGCGTCACAGATGCGTCAACGGACCGTCGTGCGGCCGTGGGCCCGGCCGTGCCCGTCGCGGGCGCAGCCGCCGAGACGGTCACGTCGGCGACGGGCCAGTGACGCTCCCGCTCCACAGTCCTCATCGGGCGTCGCCCGAAGGAGCTGGAGATGGCCGTCCCGCCGACCTCGGATCACGGCGATCCCCGGCAACCGGACGGCGGTGGACCGACGGTTCCGTCCCGCCGGACGAAGCGGGGGGACGACCCGGCGTTCATCCTCCAGGCCCGGCGCCTTGCGGCGACGAGCGTCACAGGCCCAGTGCGCGCCGCATGGCAGCTCTCGAGGCGGAGCCGACGATTCCGTCGATGGCCAGCCCGTGCGCACGCTGGAAGTCGCGGGTCGCCTGCTCGGTGACCGGCCCGAAGTGCTCGTCGACGGCGAGCCGGCGGTCGAGGGCCTGGACAAGACGCCACTGCCAGGTCGCGACCGCGGCCCCGACGTCCCCCTCGCGCAGCAGTTGGTCGCCCGTGCCGGGTTCGGCGTGCACCACGTCGACGGCGATGCGGCTGGGGCCGGTCAGCCGGGTGGCGCGCAGCCCCGTCCGCGCCGCCACCCCGATGCCCCAGGTGAGCACCGCCTCGAAGTCGCCTGCGTCCGCCACCTGGCGGAAGGCCGCGAACTCGGTCACGTCCGGCAGGGGGCCCGTCACCGACGGCGCCCCGTCCTCGTGGTGGGCGACCGCAGGTCGCATGACGATCTGCACGACGGCTCGGCCGCGGAGCGGAACGGGGTTCCCGCTCCCGTCCGCGATGAGCTCGCGCACGTACGCCACATCGACGCCTGGCACCGGCCCGTCGAAGTCGAACACCAGCCGATCGAAGTCCTTGTTGCGGCCGGCTCGGACCCGCCGCAGGCGGGCCTGCCCCTGGGTGTCGGCCGGGTGGCTGATCGGCTCCGTCGACAGGCTCGTCGTCAGGTTCTCGCCCATCACCTCGGTCATGGCCCCACTCCACGCGGATGTCGTCACCGTGCCGTCACGTACCCGTCAACGCGGACGTCCGTGCCCTCTCGACCAGGCGCCGCAGAGCGGGACGGTGTCCGCGCGACGGCCCCGGGCAGACGAGGACAGCACTCCCCGGCGCCGCGCACAGGGCCGCGTGGCCATGCCGCAGCGCGGTCGGGCGTCCCCGATGCCGCGAGGCGGCGGTCAGCCGGCGACGGCCGCGCGGGGCTCCACCCGCCATGTGTCGGACGCGCGTGTCCCTGTCGGTCGGGGATGCACCAGCGCGGTCAGGTCGGGCGCCGGCTCGGCGCCGAGATCACGCCGCAGGATCTGCCGATAGGCCTCGAAGCACCGGCGCCCCTCTACCCGGTTGCCCTCAGCCAGATGAGCCGCCACCAGGGCCCGCTGCGCGCTCTCCCTCAGCGGCTCGACCGCCACCGCCACCATCGCGGCCTCGACCGCCTCGGCGAAGCGGCCCGCCGTGACCAGGTGGCGGCTCAGCGCCTCCAGCCCGTGGAGGACGCGGTGCCTGAGCCGTTCCCGCTCCAGGAGCACCCAGTCGTCGTACCAGCCCGGGAGCAGCTCGAGCGCCTCTGCCCACAAGGGCATGATCGTCAACTCGTCGGGGCGCATGGTGCCGCCGATGAGCCGTGCAGCCCAGCCGCCGACGAGGTCGGCGTCGACAGCGACGTCGTCGCGCAGGCGCAACGACCACTTGTCGACGACGAGCAGATCCACGTCGGCGCTACGCAACCGCCACAGTGCCGAACGCAGGTTGCCGGCCGCACGCTCGTCGCTGCCCACGGGCCACAGCAGGCCGGCCGCGTGTCGCCGCTCCACCCGCTGGCGCCGCAGAGCGATGAATGCGAGCAGCCGCTTGCTGCCCTCGGGCACCTCCCGGCGACACCCGTCGACACAGACATAGGGACCGCCGAACAGGTGCAGCACCGACCCCGCCACGGCCGGACCCGGGACGGTCTCAGATCTCGACACCAACTGAGCTGTCATGGCCTCCCCCTTGCGATCGAGCGCGAAGACCGTAGGGGGCCACCCGTCACCGATTCGTCACATCACGAGCGAGGTCGACGCTCACGCTCCCCGGGCGAACGCCTGGAGGAACTCGCGGACGGACGCGACCGCCGTCGCCACGCTCGTCGTGACGGTCCTGCGGTCGCCGGTCGCGTCCTCGACGTCCAGGCGCGCGGTCACGGTGATCCGCAGACCCGTGCAGCCATCGGTCTCGGCGCGGACCACGCAGGCGCCCGTCCGCACCTCCTCTGGAGCCGTCACCTCGGCCACGTCCCCTCCTCGGGGGGCCGGACATGGCGGAGCCAGACGTCCGGGGTCGGCTCGACGACGCCGTGTCGGTGCGACGCGAGTGCTCGGTGTCCGGCCATGTCATGAGGCTGACGGGTCCCCGTCACCGGACCGTTGCGACGCCGACGGCGCCCAGGCTGTCCGAGTGGCGGTGCCGGCCGGTGACGCACCCGTGACGGCGGGGCCTCATCGTCCTCAGGCTCCGGCCCCCGAGGGCGGCCCGGGGCGCCGCCGCACCGGGGATCGCGTCAGGGCGAGCACGGCCCCGACGGCGAGGCGAGCCCGGCGACGAGCCCGAGCAGCAGCAGCGCCCCCACCGCGCCGCCACCGCTCGCCCCGGCAACCGCGTACAGGAAGGCAGGCGCGACGGAACCCAGGACGCCGGCGCCCGTCGCCACGTACCAGCGCATCGACGAGGTACCGGCCAGGACGGCGACGGTCTCGGCGAGGACGGGGACGGGGCGGGAGACCACCACCGCGAGCACGCCCCACCGGGTGAGCAGGCGATCGGCGCGCCGGCGTTGCGCCGACGTGGTCACCCGCGCCACCACACCCCGACCCCGCCGGCCCAGCACGAAGCCCACCAGCGTGGCACCCGCCCCTCCCAGCATGGACAGCACCGCCCCCGGGAGGACGCCGAAGATCGCGCCGTGCGCGATCATCACCAGGCTGGACGGAACGGGCAGCAGGACGTCGCCGGTGAGCAAGCCCACGCCGACCAGGGCCCCCCACGCGCCTGCCCGGCGCATCCCGGGGACGGGATCGGTGAGGACCGGGAACGCCGCCCACTCCGCGAGGCCGAACAGGAGCAGTGTGGTGCCCACCAGGACGGCCGTGACCAGCAGATAGCCGCCCCTGGGGCGCCGGGCCATCGCGTCGGGCCCCGTGGCCGGGCCGGTGACCGCGGACGGGTCCCGCTCGGCCCCGGGCACCCGGGTGAGCCGGAGCGGCAGAGCTCGGCGGAGCCTCACCCGGGCATGGTGCACCCAGCGGGCCGGTCTCGCGGCGCGGACGACGGAACCGTGACGCACGGGTGACGGCGTCCCCCTAGCGTGCGGCACAGGGCCCCGGCCACGGGGGCGCACGGTCTCCCGAAGGCCTCCGCCACGACGGTCGTCCGGGCGGAGGCCCACGCTCCGGACGCCGCCGCCGGTCGCCTGCCGCGAGGGACGAGGAGGTCGGCGTCCGCGTCATGGAGGAGGTTGTGGGGATCGTGTACGTGGTGCTCGAAAGCCCGGGGCGGGCCACCCCCGCAGGCGCCGGGGCCGACGTCCTCCGTCCGCCGGCGCGGGTCGCGGTCCGCGAGCCCCGCCTGGGCGGCGTTCCCCGGCCACTGCGATGAGCGCCCTCCACCTGCCCCGCCTCGTCTTCTCGGGCGACTTCCAGGCCGACGTCTCCACGGTGAACAACGACGTCCGCCACTACGACACCGCGACGTTCGAGCCCCGCTTCCAGCAGCCGGCGTCCGGTGCCACGCGGAACGGCTGGTGGAACCCGTCGGGCAGCGGGGCCTTCCGGCTGATCGGGTGCGCCGTCCGCTCCGTCGCCTCCCGCCGCCCCGGCGCTCCGGGCGACGAGGACCCGGTCGCCACCTGCTCCGTCAGCGGCTCGTCGTCCTCCGTCAGCGGCAAGCTCGTCGACCTCGACCCCCAGTGGCAGATGGCGTCGGAGATCTGGGGTCTGACGATCCGGCTCGCCGACGCCCGGGGCGGCACGGTCCTCGAGGGCACCTTCGAGCCGGCGCCCTTCCGCGACATCCACTTCGGCCGCCAGTCCCCGGCCACCCCCAACGGGCAGGCCGCCTCGGCCGTCTACACCTCCCGCCTGACGGCCGTGCGGTCGCACCTGCCGCCGGGACGGTCCCCGGTCCTCGACGACCTGCTCGCCGCCTCCGACGACGGCACGCTCGCCGTCCGGCTGACCACGTTCGGCTACTCCACCAACCCGCGGGACCCGCGGTTCACCCTCGGCCGGGTGGTGGGCGCCCTGGGCCCCGCACGCCGCGGGGAGCCCCACCGGTTCGTCCTCGGCCGGCGGCTGGCACCGGCGGCGAACGGCGTCACCGCTGCGAACCTCACCTTCGCCGACGCCGTGGTCGATCCCGAGGCAGGGCTGGTCACCCTCGACCTCGGCAACGCCCTGCCGATCACCGACCCTGTCGGCACCACGGCCGCCATCGGCCCGCTCGCCCTCGCGGTGCTGCGGACGCCGGACCGGCCCGACGGTGCCCCCGGCGTGCGCGAGGGCGACGTCGTGCCCCTCGGGGACCTGCTGATACTGGGACGGATCGACCACAGCTCCCCCGACTGGCTGTCCCGCACCGCGGGCATCGTGGACCTGGCCCTCGACGAACCGGCCGCCGCGCTCGCCGCCGACCGCCCGCTGGCGCTGGTGCGCCCGGTCGGCAACGAGGCGCAGGTCCTCCTCCGGGAGACGGCCGGCGGGCTGCTCGCACGGGCCGACGACGTGGTCCTCCGCGTCGACGCCCGCAGCGACGGGGCGGTCGCTGCGACGGCCCGGTTCTGCGCCGCCCGGCGGGGCCGGCCGCTGACCGCCGCGACCATCCGGACGCGGCTGGAACTGCCGATGTCGGGCCTGGGCGGCGGTCCACGCAACGACCCGGACCCACCGACGGCGCCGATCCCCGACATCGGCGTCCCGCAGGAGGCCGTCGAGCTGCCACCCTCGATCGCCACCGACGACGACGGTCGCGCCGAACTGCCGCTCACGGTGCACGACCCGGGACGTCCCCGGGGATACCTCGACGGTCAGGTGTACGTGATCACCTACTCCCTCGACGGGCAGCCCCGCGAGCAGCAGCACCGCTTCGACGTCGTCGTCCTGCACGTCCGGGAGGCCTACGCGGCGCCGGCACCCCCCACGTGGGTCGACGACGTCCGGCCGGTGCTCGTCCAGTACGGGGACCTCTACCCGATCATGAGCCGGCGGCTGGTCGACCTCGGGGACTACGACGCCGTCCGCGAGCACGCCGCGATCATCGAACTGGCCTTCTCCCGGCCGCTCGACGACCCGAACCACATGCCCGTCACCAGGGAGCTGTCCGACGCCCGCCGGGAGACGCTGCTGACCTGGCTGCGCGACCGCAACGGGTACGGCGAGCGCCGTCTCCTGCACGGTCCACGCCCGAGCGCCGCGGCCCCCGCCGCACCCGCACCGCGGGCGGCATCGGACTCCGCCGCCGCCCCGCCCGACGACGGGCGCGGCACCGGGGACGTCGACGAGATCGGCGGGAAGGCCGTGGCCCTGCCGCAGGCCCTCGAGCAGCTGCTCCGGGCAGCCGGGAGGGACGACTGATGCTCGCCGTCGACAGGACGCTGGTCTCCGGTGTGCGGGATGCCGCGGGCCGGGCGGATCTGCACCGCTTCGTCCAGCTGGCGATCGAGCTCGAGCACTCGACCGTCCCGCCCTACCTCACGGCGTACTACACGCTCCGGCCGGCGACGAACGAGGGGATCGCGGCGGCCGTCCGGGGCGTGGCCGTCGAGGAGATGCTGCACCTGACCATCGCCGCGAACCTGCTGGTGGCTCTCGGGGGCCGGCCTCGGATCGCGGCACCCGACTTCGTCCCCGACTACCCGACGGTGCTGCCGATGAACGTCGGGCACTCCGTGGTGGTGGGCCTGGCCCCCTACTCGCGGGAGCTCGTGCGCGACGTGTTCATGCGCATCGAGGAGCCGGAGCTGCCGCTGCACCTCCCTGGCGGGTCGGCCGACCGCGCAGCAGACCCGGAGTTCGCCACGATCGGGGAGTTCTACGCAGCGCTGCGCGACAAGCTGACGGAGCTGGGCGACTCCGCGTTCGTGGGGGACCCCACGCGCCAGGTCGTCGACCGCGACTGGTTCCCGCCGGACCAGCTGTTCCCCATCCGCGACGTGGCCACCGCCGTCACCGCCCTGGAGCTGATCGCCGAGGAGGGCGAGGGCACGAGCAGCAGCCCGCTCGACCGGGAGGGCGAGCCGGCCCACTACTACCGCTTCGCGGAACTCGTGCACGGGCGGCGGCTGGTGACGGACCCGTCGGTGCCGCAGGGCTTCTCGTACACGGGCGCCCCGGTCCCGTTCGACCCGGAGGGCGTGTGGCCGATGCCGCCGGACCCCCGCCTCGAGGCTCACCCGCCCGGGAGCAGGTCGCGGTTCGTCGCCGAGCGGTTCACCGACTGCTACACCAGGCTGCTGCAGGCCCTGCAGCTGACCTTCGACGGTGCACGCGGCGGCCTGCGGCCCGCCCTCGGCCTGATGTTCGAGCTGCGGCTGCTGGCCCAGGACGCCCTGGCCACACCGGACGCCGACGGCCGCCCCACCGGCCTGTGCTTCCGGTACTGCCCCACCCTCCGGACGACGCAGGGCCACGCTCCGGTCCTCAGCGGACCCGCCGTGACGCCGGCCGAGCGGTGACCGACGCGGTGGCCGCGAGCTCAGGAGTCGTCCGGCCCGTCCGCTGACCGGCTGCGCTGCCGGGCCTGGTACTGCGTCGGCGTGCCCCAGCGCTCGACGGAGGCGAGCCGCCGCCGCTCCAGCTCGGCGAGCCGGCTCTCGGGCGCGGCCACCACGAGCGCGTCGGCCTGTCGCTCCCAGACGTCCAGACCGAGGGACAGTCCGAGCAGCGTCGCGACGCTGTGCCCGGCCGCGGGCGTGACGCGCGCGACCAACGTCTGTTCGCTCCTGGGCACGTCGGCCTCCCGCAGCTCGCTCCCCCGCCGTCTCCATCGTGCGTCAGCGGGCCGGCCCGCCGAGGACGTGGTCGATGAAGTGGAGCGCGGCGGGACGGTTCTCCTCCCAGCAGGGCTGGATCTGGTCCGGCGGCAGGACGAACCCACCGTCGAGCGCGGACGCCGGGCGCAGCTCCACGGTCAGCGACGGGGCGTCGTACTCACCGTAGGTCCAGTCCGTGGTGTCGCCCGCCGTGGGGTACAGCTGCGAGGAAGGCTGCGGGGTGTACGTCGTCCCGTGCACGTCCTTGATCAGCCGCTGCATCTCCTCGGCGAGCTCTCGCATCTCCCCCAGGTCGGCCTCGTCTTCGACGGGCTCGGAGGTGTAGCCCCACGGGTACAGGAGCAGCTGGGAGTAGCTGTGGTAGGTGAGGACACCGCCGAACAGCTGCCGGGCGACGAGGTCGCGCACGGCACGCACCTCCGGCTCGGAGAAAGCCCGTGGCCCGACGTAGGTCTCGTCAGCGGGGACGTGGCTGGAGGTGTTCACGTCCAACGTGCCCCACATGTAGCCGTAGTTGCGGTTGGGGTCGACGCCGATGCTGCCGTCCCGGTTCCGGCGCCGGTTCTTGCGCCAAAGCCGGTTCTGGGTCCGCGTGTACTCGTACCCGTCCGGGTTGACCATCGGGGCCACCCACACCTCCCCCTGTTGCAGCCACCCCTGCACCGGGTCGGACGACGAATTCTGGAGCAGGTGCTCGGCCAGCAGGTACGGCACCTCGACGGAGATCCACTCCCGGGCGTGGTGGCAGCCGAGGAAGGCGACCTTGCGGGTGCTGCCGCGGCGCTCACCGATGCGCAGCGCCCACAGCGGCCGGTTCTCGACACTGCGCCCGATCTCGTGGAGCTCGGCGATCCCCGGGTGCTCCTCGGCGAGACGGCGCAAGTCCTCCTCCAGGGTCGCCACGGTGTGGTAGCCGGCCGCGGCCTCGTCCGTCGCGAACGCCGACAGGTACTGCTCGGTCATCCGCAGTTGCTCGACGTCGTACCCCATGGCCTGCAACCGCCCGACCTGGGCCTCGTCCGCCTGCAGGACCAGGTGGTCGGCCCCCACCTCCCACACGTCCAGCCCCAAGGGGCTCGTGAGCAGGCGGGCGAGGGGAGCCCGGGTGCTCGTGGACGTGACTCTCGCGATCAGACTCGCCATCGGACCCTCCGTACGAAGTGTCGGACGCCGGTGCTCATCCGGCGCCTCCCTGAAGTAGTGCGAACCGCGCGCGTTGCTCCGGGGTGAGCAGCGCCAGGAGCCGTGCCGAGCCGGCCTCGTCGACTGCCCTCGCGCGGCCCTGGAGACCGGACGAGTCGCTGCTGCGCCCCGCCCCGCGGCCCCGCTCCGCGCCGGCCTCGGCCAGCACGCGGGCGTACTCGGCCTCGTTCCCCTCGGCGACCGTGGACACTCGCCGGCGCTGCTCCCCCGTGAGGCCGAGGACGTCGGCCACGTCCTCGTCCAGCAGCGCGTCACCACCCCTGGCCCGCCACGACAGGCGGCGCAGACGGGCGGCGCGCTGCTCCCCGAGCAGTCGTCCGACCTCGCGCTCGGTCGCCTGCCGCGCCGGCAGCGCGGCGGGGTCGACGTGCGGAGGGCGCCACTCGCCCGTCGAGTAGAGCTGCCTGAGTGCGTCGCGGTAGCGCCGCTCGATCTGTGCCGCCCGGGTCACCTCCTCCCCGGACATCCCGAGGAGGAGGTGCACGTCCGGGCTGACGAGCAGGGTCACCACCTCACCGGCCGCGGCGTAGCCGTCGCCCGACACCCGCAGCTCTCCGGCCTCGGGGTCGTCGATCCGCAGCTCGCCGGCTCGGTAGGCCATGCCGTCCCGGTCCCGTCAGAAGGTGCCGGTCTCGAAGTCGATCCCCGCTCGCGCCGAGTCCGCGGCATCGGCGAGGCCGGCGCCGAGCAGTTCAGGCCGGTAGAGCGTGACGTGCTCCTTCATCCGGGTGACCTGACCCGCGGAGAACTCCGTCATCCCCGCGTCGTCCGTGTAGTCCATGTAGTTGGTGGTCGGGTCGTTCCCGCTGTCGTTGGGGCACGTGTCGCGTGTCGGGTCAGCGGGTCCGAAGTGGGGGCTGGCCTCGAACGGCGTGTCCGCGACCTCGTCGCCCGGGGGCGTACAGCCACCCTGGAACGTGTGGTAGAGACCGAGCCAGTGGCCGACCTCGTGGACGGCGGTCAGGCCGAGGTCGTACGGGCTCGACGAGCCGCCCGGGAGGGTCGAGTAGAGGATCACGACGCCGTCCCTGACCGGGTCGCCCGCGAAGTCGGTCGGGAACGTGGCCCACCCGAGCAGATTGTTGCCGATGCCGGCGGTGTAGAAGTTGAGCGCCCGGTGCCGGTCCTCGCCGAGGGCCGTCTTCGCCTTCCGTTCGGCCGGACTGTTCATCGTCATCCTGAACCACACGGGGTCGTCGGTGCGGTCCACCGACGCCCGGGTGAACACGATGTCGTGCGGCTTGAAGGAGTCGTTCAGCACGTTGAGCTGGGCGCCGAGCTCCTGGTCGCTCAGTGCGCCGGTCGCGCCGTCGTGGATCACGTGGAAGTGCACCGGGATCTCCAGACGCGTCACGGCGGAGGCGTCCATGCCGTTCGCCCGGGCGGTGCGGAGGTGGGCGCGGACGCGCTCCCTCTGGAACTCGTTGAGCTCCGGCGTCCCGCAGCGCCGCCCGCCGCGGACGAACGCCTCCTGGCTGTCGTACTCCCGGTCCCCGATCACCAGCTTCTCCATGACTCTCCTCCCTGTGGACCCGACCGTGCCGGAGGGCGGCGACGTGCGACCGTCCGGCACGAGGGGTCCGTCTCCGGCACACCTCGTGGCGATGGCGGAGATGCTCGCGGTCGGCCCGTCACTCCCCCATCACCCCCGCATCACGTGTGCGGTCAGAGTCCCGGGTCCGGCCCGCACGTGACACCGCAGTGACGCCGTGGTGATGCCGCACGGCCAGGCTCCGCTCCGTCGGGATGCCGGCAACGGCGGAGTGCGTCCCGCGGAGCCGCTGACGGAGGTCGACGATGATGCACGCGGACCGTCGACGGACAGGTCGTGCTCGATCCGCTGTACCGACCGGTAGTCGTGGCCCCGTGGCTGATCCCGACGCCGGCAACGCCGGCGGTCACCCGCCCGTACCGCGCGTCGACCGTGCGGCCCCGTCCCGTCCCAGGTGGATGCCATGACCGCTCCCTCCCCGCGCTCGTTGGCCGGCGGCGCCGCCGCCTACTCCGTCGACGTCGGCCGCGTGCCCGACCCCCAGGGGCCGCCGCCCCCGCTGCCGGATGGGCTGCCGTTCCTGGCGCGCGACTACCGCGCCGGGCTGGGCGACACGAGCGACAGCGGACCGATCACGCCGACCCGCACGCTGCGGGGTGGTTGCTACTACGTGCGTTACACACCGCTCCAGACCTCACCGACCCGCCCCGGCGCGATCTACTACCTGGGGACGCTCCGGGTCCAGCGCGTGGGGACCACCCTGACCATCAGCGGCGACCTGTACCTCCGCCACGTGTCCAGCGGCCCCCCGGCGGACGCTGCAGGTGAGCCGGAACCGGCCGACGGCATCCCGGTCCTCCCCCGCGCCGACTACCGCTACTACGTGCGCGCGACCAAGGTGTCCGATTCCCCCGGCGCACGGGAGAGCTTCACCCTGACGTTCGAGCTGTTCCGGTTCAACGCGGCGATCACCGCGTGGACCAACGAGGGCGTCTCGACGGTGCAGCTCTCGTGGACGACCGCGCCGCCGGGCTACCCGTCCGGCGCCGACTACCTCACCGGGGACGTCGAGAACGCGGCGGGCTCGGTGACCGGGACGCTCTCGCTCGGGTGGATCTCCCCCTTCCTGCGCCGCTCGACCCTGGAGGTCGACCGCGTCCCGGGAGGTGTGGCGCCGAGGACGAACGGCTCGGACGGCTACGGCTGGCGGCAGGTGTTCGAGCCGGTCGGCTGGGACCTGACCGTGGTGGAGAGCGACGACGCGGTCGCCGAGCCCAGCGGCGAGTCGTGGGGCGACGCCGAGATGCACGCGGCCATGCTCGAGTACCGCGAGCGGCGGCAGGCCCTGCTCGATGTGGAGTGGCGCTATCACCTGATGTGCGTGCGGCGCCTCGACGAGACCGAGCGCGGGATCATGTACGACAGCGCGGCCGTCGACCTGAACAGCACGGCCCGGGAGGGTGTCGGGATCGCCTGCGACTGGGTGTACGAGCAGGACGAGCCCAGCTGGGGAGCCCTCCGGGGCACGCGGTTCGGTGACGACCCGCCCACCTACTTCCGGACCGCCGTCCACGAACTCGGCCACGCCATGGGGCTCTACCACAACGCGTCGGACAACGGCTTCATGAACACGACGGACGTGATCGCCCGGCGCGCGCACGCGGGGCGCCCGTTCCCGCAGAACATCCGGTGGGCGTTCCACCCGGACGACGAGAAGCGGCTCCGTCACATGCCGGACGTGTGGGTGCGCCCCGGTGGCATCCAGTTCGGCGAGGACTACTCGGTGGCACCCATCGCCGCCGACGACCTGGTCGAGCGGCCTCCGGGGTTGCGGCTCGAGGTGTGTCCCGTCGGGGAGCTGCTGCCCCTGGGCGCACCGGCGCGGGTCGAGTTCGCAGTGGTCAACGAGTCGACGGCGCCGGTGCTCGTGCCTGCGTCACTCGGCCTGCGGGGAGGCACCGTGCGAGGGAAGGTGATCGACCCGGCGGGGACGGTGCGGACGTTCCTCCCGCTCGTCCCGTGCATCGAGAGCCAGCCGCTGCGCGTGCTGGAGCCGGGCGAGCGGGTGTCCTCCTCGGCGACCGTCACGCACGGACCGCAGGGCGCGCTCCTCCCCAGCGCCGGGCTGCACCGCATTCTCGTGGAGGTCCGCTGGGACGAGGGCGGCGCGCCGCGTGCGCTCAGCGGCTCGGCCACCCTCCTCGTGACGGCGGCGACCTCGGCCGAGCAGGAGCGGGCCGCCTACGGGATCCTGTCGACCCCCGACACCCTGCTGGCCATCGCCGCGACCGCCGACATCGGGAACGGCTTCACGGCGATCGAGCAGGCAGCGTCGGACCCGACGCTGGGCCGGCACTACGCGTGGCTCGAGGCGAAGCGCGCACTCCGGAGCGGGGCGACGACCGACGAGCCGTACCGGCGGGCGCTCGAGCGGCTCGCCGACGCCGACGTGGTCGTGAGCTCCGCGGAGCGCCGCCGCGCCGTCGAGGCGCTCGACCGCGTCGAGGCGCGATACGCGGTGCACGAGGAGGCCATCCGCCACGAGGGGGTGGCCGGGGCGGAGGACGCACCGGACGTCAGATCGCTGCGGAAGCTCGCCGCGGCCGCTCGTCGGAACATGGACGAGGCGAGACGGCCACGGTGAACGGCGCCGGACGGCACAGACTCTCCTCGTGAGCGGCACCGGCGTCACCCTCGGCGAGATGGTCGGGCGGTGGGCCAAGATCGACGACGGCGGGTCGACGACTCCCTTCCCGCAGGAGATCGAGTTCTTCGCGGACCGCACGTACCGCGCAGTCGGCGACGGGGTGCGCCGGCCGGTCTGGGACGAGGCGTCGTTCGACGTCCTGCGCGACGGGTCGGTGCGCATCCGGACGGCTGACGACCGCAGGGAGACGTACTCGGCGAGCCTCACGGGCGAGTTGCTCACCCTCTCCGCCGGCGACGACCGGGTGACCTTCCGACGGATGCCGTCCCGGCCGGACGACCGGTGAACTGCAGGCGGGTGCCGCACCACGGTCACCGGCAGGCCGGTGGCCCGTGCCTCGACCAGGCGTCCACGGCAGCCACGCTCGACCCGCGGTGGTCTTCGCCACGCGTGGCGAGGACGCGGTCCTCTCCCGCGACAAGGACAGGTGACGTTCCGGTGACGCCGGAACTGCAACCTGGGTCGTGACGTCGGTCGGACCCGTCAGGGGGTGTCATGCCGAACTGCGCCACCTCGCGGGCTCCGGTGTCCGTCGTCCCCGTCGTGACCGTCATGGCGACCCCGAGGTCGGGCGGCGATGACGGGGAGGCCGCCGTCCCGCACGCCGTCACCTCTGCCGCTGGAGGCTCCTGTGCTCTTCCGACACGCCACCGCCGTCCAGGACGACGTCCTCGACGAGCGGGCGCTGCAGCGCATGGACAACCGGGAACTGGATCTGCTGTTCCGCAGCAGCCCCGCGGGGGACATCCCGCGCGGACGCCTGCCCGGCACGGGGTTGCTGTTCCCGGGAACCCCTGCCTGCGGTCCACTGGCCCGGCTGGTCCACCTGCTGGTCTGGCAGGGCAAGGAGACCGAGGCCTCGGGGCGGTCGCTGAAGAACCTCGTCGGACCGCTGCGCATGCGGACGATCCGTGCCCGGCTGTCCCACGACCGCAGCTGGGTCGACGACAGGGAGTGTGTCCTCATCGACTACTCGAGGACGTCCATCGTGGCCCGGATGGTCCGCGACGAGGTGCGTCTCGTGGGCCCCTCCCTCTACCTCGGCGTCGTCTGGCTGTGGAGGCGCCGAGTCGGGTGGTTCACCCTGCGCCAGCGGTAGACGTGCCGGCACCAACTGTCGCCGGTGACGGGTGGTCGACGACTCTCCCTCCCGGCCGATCGACCGCCACCCGTCCGCCCCGACCTCCCGATGCGAGGGCCGTGCCGTGAACCCCGGAGGCCCGTTCACGTACTTCGTCCTCCGCCCGCTCAGCGACCTGTTCCTCTGGGCGTGGCGGCTGGAGCGGCGCCTGGAGTTCCTCTACCGGGCGCACTTCGACCGATGGTTGCGCCCACCGCTGTTCGCCCTGTTGCAGGCCCTGCAGAACCGCCTGCGCGAGGACGAGCACCTCGCCCTGGCGCAGGAGAAGCAGCTGCCGGACGAGGAGCGGTACACCCAGGAGATCATCGACGAGATCAGCGCGTTCACCCGCGAGAACTGGCTGCCGGGCGCGGCTCAGCGGTTCGGCAACACCAAGACGTTCGGGGTGCTCCGGGGAGAGTTCACCGTCCTGCCCGACCTGCCGGAGCACCTGCGGGAGGGGCTGTTCGCCGCGCCGCGCGAGTATCCCGCGTGGGTCCGCTTCTCCGGGCCCGGCCCCTTCGCGCCACCCGACCTCGAGGACCTGGGCCAGTGTTCGGTGGCGATCAAGGTCATGGGCGTGGACGGCCCGAAGCTCATGCCCGACGAGGAGCGGACGCAGGACCTGATCCTGGTCTCGCCCGCGAGCTTCGTCACGCCGGACATCCGGGAGAACTCACGGATGCAGAAGTGGGTGCGCGCGAAGGCACCCCTGGGCTACCTGCTGGACCCCCCGGGCCGCCACCTGCTCCACCTCGCGATGCAGCTGCTGTACAGCCCCATGCACGCCAACCCGCTGGAGGTCCAGTACTACAGCAACGTGCCGTTCCTCCTCGGGGAGGGCCGCGCCGTCGAGTACTCCCTGAGGCCCAAGCGGAGGGGAAGGACCAGAATCCCGGCCCACCCGACCGAGAACTACCTGCGGGAGGCCATGGTCCGCACCCTGGCCCGGGGCGACTGGGAGATGGACTTCATGGTGCAGGTGCAGACCGACCCGCACCGGATGCCGATCGAGGACGCCACGGTCAAGTGGCCGGAGCGGCTCTCGCCGTACGTCCCCGTGGCGCGGCTGCGGCTCCCGGCCCAGCGCTTCTACTCCGACGCCCAGCTGGCCTTTGCCGACGTTCTCCGCTACAACCCGTGGCACAGCCTGCCGGAGCACCGGCCCCTCGGTAACTCCAACCGGGCGCGGCGCCGGATGTACGCAGAGCTGGCCCAGCTGCGCCAGTCGATGAACGCCGTCCCCCACGTCGAACCCGACGGCAGCGAGGTGTTCCCCGATGACGCCCGGGGGCCGGAGCAGCAGCGCCGGGCCACCGTGGTCGGTCGCCGTGCCGTCCCTGAAGGCTGATCGGAGGACCCCGTGCCCGAGCAGTCCGCAGTGACCGTCCTCGCACCGCTCCCGGCCGGGCACCACGACCGTGCGGCGACCGCCCTGGCGGACCTGGCCGGCCCCGACCGGATGATCCTCCCCTTCGACCGGCTCGCCGGCCTGCACTTCGCCCGGCTGATGCTGCTGGACGACGCCGTGAGCCCGTCCGGCACCAGGGTCGGGGCCAGCCTGCTCTACACCGCCGACCTCGACGGCTCGGCTGACGCCCACCTCCAGGCGCTGGCCGACGTCTCCGGGCCGGGCCTGGACCGCGCGTTCTCCTGCTGCACCGACTACCCGACACGGCCGGATACGGCCAGCCGGACGGCGTGGCTACGGGCACACCGCGTCCCCGAGGCCGCCTTCTACGTGAACACCGTGGGACGCGGTGTGTCGCAGGTGCGCGCCGAGGCTCGGTTGCGGAAGGGCCTGGAGGCGTACCTGGACGAACACCGGGACGGTCTCATCGACCTCCCGCCGGCGGAGATCCACGCCGTCCTGCGCCGGCACGCGCTCACCGACCCGGACCTGCGTATCGGTGTCGTACCCGCGCGGCGTCCTCCGCTGTGGTGGCGGGCCAGGGAGCTCGTCCACCTGCTGGCGGTCCCCGCGGTCCTCCTGCCGCTGCTCCCGGTCATCCTCCTGGCCCTGCCGTTCGTGGCCGTCGCCCTGCTCATCCACGAGTTGCGGGACGTGCCCGGCCGGCAGCGCCCCGACCCGGCCACGGTGGAGCGCCTCCGGGCGAGTGAGGACCACGTCGCGCACAACCCGTTCGCCGCCGTGGGGTTCCTCAAGCCCGGACCCTTCCGGGCCGCCCTCACCCGGACCGTCCTGTTCGCCATCAGCTACGCCGTCCGGCACGTGCTCAACCGCGGCAGCCTCGCCGGGGTCAAGACCATCCACTTCGCCCGGTGGGTCTACCTCTCCCCCGATCGGATGATCTTCCTCAGCACCTACGACGGCAGCCTCGAAAGCTACATGGACGACTTCATCGACAAGGTCGCCTGGGGTCTCAACGCCATCTTCAGCAACGGCCTCGGCTACCCCCGGACCATCCTGCTCCTCTGGCGCGGCGCGCGGGACGAGGAGCAGTTCAAGAACCACCTGCGCACCCACCAGGCCCTCAGCCACGTCTGGTGGTCGGCCTACGAGGACCTCACCGCGCTCAACGTCGGCGCCAACGCCGCGATCCGCCGGGGGTTGGCCCGCCGGACCCTCTCCGACGACGAGGCACGCGACTGGCTCGCCCTGCTCTGACCACCGCAGCACCCGCACATCCGGAGGTGACGGACATGGCACCGACCCGCAGCGCGGCGCCTCCCCGGGTCGACCGCGGCGCCCGGAGGCCGGCCCCGCCGGGAGCCGGCCCCGCTCCCCGCAGTGGACGCGGCGTCGACCGGGCCGACGTCCAAGGGATCGTGGGGAGCGGGTACGGGCGGCTCCCGGAGGCGCTGTTCCTGGGTTTGCGCGTCGACGATTGCGCCGCAGGACGCGCGTTCCTCGCCGGCCTCCTCCGCCTGGTGACCAGCATGGCCGCCGACCACGGCACCCGGGCCCTCAACGTCGCCCTCAGCCACTGCGGCCTCGCCCAGCTGGAGCTGCCGCAGGCGGCCCTGGACCAGTTCTCGCTCGAGTTCGCCGGCGGGATGACCACCCCCACCCGCAGCGCCTTCCTGGGAGACGAGGGTGAGCACGCCCCCTCCACCTGGGCGTGGGGCGGCCCCACCAACCCCCGTGTCGACGTCCTGCTCCTCCTCTACGCGGCGTCCGACCCGGAGCTCCGAGCGCACACCGAGGCGGTCCGCCGACTGGTCCCCGCCGATGGGGTCGAGGAGGTCGTCACGCTCCCCACCACCACCCTGGCGCAGCGTGACCACCTCGGCTTCGCCGACGGGATCTCGCAACCCTCGGTGGCCGGCCTGCACGGGGAGGGCGCCGACGGCGACGTGGCCCTGGGCGAGTTCCTCCTCGGGTACCCCAACGCCTACGGCACGCGCACCGGACGCCCCCTCCTGCCCGTGGCGGCGGACCCCGGCCAGCTGCTGTTCCCCGCCCCCGACGCCGAGACGCCCAGCGTCGATCTCGGGCGCAACGGCACATACCTGGTCGCCCGCACCTTCGCCCTCGACGTCACCGCCTTCTGGGACCACGCCCACCACTGGGCGGCGCGGACCGGGCTGCCGGCCGAGCAGGTCGCGGCGAAGATGGTGGGACGGTGGCCCAGCGGCACGTCCCTCACGGTCAGTCCTGACCGCGACGACCGGGCCCATCCGGTGGACAACGCCTTCCGCTACCACCGGGACGGCGACGCGCTCGGCCTCGGGTGCCCGATCGCGGCGCACGCCCGCCGAGCCAACCCGCGGGACTCGCTGGACCCGCGCCCCGGCTCGGAGGCCTCGGTCCAGGTCAACGACCGGCACCGGCTCCTGCGCCGCGGCCGGCAGTACGACGTCCTGCCGTGCGACCAGGACGCCGGCAACGGAACGGAGGCGGACGCCGGGCGCGGACTGCACTTCCTCTGCGTGAACGCCAACCTCAGCCGCCAGTTCGAGTTCGTGCAGCACACCTGGCTGAACAACCCGGCGTTCGCCGGCCTGCAGGACAGCCCGGACCCGATCGCGGGGGCCCACGCCCCGGACAGCGGGGTGTTCCCCCTGCCGGCCGACCCCGTCCGCCACCGCCTGCTCGACCTGCCCCGGTTCATGCGGGTCCGCGGCGGCGGCTACTTCTTCCTCCCCGGCGTCCGCGCCCTCCGCTACATCGCCTCCGGCCCCTCGGCCGACAGGGAGGTCCCCCGATGACGTCGAGCGCCGATCTCGCCCGCGTGCTCCTCGCGGGCGTCCGCCTGACGATGGGGACGGCGGGCCTGCTCGCCCCCGGTCTCGTCATCCGCCGGCTGGCCATCGACCCGGCCACGCAGCCCGGTATGCGCTACCCGCTGCGGATGTTCGGCATCCGGACCGTGCTGATCGGCGCTGAGCTGCTCGATGGCAACCCGCGCCGACGGGAGCACGCCGAGCAGCTGGCCCCTGTCGTCCACGGCAGCGACACGGTCTCGGCGTTCCTCGCCTGGCGCCGGGGCGACCTGCCCCCGCGTGCCGGGGCGATGGCCACCGCCATCTCCGCGGCGAACCTCGTGCTCTCACTGGTGAACCTGGGCGCGCGACGCCGCCACCCACCCCGCCGCCCGTTCTGTTCCCGCTGATCCGCCGGACGGCTCAGGAAGTGTTCGGAGGTGCACGTGGAAGCACAGGTCCACGGGGAGGCGCGACGTGAGCCAGCCTGACCCCGGGCGACGTGGCGACCCGGCCCCGAAGCGGGTGGGGATGGTGATCGCCGGTGCCGGTGCCCGGGGGGCGTACGAGGCCGGCGCCCTGTCCGTGATCGTCCCGCGGCTGGCCGCGGCCGGTGCTCGTCCGCGAGTGTTCGTCGGCACGAGCGCCGGAGCGATCAACGCCACCGTGCTGGCCGCAGGCGCGCACCTGTCGGCCGACGAGCAGGCTGCGGCGCTCCTCCGGGTGTGGCGCCGGATCGGGCCGCGCGACGTGTTCGGCCCCCTCCTGGTCTCCACTCCGCGGACGGCCGGGACGTGGCTCGGGCAGCGGCTCGGCATCAGGGGCGTGCGGCTGACCGGCCTCGTGGACACCACGCCGTTGTCCCGCACCGCCGACGCGGCCGTCGACTGGGAGCAGCTGCGCACCAACGTCGAGCGCGGGGACTGCCAGGCGCTGGCCGTCGTCGCCACGTCCGGACGCACCGGCCGCACGGTGGTGTTCAGCGACCTGGCGCCCGGCTCGACACTGCCGCCGGCCGACGAGGACCGGGCGCTGGACTACGTCGCCGCCTCGGTCGGCAGCGCGCACGTGCGGGCCTCGGCGGCCATCCCGGTCGTCTTCCCCCCGGTTCAGGTCACGGAACCGCCCGAGGGGACCGGCTGGTACCTCGACGGCGGGGTCCGTCTCAACGCCCCGCTCAAGCCGGCCCTCGACCTCGGCTGCGACGCCGTGGTGGTAGCTGCGACCCACCCGGACAACCACGCCGTCGACCCCCGCACGGCCCAGGCCCCGCACGACCGGCCCGACGTCGACGACGCGCTCGTCATGCTGCTCGACGCCGCCTTCGTCGACCGCATGGTCGAGGACCTGCGGACGCTGACCAAGGTCAACGAACTCGTGGCCGCCGGCGGCGCACGCAGGCGCACCGGGCGGCCGATGTCCGTGGTGCCGTACCTCTTCGCCGGTCCACCGGAACGGGCCACCCTCAGCCGGCTGGCCGCCGACGTGTACCGGGACCACTTCACGGGGCTGCGGGGCGCGCTGCGCAGCCTGCTCGAGCCCGACCTCCCGCTGCTGGCCCAGCTCCTCGGAGGGGACGGGCCCCGCCGCGGGGACGTGCTGAGCTACCTGCTCTTCGATCCCGAGTTCATCGCCCGGGCGATCGCGCTCGGGCAGGAGCACGCCACCGCGCTGTTCGCGGCCGCCCCGGGGACGCGCGTGCCGTGGCGCACCGAGCCGGGGGCGCCACCGACGACCCCGGCACCTCCCGGCGGTCACGGCACGGGCGCCGGCAGCGGGGACGAGGGTCCCGTCCCGCAGCCGCGACCGGCACGGTCCGGCGCATCGACACTCCCCGGAGGTGGCACGTGAAGGCTCGCTCTCGCCGGCTCCAGGCGACACGCTCCCCATCGGCTCGGTCGACGCCGTCACCGGCCTGTCGGACGTCCTCGACCGGGTCCGTGACGGGACCGCGGTGCGGGCGGAACAGACCGGCAGCCCCGGCGTCGCAAACCAGGACCCGCTGTCCCGTATCAGCGGGCTGGCCGCGCAGCTCTGCCAGGAGCCGGCTCGGTTCGGCCCGCTGGACGAGTGAGACACCACGGCACCGCACGAGGCAACGCGCACGCCCGAGGAGGCACCCATGACCAAGGCGTCCACGACCGAGCTGCCCAGGCGCAAGCTCGCCGGCCACGGGGCACCCCGGAAGACGGTGCGGCCCGGCGCCGCCCCGTCCGGGAACGGCTACCGGCCGGGCTTGCCGTGGCGGGTGTACCGCGCGGTGGCCCAGGCACTGGATCGGGTGGTCGGCTGGGACCGACTGCCCGTGCCCTTGGGGCTGGCGGTGCTCGCCGGCCTCCGTGACGCGCTGCGCCGGCACAACCTGCACGACGCCGGCGCGCTGCCGACCACGCAGTCCCCGGCCGTACCGCCGTTCGACCCGCAGGTCCTGACCTCGCGCACCGTGGACGGCAGCTACAACGACCTCGCCGTTCCGTCCGCGGGGATGGCCGGCTCACGGTTCGGGCGCAACGTGCCGCTCGTCGCGGCCGGCCGGCCCTCACCGGCCGAGGTCGTCGAGCCCAGCCCCCGCGAGGTGAGCCGGCAGCTGATGACCCGAGACGAGCTCATCCCCGCGACGTCGGTCAACGCGCTCGTCGCCCCGTGGCTGCAGTGGATGATCCGTGACTGGTTCAGCCACGGGAAGAGCCCCACCGAGGACCCGTGGCGGGTCGAGTTGGCCGACGACGACCCGTGGCCCGAGCGGCCCATGCTGATCATGCGCAGCCCCGAGGACCCGACCCGCCCGGACACCTCGTCGCCGCGGACGTCGGTCAACACCTGCACCCACTGGTGGGACGCCTCGCAGATCTACGGCGTCACCGCCGAGCAGCAGCGGGAGGCCCGGGCCTTCGAGGGCGGCAAGCTGCGCGTCGAGGCCAACGGGATGCTGCCGACACCGAGGAGCAACCACCCCACGCTCGAGGAACCGGGGTTCTGGCTCGGCCTGGTACCACTGCAGACCCTCTTCACCCGCGAGCACAACGCCGTCTGCGACATGCTGGCCGACGAGTTCCCCACGTGGGGTGACGAGGAGCTCTTCCAGCGCGCCCGGCTCGTGGTCGCTGCGCTGACCGCCAAGATCCACACCGTCGAGTGGACCCCCGCGGTCATCAGCCACCCCACCACGGTCACCGCGCTGCGGGCGAACTGGTGGGGCCTGGCCGGAGAGCGCCTCAGCACGGTGTTCGGCCGGCTCAGCGACAGCGAGCTGGTCAACGGGATCCCGGGGTCGCCGACACGGGACTACGGCGTCCCCTACTCCCTGACCGAGGAGTTCACCGCCGTCTACCGGATGCACCCGCTCATGCCGGACCTGTTCGACCTGCGCTCGCACGAGGACGACCGGCGGTACCGGACGGAGCCCTACAGCCTGCGCGAGCTGGCCGGCCCCGGGTCCCTGGCTCTGCTGGACACCGTGCCGGTGGCCGACCTCCTGTACTCCTTCGGCACGGAGCACCCCGGGGTGGTGACCCTGCACAACTTCCCGAGGTCCCTGCAGGAGTTCGTCCGGCCGGACGGGAAGATCATGGACCTCGCCGCCGTCGACATCCTGCGCCACCGCGAGCTCGGCGTCCCCCGCTACTGCGAGTTCCGGCGACTGCTGCGGCTGCGGGCGCCCGCCGACTTCGAGGAGCTGACCGGGGGCGATCCCGACCTCGCGCGGCAGATGTCGCAGCTCTACGGCGGGGACGTCGAGAAGGTCGACCTCATGGTCGGGCTGTTCGCCGAGCGCCTGCCCGAGGGCTTCGCGTTCAGCGACACCGCGTTCCGGATCTTCATCCTCATGGCGTCGCGCCGGCTCAACAGCGACCGGTTCCTGGCCGAGGACTTCACGCCGGCGGTCTACACGGTGCCCGGCCTGCGCTGGCTCGCGGACAACACCATGGCCTCGGTGATCCAGCGGCACTATCCGCAACTGCGACCGGCGATGCGCTCGGCGCCCAACGCCTTCCTGCCGTGGCAGCGTCCCGGCGTCCGGAGCTGAGGAGGACACGACCATGGTGACGACCGGGGTGGACGACAGGGTCCGGGAGATCCGAGAGCGGTGGGACGCGAGCGAGGAGCAGCGCGCGGACGCCCGGGCGGCGATCGACCGGCGGGACCTGAGTCTGGCCAACAGCCCGGCGGACCTCCAGGAGCGCGAGGACCGGCTGCGGCGGCGGCACCTGCGGCTGGAGGGCATCGTCGAACAGGACGACTCCGTCTGGCTGAGCTTCTTCGACTGCGGGCTCCGGGCGGCCCGCTCGGTCGGTCGGGTCGTCGAGGCGCCGCGGCGCCAGCCGGCCGTGCCCATCGGCACGGGTTCGCTGGTCACCGACCGCCTCCTGCTGACCAACCACCACGTCATCCGGACGCCGGACGAGGCCACCGGGATGGCCGTGGAGTTCGCCTACGAGTACGACGAGGACGGCGAACCGCGCAAGGAGGACCGGTGGCCGCTGGCCCCGGGCGACTTCTTCGTCACCGACCCCGACCTGGACTACACCCTCGTCGCGGTTGCCCTGCGGGACGGCCGGCCGCCCGGCGAGACGCACGGCTGCATCGCGCTCATCGGACAGACAGGAAAGGCCGTCATCGGCGAGGTGCTCAACGTGATCCACCATCCCGCAGGCGAGCGCAAACGGGTCAGCCTCCGGTTCAACCGCATGGTCGCCGAGGACGACCTCTGGCTGCGCTACGAGAGCGACACCCGGGCGGGCTCGTCGGGCGCGCCGGTCTTCAACGACCAGTGGGAGATGGTCGCGCTGCACCATGGCGGGGTCTCCTCGACCGACGACGAGGGCTTCGAGCTGACCCGCGACGGACGGCGCTGGACACCCGACATGGGTGAGGACGCGGTGGCCTACGTCGGCAACGAGGGGGCCCGGGTCAGCCGGATCGTCCGCAGCCTCCGCGGCGCCGACGTCCCACCGGAGCAGCGCCGCCTGCTGATCCCGGTCCTCGGTGAGGAGCAGTGAGATGGCCGCACCCACGCTGGTCTTCCTCCACGGTCGCGGACAGGAGTTCAAGAAGCCAGATCAACTGCTCCGCAAGTGGTTGGCGGCCCTGAACGCCGGGCTCACCGCGGCCGGCGCCGACCCGCTGTCCGCCGACCGCGTGGTCCTGCCGTTCTACGGCAACGTCCTGTACCAGGTCACCGCGGCGTCGGCGGGCAGAGCCCTCAAGCTGGAGTCGACGCGGCCGACGGACGAACCGGCGCCGTTCTCCCCCGCTACTGCGCCCGAGACCGGCGCGCTCGAGCGTGAGCTGCTCGTCGACATGGCTCGGGCTGCCGGTATGGCGGTCCCCGACCCGGACGAGCCGCCACCGCCGGTCGGGCGGACGGGGGGTGGGGGGCGGCTGCGCGAGGAGGGCTTTCGCGACCGGATCCTCTCCTGGGGCCCGGCGCGCGAGATCCTCGTCTCGCTCGCCAAGCGGTCGCGGGTCGATCAGCTGGTGATCACCGCGCACCTGCGCGACGTGGCCATCTACCTCAGCGATGGCCGGGAGGAGGTCCTCGAGGTGGTCCGGAAGGCCGTTCCCGCGGAGGGGCCGCTGCTGCTCGTCTCGCACAGCTTGGGCACGGTGGTGGCCCGGGACCTGCTGCACGACGACGACGTCCGCGAGCGGACGACCCTGTGGGTGACGATGGGGTCACCGCTGGGTCTCGAGGCGGTGCAGAAGAACCTGATCGACCCGAGCCACAGGCACCCCGGGGTCGAGTGGCTGACCGCCTACGACGTCAACGACGTGGTCGCCCTCGGGCACCCCCTGGTGAAGTCCTGGGGGGCGCCGCTCACGGACCTCGAGGTGGAGAACGACACCGACCCCCACGCGGTCTCGCGCTACCTGGCGCACGGGGATGTCGCCGGCCCCATCGGGATCGCGGCGGCCCGCTCCCACTGACGCAGCCCCCGCTGCCTGCTCGGGATGGGCTCCCGCAGGCGCCTGCGCCGTCCGGGACCGCGAACCCCACTCCCGCGGCCCGGGAGCTACTCGCCTCGTGCACTCCGGACGGAAGCGCGAAGACCTGGCTGCTGGATCCGGACCTCGTCTGGATCCGGACCTCGTGCTGCCGCCACTGGACTCAGCAGCGGATCGGGCCACCGGGGAGGGAGGGACGAGTCGGTCTGTGCGCCGGCGGCGCAGGGGGCCGGTGAGCTGGCGATGCTGCTGGGTCAGCGGCCGAGCGTCGTCGTCCTCACCCACCGAACTCCTGAGGGACGCGGAGGATCTGGCCCACCAGGATCCTGTCCGGGTCCGGGAGCTCATTGGCGACGGTGAGACGGCGTACATCGGTGCCGTACTGACGGGCGATCGCGTGGAGGGTGTCCCCCCGGACGACCTGGTGCACCAGGTAACCCCGCATCCCGGCGATGACGATGACGGGCACCGTCTGGGTGTCCAGGCCCGGGGGCCGATGCCCGGAGGGACCGTCCCCGAACAGTTGGAAGTCGGCCGGCCCGATGTGGTCGGTGGCGACCTCGTCCTCGTGGACGAACGACTCCAGCAGCGCCATCGAGCCGGCCTGGAAGAAGCCCGCGGCGAGTTCGTTCCCGCCATGAACGAGGCGCCAGCCGTAGGACGCCTCGAACGCGGTCCCGATCGCGGCGATGGCCACCCGATAGCCGATCAGGTCCTTGGGCAACGGCTGACGGAGCTGGATGCCGTACCGGTCCACGAGGACTCCCCTCCTGAGACCAGCGGTCGACGCTGTTCTCCGTTGCGGTGGAGCTGGCCAGGTCATCTGTCGCCGGACTGGCCCCGTTGCCGCTCGACGCTAGAGGCGGTGCGTCACCAGGACGTCAACGGTCGCCCTGAACCGGATCGGTAGGCGGAGCTTCTTCGCGCTGAACCCGCCCGTCGCTGCACACCCGCATCCGCTCACCCTCACGGCCGACGTCATCGGGTGGCCCGCTCGCAGGATCCTCGCCGTTGACGGCCCGGTGACGCCGGCCGTGGTGTCCTCCACCGGACGCTGTCCGGGCCTGGCGGTGTCGCTGGTCGGCCTGCTTGCACGAGACCGGGGAGGTTGGTGTCACCCGTCGGTCAGACGCCCTCGAAACCGGGAGGACTTCCATGGTCGACGTATCCATCCGCATCTGCAGGACAGCGCAGACGGGACAGGTATGAGTCGCGCCGACAGAACTCCCACGCCGAGGGGTCACCGGGCGCCCAGCGGGATGCCCTCTCGCGGCCCGGTTGCCGCGGGCGGCGTACCCGGACATCGCGGCGCTCGTGCCGCCCCTCCCATTCTGCCCCGGACCCACGGTCCGCCCGGTGATCCGTCAGCCGGCTTCCTCGGTGCGCGCGTAGCTACGCGCCCCCCACCAGTCCCACTCCTCCTCGTTGGGTGGCGTGCCCATGAGCTCGTCCATCTTCCAGCCGTAGAGGCGGAACAGGAACCACTTGATGTCGTGGGCGTAGCCGGTCAGGTTGGCCGGCCGGTCGCGGACGTCATAGGAGACCCACCACAGCCGGTCGAGGTCGTCGTCGGCGAACGCCAGCACCGCCTCTGCGCCGGCGTAGTGATCGGGATGGTCGCCGGGGTTGAGCGTGCGGTCGTGGTCGGCGGTGTTGACCCACGGGCGCATCGATCCCCGCTCCGAGGCGACGATGCCGCGGAGGGTGGCCACCAGGTCGTCCCAGCTGTCGTAGGTCGTCGACTCGTCGATCGCCGGCAGCGAGGAGATCTCCCCGCTCTGCAGCTTGCCGAGGGTGCGGTGGTCGGTGGAGTCGAACCCATCGCCGTCGACGTTCCCGTCGGGCAGCCGCAGGGCGTAGAAGGCCCAGGTCGGCCCGGTGTAACGCTGGATCGAGTGCCCACTGACGGTGAGCTGGGTCGACGTCGGCGGGCCGGGGGTCAGTGTGCCGGCCATCGACTCGATGCACGCCGCCTCGTGCGCCTCCCACCAGCCGTCAGTGCGGCCTGCGTCGTCCGCTGTAAGCACGATCTGCACCGTCTTCACGTCCGGGGTGTGCAGGTCGGTGAACAACCCCTCGCCACGGAACAGCAGGGCATCGTCGGTGTGGGCGCAGACATAGAAGACCACGTCGGACACGGCCGCCTCCTCTGCTCGAGCCTCCCCCTGGAGTCACACGTGGAGCCTGCTCGCGTCGTCGGCGACACGCCCGGGCCCGGCGTGTGTGGCGCCTTCCGGGAGATCGAACGGCGCCGATGTGCGACCCCCGACGTCGGCGGCAGCCACGAGACACGACTCGGGGCGCCCCGGACGCCCCGACCACACGCGGAGCCACCACCACGTCAACATGGGCCGGATCGGACAGCTGCGCTCTGGCAGCACATGGGTGCCCGTGGCACACCACCGGACGTCGCTTGCCTTCCTGAGAGGAGAGCCGAGTGCCTGAGCTGAGCATGGGCCAGTGGGCGTCGGTGACGCCGGCCGCCGGGTGGGTGATCGACGCCGGGCCCTTCACCGACGCAACCGGGTGGGACCTCTTCGGTTACCACCCGGACAACGGGACCCTGTGGGTCGCGGAGAACCGCGGCGACCAGTTCGCGTTCTCGCACCCGTGGGCCGCCGTGACACCCTTGGACGGCTGGCAGTTCGCCGTCGCGGACGTCACGGGCGACGGCCGGGCGGACGTCGTGGGCTACCACCCGAGCAACGGTGCCGTGTGGGTCGGCGAGAACCGTGGGGGGACCTTTGCCCTCACCCCGTGGGCGACCCTGACCCCGGCGGCCGGATGGGTGGTCGACTGCGGCTTCTTCACGGGCCGGGCGAGAGCCGACCTGCTCGCCTACCACCGCGACAGCGGCTCGCTGTGGGTCGGTGAGAACACCGGCTCCGCCTTCGTCTTCCGGGGCACCTGGGCCACGGTGACCCCGGGCCAGGACTGGCAGTTCGCGACCGGGGACGTCATCGGCAACGGGACGACCGACGTGGTGGGGTACCAACCGGACGACGGATCGGTGTGGGTCGGGGAGAACCGCGGATCGTCATTCGCCCTGACCGAGTGGGCGACGCTCACACCCGCGCAGGGCTGGCGCATCCGCACCGGCCTGTACACCCGACGGGACAAGGCCGACCTGCTCGGCTACCACTCCGGAAACGGGTCACTGTGGATCGGGGAGAACGCGGGCGACAGGTTCGTCCTCACCGAGCAGGCGCCGCCCCTGCACCCGGCCGAGGGGTGGCAGGTCGTCGCCGGCAGCGTGAACGGCGACCTCTGGGACGACGTCATCGCCTACCAGCCAGGCAACGGGTCGGTGTGGGTCGGGGTGTCACCCACCCGGCCGATCGAGGGGTACTGCTGGCCGCTCTCGGCGCGTCCGGGCGAGTCCATCTCCTTCCACATGTCGCACGAGGGAGCAGCGGTCGCCTCGATCCGGCGGCACACCTCCACGTCGGGGACCGTCGACTCCCCCGAGGTCTCCTCGGTGGCGTTCACGGCACAGCACCAGGCGGCCCCGGCGACGGCGTGGCGCGACGGGTGCGGCTGGGACCAGACCTTCAGCCTGACCGTGCAGCCGGAGTGGACCTCGGGGATCTACTCGGCCGCCTGCACGGACTCCACCGGGGGCCGCTGCGACATCACGTTCGTGGTGAAGCCGGGCGACGACCGGCGCTCGCCTATCGCGGTGCTTGCGAACGTCAACACCTGGCTGGCCTACAACGGGTGGGGCAGCCGGTCGAAGTACTCCGGAGCTGCCCGCACGAGCTTCCTGCGCCCGATGCCCAATGCCGCGCCGGACGGGGACGCCCACCTCACGCGCGGCGAGCTCTGGATCCTGGGCTGGCTGGAGAGCCAGGGCCACTCCCCCGACGTCTTCACCGACATCGACTTCCACGACAACGGGTGCGACCCCGAGCAGTATCCGCTGCTGGTCGTGGGCACCCACCCCGAGTACTGGACGCCGCAGATGTACGACCAGCTGGTGTCCTACCTCGATGCCGGCGGGAGCCTCGCCTACCTCGGTGGCAACGGCGTGTTCGAGACCGGGGAGTACGACGCCGACCGGACGGCCGTCGTCTTCCGGCTGGGCGAGGAGGGCGGGGACCGCGAGAAGGCCCTCTTCCGGGTGCTCGGCAGGCCGGAACGCTCCCTCCTCGGCGTCGCCACCGAACGGTGCGAGGTGCCGGGGTCGCCCTACGAGGTGCGCGCCGCCGAGCACCCGATGTTCGCCGGGACGGGCCTGTCGAACGGCGACACCATCGGCGACGTCGGCCTCAACCGGGGACACAGCGCCGGCAAGGGCAACGGTAAGGCCAGTGGTTGGGAGGTCGACACCAGCCGCGGCCACGGCGCCACCGGCATCCCGACAGACTGCTTTCTCTCTCGAGCGGTGACACCACCCTCTGCACTACCCGACGGCCTGGTAGTCCTCGCCGAGGGTGTGCCGGACGGCACTGCCCCCGGGGCGGACATGACGTACTACGACCATCCCGGCGGCGGTTTCGTCTTCGCCGCCGGATCGCTCACCTTCGGTGGCAGCCTCGTCGTCGACCCCGTGCTCACCAGGCTGATGCACAACGTCCTCGGTCAGGCCGGAATCCCCTGACCACGGCGCCGGCAGCTCCATGGCGTTGTCACCACTGGCTGGAGTAGCTGCCTTGGGAATCGCATATCGCAAAGTCGGCCGGGATCATGACCGTCCGTGACCGTTCCGGCGGGGCGACAGACAGACGACGAGTCGAGTCAGTTCAGCCGTCAGATGCCGGGTCGAGGATCCGTACGACCACCTGCTCGTTGTTGATCGTGTACGCCTCGTAGGACACCTTCGCGCCCGTTCGGTCGAGCCACTCCTGCCACGCCTTGAACTCGTGGCGCTGCCAGTCAGGAAAATTGAAGAACTCGTCGAAGGCGACGATCGACCCCGGCTGCAGGCGAGGCCCCACCTGATCGAGCACCGTGACCGCGGAGGAGTACAGGTCGCCGTCGATGTGCAGGAAGTCCACCGGCCCGGCATGTGTGGCGAGGAACCCGGGCAGGGTGTCCTTGAACCAGCCGACGACGAGCTCCGCGCCGTCGACCTGTGGCAGCTGCCCGACCGCGAATGCACCTCTGCGGACGTGCGGGCGAAAGTCCTCGGGCAGGCCCTCGAAGGCGTCGAAGCCGTAGACCTCGCGCCCCTTGCGGACCTCGGCGATGACGCGCAGGGAACGACCGGCGAACACCCCGAACTCGAGCGCCATGCCGCGCTGGGGAGCCATGTCGAGCCCGCACCGCAATGTGTCCTCGGGATCGGTGAACCACCGCCCCGTCGGCATGAATTCCGCGGCCCACAGCGCCGAGCTGCGGGCCGCGTCCCGCTCCCCGGCCGCGAGCAGGTCACGCCGGGCCCGAAACTCGGCATCGACCACCGCCTGGACCGCGCGGTCGACCTCCGGCCGCACGGCAGTGGCGACGGCTGCGGCCAGCCTCCGCTGAGCCGGCGCCGCGACGTTGTCGGCCAGCCATCGACGCAGGAGACCACCGCGTCGGCCGCCATCCTCACCGCGAGACAATGTGCCGCTCCCAGGTCTCCCGGCCGGACAGCTCCGGCAACCGCCGTCGCCATTCGTCACGGGCCGCCCGCCCCTCGCGCCACAATCTCCCGAGGAGCACGGCGCCGCGACGGGCCAGGACGCCCGCCTGGTCAAGGTCGAGCTGCCGGACGCGCACGCCCTCCTGCGACGGGTCGGTGACGACCGCCGTGTCGAACAGGGACACGTGCCACCAGTGCGCATCGGCACTGGAGACCGCCGCGATCCCGCCCGGGCGGCGCAGCAGTTGGCGCAGCAGCCGCTTGACGAGTACGGCGCGCATCATGGACGGCGTCCCGGCGGCCGCAGTCATGGACATCGCTGTGTTCGGCACGCCCGGAACCGCCGAGGCCGGGTAGTTCTGCGTCTCGGGGTGGTCGCACCAGGCCTTGCGGACCCCGGCGGAGGTCTCGGCCCCGGCATCGGCGAGCACGTCCGGCCCCCGCAGGAAGTCCTGGACAGCTCGCAGCATGAGGTCGGCGAGGCCATAGCGCATCGACACGAGCGCGTCGACGAGCTGACCCGCCAGGTAGCCCACGATGCTGCGCCGATCGAAGTCGCTGTGCAGCGCGCTGGTGATGAGGGCGTTGCGGAAGCTGAAGTACCGGGACCAATCGTCCCAGTTCTTCCACGCGAAGTCCGCGTGCCAGACGCCGGCGCCGGCGAGGGTGACGGTCGGGAAGCCGTGTTCGCGCGCCCGCAGTCCGAACTCTATGTCGTCCCACTGGAAGAACAGCGGCAGTGGATAGCCGATGGTCTCGACGACCTCCGACGGGATGAGGCAGGTCCACCAGGCGTTGTAGACGGCGTCGACCCGCGGGTGCTGTTCCGCCTTGGTGAGGTCTTCTCTATCGGTCAGATCGGCGTTCGTCATGGCACCCTCGACCGGCTGCCCGGCCCGCAGGATTGCCAGGTCCGCGGTCTCCGCACCGACGTGCAGCCGGTTCGGGTGGAGGAGGTTGAGCATCTGCGCACCGACGAGGACGGATTGGTCCGCCCGGTCGGCGAGCCCGCGGAGCCGGAGCACCGTCTCCGGTTCCAGCCGGATGTCGTCGTCCATCAGCAACAGGTTCACGCCCTCGGGTGCGTGGTCCCGCATCGCCTCGTACATCCCACGGGTGAAGCCCCCCGCGCCGCCGAGGTTCCGCTGGCGGACGTAGCGCAGGGTGGCCCCCATCTCCCTGCGGAGCGCCTCGAACTCCCCGTAGGCGTCCAGTGTGTCGCTGCCCTGGTCCACGACGTAGACGGAGTCGAGGTCGGCAAAGACCTCCCTGTCCCCCACCAGCGTCCCCAGGGTGGCCACACAGTCCTGTACCCGGTTGTACGTGCAGATCACCACTGCCGTGGGACGGCGAGAGCGGAGCCGCCCTACGGACCAGCGCACTCGTTCGACCGTCAACTCGCCCTCGTCGGTCTCCATCTCGAACCAGAGGCCACCGCCGTCGACGAACCTGTCCAGGCGCACCGAGAGACGGACCGTCTCGGCGTGCGCGTTCACGACCTCGCGGACCACAACGGTGCGCGGGCCGCCCGTCGCGTCGGACGCCATGATCCGCACGATCCCGTCGCCAGTGACGACGAACTCGATGGTGACGGCAGGGGCGGACGTCCAGCGCTGCCAATACGTGGCGGGGAACCGGCCGAAGTAGGTATTGGTCGTAGCGCAGGCGTGACGGTGGAGCATCAGCCGGCCCCGCTCCCGGACCACGACACCTCGCGTCACGAGGCTGTACAGATCCTCCGGCGCCTCTGCGGTCGGCCCGACGAACAGGGTGCGCTGCACCACGATCTGTTGGGCAGTTCGGTCGGCACCGTCCTGACCTACACGTGCAGTCTGATCGCCAATAGATGACACCATCAGTGCACGGCCTCCGAATTTCGCCCCGACTCCTCCGCCGCATGGCACCCGTCGCCACGAACGGTAACGGTGGTTCTCAGGTCGAGATCGCCACAATGTCGGCGTCGCGAGTAGCCGGCGACGCTCCGTGTCACGGCGTCGGCTGCGTGTGTCATAGCGCTAGCGCTCGACCACTCTGCGCTATGCAGGCTTCCACGCACCGACCCTCCGCATGGAGCAGGGGGACCGCAGCTGCCGCCACGCCGGAGGACATGTGAGCGCAGCGGGAGGTCCGGCTCCGGGTCACGGCTCGCCGCGACCGCACGTGGACGGTCGAGCCATCAAGGCCGCCGTCCCGGCGGTTGCCAGCTCCACCACGGTGAACGAGAGACGGGAGACGACGGCGAGCGCGAGCGCTTGCCCGTAGGGCAGAACCGCGGAGAGCGCCGCCACGACGATCAGCTCACGGGCGCCGATGCCGGACGGCAGGATGAAGGCCACCAGGCCGGCGGTCATAGCCAGGCCCATGGCTCCCACGCACAGCAGCAGCAGGAGCCCACCGTGCATATGCCGCGTCGCATCCAGGGACCCGGCCAGTACGTACAGATGCAGGCCGTAGCAGACGTACACGAGCAGGCAGACACCGGTCGCCCGGCCGATGGCCCGGCCGCTGAGCCGCCGGGACAGTGGCTCGCGGCGCAGCACCGACAGGAGCGTGTCGACCACGAACGTCAGCAGCCGGGGGTGCAGCAGCACCAGCCCGATCGGCAGCAGCATGAACAGCCACAGCACCGTGCGCTCGTTCCGGACGAGCGCTGGCAGGGCGAGGGTCCCGGCGAGCAGTGACGCGATGACGGCGACACCCGCGGTCAGGACGGAGGCGATGAGGCTGCGGGCCCGGCTGACACCGAACGACCGTGCCAGCTCCATCTGGAGCAGGAGCGCCATCACCGACCCGGGGACGTACTTCCCGAGCTGACCCACCAGGTAGATCTTGGACGCCTCACGTACGCGGACGTGCGAGCCGAGGTCGTCGAGCATGGCCTGCCAGACGAGCGGGCTGAACAGGACCCCGGCTGTCACAGCGGCGGAGGACAGCACCAGGCGGAGCCAGGGCAGCTGGGACAGCGTGTGTGAGACCTGGTGCCACTGGCTCACCACCTGGTAGGTCGCGTATCCGACGATCGCCAGGACGACCAGGCGGCGGCCCCAGGAGATGAGACGGGCTCGCCACGTACCGCGTGCGGACACTGCTCCGGGGAAGACGCCGGCAGTGGCGGGCTGAGGCGCCGATCCCGTGGCGCCCTCGGTCACTCGCTGCCACCTCCCGATGGCCCAGTCCGCGACAGTGGGACGTCCTCGCGGACCCGACCTCACCGTCCCGTCGCCCCGGTCGGGATCGGGACGACGTCCGCCTGGTCCGTCCCGACTGTCCCGCCGGGCGGACCGGATCGACCAGCCGACGGCGCCGGGACCGGCTGCCTTCGTCGAACGACCCTCATGATCCACAGGACCGTCTGTCCGAGGCTGACGAGGACCGCGACGGCGAGGATCCCGACGCCCAGGGACAACCCAGGCGACTCGAAGTGCAGTGTCAGAACGTGCCGACCGGCCGGCACGTCGATCCTCAGCAGCCCGGCGGGACCGGTCCGCACCGCGATCGGGTCGCCGTCCAGTGTCGCGCTGTACCCGGGCCAGTTCAGCCGCGCGAACGTCAGGGTGCCGTCGTCGGCAGCGTGGAAAGACACCGACTCGGTCTCGGCCCGGCTCCGGTCCGACCGGACGTCGATGCCCGGTGAGGCCCATGACAGCCGCCCCTCGTAGGCGCTGGGCCGATCCCGGACCCAAACGGTCCGCAGGTCGTCGCGGGCGGCGACGGACCAGCCCCCGGGGGGTGGACCGGCGGCCGGTCCGGGGAACATCCGAGCGTCGAGCACCAGGGTCTGCACCTTCAACAGGTCGATGAGCGGCACGCCGGCCTCCCCGACCGGAGCCCACACCCGGTCGAACGCTTCGAGGCAGAACTGCCCCCGGTAGTCCATGCACAGAGCGCCGGTGAATTCCTCGAAGCCCATGCCGCTGTACCGCACGAGCGACTCGTGCCCGGACATCAGGCCCTCGTTGCCGAACAGCAGCTCGCCGGTCTGGGCCGGCGACGCCACGCCGAGGGAGGTCTCGGCGGACAGCTGCAGCACCGGTCCCCGATAGGACGACGTGGCCTCGCGCACCTCGGCGATCGAGGAGGGGGGCTGCCCACCGGTCGCGGTCGTCGACTCGATCCCCACCGGGAGCCGACTGGTCTGGTAGGTCACGACCACGGCCGTGCCGACCACCAGCAGCGCACCCCCGGCGACCGGTCCGCGGCGGCAGGAGACGTACACCGCCGCGAGGACCAAGCTCAGGACGCCGAGGCCGGCCATGACGTGCATCCGGTAGACATCCGGGCGCAGAGCGAACGAGAGGTAGGCCCCCGCCGCCACGATCCCGACCGTCGCGAGCAGGCGCTCCCGGACGTGGTCCCGCGCGAAGCCCCGCGAGAGGACGAGTGCGAGCAGCACCGCGACGCCGACGTAGAAGTACTCGATCAGCCGGATCGGCCAGCGGAAGAGCCACACGTTCGACGGTCCGAGGCTCAGCGCGCCGTAGATGGTCGTGATGACCACCAGACTCGTCAGCGAACGATGCGCGCGGCGCAACCCCTGCCACCGCAACCACGGGAGCACCGGCATGGCGAACCACAGGAAGTAGGTCGAGGGCAGCTGCTCGAGGACCGCCCCGTTCCAGTTGATGATCCCGGGCAGGTACGTCGGCGCGCTGGAGAGGAGCATGTCACTCAGGTGGGGCACCAGGAACATGTCGTTCGAGAGCATGGCGGTCTGCTGACGGTCGGTCACCGAGAGCGTGCCGACCATCGGGAGGAACACCGGCGCCGCTACCGCCCCCACGCAGGCGCCCGTCAGGACGAGCCCGCCGAGCAGGCGGTAGGCACGCCGGACGAGCAGCTCGACCGCGATGCCACTCAGGACGACGACGATGCCCAGCGCCGCGTACGGGTTTCCGGTGGTCATCCCCAGGGCGCCGACCAGGAACGGCACGAACGGCCAGAGGTGGCCGCGGGCCTGCCGGCGGGCCGCCCACCAGAACCAGATGACCCACGTGAACGCCATCAGACCTGCTGGCCAACCGGCCGCCTCGTAGTACATCGTGAACCCGGTGGCGGGAACGCCCACCGCGACGGCGACCGCGGCGATCCGGCCGGCCCCGTACTCCCGGCTCAGCAGGTAGGCGGCGGTCCCGAGCAGGGCCAGGAACCCGATCTGCACGACGGCGGCCGCGGTGGCGAGGTCGTCGAACAGCGAGACGACGACATAGGCGAACAGCTGGACGGGGTTCCACAGCGCGTACGTGCCCTCGGCCGCGTAGTTGCCCCCGGCCCAGCCGGACGGCTCCATGGTCGGCCAGTGGCCAGCGCGCAGCTGCTGGCCGAAGTGGTGCCACAGCGGGATGAACGACTCGGGGTTGTCGCCGCGGTAGTAGAAGTGATGGTGCTGGAGGAACGGAATCGTCATCACCGAGGTGACCGTGACGCCGACGCCGACGGCGACCGCCCACTCGGGGATTCGGCGTGAAGTACCCCCGATCGCCGACCGGTGGGCCGACGTCCCCGCTGTCGTGGTCAACGGCCGACCTCCTCGTTCATCGGCGCGCCGGGCTCCCGGCCACGCTAACGTGTCGGTCACCGTCCTTGCGCGACGACGATGCTCACGATGCGACGAGCAGGAGATGCCGACCGGTGATGGGGGCGGCCGGAGGCGAGCCGGCGGACGAGCGCGCGGAGCTCGGCGCGGTGGCGCTCACCTACGTCGTCCCGGCGCACAACAGCACCGCTGTCATCGAGGACACCCTCCGCGCCCTCGCGACCCGGTTGCAGGGCCGGAACGCAGAGGTGATCGTCGTGGAGAACGGCTCGAACGACGACACCTGTGGCCTGCTCGGGTGCCTCCAGCAGACCTGGCCGTACCCCGGCGTTCGACTCGTCGTCCTGCGGTCGGCCAGGGGTCTCGGCAACGCCTACCGCACTGGCATCGCGGCGAGCCGCGGGGCCCGGGTCCTGCTCACAGCAGACGATCTGCCTTTCGGATTCGACGACCTCGACGCCGCCGACGGCATCGATCCGGCCGCCCATCCGGTCATCATCGGCTCCAAGGGCCACCCGGAATCGGCGGTCGACCGCGGCGGGCTGCGGCTCGTTCTCAGCTGGGGCTTCTTGCTGTTGCGCCGGGTCGTCCTGGGTATGCGGACAGTGGATCCGCAGGGCACGTTCATCCTCGCGGGGGACTGGGCCCGGCAGGTCGTCGACCGGCTGACCGAGCCGGGCTACCTGATGACGACGGAACTGTGCCACCTCGCCGAGCTCGGCGGCGTCCAGCCGGTCGAGGTGCCGGTGCGGCTGTCCGCCCAGCACCGGGAGCACCGCAGCCGGGTCACCGTGCGAGACGTGTGGCAGATGGGAGTCGGGCTGGCCAGGATTCGGCGGCGGCACGCGAGTTCGCGGCGGCCGGCACCCGCACGAGGGTGGAGGCAGAACTGAGCCGGCGGGCAGGGGCGCTCAGGGACGCCGGCCGTTTGCGGACTCCTGGACCGCCAGTGCCAGCTCCAGCGCCCGGCGCCCCTGGAGTCCGGTCACCCGCGGGGAGCAGTGGTGCGCCACGCACTCGAGGAAGTGGTCGAGTTCGAGGGCAAGCGGCTCGCCGCGGTTCTCGAGGAACGGGATCTCCACAAGCCCGGTCTGCCGATAACGCGCCCCGCCCTCGGACAGGAACTCGTGGTGATCGACCCGGTGGATCGTCACGTCCTGGCGGATCAGATCGGCGACCACGTAGCTCGTCCGCCGTGTCAGCTCGATCCGGCGGATCTTCGTCTGCCCGACCCGACTGGCTGTCACGGTTGCGGTGACGCCGTTGTGGAACTGAAGCAGCGCGGTGGCGAGATCCAGGGAGTCGGTCCGCACCTGGCGGCCGACCGCCTCGACCCTGGCGACCTCCGAGCCGGCGAGGGCCAGGGCGAGCTCTAGGTCGTGGATCATGAGATCGAGGACGACGTCGGCGGTGACCCGCGGTGCGAACGGCCCCATGCGGACCAGCTCGATGTGCAGCAGGCCGTCGAGCAGGTGGTCCAGTTCCAGGACAGCCGGGTTGAAGCGCTCGATGTGCCCCACCGCCAGCACGCGCCCGTGGTCCTGCGCCGCCGTGATCAGGCGGTCGGCGTCGTCGACGGTCGTGGCGATGGGCTTCTCGACGAGCAGGTCCACGCCCGACTCGAGCAGCGGGACGCCGATGTCGGCATGTGACTCGCTGGTGCTCGCGACGACCGCGGCGTCGGCGCGCTCGGGCACCGCAGCCGGATCATCGCTGTACTGCGCGCCGACGGAGGCAGCGAGAGCCCGGCCGGGGTCCTCGTGCGGATCGACGACCAGGGTCAGCTCGGCGCCGGGCAGCCGGTGCAGGACCCGGGCGTGGTGGGCGCCCATGATCCCGGCGCCCACCACCGCAACCCGGGTCACTGCAGGACCTCGCTGACCGCCTCGACGATGCGTTCCAGGTCGTTCGGGCTCAGCTGCGGGTGCACCGGCAGGGAGACGGTCTCGGTCACCACCCGAGCGGCGACCGGGGTTTCGTCCACCACCACCTGGGGGTTGTCCCGAAAGCAGTCGTAGTCGTGCATCAGTCTCGGGTAGTAGATGCCGGTGGTGATGCCCCGGTCGGACAGGCCTGCCACGAAGCCCTCCCGGTTGACCGCCGCGTCCGGGGTGATCCGGACGGTGAACTGGTGGAACACGTGGGACCGGCCGGCCGGCACGGATGGGAGCCGCAGGCCGGGGACGTCGCGGAGGTGTTCGGAGAGGAAGGCGGCGTGGCGGCGGCGGGCGATGTTGACGTGATCGAGCCGCGCCAGCTGGGCGAGGGCGATCGCGGCCTGCAGATCGGTGAGGCGGTAGTTGTGGCCCGCGGCCTCGTACTGGTAAGGCGCACGCATGCCCTGGTTGCGCAGCACGCGGAGGCGGTCGGCGAGGGCCGCGTCGTCGGTGGTGATCATCCCGCCCTCACCGCACATGATGTTCTTGGTCGCGTAGAACGAGAAGCAGCCGACGCCCCAGGAGCCGACGGCACGCCCGCCGATCCGGGCGCCGGGCGCCTGGGCGGCGTCCTCCACCAGCGCCAGCCCGTGCTTCCGGGCGAGCTGCGCGAACCGGGGCATGTCGGCCGGGAGCCCGTAGAGATGCACGGGCAGTAGAGCGCGGGTCCGCTCACCGATCAGCGCGCCGACCGCGTCAGGATCGAGGCAGAAGTCCTCGTCGATGTCGGCGAAGCGCACCGTGGCGCCGGTCGCGAGTATGGCGTTCAGCGTTGCCACGAAGCTCAAGGGGGTGGTCACGACCTCATCGCCTGGACCGAGGGACAACCCGCGCAGCGCCGCGACCAGCGCGGTGGTGCCGTTGTTGACGGCGACCGCGTGCGCGACGTCGTGCGCCGCCGCGAACTGCTCCTCGAGCTGCCGGACCTTCGGTCCCTGGGCCAGTTGCCCTGAGCGCAGGACCTCAAGAACCAGCCGCTCCTCCTCGGGGCCGAGGGTGACGGCCGAGATGGGGATCGTCGGGTTCACGTCACCGCACCCTCCCCGGAGGACGCGGCTCGGTGCTCGGTGCACCGCAGGTCCGCCGGTCGGGCGGGGTCCCGGCTGACCACCTCGCCGCAACCGCACACCCATCCGACGGGCCGGGCGGGGTTGCCGGCCACCAGTTGGTGAGCATCGACGTCCCGGGTCACCACCGCCCCTGCCGCCACCATGGAGAACCGGCCCAGCACATTGCCGCAGACGATGGTGGCGTTCGCGCCGATCGAGGCCCCGTCGCGGACGGCAGTCGGGGTGACCGACCACTCGCTGGCGGACGCGCGAGGCCGGAGGTCGTTGGTGAACGCCGCACCCGGGCCGACGAAGACGTCCGACCCGAGCGTGACCCCGTTGTAGACGGAGACGTTGTTCTGGATCTTGCATCGGTCGCCGACCACGGCACTGGCGTCGATGAAGACGTTCTTGCCGAGCACGCAGTCCGATCCGACGGTCGCTCCAGCACGCACGTGCGCGTGATGCCAGACCCGCGTGCCGGTCCCGATCCGCGCGCCGTCCTCCACGACGGCCGTCGCGTGCACTGCAACGGAAAGCCGCGACGGGCCCTGCGGTGCTGTCATCGAACCCCGCTCGAGTCGTGGGCAGGCGTCACACGTTAGCGCCGGGCCGGTGCCGGGACCATCCATCCTGGAGCCGGCAGCGCGCTCCAGGGGTGACCCGCCTCGGGTCCAGTGGAGGCTGGGTTCTGCCGTCTCGAGTGCTCCGTCGCGGTGTTTCTTGAGGTCATCCCTGGTTCGGCGGCGTGTCGTAGGAGTCCCCGCGCGAGCCGACCAAGGTGACGCGCCGATCTTGGCCGGCCGCTGGGTGTAGCGGATGGCCAGGTACTCCGCGGTCGGAGTGATGGACCAGCCCTGCAGACACCGGCGCCGTCCAGTCCTCGACACGCCCCCGCACGTCACGCCGTGATCCTCGAGGCCCAGCTTTACGCGGAGACCGCGAACAACGCGTCGCACGTGGGCCGGTAGCGGGCCGCGCATTCGTCCGCGAGCAGGTAGAGCAAGGAACCGCAGGCGCTGTAGGCGCCGTGCAGGTAGCCGGTCACGGGAACGGTGACCTCGTCGTCGCCCAAGACCTCTGACGGTCCGCTACTCCAGGCTCTCGGCATCGACCTCACCCCCGTCCTGCTGCGGAGGAGGGGGCGGGTCGGTCATGGAGATGTACGTCCCGCCGCCACCCGCATCGCCGTTCTGGCTCAGGAACAGCCCGCCCGCCGATCACGGCGGTGACGAGCCCCCTGACGGCAGCGAGGCCCGCGCAGGTTGGTCATGAAGTCCAGGACCGCCGCGCCGCGTCGTCCCGTCCGCGGTACGCACCACTTCGGCCAGGCCCTCGACCTCTGGCACAGCCAGCAGCTGCCTTGGGACTTCTGCCTGCAACGTCGACCCTGGACGATCATCGGTACTTCGCGACGGCGAGGGGGCGCGCGACCTGGGCTCTTCAGCCTCCCGGCAGCCTCGTTCCTAGAAGTGGGAGGCAGGATGAAAGTCAGGAACGGGTAGGCGGTTGACGAGATCGCGCATCAGTCTGCTCGGGGCGGCGCCGAGCTCGTCCGCGAGCATGGTCCGGAACGACTCGTAGGCATGCATCGCCTCGATGAGATTCCCTTCGGCCAGGTGCGCGCGGATGAGAGTCCGGTGGGCGCTCTCGCGAAGCGGCTCTGCTTGTACGGCGACATAGGCGGCCTGCACAGCTTCCGAGTGGCGACCGGCCGCCGCGAGCCGGTCGGCCAACGCCTCGAGTGCGTGCATGCGGAGTTGCCGTAGCCGTTCCCGTTCGAGCAACACCCAGTCGTCGTACCAGCCGGGCAGCAGCTCGCCTCGAAGTCGTAGACGGGCCGCCACCAGGTCGTCGACGCTAGCCGTCGGGTCGAAGATCCGTTGGGCCCAGCAGGTGAGCTCGCGGACGTCCACCTGGACACCGTCGGCGAGCGACAGGGTGTCCCGGCAGGTGTGGATGAGTCCCGGTGCGATCCGATGGAGTCGCCAGAGCGCCGAACGGAGACTGCCCTGCGCATGGACCTCGGGGACGTCAGGCCACAACAGTCCCGCGACCGCGGTCCGTGGTGGCCGACGGGACACCCCGAGGAGGGCGACCAGCCGCTGGACTCCGCGAGGCAGGCCGTCGGACACCCTGCCACCACACCGTTCGAACTCGAGACTGAACCCTTCGAGCAGTTCCACACGCGCGACCGGTGCTGGGTCCACGTGAAGTCCCCCCTCCGAGTCCTCGCGTGCCGGCGCAGAGGACGGGGATCCGGGCATCAGCAGTGTTGCAAGGGTCCTGGCGGGACTAATCCGTGTCAATCGGGTCCGATGCCCGGCGCGTGAAATCCTCGAGCCATCGACGGACGGCATCGAGGACATCGTCGGTCGACGAGGCCACAGCAACCGTGATCTCACCGGTGTCCTCGCCGCCGGAGGTGTCGATCGAACTGACCCGGCTCCGGAAGCCGCCAGTGCCCTCCTCGACCCACACGCGGATGAGCAGCGCAGCGCTCCGGTCGTCGTTCAAGGTCACCATCCATCAATAGGTCACGCACGGTAGTAGCCGCGGCGCTCGTGAGCGCACATTGCCACCTCCGTATGGGCACGGTGATCCTCGCTGGTAACCCAGAGTGATGCACTCACCCAATGTGGTGAATGGACCGAGCCCCGGTGCGGATCCCCCGACGTGCGCGCGTGCGCGTGGGACGCGCAGCGTCGTCGCGACCACATCCGGCGGAACTCGCCCTTTCGCGAGCGCCGCTGTATCGCCACACATCTCTTGACGGGGCGCTGGCGCTTGCCGGCAGGTCCGCTCCCCTCGGCGTGCCGGACGACAGCGAGGGGCGGGTGCCTCAGCGGACGCCAACGCTCCAACAGCCCCTTCCCGGCCGTTCTCGTTGCTCTGTTCGGACACATGGGAAGGGCACCGGCGCCGTCCCTCGGCCGTGCATCAGTTCGAGGCGCCTGCCCAGCGGAGCGCGGTCGTAGAGGTGGTCGGCGGCAGGACGGTGGCGCTGCTCGACCGCTACGACACCTTCCTGGCCGTCTCCGTGTCCGTACTGGCGGTCCTCGTCCTCACCACGGGCTGCGGGCTCCGGGCGCCGGAGACCTCGCGGATTCGACCTGCACGCCGACCCGGCCACCAGGGGCTGGACGGACCGGGACTATCGGTAGGCCGCGAGCCGGCCCACCCCTCCGGCACCGGGAACTCGGCGTCCCCGGTACTGCCACTTCCAGCGGCAGTACAGCGCCACGGCGTTCCGGATCTTCATCCTCATGGCATCCGCCGGCTGAACAGTGACCGGCTCCTCACCGAGCACTTCTCCCCTGCGGTGTACACGTCCGCCGGCATGCGGTGGCTGGCCGACACCACCATGACCTCGGTGATCCTGCGACACCACGCGGACCTGCGGCCGGCGATGCGCGCGGCCACCAACGCGTTCCAGCCGTGGCAGCGTCCTGGGGTGACGGGTGGAGCGCCGTGAGGCCGTTCCGGCCGCCGACCGGCTCGTCCCATGTATCAGCCGGCATCGCGAGCCCCTCTTCCCGGTACGGGCCCCACCGGGAGCCCGTCGTCGGCCGCGCGCGACGGGTTCGCGCACGGACTGACGCTCGACCAGCGAGCGACGGCACCGTAGAAGGGTCCGGCCATGCCTCCGCAGAAGGCGACCGCGAAGTCCGCCAAGAAGACACGCAAGGACGACAGGGCGGCGGACAGGGAAGAGGACCTGCTCGCCGCGCTGCGACGGTTCATCCGGGTCAGGGGTGAGGACTACCTGCGGGACCCGAACATCACCTCCATCGGCATCGGCTACAAGGTGACCGACGGTCGGCGGACGCCGGACCTCTCCGTGCAGTTCACGGTCAACGAGAAGCACTCGGCGCCGGACGCGCTCGAAGCGCTGGGGACCGCAGCGGTACCCAGGTCGATCACGGTCGACGGCGTGGAGGTCCCCACGGATGTGCTCGAGCGACGGTACGAGCCGGCCTTCAAGGTGGTGCCCGAGCCGGTCGCAGTGCAACGCAAGGCCCGGATCGACCCCATCGTGCCCGGCGTCAGCGTGGGCAACGTGCGCGTCAGCGCGGGCACCATCGGCGGCATCGTCTACGACCGGGCCGACGGCACGCCGTACGTCCTGAGCAACTGGCACGTCCTGCACGGCCCGGACGGTGCACTGGGCGACGACATCGTTCAGCCCGGAACGCACGACGACAACCGCACCGACCGCAATCGGCTGGGCCGCCTCGTCCGCTCGCACCTGGGCATCGCGGGAGACTGCGCCGTCGCCGACATCGAGGACCGCGAGTTCGACCCCGCCACCATCGAGCTGGACGTGGTCCCCGAGCAGTTGGGCGAACCCGAGCTCGGCGACACCGTCGTCAAGTCCGGGCGCACGACCGGTGTCACCCACGGCATCGTGCGGCGGGTCGACACCATCGTCAAGATCGACTACGGCGGTGACGTGGGCGTCCGCAACATCGGTTGCTTCGAGATCGGGCCCGACCCCGATCATCCGGCGGCCGCCGCCCAGATCAGCCGCGGCGGCGACTCCGGTTCACTGTGGATGTTCACCCGAGCCGGCCAGACACAGACGGTCGTGGCCGGGTTGCACTTCGGCGGGGAGAGCGACACCAGCCCGGACGACCACGCGCTGGCGTGTCTTCCGGCGTCGGTGTTCGAGAAGCTCGCGATCTCGCTGCGACCCCCGACCGTGCACGAGGTCGAGGAGACCGGCGGCTACGACCGCGACTTCCTCGGTGTGCGGATCGACGTCCCCGTGCCGGCCGCGTCCCTGCGCGACGACGTGGCCGTCACCGTCGACGGGCAGGAGATCGTCCGGTACACCCACTTCTCCCTGCAGATGCGGGCATCCCGGCGCTTCCCGTTCTGGGTGGCGTGGAACGTCGACGGGGGCTCGCTGAAGGGGCTGAGCCGCAAGGGCATCAAGTTCGTCAAGGACCCACGGATACCCGAGGACCTCCAGGTCGGCGATGAGCTGTACTCGGACAACGACCTCGACCGGGGACACCTGGCACGGCGCGCGGACCTGCTCTGGGGCAGCCTCCCGGTCGCGAAGAAGGCCAACACCGACTCCTTCTTCTTCACCAACATCACGCCGCAGATGGACGACTTCAACCAGAGCGCCCGCGCCGGGGTGTGGGGTCAGCTGGAGGACGCGGTCCTCGCTGACGTCGACGTCGAGGACCTGAAGATCAGTGTGTTCGGTGGGCCGGTCTTCCAGGACGACGACCGCGTCTACCGCGGGGTGAGGCTGCCGCGCGAGTACTGGAAGGTCCTCGTCTTCCGCGAGGACGGCGAGCTCAGCGCCCGCGCGTTCCTGCTGACCCAGAACCTCGTCCAGCTCGAGGCTCTGGAGCTGGACGAGTTCCGGGTGTTCCAGACCTCGGTGCCCGAGCTCGAGGAACGCACCGGACTGCGGTTCTCGGACGTCCTCCGGGACGCCGACACCCTCGCCGTGCCGGAGGCGTTGGAACGGCGGACGCCCCTGGAGGGGACCGACGACATCCGCTGGTGATCCTGCCCGCTCACGGCCCTCCCCGGGCGAAGAGCCGGACGTGCAGCACGTGGTCGGCACCGGTCTGCCGCAGCGGGCCGGTGTCGGTCACCGTGTGGTCCTCCGCCGGGTCCCGCGTCTCGATGAGGAGTCGGTCGAAGGCAGCGGCCTCGTCGTCCGCCAGTGGCGTGGGAGATCGTTCGTGTGGTTCCACTGGACCTTCTCCGCCTGGGTCAGCGGCAGCAGCCTGATCCGAGGTCCTGTCGCTCTCGCCAGCACCAGCTGCCCCTCCCGCAGGGCGACCTCCCCCGGAGCGTGACCTCGACGCCGCGGAGCTCGTACGTCCCCGTTCATGATGCGCCCGAACTCCTGACGGCACGTGGCCAGCTCGGGCAGCTCCTCGTCGCCGAGGCGGACCTCGGCCGTCGAGTCCGCCGCGTTCGGGACCGGATGGACCAGCGCGACGCCGGTCAGACCGAGCGCCTCGTGGGCGCCGCCCCAGCACGCCCCGATCCCGTAGGGGCAGGTCGCGGTGATGCCGACCACCACACGGGTGCCCGGGGCCGCGCTGACGGCGGCCTCGCGAGTCGAGAGCCGCAGGTACACACGGGTGCTCGACGGCGCCGGCGCTGATGGCTGCGCCTCGACGACCACGGGCGGGGCATCCGCGGCGAGGGCGTCGCGGGTGGCGGCGGGAGGGGCACCGATGCGCACGGTCCGCGCCACGGTCGGCACACCGGCGCCGTCCACCAGGAACAGCATGTAGTGGCCAGGCGGGCAGCTGTTCGGCGAGGGCGGGGCGGTGACGACCAGCCGATCGAGTTCGGTCCGGCACGCGGGGAAGCAGGCCTGCTGGTCCTGGTTGATGGAGAGCGTCACGGACGGCAAGCGGATCAGGCTCACCCTCGCGATCGCGTCAGGCGCAGTCGAGCCGACGTGGAAGGTCTCGGCGTGGCCCACCGACTCCACTGCATGCCCGCGCTCGCGCAGTCGATGGGGAACGGGCATCGACCTGACGTGAGGCGACTACGGCTTCGTCCCGGGAGCTCCGGGACGGAGCCGTTGCAGCGGCGGCGATGCGCTGGCGAGCAGAGCCCTACTGCGGCCCGCCGACGCGTGCTGGGCCGCGATGGGCCGGACGGTGGCGCGGGCCTTCCGAGAGGGCACCGCCGGGAACCCGTGCCGGAGCCCGCGACGACGGGGAGCGCCGGAGACCGAAGACGAGCTCCTCCATCTGCGGTGACGGTGCGACGCCCAACTCGTCGAAGAGGAGCGCACGGAAGGACTCGCAGGTGCGGATGGCCTCCGCGACGTTGCCCTGCGCGAGGTGGATGCGCATGAGCGTCCGATGAGCGGTCTCCCTGAGCGGCTCGGTCCGGACGGCGGCGTGGGCGGCCTGCACCGCCTCACCGTGGCGTCCGGCCGCGGTCAACTTGTCGGCCAGGGCCTCGAGGGCGTGCAGGCGCAACTGGCGCAGGCGCTCTCGCTCCAGCAGCACCCAGTCGTCGTACCAACCCGGCAGGAGGTCACCGGACATGCCGACCCCGGCCGAGATGACCGGGTCGGCGTCGCCCCGCGGATCGAGCGCGCTGTGCGCCCACACGTCGAACTCCCGGACGTCGACCCGGACGGCGGGCGCCAGCGCGAGCGCCCCACCTGACACGTCCACGAGCCCCGGCGCCACCTTCTGCAGCCGCCACAGGGCCGACCGCAGGCTGCCGTGCGCCTGCGACTCGGGGACGTCGGGCCACAGGAGGCCGGCGACCGCAGCGCGAGCCGGACGATGGGAGAGGCCCAGGTGGGCGACCAGCCGCTGCACTCCCCTCGGCAGGTCGTCCACCGCTGCACACGACCGTGAACCGGTCAGGTACAGCGCGAAACCACCCATCAGGTCCACCCGCGCCGCCGCAGTACCCATGCCGCGTCCCCTCGACAGCCTCGCCGTGCCCAGTACCACCTGCTCGCACCTAGGAGGCCCGGCGCCGGGCGGTGATACCTGCCGTCCCGAGGACGGTCACCGGGCTCGGCATGCCCCGGTATCAGCCACCGCTCCACCGGCTCTGTAGCTGCGCAGCAACACCCGCACGCGCGACCGGGGAGGGCTCGTGAGTATCGGCCGGCCCGTCGTGCCTGACTGGGTGATGGGCGCCCATCTCGCCCGTGAAGTGGCTGAGATGGCCTGGGCCGTGCTGCTCCTCCCGTGGGGGGCCACCGTCGTGGGCGACCCGGCCCTGCAGCCGGTGCACCCCGAGCCGGCGGAGGGCACCACGCTCCGCTCCGCCCCGGTGGTCCTCGTGCACGGGTACGCGGGCAGCCCCGCTGCCTGGTGGCCGCTGGAACGGGAGCTCCGGCGGGCCGGCTTCACGAACGTCCACGCAGCTGCCTACAACGCGATGACCACGAGCCTGGACGACATCGCCCGGGGGCTCGTGGCGCAGTGCCATGAGGCGATGCGGGCGGCCGGGACAGATCACCTGCACGTGGTCGGGCACAGCCTGGGCGGGGTCGTCGTCCGCTACGCGGTCCACCGACTCGGACTCGCGAGACACGTCGGCACGGCCGTCACCGTGGCGGCTCCGCATCGAGGGACGCACGTCGCGTCGCTCGGCTGGGGAGGGGTGGCTCGCGCGCTCCGGCCCGGGTCGCCGGTCCTCGAGGACCTCGAGCGGCCGGGCGACGCCGTCGGCGTCCGATGGGTGGCGTACTACTCCGACCGCGACCTGATCGTCGGCCCGGACTCCGCCCGGCTCGACGAGGACGGGGCGAGGGTCGTGAACGTCGCCGTCCCCGACGTGGGACACCTCGGCGTTCTCCGTGCGCAGGCGTTCCTCGGGTCGGTGGTGCGGCAGCTGCTGGCGGCCGAGGAGGAGGCGGGGAGGCCCGCCCCGGGGCTGGTGGCCGCGGATCCGTCGGCCGCGACCGTGGCGTGAGCCAGCGGCTGCCTCGCGTCGACCACCGTGGGCACGCCCGAGCACGCGGGACGGCGGGACCGGCAGCGGCCGGGCGGGGCCGAGGGGCTCACGGCGCGTCGAGGACCTGCGCGACGAAGCCGACGTTCATCCGCAGGATCTCCAGGGCCAGGTCGACGTCGCACGACTCCGGCGTGTCGAGTTCGGTGTGCACCCTGACGTTCGCCCCGTCGGCCCCCTCGATGGTCAGGACGGCCGGGATCCCCTGGTCGAGGAAGGGGACGTGGTCGCTGTTGAACGGATCGAGGCTGGTCTGGACCACCAGGGAGGTGTGTGCCTCGGCCGAGGCCGCCAGGGCCTCGATCACGTGCTGGGACACCGCGGCTCCCTCGAGGAGCACCGTGCGGGTGGCCGTGTTGCGCCCGGCGATCATGTCCATGTTGACGACGGCACGGATCCGGTCGCGCTCTCCCGCTGACAACCCGGCCACGTAGTGCCGGCTGCCGAACAGGCCCTGCTCCTCCCCGCCGAACAGGACCAGACGCAGGTCGTGCCTGCTGGTGTGCGGGGCGAGCGCCCGGCCGATCGCCAGCACGCCCGCGGCCCCCGACGCGTTGTCGTCGGCGCCCGGTGCGTCCGCCGCCGGGCCGCCCCGGCTGTTCACCGAGTCCAGGTGGGCGGTGACGATCACGACACCGCGCTCGTCGCCGCCTCCCGGACGGTCGGCGATGAGGTTCCGCGTCGTTCCGGCGCCCACCGGCAGCGTCTGGACCTGCGTGGCGTAGCCGTGCCCGGCCAGCGCGGTCCGCACCCATTCGACGGCGGCCAGAAATCCGGTGCCGGTCGAGTGCCGGGTGCGGAAACCGACCAGCGCGGCCAGGTCGGCCTCGAAGGCCGCGCGGGACAGGTCCTCGGCCCGACGTCGGTCGATGACCGCGGGGCCACCCCCGTGCCGCCCCGCGGCAGCACGCTGGTCGAAGACCACGGCGTCGGCGGGCAGCGGACGGACGGCGTGGCAACCGCCTCCCGATCGGTCGCGGAGCGCGCCGGCGCCCGGTTCGAGCGCGACGACGAGATAGCGCCCCTTGTCCACGATCACCGGCACCTCGGGATGCGTCTCCTGGAACAGCCGGCCGATCTGGGTGACGAGGTGCAGGTGGTGCGGCGGCACGGCCCAGCGGCGCAGCGGTGCCGCGCCGGTCGCGTCGACGAACTGCTGGACGCCGGCGGGCGAGCCGCTCAGCACGAGGACGTCGCCGAGCACCGTCCACGTCAGGCCGGCGGCCGCGGCCGATCCTGCCGCACCTGACGGCGCCACGACGACGACGCTCTCCGACCGCTCGCCGTCACCGCTGACGAACGCCTCCACCACGGGGACGAGGTCGGTGAGCGTGTCCACCTCGCCGTCGATCTGGCCGGGCCCCCGCACGTGCACGGCCGCCATGCCGAGCCGCCGGGCGGCCAGGACGTGGCCGCGGTTCTCGGTCACGAAGAGCACGTCCGAGAAGTTCAGGGCCGGCCCGGCCTTCGTCACCGCGGTGCGGAACACCGCCTCGTCGGGCTTGAAGACGCCCACCTCGGTCGACAACGTCACGCGCTCGGCGACGGGTTCGAAGAACGACCGGATGCCGAGGTGGTCGAGCAGCCTGTGGTACCGCTGCTGGATTTTCGGCACGTCCGACGGCTCGGCGGGCATGTCGAAGTCGGAGACCAGTCCGAGCAGCGCGGCCGGCCCGTCGCCGTCGCGGTCGCGGAGTGCGTGGATGGCCTCGAGCGTCTCCCGCGCGCCCGGCAGGAGCACGTCCCCGTCCTCGAGCGTCTTGCCGAGGTCGAACAGGACGAGTTTCACGAGGTGCCCCCCCGGAGGGTTCCCGGAGTGGTGAAGTCCTCGACCACGCCGGCGAGGGACGACGACGTCGAGGGCGGGGACACCGCGCCGACGCCCATGCCACGCTTGGCGAACCCTCGCCACACGTCGGGCAGGTCTCCGGGGTCGAGTGCGCCGACCGCGCTGAGGATCCCGTCGCGGGCCTGGGTGAAGGTCGGCATCGACGGAGTGAGCTTGAGCCCCCCAATGACGTACTCGAGCATCCGCCGCTCCGCGTCGGCGTGACCGTGGGAGTTCACGAGGTTGACGAAGACCTCCCACAGAGCCGCACACCAGACCTCACCGGCGTTGTGCACCGCGTTGTTCCCGCCGCCCACGTTGGGGTTGCGCGGCGGGCCGACCGGCAGGACGACGCCGCTGCTGATGTGGCGAAAGGTCAGCGGGTTCTTCGACATGTCCACCGAGTAGGGGTACCGGCGGATCGAGAAGTAGTAGTTGTCCTTGAACGTGGGCGTCAGATCCGTCCAGCCGCCGATCGGGAACGCGCCGGAGGTGAAGTCGTCACCGGACTGGGAGGTCATGGAGATCGCGAAGAAGTCGCCCCATCCCTCGCCCATCGCCCCGCCCTGGCGGTTGGCCAACCCAGCAGCGTTGCCGACGAGCCGGTTGGTGATGTAGTGCCCCATCTCGTGGAACGTGATCAGCGCTTCGAAGTTGCTGGTCCGGGACGGGAGCGGCGAGACGCTCGTGAACTCGAACATCTGCATCCGCGGGCTGGCGCCGTCCGCCGGTGTCTGCATGTTCGCGTTGTCGGTGCCGCTGAAGTCGTTGCCCTCGGCGACGATCGGATCCCCGTCAAGGCCGCCCCGCCCGAAGTTGTCCCGCTGGGCGTTGCCGGCCGCCTCGTCGAACCCCGCTTCGTACCAGCGATCGTGCAGCCAGTTCACGTGGAAGAACATCCCGGCCAGACTCGCCTGCAGGTTCTCCGGGTCGCTGGCCGGCTGCGCGTGGTCGTAGATGTGACCGAACGTGCTCGACCCGGTCACCGTCCCGCGGACGTCACCGAGGCCCAGGCCGTTGGGGGCAGACAGGTCCGCATACGCCACGCAGTTGTTGCCCTCGGTCGTCGTGGCCCCGGCGGGCAGCCACGGGTCGCTCGGGAGAAGGCTCTCGATCGTGATCGGCTGCTGCCGGATGACGGACGCCTGGAAGCCGTCCGGCGCGCCGGTCGGATGCGGGGAGCCGGGGGCGGGTCCGTCCTCGGGCCGGCACACGGCGTCGCCGGTGTTGTGCACCCAGTAGGTGAAGGCGGCGTCTGCACGGAGGTTCTTCCGGTACAGCACGTCCGGCTCCCCGACCGCATCAACCACGTAGGCGAAGGCCGGGAACCCCTTGACCCACAGCTCCAGGTAGTACGCGGGGTCGAACTGTCCCCCACCCAGCGGGAACATCACGTCCTTGAGTCGCACCGGTCGCTCGAACGGCGGCCGGGCGTCCGTGGCGGTCCCCTCGAACCGGTAGCTGCGATAGCCGGCTGTCTGGTTGCTACCTGCAGCTTCCTCCACCGGGAGGAACGATGAGGCCTCGTACGGGACGCCGGTGAGGTCGAGGGTCGCCCGGGCGATGGCCTCGTCGGCCGGGGTGTCGACCCCCCGTGCAGTACGGCTGGCAGCGGCCGCCGCTGCGGCACCGGGGAAGAACTGGCCCGCCACGGAGACGACCTCGTTGGACGGGGTGATCGCGGCCGTGACCTCGGAGTTGAAGACCTCCACGCCATCGACCCGTTGCACCAGGTGAGCGGTGCGCAACCGGGAACCGCTGACCGACGCGATCTCGATGCCCTCGACGTCCTGCGGCGACAGCCCCCACAGATCGGCGCGCTCGGCGACGAACCGTTCGACTGCGTCCTCCGCAGACCCCTCCGACGGGGTCGAGAGGCGTGCAGACGGTGACAGGCCCGCCACGCGATTAGGCAGACCGGTCGCCTCGTCGTAGTCGACTTGGAGGTCGCCGACGTCCGCGGCCAGCCGCCCGTGACCGACGGTCTCAGGCAGCTCGCTCATCGTCAGCGCAGTTCCCCGTGCGCGACGCGCGCCGGGGTCGTAGAGCGCGTGGAAGTCCTGCGGGAGGTCTCGAGTGGTCATGCGGCTCCTGTCCGTGCGCCGAAGCGCGGTGGGCGTCCCTCTGTCCCGCAGAGGACCAGCACCCGGTCGCTGATACAGGGAACGCGCCGCCCGACGCAGCCCGCCCGCATCCGCCCGTCCACAGGACCGATGCGACCGGTGCGGTCATGGCTCTCCCCCGCGCGTCCCGAGGATCCCGGACCGGCGTCACGACGCCGTCACAGCCCCTCGCGACAGGGGACGCCGACGTGCCCGCCGGAGCCGATCGGACGTCGATCGGACGTCGATCGTCGCGCGATGGGGATCGGCCCCCTCCACCGCGGTGACCGGCCCTCACCGCGGATGTATCTGCCAGGCGCGACCGCACTCCTCCAAGACGTACGGCAACGCGCCAGGGGTGGTGCAGGGCGGTCCGGCGCGCCAGCCAGCACATCCCGCCGAGGCCGCCGTGAACGACCAGCTCAGCGGGACCGGTGAGATCCGCAGCGCGCTCAGCTGCCAGGAGGAGCGCCGCCGCCTCGTGCTTGCACGGGATCGCGAACCGCACCTCCACCGCCGGGACCCCGAGCGCTCGCCCCACCGGCGGTGGCCGTCCCGACATGCCGTCCACGTCCGGTAGGAGCTGCCATGACCATCGTCCAGGACACCCTCGGGAGCGAGATCCTCCTGGACCTGTCCGGGGTCTGCGTCGAACTCGCCGATGCCCGACGCCACCTGGCGGAACGTGACTGCGGGGTGAACCGTGCTCTGGTCGCCCAGTGCCACGCGCGGATCGATGCGCTCCTCGACCTGTTCCTCGAGGCCTCGGCGAACTGCCCGGGACACGGCAGTCCCCTGGCAGCTGGTGTCCGCCCCGCCTGCCCGACCGCCTGAGACCGCGCATGGCCGCGATCGACGGCCCTAACCCGCGCCCAGGCAGATGAACGCGGCCGCGGCCGCCCACGACACGGTGTCCTCGGGGTCCAGGTCCGCCTGGGCGGCCGCCAGCGCCTCGCACGGCGCGCGTCCAGCCCGCAGGAACTCGTGGTAGGCCCGCATGAGGGGCACCGTGGCCGCGTCGGGAACGGGAACGACCGGTGCGACGAGTGTGGCCGTTCCTCCTCCGAGGAGCGCGGCCCCGAAACCGAGGACCTCCTCACCTGCGACCATGTGCGGCCGGCCGGTGTCGCACGCGGCGAGGACGACGTGGTGGGGCGCGCGGGTCAGCCGCTCGAGCTCGTAGACGGTCAACGGACCGTCCGCCAGCGTCACCGAGGAGAAGAGCGCGTTGTCCGACCGCACGTTCCCGTGAGCCGCCAGGTGCAGGAGGGCGGCGCCGTCCACGCAGGCTGTCACCGCCGAGGCGGTCGCCGCATGCCCCGACAGGAGCGTCGCGTGCGGATGGAGCTCTGCGACCGCGGCAGCCTCCGTCACCGCGCCGGGGAGGCCCGGACCGGCGACCACGACGACGGACGCCTGGGCAGAGGGCGGCGGGCGCGTGACGGCCTGATGCCAGATCGTGGCCGAAGGGCTGACCGTGGTGGGCCGTCCCCGGCATGACGGCAGCAGGGACCACGGGAGGGACTGGAGAGCTCCGGTCGGCACGACGATCAGCGGGCGGTCGCCCACCTCGCGCTGCAGCGGACGGAGGAGCAGGTCGTCGATGACGGTTGCCGCGCGGCGCAGCACGGCCGCGGCGGCCGCCTCCCGGCCGGCCCGAGCCACCCGGCGCTCGGCCAGCCGGTGCAGCGCGAACGGGACGTGCGCCAGTGTCTGCGGGACCGCATCCGCCGCTCCCAGTGCGTGGAGGCGGACTCGCCCATCGGCCACCGTCACGGCGTGGACGTGCCCGTCCACCTCGACGTACTCGACAAGTGCAGCGTCGCCCAGGGGCGCGATCAGATCGGCCACGGACTCGCCCAGCCGCCGCGGCTGGTCTCCGGCAGCCGCGTTCAACGTCCGGCAGCGGTCACGGACGCGCCGCTCCAGCAGCACCTGGCGCTGGACGAGCGCGTCAGCGGAACGGCCCTCGGAGCGGGTCTGCTCGATCTCGGCCACGGTGGAACGCAGATCCGCCAGGTCGCGCGCCAGTTCCGGGTTCTCCGGTGGCTGGGCGGGCCGGGTCTGCAGCGCGCTCGCCCGTCCCCGCTCGGCCCACCAGAGGGCACGCCGGGGATCGTGGTCCTCGAGCGCCATGCGCAGTCCCCACCGCGCCAGCGCACCGCGCAACACGCTCACGTGCGCTCTCAGTTCCGTGGCGCCGAGGGTCGCCTGGTGGTCCTGCACCACGCGCAGGCCGGCCCGCAGGGCCGAGAGGGCGGCGCTCCGTCGCCCGTCGGCCCGGCGGAGGAGCCCCTCAGCGAGCCATGCGCGAGCGCGGGCGTCGGCCGGGCCGGCGAACCGCGCTCGGCTGGCCATCGACAGGTGCTTCGCGGCCGTGGCGCGCCGGCCCTGGCCCAAGGCGATCCGTCCCGCCAGGACCCTGGCCTCCAACGCCGGGATCTTCCAGCCCACCGCCGCCAGTTCGTCGGAGACGCGCGCCGCCCGTGCCGGGTCCCCCGAGTCCGGATCGGCAGCCACCACGGCCTGGAGATGGGCATACCGGGCCAGGGCCAGCGAGTTGGTCCGGCCCAGCCGGCGGAAGCCACGAATGGCCGCAATGGCGCTGTCCCCGGCCACGACGGTGTCCCCCTGGACCAGGGCCACGGTCGACAACAGCAACTGCGCCTCGGGCAGGTGGACGTTCCGCTTCTGCCGCCGGTAGGCGTCCACGGCCGCCTCGGCGGTGGCCCGCGCCTCGTCCAGGAGACGCACCGACAGCAGCACCTCCGCGCGATCCACCAACAGCGACGCCTCGACCAGCCCGTGCCGGCGGTAGCGCTCGTCCGCCGCGTCGTAGTGCCGCAAGGAGGCCGGGACGTCTCCGCGACTGGCCTTGACCCAACCGAGGTTCTGCTCGGCGAAGGCGGCCAGCAGGTCCAGATCGTGGTCGAGGCAGAGCCGGCGGGCGTCCATGAGGTCGGCCTCGGCGGCGGCGAAGGCCCGGCGGCCGGCGTGGATCAGGCTACGGTTGGACAGCGCGCGGGCGGCCCACTCGACCTCCCCGGCCTGCCGGAGCACCGGCAGGCCGCGGCGCAGCTCGTCCAGGGCGGCGTCGTCCCGACCGAGTTCCTGCAGGATCGCAGCTCGCTGGACGCGGGCCCGGGCCGCTTGCACTCCCTCCAGGTCCGGGAGCGCCGCTTCCATCTCCCTCAATGCGTGGCCGGCCTGTCCGCGCAGGACCAGGGCCGAGGCCAGGCTCATCCGTGCCTCGCCGACCGCGTGGCGTGCGCCGGCCCGCCGGCCCGCCGCCACGGCGGCACGCAGATGGGTCAGGGCGGCCTCGATCTCGCTGAGGTTCATGGCGGCGATGCCCAGGGCACGCTCCACCATGCTGACGACCTCCCAGGCACCACTGCGCCGAGCCGGTTCCAGGACGGACTCGCCGATCGCTCGTGCGTCCGTGGGCCGTAGCCGGGCCAACTGCAGCGCCCTGACCGCCGAGGCCTGCAGGTCCGCCTCGGCAGCGGCCATGGTGCCCGTGGGGAGGTCACGCACGGAAGCCACACAGCGACGGTCCGCCCCCGGCCATCGCGAGTCAACGGGTTCCGACCCCGGCGGCTTCTCCCCACGCCCACGGACCGCGACACTTCCCGCACTCAACGAGAACCATCGGACGGGGAACCCATGGACTCGGTCGAACCAGACAGCACGCGCGACCACGAGGACGACGGGAACCTCGTCGTGGCCCTGGAGCACGTCGGCGAGGTGCGCCGGCTGCTGGACGAACTGCAGATCGGATTCGCCGATCGGGCTCACAGCGACGACCTGGGCCTCGCGCTCCTCCAAGTCCCCGATGTGAGCGGGGCCGCGAAGACGGTGGAGTCACAGCCCGGAGCAAGGGCGGACGCCGCGGGGGCCGATCCGTCGCACTCCGGGGACACCCCCGCCAGCGATCTGGACCGTTTCCTCCGGGGGCTGCGCGCCGTCTTCGCCGGGCGGTACGCGGGGTGGACGCCGACGCTTGGCAAGAACCGGCTGGTCGGGAACGTGGAGGGCGGCGGCGGACACATCTCGCACTCCGTCGACGACCCGGCGGCCGCGACGTGGCGACCGGAGCCGGAACGCCGGGGGCCGGAGCCCGGTGTGGGCGTGCGGGTCGGGGTGCTGGACACCTCGATCTCCCCCCATCCGTGGCTCGCCGGCGGCTGGGTGGGTCCGGGCACGGACCTCTTGCAGCTCCCCTCCCCGTATCCGGCTCTGGCCGGGCACGGGACCTTCGTGACGGGGCTGGTCCTGCGCCTGGCGCCCGGCTGCGTGGTGGAGTTCCGCCGGGTACTCAAGGACGACGGCACCGCGACGTCGTGGGCCGTCGCGACGAAGATCGTCGAACTCGGGCGGACCGGACTGGACGTCCTGAACCTGTCTCTGGGCTGCTTCACCGAGGACAACCAGCCGCCCTTGGCCCTGGCCACGGCGATCGACCGACTGGACCCGGACATCGTGGTCGTGGCCGCCGCCGGCAACCACGGCGACGCCGGGGAGACCCCTTCCCGAGAGGATGCGGTCCCTCCCGAGGAGAACGGGCGTCCCCGCCTGACGGCCGCCGACCGGCGCCGACCGTCCTGGCCGGCGGCACTCGACGACGTGATCGCAGTCGGCGCCGCCGACGACCAGGGAGTCCGTGCCTCCTTCACTCCGCAGGGGGTGCCGTGGATCGATGTCGTGACGCATGGAGTACGAGTGGCGAGCACCTACCTCGACGGCGAGGTGGACGTGGCCATCACCCCGGGAAGTGCGGATGTCCGGAGGTTCGAGGGCTGTGCCGAGTGGTCCGGCACCTCGTTCGCCGCTGCCCTCGTCAGCGGGGCCATCGCGGCCAGGACGAAGCCGGGGTCCGTGTCGGCGCGGCGCGCATGGCAGCAGATCCTGGAGGAGCGCGACGGGGCGACGGCTCAGCAGCTGGGGCCGGGCGCGGACCCACGGTTCATCCGGCTCCTCGACGGGCCCCGTGGAGCCGCCGCCGAGTAGACCGGGACGACCCGGGACCTGCGGTCAGAGACGCACCCAGTGGGTGACCACGACACCCGAGGAGGTCCGGCAGTGCAGCCGGACCGTGCCGTGCGGCGTCCGGTCGAAGCAGAAGCAGCCCAGCTCGTCCACGCTGGCATGCCCGAGTTCACCCTGCGGACCCTGGAGGGTCACCTCGCCGTCGGCCGGTGGGACGAGCTGACCGACCAGGCCCTCCTCCGTCTGCTCGAGTTCGACCGACATGCTGTCGCTCTCGAAGACCAGCGTCCGGGGTCCCGCCAGGCCGCCGCGGACGAGGGCCGACGTGTCGGTGAGCGAGTCGTGCGTCAAGGCGGCGAGCTCGGCGTCGACCGTGCGCCAGGAGTAGGCGGCCTGCGCAGCCGCCAACATCCCCGGTGTCGGTGCGCCGGCCGATCGGACTGCCGCACGCAGCTCCTGCAGGAGCCGCTCGTCCTCATCTGGCTCCGGGGTCGTCATCGGAGGTCCACTCCCCTGCCTCGGGTCTTGGTCTGCTGGTGCATCGTGCACCTGGGCCAGGTGAATGACCAGCAGACCCAGCGGCACTGGGGCACGCCGCAGTCCGTCGGCCGGCATCCCGATGACGACGAGCCCGGTCCCGCCTTCGCCCACCGTGCCTCGACAGGCACGGGTGGCCGCGACCTCGTGGCGCATCTCGAGAAGCCGGTGTGCGGTCGGCCCGGCCGGATGAGAACCGCCAGGAGCCGGTGCCGGCCCCCTGCACCGACGTTGCGTGGCGGCCGCGCGCGCAGACAGAGGCGTGTCGATCGATCCGGCCGCTCGCGGGAGTGCCGTCCTCATCATCCCGACGCCTCCTCCAGCCGTGAGCGAACGTGGTCGTGACGTCTGAACAGAAGAGGCCCCTGCGGGCCGTGAGATACGCGATTCCCCGACTTTCTGCGGCAGGCGCGGTGACGTGCGGACACCGGTCCCGATGACGGCGGTCGGGGCCACCCCGGTCGCGCCGGTTTGCCGGTGACCGGCCGCCGTAGGAGGCTCCGAGCAGACAGCTCAGGAACCTGCAGGGTGTGCGGCAGCGCACGGACGTGCGCGCAGGCGGGCGTGGACCTCCCGCCGGACCCGATGAACGCGCAGGAGCATCACCCCCAACGGAGAGGGACATCCATGTCGGTCGACGCACCACTCGAGCAGCTCGTGGTCGGCGACCCGCTGGACGAGGCGACCGACATGGGCGCGCTGATCAGCCAGGAGCAGTTCGACCGGGTCAGCTCCTACGTCGCCGACGGCAAGGAGCGCGCCGACGTGACCGTGGCGCTGGACGGCTCGGAGCAGGTCCCTGCCGGGTTGGACGGCCTCTACCTGGGCCCCACGGCGTTCTCGCGCGCCGACAACAGCTGGCGGCTGGCCCAGGAGGAGATCTTCGGCCCGGTCATGGTCGTCATCCCGTGGCGGGACGAGGACGAGGTGCTGGCGATGGCCAACGACAGCTCCTACGGCCTCGCCGCCTACGTCTGGTGCCACGACCTGGACCGGGCGCTCACCGCCGCCGCCCGGATCGAGTCCGGCTGGGTCCAGGTCAACCAGGGCGGCGGACAGGTGGTCGGCCAGTCCTACGGCGGGGTCAAGGGGTCGGGCATCGGTCGCGAGTTCTCCCTCGAGGGGATGCTCGAGGGCTTCACCCACATCAAGCAGATCAACGTCAAGCTCAGCCCCCGCCCGGCCAAGCCGCGGGAGGCCACCAGCGGCAAGGCCGACGTGGGCGCCCCCTGACGGTGGTCGAGCACACCGCCGACCGGTGTGCGATGGTGCAGCACCGGCGTGTCGACGCGAACTGCGTCACACCCCGGCGAGTCCCCGACGAAGCGGAGGAGTCCAGATGAACGTGGCGTGGATCGGACTGGGCAACATGGGCGGCCCGATGGCGGCCAACCTGGTCGACGCCGGAACACCGGTGCGCGGTTTCGACCTCAGCGAGCGAGCCGCCGCCGCGGCCGCCGAGCGGGGCGTCCAGGTCGTCGGCAGCGTGGCGGAGGCGGTACGGGACGCCGACGTCGTCTTCACGATGCTGCCGAAGGGCGAGCACGTCCGGGAGGTCCTCACCTCCCCGGACGGCGTCCTGGCGAACATCAAGGCGGGCGCCCTGATCGTCGACGAGTCGACGATCGACATCGACGTGGCCCGCGAGCTGCACGAGACGGTCCGCAAGGCCGGCGCCCGGTTCCTCGACGCACCCGTGTCCGGCGGGGTGTCCGGCGCGGCCGGCGGCACGCTGACGATCATGGTCGGTGGCCGGGCGGAGGACCTGGAGGAGGTCCGGACCCTGCTGGAGGTGCTGGGCGGCAAGGTGGTGCATGCCGGCGACGCCGGCAACGGCCAGGCCGCCAAGATCGTCAACAACATGATGTGCGGCGTCATCCTCGGCGTGACCTGCGAGGGCGCCGTCCTGTCGGAGCGGCTGGGCCTGGACCCCAAGGTCTTCCACTCGATCGCGTCCACGTCCTCCGGGGACTCCTGGGTGCTGCGCACCTGGTACCCGTCGCCAGGCGTCGTCGAGAGCGCCGCGGTCAATCGCGACTTCGAGGGCGGGTTCTCCGTGGCGCTGCTGCACAAGGACCTCGGGCTGGCGGTCAACGCCGGCGAGTCGACCGGGACCCCCCTGCCGTTCGTCACCCAGGCTCGCGACGCCATGGCCTCGCTGCTGGACGCCGGGCTGGCCGACAAGGACTGCAGCGTCCTGGTCACCAAGGTCGACGGCACGCTGGAGACGCCGTCGGACAGCTGACGTAACGCACGGACGCCTACCCCCCCATCACCGACGATTGGAAGAACACGATGGGCGCTGCTACCAACCACAAGGCCGACGAGGCCAGCAACAACACACAGCTCCGCAAGGTCGTCACCGCCTCCATGGCCGGCACCGTGGTCGAGTGGTACGAGTTCTTCATCTACGCCACGGCCGCGACGCTGGTCTTCCCGGCGGTCTTCTTCCCCGGCGAGACGGCCAGGACCGGCCTGATCTACGCCTTCTCCACCTACGCCGTCGGCTTTGCCGCCCGCCCGCTCGGCGGCCTGGTGTTCGGCCACTTCGGCGACAAGTTGGGCCGCAAGAAGCTGCTCCAGCTGTCGATCGTGCTGGTCGGCGTCGCGACCTTCCTCATGGGCTGCCTGCCCAGCTACGCGCAGATCGGCTTCCTGGCGCCGCTGCTGCTGGTCATCCTGCGGTTCATCCAGGGCTTCGCGGTCGGCGGTGAGTGGGGCGGCGCCGTCCTGCTGGTCGCCGAGCACTCCCCCAACAGCAAGCGCGCCTTCTGGTCGTCCTTCCCGCAGTCCGGCGTCCCGCTGGGCAACTTCATCGCCACCGTCGTCCTGCTGAGCCTGTACGCCCTGCTCGACGACGAGGCGTTCCTGTCCTGGGGCTGGCGGGTCGCCTTCTGGCTGTCCGCGGTGATCGTGTTCGTCGGCTGGTACATCCGGCGCAGCGTCGAGGACGCTCCGGTGTTCGTGCAGGCCCGGGAGCGGGCCGACACCGAGCCGCCGGAGAAGCTCGCCCTCGTCACCGTGTTCAAGGCCTACCCCCGGCAGGTGCTGACCGCGATGATGCTGCGGGCCGGCGAGAACGTCCTGTACTACATCGTGGTCACGTTCTCGATCACCTACCTGAGGCTCATCGGCGTGGACACCCTCCGGATCCTCGCCTACGTGCTCATCGGGCACTTCGTGCACATGTTCTGGATCCCGCTGGTCGGTGCCTGGGGCGACCGGTTCGGCCGCAAGCCGCTCTACCTGACCGGCGCCCTGCTCATGGTGGGGTACCCGTGGTTCGCCTTCTCGCTGTGGGACGAGAACATGGGTGGTCGCGTCAACGTCACGCTGACGGTGCTGGCGATCACCGCCGGGCTGATCGTGCACGGGCTGATGTACGCCCTGCAGCCGGCGATGTTCGCCGAGCTGTTCCCGACGTCCATCCGCTACACCGGGGTCTCCATCGGCGCCCAGCTGACCAGCATCGCCACCGGATCGGTGGCTCCGCTGATCGGTGTCGCGCTGCTGGGTACGGAGCCGGACTTCGACTGGACCAACGTCGCGATCTACATCTCTCTCATGGGTGTGATCAGCGTCATCGGTGCCCTGCTCTACCGGGAGACCAAGGGCGCGTCGCTGACCGACCTGGACACCGTGGAGCACGAGCGGGTGCTCGCCGCGCGGGGCTGAGCACCTCGCACCTCCGCACTCCCCGGGGCACCGGCAGCCGGCTCGTCCGGCCGCCGGTGCCCCGGCTCGTCTCACGGTCGCTGCCGGACCTCGATGAGTGCCTTTCCCGCGGAGCGCCGCTCGTCGACGTCCTGCAGGGCCTGACTGATGTCGGAGAGGGGGTAGCGGTTCCCCACGACCGGGGCCAACTCCCCGGCGCGCACGCGCGGCATGATCGCGTCCCACTGTGACCGGGCAAAGGCAGGTTCGACCCTCCAGAACTCCGCGACGGCGACGCCGATGACGCTGGTGTTGGTCAGCAGGAGTCGGTTGATCTTGACCGTCGGGATGCCGCCGCCCGCGAAGCCGATGACGAGCAGGCGACCTTCCGGCCTCATCGATCGGAGGGAGTCGAGGAAGCGATCCCCTCCGACCGGATCGACCACGAGGTCGACCCCACGTCCATCGGTCAGCTCCCGAACCCGTTCCAGGAAGCCGTCGGCCATGACCACGTCGTGGGCGCCCGCCTGCTCGGCCCGCTCGGCCTTCTCCGCAGTCGAGACGACCGCGATGACGCGGGCCCCCAGCGCGGCAGCCATCTGACAGCTGGCCGTGCCGACGCCGCCGCCTGCACCGTGGACGAGCACGCACTCCCCCGCCCGCAGCCCTCCGCGCCGGCGGAGCGCGAAGTCTGCGGTCAGGTAGTTCAGGGGCAGTGCGGCCGCGACGTCCAAGGAGACGTCGTCCGGGACGGGGAAGACCATGTCCGGGACGACGTTGACCGTTTCGGCGAAGCCGCCGACGACGGGCATCGCAGCGACGCGGTCACCCCGCCTGAAGGCTCCAGCGTCCTCTCGCACGACTCCAGCCACCTCCCATCCGGGTGTGAACGGGAGGTCGGGGCGCAGTTGGTACAGACCCCGTGTCTGCAGCACATCAGGAAAGGTGACGCCGGCGTACTGGACGTCGATGGTCACGGCGCCGGCAGCGGGCTCCGGGGTCGGGACGTCGTCCACCGTCACCGCTCGTGGTCCCTCGAATGCCGAGATCATGGCTGCACGCATCACTGTCATCCCATCCGTCGAGCTGGGCGGCTGGTGTCCGTCGTCGACCGGCGCCCTGGTGTCGCTCGCTCGCACTGGTCCACGCGGAGCACTCCGATCCGGAACCGCTACTGCTGGGGCGGTGGCACCCCGGATGAGTCGGGGCGGCACCGACCGGCTGCCGATCAGGGGACGAGCACGAGCTTTCCGGTGGTCCGGCGGGACTCCAGGGCGGTGAACGCCTGCACGACGTCGGACATCGGGTACCGCCCGCCGATGGTGACGGTGAGCTCGCCCTTGGCGATCCACGAGAAGACCTCGTCGGTGCGGCGCCGGAGTTCATCGGTGGAAGCGGCGTAGTGCGCGATCGACGGCCGCGTGACGTACAGGGAGCCACCCGTGTTGAGGCGGGGGATCTCCAACGGCGGGGTGGGGCCGCTGGCCGTTCCGTAGATGAGGAGGGTGCCGCGCGTGCGGAGAGCGGCAAGACTGCCGTCGAACGTCGTCGCGCCCACCCCGTCGTAGACGGCGGCGACCCCCAGTCCGTCGGTCAGCCGGCGGGCCTGCTCGGCGAAGTCGTCGTACGTGAGCACGTGCTCGGCTCCGGCAGCGCGCGCGGCTGCGGCCTTCTCCTCCGTGGACACCGTGCCGATGACCTTGCCTCCCCGGATCCGCACGATCTGGGTGAGCAACTGGCCCACGCCACCCGCGGCGGCGTGGACGAGGACGGTGTCACCCGGCTGGACCGCATAGGCGTCGGTGGCCAGGTAGTGGGCGGTGACGCCCTGCATCAGCGCCGTGACCGCGACCTCGTCACCGACGTCATCGGGGATGACCACTGCTCGGGCGGCCTCCACGACGACGGAGTCGGCGAAGGAGCCCTGCCCCCCGGAGAACCAACCGACCCGCTGACCCACGGTCAGGTCGCTCACGCCCGAGCCGACCTCGGCGACGACGCCGACGCCCTCCACGCCGGCCGCGAAGGGCGCCTTCACCGGCGTCGCGCCGTTGCGCTGGTAGACGTCCATGTAGTTGACGCCGGCGACCGACACGTCGACGAGGACCTGCCCCGGTCCAGCGGACGGGCGCTCCCGCTCGGTGACCTCGAAGACCTCAGGTCCGCCGAAGGAGCTCACAGTGATGGCACGCATGTCATTCCTTCTCTCACTTGATGGTCGGTTCGTTCTGCGAGACTGCTCCGTCGGCGGTCGGACGGCTCATCGGCTTGGTCTTCGTGGAGCCGGCGAGCATGCGTCGAGCAAGACCTCGGCCCAGCCGCTCTGCTCGTAGCCGCCGTAGGACCGGCCTACCACCGGCCCCACCCGGCGCCCTTCACGGAGGTGGCAGGTGGGCGACGTCTGACAGGGCCGGACCCCCCCTTGCGGGCTCGGCCGAGTCAGTGACTGCCCCTTCTCGGCCATGCCGCGGAACGGGCGGATCATGCCCCGAGGCAGGCGTGCCGGAACGGCACGGACGTGACCGGCCGCCGGCCCATGGCCGCTCATCGCTTTCTGCCGGAGGGATACGGCCCTCGGTCGCATCCACACGCCCAGTTAGCGGTGCAGGGTCGGAAGCGGTGGCCCGGCCGGCGTGCCAACTCCGGGACCGGCGAACGCGGTCACGGTGATGGCCTGCATGGTCAGGACCCTGTCTTGGTGGTGGCAGGCGGGGTCGTGGTTCCTCCATGTCCGAGCCGCACGTTGATCTGCTTGGTCTGGGTGAAGCCGGCGAGCATGCCCTCGAGGGACACCTCTCGGCCGATGCCACTCTGCTTGTAGCCGCCGTAGGACTGGCCGACGACCTGGCCTCCGCCCTGGTTGACCTGCACCCAGCCGGCCTCGAGGCGGTGGGCTGTGGTGATCGCCTGATCGATGTCCTGGCTCCAGACGTAGGCCGCCAGTCCGTAGGCGGAGTCGTTGGCCATGCGGACGACGTCGTCGACGTCGGTCCAGGGGATCGCGACGACCACGGGGCCGAAGATCTCCTCCCGGGCGAGGCGGAACTCGTTGTTCCCACCGGAGAAGAGCGTCGGGACGTGGAAGAAGCCCTCGGTGAGCGGGCCGTCGGAGGGCGGGAGACCGCCCTGCTCGACCTTGAGCGAGTCGTTGGCCAACCCCTCCTCCAGGTACTCCTGGATCGAGTTGAACTGGGTCTCGTTGATGACGGCGCCGATGTCGCTGGCCTCGTCCAGCGGGTCGCCGACCTTCAGCTCGCCGAGCCGGGTCGCGAGCCGGTCGAGCACCTCGTCGTGGACGTCGCGGTGGAGGAAGAGTCGAGTGCCGGCCGTGCAGCTCTGACCCTGACGGGTCACCCGCGACGACAGCAGGAGACCGTTGATCAGGTCGTCCGTCACCGCACCGGGGAAGACGATCGACGGGTTCTTGCCGCCCAGCTCCAGCGAGACGTGGACCAGCCGTTCCCCCGCCCGGCCGGCGATGCCACGCCCCACCTCGGTCGAGCCGGTGAAGGAGATCTTGTCGACCCCGGGATGCTCGACCAGCGCGTTGCCCGCGGTCCGGCCGGTACCGGTCACCACGTTCAGGACGCCGGGTGGCAGGAACTCCTCGCAGATCTCGGCCATCAGGAGGACGGACAGCGGAGCGTCCTCCGCGGCCTTCAGCACGATGGTGTTCCCCGCGGCGAGGGCGGCCGGGACCTTGAACCCGGCGATCATCAGGGGCGAGTTCCAGGGCAGGATCGCGCCGACGACGCCGAGCGGTTCCAGACGGGTGTACTGGAGCTGCGCGGCCCCGGCGGGCAGTGTGGTGCCCTTCACCTCCCCTGCGACGCCGCCGAAGTAGCGGAACAGATCGACGAGGGTGGCCACCTCCGGGCGCGCCTGGGTCCGCAGGGCGTTCCCGGTGTCCACGGCGGTCACCTCGGCGAGTTCTTCGGCGCGAGCCTCGATGGCGTCGGCGATCTTGAGCAGTACCCGCTGACGGGCCGTGAAGTGCTGGTCGCGCCAGGCGGGGAACGCCGCCCGCGCCGCGGAGACCGCCAGGTCGACGTCGGTGCCGGTGCCGCGGGGAACGCGGGCCAGGACCTTGCCCCGGTGCCCGGGGCTGACGATGTCCCGCCAGTCGCCGTCGACGGCTTCGACCCACGTGCCGCCGACGAGCATCAGCCGGGTCGGAGGGGAGGTGGTGTCGGCAGGCGGAGTCAGGGCAATCTGTTCAGTCATGATCTTCTCCTGTGAGAGCTGGGTGAGGCTGGTCAGCTGGCCGGGCGGGAGATGTCGGCCTGACCGGGAGTCGTCAGCGGGTCCCCGAGCCTGGCGTCGAGGGTGGCGTAGTCGAGCCCGCTTGTCTCCCGGGCCTTCACCAGCGCGATGCCACTGATGACGATCGCCACCAGCAGGTAGATCGTGATCGGGGTGGAGTTGCCGTAGGCCGCGAGGAGGCTGCCGGCGACGATGGGGGCGAGGGCGCCGGCGAAGACCGCGGTCACCTGGGCGCCGATCGAGATCCCGGTGTAGCGCATCCGGGTGGGGAACATCTCGGACATGAAAGCGGCCTGGGGGCCGTACATGAGGCCCTGGGCGATCAACCCCACGGTGAGGATCGCCACGATGGCGAATGTGCGGTCGGAGTCGAGCACCCGGAAGGCCACCACCGCCCACACCGCTGCCGTCGCCAGCCCGGCGGCGATCACCGGCTTGCGGCCGATGCGGTCGGAGAGGTAGCCGAAGAACGGCACGGCGAAGAGGTGGACGGCGTGCGCGATCAGCATGAGCCCGAGGATCCGGGAGGTGTCCGTCCCCACCACGACGCTGAGGTAGGTGATGGAGAAGGAGACCACCATGTAGTACTGGATGTTCTCGGCCACCCGCAGCCCCATGGCCACCAGGAGTTCGCGCTTGTGGTCACGGACGACCTCCCTGAACGGGGAGATCTCCTCGTGCCGGGCAGCGGCCTTGGCCATGGCCTCCTTGTAGATCGGTGCGTCCTCGATCTTCGTGCGGATGTAGTAGCCGAGCAGGACGAGGACAGCGGAGGCGATGAAGGCGACCCGCCAGCCCCAGGACAGGAACTGATCCTCGGTCAGGGTCACGGACAGAACAGCCAGCACCGCGGTTGCGAGGATGTTGCCGGCGGGCACCGCGGCTTGCGGGAAGCTGGACCACAGCCCCCGGCGGTCGGCACCACCGTGTTCGCTGACGAGGAGAACGGCGCCGCCCCACTCCCCGCCGAGGGCGAAACCCTGGGCGAAGCGCAGCGCCACGAGCATCGCGGGAGCCCAGATCCCGACCTGCTGGTAGGTGGGGAGCAGGCCGATGCCGACCGTCGCGAGGCCGATGATCAGGAGACTCAGCTGCAGGAGCTTCTTCCGGCCGAGCTTGTCACCGAAGTGGCCGAAGATCACCCCACCGATCGGCCGGGCAACGAAGCCGACGGCGTAGGTCCCCAGTGCGGCGATGATGCCGGTCAGTTCAGATCCGGTGTTGGGGAAGAACACAGTGCCGAAGACCAGCGCGGCGGCGGTCGCGTAGATGAAGAAGTCGTACCACTCGACCACCGTGCCGGCGGTGGAGGCCACGATGACCTTCGTCGAGGGCCGCGAGCGCTTGGTGTCGGTGGCGGTCATCAGCGGACACCTCCCACGAGCTGCGCGAACTCGACGTCCGAGGCGATCTCCATGCCGGGGGCCGTTCGGCCTGCGGCCCAGAGGTCGGTGACCGTCGGCCAGCCCAGCTGACCGAACCCGATCCAGGTGACTGGGGCCATGGCGTGCTCCTTGTGGGTCGTCCGTCGGGCCTTCGTGGTCCGACTGCTGCCTCGCAACAGTGAGCGAGGCCACGTAGGCGGACAAGCACCGAGTTGGAACAGTCCCTGTGCAGGAACGCACAGGAACTGAGCGTGGTCGCGCGTGTACGACCGGGTGTGCTGTACGGCTGTCCACGACCGCCAGGCGCCGGCCACGACACCAGCGTCCGAGTGTGCTCACCGACAGCGAGGTCCACGTCAGCCAGGTCTGCCGCGACGAACGCCGCGAAGGCCGTCACCCACTACGACCTCTTCCGCCTGGCCTTCAGCGTCCGGTCACCCGCCGGCGGGACGCCCAGGGAAGCGGTCGGCGCCGATCGACAGGGTCCACAGGTGGACCGTTCGTTCGGCGACCACGCCGTGGGCGTGGAAGGGGTCGTCGTCGGCGATCTGCTGCACCCGCTCAGCCGACTCCACGTCGAGCACGAGCAGGCCACCCGCCGGTCCGGGCTCCCCCAGGGGCCCCGCCAGGAGCAGTTGCCCGCCATCCGACAGTGACCTCAGATAGGCCCGGTGCTCGGGACGGTGCTGCGAGACGGCGTCGGGGTCGTCGATGTAGCGATAGATCAGGGCGAACAGCGCCATGGTGGGTCTCCTGAGGTGCGAACGACGAAGAGGACGCCTTTCCGTGCCGGACCGGCCGTCGCGAAGGGACACCTCCGCGACGACGGCGGTCGTGGCGGGCCGTCAGTGGGCGGCCGCCCGCCGGACGGACCGTTCAGCCGGCAGCGGGCGGGTCGACCTTCGCGCCGAGCTCGAGTGCGAGCGCGGTGAGGTCACGCGTGCCGGCGCCGGCCTCAGATGTCCGGCGGAAGAGCTCGAAGGCAGTCTGGGAGGTCGCCATCGTCACGTCGTGCTCGGTGCCGAGCTCGACGGCCAGCCGGAGGTCCTTCGCGACCAGGTCGACCATGAAGCCGGCCTCGTAGCCGTGGGAGGCCGGGGAGGTCGCGACGACGCCGGGCAGCGGAAACCAGTTGCGGAACGCCCAGTTGTCCCCCGACGAACGCAGGACCATGTCGTAGAAGACCTGCGGGTCCAGCCCGAGACGCTGTGCGAGCACCGAGGCCTCACAGGACACCGCCATCCCGACGCCCATCATCGCGTTGTTGACGACCTTCATGGCCTGCCCGCGCCCGCTCGGGCCGACATGGACGATGTACTCGCCGACCAACTTCGTGAAGCGCTCGACCGCCGTGACGTGCTCGCCATCGCCGCCGAGCATCAGTGCCAGGTCACCCTTCTCGGCTCCGATCACGCCGCCCGAGACCGGGGCGTCGACGAAACCGACGCCCTGCTCGCGTGCCTGCGCACCGAGCGCCTCGGCGGTCTCGATCCCGGTGGTGGAGAAGTCGACCGCGACCGCGCCTGCGGGCATGTGCGCGAACGCGCCGTCCGGACCGGTCAGCACCTCCGTCACCTGCTTCCCCGAGGGCAGCATCGTGCAGACGACGTCGACGTCGTGCACCGCCTCGCGGACGGAGTCCACGATCTCGACGCCGTTCTCGCGGGCTCGGGCCCGGGCGCTCTCCTCGATGTCGACGCCGCGCACCTCGTGCCCCGCGTCGACGAAGTGCTTCGACATGGGGATGCCCATGTGACCCAGCCCGATCCAGGCGACGTTGCTCATGACCCACTCCTTCGGCCGCCGGCGGTCGCCCACCGGCTGCTCCTCGATGTCAGATGCCTCATCGTGAGAGCCGCTGTTCGAGTGGCCAAGGACCAACAACACAGACCATGTGTGCAGAAGCGCAGGCCTCCGGAGCCCAGTGGCAGCAGCTGCGCAGGGATCAGTCCAGCTCGCGGCGCCGGAGCCGTACCTCCTCGTGGAGGGCCTGGCGCACCGCACGCACCGCCGGGCGCGACGTGCTGTCGCGCCGTGCTGCCAGCGTGAAGGCGAGCCGCAGGGGCGGGACTCCGACGTCGACGCGCTGCAGTTCCGGCGCACGCGAGGCGAGGAAGGTCGGCAGGATGCCGATCCCCGCTCCCACCCGCACCGCCTCGAGCTGAGCGAAGATGTTCGTCGAGGCGAACCGGGCCATGACCCCGGGCAGGTGCTGGGTGAGGTCGAGGTCGCCGACCTGGAGCAACGAGTCGACGTAGAAGACGACGGTGTGCCGACGGAGGTCCTCCACCGACGTCGGGACGTCGTGGCGCTCCAGGTACGCGGCGCTGGCAAAGAGGTGGAGCGAGTAGTCCGCCAGCTTCTCGGCGAACAGCCGACCGGTCGCGGGCTCGCCGACAGCAACCGCGAGGTCGAATCCGGATTGGTGGAGGATCAGGTTCCGGGTCGCGGTGATCAACTCGATGTTGAGGTTGGGGTGCCGCTCACGCAGTCGCTGGAGTGCCGGCACGACGAACAGGGTCCCGAACCCATCGGGCGCGGTGATCCGGAAGTTGCCGGCCACCGCGTCGTCGGAGGCGCCGGAAGCCGCGAGCGCAGCGCGCTCGACGGCCTCCTGGATCGGCCGCGCCGGCTCGGCCACGGCACGGCCGACCTCGGTCAGCTCCCAGCCGTCGGCGCCCCTCTCGAGCAGCCGCACCTTGAGCACCTTCTCGAGGACCTTGATCCGCCGCGAGACAGTGGTGTGGTCCACGCCCAGAGCGTCGGCAGCCGCCGTCAGGCGACCGGTGTTCGCAACCGCGAGCAGATAGCGCAAGTCGTCGGCCCGGAGCCGACGCATGTCCACCTCGGCACTCACCAGGCACCTCCCTGGCGCCCCCGCACACAGGAGGCCGCCGACGCCTGCAGCTTCGCACACGAGGCGAGCGATCGACGCCCATCTGCTTGTCGTGACCAGGCGGGTGCGTTCACCCAGCCGGCCGCGCCGATCAGCAAGCGGCGCGCCGTGCCCGCCGGACAATGTGTCGCCGACCGTGGCGTGGGGCTCCAAGCCGCACAGCGGTGGTGCGCATCTGCCAGCCCCGCCGCGTTGTCGACCCGGGCCATGTCCTGGACCCTGATGCGATCCTGACCGCTGCACGGAAAGCTGGCCTTCTCCGCGGTTCCCGCCAGGACCGTCGAGGTGAACCAGGTCCTACGGACCGGATCCGGCAAGATCTCACGGTTCCGGTTCCGGAAGGCCGACCACGTGCGGAGTGCGCCGCTCCCCCGTGATCCGCGCCGTGCAGCCCGCCCGCCCGATCCGGCGTCTGACCCGTTACGAGCTCGGCCGGCGGAACCGCGCTCCACAGCCACCCGCACTCTGCGTCAGCCGAACAGCCAAGGAGAGTCCGTGAAGATCCGTGGAGCAGTACTGGAGCGGATGGGTGACGACCGCCCGTTCGCCGTCAGCACCCCGCTCACCATCGATGAGCTCGACCTGGACGACCCGGGTCGCAACGAGGTGCTGGTCCGCATGGAGGCTGCGGGCATCTGTCACTCGGACCTGTCGGTGGTCGACGGGAACCGGCGCCGTCCCGTACCGATGCTGCTCGGTCACGAAGCCGCAGGCATCGTCGAGGCCGCGGGGTCGGACGTCGACGACGTGCCGGTCGGGACCAGGGTCGTCATGACCTTCCTCCCGCGCTGCGGCGTCTGCGCGGGCTGCCTCACCGATGGGATCCGGCCCTGCATAGCGGGAAGCGCGACCAACGAGAAGGGGACGCTGATGGACGGCGCCATCCGTCTGCACCGGGGCGGCGAGGCAGTTCATCACCATCTCGGCGTCTCAGGGTTCGCCACCCACGCGGTCGTCGACCGCCGTTCGGTGGTCCCTGTCGACCATGACATCCCGCCGGCCGTCGCCTCTCTGCTCGGCTGCGCCGTGCTCACCGGAGGGGGCGCGGTCATCAATGCCGGCCGACCGCAACCTGGCCAGCGTGTCGCCGTCGTGGGACTCGGCGGCGTCGGAATGGCTGCCCTCATCACCGCGCTCGCGTCAGACGACCTGCAGGTGATCGGCATCGACGGTGTCCAGGACAAGCTGGCCCAGGCCACCGGCTTGGGCGCCGCCGAGACCTATACGCCCGCCGACGCGCTCGAGGCCGGAGTGAGAGCGGACGTCGTCATCGAGGCCGCCGGGAACGCCCGCGCGTTCGAGACCGCCGTCCACATCACCGACGCCGGGGGACGGACCGTCACCGTCGGGCTCCCCCCTGCGGACGCCCGCTCGTCCATCTCCCCCCTCGCGCTGGTCGCCGGCGGGCGATCGATCATCGGCAGCTATCTCGGCTCCGCCGTTCCCAGGCGCGACATCCCCGTGTTCGCCGACCTGTGGCGCCAGGGACGTCTCCCGGTCGAGGCGCTGGTGTCCGCCACGATCCCCCTCGAGGACATCAACGTCGCCATGGACCACCTGGCAGACGGCAGCGCGCTGCGACAGATCATCGACTTCCAGAGGACCTGACACGACCACACCTTCGGCCGGCGAACCGGCGCCCTTCCTCGCAGGGTGAGCGCGGTCTCGGCTGCGATGCGGGTCAGCTTCACGGGGTTGCGGACGTGATAGAGGCCGCTGATGCGAGCGTCCCCGACCTGGTTCGCCAGGACGCCGTCGATCTCGCCGTCCACGCGGAGGACGAGCGCCGAGTTGCCGTTGACCACGGTGGGCTCCCCGGTGCGCGCGACCCGGGCCTTGCCGAGGCCGCCGATGATGAAGCGGGCCGCCTTGTCGGCGCCGGTGACCGGCCGGGGCTCGGCCTGCCTGACACCGCCGCCGTCGCTGATGAGAACGACCTCGGGCGCGAGCACGTCGAGCAGACTCTGCAGGGGTGCTCGAGCTGCTGGCCGCAGTCGGCCTGATCCTGCCGGCCGTCGTCGACATCGCACCGGTCATGGTGCCGGTGACGGCCGGCTGCTGGGTCCTGCTCATGGTCGGCGCGATGATCACTCATGCCCGCCTCGGCCAGTCCACGCTCGTGCTGCTGAACCTGGTCCATCTCGCGCTCGCGGCCTTCATCGCCCGGGCCGCTTCGGCCCTGAGTCCTTGGTGGGCTGACGAGGACCACGGGAGTGGACGGCGCCGGCCGTGGCCCGCTGGGGCTCACGCCGTCTTTTCCCGAGCTCGGTTGATCCGCGCGGGCGGCCGTGCTCACATGAGCCCGCCTGTACCAGTCCTCGAGCGACCGGAGGGTTCGTCGTCGTGACGCGTCCGAGCACCGCGGAACTGCCGTGACACGCATCCTGGTGACCGGAGTGCGGGGCAAGACGGGTGTCCCGCTGGCCGAGCTGCTCGCCGCCCGCCCCGGCGTCGAGGTGCTCGGCGGCAGCAGCCGTCCGGCCACGGTCGACGTCGCCGGCGTGCGGCCGACCGGCTTCTCGTGGGACCACCCGTCCAGCTGGTACGCGGCGGCCGACGGCATCGACGCGGTGTACGTCGTCCGGCCCGATCGCGCGGATGCGCCGGAGCTGATCAGCGGGTTCCTCGACGCGACGCCACCCCGGACCCACGTCGTCCTGCTGTCCGAGCGCGACGCCGACCAGATCGCCCCCGACGGGTGGGCGTTGCGGGTCGAGCGCGCGGTACGCGGCAGCGGCCGGACCTGGACGATCCTGCGGCCGAGCTGGTTCATGCAGGTCTTCACCGACCCGCGCTACTACCGCGACCAGCTCGTGGACACCGGCGAGCTGCCGTTCGCGAGCGGTGGCGCGAGCGTGGCCTGGATCGACGCCCGGGACATCGCCGCGGTGGCCGAGCGTGCCCTGCTCGGCGAGGGGCATCCCGGTCAGGTGTACGAGCTCTCCGGGCCGGAGAGCCTCTCGCTGCCGCGGACGGCGGAGCTGCTCTCCCGCGCCGCGGGGCGCCGTGTCGTCCACCGGGAGGTGACGATCGACGACACGGTGGCCGGTACCGAGGGCTTCGAGCGCGAGCTCTCCGCGCTCACGTTCGAGCGCGTGCAGGCCGGCGTCTTCGCGGGCGTGACTGACACGGTCGAACGGGCGACGGGACGGCCGGCCGGGACGCTGGAGGCCTTCCTCGCCGACTCCGGGCCGGCCCTCGGGGGCGCGGTCTGACCCTGGGCCCACCGCCGGTGCGCGGCTGGCTCCCGGCCGGACCGCGGCAGCTCTCGACCGGCGGCTGTGAGCCACCGATGAGTTCCGCGTCGTCGCCCGGTCCCTTGCTCATCCCGTTCCTGCGGAGAGGCAGCCGATGGTGGCCACTTCCCAGCCCGTGTACCCCACGGGGACGGCGCTGCGGCTCGGCGAGACACGATGAGCGCGCTGGTCGAGCGGCTCGGCACCGGCGACGTCCGGCGGCGGGCGGCGGCCGTGCGGCGTCGGCTGCGGCCGCTCTACGCCGCTGTCTTCCTGCAGAACCTCGCGCTGTGGGTCCCGATCGAGAAGCTGTTCATGACCAGCATCGGGTTCGACGCCGCCGGTGTGGGCCTGATGGCGGCGGTGTACGCGGCGGTGGTCCCCCTGTTCGAGCTGCCCTCCGGCCTGCTCGCCGACCGGTGGAGCCGCCGCGGGGTGCTCGTCCTGGCGTCCATCGCCGCAGCCGTGAGCGTCGCCATCGGCGGCGTGAGCCAGAACGTGCCGACGTACCTGGTCGCCGCGGTGTTCCTGGGGCTGTTCTTCGCGATGCAGTCGGGCACCGTCGACTCCGTCGTGTACGACACGGTCGTGGAGGAGACCGGCGACAGCGCGGCCTTCGAGGCGAGCATCGCACGCGTCCGGCTCATCGAGAGCGGGTCGCTCGTGGCGGGCGCGCTCGCCGGCGGCGCGATCGCCGAGGTGGCCTCGCTGCGCCTGACGTACTTCCTCACCGTGCCCCTGCTGCTCGGGGCGTGCCTGGCGCTGCTCGCGTTCCGGGAACCCCGGCTGCACGAGGCGGACGCGGCGGGCGGGTCCGGATCGCTGCGCGATCAGGTGCGCACCACCTACCGGGTGATCCTGCAGCCGGGCCGGCTGCGCCCGGTGATCGCGGCGACCGTCCTCGGTTCCCTGCTGGTACAGGGCCTGCTCGAATTCGGCCCGCTCTGGCTCGTCGCGCTCACGGTGCCCGCGATCCTCTACGGGCCGCACTGGGCCGGGCTGACCGCCGCGCTCGGTCTGGGCGCGCTGCTCGGGGCGCGCCCGTGGTGGCACCGGCGGGCGACAGTGGTGCTGCTCGCGGCGTTGATCGTGGCCAGCAGCGTGGTCCTCGCGACGAGTCGTTCCCCGTACCTGGTGATCGCCGCCCAGGTGGTGCTGACCATGCTCGTGGTCGCGGGCGGCATCCCCGTGCTGCGGCGCCTGCACGACGGTGTCCCGTCGGCCGTCCGAGCGGGGGTCGCCTCCGGTGTCAGCACCCTGACCTGGGTGGCGTTCGTGCCGTTCGCGATCGGGATGGGGTTCATCAGCGACAGGTCGGGGGTGGGCTCGGCCGGGTGGGTGCTCGTCGGCGTAGCGGGCGCTGCGGGGATCTTGCTCGTCGTCGTGCTCTCCGGCGCGCCGCCGCCCCCGGTGGCCGCGACCGGCGCGCCGACGTTCCCCGCGGAGCGCTTCCTGCCCGCCGACGACCCGGAATGGCCCGGCCACTGGGCGTCCCCGCCGCGCGAGTGGGCCGGCGATATCGTCGACGACGACGGGGCGCTCGCCGAGGTACGAGCCGCCGTCCTCGCCCTGCCGCCGGAGCTGCGGCAGGTGATCGTGCTGCGGGACGTCAGAGGCCGCTCCTCGGAGCAGGTGCGCGCCGAACTGGGCCTGGACGCGGCGGCCGAGATCGCGACCCTCCACCGGGCGCGCGGGCTCGTCCGCGAGCGGCTGGAGCGCTACGTCGACGGGAGGTCGTCATGAAGGGCGAGCAGCCGGCGGGCGCCGATCAACGCTGCATCGAGCTCGTCGAGCTCCTGACCGCGTACCTCGACGACGCCCTCGATGCGCAGAGGCGCAGGCGCGTCGACGACCACCTCCGAGGATGCGCGGGCTGCCGCGTGGCCCTCGCGCAGTGGCGGACTCTGGCCGGCCTCGCCGGCCGGCTCACCGCGGCGGACGTCGCCGACCTCGACTCCTACCTGCGGGAACGTCTGCTGGCCACGCTGACCGTCGCGCGCCGGCGGTAGCAGTCGCCTGAGTCCCGGTCCCCGTCGAGCACCGTCCGGTGCGCGGCCGGGACGTGGAGGCGAGCGGCTCGTCCGGCGCACGTCGGAGCGGTCAGGCGGCGCGTGCCTCCAGCGGGAGCTTGGTGACGGCCACCATCGTCCACGGGTTGCGGTGCTCCACCTGGTCGGTCCCGGCCACCTCGACGTCCCGGTAGCGGTCCAGCAGCAGCCGCAGCGCGACCCTGGCCTCCAGCCGGGCGAGCGGCGCGCCGAGGCAGAAGTGGATGCCGTGGCCGAAGGTCAGGTGTGGATTGGGCTTGCGGTGGATGTCGAACCGGTGGGGTTCGGCGAACACGCGCTCGTCCCGGTTGGCCGCGGTCAGCCAGGGGATCACGACCTGCCCGGCGGCGATGTGCCGGCCGTCCACCTCGGCGTCGACCGTGGCGATCCGAGCCAGCCGCGGGAACGGGGTGCGTACCCGGAGCACCTCCTCGATCGCGGCCGGGAGCAGCCCCGGGTCGCCCCGCACCTCGGCGACGGCGTCCGGGTTGTCCTGGAAGCTGACCACGCTGTTGCCCAGCGTCGCGGTGGTCGTGATGTGGCCCGCGATGAGCAGCAGCCCGACGAAACCGACGATCTCCTCGTCGGCCAGCCGCTCCCCGTCCACCTCGGCCCGGATCAGCTTGCTCGTCAGGTCGTCGCCCGGGCTGGCCCGCCGGGACCTGATGTGGTCCAGGAAGTAGGTGTTCATCTCCCGCATGGTCGGCGCGACGGCCGTCACCGCCTGCTCGCTGGCCTGGCGGAGCGCCTGGTCGGGATCGATCTCCTGGCCGAGCAGCACGTCGGCCCACGTGCGGAACAGGCTCCGGTCGGAGGTGGGGATGCCGAGCAGCTCAGCGATGACGATCACCGGCAGCGGGTAGGCCAGTGCGTCGATCAGGTCGAACCGGTCATCGACCTGGTCCAGCAACTCGGTCGTCAACTCGGCGATGCGGGGCTCGAGATCGGCCACCACCCGCGGGGTGAACGCCTGGCTGACCAGGGTCCGCAGCTTGCGGTGTTGTGGCGGGTCCATGTTGACGAAGTTGCCGCGCTGGAACAGCGCGAGATCGTCCTGGCGGGGCCGCAACGCGGAGAGGTCGGAGGAGAACACGGCCGGATCGGACAGGACCGCGGTCGCCTCCGGGTGGCCCAGCACGTGCCAGCACTGCTGCGTGTCGTCGAAGTGGACCTGCCCGTGCAGGCGGCTGTCCTCCAGCCAGGCGAGGAACTCCTCGAACGTCGGCCGGGTGGTCGTCATCTCAGCTCACTCCCCTCGGGGGATGCCTGCACCGCGTCCTCGACCACGACCGTAGGGACCCCGACCACCCTCCGGAACCCCACCGGATGCGGCCGACCGGTGGCCGTCGAGCCCTCGGCTCAGAGGCCGAGCCTGGCCGATGCCGGAGCCGCCCACCGACTGCTGGCGTCGTATCCCCGCAGGGTGGTCACCGACGCCCACCGGCCCGTCCGGGCCAGCTCGCGCTCGCTGACACCGGCCTTGTAGCCCTCGGTCGCGAACGACCGTCGCAGACTGTGCGGGCTCAGCCCCTCGAGCGGGACGCCGGCGTGCTCGGCGGCACGACGGAGGATCAGCCGGACCGACGACCTCGCCATCCGTGTCGAGCCGATCCGTGGCTGGAGGCCTCGCCCGACGCTGCGGAACAGCGGCCCGGAGACCCCCTGGAGACCGGCCGCGTCGACCCACGCCTGCAGGGCACGCACCGGGCAGGTCTGCGCCCGCGTCCCCGGTGCCAGTGCCAGCACCTCGCCGGCGCCCTCCTGGTCGGTCTTCGACCAGCGGACGGTGACGTCCAGGCCGCCGTGCCCGGCCGGGGCCAGGTCGGTCACGTCGAGCCCGCAGGCGTCCGAGGCCCGGAGCCCGAGCGCGAAGGACGTGAGGATCAGGGCCCGGTCGCGCAGGCCGGCCACCCCGACCGGGAGGTCCTCGACGAGCGCACGGATCGTCTGGGTGTCGATCGCCCGGGCCTTCTTCGGACGACGGCCGCCGCGGGCCGCCGCCCGACGGACGCCCCGGAGGACCTCACGGGTGCCGGGGTGCTCGGAGGGACTGGGGTGGCCGGCCTCCCGGTGCGCGTGCCCGATGCCGGACAGCCGCCGGGCGACGGTGCGGGGGCTCGCCCCCGCGTCGCTGAGCCCCGCGAGGTAGGCCGCCACCGCGGCGTCGGCTGCGGGCAGCGGGGTGAAGCCGCGCTGCCGGGCCCAGGCGGACCAGGCGCGGAAGTCCGCGTCGTAGGCCTTCCTCGTGGACTCGGCCTTGGCCGCGGTGAGGTAGCGCCCCACCGACTCGACGTCCCCGGGCAGCACCAGGCCACCGTCGGCGCCTCCCACCGCGGCGGACCCGGCTGAGACCACCTCCCCCGAAGGCATCGCGATCACTCCCGGCTCGGACTCCATAACAGTTGATTATGGAGTGCTCCGCCCGCCTGTGCCCGGTCACCGACTCGATCGATCGTCCGATCGTTCCACCCTTAGACGCACGAACGAGCGACACTGGCACGGTGACCGCTGACACGGCGACCTGCGCCTATCCGGACTGCGACCGCCCGGTTGCCCCTCCCCCACCTACCGGCGGCCGCTCGTCGTACTGCTCGCGCCCGGACCACAACCGCACGACCGCCTTCGCCGCCCGCCGGGCCGAGGCGGCCGGGCGCGCACCCGCGACACAGGAACCGCCCGCCGCCCCGCAGTCGGGACCGCGCACCGCGGAGACGCTGACCCAGATCGCCGACCGGCTCCGCCAGACCCTGGCCGCGATCGAGGAGCAGGTGGGCCGTGCCCGGCAGGTGCTGACCAGTGCCGCCGACGCCGAGTTGCTGGAGGTGGAGCGGGCGGCCATCCGCACCGACGCACGTCGCGAGATCGCCGAGGCCGAACAGCGGGCGTCCCTCGCCGACCGGGTGCGCGCGGTCGCCGAACGGTCGACGCGGGAGGCCCTCGGGGTGGCGACGAAGGCCGAGGCCGAGGCAGCCCGCGCCCGGGACGAGGCAGCCACGGCCCGGGAACAGGCGGCCACCGCCCGGGAACAGGCGGCCACCGCCCGGGAGGCCGCTGATGCCGCGCAGGCCGATGCGGGACGAGCGCGCGCCGACGCGGCCGCTGCCGCAGCAGCCACCGGCGAGGCCGAGGCGGCGCGACAGGACGCCGAAGGACGACGCGACGCGGCGGTGCGGAACGCCGAGTCCGCCCGGAGCGAGGCGGCCCGGGCGGCGGCGGAACGAGACCGCGCGCTCGCCGACGCCGCGTCAGCACAGGAGCGGGCGACGTCCGCGGAGGCGGCGCGGGACGGCGCACTGGAGGCCGAACGCGCAGCTCGCGCGGAGACCGACCGCGCGCGGGCCGACGAAGCGCGGGCGGTCAGCCGGGCCGAACAGGCGGAGGCGGCGGCCCGGCTCGAGACCACCGCCGCGGAGAGCCGTGTCCGGGCGGCCACGGCCCGAGCCGAGGCCGCGACGGACCAGGCGAAAGCGCAGCAGGCGCGCGCCGAGCGCGCTGAGCGCCACGCCGAGGAGAGTCGACGGGACCGCCTGCGGGCCGAGGAGGCGCGGGACCGAGCACTTGCCGACGCCGCCGCGGCACGGGCCCGGCTGGCAACGGCGCCGCACCAGCCACCAGACAGGAGCGGGGAGTCGGCACGAGCGCTGCCCCACGAAGGAGGGTCGGCCGGAGCCCCACCCGACACGTCGGGCACGGTCGGCTGAGTGCCAGGAGCGTCACCTGGGCGGGCCGGTCATCGGCGAGGTGGAACGACACAGCGGACCAGTGCTGGTCGACGGGCAGCGTGAGGGTGGAGTCCCACCAGCGCGAGGCGGGACTCCACCGGGACGGCGCCGCACGGCGGGTGGCGTCGGACGACGAGCTCAGCGCGGCGGCCCCGTCTGGGACAGCTCACCGACTCCGCCCCGTTGCTGCTCCTGCCGCTCGCGATGCAGGCGCAGCCGGTGGCGGCGGGCCTCGGTCGAGTGCACCACGGTGACGGGGCAGGTGGCGTGCAGCACGCACTGCATGCTCGTCGAGCCGAGCAGCATGGTGTGGAAGCCGCCGTGCCCGCGGCTGCCCATGACCAGCAGGTCCGCACCCTGCGACTCACGGATGAGCACGTCCGCCGGCGAGCCCTCCGCGGAGCGGACCTGCACGTCCGGCGGCGGGCCGGCCAACCCGCGGGCGACCTCGTCGGCCACGGCGCGGACCTTGTCCTCGTGCTGGCTCCGCAGCGTGCCGCGGAGACGGTCCAGCTCGTGCAGGCCGATCCCGTGGAAGTCCACCCACATCTCCGCCGGCACCCGGTAGGCGATGACCGCCTCGACCGGCACGCCCCGCCGTGCCGCGTCCTCGAGTGCGAACCTCAGCGCTGCTTTCGAGCCCGCCGAGCCGTCGACCGCCACCACGACCCGAGGCCCACGCACCACCGCCGGTTCGCTCTGAGGCACGCCGACGTCCAGGGCTTCCTCCTCGTCATGCATCACGCCACCTCCTCGGTCCAGCATCACCATGTCGGCACCTGTCGGCGGCTCCCCCGCGCGGGGCCTCCCGGGCCGGTCACCATCTCCGCGCGGGCGCGACCGTGGACGCCCGTCCTCTCGGAGATCAGCGCAGCGTCATGGTCCTCCGTCGGAGCGCGTCTCAACAGGGCCAACCGCCCTCGTTGAGGTGTCGGGTCAGCCGTGAACAGCGCGGTGCGACGGCGCCGGCTGCGCGGTCAGCAGTGCACCCGGTGCCGCGGCCGCCGGCGCCGGGCGAAGAACCGCTCGACCCGGCGCCACCGGTTCGGCGTCTTCTCCGGGTCCATCACCTCGGACTCGGCGAGCGCGCGGTCGGCCGGACCCAGCTCGGGCGGCTCGAACGGCTCGAGCGACCGGCCGGTCGGCCGGCGCAGCCGCTCGATGCCCTGCACGAGGGAGCCGGTGACGGCGATCGCTGCGGCGACGTCGTCCGGCGTGCAGCCCAGGTGCTCGGCGAGCAGGCGGTCCCGGACGCCGACGATGGTCGCGGCCAGCCGGTCCGCCCCCGGCCGCCCGTCGACCGTCTCGATCGCCAGGTCGCACTCGGTGTCCAGGCCCATCGAGCGGTTGTTCACGTTGCTCGACCCCAGGCGCAGGAGGCGGTCGTCGACCACGGTCACCTTGGCGTGCACGTAGATGTGGTCGCGCTGCTCGGTCACCGGCGTGTACAGCCGGAAGCGGTCGTGGACGTCGGCCTCGCGGACGATCTCCAGCACCCGGGCGCGCGCGGTGCCCATCGCCTTCTCCGACAGCCAGCCGTCGGCGGTCCACGGGTTGAGCACGACGACGTCGGGGCCGTCGGGCTCCCGCAGCCGCTCGGCGATCGCCTCGGCGATCCGGCGGCTGGCGAAGTACTGGCTCTCCACGTAGATCGAGCGGCGGGCCGCGGCGATCACGGCCAGCCACAGCAGCTCGATCTCGTGCACCAGCGTGGTGCCGCCGTGCTCGGGGCGGGTGCGGGCGATCGCGACGTCGACGTCGGTGAGCAGCGGCTCGACCTCCTCGGGCCAGCACTCCCGCTCCTCGGGGATCGGCTCGAGCCGCTCCCCGGTGCCGCTCTCCCACCGCTCGCGCGCGAGCTCGGCGACCGCGCGGGCGGCGGGCCCCGTCATGATGCTGGTCGCGTCGTGCCACGGCCCGGTCAGCCGGCCCTCGGCCCGTCCGGCCGCCGGACGACGTCGCAGCGGGTTGCCGTCGGCGTGCTCGGAGGTGTCCCAGCGGTCCGCGGTGATATCGATGCCACCGGTGAAGGCGAGGCAGTCGTCGATGACCACGATCTTCTGGTGGTGTGCACCGCCGACCGGGTGGTGGGTGTCGACGGCGAAGGTGAGCCGGTCGGGCGTGCGCCGGTCGAGCAGCACGATCGGTTTCAGACCCCGGCCGAGCGCGCGCACCATGCCGAGGTCCCACTGCAGGACGCCGATCTCCAGCCGCGGGTTCTCCTCCACGGCCTTCTCCAGCACGGCGCCGAGCCGGTCGTCCCTCGGCCGGCCGTCGCCGAGCGGATCGAGCCGGATGCGGGGGTCGAAGTCCCAGCCGATGAACAGCACCCGCCGCTCGGCACGCAGCACGGCACGCTTCAGGGTGGCGAAGTAGCCCGCCGCGTCCACGAAGATCGCGAAGCGGGTGGCCCGCTCGATCCGCCAGCAGGTCTCGCCGGGGATCAGCAGCGGCGCGCCCTGCTCCGGCCGGCCGTCGTTCCCGGCGTCGGGCAGCCCGCCACCGCGATCGGTGTCGGGCTCGGTCGTCGCCTCGCCGCCGTCCATCACACCGGCAGTGTGCCTGTCATCGCGGGGCGGAACCAACGCGCCACTCCCTCGGCCACCGCCGGGGCCGTGGGAGTGGAGGTCGTGCCGGTGCGGCAACGGTGCTGGACGCACACTCCTCAGGTACGCGGCTCGCGACCTGCCGGCTGCCTGGGCTCGTCGAGCAACGGGCTCGGGGCGCGGAGCGGCACATGGACGGGCGCGCCGGCCGTGACCTGCAGCGGCGCGCCGTCCACCACGACCGTCACCGGCCCCTCGCCACGGGTGAGCGTGACCGTGGTCCCCTCCCGCGTCGTCTCGACGCGCAGCACCCGGCCGCGCCAGGTGACGTGGTAGGCGGTGCGGGAGAGCGAGGACGGCAGCAGCGGGGCGATCTCCAGGTCCTCGTGGTCCTCCCGCAGCCCGCCGAGGCCGGCCACGAAGGCCAGCCAGGCCCCCGCCACCGCGGCCAGGTGCAATCCGTGGGCGGTGTCGCCCTGGACGTCGCGCAGGTCCACGAGGGCGCACTCCCGCAGGTAACGCAGGGCGAGGTCGGGGTGCTGCGCCTGTGCGCACACGACCGCCTGGACGGCCGCCGACAAGGAGGAGTCGCGGACGGTGCGCGCCTCGTAGTAGTCGAGGTCGCGCGCCACCTCCTCGTCCGTGAACTCGTCGCGGCACCACCACAGGGCCTGGACCAGGTCGGCCTGCTTGATCACCTGACGCCGGTAGAACGTCGCGTAGTGCTGGTGCTCCTGGACCGGATAGGAGTCGCGCTGGTCCTCGAACCGCCACTCCCGGTAGGTGGTGAAGTTCTCGTTCATCGGGTGGACCCGCAGGCCCTCGTCCCACGGCACGTGGCCCGCCTCCGCCGCGGACCGCCAGGCGGAGGTCTCGGCGTGGTCCACACCCAGCTCCGAGGCGCGCGCCGCCAGTCGCTGGCACTCGACGGCGGCACGCCGGAGGTTGGCCCTCGCCATAAGGTTGGTGAAGACGTTGTCGTCGACGACCCCGGTGTACTCGTCCGGCCCGGTCATACCGAAGAGGTGCCAGCCGCCGGCCGCGTCCTCGTGGCCGATGGACATCCACAGCCGCGCGGTCTCGACGAGCACCGCCAGGCCCCCGACCGAGTCGAGGTCCTTTCCCGTGACGTCCTGGTACAGCCAGAAGGCGCGGGAGACATCGGCGTTGACGTGCATCGCAGCCGTGCTCGCCGGCCAGTAGGCGGAGGTCTCGCGGCCGTTGATCGTGCGCCACGGGAAGGACGCCCCCGCCAGCCCCAGCGTCCGTGCCCGCTCCCGGGCCAGGTCGAGCGTGGCAGAGCGCCACCGCAGCAGACGTGCCGCCGCGTCCGGGCGCAGCAGCGTCAGGGCGGGGAGCACGAATCCCTCGACGTCCCAGAAGGTGTGGCCGCTGTACCCGATGCCGGTCAGTCCCTTGGCGCCGATGGGGGCATCCGAGATGCAGGCGGCGGAGCAGAACAGCTGGAACACCGTGTACCGCAGCGCCTGCTGCAGCTCGGGGTCACCGTCGACCTCGACGTCCGCCGTCGCCCACAGCTCGTCGAGCGCGGCACGCTGACGGGCGAGCAGTCCCTCCCATCCGAGGTCGAGGGCGGAGCTCACGGCGGCCGAGGCCTCGCCGACGACGGAGTCGGACCCGGCGTCGTAGGACCAGCTGTACCCCACGACCTTGATGACCGTGATGCTCTCCCCGGGCAGGAGGTCGGCGGCGACCGTGGTGACGATGTGCTGCTCGTCGACGTGTGTGCTCACCCGCCCGCCGTCGACCTCGTGGGCGACCGTGGCCGCGATCGTGATGCCTGACCGGCGCGTCCGTTCCACGAGAGCGCCACCGTTGGCGGTGCCGATCTGAGCGCGCGGATCGAAGGCGTGGTCCAGGTCTGCCGCGACGCGAGGGTCGTCGTTGTCGACGCCCGTCGGCGTCACCACACCGGCGGCCAACTCGGACCGGACCAGCACGTGCACGGGCCCGTCCAGGGCACGGACCTCGTACCGCACCGCGCAGACCGACCGCTCCGCCAGGGACACCAGCCGCCGCGAGGACACCTCCACCGACGTGCCCGACTGTGCCGTCCAGCGCACGCGGCGGTCCAGCGTGCCGGCGCGCAGGTCCAGCGTGCGCTCGTGGACCTCCGGCCGGACCTCGCGCACGTCGAGCGCGATCCCGTCGACCAGGAGGCGCAGCGGCGTGCCGTCGGCGACGGTGAGCATCGCCTGCCCCTCCTCGGGCTGCCCGTAGCCGCCCTCGGGATAGGACAACGGGTGCGTCTCGAACACCCCGGACAGGTAGGTGCCGCGCATGTCGGAGGGCTCCACCTCGTCGAGCGTCCCCCGGATGCCGAGGTAGCCGTTCGAGAGCGTGAAGACGGACTCGGTGACGGCGAGGGTCTGGAGGTCCACGTGCGGCTCGCGGACCGACCACGGGGCGGTGTCCAGTGTCGGTGCGGTCACCTGTGGCCTCGCGTCGTCGGGACAAGGGTCCGGGCGCCCGCGGCGTCCCACCGCCTGTCCTACCGGTCCGCACGCCGCGGCGCGATCTGGAGGACCGCCTCCCGCCGCAGGAGCGTGCGCGTCTCCGGTCCACCGCGCTGGCGCGGCGGCAGGTCCAGCGGTCCTCTACCCCGACCGCTGCTGAACCCGTCGCGCGCACGACGGTCGGCTGACACGCTGTACCTCTGGGAGGAGGAACCCGTGAGCAGCCTCGTCTACCTCGTGGCCACGTCGCTGGACGGCTTCATCGCCGCACCGGACGGCGACTTCACCCCGCTGGTGGTGGGTGACGAGCACCTCGCCGGACTGGCCGCGGACTACCCCGAGACCTTCCCGGCCCCGATGCGGGAGGCCCTCGGCATCGGCGCCCCGAACCGGGCCTTCGGCACCGTCCTCATGGGCGCCAGGACCTACCAGGTGCCCGGCGCCGTTCCCAGCCCCTACCCCCACCTCCGGCAGGTGGTCTTCTCCAGCCGCGCCCTCGACGTCCCCGACGAGGTGGAGGTCGTCGACGGGGACGCCGTGGCGCACGTCCGCCGGCTCAAGGCGGACGCCGACGGCGGGGACCTCTGGCTGTGCGGCGGCGCGCACCTCGCGGGGCAGCTGTGCGACGAGATCGACCGGCTGGTCCTCAAGATCAGCCCCGTCGTCCTCGGCAGCGGCCTGCCGCTCTTCGCCGGCGTCGACCCGCGGCCCCGCGGCTTCCGACCGCGGGGACAGGTCGATTACGACAACGGCGTCCGCGTCGTCACCTACGACCGGGTATGACGGCCGCCTCCAGGTGTGCCCGCCCGTCCGGCGCGGAACGTGACGGCGAGATGTCGAAGCGCGCGACGAAGGCCCGACCGAGCGACTCGGTGGGCGCCGTACGTCGACGTGGGACAGGAAGAGCCGACGCCTGCTGGCGCTCGCCCCGCGGTGACACCGCGCCGTCGGCTCCCACTCACGCCCTCCGCCGGATCCGCCGCCTGATCAGGGGGAACACCACGGCCAGGGTGATCATCGTCAGGCTCACCACCGACGCGTACTCGTCGACGATCAGCACGACGTCCACCGCCCGCTGACCCAGCCCGTAGCCGAGCCCCGCGACGAGGCCGGTCATCAGCAGGGCACCGGCGAGGTCGAGGAGGAGGAAGGTGGCCAGGCGCATCCCCGCCCAGCCGGCCACGGCGTACAGCACCGCGGTGGGAACGCCGGGCAGGACGGCGAGGACGACGGCGGCCCGGACGATCCAGGGGTCCAGCTCCCTGGCCCGGGCGGCGCAGCGCAGGGCGCGCTCACTGGCGGTGAACATCCTGATGATGCCCCCGCCCCACCGCCGTCCGGTCCACCACGTGAGCCAGTCGAGCTTCACCATGCCGGTCGCTCCGGCGACGACGACCAGCCAGAGCGGAGCCTCGCCGATCCGGGCGAACGCCGCGGCGGCGCCGATCGCCGTCAGGTCGCCGGTGAGGAACTCCAGGGCCACCGGGTGCCTGGCGAGCAGGAACGGCGTGAGCGGCCGCAACCCGAGCCCGAGCGCCACCACTGCCAGGATCGCGCCCATCAAGGCCATGTCGACCCGCGTGGCGGGTCCCTGCCAGGGAGTGAGCCGGCGCCACCGTGTGGAGGCGGGAGTCGTGGTCGGTGCGGCGCTCATGACCCGACGCTGCGCGTTCGACCGATCGAAGGGCACCCGCGATCGTCACGAGTCGGCCGTGCACTCTGCACGCCCCGGTCGACCGCGGCGGAGCCGACGATGTCCCGTATGCGGATGTCCTCGCCGCGTGGAGCAGCGGACCCGATGAGCCGGAGCCGTCCCCGCCGCTCCCCGATCAGCCCCCGGCTGGTCGTGCTCGGCACGCTGCTCCTCAGCTACGCGTGGGCACTCGTGGTCCCGTTGCGGCTCACCCGGCCGCCGTCGGCGCTGACGACGGCGGGATACGTCGTCGGGCTGGCGGTCTTCGGTGCGGCACTGGCCCTGGTCCTCCGCGCCGCGGTCAGCCCAGGTCAGTCCGAGCGCATCCGCATCCGACTGATCGGCCTGCTGGTGGTGGTGTCCCTCGCGTTGTGGCCGCCGTCGTTCGCGTGGGCCGAGCCCGGCCACGAGCCGTGGGCGTGGGTGGCGGGGTTCGTGATCGGTGCGAGTGCCCTCGCCGTCCCACGGGCAGGCGTCGTGGTGGCCGTCGGCCTCGGCGTCATGGCGGTGACCGGCGCCGTCGCGTTCGACGGTGCCGTCGCCGCGAGCCTGGGGACCGCGATCGGCTCCGGTGTGGTCGTGTGGCTGACCGGCCTCGTGCTCGTGTGGCTGCTCGGCCTGTTGTGGGCGGCGGAGAGGGGACGGGACGCCGAGGCAGGCCTCGTGATCGCCCAGGAGCGCCTGCGGGTGAGCCGCGAGCTGCACGACGTGCTCGGTTCCCGACTCGGGATCATCGCGCTCAAGGCCGAGCTGGCGGCGGATCTCGCCGCGACCGACCCCGCCCGGTCCGCGGCGGAGAGCGACGAGATCCGCGCCATCGCCGCGGCCACGCTCGCCGAGGCCCGGCGCGCGGTCCACGGCGAGACCGTCGCCGACCTGCCGACGCAGATCGCGTCCGCCGAGCTGGTCCTCCGCTCCGCCGGCATCGCGACCACCGTCGACGTCGACACCACTCGAGTGCCGGCGTCCGTCTCCCGGCTGCTGGCCGCCGTGGTCCGCGAGGCGGTCACCAACGTCCTGCGGCACAGCGACGCGCGCACGGTCTCGATCGCGTTCCCCGGGACCGGGCCGCGCCGCACACTGGTGATCGTGAACGACGGCGCGGGAGGCACGCGGTCCGGCATCGCGGCCGGCGCGCCCTCCGCGGGGACCGGACTCGCGTCCCTGGCCGCGCGCTGCGCGGCCAGCGGGGCCCGCCTGGTGGCCGGGCCGGTCGACGACGGCAGGTTCGAGGTGAGGGTGGAGCTGGCACCCCGGACCCCCGGGCCGCCGTGACGATCCGCGTGCTGCTCGCCGAGGACGAGGAGCTGATCCGCGAGGCGCTGGTCGGGCTGCTGGAGCGCGAGCCCGACATCGCGGTGGTGGCGACGGCGGCGGACGGCCGTCAGGCCATCGACCGCGCGCTGGCCCACCGCCCCGACGTCGCGGTCGTCGACCTGCAGATGCCGCTGGTGGACGGCATCGGCGTCGTCACCGAGCTCGGCCGGGCGCTCCCCACGTGTGCGGGCGTGATCCTCACCGGCCACGGTCGGCCGCACGTGCTGCGCCAGGCCCTGGCCTCCGGGGCCCGCGGCTTCCTCGCCAAGGGCGCCCCCGGCACGGCGCTGGCCGACGTCGTCCGCCGGGTCCACGCGGGTCAGCGCTACGTGGACCCGGTGCTCGCCGCCGACGCGCTCACCGCCCCGCCGTCCCCGCTGACCCCACGGGAGAGCGAGGTGCTGACCGTGGCCCGTGAGGACCGGCCGGTCCGCGAGGTCGCCCGCACGGTGTTCCTGTCGCCGGGCACGGTCCGCAACCACCTCGCGGCGATCACCGCCAAGCTGGGGGCCGGGTCCCGGGCGGAGGCCTACCGGATCGCCCGCGAGAACGGATGGATCCAGACACCGCTCTGACCAAGTGCACCAGGACCTCCCCCACCCGCGAGGCGGGGTGTTGTGCCACACCGCCGGGAGTCGGGACCCTCGGTGCCAGGACGTGAGTGCCGGGCGCGAGGAGGCATCGACATGACGATGGATGCCAGGCTGGCGAAGGCCTTCGGGCTCGAGGGCGACGGGTGGCAGCGCCACGCCAACCCGTGGAGCGTCTACACGCGCATCCCGATCCCGCCGATGCTGGCCGCGGCGATCTGGAGCCGAACCCGGTTCGGGTGGGGGTCACTGGTCCCGGTCGGACTGGTGTGCGCGTGGACGGCGATCAACCCCCGGGCGTTCCCGCCACCGCGCTCGCTGGACTCCTGGGCGTCCAAGGGGGTGCTGGGCGAGACCTACTGGGCGAAGCGGAACGAGGTCCCCCTTCCGGCGCCTCACCGGGTCGCCCCGCACGTGCTCGCCGCCGTCAGTGCACTGGGCGTGCCGTTCATCGCCAGGGGCCTGGTCGTGCGGAACGGGTGGATGGTCCTGTTCGGCCTCGCGGTCCAGATGGCCGGGAAGGTCTGGTTCATCGACCGGATGGCCATCCTCTACGACGACGTCGCGGCGGCCGGAGCGGCGGACCTCACCCCGGCGCCCCGGGAGTCGGACCCGCCGCCGCGGTGAGCGGCGGGCGCCGGCAGGGCCCTGCCACCTCCCTCTCGCGCGGGCGGCAACCGCCGGCGGGGGCGGATTACCACGGCCGTTGTCCGAGCCTCGGGGGAAGAGCAGAGTGGACCGCGCGGCGATGCCGCAGGGGTGTCGCCGTCACCAGGAAGGAGCGGTGGCATGTACGCCCGATCCACCACCATGCGGGGCCGCCCCGAGGTCGTCGACGACCTCACCGCCTTCATCCGCGACGACGTCATGCCGACGGTCACCCGACTGGACGGCTGCGTCGGTCTCTCGCTCCTGATCGACCGCGACGGTCGATGCATCGCCACGAGCGCCTGGGAGACCGAGGCGGCGATGCGCGCCAGCGCGGAGCGGGTTGCCGGGTTGCGAGAACGCGCGGCCGTGATGTTCGGCGTCACGCCCGAGGTGCAGGAGTGGGAGATCGCCGTCCTGCACCGGGCGCATCAAGACGGTGGATGTGCCCGGGTGACGTGGACCCGGACGGACCCCGCGAACATGAACCGGGTGATCGACGCCTACCGGGAGAGCCTGATGCCCTGGTGGGAGGAGACGCCGGGGTTCTGCAGCAACAGTCTCCTGGTGGACCGTACGGACGGGCGATGCGTCTCGACGGTCGTGTTCGAGAGCCACGAGGCGATGGCGCACACCCGTGACCAGTTCACGACCCTGCGCGAGGAGTTCGCCGCGAGGATGGGGATGGACCTCCTCGAGGTCGCGGAGTTCGACCTCGTCCTCGCCCATCTGCGGGTACCCGAGACCGTCTGACCAGCACGTCCCGGCCGGAGCGGGCGCCCCGTCGACCCGATGGACCCGGCTGCCGTCGGGTTCCATCGTGTCGGGCCGTCGGCGGGCAGCGGCGCTCAGCCACTCGCCGACCGACTGGACGCCCGGGCGCTGACCTCGCCAGCGCAACGGAGAGCGCCGCCAGGTCCGCCCGGTCGTCGGCGGCGATGTCACGGAGGTCCCCGAGACACCGGCCGACCACCGATTTGAGGTCGTCGCAGGGCACCTGCGGGTTGCGCTCGCGCAGCCAGTCGAGCTCCAGGTGCTGATCGAGGGCGACGTGGACCCCGGCCACCTCCGGCAGGTGGCGACGGGTCGCGGAGGTCACGTCGATGACGTCCAGCGCGGAGGAGCGCCGGCAGCGCGGCCACCCGGGGTCGTCGAGACCCTACGGTGCTCGCGGAGTCACCGTCGCGCGGTGGCGCTTCTCCTGTCGGCCGATCAGCAGGCACGCCCCGGTCGCGTTCCCGTCCCTGGGCATGGGGGGTCTGAGGTGAGGCTCCCGGCCGCAGCCGGGAAACGGCGGCACGACGACGGGTTCGCCATCCCTTCCCGCAGCAGAATGGATCTGCACAACCGACCGATGGGATCGCCATGGACTCCGTGAAGACGTGGACCGTTCACGTCGACATCGACGAGCACGAGGACCGCACCCGAGCGGTCGCCCGTCTGAGCAGGGGTGAAGACCAGTCCCTCGCCGGTACCGGGCTCGCCCGGCTCAATCCGGCAGACCGCAACGTGCCCCAGATCGGAGACGAACTGGCGGTGGCCCGGGCGCTGTCGGAGCTGAGTCATCTCCTGCTCGACGTTGCTGCCCGGGACATCGAGCAGATCAGCGGTGTGCCGGCCCATCCCGTGCTCTGACGTCGGGTCGGTCTCCGGCCGGCTGCGGCCCTGGACTCCTGGCCGGCTTCCCGCAGTTCCGGGCCCCACATCGGATCGTTCTCGTCGTCCCCACCGCATGGTGCTGGGGCGGCTCGCGGCAGCACGACGGGCGCGGCGACCGATCCCGCGATCGCCGCGCCGGCCGTGACCTGGCTCAGCTGCTCCGGCGTCCCGACCGCTCGGGGCGGTGCGCGGTGGGGGGACTCCGCCGTCGTCCCGACCACTCGTCGGCAGGTCACCCCGCTCTAACCTGGCAGCGTGCCCAGCCGGCCCCGGTCTCGCCGCAAGGCCCACGTGCGCTTCCCGGACCGGGCATGGCGCGCCATCGGTGGGAGCGCTCCGCCGACCGAGCCCATCGGGATACGCGCGCAGCCCAGCCCCATGGACGACCTCACCGCGCACGCCGCGCTGGGCCTGGCCCTGCGCATCGGGGAGTCGATGCTCGCCATCGGAGCCTCCGCGGCCGACGTGACCGCGACGGTGCTCCGAGTGGCCGCCGCGTACGGACTGACCACCTGCCAGGTCGACGTCACGTTCACGTCGCTGATGGTCAGCTACGACCGGGAGGACGCGGTCCCCCTCACGGCGATGCACACCGTGCGTACGCGCGGGATGGACTACACCCGCCTGCAGGGGGTCACGGACCTGGCACGCGTCGTCAGCGCCGGTGGCGTCGAGATCGAGGAGGCACACCACCGACTGGACCGAGTGGTCTCAGCGCCACGCACGTACCGCCGCTCCGTCCACGCGCTGGGCTGGTCCGGCGTGGCCGGGTCCACGGGGATCCTGCTCGGCGGTGGCTGGCTGGTGGCCCTCATCGCCGCACTGACCACGGCCGCGATCGAGCAGTCGATGCGGGTGCTCGATCGGAGGGGACTGCCCCTGTTCTTCCAGCAGGTGGTGGGTGCCGCGGTCGCGACAGGCGTCGCCGTCCTCCTCGTCGCCTGGCAGGTCGACGTGCGCAGTTCGCTGGTCGTCGCGGCCGGCATCGTCGTGCTGCTGGCCGGACTGTCGTTGGTCGGCGCCGCGGAGGATGCGATCAGCGGGTTCCCGGTCACCGCGGCCGCACGGGCCTTCGAGGTGGTGACGCTGACCGCCGGCATCGTCGTAGGCATCGCCGGCGTCCTGGACCTCGTCCAGCGGGCACAGGTGCCGCTGAGCGTCGTCCCCGGTTCGCCTTCGACTGCACCGTTCGTCGTGGGGCTCGCGGCGTCGGCCGGGATCGCCGGGTTCTGGGCACTGGCCTCCGAGGCGCGTCCACGCGCCACCGGCCTCGCCGCGGTGGCCGGAACACTGGCCTGGACGACGTTCTGGGCGGCCAGCGAGCTGGGCACCGGCCCCGCGGTCGCCAGCGGGATCGCGGCTGTCGCCATCGGGTTCAGCGGAGAGCTGCTGACCGAGCGGCTCCGGATCCCGCCGATGCTCGTCGCGGTCTGCGGCATCGTCCCGCTGTTGCCGGGGCTGACGATCTACCAAGGCCTCTTCGCGATCGTCGTGGACGCCGACATCGAAGGCGGACTCACCGCCCTCGTCGGAGCCGGCGCCATCGGGCTCGCGCTCGCCGCCGGCGTCACGCTGGGCGAGTACCTCGGCAGACCGATCAGGGGTGGACGCGACCGCTACGACCGGCGTGTGCGCCGTCGGGCCACGACCGCCGAGTGAGTTCCGCCGGGTGCACCGGCGAGCGCGGGCTCCGGATCGCGCAAGACCCGTGACCGCTCTCGTAGTGTGAGCCGCGCCACTCCTCAGTACAGTCGGCTTGCCGTAGCCATCTGAACGCCAGTCACCCGGAACGGGAGGCGTGATGGTCAACCGAGTACTGATGTGGGCTGCCGCGAGCCCCAAGCTGCAACGGCAGGTCACCCAGAATCCGATCGCCCGCAGGGCCGCACACCGCTTCGTCGCAGGGGCGCGGCTGGAGGAGGCGCTCGAGGCCGCAGCGGAACTCAACTCCCGTGGCATCGGCAGCATCCTCGATCTCCTCGGTGAGGGGGTCGAGGATCTGTCCGGCGTGGGCCACGCCATGGCCGAGTACGAGGAAGCGACTCAGGCGATCGCCGCCCAGGGTCTGGATTCCACGATCTCCATCAAACTGTCGCAGTTGGGGCAGACCGTGGACCGGGATGCGTGCGTGGCGAACCTGCGCCGGGTCCTCGACGGGGCCCAGGCGGTGGGTGTTCGGGTCGAGATCGACATGGAGGACAGCACCCTCGTCCCGGACACACTGGAACTGTTCCGGGGGGCGGCGACCGCGCATCCGCAGACGCGGCTCGCCATCCAGGCGATGCTGCGCCGCACGCCCGTGGACCTGGAGGCGTTGGCGCCGCTCAAGCCACGGGTCCGGTTGGTCAAGGGTGCCTACGCGGAACCCGTCCAGCTCGCACACCACGGCAAGAACGAGATCCGGGCCCAGTTCAAGTTCCTCACCGACTGGCTGTTCCGTCACGGCGCCGACCCCGCGTTCGGCACGCACGACGACGAGCTGATCGCCTATGCGCGCAAGGCTGCGGTCGAAGCCGGCAAGGGACCTCAGGAGTTCGAGTTCCAGTTCCTCTACGGCATTCGCCGCGACCTCCAGCGAGAGCTCGTGGACAACGGTCACCGCGTCCGCGTGTACGTCCCGTTCGGGTCCGCCTGGTACCCCTACCTGACGCGCCGGATGGCCGAGCGTCCCGCCAACCTGCTGTTCTTCCTGCGCGCCCTCGTGGGTCGATGAGGCACCCAACAACCGGAGCGTGATCCACCATGTTCGACGCCATCAGCCAGGTCCCTCCCCCCGTCAACGAGCCCATCCACGATTTCGCCCCCGGCAGCGCCGAGCGGACCGCACTCGAGGCGCGGTTGAAGCAGATCGCCGCGGAGAGGGTCGAGCTCACGATGACGATCGGCGGCGAGCAGCGACTCGGCGGCGGCGAACCCATCGACGTGGTGCAGCCCCACCGCAAGCGTGCCGTCCTCGGCACGCTGAACAACGCGACGTCGGACGACGTCCAGGCTGCCGTGGCGGCAGCTCGCGCAGCTGCTCCGGCGTGGCAGCGCATGTCGTACGACGATCGGGCCGCCATCTTCCTCAAGGCCGCCGAGCTGCTCGCCGGGCCGTGGCGGCACACGCTGGCCGCGGCCACGATGCTCGGCCAGAGCAAGACGTGCTACCAGGCGGAGATCGACACGCCGTGCGAGCTGGTCGACTTCTGGCGGTTCAACGTCCACTTCGGCCGCCAGATCCTCGAGGAGCAGCCGATCAGCTCGCCGGGTGTATGGAACCGCTTCGACCACAGACCCCTTGAGGGCTTCGTGCTCGCGATCACGCCGTTCAACTTCACGGCCATCGCCGGTAACCTGCCCACCGCGCCTGCCCTCATGGGGAACACGGTGCTGTGGAAGCCGTCACCGACGCAGCAGCTCGCCGCGCACTACACCATGCGGGTTCTGGAGGCAGCGGGACTTCCCCCCGGCGTCATCAACATGGTCACCGGCGACGGCCGCGCGGTCAGCGACGTCGCGCTGGTCCATCCCGACATGGCGGGCATCCACTTCACCGGCTCCAGTTCCACCTTCGGCCACCTGTGGCGGACGGTCACGGAGAACCTGACGACCTACCGCGCTTACCCACGACTGGTGGGCGAGACCGGCGGCAAGGACTTCGTCGTGGCGCACCCGTCGGCCGACGTCGACGTGCTGCGGACCGCGCTGGTGCGGGGGGCGTTCGAGTTCCAGGGGCAGAAGTGCTCAGCCGCCTCCCGGGCCTACATCCCGCGGTCGGTGTGGGATCGACTGCGCGACGGGTTCCTCGACGAGGTCGAGGGCATGTCGATGGGAGACATCACGGACTTCTCCATCTTCCTCGGCGCAGTCATCGACCAGCGGTCCTTCGACCGGCTGAGCGGTGTCCTGGAGCGGGTCAGGGGCGAGTCCGGCGTGGAGGTCCTCGCGGGCGGCACCGCCGACGACAGCGAGGGCTTCTTCATCCGTCCCACCGTGGTGCAGGCCGACAACCCGGCTCACGAGATCTTCAGCACCGAGTACTTCGGGCCGTTCCTCGGAGTGTTCGTCTACGACGACGCCGACTACGACCGCGTCATCCGGGAGGCCGCCGACATCGCACCGTACGGGCTCACCGGATCGATCATCGCGCAGGACCGCACCGCGATCGTCGAGGCCATGGAGGTGCTGCGGTTCTCGGCCGGCAACTTCTACATCAACGACAAGCCCACCGGGGCGGTCGTCGGCCAGCAGCCCTTCGGGGGTGCCCGGGCCAGCGGCACCAACGACAAGGCCGGGTCGGTCCTCAACCTGCTGCGCTGGGTCTCGCCACGGTCGATCAAGGAGAGCTTCGTGCCGCCCACCGACTACCGCTACGCGCACATGGGGATCTGATGCCGTGCCGCCTCGGAGGGCGCCGCTGAGAGCACCACCCGACCGTCTGGAGCCGGAGATGCCTCCGTCGCCCGAACCCACCGAACCCGTCCCGAGCACCGCAGACGCTGACGCCTGGTGGCGCTCCCTTCCCTCTGCGCTGCGCTCGTCGACCGCCGCCGAGCGCCTGCGCACGGACTACTTCGCCCCCCACGCGTCCGCTGACCTCGCCGACCGCTCGCTCGACGACCTGGCCGCGGCGGTGGCCTCGCACGTCACCGCCGGGATCCGACGGCCACCCGGCGAGGCCGTGGTCCGCGCCGTGGACGGCCCCGTCTCGGGCGCAGGAGAGCACGCGAGCACGGTGGAAGTGATCGCTGAGGACATGCCCTTCCTCGTCGAGAGCCTGACCGCGGCGCTGACCAGGCTGGGCCGGGGCATCCACACGGTCGTGCATCCGCGGTTCGCGGCACGTCGCGATGAGTCGGGTGGGCTGCTCGACCTGCACCCAGCCGACGACGCAACCCCCGGCGACGCGGTAGAGGCGTGGATCCGCCTCGAGGTCGACCGGGAGAGCGACCAGGCAGCGCGGGACGAGCTCGTCGGGGACCTCGTCTCAGTGCTCGCCGACGTCCGTGCCGCGGTCCGCGACTGGCAGCCGATGCGTGCCAAGGCGCTGGAGATCGCCGACGAACTGCGCACAGGCGCCTCCCGCGGAGTCCGCGACCAGGAGCTGCGCAGTGCCGCCCGATTCCTGTGCTGGCTCGCCGACGACCGCTTCACCTTCCTCGGCTACCGGGAGTACGACGAGGCTGCGGTCGACGGGGACGTCCGGTTGGTGACCAGGCCGGGAACCGGCCTGGGTGTCCTCGCCGGGGAGGGGACGCTCGGCGGCCCGGTGGCGCGACTGTGGCCCGAGCAGGTAAGGCAGCGGGTGCTCCGGATCACGAAGGCGGATGCGCGAGCGACCGTGCACCGGTCGTCGTACTACGACTCGGTGAGCGTCAGCAGACTGGACCCGGGAGGCCAGGTCACGGGCGAGCGCCGGTTCCTGGGGCTGTTCACCTCCAGCGCGTACACCGAGAGCGTCCGGCGGGTCCCCGTCGTCGACGAGAAGGTGGCGGAGGTGCTGCGCCAGGCAGGGTTCGCTCCCGGCAGCCACTCCGCGCGAGACCTGGTCAGCGTCCTGGAGTCCTTCCCCCGCGACGAGCTGATGCAGGCCGAGGTCGAGGAGATCCTGCCGACGGCGCTGGGCGTCCTCCAGCTGCAGGAACGCCGCCGCACCCGGATCTTCCTGCGCCACGACGCTGCCGGGGGGTTTCTGTCCTGCTTGGTGTTCCTGCCGCGGGACCGGTACACGACCGGAGTCGGCGCGAAGGTCCAGGACCTGCTCCGAGAGGCTTTCGACGGCGGAACGGCCGAGCTCACCGTACGGGTGTCAGAGTCGGCGCTCGCTCGGCTGCACGTGGTCGTCCGCCCCCGGTTCGGTGAGGAGCTCCGGCAGGCTGACGAGGCCGAGCTCGAAGCAGCGGTCGCACAGGCGCTCCGCTCCTGGGACGATGACGTGCTCGATGTCGCCCGGGAGCGGCTAGGCGAGGCCGAGGGCGCGTCCCTGATGCGGCGGTGGGCTCGCGGTCTACCCGAGGAGTACCGCGCGGCCGTCCCCCCGGGGCGCGCCGTCGAGGACCTTCAGTGGGTGGAGGCCCTCCTCGGCTCAGGCACTTCCGCCGCCGGAGAGCAGGCGCCAGCCGTCGAGTCCGCGCCCGTGCTCACGCTGCGCGAGGCCCTGGACGGTGAGCCTGGGACGTGGCGCCTCAACCTCTACCGACATGCGCCGGTCACACTGTCCGAGGTCCTGCCGCTCCTGGCCGATCTCGGCGTCGAGGTGACCGACGAGCGGCCGCACTTCCTGGAGCGTTTCGACGGCCGGCGGGCGTGGGTCTACGACGTCGGGCTACGGCTGCCCGCAGACCAGTGGCAGCGGGAGGCCGATGCCGGACCGGCTCGCGACCGGTTCTGCCTGGCGTTCGCGGCGGCGTGGTCCGGGCGCGCGGAGAGCGACCCCCTGAGCCGGCTGGTGCTCGCGGCGCAGTTGTCCTGGCGGCAGGTCGCCGTGGTGCGGGCACTGGTGCGCTACCTCCGCCAGACCGGCCTGCCCTACAGCCTGGACTACGTAGCTGGGATACTCCTCGGCGACGCCGCGGTCACGCGGCTCCTCGTCCGGCTGTTCGAGGCGCGCTTCGACCCGGTGCCCCATCGGGAGCCCGGGGACCGTGAACGCTCCGTGGACGCTGCGCTGCAGGAGACCCAGGACGCGCTCGACGCCGTGGAGGGCCTGGACGCCGACCGGATCCTCCGGGCGCTCCTGTCCGCCGTGCAGGCGGTGCTGCGCACCAACGCCTTCCGGCGCGACCCGGACGGGGAGGCTCCGCCATACGTCTCGTTCAAGTTCGACCCGGCCGCAGTGGCCGGGCTGCCCGAGCCGAAGCCGGCGTACGAGATCTGGGTCTACAGCCCACGAGTGGAGGGCGTACACCTGCGCTTCGGCCATGTCGCCCGCGGCGGCCTGCGTTGGTCGGACCGCCGGGAGGACTTCCGCACCGAGGTCCTCGGCCTGGTCAAGGCGCAGATCGTCAAGAACGCCGTCATCGTGCCGACAGGCGCCAAGGGCGGCTTCGTGGCCAAGCGGCTGCCCGACCCGGCGGTCGACCGGAACGCCTGGTGGGCGGAGGGGGTCGCCTGCTACCGGACCTTCATCAGCGCTCTCCTCGACGTGACGGACGACCTGCGCGCCGACGGGGAGCGCCAGATGGTGATCCCGCCCGCCGACGTGGTCCCCTACGACGGCGACGACCCCTACCTGGTCGTGGCCGCCGACAAGGGCACCGCGACTTTCTCTGACATCGCCAACGAGATCGCGCAGGAGCGCGGATTCTGGCTGGGCGACGCCTTTGCCTCCGGCGGCTCCAACGGCTACGACCACAAGGCGATGGGGATCACCGCCCGTGGTGCATGGGAGAGCGTGCGGCGGCACTTCCGGGAGCTGGGTCTCGACCCGCAGACGACCGACTTCACCGTGGTGGGCGTCGGGGACATGAGCGGGGACGTCTTCGGCAACGGCATGCTGCTCTCGGAGCACATCCGGCTGGTGGCCGCCTTCGACCATCGCCACGTCTTCCTCGACCCCGACCCGGACCCGGCGGGGTCCTTCCGCGAGCGGGCGCGCCTCTTCGCCCTCCCCCGCTCGTCCTGGGCCGACTACGACCCGACGCTCCTCAGTCCCGGCGGCGGGGTCCACTCCCGCACCGCGAAGTCGGTGCCCATCACCCCGCAGGTCGCGGCGCGGCTCGAGCTCCCGAGCGGGACCACGGCACTGAGCCCCAGCGAGCTCGTCCGCGCGATCCTGCAAGCGCCCGTCGACCTGTTCTGGAACGGCGGGATCGGCACCTACGTCAAGGCTTCGACTGAGGTACATGCTGAGGTCGGGGACAAGGGCAACGACCCCGTGCGGGTCGACGCCACCCACCTGCGCGTCCGCGTCGTCGGCGAGGGCGGCAACCTCGGCCTCACCCAGCGGGGTCGCGTCGAGGCGGCAGGGCGCGGAGTCAAGCTGAACACCGACGCGATCGACAACTCCGCCGGAGTCGACTGCAGCGACCACGAGGTCAACATAAAGATCATGCTCGACCGCCTCGTCGCCGACGGGATCCTCGGCGAGCAGGAGCGGAACAGCACCCTGCAACTGATGACGGAGGACGTCGCCCGGCTCGTCCTGCGCAACAACTATGAGCAGAACCGGGTGCTGTCGACGGAAGGGGCCTTCACAGCCGCCATGCTGCCGGCGCACCGGCGCTTCCTGGAGGCTTTGGAGAGCACCGGCGAGATCGACCGCGAACTCGAGGCCCTGCCGTCGTCTGCGGAACTCGACCGGCGTGCCCGGAACGGAGCAGGGCTGACCATGCCGGAGCTGTCGGTCCTCCTGTCCTACGCCAAGCTCTCGCTCAAGGGGGCCCTGCTCGACAGCGATCTGCCGGACGAGGCCTGGGTGCAGGACACCCTGCGGGCCTACTTCCCGGCGCGGCTCGGCGAGCGCTTCCCGGACCGGCTCGCCGAGCACCCGCTCCGGCGCGAGATCGCCACCACAGTTCTGGTCAACGACGTCGTCGGCGCGGGAGGGCTCACCTTCGCCTTCCGGGCCGCCGAGGAGACCGGCAGCGATGCTGCCGACGTCGTCCGCGCCCACGCCGTCGCCACCGGCGTCTTCGGGCTCAGGAGTCTCGTCGCAACAGTCGAGTCCCTCGACGCGCGGGTGCCCGCCCATGCGCAGGCACTCATGCTGCAGCAACACCAGCGTCTGCTCGACCGGGCCGTGCGGTGGTTCCTCCACGCCCGACCGGAGGGCATCGACGTCGGTCTCGAGATCGACCGCTTCGCGCCGACGATCCGCTCGTTGGCCGACCGCGTGCCCGACATGTTGCTCGGCCAGGACCTGGACTACGTCCGGGACCAGGCCAGCCTGCTCACCGGTGAAGGTGTCGGGGCGGCAGAGGCGCTGCAGGTGGCCAGCCTGCTCTACGTCTACCCGCTGCTCGACGTGGTGGAGATCACCGCGGACACCGGCCGTCCGGCAGCGGAGGTGGCGACGACCTGGTTCACCTTGTCCGAGCGGTACGGCTTCGACAGCCTCCTGACCGAGGTCTCGGCTCTGAGCCGAGAGGACCGCTGGGCGACCTTGGCCCGTGCGGCGCTACGGGACGACCTCTACGCCGTGCTGCGCGAGTTCACCACCGCGGTTCTGAGCCACGCCGGGACGCCGCAGCCCTCGCAACCCGATGGGGACGCCCGCTCGGCCGTGGCGGAGTGGGAGGGCAGTCATGCCCCCGCCGTTCGCCGCGCTCGCCAGACGCTCACGGACCTCCACACTGCCGGCCGCACTGACCTCGCCGCGCTGTCCGTGGCGCTGCGGACCCTGAGGACCGTCCTTCGCCGCCGTTGACGGCCGACCTGCACGTCACCGAGGTACCACCCGATGATGGGGAGAACACTCATGGGTACTCCGACAAGGCAGTCGGTGTTCCGGCGCATGCCGGTCGACCAGATGGACGAGATCGAGAAGGAGAGCGGGACCGGCGCGCTCGCCAAGACCCTCGGGCTCTGGCAGCTGACCGCGATCGGTGTCGGCGGCATCATCGGCGTCGGGATCTTCTCCCTTGCGGGGCTGGTGGCGCACGGCGACGCGGACAATCCCGGCGTCGGGCCGGCCGTGCTGTTCGCCTTCCTCATCGCCGGCCTGGCCTCCGCGGCCGCGGCGGTGTCCTACGCCGAGTTCGCCGGCATGATCCCGCGGGCCGGCTCTGCCTACACCTACGGGTACGTGGCTCTCGGCGAGATCATCGGGTGGTTCATCGGCTGGGACCTGCTCCTGGAGTACATCGCCATCGTCGCCGTCGTGGCGATCGGCATCTCCGGCTACCTCGCGGCGTTCCTCGAGGGTTTCGGTCTCGCTCTGCCGGTGTCGATCACCGCCTCCGCCGAGGAGGGCGGTGTCGTCAACGTCCCGGCCATCCTGATCTGCCTGCTGGTCACCTTCATCCTCAGCCGCGGCACGAAGGCGTTCGGCCGGTTTGAGCTCGTGGCGGTGGCGATCAAGATCGTGCTGATCCTCTTCATCATCGGGCTGGGCGTCTTCTACATCAACACCCAGAACTTCAACCCCTTCATGCCGGCCGGCTTCGGCCCGGTGCTCACCGGCGCGGCCACCGTGTTCTTCGCGGTCTTCGGCTACGACGCCATGAGCACCGCCGCGGAGGAGGCCGAGGACGGCAAGAAGCACATGCCGAAGGCGATCATCCTGTCGCTGATCATCGCGATGACCCTCTACGTGGCCGCCACGCTGGTGCTCACCGGGATGCAGAACTACCAGGAGATCGACCCGACGGCCGGCTTCGCCTCGGCCTTCAGCAGCGTGGGTCTGCCGGTGATCGCCTCGATCATCTCGGTCTTCGCCGTGCTGTCGATCCTGACCGTGATGCTGACCTTCCTCCTCGGCGTCACCAGGGTGTGGTTCTCCATGAGCCGCGATGGGCTGCTCCCGACGTGGTTCGCCAAGGTCGACCGCCACGGCACCCCGCAGCGCGTGACCTGGATCGCCGGCATCGGTTCCGCGCTGCTCGCGGGCGTCTTCCCCATCCGCGCGGTGGCGGATCTGACCAACATCGGCATCCTGTCCGCGTTCATCGTCGTGTGCGTCGCCGTCATCCTGTTCCGTTACACCCGGCCCGACACGCCCCGCAGCTTCCGCCTGCCCTTCATGCCCGTGGTTCCCGCGTTCGGGGTCCTGTCATCGCTGTTCCTGATCCTCCAGCTGCACTGGGAGACCTGGCTGCGGTTCGCCATCTGGCTGCTCATCGGGCTCGTCATCTACTTCGCCTACGGCCGGAAGCACTCGCTGCTGAACCCGGACAGCCCGCTCCACCGGCGGCAACCGACCTCGAGCCCCTGACGCACGCCCGGCGGCACCGCCCACACGGACGCTGGTGCGCGGCAGAGGTGGCGCCAGGCCCCAGCGAGCAGGTGCGGCTCGACGGCCTCCTCAGCGGAACGGACTCCGCCATGTCGGCGGACACGAGCACGCGCCCATCGTCGCCCGGAGGACACGCCACTCCCCACCGCGGCCACCCGGGCCGTCCGCGTCACCGGGGTGATCGACCCCGGGTGATCAGGCCCGGCTCGGTCCAGGTCCGCGTTCACCTGCTACCCGCGTCGGATCTCGATCAGCCCGGACGTGGCCGGCGGTCGTGACTGGCTCTGGGGCCTCGCGTAGCAGCCGCCGGTCGGAGTCGTGCAGAGCGCCGGCGGCGGCGGTCAGCGCGGCGATCACGGCTTCGATGGCCGGATGGCGGGCGGCAGGTCGGGCGAGCACCTCGACGTGTCGGTGCACGGTCACTCCGGCGAGCCGACGAGCGACCACTCCGGGATCTGGAACGTGGCCCATGGCCGGCACGAGCGCCACGCCCAGGCCGCTGCGGACGAAGCCGCGGATGACGTCGTAGTCGTTGCTCCGAAAGCTCACCCGCGGCTCGAAGCCTGCCTCGGCGCAGATCCGCTGGAGGCACGTGGCTCCCACGGAGCCCTGTCGGGTGGTGACCCACACCGCGTCCTCGAGCTGCGCGGGAGAGATGTCTGCCGCCTCGGCCAGCGGGTGTCCGGTGGGGAGGACCAGGATCAGGTCCTCGCGGAGCAGGGGGGTCACCGCCAGCGCTCGCGGACGCCGGACGGGCACCCGGGTGTAGCGGTACACCAGGGCGACGTCGAGGTCGCCGTCGTGGACCCGCGGGGTCAGCTCGTCGGGTTCGCCCTCGTCGAGCAGGATCTCCACCGACGGGTGGCTGACGGCCAGCGTGGCCAGCGCTGAGGGGAGGAGGTGCTCGCTGGCCGTCGGGAAGCTGCCGAGCCGCACCGTGCCGATCGCCCCGTCCGTGAGACCGCGGAGGTCGTCCTGCAGGGCTCCGAGCGTTGCGAGCACCTCCTGCCCGCGAGCGGAGAGGAACGCCGCCGCGGGAGTGGGACGAATGCCGCGGGCCTGCCGCTCGAACAGTGGCAGGCGGGCCGCCCGCTCCAGCGCCGCAACCTGCTGGGACACGGCAGAGGGCGTGTACCCGAGCCTTCGTGCGGCCGCCGCGAACGACCCCGTCTGCAGCACGGTGGTCAGCGTGTGCAGGTGCAGGGGGTCGAGCCTCATCGTGCCTCTCCTGAGCCGCACCGGCAGACATCCCGGCCGGACCGGCTCGGGGGCCTTCCGGCCCGAGCCGGTCCGCATGCCGCCGTCAGACCGTGAACTCCACGCCCTGGGCAAGGGGCAGCTCGCCGGAGTAGTTGATGGTGTTCGTGGCCCGGCGCATGTAGCTGCGCCACGCGTCGGAGCCCGACTCCCGTCCGCCTCCGGTCTCCTTCTCCCCGCCGAACGCGCCGCCGATCTCGGCTCCGGAGGTCCCGATGTTGACGTTGGCGATGCCGCAGTCGGAGCCGTCGGCGGCGAGGAACCGCTCGGCCTCGGCCTGGTCCGAGGTGAAGATGCTCGACGACAGGCCCTGGGGGACGTCGTTGTTCATCGCGATGGCCTCGTCGAGGGTGCGGTACGGCAGGACGTAGAGGATCGGCGCGAAGGTCTCCTGCCGCACGATCGCGCTCTGCTCGGGCATGCGGACGACGGCCGGTTCGACGTAGTAGGCGTCCGGCGCCTCCTCCTCCAGCCGGCGCCCCCCGCCCACGACGACCTCGCCGCCGTGCTGCCGCGCCTCCTGCAGGGCGTCCTGCATCGCCTTGAAGGCGGCGTCGTGGATGAGCGGACCGACCAGGGTCCCCGCCTCGATCGGCGAGCCGATGGGCAGCCGCCGGTACGCGGCGGCGACCCGGTCGGTGAGCTCGTCGATCACGTCCACGTGGGCGATGACCCGGCGCATGGTGGTGCAGCGCTGGCCGGCCGTGCCGGCCGCGGAGAAGACGATGCCGCGGGTGGTGAGGTCCAGGTCGGCCGAGGGCGTCACGATCGCGGCGTTGTTGCCGCCGAGCTCCAGCAGGGAGCGGCCGAAGCGGTCGGCCACGCGCGGTCCGACCGCCCGGCCCATGCGGGTCGACCCGGTGGCGCTCACCAGGGCGACGCCCGCGTGGTCCACCAGCGCCTCCCCGACGTCGGCACCACCGATGACCACCTGACTGAGTCCGTCGGGTGCACCCTCCTCCGCGATGGCCCGGTCGAGCAGGGCGGCGGCGGCCAGCGCGGACAACGGAGCCTGTTCCGACGGCTTCCACACCACGGGGTCGCCGCAGACGAGCGCGAGAGCGGTGTTCCACGACCAGACCGCCACCGGGAAGTTGAAGGCGCTGATCACGCCGACGACACCGAGGGGGTGCCAGGTCTCCATGAGCCGGTGGCCGGGACGCTCGGAGCTGATCGTCTTCCCGTAGAGCTGGCGGGACAGGCCGACGGCGAACTCGCAGATGTCGATCATCTCCTGGACCTCGCCGAGGGCCTCCGAGGTGATCTTGCCGACCTCCAGGCTGACCAGGGTGCCGAGATCCGCCTTGTGCTCCCGCAGCAGCTCCCCGAAGCGGCGGACCAGCCCTCCGCGGACCGGCGCCGGGACCGTCCGCCAGGTCTGGAACGCCTCCCCGGCACGGGCGACCGCACCGGCCACGTCGGCCGCGTCCTGCCACCGGACGGCGAACAGCGGCCGGCCGTTCACCGGCGACGTCACCGGCCGGCTCCCGGCGAGCGCGTCGAGGTCCACGCCGCATCGGGAGGCGGCGTCCCGGGCCTGACGGCTGAGGTCATCGGCGGTGGGCAGGGCGGTCACGTGCGGCTCCTCTGGGTCCGGTGTCGTGCTCAGACGATGTTGAGTTCGGGGCGGATGTCCCGGCCCGCGAATCGTGCGGCGCTCAGGCCGGTGATGTCGACGAAGGGCTCCTCGCCGAGGTAGAGGTCGCGCATGACCTCCCCCACGGCCGGCCCCATCAGGAAGCCGTGCCCGGAGAAGCCGGTGGCGTAGAGGAAGTTCTCCACCGTCTCGGCCCGGCCGATCAGGGCGTTGTGGTCCGGCGTCATCTCGTACAGCCCCGCCCACCCGCTCGCGATGCCGACGTCGGCCAGCGCGGGCGCACGGTGTTCGATCGCCGCCGCCAGACGCGGCAGCCAGCGGTCGGACCGGGTCAGTGTGAAGCCGGGGGTCTCGTCCGGGTCCGACATGCCGAGCAGCAGGCCGCGGCCCTCTCCGTGGAAGTAGAAGCTGGTGTCGAAGTCGATCGTGAAGGGCGTGCGGGGATCGAGGCCGGGGACCGGCTCGGTGACGAGGACCTGACGCCGCAGCGGACTGACGGGCAGGTCGACGCCGACCCACGAGCCGACTTCGGCCGACCAGGCACCGGCCGCACACACCACGGTGTCTGCACGGATCATCCCGGCCTCGGTCCGCACGCCCGCGATCCGCCCGTCGACGACGTCGATGCCCGTGGCGGCGCAGTGCGGCAGCAGCACCGCACCTGCCCGGCGGGCGGCCGAGGCATACCCCAGAACGACCGACTCGGGGGTGCAGTGGCCGTCGCTCGGCGAGTACGCCGCGGCGAGCAGCCCTCGGGTGTCGATGAGCGGCGACAGGTGACGGGCCTCATCGACGCCGATCATGCGGCTCGGGACCCCCAGGTCGTTCTGCAGGGCGACGTTGGTCTGGAAGGCCGCCACGGACTCCGGGGTGCCCAGGAGGAACAGGTACCCGACCTGGTGGAGGTCGATCTCCTGGCCGAACAGGGACGTGAAGTCGCGGAACGTCTCCAGGCTGCGCGCCCCGAGCGCGATGTTCACCGGGTCGGAGAACTGCGCCCGGACGCCGCCGGCCGCCTTCGACGTCGAGCCCGACCCGAACGCGCCCTTGTCCACCAGGACGACGTCGCGCACGCCCCGGCGGGCCAGGTGGAAGGCCGTGCTCAGTCCCATCACACCGCCACCGATGACGACGACGGAGGCGGAGGACGGGAGTTGGCGTCGGGCGGCGGTCATCACGGTCCTCAGGGAGCACGAACGCTGGGGCGTGCTGCCATCGTGCGACCCAACGGCCGTTCAGCACCATCGATGTTGTGTAGCTCGTTCCGTTTAGGTTTGCTGCATGGACGTCAACCTCGACCTGGTGAAGCTCAGGACCCTCGTCGGGGTCCGGGCGACGGGCAGCATGACCGCGGCGGCGGTGGCCCTGGGGTACACCACCGGAGCGGTCTCCCAGCAGATGGCTGCCCTCCAGCGCTCCGTGAAGGCTGAGCTGTTCATGCAGGTCGGGCGCCGCGTGCAGCTCACCGACGCCGGGCAGCTCCTCGCCGATCACGCGGTGGGCCTGCTCGCGCTGGCGCGGCAGACCGAGCAGGCCCTCGCAGCTCTGCCCGGGCGCCCGCAGGGGCGTGTCCTCGTCGGGGTCTTCGGTACCGCGACGGCGATGCTGCTGCCGCCGGCGCTGGCACGCGCGCGCGAGAGGTACCCCGGGATCCACCTGCAGTCGGTGGAGGTCGATGTGGACGACGCCACGTCCGCCGTCGCCGCCGGGCGGGTCGACCTCGCCTTCGGGGTGGACTACCCCCAGGCGCCCATCCCACGGGCGTCGGACGTCGCGCTGCTCGTGCTCGCCACAGAGCGCTTCTCGATCGCCACCCCCGCCGGGTCCGCGGCACCGCAGGGCCCGTGCTCACTCTCCGATCTCGTCGATCGATCGTGGATCCTGCCTCCGGAGCACACCTCCTACGGCCGCGCCATCCGCATGGCGTGCCGCAGGGCCGAATTCGAACCACGGGTGGACCACACCGTCACCGACACTGCCTCGACCCTGTCCCTGGTCGCGGCCGGCCTCGGCATCGCGCCGGTCACCGACCTGATGCTGGCGCTGCGGCGGGAGGACCTGGCCACGGTGCCCCTGACCGAGCGCCTCGAACGGACCCTGGTGCTGGCGCACCGCCGGGAGCCGGCGCCGCAGCCCGGAGTCCTCGCCGTCATCGACGCCATCCGGCACTCTCTGGCTGCCGGCCGCCCCGGCTGACGATCGGAGGAGTCCGTCCCCCACCCCAGCCGGTCAGGCATCAGGGTGACCCGCTGCCGGACACCGACGCCCCACCCGGCGGCTGACCGATGACGATCTCGCCGGCGGTGCCCAGCACGGTCGCGGCCCGGGCGAGCGACTCCGCCCGCTGCTCGGCGTAGACCTGCTCGGGGACGCGGATCGGACGGCCGATGGCCTCGGACAACCAGTCGGCGTCCCGGTGCGCCCCGCCCTGAGCAGCATCCATCTCCCCCCGGCCACTGAGGTTGGAGGCGAAGATGCCGGCCGCCGACCGCGGCAGGAAGTCCTCGTAGACGATCGGCTCGGCCACCAGCCAGCCCTCTGCGAGCAGGCCGGGCAGGTCGCGCGGCGGCGCGGTGCCGTCGGGCACTCGCTCCACCGGGCGGAAGGTGAAGAAGGCCAGGTCCTGGCGGGCCAGTTCGGCCTCCGAGTCAGGGAGTCCGGCGGCCCAGACGTCTGCGGCGACCTCCTGTCGCGTACGGGCGGATCCCTCGGCGAGAACCCGGTCGACCTCGCCGACGAGCTGGTCGTAGAGCTGCCGCCCGCGCGGGGTCAGGGCGATGCCGCGTGCCTCGACCTCGCCGAATCGCACCCGCAGCTCCCCGTGCCGGATGTCACCGCTGGGCTCACGGAACGTCCGGGGTTCGGCGAGGGCCCGGAAGGAGGTCTGACGCAGCAGCACGTCTGGCCCGTGCCACCGGGGTGGCCCCTGGATCTCGTCGATCATCTGGACCCCGCGGGCCTGCATGCTGGCGTAGAGGTCGTCGATGTCCAGGACTCGGGGCGTCAGGTGGTTGATGTGCGTGGTCGTCACACCGCCGATGTCCGCGGCCACGCCGGAGATCCGCTCCAACTCGGTGTACCACGTGCGGTCGACCGGGTCGGAGGACAGCGCGAACGAGGCAGCGGCGAGGTCCAGGAAGCGCGCCGCCTCCGCCTCGCTGAGCTCCCCCTCCTCCTCGGCCCGGTCCGCGAGGGCGAGCAGCTCGTCCGGGAAGAGCCGGCGCGCCGCCAGGAATCGGCTGAGCCGGTCCTCGAGCTCCTCGTCGAAGAACCGCCGGTCCTGCGGGACGAGCATCGAGGTGAAGACCCGGAAGGGGTTGCGGGCCAGTTCCTCGGTGTCGATCGGCCGGAACGCCGTCGAGACCACTGGGATGGGCTGCGGACGGGCGTCCCGGAGGTCGTAGAAACCCGTGGGGTGCATGCCGAGGGCGGCGAAGATGCGGGCCACCTGACTGAGCTCGTCGGGCGTCCCGACACGGATGGCGCCGTGCCGCTCGGCGGTCACCCGGTTGATGGAGCCGAGGCGTTCGGCCGCCTCGCCGTCCCGGTCCAGGACGCGGCGGTTCACCTCGTGCGACACCTCGGCCAGGGTGTTGTACGCCGGAACCTCCTGCCCGTAGAGCTCGGACAGCCGACGGGCGAAGCGGGCCCGCAGCTCGGCGGCGACCACGGTGGTCATGACATCAGCTCCGGGACGACGTCGATCGGCGCTTGCCCGCGCAGCCGCATCGCGGCGAGCACGCGTTCCTGGGCGAGGCGCTGGGCGGCGGTGTGCGGGGTCTGCCCGGTGCGCTTGGCCTCGCCCAGTACGGCGGTCGCGTTGGCCCGCAGCTTCGTCGAGACCATCGAGAAGACGTCATCGCGGTCCACGCGGAACGGCGAGTAGCGCATGTCCATGGAGTGTGCCGCGGCGACGATCCCACCGGCGTTCGCGATGAAGTCGGGCACGACCGGGATGCCGCGCTCGGCCAGGATCTCCCGGGCACGACCCGTGCTCGGCAGGTTGGCGCCCTCCACCACCAGCCGGGCGGTGGTGGCCAGGGCGACTCCCTCGTCGATGACGTCCTCCCGGGCCGCGGGCACCAGCACGTCGGCGGGCGCGCTGAGCGCGCGGTCCGCCGGCTGCACGTTGCCGTACTCGCGCACGCAGCCATCACCCGCCTCGGCCCGCAGACCGGACAGCCGGCTCACGTCCAGCCCGTCGGGATCGTGCACGGCCCCGACGGCGGTGGAGATGGCGACCACGGTCGCCCCCAGCTCGACGAACCGCCGCGCGGCCGCTTCGCCGACCGCACCGAACCCCTGGATCGCCACCCGTGAGCCGGCGAGCTGCCATCCTGATCCGATCGCCGCGGCGTCGGCGGCCTCCGCGACCCCGAAGCCGGTGACCCCGAGCTCGTCGTAGGGCAGGCCCCCCAGTTCCCGAGGCAGGCCGACAGCCGCGCCGCGGTCCCCGAGCTCGTACAGGAAGACGGCTGCGTCGCGCTCGGTCAGGCCCATGTCCAGTCCGAAGACGTACTCGGCCGGGACCTCGTTGCGGATGGTGCGGGCGAGCCGGGTGACCTCGCGCACGGTGAGCGTCGGGCTCATCCGGGTGCCGCCCTTGCCCATCCCCCGGGCCGTGTTGTCCAGCACGAGGACGCCACGCATGCCGGACCGACGGTCCGACACGCACACGACCTTCTCCGGACCCCACTCGTCCATCAGGGGGAAGACATCTTCCGTCACGGCGACCAGCCACCTCTCGCCTTCGATGTCGCTCAGCCGAGTCTTCGGTCCACGGCCCGTGGAGGGGAAGCCGCCGAGCACGCACATCGATCGCCCTGGCCCCAGCAACTCTTGCCCTGCCAGTGGCAGGCGGCCGGCGAACCGTTGGACTCCGGGGCGCTGCGCCTGCTGGCCGAGCGGTACGGGGGCCTGCCGGCGACCGGCGAGAACCTGCCGTCGTTCCACGAGGCCCGCAACCTCATCCGCTACGAAGGGCTGTGCTCGCGTAGCCCCCGGTCCCCTGTCGGGTCCCGCCGCGAGCCTGCGAGTGGTGAGGGCAGGGGGTCCTTCTACTCGTCCTCGAACACGACTTCGCGCTTGCGACGGACGGCCGGCAGCACGGCCAGGGCGAACGCGGCGGCCGCCAGGACGAGGAGGACCAGGGAGATCGGCCGGGTGAGGAAGACGGTCGGGTCGCCGCGGGAGATGATCAGGGCACGGCGGAGGTACTCCTCCAGCAGCGGGCCGAGGACGAACCCCAGGAGCAAGGGCGCCGGCTCGCAGCCCAGTTTGATCAGGAAATAGCCCAGGATGCCGAAGAACGCGACCGCGTAGACGTGGTAGGCGTTCAGTCCCAGCGAGTAGCAGCCGATCGAGGCGAACGCGATGATCGCGGGGAAGAGCACCCCGTAGGGAATGGTCAGCATCCTCACCCACAGGCCGATGAGCGGGAGGTTGAGCAGGACCAGGAAGAGGTTGCCGATCCACATCGACACGATGAGGCCCCAGACGAGCGCCGGTTCATCGGTGATGACGTTCGGGCCCGGGGTGATTCCCTGGATGATGAAGGCGCCGATGAGCAGCGCCATGATCGAGTTGGCCGGCAGTCCCAGCGTGAGCAGCGGGACGAAGGAGGTCTGCGCGGCGGCGTTGTTCGCTGATTCCGGTCCGGCCACACCCTCGATCGCGCCCCTGCCGAATTCCTGCGGGTGCTTCGAGACGCGCTTCTCCACCGAGTAGGACACGAACGACGCGAGCACGTGCCCCGCGCCCGGCAGCACACCCAGCACCGTGCCCAGGCCCGTGCCGCGCAGCACGGGCGCGGTGATCCTCCGGACGTCCTCCTTGGTGAGCCACAGGTTCCTGACCTTCTCGACCACCACGGTCCGCCTCGTCTCCCCCTCCAGATTGCGGAGGATCTCGGCGACGCCGAACATGCCGACGGCCAGGGACACGAAGTTCAGGCCGCCGTAGAGCTCGCGCTGACCGAAGGTGAACCGCGGCGTGCCGGAGTAGATGTCCTGGCCCACGGTCCCGAGCAGCAGCCCGAGGACGATCATCGCCAGCGCCTTCAGGGTCGAGCCGCTCGCCAGCGCGATGGAGGCGATCAGCCCCAGGACCACCAGCGAGAAGTACTCCGCCGGGCCGAACTCGAGCGCCGCCCGCGAGATCGGCGCGGCGAACAGGGCCAGGGCGATCGTCCCCACCGTGCCCGCGAAGAACGAGCCCAGCGCGGCGGTGGCGAGGGCCGGGCCGGCACGACCCCGTTTCGTCATCTCGTGACCGTCGATCGCCGTCACGGCCGCCGAGGACTCGCCGGGCAGGTTGATGAGGATGGCGGTGGTCGACCCGCCGTACTGAGCCCCGTAGTAGATGCCGGCCAGCATGATCAGCGAGGTGACCGGCTCGAGCCCGAAGGTGATCGGCAGCAGCATGGCGATCGTGGCGGTCGGCCCGATGCCGGGCAGGACGCCCACGGCGGTGCCCAGGGCGACGCCGATCAGGCAGAACAGCAGGTTCGCCGGCGTCAGTGCCGTCTCGAGGCCCAGCCCGAGACTCTCCAGCACTCCCATCGGCGCGCTACCCGAACCACGGGCCGAAGTACGGCAGCCGCAACTGCAGGGCGATCACGAAGATCAGGACGCTGAGGGCCGTGAGGGCCGCGGACGTCACGACGGCGGGGACCACGCGCGCGTGGCGGCCGGCCATCGCCGACAGGAAGACCGTCACCAGCAGCGACGGGACCAGACCCAGCCCCCGCACCGTGAAGCCGAAGAAGATCAGAGCGACGACCAGCAGTCCCGCCGCCTGCCACGGAACCGGGCCGATCTCACCCCCCTCGCCGGCGACGAACCCCGTGACGGCGATGAGGATCCCGAGGAGGACCAGCAGGGCCCCCAGCACGAGAGGGAAGTAGCCGGGACCCATGCGCAGCGCGCTACCGACCTCGTAGGTGCTCGCCGTGATGGCGAAGGCCAGCCCGAAGGCGACGAAGGTCGCACCCGCGAGCAGGTCCTTGCGTGCACCACGCCTGTCCACAGTCAGGTCCTCACGGATCGAGAAGAGAGGAGACGGTGGTGCGGCCGGCACCGCCCACCGTCGTCCGTGATCAGTCCGCCGAGACACCTGCCTGTTCGATGATCGGCCGCCAGAGCTCGATCTGCTCGCTGAGCCGTTCGGTGTGCGCTTCCGGCGTCGCTTCCTCCTCAGCGACAGGTGCGCTACCGAGATCGGCCAGCTGGTCGATCACGGCCTGGTCGGCGAGCGCGACCTTGAGGGCGTCGGAGAGCCTCTGGACGATCTCGTCCGGGGTCTCCGCCGGGACGTAGAGCCCGTGCCACACACCGACCTGGAGCTCCGGCAGGCCTGCCTCCGCGGTGGTCGGCAGATCGGGGAGACTCGCCACCCGCTCCGGCGTGGTGACGGCGTAGGCCTTGACCTCACCGCCCTGGATCTGCCCGGTGGTGTTGGTGGTCTGGTCGCACATCACGTCGACCTGGCCGGCGACGAGGTCGGTCAGGGCGGGCCCGGTGCCCTCGTAGGGCACCTCTGTCAGCGTCTGGCCGATGGCCTCCTGCAGGAGCAGCCCGCACAGGTGCGAGGCGGCGCCGATGCCTGCGTTGGCGAGCGTGACGGTGTCCGCGTTCTGCTGGAGGTAGACGACCAGCTCCTCCATGGTCTGGGGCTCGAGGTCCTTCCGCGCGACGATCGTCATGGGGACCTCGGTGACCAAACCGACCGTCTTGAAGTCCGCCAACGGGTCGTACGCGAGGTCCGGGTACAGCGACGGCGCGGTCGACATGCCGATGTGGTGCATCAGCACCGTGTAGCCGTCCGGGTTGGCCGCGGCGACCTCACCGGCCGCGACGGTGCCACCGGCGCCCTCGACGTTCTGGACGACGATGTTCCCGCCGAGCTCCTCGGCCATCGGCTCCGCGACGAGCCGGGTCACCGTGTCCGTGGGCCCGCCGGCCGAGAACGGCACGACGACGGTGATGTCGCCGTCCGGATATCCCTCGGCTGCCTCCTCCCCGCCGCCACCGCCGCCGCCCCCACCGCACGCGGCGAGCGCGAGCGTGGCAGCGGCCACTCCGATCCCCAGTCGAGATCGGCCGAGGTAGCGGGCTGCGGAGGGAGGGCGCGCACTGGCGTCGTCCACCTGGTGCTGTCGCATGAGGGACCCCTTGGAATCGCCAGCCTGCTCGGATCGAGAAAATATCAGGAAAGTGATCTTCGACACAGTGTGATCGACGCAGGCCGCAGCGCCGGTGGAGGCATCCGCGGCGCCGTCCCGGTGAGGAGTCCCGGGCGCGCTGAGCGGTACGGATCAGGCGCCGATCGGGGTCGCGGAGCGTCCGGACGGACGCCCTGTCCGCGCGTGCGCAGCAGGCCTATGTTGGCCCGGTCACAGCTCGCGCCGTACCGGGGCGATCCAGGCCGACGGAGCCATCGCGCCCGCCCCCTCGCCGGCTGGAGGTCCCGTCCCTCGGGAGGAGCCGGGTGCAGATCGAGCAGGTCGAGGCCATACCGTTCGCGATCCCCTACCGGAAGCCCCTGCGGTTCGCCAGCGGCGAGGTCCACGTCGCCGACCACGTGCTGGTCCGGGTGCGGACCGACGACGGTGTGGTGGGCGTGGCGGAGGCGCCACCGCGGCCGTACACGTACGGGGAGACGCAGCAGTCGATCGTGGCGGCCGTGGTCACGCTGTTCGCCCCGCAGCTGGTGGGGCTCACGCTGCTGGAACGCGAGGTCGCCCGCGCCCGGATGGAGCGGACCGTGGGCAACCCGGCCGCCAAGGCAGCCGTCGACATGGCGATCTGGGATGCCGTCGGCCGCACCCTGGGCCTGTCGGTCACGCAGCTGCTGGGCGGCTGGAGCGACCGGATGCGGGTGGCCCACATGGTCGGCTTCGCGCCCGACGCGGAGATGGTGGCCGAGGCCGAACGCGTCCTGCCGCTGTTCCCGTTCATGAGTATCTCGGTGACCCTATTGGCCCTGCACCCGTCGGCCCTGTCGGCGAACCCGTGACGGTGGCGGTGGCGCTCCGGAGCACTCCCCCGCTGCTCGCACCCCCGACAGACCCGGGTGGCAGCCCGCGGCGGCCCCAGTGGAACGCATGCACGACGACACCCCACCCACCGGCAGGTCCAGCGCGATACCGGCCTCGACCAGCGAGCGCGGCACCACCACGTCGCGCCGGTGGTGGACCACGTCCCAGACCGAGTGGGCGGCGAGTGCCGAGCCGGCCACCACCAGACCGACCCGACCGGATCCCGGCACCGCCACCACCGCGCACGCTCCCAAGCCGAGCACCGCCAGCGCCTCGGCCGTCAACCCGACCCAGCGGCGTCCGAGCGCCGCGGCACCCAGACACCAGAGCGCAGCCACGCTCACCGCGGTGGCGGCGGTCTCCTGGTCGACGCCGGTGGCCAGCGCGAGCACCGCGGCCCCGAGTCAGACGGCAGTGGGCCAGCGGCGCAGCACACGACGCCGGGTCGACGGTCTCGTGCCGGACCCGGGCGGTCGAGCCGGGTGCGGGGGCACCGGTCGCCCCTCGGACTCAGCCGTGTGCCGAGGACCCTGAGGTCCTGGCCGAGCGGGTCGCTGTCACCGGGGCACCGTGCGCCATGTCACGGACGGGCGGCACCGGGTCCACCCCAGCTCCGCCACACCGACCAGATCAGGGTGAGGGTGCTCCCGGTCAGCGCGACGGTGCGCAGCAGGTTCGCCCGGAGCAGGCTGTCGATGGTGGCCGGGGACCGACCGACGTCGTCCAGGCGGTTGTGCATCGGGATCGCCCGGAGCACCGTCGCCGCGAGCGAGGTCCCCCCGGCCGCGCTGACGACCACTGCCGCGGAGCGGGGCACCTCGGCCGGCCGCGTCCAGAAGAAGGCCATGCCGGCCAGGAACGACGCGAAGCCCGGCACGATCACCACGAGCGGTATCGCCTCGTTGTACTGCTGGTGGTACGCAGCGAACTCCTCGTCCCCGACGGCCCGGTAGAGCGGGTAGGAGACGACCTGCGCCTGCCAGCCCACCGCCGCCGAGTACGCCGTCAGCGCTGTGAGGCAGGCGAGGTTCAGGTGCCGCCACCCACGGCGCGGACCGGCGGAGTGCGCGAGCGCGGTGTCGGGCATGGCGACTCCTGAGGCGACGGCGCGGTCCGGAACCCTTCTGCATGTCCTCCGGCGACGGGGCCGGGCGGACGGTGCCTGATCAGCAGACCACCGCGACGCGGATGCGGTCCACCACATTCCCCACCGGGCGGAGCCGCCCCGACCCCGGTCCGCCGGCCGACGGAGGACCTGGACCCAGCGGCTTGTCCCGGTGGCCGGTGGGTAGACCACGGGTTGACCGGCACCACCAGCCCGTTCCGGCACCCGACCTCAGGTCGCCGACATCTCGGAGGACCCTGTGCGCGACCACCGCATCGGCATGATCGTGCCGAGCTCGAACCTGACCATGGAGACCGAGCTGCCGCGGATGCTCCGCGACCGCGAGCAGGTCCTGCCTGACGAGCGGTTCACCTTCCACTCGAGCCGCATGCGGATGAAGCACGTCACCCCCGAGGAGCTGGCGCGGATGAACGCGCAGACCGAGCGCGCCTCGCTGGAGCTGGCCGATGCCCGCCCCGACGTGGTCGCCTCCGCCTGCCTCGTCGCGATCATGGCCCAGGGACCGGGCCACCACTGCCACGCCGAGGGGCAGATCACCGGCGTGCTCCGAGGTGAGGGACTCGACATCCCCGTCATCTCCAGCGCCGGTGCCCTGCTCCGCGCGCTGGACGCGATGGGGGCGAAACGCATCGCGATGGTCACCCCGTACATGAAGCCGCTGACGAGGCTGGTCGCCGACTACATCGAGGACGCCGGGGTCGAGGTCTGCGACGCGTTGAGCCTGGAGGTCTCGGACAACCTCGCGGTCGCCCGGCTGGACCCAGCCGACCTGCACGAGCACTGGCGCCGGGTCGACGTGGGCTCGGCGGACGTACTGGTGCTGTCGGCGTGTGTGCAGATGCCGTCGCTGTCGGCCATCCAGCCCGTGGAGGACGCCGCCGGCCTGCCCGTCCTCTCCGCCGCGACCGCGACGGTGTTCACCATCCTCTCCGAGCTCGGCCTGGAGCCGCGCGTGCCCGACGCCGGTCGGCTGCTCAGCGGCGAGGTGCGGATGGCCCCGGCACCGCGGCCGACGCCCGAACCGGTCGACGCCGAGGGCCCCGGGACGACACCGCTCCCCGAGCCCTACCCCGCCGCCGCCCAGTAGGGGTCACCGAGAAGGCGCCGCCCGGGCGGTCCCGTCCAGGACGGCGCCGTTCGGCCACGACGTCGTCCCGGGAGGACAGGCTGCCATGACCGCGGACCGCGCGGCCCGCCTGCGCTCGCTCTACGACGCGTTCAACGCACGCGACATCGACACGGTCGTGGCGGCGATGTCGCCGGACGTCGACTGGCCCAACGGATGGCACGGCGGCCGGGTCGTCGGACACGACGCCGTCCACCGCTACTGGGACCGCCAGTGGGCAGCGATCCGCCCCACCGTCCGGCCCACGAGCATCACCGAGCGCAGCGACGGCACGGTCGAGGTCGCGGTCCACCTGGTGGTCCGTGACCCGACCGGCACCATCCTCGACGTCGCCGACGTCCGCCACGGCTACGCCTTCGACGGCGACCTGGTGCGCCGCATGGACGTCGAGAAGTGACGGCCGCTGCGACCTGAGAGGACCGTCCCGGCTCAGCGGCTGCGGTACAGCCTCGTGGTCAGCGGCAGGAACACCGCGGCCAGCGCCGTGGCCACGGCGAGGGAGACGCCGATCGCCATGCCGTCGGGCGCACCGGCCATGAGCGACCGCGACGCGGTGGCCAGGATCGAGATGGGGTTGACGTCGACGAACGCCTCGAGCGGGCCCGGCAGCGTGGCGGGGTCCACGAAGACGTTGGACAGGAACGTCAGCGGGAAGATCGCCATGAACCCGGCGTTCATCACCGCGTTCGGGGACCGCATCAGCATGCCGAGGACCGAGAAGACCCACGACAACCCGAACGAGAAGGCGACCACCAGGGCGAGCGCGGCGACCGCCCCGACGAAGCCGCCGTCGGGCCGGAATCCCAGCGCGACGCCGACGACGATGATCACGGTGCCGGCGATCACGTACCGGACGCTGTCGCCGAGCAGCGAGCCCAGCAGCGGCGCCGGCCGCCAGATCGGCAGCGAGCGGAAGCGGTCGACGACCCCCTTCGTCAGGTCGGTGTTCAGCGAGACCCCGGAGTAGACGGTCGTGAACAGCACCGACATGACCAGCAGTCCCGGGAGCGTGTAGTCCAGGTAGGCGCTGGTGGACCCGGCGATCGCACCGCCGAACAGGTACGTGAACATCAGCAGGAACATCACCGGGGTGACCGTGACGTCGAGCAGCTGCTCGGGCACGTGCTTGACCTTCAGCATGCCCCGCCAGCCGAAGGTCAGGGCGGCCGAGAGCGGCCCGGGCCGGGGAGGCCGGGGGGTGGAGGAGATGGCCCGCCGCACCGCCGCGGTGTCAGCGGAGTCGGGTGCCCGGGTCGTCGCGGTCATGACAGGTTCTCCTGGAGGGTGTCGGACGGCGCGGACGTCGCCTGGGCGGCATGGCCGGTGAGCGCGAGGAAGACCTCGTCGAGGCTGGGCTGCTGCAGCGAGAAGTGCGCCAGCGGGACGCCCGCGCGGGACAGCTCGGCGACGGCGAACGCCGCCCGGTCGGCGTCCGCCCCGGTGGCCGACAGCGCCGCCGGGTCCTGCTCGAGCACCACCGGACCCACCGTGCGTTCCAGCATCTGGGCGGCCTCGGCGCGCCGACCCGGGTCGAGCAGCCGGACGTGCAGAGCGCCCGTGCCGATCGAGGCCTTGAGGTCCCGGGGGGTGCCCTCGGCGATGACCCGGCCCCGGTCGATCACGGCGATGCCGTCCGCGAGCTGGTCGGCCTCCTCGAGGTACTGCGTGCAGAGCAGGATCGTCGTCCCCTCGGCGACCAGCGCCCGGGCGATCTCCCAGACCTGGTTGCGGGAGCGCGGGTCCAGCCCGGTCGTCGGCTCGTCGAGGAACATCAGCCGCGGGGTGACGACGATGCTCGCCGCGATGTCGAGCCGGCGGCGCATGCCGCCGGAGTAGTGCTTGACCAGCCGGCCGGCGGCGTCGGCGATGTCGAAGGCGTCGAGCAGCTCGTCCGCGCGGTCCCGGGCGCCGGCACGCGAGTAGCCGAGCAGGCGGCCGAGCAGCACGAGGTTCTCCCGGCCGGTGAGCTCCTCGTCGACCGAGGCGAGCTGGCCGGTCAGGCTGACCAGCTCCCGGACCGTGTCGGCCTCGGACACGATGTCGTGCCCCATGACCCGGGCGCTGCCCGCGTCCGGGGGGATCAACGTGGCCAGCATCCGGATGGTGGTGGTCTTGCCCGCGCCGTTGGGGCCGAGCACCCCGTAGATGGCGCCCTCCGGTACGGCGAGGTCCACCCCGGCGACGGCACGCGTCTCCCCGAAGGACTTGCCGAGCCCGCTCGCGTCGATCGCAAGTGGGATGTGTGTGGTCATCGGCTTCCTCACCTCGGGTGTGCACGAGCATCTCTTGAGGGTCTGACTGAATGTCGGCCATGGAGTCATCGCACGCCAGCGACTTTCCCGGCGCGGGACCCCCGAGGCCCGGCCGGACGCTCGCGAGCCGACCACCCCAGGCGCCGGACGTCCACCGGGCCAAGGGTCGCCCCTCGAGTGCACTTGAGGTCAAGGGCGCTCGGCGGCGCGTGCGAGTCACCTGCCCTCGGACCTGCAGCGCTGCCGTAGCTTCTCCGGTCGTGCCGAGACGGGACACCATCCAGCGGTCGCGCCGGGCCGGGCGGCAGCAGCCGACTCCTCCTCGCCACGGTCCTGGTGCCGTGGCGCCCCCGCTGCGCTGGGCCCGCCGGTTCACCCCGCTCGGCATCGGCCGCCGGGGCGTGCGGCTGGAGATGTCCGGCGGGATGCTGTCCATCGTCCGGGTCGGGCCGCTCGGGGGTGAGCGCCTCGTCGTCTCGGCGCCGGTGGCGCAGTTCCACAGCCCCGCGCCGTCCCGCAACGGCCGGGGGCTGCACCTGTGGCACGGCACGCGCGTATTCCGCTTCGTCGGGCACGCGGACTCCGACGACAGCGGCACCACCGACATTTCCGGCTCCTCCGCGGGGGACGACCCGGTCAGCGCCGTCCTCGCCGTTCTGGCGTTTCCCCTGCACCTGTTCGCCGCCCTCGCCGCCCACCGGGAGAAGGTGGCCGAGGAGCGCCGGCACGTGGCCGTCACGCTGCGCTGGCTCGAGCCGGTCGTCGGACCACCCTGGCCGGGGGTGGCCGTCCGCCCGCCGCTGCCCGGCGGCTGGCTCACCGCGGGACGGTGGACGGTGCGGCTGACCGTGCTGTCCGCCCTCGGAGTGGGCATCGCGCTCCTCTGAGCGCACTCCGCCCGGCGCGCCCACGGCCGACGGGCATCGGGCGACAGCACCGCCGGACAGGCCGGGGTCAGGGTCATCCCCCAGGACCGCGATGCCGGTTGGGGTGCCTCCCGATGGTCAGCGGGAGCGCACGTCGCGACGCTGACGAAGCCGGGCACCACGGACCCGCCGTGACCGCCTGGCCCGATCCGCTCGACTTCTGCCCGCCGGCCCTCGGCCACCACAGCGGCAGGCGACCCAGCCCCGGAAGGCAGGCAGGACGATGCCCGCACGATCACCAGGCCGCCGTGACGAACCCGCGTCCTTCGTCGCCGCCCGCCAGCTCGCCGAGGAGGCCAGGAGCCGCACCGCGCCGGCCACCTCGCACCGGCAGCTGCTGATGCTCGCCGCCCGACGTGCTCACCGGCGCCCCCACGACCGCTAGCCGTACCGGACCCGCGTAGTCCGGCAGGACCAGGGCGCCTGTCCCGTGGCCGCGCGCGGGCACGGGAGGATGCGCGCATGTGCACGGTGGTGGTGCGCCGGTCCGCCGACCGGCCGGTGGAGCTCCTCGCCGTCCGCGACGAGGTGACGACCCGCGGGTTCGACGTTCCCGACCGGTGGTGGCCGCAGTTTCCCGACGTCGTCGGCGGGCGCGACCGCGTGGCCGGGGGCACGTGGTGCGCGACCCAGGTCGGCACCGGAGTCACCGCGCTCGTGCTGAACCGCTACCACGAGCGGCCGGCCGCCCCAGGAGCCCCGAGCCGGGGAGTGCTCCCCCTGCTCGGCGCCGTCCACGGGGCCGACTGGGTCTCGCACGTCCGGCTCGCCGGGATGGCGGGGTTCCTCCTGGTCCTGGCGACCCCGGACCGGCTGACCACCTGGCTGTTCGACGGCGACCAGCTCACCGGGACCGAGCACCCCGAGGGCACGCACGTGATGACCTCCGGCGGGCCGGAGGACCGCAAGGCCGATCGCTGGCGGGGCGCGCTGGCGGAGGTGACCTTCCCCGACGGCTGGCGCGGTCTGGTCCAGGGGCGGCCACCGGCCGACGACCCCTCGGCCCTGGTCGTCCGGCACGAGCGGGACGGCCAGGTCTACGGCACGGTCTTCGCCGAACTCATCGACGCCCGGCCCGGACAGCTGAACCTCGAGTACAGCCGTCGCCCCTGGACCCGCGACCCCTGGGACACTGCCGCGTTCGGGACGGGAGGGCCTACTCCCTGACCCGGTAGCGCAGGTGCGTGACGCCCGTGCCTGCGACGACCGTGATGAGCCCCTCGAACTGCACCGGCGTGCTGCCCAGCTCGCCGACCTCGTCGAGCAGGCCGGCCTCCCGGCGGTGGGTAAGCACGACCGTGGTCACGTCCATCGGGTGCCGCCCACCCAGGCGTTCGTCATGCCGTAGGGGTACCGGCCGACGACCAGCGCGCCGGTGTCCTCCCTCTCCGGCTTGATCAGCTCGGCGCCGGCCGCGGAGATGCGGATCGGCGGCACGTCGGGGCTGGCCGACGGGATCTCGACGTCGCCGTTGCCGTACCACTCGAACAGCAGGTCGAAGCCGCTCTCCCCAGGGCCGGCGATGGAGCCGTCGAGCGACATCGTGGCGCCGGTGATGACCTTGCCCAGCTCGTTGCCTCCTTCGTTGACTGCGGCGGTCATCACCACGTGGTCCGGCGCACCGCCGTCTCGACGTCTGCCTCCCAGCAGACCACCGGGTCCACCGGCCTGGGAGATCCGCGAAGCCGCGCTCAGCGGACAGGCGTGTGCGGGCGCGGGTTGTGCTTCGATCGCGCAGCAACCATGCGACCGCCTGCCGGGCCTGACGTCGGCGCCGGTGCCGCCGGTCAGCACCGCCTCGGCCGCGGGAGGCAGCCATGTCGTTCCACCTGCTCGCCCTGGTCCACCGTTCACCGGCGATCCCGTGATGGAGCTCCACACGGTGCGCCCGATCGGCCTCTTCCACGGGAGCGACGACGACCTGCTGGCCACCCTGCTCGAGGTGGGCACCGAGGTGTCGTTCCGGTCCGGCGACGTGCTCTTCCAGGAGAACCACCCCGCCGAGCACTGGTGGGTGCTCCTCGACGGCAGCGTGGACCTCCTGCGGCACGTGGGACGCGACGAGACCCAGCTCGGCGTCATGGACGTCGCGGGTCGGTGGGCCGGTGGCTTCCGCGCCTGGGACGAGCACGGCGCCTACCTGGCCACCGGACGCGCCGCCACCGCCGGCCGCGTGCTCCGGATGGCCGCCGACGACCTCCGCCGGCTGTGGGCGGCCCGCTTCCCGCTGGGCCTGCACCTCATCGAGGGCGTCTCCCGGTCCGCGCGCAACTACGAGTCGATGGCGCGGCAGCGGGAGGCGCTCGCCGCGCTCGGCACCCTGGCGGCCGGGCTCGCGCACGAGCTCAACAACCCCGCCGCCGCGGCGACGCGGGCGGTCGACGCCCTCGGCGAGGCGTACGACGGGCTGCTGTCCTCGCTGCGGCGGCTCGTGGCGCTGCCGATCCGCGCCGAGCAGTTCGACCGCATCGACGCGCTGCGCCAGGAGCTCGGCCCCCGGCCGTCCGACCCGATCGACCTGGCGGATCGGGAGGACGCACTCGCGGACTGGCTGTCCGCCCGGTCGGTGCAGCAGGACTGGGTGCTGGCCCCGGTCCTCGCCGCAGCCGGCGCCGACGTCGACTGGTGCGAGCGGGTCGCCGAGGCCGGCGGCGGGGCCGCGCTCGAGGCGGCGCTCGACTGGGTCGCGAACACGCTGACCGCGACCGGCCTGCTGGACGAGGTGAAGGAGTCCACGCGGCGCATCTCCGACCTGGTGGCGGCCGTGAAGTCCTACTCCCAGCTCGACCGCGCCGCCATGCAGACCACCGACCTGGTCGAGGGACTGGAGAGCACCCTCGTGATGCTGGCGCACCGCATCCCGGACGACGTGGTCGTGGTGCGGGACTACGGCGCCGACGTCCCGCCCATCCACGCGCTCGCCGCCGAGCTCAACCAGGTCTGGACCAACCTCATCACCAACGCGCTGGACGCGATGGACGGCCGCGGGACGCTCCGCCTGTCCACCCGCCTCGGCCGGGGTGCGGTGATCGTGGACGTCGCCGACACCGGGCACGGGATGTCCGCGGAGACCAGGAAGCACGCCTTCGACCCCTTCTACACGACCAAGGGCGTGGGCGAGGGCACCGGCCTCGGGCTGGACATCTCCCGGCGGATCGTCGACCGGCACCGCGGCGACATCAGCATCGAGACCGAGCCGGGAGCGACCGTGCTCCGGGTACGGCTGCCCGCCACGGTCCCGGGCGCATCCGGGAAGCCGGCCGGCCCGGCCGGCTGATCCGTTCCGCGGGTCCAGGGCATCAACCCGCTCCGGGGCGACGCGGCCGCCCTCGACCGTGCGGTCCGGTCCGGGCCGGGTCCGCGGGCGACGTCGCGAGGGGGACGACGCGCTGGTTGACTCATCGCATGGTCACTCCGCTGCCCGAGCCGGGTCCCGAGATCGATCCCGACCAGCCGGTGCCCGACGATGCCGCGGAGCTGCTCCCCGACGCAGCCGAGCCGCTCCCGCCCCCGCCGATCGAGTCGACGCCGGACGACCCCGGTGGCGACCCCGGCGGCGTGCCCGAACCCGCCTGAGCAGCTCCTCGTCCGCGGCGGGCGAGGACGGCCATCGCCATCGCCCCGCTCCACCCGGCGGCGACGATCGGCGTCTCGAGCGGGTCGAACCCCCTGGGGCGCATCCGGACTCGGTTCCACCGCTCGTTCGGATACCCCAGCGTCAGCCCCGTCCCCAGCCGGTGGAGCACCCAGCACGCGCGGTCGTCCGGCCCGCGGAGCAGCCGGGCGATGGCCCAGACCTGGAGCCCGAGCAGGTAGGGAGGTGCGCTGTAGGCCGTGCCGAACCAGAGCCAGTCCCGGACGATGTGCTCCGGGCTGCCCGCCAGGAACGGGACGTCGAAGTGCCGCCGCCGTCGCAGGGCCACGGCGTGGCCGATGAACTGAGCGGCCAGCTGGATCGAGGAGACTGCCACGAGCGTCGCCCGGTGCGCCATGTCGCGCACCGTAGGCCTCCCGGACCCGCTGCGGGACCGACCGTCTACCGGGTCGGGAGCGCGCAGCTGAGCTGCCGGGCCACCGCGGGGTCGGTCAGTCGGCCCTGAGAGCGAGGTGCAGCGCCGCCAGGTCCGCCGCGGTGCCGGCCGTGGGGGTCCGCGGTCCACCGCGCCTGGACGTCGGGGGTGGGCAGCGGCAGACCTGCAACCACGCTCGTACACCCAGTGACCAGGACGGCCGCGGACGGACGACGGCGCACGAGGCCTCCAGGTGTCGGGACCTGACCCACCCTGGAACTCCGCCGTCGTGGCCTCGAAGGCGTTGCCCCGACCAGCACGGCTCGTTCCGGTGCTGCTGATCTGGTTCATCGGCCGGCCACCGTGGACGACGATCGCACCACCGCCCGTCCCCACGCGCGCACCTCGAGGAGAACGATGAGGGCCTTCGACGGCGACTGGTCGCCGGCACCGCGCGGGTCCCTCGCCGGCTCGCTCGTCGCGCTGCTGGTGGTCCTGGTCGTCGGCGCGGTGGCCCTCCTCTCGGTTCGTCCGCCCGCGCCCCTGGCGGCCGACGCGCCGACGACGGAGTTCAGCGCGGCCCGTGCCATGGAGACGGTCCTGGCGCTCGCCGGCGGGCCGCGTCCGCTCGGCAGTCCCGGCAGCGACCAGGCGCGGGACGTCCTGGTCGAACTGCTCCGTGCGCACGGGGCGACGGTGTCGGTCCAGCGCGCCGCCGCGGGCTGGACGGCCGGGGGCAGCGCGGCTGTCGCCCGGGTCGACAACGTCGTCGCGGTGCTCCCCGGGACCCGCCCGACGGGCGCGGTCGTCCTCGCCGCGCACTACGACTCGGTCGCGGCCGGCCCGGGGGCGGCCGACGACGCGGCCGGTGTCGCAGCCGTCGTGGAGACGCTGCGCGCGGTCGCCGCCGGCCCCCGGCCGCGCAACGACGTCGTCGCGCTGCTGACCGACGGCGAGGAGCCGGGCCTGCTGGGAGCAGGGGCGTTCGTCCGCGCGGACCCGCTGCGCGGCCGGCCCGCCGTCGTCCTCAACCTGGAGGCGCGCGGCGTGAGCGGCCCGTCGACGCTGGCCCGGACGTCGCCGGGCAACGAGCGGCTGATCCGGACGTTCGCCGCCGCGGCACCCCACGCGGTCGGCGACTCCGCCCTCAACGAGATCTTCCGGTTCGTCCCGAACGACACCGACGTCAGCCCGTTCCTGTCGGCCGGGCGCCCCGCGCTCGACTTCGCGCTGGTGGAGGGTGCGAGCCGCTACCACACGGCGCAGGACGACCCGGCGCACCTGAGCCGGGCGAGCCTGCAGCACCACGGTTCCAACCTGCTCGGCGTCACCCGCGCCCTCGACGACACCGACCTCGCTCCCTTCGACCCGGCGACGAGCGGGGCGCCGCCGTCCCGGGACGCCACCTACTTCCCGTTCCTCGGCCTGTTCGTCACGTACCCGGAGGGGCTGGCGCTGCCCCTCGCGGGCCTGGCCGCCCTCGCCCTGATCGCCGCCGCGGCGGTGGCGGTGCGGCGCGGGCTGGTCGCGGTCCGGCGGGTGTGGGGCGGCGTCGCCTCGGTGGCGGTGCTGGTGGTCGTCGCGGGCCTGGCGGGTCAGGCGGCCTGGGAGGTCCTGGTCCTGCTCCGGCCGGACTACGCCGAAGGAGTGCTCCCCGGGTTCCCGCTGCGCCCGCTCCCCGCGCGCCTGGCGGTCCTGCTGCTGGCCGGCACCGCGCTGGCCGCGTGGGCGGGACTGTTCCGCCGCCGGATCGGGGCGTGGGGTCTCGGGATCGGTGGGCTGGGCTGGCTGACCCTGCTCGGCGGGCTGACCGCCGTCGTCGCGCCCGGGATGTCGTTCGCGTTCGCCCTCCCGGCGCTGGGGGGTGCGCTGGGGGTGCTCGCCGCCGCGCTCCTGCCGAGCCGGGCCCGCCCGGTCGCCGTCGCGGTCGGGGCCGTGCCCTCGCTGGCACTGCTGTGGCCGTTCGTCGTCTCCACGTTCGACGCCGGGCTGTCGGCCGCGCCGATCGTGGCCGCCCTCGCCGTCCTCCTCGGGGCGACACTCGCGCCGCTGGTCGCGGGCCTGCGGGTCCCGCGCCGCGGTGCGCCCGTCCTGGTGGCCCTCCCCCTGGTCGCGGCCGTCGGCCTGGCCGGTACCGGCGTGCTGGTGCACCGGCCCGACGCGGAGCACCCCCGCCAGGCCGACCTCGCCTACGTGCTCGACGCCAGCGACGGGTCCGCCCGGTGGTTCAGCCGGGACCCGGACCCCGCCGCATGGGTGGCCGGGTACACCCCGGAGACCGTGGACGGCCCGGGCGCCGACCTGCCGCCGGCCGCCGACGGCGCCCTCCGGACCGGCCCCGCTCCCGCGGTGGACCTCGCCGCCCCGACCGTGCGGGCCGAGCGGGGCGCGGACGGCACCATCGTGCTGACCGTGCAGAGCGCCCGCGGGGCGCCCACCCTCGGCGTCAGCAGCTCCACGGGCATGACCCGCGTCGAGGCGACGTTCGACGGCCTCGACCCGGTCGACCTCGACCTGCAGGGTGCGCCGCTCGACCTGGCGGTCCACGACGTCCCGGCGAGCGGGGTCCGGCTGGTGCTGCACCCGGTCGACGCCGGACAGGCCCTGTTCGACGTCCACGACCGGTCCGTCGGCCTCGACGCGGTCCCCGGTTACACGCCACGACCTCCCGACCTCGCCCCGTCGTCCCGGCCGGCGAGCGACACCGTCTCCGTCGCCACGACGGTCGCGGTGTGACCCGGCTCCGGACCTCAGCCGCACACGAGGGCCCGCCTCACAGCTCGCTGAAGGGCTGGGCGTACTCGAAGCGTCCCCGCAGCTCCGGGCGATGGCTGGTGAGCGGCCGTGCCTGGAAGGCGGGAGCCCACTCGGGGTCCTGCGGTTCGATGCCGAGATCGGCGGCCGGCCGGAAACCGAAGCGCGGGTAGTACTCGGGATGGCCCAGCAGGACGACGAGCGGTTCGTCGAGCGCATCGGCGGCGCCGAGGACGGCGTGCATCAGGGCGCTGCCCACCCCCGAGCGCTTGTGCCGCTCCCGGACGCCGAGCGGCCCCAGGCCGAGGGCCGGGTACCCGCCCGGCAGGAGCGCACCGCGGGTGCAGCACACGTGCCCGACGACCGCGCCGTCGACGACGGCCACCAGCGACAGCCGTGGCAGCCAGGCGTCGCTGTTCCGCAGCCGGACCACGAGGCCCGGCTCCACCGGGTGCGACCCGGGGTAGAACGGCGCGAACGCCTCGGCGTGCACCTCGGTGATGCCCGCTTCGTCCTCCGGCAGTTCTCGTCGGATCAGCATGTCGTCACTGTTCCCCCCCCCGTCAGCTGCCCGGGGTGGGCATGGGGATGGCCCGTTCCGCGGCCCGGCTGACCGACTCCCAGCGCGTCCACGTCGCCACCCGCTGTTGGGCGAGGCCGACGACCAGGTCGTAGGCGACGCTGCCGAGCACCAGGCGCAGCGGCGGGTCGTCGCTGGCCACCAGCCGCAGCACCGCGTCGGCGGCCAGCCGTGGGTCGCTGTCGACCGACCCCTCGGCCCACTGCCGCTCCAGCTCGGCGCGCAGCTGCGCGTACGCAGGCAGCGGGGTCGCCGTGCGCATGCTGGTGTAGAGGTCGGTCCAGTAGCCACCCGGCTCGACGATGGTCACGCGCACGCCGAATGGCGCAGCCTCCTGGGCGAGCGCCTCGCTCATCCCCTCGAGCGCGAACTTGCTGGCGCTGTACAGGCCGGTGCTCGAATAGCCACCCAGCCCGCCCAGGCTCGACATCTGCAGCAGGTGCCCGTGCCGCTGGGCGCGCAGGTGGGGCAGCACGGCCTGGGACACCCACAGCGCGCCGAAGAAGTTGACCTCCAGCTGCGCCCGGGCCTCCGCCTCGGTCCACTCCTCGACCATCCCCAGGAAGAGCGAGCCGGCGTTGTTCACCACCACGTCGAGGCGGCCGAACGCCTCGACGGCCGCGCCGACCGCCGCGACGACGGCCGCCCGGTCGGTCACGTCCAGCGGCAGCGGCAGCACCCGGTCCCCGTGCCGCGCGGCGAGCTCGCGCAGGGGTGCCTCCGTTCGCGCGGCCACGGCCACCGAGTCACCGGCGTGGAGCGCGGCCGTGGCGATCGCGTGGCCGAGCCCCCGGCTGGCGCCGGTGATGAACCAGACCCGCGGGGACGGGCCCCGGTCGACGTGTGCGGACACGACCCACCTACCAGATCCGGACGAGACGCTGCGTCTCGCGCGAGGGCAACGGTCCTCGCGTGGTCGGGTGCCGTCAAGACGCGACGTCTCGTCTTGTCGGCCCGCGCAGGCGACGCCGACTCAGACCTCCGGCCGGTCGTCCAGGAGCCGGCGGATGGGCGCCAGCGCCCGGTCGAGGCTCAGGAACCGGGCGGCCAGGTCGCGGGCCACGGCGGCCGGCCGGGACGAGCGGAACACCATCCGGGCCAGCACGCGGGAGTTCTGCTGCGCGGCCTCCACCCGGGGTCGCTGCCGGGCCTCGTACCGGCGCAGCACCTCGGGCACGGACCCGGGGGTGGCCTGCAGCAGCAGCCGACCGAGGACCGCGGCGGACTCGATCGCCATCCCCGCGCCGATCCCAGCGGTCGGCAGGAACCCGGCCGCGGCGTCGCCCAGCAGGCCCACCCGCCCGCCGGACCAGGTCGCGGACCGGACGTCGGTCATCGGCCAGAAGCGCGTGCCGTCGCCGGCGGCGACCGCGGCCAGGGCGCGGTCCAGCCGAACGTCCTCGGCGCGGAGCTGCCCGCGCACCCGCGCGGCGAAGGCGGCCGGACCGGCCGCGGTGTCCCGCCGCGGGCCGCCCACGAAGACCCCGATCCGGTCCCGGACGGGGTAGGTGCGGAGCAGGAAGCCGGCGCCCCAGCACTCGTCGTAGCGGTCTGGGGCGTCGTCGGAGTCGGTCCAGGCGACCCAGCCACCCCAGCCGGTGTCGAGGCCGGTCACCTGTCCGTCGTCCAGGACGAGCGCGCGGGTGGCCGAGTGCATCCCGTCCGCGGCGATGGCCACGTCGAACTCGGCCGTCTCCTCGCCGATGCCGTCGGCCAGCACGGCCCGCACCCGTTCGCCGTCCTGCGCCAGTCCGGTGACCGTCGCGCCGTGGGTCACCGCTCCCCCGGCCGCGGCCAGCACGGCCAGGAGCTCGCCGCGCTCGATGCCGCGGTAGTCGCCGAAGGCCAGCAGACCGGCCAGCGGGTACTCCCGGACCGGGCGGCCGGCCCGGTCGCGCAGGGCGTAGCGGCGCACCGGCACGCTGCGCTCCCGGTAGGCGTCCTCGACCCCCAGGTGCCGCAGCGCCGGGTCGACCAGCGGCATCAACCCGAGCATGTAGCCGGGGTCCGCGCCCGCCGTCCGGCGGTCGACCAGGACCGGATGGAGGCCGGCCGTCCGCAAGAGCTGGGCGAGGGTCACGCCGGCCACCCCGGCGCCGACGACGAGGACGCGCAGCGGGTCACGGCCGACGGCGGCCAGCTGCTCCGGCAGCGGCACCGACTCGAGCACCCGCCCGCTCACCGCCGCCTCACGGGAACTGCGTGCACCTCGGCGAGGAAGGTCGCGACGCCGTCCACGACGGCCTCGAAGCGCAGCGAGCGAACCGGTCGCAGCCGGGCTGCCCGCCGGGGAGCTCGGCGTCCACGACGGGGCTCGAGGAGCAACGCCGCAGCCGCGCAGCGAACCCGCGGGCGCCCTCCACCGCGACGTCGGCGGATCCGATGGACACGACCACTCCTCTACAGCTGCAGTCCACACCCGGCTCGACCTGTTGCGCGCCATCGTGCACCGGTTGTCCGACCTCGACGTGGCGTGCCGCCCGGCGCTGTCGCACCTCAGCGGCACCGAGTTCCGCGGAGGCCTTCACCGCCGTCGTCCACGGCCTGCTGCCCGACGGTCGCGACCGGCAGCCGGCGCGGGACGAGCTGACTCTGGAGGGGAGCCGGCGGCGGAGCTGCGCCAGGCACTCCTCGCGAACACGGCACTCGTGCACGACCGCCTGACCGAGCAGCTCGCCGCCCTCGGCGTGCCCGATCCCGCGGGTCGCGCACATGATCTGCTCGTGCTCCGCGACGAACTGCTGTTCAGCCGGCCCACCGCCACGGACGGCGGATCGTCGCCGCCGTCGATGACCGCCGTGCGACGCCTGGTCGGCCGGGTGCTCGAGACGGTCGACGTCCCGCTGCGAGGCGGCGACGCCCTGACGCCGCCGCGGGGGCACGGGGGGTCGAGACTGTGCCCATGGGTGGTGCGGTCGATCGAGGCCGTGAGTCCTTCGGACGGCGGGCGTGGGCAGACGCGTGGTCGCAGCTGTCGGCCGCCGACGGCGAGGTACCGCTCGAGCCCCCGGACCTCGAGCGGCTCGCGGTCGCCGCCTTCCTGACCGGCAGGGAGGAGGAGAGCGTCGACGTCTGGGCACGCGCTCACCACACGGCCGTCGGGCGCGGTGACGTCGTCCACGCCGCCCGATGTGCGTTCTGGATGGCCTTCGTCCTGGCGAACGGGGGTCGACTCGCCCGCGCGGGCGGGTGGATCCACCGGGCGCAGCGGCTGCTCGACGCGAGCGGACTGGACTGCGTCGAGCAGGGCTACCTGCGCTACGCGGCCGGGCTCCGCCAGACGTTCGAGGGCGATCCGGCGGGCGGCAGTGCTGGACTCGCCGAGGGGGCCGCGGTCGGCGACCGCTTTCGCGATCCCCAGCTCGGGGCGCTGGCCCGGGTCGGGCGGGGCCGCTGCCTCATCCACCTCGGGGAGGTCGCGGAGGGCCTGGCCTGGATGGACGACGGCATGGTGGCGATCACGGCGCCCGAGGTGTCACCCGCCGTCGTCGGCGACCTGTACTGCACGGTGATCGAGGGGTGCCAGGAGGTCTGCGACGTGCGCCGGGCCCAGGAGTGGACCGAGGCACTCAGCCGCTGGTGCGAGAGCCAGCCGCAGCTGGTGCTCTACCGCGGTCAGTGCCTGGTGCACCGGGCCGAGCTCATGCTGCTGCACGGGGCGTGGCCGGATGCCGGGATCGAGGTGCAGCGCGCCTGCGACCGCCTCGCCCGACCGACCGGTCAGCCCGTGCTGGGTGCTGCCCACTACGTGCGGGCCGAGCTCCACCGGCTCCGGGGCGAGTTCCCCGAGGCCGAGGAGGCGTACCGGCAGGCCCATCGGTGGGGACGCCGGCCAGAACCCGGTCTCGCGCAGCTACGGTTGCGGCAGGGCCGCGTCGACGAGGCCGCCGCGGCCCTGCGCCGCGCCCTGGACGAGGCCGCGGAGCCGGTGCTGCGGGTGCGCCTGCTGGCCGGCTACGTCGAGGTCCTGCTCGCCCGTGGGAACGTCGCTGCCGCCCGCACCGCGGTCGATGAGCTGTCGACGCTCGCGTCCGGATGGAACGCACCCTGGCTGCGCGCAGGGGCGCTGCACGCGACCGGCGCGGTGCTGCTGGCCGAGGGCGACACCCGCGCCGCGCTGAGCTCCCTCCGCCGCGCGGTGGCGGCCTGGTGCGAGCTCGGGGCGCCGTACGACGCGGCGCGTGCGCGGGTGCTGATCGGCCTGGCCTGCCGGTCGCTGGGAGACGCGGACGGCGCACGGTTGGAGCTGGACGCGGCACGGTCGGTGTTCCAGGAGCTGGCGGCGGAGCCGGACCTGGCCTCGGTCGAGGCGCTGTCGCCGGGCAGGGCACCCCGCGCCGAGGGTGGGCTCACCGTCCGCGAGGCGGAGGTGCTGGCGCTGGTGGCGACGGGCAGGACCAACCAGGCGATCGCCTCCGAGCTCTTCATCAGCGAGAAGACGGTGGCAACCCACCTGAGCAGCGTCTTCTCGAAACTGGGACTGTCGTCCCGCTCGGCGGCCACGGCCTACGCCTACACGCACGACCTGGTCCAGGGGTCCTCCGCAGAACCACCGACCCCTGGTCCCCGACGATCTCCATGATCCGCCCGATGCGGGTGCCGTGCCCGGCTCCCTACCGTCGTCCCCAGCCGTCGCCCACGTCACCACGGCGGCGGTGGGCCCGACAGGGAGGACAGAGCCATGGGAACGGACGCAGGAACGGCGGCCACCCAGCACGAGGTGGCCCCACCGGAGGCCTGGGACGCGATCGCGGCGGGCTACGACGAGTTCGTCGCGCCCGGTGAGGCGCCGTTCGCGCACGCAGGTCTCGTCCTCGCGGGTCTGGAGGAGGGCGACCGGTTCCTGGACGTCGCGGCCGGAACGGGCGGCTTGAGCCTGCCCGCCGCCCGCCTCGGCGCCAGGGTGCTGGCCACGGACTGGTCCCCGGCGATGCTCGAGCGGTTCAGGGCGCGTGTCCGCGAGGAAGGGCTCGGCGACGCCGAGGCGCGCGTGATGGACGCCCACGCCCTCGACATCGAGGACGAGAGCTTCGACGTCACGGGCTCTCAGTTCGGCGTCATGCTCGTCCCGGACCAGCCAGTGGCGCTGCGCGAGATGGTCAGGGTGACCCGACCCGGAGGTCGGGTCCTGGTGATCGCGTACGGCTCCCCCGCGGAGTTCGAGGCCCTGCAGCTCTTCCTCGCGGCGCTGCGCGCCGTGCTGCCCGAGTTCGAGGGGTTGCCGGACGATCCCCCGCCGCTGGAGTTCCAGGTGGCGGATCCGGACGAGTTGCGCCAGCGCCTGGTCGACGCCGGTCTGAGCGACGTCACGGTGGACACGACCCATCGGGAGCGCATCGAGGTCCGGTCCGGACAAGCGCTGTGGGACTGGATGCTGGGCAGCAACCCGATCGCCGGAGCGATCGTCGGTGACCTCACGGCGGACCAGCAGGCAACGGTGCGCCAGATCCTCGACGGCATGGTCCGTGACCGTTCCGACGGCGAGCGGCCGGCCCTGCTGACCGCACCCCTCAACGTCGGCATCGGGACCAAGTGCGGTCGGTGACGTCCGGCAGGCGCGGCGCCGCGTCCAGCTCCCGCCTCGAGCGAGGCCGGCCACGAAGGCTGCAGCTCAGTCGCTGACGCCTGAGCGGTCATGGCCGGTCGTCGCCGGATGCCAGACGCGGCGGGAGAACCGTTCAGGACGTCGCCCCACTGCCCGCCGCCCCGGCACTAGGAAGCGGTGCGCATCGTCAGACCGGTGAGCGCGACGACGTAGTCCTTCGTCTGCTGGTCGACGTGGACGGCGTACGCGGTCGGGTAGTAACCGGTCTCCTGATAGGCGCCCGGCTGCTTGAGCGGCTGCTCGAGGCTGGGTCCGCTCAACAGCCAGTCACGCGTGATCATGGGCTCGATGAAGGTGTAGCGACCGTCCCAGACCCCGTTGATGATGATCTGCGTGAAGTCGTACTGACCCGGGACGAGGCTGGTGTCACTGGAGTCGATGAGGTGCACGCCCATGTTGGGCACCGCCTGTGCAGCGACGGGCGCACCTGGCGCCACCGCATAGTCCTGCGGCACGTAGCGCGTCTCAGGCAGGCGCTCCGCCTTGACCGCGAACTCGGGGTCGTCCGGGGTGATGGACTCGATCGTGGCCATGTCGACCATGTCGAAGTGGAAGTCGAAGTGCGGTCGGCCGAACAGCTCCGGGGGCTCATGCCCCTCGGGGTTCCAGTTCAGCATGACGTGGTCGAACGCGGTCGCCTCGGCCTGATCAGGCATGTCGATCATCAACGTGGTGCTCGACGGAGGCAGGCCCTCGAGGGCGGTCGGTGTCAACCGGATGCCCACTTCCGTCGGGTTCCCGCCTTCGTCCAGCGTGACGTAGGTCGAGACGCTCCCGTCTCCCAGCTCCTGGGAGGAACTGGAGAAGGTGCCGCTCTCGGCCGGCGTCGGGGTGCTGGACGGAGCGCTCTCGCCGCCGCAGCCGGGCAGGAGGACCGAACCTGAACAGACAGCCGCGAGGAGTACGGCGCCGCGACGGGTGCCACCAGCAGTCATCGCCCTCACCTTCCCGGAAGCCGTGCTCGGTCGGCGGGCGCCGGAGTCCCGGCCATGCCCGCAGCCATTCCGGTGGAGGCTGAAACCGTCCTGCGTTCGAGGGCGGAGGTCAATGACAGCTCGGACGGCGTCGGATCGGGCGAGCCGGCACGCTGTGCGTCGTCCGTCCCCGCTCAACGCTGATGACACTGGGTGCGCGGTCCTCGTCGCGGGTGCTGGCCGGTTCTGGCATGGACGGCGAGTCGACGAGCGCGATACCCGGGTACGGAGATCGTCCACCTCTGGGCGCAGCGTGGGAGCAGTCATCGAAGGCCCTCGTCCACTTCGGCCCCCGCGAGCCGCCATCCTTCGCCGGGGCGCGGCCGGTCAAGGCCTCGTGGTGGCGGGACGGTGCGGGGCACGCCTGCGACTCGTCGCGGCAACGCACGCGCTGCGGCCTGCTCCCAGCGGGGCCACCTGGTCCGCCGCCCTCATCTCCGGCACCGGGCCGTGGCCGCCAGTGCAGAGGCGCGGTGTCAGGGCTGTCGGTGGTGCCCCGACGCGGGCATGCTCCCGGCACATGAACGTCGACTCCGATCGCCGCTCACCGCCGTGCGTCCTCGTGATCTTCGGCGCCTCGGGTGATCTCACCGCTCGCAAGCTGCTACCCGCTCTCGCGCAGCTGGCCGGTTACGGAGCCCTCCCCGCGGAGGTCGCGCTGATCGGCGTGGCCCGCACGCCCATGACCGACGACGAGTTCGCCGAGCGCTGCCGGCGGAGCGTGGCTGGTGAGAGTTCCCCGCGGTGGAACGAACTGACGGCGGCAGCCCGCTACGTCGGTGGCGGCTACGACGACCCGGCGACGTACCAGCGGCTCGCGGAGGTCCTGGCCGACTGCGATCAACGGCACGGGACCGCCGGCAACCGGGTCTACTACCTCGCGACGCCGCCCCGCCTGTTCGGGCCGATCGCGGTGAGCCTCGGCAAGGCGGGGCTGTCCGTGCCGGCCGGCGACAGCTTCATCCGCGCGGTCGTCGAGAAGCCGTTCGGCTGGGACGAGATGAGCGCCCGGGACCTCTATGCGGAGCTCTCGTCGGCGTTCGTGGAGGAGCAGATATTCCGGATCGACCACTACCTGGCGAAGGAGACGGTGCAGAACCTCCTCGCGCTGCGGTTCGCCAACTCCATCTTCGAGCCGATCTGGAACCGGACCTGGGTCGACAACGTGCAGATCACCGTCGCGGAGACCCTGGGCGTCGGCGAGCGGGGCGGCTTCTACGAGACCACCGGGGCGATGCGCGACATCGTCCAAAACCACGTCCTGCAGGTGCTCTCGCTCTTCCTCATGGAACCGCCCACGTCCTTCCACGCGGAGGCGATCCGCGACGAGAAGGTGAAACTGCTGCGCGCGATCCAGCCGCTGGAGGAGGAAGCGGACATCGCGGCGAACGCGGTGCGCGGGCAGTACACCCGGGGCGGCACCCGCGACGACCTGATGCCCGGGTACCGCGACGAACCCGGTGTCGACCCGCTGAGCTCCACCGAGACCTTCGTGGCGATGCGGCTCGAGGTCCAGAACTGGCGCTGGACAGGCGTTCCGGTCTACGTGCGGACCGGCAAGCGCCTGCCCGCGCGGATCACCGAGGTGGCCATGGAGTTCCGCCGTCCCCCGCAGCTGCCGCTGTTCCCCGGGACGGCCGCGGGGCTGGAGCCGGACGCCCTGATCGTGCGTGTGCAACCCGACGAGGGGCTGAGCCTGCGGTTCGGCGCGAAGGTGCCCGGACACGCCTTCCGGGTCCAGAAGGCCTCCATGGACTTCTCGTACGAGAGCTTCGAGGAGCAGTCCCCCGACGCCTACGAGCGGGTCATCCTGGACGCGCTGATCGGCGACCCCACGCTGTTCATCCGCGCTGACGAGGTCGGCCGCTCCTGGCGCATCGTCGACCCCGTGATGCAGTACTGGGCCGGCGACGCGCACCCCATCCCGCTCTACCAGGCAGCCACCTGGGGGCCTCCCGAGGCGGGTTCGCTGATCGCCCGCGACGGCCGGAGCTGGCGTCACTCGACCTGAGAGCCGCGCACGCAGCAGCCGGACCACAGTGCCGGCCGGCCACTGCCCGGTGTCGCGGACCGATGGGGCTGAGCGCCTCGAGGGCAACGGTCACCTCCACCCCTCAGTCGGTGCAGGTCGCCGGCAGGATGCGCCCGCGGGCCTCGCCGAAGCCGAGCCGGGTGCCGTCGGGTCCCGGGGCCGACGCGGTGATCACGACCTCGTCGCCGTCCTCCAGGAAGGTGCGCTGCTCCCCGTTCACGGTGACCGGCTCCGCGCCGCCCCAGGTGAGCTCGATGAACGCCCCGCGGGACTCCTTCGCCGGACCGGAGATCGTCCCGGAGGCGAAGACGTCGCCGGTCCGGGACGGGGCTCCGTTGACCGTCAGGTGCGCCAGCATCTGCGCCGGCGACCAGTACATCTCCCGGTAGGGCGGGCGGCTGACCTCCTGCCCGTTCCACTGCACCGACAGGTCGACGTCCAGCCCCCAGGGGCGCTCCATCGACAGGTAGGGCAGCGGCTGCGGGTCCTGCACCGGGGTGGCCACCTTCGCCGCCTCCAGCGCGAGCAGCGGCACGACCCAGGGCGAGATGGTGGAGGCGAAGGACTTGCCGAGGTTGGGACCCAGCGGCACGTACTCCCACGCCTGGATGTCCCGCGCCGACCAGTCGTTGAAGACGACGACGCCGAAGACGTGCCGCTCGACGTCCTCGACCGGGATCCGCTCGCCCATCGCCGACCCCGCGCCGACGACGAAGCCGAGCTCCGCCTCGATGTCCAGCCGCACCGAGGGCCCGAACACCGGCGCCGGGTCGTCCGGGCCCTTGCGCTGCCCGCACGGCCGGACCACGTCGGTGCCCGAGACGACGATCGAGCTTGCCCGCCCGTGGTAGCCGACCGGCAGGTGCTTCCAGTTGGGCATCAGCGGATCGGGGTTGTCCGGCCGGAACAGCCGGCCGAGGTTGGCGGCGTGGTGCTCCGACGCGTAGAAGTCGACGTAGTCGGCCACGTCGATCGGCAGGTGCAGGGTGACGTCGGCCAGGTCGTGCAGCGCCTCGTCCGGGACGTCGCCGGTCACGCGCTCGGCGATCTCCCGGCGGACGGCGACCCACCGGTCGTGCCCCTGGGCCATGAACGGGTTCAGCGTCGGGGCGGCGAACACCTCGTCGCCCAGCAGGACGGCGAGGTCGACCACCGTGTCCCCGAGGCGGGTGGCGACCCGCGGCGCGGAGCCGGCGACGGAGTAGACGCCGTACGGCAGGTTGTGCGGGCCGAACAGGGAGCCCCCGGGAACGGTCACGGTGGTCATCGGTGATCTCCGATCGAGGCGGTGGTCGGGACGAGGGTGGGGTCGAGCAGCCCGAGCGCGACCAGCTCCTCGAGCGGTTCGGCGATGCTGCAGGTGCCGAAGGAGCGGAACTGCTCCCGCACCCGGTCGCTCCGGTCGCCCAGGGCGGAGGACCGGTCGGCCAGGACCGCGGGGTCCCGCTCGGCCAGCAGGCGCTCCACCTCGGCGGTGTCGGCGCCGGCGAGGGCGGCGTCCACCGCGGTGAGCACGTTGAGGAAGCCGTGCTGCTCGAAGCCGGTCGCCGGGTCGGTGTTGCGGATCGCGTGGTGCAGGCCCGCGGTGGCCTTGACCGGCAGACCCGCCCGCGCGGTGTCGACCAGGGCCCGGGCGAGCTCCTCCTCCCCGGGGTACAGCTCGGCCCGCACGCCGCCGGTGCGGAGCTTCGCCAGCAGTCCGGTGCCGGCGAGCGCCCGGACGAGGTCCGGGCGGCGCTCGTCGCGCGGCAGCTCGACGAAGACCGGGACGTCGGGACGCCCGGCGCGGGCCGCGTCGAGCACCGGCACCACCGCGGCGGCGCCGATGCCGGCCGGGACGGCGACCTCCACCGCGACCACCCGAACGGCCGCGATGCCGCCGGCCGCCGCCTGGGCTCCGGCCACGGCAGCGGGCTCGGGGACGGTGAGGGCGACGTCGAACGACCTCGCCGGCCGGCCGGACAGCAGCCCGGCCAGCTCGGGCAGCGCGGCGGCCGCGACCACGAACGGGCCGACCAGCCGGCGGTGCGGGCCGGCGTGGTGAGCCAGGTGGGCCGGCACGGCCTGCGCGAGCGGCAGGTTGCCGGGTGGGAACACCGCCGCGTCGTCGCACAGCCGCTCGAACAGCCGGGGCACCGTGCCGGTCATGCCGGCTGCTCCGCCCGGAGCCGCCGGCCGCCCGACCAGGAGTAGGCGTACCGGCCGTCGTCCGTGGCCCGGGCCGCCTCACCGAGCTCCAGCGGCCGGAAGGTGTCGACCATGACGGCGAGCTCGTCGAAGAACTCGGCGCCGATCGAGCGCTCCACCGCGCCCGGCTGGGGACCGTGCGGGTGCCCGCCCGGGTGCAGGCTGATCGAGCCCTGCCCGATGCCGGAGCCCTTGCGGGCCTCGTAGTCGCCGCCGCAGTAGAACATCACCTCGTCGGAGTCGACGTTCGAGTGGTAGTAGGGCACCGGGACGGCCAGCGGGTGGTAGTCGACCTTGCGGGGCACGAAGTTGCAGACCACGAAGTTGTTGCCCGCGAACACCTCGTGCGCCGGCGGGGGCTGGTGGATCCGGCCGGTGATCGGCTCGTAGTCGGCGACGTTGAAGGCGTACGGGTACAGGCAGCCGTCCCAGCCGACGACGTCGAAGGGGTGCTGGGGATAGGTGTGCACCGTGCCGGCGATGCCGCCCGGGCCGGGGCCGCGGTGCTTGATGTGCACGTCGACGTCGGTGCCCTCGACGACCCGCGGCTCGGCCGGCCCGCGCAGGTCCCGCTCGCAGTACGGCGCGTGCTCGAGGAGCTGGCCGTACCGCGACAGGTAGCGCTTGGGCGGGCCGATGTGCGAGTTGGCCTCGATCGCGTAGATCCGCACCGGCCCGCCGGTGGGCACCACGTCGTAGGTGGTGGCCCGCGGGACGATCACGTAGTCACCCTCGCCGACGGACAGGTCCCCGAACAGGGTCCGGACCTCGGCCCGGCCGGACTCGACGTAGAGGCACTCGTCGCCGATCGCGTTGCGGTACAGCGGGCTCGGGGTGTCGGCGACCACGTAGGACAGCCGCACGTCCCCGTTGCCCAGCAGCAGCCGCCGGCCGGTGACCGCGTCCACCCCGGTCGCGCCGCCGTCGAAGAGGGCGTGCGTGGCGAAGTGCCGCGGCGCCATCGGGTGGTTGGGGGTGAGCGTCTGGTCCGGCAGCTCCCAGGCGCGCACGTCCACCACCGCCGAGGGGACGTTGACGTGGTAGAGCAGCGAGGAGTCGGAGGAGAAGCCCTCCTCCCCCATCAGCTCCTCGGAGTACAGCCCCCCGTCGGGGGTGCGGTGCTGGGTGTGCCGCTTGCGGGGGACGGAACCGGCGGAACGGTAGTACGGCATGTCAGGTCTCCTCGGAGGTCAGCGGGTGGAGGCCGCGGTCGAGACGGCGGCCAGGAAGTCGTCGGCGCCGACCCGGTCGGCCAGCAGCAGGGCCAGCCGGGCCAGGACGCCCTCGCGGTCGCCGGCGGGCACGGCGTCCAGACCGGCGGACAGCGCGAGCCAGGCGGCCTCGCGCGCCGCCTCGGCGGGCGGCAGCGCGACCGCGTCCGCACCCTGCTGCGACGGGCCGGCCGCGGTGGGCCGGCCGGCGCGCAGGTGGGCCGGCAGCCCGGCGTGCCCAGCCACCGGTCCCCGCGCCAGCAGCAGCCCGTCGGGGCGGACGAGGAACACCTCACCCGGCCGGGCTCCCCACGCGGCGGCCAGCTCACCGAACGCGTCGTCCAGCTCGGCGACGAACGGCGGGGCGTCGGTCTCCGGGGCCACCAGCGCCAGGCCGACCTCCTCGGCGCCCAGCGACGCGGCCAGGTCGTCCTGCAGGCGGGCGGTGTCGGCCACCGCCGCCGGATCCAGGCCGAACCCGACCAGCAGGAAGCCGCGGCCGCGGACCTGGTCGAGGCTGGTCTCCTTGCCGTCGGCCAGCCGGACCCGGCGGTCGCCCACTGGGTCGCCGGGCAGCAGCCCCGGGGTGCCGGGAGCGGCGGCGACGGTCAGCGGTGAGCAGCGGGCGTGGGTGGCGCTGCTCTGCCGCGGGTTGATCAGGTGGCTGAACTCCGGCCGCACGGTGGCCAGGGCCAGCAGCGCGTCGCGGGTGACCCGGTGCCCGTGGCTGCCCGGGGTCATGATCAGCGTCGACTTGCCGGCGTTGGCCACGTTCTGCTCCCAGGCGTGGTGCCGCTCGGCCGAGTAGGTGTCCAGCAGCGCGGGGTCGGCGACCCCGCCGAGCACCGCGGCCAGCATCCAGGCCAGCGTCTCGGCGTCCTCCATGCCGGAGTTCAGCCCGCGGACGCCGAAGATGGGGACGAGGTGGGCCGCGTCGCCGGCGAACAGCACCCGGCCGTGGACGAAGCTGTCCAGCGCCAGGGCGTGCGCCTTGTAGAAGCCGAACCACTCCAGCGTCCACGGGCCCTCGCGCCCCAGCCAGGCCAGGTGGTCGGTGATCCGGGCGCGGATCCGCTCCTCCTGGGTCTCGGCCTCGGCGTCCTCGCCGGGGTCGAGCTGGTAGTCGATCCGCCAGATGTCGTGGGGCTGGCGGTGCATGATCACCGTCGAGCCGGGGTTGCTCGGCGGGTCGAACCAGACCGTCCGCTCGGCCGGCAGGTCCGCGGGCCAGTGGATGTCGGCGATGACGTAACGGCCCTCGTAGCTGGTGCCCTGCAGCCGGACGCCGGTGAGCTCGCGCATCCGGCTGCGCCCGCCGTCGGCGGCCACGACCCAGCGGGCCCGCAGGTGCCGGTGCCCGGCCGCGGTCTCCACCTCCAGGTCCACGCCGTCCTCGTCCTCGGTGAACCGGGCGACGGGGGCACCCCAGTGCAGGGTGACCAGCGGGTGCGCCGCGCAGGCGTCGGCCATGACCTGCTCGAGCTCGGACTGCGAGACGTTGACCATCGGCGGCCGCACGGCGTGCGGCTCGTTCGGCATGCGGAACCGCAGCACCTCGACGTCGCGGTAGAAGCTCCGGCCGCCCTCCCAGGGCATCGCCAGCCGGGTGAGCTCCTCGCCGAACCCCAGCCGGTCGGCGACCTCGAGGCTGTGCCGGGAGACGCAGATGGCCCGGCTGCCGAAGGAGACCCCGGTGGCGGCCTCCAGGACGGTGACGGGGATGCCGCGGTGGGCCAGGCCCAGCGCCACGCCCATCCCGACCGGGCCGGCGCCGACCACCACGACGGGCAGGGCCGGGCCGGTCGCCGTCATGGACGGGAAGGTCGCGGGCTCGTACTGGCGGGGGCGGTAGTAGGGGGAGGTCGTCATGTCAGGCCACCTTCTCGACGAGCGGCTGCAGCTCGGGCTGCGCCGGGGCGGGGACGAGCGCCGCAGTCGTGCGGCGGGGACGCAGGAGGACGATGGCGCAGGCCAGGCTGATCAGGCTGACGACCACGAAGTACGCGGAGATGGCCAGCGTGGTGCCGTACCGGGCGTACAGCCAGGTCGCCAGGAACGGGGCGAGACCGCCGCCGAGGATGGCGCCCACCTGGTAGGCCAGCGAGGCGCCGCTGTAGCGCAGGTGCGCGGGGAACAGCTCGGCGAACACCGCCGACTGGGGGCCGACCGTGCAGCCCAGGACGAAGGCCAGGGCCGGCATCGCCACGAGCATCACCGGCACCGCGGCCGTGTCGATCAGCGGGAAGAACACCGCCGACGTCGCGAGCAGGGCGATCGCCGAGCTCACGTAGACCCGGCGCCGGCCGAGCCGGTCGGAGAGGTGTGCGGACAGCGCCATGCCCAGCATCCAGACCGGGCAGGAGGCGATCAGCAGGGTGAGCATGGTGCCCCGGCTGAAGCCGAGCTCCGTCGTCCCGTAATTCAGGACGTAGACCATGAAGACGTAGGCGACGCCGTTGGTGGCGATGAACGTGCCGCCGGCGAGCAGCACGGTGCGCCAGCTGGTGGCGAGCACCTCCACGATCGGGATCCGGGCGATCCGGTCGTCGTCGGCGGCGGCCTGGAAGGCCGGGGTCTCCATCACGCCGAGGCGGATCCACATCGCGACGGCGATCAGCGCGACGCTGAACAGGAACGGCAGCCGCCAACCCCACGCCAGGAACTGCTGCTCGTTCATCGACTGGGTGCACACCAGGAAGACGACGTTGGCCAGGATCACGCCGGCGGGGACGCCCATCTGCGGCGCGGAGCCGTAGAGCCCGGCCTTGCCCGGCGGGGCGTGCTCGGTGGCCATCAGGACGGCGCCGCCCCACTCGCCGCCGACGCCGATGCCCTGGACGAAGCGCAGCGCGACCAGCAGGACCGGCGCCCACGCGCCGATGGAGTCGTAGGTGGGCAGCAGCCCGATGCCGACCGTCGCGGTGCCCATCAGCACCATCGAGATCACGAGCATCGACTTGCGGCCGGTCCGGTCGCCGAAGTGGCCCATCACGACCCCGCCGATGGGCCGGGCGATGAAGCCCACGGCCAGCGTGGCGAAGGCGGCGAGGGTGCCGGCGAGGTCCGAGGAGCCGGGGAAGAACTGCGGCCCGAGGACGAGCGCGGCCGCCGTCCCGTAGATGAAGAAGTCGTACCACTCGATCGCCGTGCCGACGAAGCTGCCCGCGACAGCCCGCCGCACGGTCTTCTGGTGCGGGCTCCGGTGGGGCGTGACCGTAGTCGCCATCAGCTGACCTTCCGCTCTGGGAGGACGGCCGCGTCGCCGTCTCGCACACCAGAGTGGGCGCGCTCACCTCTGCTGAAAAGCGGCCGTTTCGAACGAGCTACCTCAGCTTTTCCGGGGTAGGCCGAGGCTGCCGTCGGCGGCCATCCGGACGGCGTGGTTGATGAACGCCCGCGACGCGCGACTGAGCAGCGAGTCCGGCGGCCAGACCACCGCGACGGGGACGTGCGGCAGGGGCGGCCGGGCGACGTCCTTGACCACCACCGGCCGGCCCTCGTAGGTCACCGAGGCGCTCGGGCGCTGGAGCAGCAGCGTCCAGCCCAGTCCGCGGCCGACGAAGGCGCGCGCCGTCTCGTAGGTCCGGGCCCGGTAGACCACGTGCGGGCTGAAGCCGGCGCGGGCGCAGCACGCGAAGGCGTGCGCCGAGCTGGGTGGGGCGTCCAGCAGCACCATCGGGTCGTCCCGCAGGTCGGTGAGGTCGAGCGGGCCGGGGACCTCGGCCAGGCGGTGGTCCGCGGGCAGGACGACCCGGGGGGTCAGCTCGGCGAGGGCGGCCGACCGCCAGGTCGGGTCGAGGTCGATGTCGTAGACGATCGCGAGGTCGAGCTCCCCGCTGTCGAGGCCCTTGCTGAGCTGGTCCTGGGTGTTCTCGTGGACCTCCAGCCGCGCGTCCGGATGGGTGCGGGTGAAGTCGCTGATCAGGGCCGGCAGCACGGTGGGGGCCAGGGAGGGGTAGCAACCGAGCCGGACCAGCCCGCTGACCCCGCGCTCCTCCCCCCGGGCGTCGGCCTGGAGCTCGTCGGCCTGGTGCAGCAGTGCCCTCGCCCGGGCCAGCACCGCCTCCCCGGTGGGGGTCAGGCTCACGCCCTTGGCCTTCCGGCGGCGGAGGAGCTGGGTCTGCAGGGCGCGTTCCAGCTCGGTCACCGCCGCGGAGAGCGCGGACGGCGAGGCGTGCAGCTTCTCCGCGGCCGCCGAGATGGTCCCGGCCTCCGCCACGGCGACGAAGGCGGCGAGCTGGTTCATCGTGAACGCGGGAGCGCCCTCGGCCCTGGCCACCGCTCGACGCTACTGCCTGGACCGCCCGTTCCCGGCCGGCCAGCCACCGAGCAGCAGCCGCCGGACGGCGATCAGCGCGACGGTCGACCGATCCCGACGTGGTGACGACGTCCCCGCCGAGCCGGGCGTGCTGGCGCTCGACGCGCACGACGAGCTGGCGGAGTTCCTCGCCGGCGTCCTGGTGGCCGCCCGGTGGGTCCGCGCGCTGCATGCTGCGGGGGTGATCGGAGAGCAGCAGCTCGCCGACCTCGCCCTCCGGCTGACCGCCGTCGGCGGCGTGGTCGGCGTGGTCCTCGGCGGCAGCCGGGCCCGCGGCACCCACACGGCGACCTCCGACGTGGACCTGGGCATCTACTACCGGCTCCCGCTCGACGTCGCCGGCCTCGGCATCGTCGCCCGCGACGTCGCCGGGCCGGGAGCCGCCGTCACCGACCCGGGTGCGTGGGGGCCGTGGGTGGACGGCGGCGCCTGGCTGCACGTCGAGGACACCGCGGTCGACTGGATCTACCGGGACTTGGACCGCGTCCGCACCTGCTGGCGGGAGGCGCAGGCGGGACGCTTCGCCTTCCACGCCCAGGTGGGACACCCGCTGGGGTGGCCGGACTTCGCCTACGCCGGGGAGATCGCGCTGGGCCGCGTGCTGGCCGATCCCTCCGGCGCACTCGGGGAGCTGCACGAGGCCACCGGTCGCGTTCCGCCGGCGCTGCGGGAGACGGTGCGGACCCGGACCCTCTGGGAGGCGTCGTTCACCGTCGACATCGCCCGCAAGGCGCTCCCCCGGCGGGACACCGCCTACGTCGCCGGGTGCCTGTTCCGGGCCATCGGCCTGTGCTGCCACGCGCTGCACGCCCGGGCGGGACGGTGGCTGATCAACGAGAAGGGGGCCGTCGCCGCGGCGGGCCTGCTGGACGGCGCACCGCCGGCCTTCGCCGACCGGGCCCACGGCATCCTCGGCGAGCTGGGCACGACGGGCGAACGCCTGGCCCGGGCGGTCGACCTCGCCGCCGACCTCGTCGCGGAGACCGCGCGGAGCGGATGAGCCGCCCCCGTCAGTGCCGGCCGGGGTCGCCGTCCCGGGGGTGCCGCAGGCCGTGCAGGGCCGCCGCCACCACGCGGTCGGCGTACTCGGCGGTCAGCGGTCCGCTGTGCTGGAACCAGCGGCTGAGCAGCGGACCCCAGATCAGGTCGACGGCGAGGTCGAGGTCGAGGTCGGCGGGCAGCTGGCCGGCCCGCTGGGCGCTGCGCAGCCGGGTCTTCTTCAGGTCCGCCATCGGCCGGGCGAGCCGCTCCTCGTAGACCGCGGCGAGCCCGGGGTCGCGCAGGACCTCGGTGCTGAGCGCCCGCATCGGCTCGGCGTAGGCGGGGTCGTTGAGCTCGTCGACGGTGGCCCGCAGCACGACCTTGAGGTCGGCCTCCAGGTCGCCGGTGTCCGGGAGGGCGGACTCGCCGTCCTGCCCCTCGCTGAGCATCAGGAGGGCGTCGAAGAGGACGGCGGCCTTCGACGTCCACCAGCGGTAGATCGTCTGCTTGCCCACGCCGGCGGAGGCCGCGATGCCCTCCATGGTGAGGCGGGCGTAGCCGACCTCACCGACGAGCGCGAAGGCGGCGGTCAGGATCGCCCGCCGGGCGCTCTCGCTGCGCCGGCGCGGGTCCGGCGCCGTCCGCGGCGCGATGGTCATGGGCAGAGCGTAGCCGAACGAGACGGACCGTATCGTCTTGATGAGCTCGGGCCGCACCGCCGCTCCCCGGGCGCCCGTGCGGCCAGGACGTCGGCGGGCGACCGCGCCGTGATGGTGCCCGGCGCGGGGGCGGCGCAGGCGCTGCTCGCGGCCGACCAGCTCGACGAGCTGGAGCTGCACCTCGTCCCGGTCCGGCGCGAGCAGCGGCGGTCAGCTCCGGACCCGCAGGCCCTTGCCGATGACCACGATCCCGTTGTCGGAGACGGTGTAGAGCTCGCGGTCGCGGTCGAGGTCGACGCCGACCTTCGCGCCCTCGGGGACGACGACGTCCTTGTCGAGGATCGCGTTGCGAACCACGGCGTTCCGCCCGATCTGGACCCCCTGCATGAGCACCGAGGCGTCGACCTGGGCCCAGGAGTGCACGTGCGCTCCCGGCGAGAGGACCGACCGGCTCACGCTGGAACCGGACACCACGGACCCCGGCGAGAGCAGTGTCTCCACGGCCATCCCGACACGACCGGCCGAGCCGTGCACCGACCGGGCCGGTGGCCACGGGTCCTGACTGGTCAGGATCGGCCACTCCGGGTTGTACAGGCTGAACTGCGGGTCGACGGAGATCAGGTCCATGTGGGCGTCGTAGAAGCTGTCCAGGGTCCCGACGTCACGCCAGTACCCGCGCTCGCTGTCCCGCTGGCCGGGGACGTCGTTGTCCCGGAAGTCGTACACGCCGGCCTCACCGCGGTCGACGAGCATCGGCACGATGCTCCCACCCATGTCGTGCTTGCTGTCCGGGTCCGCTGCGTCCCGGTCCAGGACGTCGACGAGGACGCTGGTGGTGAACACGTAGTTGCCCATCGAGGCGAAGACCTCGTGGGGCGCATCCGGCAGGCCGCGGGCATCCGTGGGCTTCTCCCGGAACGCCGAGATCCGCCGGCCACCCTCGTCGACCTCGATCACCCCGAACTGGTCGGCCATGGCCAGGGGCTGGCGGATGGCGGCAACGGTGACCCCGGCGCCGGACTCGATGTGCTGGTCGACCATCTGCCGCGGGTCCATCCGGTAGATGTTGTCCGCACCGAAGACGACGACGTACTCGGGCGCCTCGTCATTGATCAGGTTCATGCTCTGGTGGATCGCGTCCGCGGACCCGGCGAACCAGCGTGGGCCCAACCGCTGTTGCGCCGGCACCGGGGTGACGTAGTTGCCCAGCAGCGTGGACAGCCGCCACGTCTTGCTGATGTGCCGGTCCAGGGAGTGGCTCTTGTACTGGGTGAGCACCACCAGCTTGAGGTAGCCGCCGTTGACCAGGTTGGACAGGACGAAGTCGATCATGCGGTACATGCCGCCGAACGGCACCGCCGGCTTCGCCCGGTCGGCGGTGAGGGGCATCAACCGCTTCCCCTCACCACCCGCGAGCACCATCGCGAGCACGTCAGTCGCCACGAACGCGGAACGTAGCCCTCGCACATGCCGTCGACCAGGGTCGTCGGCCCGGTGCGTTCACCGGGTCGGCGTGTGACGCAGGACACACCGGCCGACGTCGGTTCCCAGACCGTCGGCAACGGGCTGCGGGGCGACCTGCTGACCCGCGAGTACCCGCCGGACGTGCAGGGCCGGGGTGCACGTGGCGTAGTGATCGCCGCGGCGACGTGGGTGGCTCGTCGCGGTGATCAGCGCGGGCCGGTGCCGGTGGACTGCCGTGTCGGCGATCGAGGAACGCGGGCAGCCTCGACCTCCGGCCAGGTCGGCGGGTTGGCACCCGGACGGGAGCAGGTGATCGAGGCGATGAGGCTGGCCTCGTCCAGAACGCTGATCAGGCTCGACTCGTCGATCGCGGACAGGGCCTCGCGGCGGACACCGCCGATCAGGTCCGCACGGCGCAACCCGTCCAGCAACCCTGCGGTGAAGGAGTCACCCGCACCCACGGTGTCGACGAGGTCGATGGGGGTCGCCGGCCGGTTGAGCTCCAGGTGGGCCGTGACCGCGAAGACACCTTCACCGCCGCGGGTGACGACGACGAGGGGCGCACCCAACCCGAGCCAGTCCCTGGCCACCTCCTCGTCCCGGCGGTCGGGATAGAGCCAGTGCAGGTCCTCGTCGCTGACCTTGACCACGTCGGACAGGGCCACGAGGTGCTCGATCCCCGGCCTGGCCGCCTCCGGGGACCCAAGGAGGGCCGGGCGCACGTTGGGGTCGTAGGAGATGGTGACCCTCCCCCGCTCGCGCTCCCGTTCCAGGAGATCCGTCACCTGCGCCGCACCGGGCGCCAGGACGGTCGCCAGCGAGCCGGTGTGCAGGCACCGGGTCTCGATCGGCAGGGGCGCCAGGTCCCCGATGTCCCACTCGATGCGGAAGTCGTAGCTGGCGACCCCCGCGGCGAGGCTCGCCACGGCCAGGCTCGTCTTGGCGCCGGCATCGGACCCGCCGTCGACCCGGACGCCGCTCTCCTCCAGGTGCGCGGACACCATCTCGCCGAAGGCATCCCGTCCGAGGCGCGTCCACAGCGTCACCTCGTCCCCGAGCCGGGCAAGCCCGAGCGCGACGTTGGCCGGGCTGCCGCCCGGGTGCGCGACGAGCGTTCGGCTGCCCCGTTGCCCCACCAGGTCGACGAGTGCTTCCCCCACCACCACGAACATCCGCCTGCTCCTATCGACGAGAGCGTGTGCCGGTACCTCGGGGACCGGCGGGTGAGCACAGCCACCTGGTCAGTGCGCGGCACCCTCGGTCACGAGGGGGCCACCGTGCCGGGAGGACCGGAGGTCGAACAGCGCGTACGCCGCCACGAACGCGAGGCAGATCGCGGGGACCAGGAAGCCGATGTTCGTGTCGGCCGAGTCCATGATGAGGCCCTGGACGGGTGGCAGCAGCGCTCCCCCCAGGATGGCCATGACCAGACCTGCGGCGCCGAACTTGGTGTCCGGGCCCAGGCCCTGCAGCGCCACCCCGTAGATCGTCGGGAACATGAGCGACAGGCTCAGGGAGATGCCCACGACGGCGATCAGGCCCAGCATGTTGGGCGACACCACGGCCACCACGGAGAGCACGACGCCCAGCGCCGCCATGGCGAGGAGCAGCTTCGTCGGCCGGATGATCCCCAGCAGGTAGGTCATGACGAAGCGTGCGATGAGGAAGACGATCAGGCTGGCCTGCAGGTACCACCCCGCGGTGTCCTCGGAGACACCCACCACGTCCATGGCGTACTGGATGGTGAACGACCACGCGCAGACCTGCGCACCGACGTTGAGGAACTGGGCGGCCACCCCGAAGCGGTAGTGACGGTTGTGCCAGAGGCGGCCCGCTGCCCCGCCCGACGTCTCCTCCAGTCCGAAGTGGGCGTGTTCGTCGGGCGTGTCGATCTTCCGGAAGGCGATGAGCAGCCAGATGATCAGCAACGCGATGGCGATTCCGAGGTAGGGCCCGAGCACCAGGGACAGGTCCTGCTCCTGGGCACGTGCGAGCTCCGCCGGCGTCATGGACGCCTTCTCCTCGTCCTTCGTGATGCGGGGCAGGATGAGGACGGCCCCGAGCAGGACGCCGATGTTCGCGCCCACCGGGTTGAACGCCTGCGCGAGGTTCAACCGCTGGGTGGCGCTGATCTCGGGACCCATCGCGATCACGAACGGATTGGCCGAGGTCTCGAGGATGGAGAGCCCGGCCGCGAGCACGAACAGCGCGATGAGGAAGAACCCGTAGGCGAGCAGCTGGCTCGCCGGGATGAAGAGGAACCCACCCAGCGTGGCCAGCCCCAGACCGGCGAGCACACCGGTCTTGTACCCGAACCGCCTGTTGATCAGGGCCGCGGGGATGGCGAGCGCGAAGTAGGCCCCGTAGTACGCGAACTGCACCAGCGCGGACTGGAAGTTCGACATCGTGAAGATCTGCCGGAACACACCGACGAGGACGTCCGTGAGGTTGGCCGCCGACCCCCACGCGGCGAAGCAGGCGACCACCAGGACGAACGGGACGGTGAGCCCTGGATAGACCAACCCGGCCTTGGCTGGTCCCCCGACGTTCGGTTGTTGCTGGAGCGGGGACGGTCGGGCCATGGGATCCACCCCTCACCGACGCGGGAAGGCAAGCTGCCTGTGACTCACGTCACACCCGCGCAGCGAGAGTAGCGGGGACCCGGGGCACATTCCAGCCGGGCTGACTCGCTCCCTGCGGATCCGCAGCGGCGCTACTTCTCGTCCATCAGCCGCAGGTCCGACGGTTCACGGAGCAGGTCCTCCAGGATGCGGTTGCCCTCGGTGTTGTAGGGCTGCTGCATGTGCTCGTCCCAGGCGGCACGGGACCGGAACATCTCGAGCATCACCCAGTTGTCCGGGTCGTCCTGTGGCTGCACGAGGTGCATGAAGACGCACCCGGGCTCGGTGAGGGTCTGCCTGCGCATGGACTGCAGCTGCGCCTCGGCCTCTGCGAGCCGGTCCTTGCGCGGCTTGATGGTGACGACGAGGAACAGCGCGCGATCCGGTTCGGTCATGGGCGCGTTCCTACACCCGCGCCGGGCCCCGCAGTGGAGTGCCAGGCGTCCAGCTCGGCTCCGCATCCGTTTCCACGGGCCGGGATGAGCGGTACGGTTCCGCCGTCGATCTCCTGCTGCCGGACCCCCGGAGCACCAGGTGGGCGAAGCGCCCATCCGCCTCTCCCGCCGTGGCCCGACGTCGGTTCGAGACCGGTGGTGGGCCCGCGACGTCGCCGCGTCGCCTCGGTCCGCGCGCGTCCAACGGTTGGTCCGGAGGAAGTCATGCACCGTCACCTCGTCGTGGCGAACCAGTCGCTCGACAGCGACGAGCTCATGCAGCTCGTGCGTGAGCGCGTGGCCGCTGGTCCCGCCGAGTTCTGGTTCGTCGTGCCGGCGACGCCGGTGAAGGACCTCGCGACCAACGCCATGCCGGTCCCCATGCCCGTGATGGGCGGGACCCCGACGTTGCCGGCCCCGCCGGCGGAGGCGCGGAAGTTGGCGCAGGCCAAGCTCGACACCGTCCTGCAGAAGCTGACCACTGCGGGCGTGCGCGCGAACGGCACGGTGGGCGACCCGGACCCCGTGCGCGCGGTCGAGGAGGCCACGGCCACCGGCGAGTTCGACGAGATCATCGTGTCGACGCTCCCGGCGCGGGTGTCCCGCTGGCTGCACCAGGACCTGCCCGGTCGTCTGGAGCGCCGGTTCCACCTGCCCGTGACGCACGTGGCCGCCCGGGACGTGTGACCCTGACGGACCGGTCGGTGCCCTGCACCGGGGCCAACGGTCGTCGGCCAGGGCGGCAACGCCACGCCGTCGTGCGTGCGCGACCTCACCCTGACGACTGGAACAGTGCCCGAGCCCGCGTGGCTAGCCTTGGTGTCACTGTTCGATCACCGGAGAAAGAGGTGCCCGCATGTCTCGTTTGACCACTCAGCTCGTCGAGGTCGCCCGCCGGAACCTCGATGCGTTCCTGCCCTGGAGTCCCCTCACCGGGCTCGGCCGGGCCAGCGAACTGGCCGCGCAGCACTCGGCCTTCGCCACCGAGCGCGAGCCCGAGGGGCGTTCCGCGGTCTGATCCACCGGTCCGCCACTGGACCGGGAAGCCACACCTGCACTCGGCTCTCCGTCGGACGACGCCGTCGCGGAGAGCGGGTCGTGCACCGCCGCTCACTCACCCAGCACGTGCTGCATGAGCGCCTGGACGGCGGACTCCCGATCGCTGACGGTGGACGGCCCGATCCCCTCCGCCAGGCGCTGTGGACGTCCTCGCAGCCGGAGCGCATGGAGCGCCTCGCTGCCCGCAGAGCCCCCTGCGCCGGCCGGCGGCCTCCCCCACGCGGACAGGGGGCCCGGCGCGCAGGCCCGCGCCCGTGATCGAGGGGATCACTGCGCCCAGCCACGGCGTGTGAGAGCCTGGTGCACCAGCCCGGCAGCAGCGCGGCGTGAGCCGCCCAGGTCCTGCCGGCACCTCGGCCAGCAGCGACATGCGGAGGCGGCGTGCCGCACTCGACCTCCTCGCTGATGCGGGCGACCACCTGGGTCACGCTGGTGCTGGGGACGGTCTACGCGGTCACCCTCGTGCCGGGGGTCCGCCCCACGCCGGGCTATCACGCGGGCATCGACTGGTGGCTCAACATGACCGTCGACGGCCTGGTCATCCTCGTGCTCGTGCTCCGCTGCGCGTTCGACCGCAGGGATCGGCTGGCCTGGCTGTTCATGACCGCGGGGCTCGTCACGGCCTTCGCCGCGAGCACCGCGTACTTCGCGTACTACCGGGACCTCGACCCGATCCCGAGCCCCTCGTGGGCGGATGCGGGGTGGGTGCTGTTCTACGCACTGCTCGCCATCGGACTGGTGCTCAGGTTGCGCGCCCGAGCGCGCAGGATGCCGTTCAGCCTCTCGCTCGACGGGCTGATCGCCGGCCTGACCGCCGCGGCGCTGGCCGAGACCTTCGTCGACGGAGCGCAGGTCCCGCTCGGCGACGACGGCGTCGCAGGGGTGACGGCGGCCTACCCCATCGCCGACCTGCTCCTCCTGGCCCTGGCTGTCGCCGCGCTCGCGATCCTCGGCGTCGGCGTCGGCTGGTCCTGGTGGCTGCTGTGCGCGTCGTTCGTCACCTTCTTCGTGACGGACGCGACATACGCGGGCCTGGTGGCCAGAGACGCCTACGCGGGCGGCCAGCCGGTCGACCTGGGGTGGCTCCTGGCGCGCCTGCTGCTGGCCGGCGCGGCGCTGGCCTCCCTGCGCCGGACAGAGGCTCGGCCCGTGGACCTCGAGGGGGTCAGCGTCCTGGCCCTTCCCGGTGTCTGCGGGCTGGCCGTCCTGGGGCTGTTGTCCTACGGCATCCACGCAGAGGTCAGCCCCCTCGCCGCTCTCATGGCGCTGACTGCCGGGGTGCTCATGGTCGGGCGCACCGCGCTGACGTTCCAGGAGCTCCGCCGCCTCACCGAGGACCGCCAGCGCGCTCTCAGTGAGCGCCTCGTCGAGATCCAGGACGACGAGCGGGCCCGCATCGCCGCCGACGTCCACGACGACTCCATCCAGGCGCTCGCGGCCGTGGACCTGCGCCTGGGCGCCCTCCGGAACCGGTTGCGCCACCGTGCACCCGGGGAGGCCGCCGCCGTCGAGATCGTGATGGACGCCGTGCACGGCGCGAGCGTCCGGCTCCGCCACCTGCTCTTCGAGTTGGAGACGCCTGTTCTCGACGCGTCCTTGACCGACGGGCTGCGTGACGCGGCGGTCCAGGTCTTCGAGGACAGCGACGTGGCGTGGTCTGTCGAGGACCGGGGGGAGGCCCCGTTGCCGCAGCAGACGCGGGTGTCGGCGTACCGGATCGCCCGCGAAGCGATGGTCAACGCCCGCAAGCACGCAGAGGCGCGCCGCGTGACCGTCACCGTCGACGCGACCGAGCGTGGCGTGGAGGTGCACGTCGTGGACGACGGCCGGGGCGTGGGCCATGCGGCATCCGCGCGGTCCGGGGGCCGTCACTCCGGGGTGGTGGCGATGCGCGACCGTGCGCTGGCGTCGGGCGGCTGGTGGCGGTCGGAGCTCGGTCCGGACGGCGTCGGCACGGCGGTGTCGTTCTTCCTGCCGATGTCCAGTGCAGGAGCCGCCGACGCGTCGCGGACGGCTCCGCAGTCAGCGGGAGAGCAGGTGGCGGACGAGGTCCGGCGCGCCGGGCACGCCGATGACGAGATGGCCCTGCAGGCACGTGCGCAGCAGCGCGGGGAGGTCGCCGGCGACGGTCCCCTTGAGCAGGTAGGCAGACCCACCGGCAGCCAGCACGGCCGTCCACGTCGCAAGGTCCGCTTGCGCTGACAACCCGACGACGACCGGCCGATGCGGCAGCGCGACCAGCCGCCGGACGAGGTCCGGCCCACCTCCCGACATCCGCACGTCGGTCAGGACGAGTGCCGCACGGAGCTCGCGAGCGGCAGTCACCGCGTCGTCACCGTTGGCCGCCGTCCCGACGACTGTGAAGTCCAGCTCCTGGTCCAGCAGCGCTGCCAGGGCGGACCTGATGCGCTGGTCGTCATCCGCGATGACGATGGCGGTCTCACCGCACCCTGAGGACGCCACGGGACCACGCTCGCCCACGGCCGTCGGGGTTGTCGTGATGCGAGCGCACCGAGCGTCTAGTGCGCGCGCACCAGACACCCCCGGGCAGGTCGCATGTCAGACTCGGAACGTGAGCGGGTTCTGCACGCAGGGCGGCCCCTCGCGCGCCAGGGTCCGTGTCTTGATCGTGGACGACCACCAGATGTTCACGGCCAGCCTGGCGCAGGCCCTGCAGTCGGAGTCCGACCTCCAGGTCGTCGGGCAGGGCACGTCGATCGCCGAAGCTCGGGACTTGATGGCGTCGACGGCTCCGGACGTCGTCCTGCTGGACCACCGTCTGCCCGACGGCGACGGCGTGGGCGCCCTCGCCGACCTGCACCGCCTCCGACCCTCCGCGAACATCGTGGTGCTGACCGCCACGACCTCCGATCGCCTCCTCGTCACCGCCATGGAGGCCGGCGCTGCCGGGTTCATCGCCAAGACCCAGCAGCTGGACGACGTGCTCGACGGGGTGCGGGCTGCTGCCCAAGGCGAATCCGTGGTCAGTGCCAAGCTGCTCACCCGACTCCTCCCGCGCCTGCGCCGGCAGGGCGGCGGCGGCTCGGCCGAACTGACCGAGCGGGAGCGCGAGATACTCGACCTGCTGGCGAGGGGCCTCTCCAACGCCGACATCGCCCAGCAACTGACGATCAGCGTGCACACCGTGCGCAACCACGTGGCCAACCTGTCGGCCAAGCTCGGTGCGCATTCCAAGCTCGAGGTCCTGTCGATCGCCGTCCGGGAGGGCCTGGTCGACAGCGTCTGACCGTCGGTCGGCGCCCCGGCTCAGAGCGCCCGAGCGGGCCGGCGCCTAGTGCAAGCGCACCAGACGGTTGGCACGGGTGCATCTGGTCCGGCTCTGCCTCCTCGAACAGGCTGGAGGGCGGCCGGTGCGCAGCCGCGTGCCGACTCGCGCCAGCACAGGAGCAGCCAGGTGGCCAGGGCACAGGACGGAGCAGGTGCGCCGGTCGCGACCGGGGACCTGCACACCACGGCGTCCGCGTACGACGGGCCCACCGCTGCCTCCCCCGGTGCCGACCCGGCACCGACCGCGCTCTTCTCGTGCTCGCTGTCCGGCACGGTGCTGGCCGCGGGGGCAGCGCTCGCCCGGCTGTCCGGCCGACCCCTCGTCGACGTGGCCGGCGTCCCGGCGCACGAACTGCTGCACGCCTCCTCCCGAGAACGGCTGCAGGACATCCTGCGGGCGACCCGGGACGGCGCGCTGTCCGGGGCCACGACCCTCCGCTTTCGGCACGTCGCCGGCTCCGACCTCGAGGTGCCCACGTCCTGGGCGGTGCTGGCCGGCGGTAGCGCGGACGCCACCCAGCTCGTGTTCGTCCGCCTCGATGGCCGGCCGGCCCGGGAGCGACCGCACCAGGACGGTCCGGAGCCGCAGCCGGACCGCAGGCAGCTCCTCGCCCGACTGACCTGTGCGCTGGGCAGAGCCGACCACCCGACCGCCGTCCTGATGGTCGACCTGGACCACTTCAGGATGGTCAACGCCTCGCACGGGCACGACGTCGGCGACCGGCTGCTCGCCGGGATCGGCGCGCGTCTCAGAGCAGCGGTGTCCCGCCGGCAGATCGTCGCCCGCTGCGGTGACGACGAGTTCGCCGTGATCTGCGAGGACACGGACGAGCTCCAGGCGCACGCGCTGGCCCGCCGTCTGCTCGACGCGGTGGCCGAGCCCTTCCTCATCGGCGACGGCGCCGTGCACGTCACGGCGTCCATCGGCGTCGCGGTCGCGCCGGCGGAGCCGACGGTCTCGGCGATGGATCTGCTGCGCCGCGCCGACACGGCCGTGCATGCGGGCAAGAACGCCGGCCGCGGCCGGGTGCACGTCTTCGAGCAGGCGCTCGGCCAGGACGTGGCACACCGGTACGCGCTGGCGACCGACCTGCGTGCAGCGCTGGCGGACGCGGCGCTCCGCCTCGAGTACCAGCCCATCGTGGACCTGCCGTCAGGGGCCGTCATCGGCATGGAGGCACTGGCGCGATGGACGCACCCGGAACGCGGTCCGGTGTCGCCCAGCAGCTTCGTCACCGTCGCGGAGTTCAGCGGGCTGGCTCCCGAACTCGACCGGTGGGTCATCCAGCGAGCCGTCCAGGACATGGCCCGCCTGCGCCAGGCGGGCGTCGTGCCCGAGGACGCCTACGTCGCGGTGAACCTGTCGGCCGCCAGCCTGACCGACGCCTCGGTCCTGGACCACCTGGTCAGCTGTACCGACGACTTCGGCCTGCCGGCCACGCAACTGGTCATCGAGATCACCGAGACGGCGATCATGCGGAACACCGATCTCGCCGTCGCGCTGCCCCGACAGCTCCGCAAGCACGGCTTCCGGGTGGCGATGGACGACTTCGGCACGGGGTACAGCTCGTTGGCCTACCTCCGGGACCTCCCCATCTCGACCCTGAAGCTCGACCGCAGCTTCGTCGCCGACCTCACCGAGCAGCGGGATGCCCTGGCGATCGTCGCGTGGGTCGTCGACCTCGCCCGGACCGTGGGGGTCGCCGTCGTCGCCGAGGGCGTGGAGACCGCGGAGCACGCCGCACTCCTCCAGGAACTCGGCTGCGTCACCGCGCAGGGCTGGCTCTGGGGTCCGGCCCGCCCCATGACGGCGCTGCTGAGCGGACGCGAGTGGAGTACTCCGCTGGCCACGGGCAGCGGGCAGGGCCCGCGGGCCGGAGCGACGCGGCCCGTCGTCCGGGACGCCGGCATCGCGCACGGCCTGCAGCGACTGCTCCAGCTGCACCGGAACGGAGCGAACATCGCCACGATCACCGCCGCCTTGAACGCCGAGGGCTTCCGCACCCCCACCGGTCGGCGCTGGCGCCGATCCACCGTCGCACGGCTCATCTCCGAGCGGATCCGGCGCAGCGCCAGGCGGCCGGACGACTGCCCAAACGCGCGGCGGGTCGCCTGGCGCGTCGAGCCGGCAGCGCGTCCACCCGCGCGGTCCCCGTCGGGCACGGGCGGGTCCGACGTCCAGGCGCCGCCCGGGGCGGACGACGCCGGATGGCCATGACGGACCTCGGGTGCCGGGACGCTGGATCCCGCGCGGACCGTGCCGGTCGCGGAAGAGCCTGCGCTCCGGACAGCGGTTCCCTGGCGTCGGGTCCATCATGACGTTCCGCGTCCACCAGCTCGCAGGCCTCGACCCGGACGCCCCGCTGGACGACCTCGAGCCGTTGCGCGGGGTCATCGGCTCCGCCCGGGTGGTCGCCCTCGGCGAGAACGCGCACTTCATCAGCGAGTTCGCCCGGCTGCGGCACCGCATCCTGCGGTTCCTGGTGGAGCGGTGCGGGTTCACCGTGCTGTCCTACGAGTCCGGGTTCAGCGAGGGCCACGCCCTCGACGAGTGGCTGCAGGGCGACGGCCCGGACGACGAGCTGCCCCGGCTCGCCGAGGACTGCATCCCCGCGGGCCTGGCGCGGCCGGCCGAGGTGCGGGACATGTTCCGGTGGGTGCGTGCGCGCAACGCCGCGAGCACCCCGCCGGTCCGCTTCGCCGGCATCGACGTCCCCAGCGCGGCCGGCTCCCTGCTCCCCTCGCTGTCCCCCCTGGCCGGCTACCTGGCCGCGGTGGACCCCGCCGCCCGGCAGCTGCTGGACGCGGCCGTCGACATCGCGACCGGCATCGCCGGCACGACCCAGGCACAGGCGGCACCCGACTACCTGGCCCTGGACCCGGCCCTGGCGGACGCGCTGACCGCCGCCCTGAGCCGGCTCGCCGACCGCTTCGACGCGCTGGCACCCACCTACCTCGACGCCGCCGGCCAGGCGGCCTTCGACGTCGCCCGGTGGCGGCTGGAGGGCGCGCGGGCCGCCGACCATCAGCTCCGCGGCATCGCCGGGGCGACCGCCGGCACCGCCCTGCCCGCCGCCGCCACCTCGCGCGAGCGGTACATGGCCGCGACCGTCCGCTGGTGGCTCGACCGGCTCGACCCCGACGCCCGCCTGGTCCTCATGGCCCACAACGCCCACGTCCAGCGCACCCCGGTGGTCTACGAGGGCGAGGTGCAGGTGTTGCCGATGGGGCTGCACCTGGACCGGGCGCTCGGTGCCGACTACGCCGCCGTCGCGCTGACCAGCGGCGGCGGCCGGACGGCGGCGCTGTACCCCGACGCCGACGTGGGGCCGTACGGCTTCCGGGTCGAGGACGCGGTCCTGGAGCCCCCGGAGCCGGGCAGCGTCGAAGCGGCGCTGGCCGGGGTCGGTCTCGCCCTGGCGGACCTGCGTCCCGCGCGCGGCGACGGCACCGGCCCGGACCGCATCCGCCTGGACACCGCCTACCTCTCCGCGCCGGTGGCCGACGCCTTCGACGCCGTCGTGCACGTCCCCCGGTCCCGGATCGCGGTCGACCTCGGACTCTGAGGTCAGGCGGCGCCGGACGAGGCGATCACCAGGGCGCCGCGCTTGGTCACCCGCACCGGGGGCCGGAGTTCCTCGGCCGCCCGCGTGGCGGCGTCCGGCGGCGCCTGCCGGCCGAGGAGGTGGTCGCGAACCGCGGCCGCGTCGGGCAGCGTGACCAGCGGGGCGTCCCACCGTGCACCGCCACGTGCCCGAAGACCTCCCCCACCAGGGCTGACGCGTCCTCGGCTCGAACGACGTCCCTGGGCGCCGCCAGAACCGCGCGAGCTCCGGCGGGTCGTCCCTGCCGATCGCCGACGCCAGCAGCGTCCCGCCCGGCCGCAGCGCACCATCGCGGCCGCGGCGTCGAGCCCGACCAGCTCCGGCCCGGCCGGGAGCTCCGCCCGCAGCGGGCCGTCGCCGCCGCCGACGTCCAGGACCCGCTGGGCGCCCAGCGCGACCAGCCGGGACGCGACCTCGGCGTAGAGGCTGGCCGAGGAGTGGGCCCGCGTGACCGCCATGCCCAGCCGGTAGCGCTCCGGCGCCGAGTCGTAGTCGACGACCACGCCACCTCCGCGGTCAGCGTGGCACCGATCGGTGGACCCGGGACCGACGACTCCGCGCTCCCGAGGGAGTCATACCGGTGGGACCTCCCGACCGGCCCACCCGCAGGAGAGGAACGCGACCATGACGACCATCGACCGGATCACGCACACCCGGGACACCGCGCTCGTCAGGACCGCCCGCGACGTCGTGCTGCTCCTGGCACGGATCGGCCTCGGCGTGATCATGTTGGCGCACGCCAAGCTCGAGTACGACTTCGGTGGCAGCCTCGCCGGGGTCGGACGGATGTTCGCGGAGTCGGGCATCCCCCTGGGCACCCTCACCGGCCCGGCGAACGTCCTGTTCGAGGTCGTCGGCGGGATCGCGATGATCCTCGGCGCCGCGGTCCGGCTCGTCGGCGTCCTGATGGCGCTGAACATGGCCGGCGCCTGGATCTTCGTGCACACCAGCGGGCTGCTCGCCATGGACCACAACGGCCCCGAACTGGTCATCGCGCTCGGCCTGCTCAGCCTGGTGCTGGCGGTGACCGGGTCGGGCCGCTTCGGGCTGGACCACCTGATCGCCCGGCGCCGCGCGTCGCGGACGGCGACCTGACGACACCGCCGGTCGATGAGCACGGTCGCGGTACCGGACCGCACCCGCCGAGCCCGCCGGCTGGGCGTGAACACCCGTCGGGCGGTGCTGGTGACGCACATCACCAGCGCGGGGCCTGGCTGGGGGTCGACGTGGCGATGGCGGCGCTCATCGGCACCGCCATCGCCGCCGACGACCCCACGACCCGAACCTCTGCGCTGCTGGTGCTCCAGCGGGTCACGATCGGGCCGTTGCTGGCCTGCGGACTGATCTGCCTCGCCAGCGGCCTCGTGCTCGGCCTCGGCAGCCGCTGGGGCGTGCTCCGCCACTGGTGGGTGGCGACCAAGCTGGCGCTCAACCTCCTCCTCACGGCGCTGGTCCCGGTCGCACTGCTCCCCGAGGTGACCGCACAGGCAGCGCAGGCCCGCCGTTCCCTGGCCGGCGCGCCGGTGACCTTTGATCTCTCCGACCTCGGCTATCCGCCGATCGTCTCCCCGGTCCTGCTGCTGACCGCCATCACGCTCTCCGTGGTCAAGCCGTGGGGACGCGTCAGGAGGCGCCGGGCGACGACGGAGAGCGAGTGACCCTCCCCGGTCCACGGGTACTCGTCGGGTCGTCCTTGACCGAGCTCGCACCGGGTCAGTCAGCGAGGGAGATCCCGATGGCGTCCACCGCCGGCACCGCCCAGACCTCATCCGTCCGTCGCGTCATCGTGGCCAGTCTCGTCGGCACCTCACTCGAGTGGTACGACTTCTTCATCTACGGCACGGCCGCCGCCCTGGTGTTCAACCAGCTGTTCTTCCCCGACTTCGACCCGCTGGTCGGCACCCTGCTCGCGTTCACGACGTACGCGGTCGGCTTCGTGGCCCGGCCCCTGGGCGGGGTCGTGTTCGGCCACTACGGCGACAAGCTCGGCCGCAAGAACGTCCTCGTGGTCACGTTGCTGATCATGGGCATCGCCACCTTCCTGATCGGTCTGCTGCCCACCTACGGCTCGATCGGCGTGTGGGCTCCGGTCCTGCTCGTCGTGCTGCGCTTCCTGCAGGGCCTGGGGCTCGGCGGGGAGTGGGGCGGCGCGGTGCTGATGACGCTCGAGTCCGGCGCCGCGCACCGGCGCGGGCTGAACGCCAGCTGGCCACAGGTCGGTGTGCCGATCGGGCTGTTGCTGGCCAACGGGGTGCTGTCGCTGATGGGGGCGGTCACCTCGGAGTCCGCCTTCGTCGACTGGGGGTGGCGGGTCCCGTTCCTGCTCAGCGGTGTCCTGGTGATCGTCGGGCTGTGGATCCGGCTCACGATCACCGAGAGTCCACTGTTCCGCGAGGTCGAGGAGCACGACGCGAAGGTCAAGGCGCCGATCGTCGACGTGCTGCGCCGCTACCCGTCCCGGGTGCTGCTCGCGATCGGCGCCCGGGTCGGTGTCGACGTCGCGTTCTACACCTTCATCCTGTTCGTCACGACGTACGTCGCGACGTACCTGGGCCTGCCGAACACCTACGCGCTCAACGCGGTCCTGATCGCCGCCGCGGTGCAGGTGTTCCTGATCCCCTGGTTCGGCGTGCTGTCGGACAGGTTCGGACGCCGACCGGTCTACCTCTTCGGCGCCGTCGGCGCCGCGATCTGGGTCTTCGTGTTCTTCGCCCTGCTGGACACCGAACGCTTCGTCCTGATCGTTCTCGCGACGGTGGGCGCGCTCTTCTTCCACGCCGCGATGTACGGCCCGCAGGCCTCGTTCATCGCCGAGCTGTTCCCGACCAGGGTCCGCTACACCGGCGCTTCCATGGGCTATCAGCTGGCGGGGATCCTGGGCGGAGCCCTGGCGCCCATCATCTCGGTGGCGCTGCTCGACCGCTACGACACCTCCCTGGCCGTGTCCGCCTACGTGGTGGCGGTCCTCGTCGTCACCACGGTGTGCGTCCTCCTGGCGCCGGAGACCTCGCGGATCGACCTGCACGCCGACCCGGCCACCGAGGCCCCGACGGACCGCCGGGGCCGGTGACCCGACCGGCTCCGTCCCTGCCGTCCGGCCGCGGAGCCTGGGGAGGACCACGAAGGGACGAGGGAGCTCGCCCGGCGTCACACCTCCAGGTCGGCGAGCCGCGCCGTCCGTCCCGTCCGGCGCGTCAGGATCGTGGTCACCACGAGGGCCGAGCACGTCCCGGCGATGGTCACGATGACCCCGGCGAGCCCCACGAGTCCCGCCGCAAGCGGCAGGAGGACGACGGCGGTGGCGGCGCTCAGCATCAGGACCGGAGGGATGACCGGCCGACGCACGATCGGGGCGTGCACTCCCCAGAGGAGGACGAGGAACACGCTCACGGGGATCGCCACGGCGTAGCCGACGATGATCTCCGAGACGTCCAGGTGATGGCCGGTGTGTTCCACGGCGACCTCGAGCCCGGCACCGACGGCGGCCAGGGCGGCGAAGATGCCGTAGTGGCCGTACCCCCACACGAAGGACCGATGGCGCCGGCGGGCGAGGCCCTCCCCCGCCGGCTCCAGGAAGTACAGCCACCACAGGGCGAAGAGGAGGACCAGCCCCCCGAGGGCAACGGTCACCAACGACCGGCTCACCCCGGCCCCGGCCGCCGATGCCGCCTGCACTCCGGTCGACGCGGCCAGCACGCTCTCACCGAGCAGGATGATCGTGAACAGTCCATAGCGTTCGGCGATGTGGTGCGGATGCCAGCTGGTGCGCCGCGTCCGCTCCGCCCACCGCGGTACCGCCAGCTCGCAGGCGACCAGACCGATGAAGACGGGCAGCAGCGAGGCCTCCGGCAGCACACCGGTCTCCGCCAGCACGTGACGGGCGATCCAGCCGACCTGGACGATCGAGATCCCGAGCGCATAGCGGAAGGCGGTGCGCCGACCCGCGGGATCCTCCAGTCCCGCCCTCAGCCACTGTGCCACCAGCCCGCCTCGCATGATCAGGTAGCCGATGGTGATGGCGCCGTAGTCGGACTCCTCGAACGCGGCCGGCACTCCTGCCGCGAGCACGAGCACTCCGGCCATCTGGACCATCGTGAGGAGCCGGTAGAGGACGTCGTCCGTGTCGTAGGACGACGCGAACCAGGTGAAGTTCATCCACGCCCACCAGATCGCGAAGAAGACCTGGAGGAAGGGCGTCAGGTCGTCCAGGCCGTGGCCACCCGCGATGCCGTGGGCGAGCTGCGCCGTGATGCTCGCGACGGCCACGACGAACGTCAGATCGAACAGCAGCTCCAGCGGGCTGGCAGCGCGATGCGGTTCGTCGATCGACCGTTCCCGCATCCGGATGCGCACTCGTCTGCCCGAGGGATCAGCCTCACCGGTCACCCGGCCAGACTAGGGAGAGAACCGCCTCGAGCCGCTCCCCCGTGCTGCGCGGCGAGCTCGCGCAGGGGGTGCTGCCGTTCGCGCAGGAGATGATCGGCGGCCGCTGTCGCAGCGGACCTCAGCCGGTCCGCTGCAGCGCCTATTGGGCTGCCTCGGCCTGCGCCGCGGGCCCTGCCCCGGCCAACGACTCCTCCAGTTGCTCGTCCGCGGGCGGAGCGTGCTTCGGCATCATCGGGCCACCACCCGCCGGGTCCAGCACGTCGTGCTCGAACCACGCGTAGCGGCCGGAGAGCACCTGCTGCGCGACCGCGTACTGGGTCTCGTCGTCGTTGGCCCACAACTCGGTGAACAGCCGGTCGGCGCGCCGGCGGGCCTGACGGCAGAACAGGTCGGCCAGCTCGACGGCCTCCTGCTGCCGGCCGAGCTGCTGGCGGGCGAGGGTGTCCGCGTAGACGCACGCGCACGCCATGGCGTAGAGCTCGGCGCCGATGTCGACGATCCTGCCGAGCAGCTGACCCTTCCGCTCGAGGCGGGCCTGGTAACGGCCCATCGCGTAGAAGGTGGAACGCGCGAGCTTGCGCGCGGAGCGCTCGACGTAACGCAGGTGCCGGGCCAGGTCACCGAACTCCACGAAGGAGCCGGGACGCTGGCCGGCGCCGGTGGTCAGCGACGGGAACCACCGGGCGTAGAACGCGCCCGCCCGCGCGGCGGCCCTCGCCCGGTCGGCCAGGCCGAGGTCGTCGAGCAGCACGTCCCCCGCCACCTGCAGGTGCTGGTCGACGGCCTCACGGGCGATCAGCAGGTGCATGATCTCCGTCGAGCCCTCGAAGATGCGGTTGATGCGCATGTCGCGCAGCAGCTGCTCCGCCGGCACCGGCTTCTCCCCGCGCCGGGCGAGTGACTCGGCGGTCTCGAAGGCGCGGCCGCCGCGGATCTGGACCATGTCGTCGACGGCGGCCCAGCCGAGCTCCGACGCGTACAGCTTCGCGAGCGCCGCCTCGATGCGGATGTCGTTGCGCTTGTCGTCGGCCAGCCGACTGGACACGTCCAGCATCGCCTCGAGGCCGAAGGCCGTGCCCGCGAGCCCGGCGAGCTTCTGCGCGATCGGGTCGTGCCCGCCGATGGGCCGACCCCACTGCGTGCGCTCGGCCGACCACTCGCGGGCGATCTTGAGCGAGTACTTGGCCGTCGCCAGGCAGATCGCCGGCAGCGACAGCCGGCCGGTGTTGAGCGTGGTGAGCGCGATCCGCAGGCCCTTGCCCTCGGCGCCGATGACGTCGGTGGTGGGGACGAAGACGTCGTCGAAGCGCGTCACCGAGTTCTCGATGCCCCGGAGGCCCATGAAGGCGTTGCGGTGCACCACCGTGACGCCCTCGCGGTCGGCGGGGCAGATGAAGGCGGTGATGCCGCCCGGGTGGCCCGCGCACTCGGGCACGACCGCCATGACCACGACGACGTCGGCGATCACACCGTTGGTCGCCCACAGCTTCGTGCCGTTGATCCGGTACCCCGTGCCGTCCTCGGTCGGCACCGCGGTCGTGCTCATGCGCGCCGGGTCCGAGCCGACGTCCGGCTCGGTCAGCAGGAACGCCGAGACGTGGTCCCGGGCGAGCTTCGGGAGCCACGCCCGCTTCTGCTCCTCCGAGCCGAAGCCCCGCAACGGCTCGGGCAGGCCGATCGACTGGTGCGCGGACAGCAGCACCGAGATCGACGAGTGCCACGTGCCCGCCGTGGCGAGCGCCTTGTTGTAGTAGACCTGGCTGAGTCCGAGCCCCCCGTACTCCTCGGGGATCTTCATGCCGAGGGCGCCGAGCTCCTTGAGACCCGAGAGGACGTCGTCGGGGATCTTCGCCTCACGCTCGATCTGCTGCGAGTCGACGCGCTCGGTGAGGAAGCCGCGCAGGCGCTCGAGGAACGCCTCGCCCCTGCGCACCGCGTCGGGGTCGGGCTCGGGCTGCGGGTGGATCAGGTCGAGACGGAAGTTCCCGAGGAAGAGCTCTCGGCCGAACGACGGCCTGGTCCACTCGGTCTCGCGGCTGCCCTCGGCGACCTGCTTCGACTGCTCGTACGACGGGTTCGACGCCATGCACGAGGATCGACCCTGTCTCCGCCGTACCGCAACGGACATCGGCGCCGGTACGACCGGTCCGTCCCTCGGACCCAGGGCTCTGGCCGTGTCCCCCGGTTCACCGAGATCGCCGGCCAGGCCTACCGAGCGGCAAGCGTGTGAGTGCGGCTGCCGTCACCGGTTCCCTCCCCTGGTGGCGGCGAGCGGTGACGGCAGGCAGAACCGGGTGGCGGACGGCGGTGGGCGGTCGGCCCCTTGTCCGGCGGTCGGCGCAGGGTCACAGTGGAACGTCGGCCCTGCTGTTGGCGCGGGCCCGGCCCGGGACGCGCTGCTCGCGGCGGGGTGCCCGGTTGCCCGGAGACGACGCGTGGGCCGTGCTCGGAGTCCGGAGCAGTCGGCGAGCCGACGGACGACTGAGGAGGTCGTCATGGGACAGGCACGCGAGACCATGGACCGCATCACCGCTGCCGTCATGGCGGGCGACCGGGAAGCGCTGCGCCAGTCGTACGCGCCGGACGCCGTGGGTGAGACGCCCGATGCACCTCGACTCTCCGGCGCCGAGGCGGTGGTCGACTACCTGCTGGGGTTCACACGCGCGTTCCCCGACGCCTCCTTCGAGTCCACGGCGAAACACGAGTCCGGTGACACCGCGATCGACGAGGGCTACTTCGTCGGCACCCACACCGGGGTGCTGAGCACGCCCGAGGGGGACATCGAGCCGACCGGCCGGAACCTGCGACTTCGGCAGTGCGACGTCCTCACCGTGGCGAACGGCGTAGCAGTGGCGCACCACTTCTACTACGACCAACTCGAGTTCCTGACCCAACTGGGACTCACGGGGTCCGACGCCGCCGGCACGGTGCCTCAGCCGAGGGCCGGCGCTGATCGACCGTCGCAGGTCGGGGCCGCGGACCCACCACGGTGAACGCCACGGACGCTCCCGGAGAGGCGCGGGCAGCTGCTCCCCGGGAGCGTCCGTGCCTGCCCGGCGCTGCGGGCTCGGCCGTCGGCTGACCCGTGGGACGGCGTCGCGGTCGACGTCTGTCTGCGGGCGCCCGATGGGGCGGTGGGACACTGCAGGTCGGTCAGGCGAGCGCCTGCACGCCCTGCGCTCCGCGATGCCTGCCACGACGCCGACAGGTGGTGCTCGCCGGTCCGCCGTCCCCGCGGGGGCGGAGCCGGACCGCGATGGCACCGACCACCCAGGAGGAACCCGCACGATGGCACAGCACGAGGACATCCCGGCCGACCGGGTGCTCGAGGTCGCCGCCGACATCGCCGACCACCTGTTGGACGTGCAGCGGGAGGTGAACCGGCAGATCGACGCCACGCAGGCCGACCTGCTGCCCGGCGTCCAGCAGCGACTCGGTCTCCACGACGCGGGCGGCGCCGACCTGTCCGACCTGGTCAACGCCAGGATCGCCGCCCTCACCATCGTGGTGACCCCGGAGGCGGTGGCGAGTGTCCTGCCGCTGTCGGCGGCCTCCGTGGCCACCACCCGGGCCGGCCGCCGCGCCGTCACCGACATCGTCAGCGGCGCCGACGGCCGACTGGCCGTCATCGCCGGCCCGTGCTCGATCCACGATCCGGCCGCCACCGTCGAGTACGCCGACTTCCTCCGCCGGATGCGCGCCAGGCACAGCGCCGACCTGGAGATCGTGATGCGCACGTACACGGAGAAGCCGCGGACGGAGGTCGACTGGAAGGGCTTCGCCTACGACCCGTACCTCGACGGCTCCAACCGCATCAGCGTCGGCCTGATCGCCACCCGGATGCTCATGTGCCGGATCACCGCGATGGGCGTGCCGGTGGCCGCCGAACCGCTCAACGCGCTGACGCCGCAGTACGTGAACGGCCTGGTGACGTACAACGGCGTCGGCGCGCGCAACGTCACTGACCAGACCGCCCGCGAACGGGTGTCCGGGTTCTCCTCGGTCGTCGGCTTCAAGAACTCGCCGGAGGGCAGCATCGACGCCGCCGTCCAGGCCGTCATCGCGGCCAGGGCGCCGCACGAGTTCCTGGGCGTCGACAGCCACGGCATGACCGCGCAGCTGTCCACGACCGGCAACGAGACCGGCCACGTCATCCTGCGCGGTGACAAGCACGGCCCGAACTACTCCGCCGACCACATCGCCCGGACGACGGCCAAGCTCCGTGAGCGCGGGCTGCCGGAGGTGGTCGTGGTCGACGCCTCCCACGGCAACAGCCAGAAGGACCACCTGCGGCAGATCGACGTCGTGCGGGATCTGGCGGGCCAGATCGCGGCCGGCGAGCAGGCGATCCGCGGCGTGATGGTGGAGAGCAACCTCGTCGCCGGCCGGCAGGACCTCGACCAGCAGCGCCCCGACGCCCTGGCCTACGGGATCAGCGTGACCGACGCCTGCGTCGACCCGGACACCACCGCGGAGATGCTGGACGAGCTGGCGGGCGCCGTCCGGGCACGGCGGAGCCGCGCCGGGACGGACGGCGTCGACGTCCGGCAGGCGGGCTGACGTCGCCGCGCGGCAGCCCGGCCACGTGTCAGGCTGACCAGCCGGCCCTCCTCACGCGCGCTCCTGCGGCGGCGCGGACGTAGGGTCACCCGTGGACTTCGCCGACCTGAGCCGGCCGTTCGTCATCGCCCACCGCGGCGGGGCGCTGCAGGTGCCCGAGCACACGATGGAGGGCTACCGGGTCGCGGTGGGCCAAGGCCTGCCGGTCATCGAGCAGGACGTGTCCACGCTCGCCGACGGCGGCCTCGGCGTCATGCACGACGGCACCGTCGACCGCATGACCACCTCCAGCGGCAACGTCGCCGACCACACGTCGGTGTCCTGGAAGCAGTTGGACATCGACGCCTCCGCCACCCTCGGCGGCGGGTGGCCCGACGGGCTGCGCCCCCCGCTGTTCGACGAGGTGCTCACCGAGTTCGGCAACCGCGTCCTCCTGTGCGCGGAGGCCAAGAGCAGCGACGCGATGGGCCCGATGATCGACGCGCTCGACCGTCGCGGCGTCAGCCCGGCATCGGTCCTCCTCCAGTCCTTCGCGCTCGCCGACTGCCGACTGGCGCGCTCACGGGGATGGGACGTCATCTGGCTCGGGAGCACCGACGTCGACCGGGCCACTGTCGAAGGCATCCGCTGGATCGGCCCGATGGCGGACCGCGTCACCGCGACGGTGTGCGCACGGGCGCATGCAGTGGGAGTCGAGGTGGCGTGTCACACGGTCAACCGACGGCACCAGCGGGATGCCCTGGTCGCCGACGGCGTGGACGCGCTCTTCTCCGACGACCCGGTCTACGTCGCCGGGGACGCGGGACTCCGCACCTCGGACCTGTTCGCCCGTCAGGTGTGGCTGCCCGGGATGCTGCCGGACACCGGCCGCGGCCGGTTCCACCCGGAGGACTCCTCGTGGGGCTGCGACGCCTCCGACGCGGTCGGCTCCACCCTCATGGGCTTCCTGGCGCCGCCGGACCCGGCCGCCTTCACGCTGGACCTCGACCTACGAGTCGACGAGACCCGCGCGGAACCCGCCGGGTGCGGTGGGTCGGTGCTGCTGAGCACCGACGACCACCCGTACCGACCGCCCGGCACCTCACCCGGCGCCCACGGCTACCTCGTCCTCCTGCGAGGAGACGGCAACGTGCAGGTCCACCGGGTCACCGACGGGGTGGCCACCGTGCTGGCGTCCTCGACCGGGGGAACGACGCTGCCGAAGGGCACGTACGTGCCGCTCCGGATCACCGTGACCGGCTCGGGCCTCTCCGTCCGCGCGGGCACCGTCGGTGGGACCGTGACCGTGGCGGACGTCAGTCACCGGCCCGTGCCGGTCGTCCACCTCGGCAGCGTCCGCGCCGGGGTCCGGTTCAGGAACGTGGAGGTCGCATGACCGACCCGTACGAGTGCCCGGGGCACGGTCCAGCCGACCCGGACGGCTATCTCATCGAGCAGACCCCCGACGGCTACCGGTGGACGCGCCGCGCCGACGGCCGCGCCGCCGGGCCGTTCGACACCCGCGAGGAGGCCGTCGTCTCCGCCGAGGCGGACCGCACCGCCTGATCCACCGTGGCGTCGGAGGTCGGGAGCCCGTCCTCCCACTGTGCGTCCTGCATCGCAGCAGCCTCGAAGTCGGCGGCCGCGGCATCGGGGAGCCCGTCGGCGAGGAGCGCCGCTGCGAGGTCCGGATTGAGCGCGAAGTCGGACACCCCGCAGCCCGGCATCGGACCTCCAGATCCGCAACGACCCACCCGCGCCCTGCACTGCGCGGTGCTGGGCCGCACCGAGCTCCTGGTCAGCACGGGAGCGTTCGACGCCCAGCCCCTGCAGCAGGCCGAGCTGGCGCCGCCGACCCGGACCCGCGCACGGTGTCGAGGAGGTTCGAGCGCGGACCGGCCCCCCGCTCCCGGCTACAGCAGGGCCTCCACCAGTTCCGCCGTCTGCTCGTTCGTGGTGTGGCTCTGGTGCACCTCGTAGGCGGCCACCCCCGGCAGGTGCTCGTCGAGCAGCACGGCCAGGCGCTGCTCGAGCAGGGCGTCGTGGAGGTCGAAGAAGGTCAGCAGGAAGCCCTCGGCCTTGCTCAGCAGGCTGACGTAGCTCTTCCTGAGCACCGTGATCGCCTGGTCGGGTTCGACGCGGACCAGCCGGGACTCCTCCAGGTCCGGGTCGAAGACCGGGAGCAGGAGCAGTCCCAGCGGGGCGGTGGGCACGATGGACGTGCCGAACAGCCCGGCCAGTTCGGTGGGGAGCAGCGGGATCTTCTCCTTGCGCTCCCGCAGCTGTTCCGGCGTGTTGGTCTCGGCGATGCGCTGCACCTCGTCCAGGGAGATGTGCGGGAAGAACGGGGACTCCTCCCGGTCCAGCCAGTCCAGCAGCCGGGGCTGCACGACCACCGAGCCGACTCGGACACCGATCTTGCCGGGGACACCGCAGGCCTCGAGGCGCTGACCGTCCTCGCGCAGCAGGAACTTGTCGGGCGCGACGAGGTCGCAGCCGTTCCGGGCGAGCAGGTTGAGCATCGTGCTGGTCTTGCCCGACGCCTTCTCCCCGGCGACACAGACGGCCCGGCCGTTCTTGGCGACGCACGCGGAGTGCATGGGGATCCAGCCGCGCTCGAGCAGCAGCCACTTGCCGGCTGCCCGCAGGATCTGCATCCCCTCCTCCCGCTGGACCTCGACCTCGTCGGGGGTGACCAGCAGGATCCGGCGTTGCTCCCGGAACAGCAGGAGGTACACGCCGTCGCCCTGGGGGAACTTCCCGGCACTCTTCCCGACGAGGGTCACCGAGTCCGTGAATGGGATCTCCGCGTACTCGTACTTTCCCGCCGCGGGCCGGTTCGACGTCGAGGCGCACAGGACGGCGAGCAGCGCGGGATCCGCCGTGGCGTAGATCCCGACGTCCTCCGCCGCCGCGGCGGACGGCGTGAAGTAGCCCTCGCAGAACTGCCGGATCCACTCCGCGACCGCGGCGTCCTGGCAGCAGAAGGCGAGGACCACGCCGGCGTACGTCAGGCACATGGAGTGCCCGCGCGCCTCGAGGTCGGCGACCACCCGCTCGGCCCTGGACATGACGTCCTCGGGTTCCACAGCCCAACCTCCTCGGCGCGACCGCGTCCGGGCCAGGACGGTCGGCCTCGCCACGTTCCGGACGGCGCGAGGCGGCCTGCGAGTCAGGGGCGCGGCAGCAGTGTGGCAGGGCGCAGCGAATTACAAGCCACAGTGCCGAGCACGCTGCGTCAGGACACGCCGAGTGTGATGTTGCACCTGGTGCGCCGTGTGACACGCGCTGAACGGCGGGGCGCGCCGGGACCCCGGCACCGTCTCGGGAGGTCAGCGTCGGCGAGTCCGTTTCGCGGACGCTGTCAAGACCCGGTTCCGCTGCCGCACGAGGGCTGATCCCCGACGTTTGCAGCGCTTCAGGTCCGTCCCTACCGTCATCCCGGTCCGAGTGAGGCCGCACGTCGCCTACCCCTGGTGACACCTCCGTCGGACGCCGCCGAACCGGGTGCCGTCGCACGACGCGACCACCTGGACCGGGGACCCACCGCAGTACTGGGGTGAAGCGCGCCCTCGTCCGCATGAGGACGAGGGCGGCCGGGCGAGTTCCCCGCCCGAACCCGTCAGCTAACTCGGTAGGCGGCTGTGGAGAACAGGAGAACCCGCCGTCCATGGCGCGCACCATTCGCACGTCCACGTCCACGTCCACGTCCACGTCCGCCCGTCCCACCCGCCGACTGCAGCGCGGCGCGTTCGCCCTGCTGGCCGGCGCCGGCATCGTCCTGACCCCCGCCGTGGCCCAGGCCAGCCCCGCCGCGGCAGCCGCCCCGGCAGCCGAGGCCTCGGCGAGCTCCCCTGCCGCGCAGGCCGCCGTGAACACGGCGATGGCCCAGCTGGGCAAGCCCTACGGCACCGGCGGCGCCGGGCCGCACTCGTTCGACTGCTCGGGCCTGACCACCTTCTCCTACGGCGCGGCCGGGGTCGCCCTGCCGCGCACGACCGGCGGCCAGGCCCAGACCGGCGCGCCCGTGGCGCGGGCCCACCTGGTCCCCGGCGACCTGGTGTTCTTCTACCGGGGTGGCCACGTCGGCATCTACGTCGGCAACAACCAGGTGGTCCACTCGCCCACCTCGGGCGACGTCGTCAAGGTGACGAACATGAACTACATGCCCTACTCCTCGGCCCGCCGCGTCGGCTGACGCTCCTCGCCGGTGCCCCGGCCGCCGCGGCGGCCGGGGCACCGACGGGTGGTCGGATCGGCACGGGAGCTGCCAAGCTCCCGGAGGTGACCGGACAGCAGCCGGAGCGGCGATCGCACACGGTCCTGACCTCCGCCGACGACCAGGGGTACACCTCGCTGCGGCGCAGCGCCCCGACGCGCGCGGAGCGGTACGCGCTCGGCCGCCGGTTGCGCGAGCGGGCACCGCGCACGGTCCTCGGCAACTGGGCCCCTCTCCCGGACCGCGCCGACGCGGTCGCCACGGTGGTCCAGTCCCACGACGGGCGACTGGACTGGCTGGTCCCGGTGCGCATCGGGCGGATGATCGCCTCCCCGTACGCCTTCCTCCGCGGTGCGGCCAACGTGCACGCCGCGGACTTCGCCGACCTGCCGGCCACCGGGATCACGCCGGTCGTCTGCGGCGACGCCCATCTGGGCAACTTCGGGTTCTACGCCTCCCCGGAGCGCGAGCTGGTGTTCGACCTGAACGACTTCGACGAGGCCCACCCGGGGGCGTGGGAGTGGGACCTGCGGCGGCTCACCACCAGCGTCTGGGTGGCCGGACGGCAGAACGGGTCCCCGGAGTCCGCGTGCGCCGAGGCGGTGGAACGGTGCGTCGAGGAGTACCAGCTGCAGATCGCGGCGCTGGCCGAGCAGCCGCTGCTCGCCCGCTCCTACGACCGGCTGAACGTCGACCGGCTGCTGCGCGCCGGGCCCCGCACCGCGCTGCGGGCCGAGATCGAGGCGTCGTCCCGGCGGGCCCGCAGGCGCACCGGCGACCGGGCGCTGCCCCGGATCACCGAGCAGCAGACCGACGGGCTGCGGAAGATCGTGAACGAGCCGCCGCTGATCACCCGGCCGGAGCCGGCCGAAGCCGATCAGCTGGCCGCGTCGCTGGACGGCTACCTGGCCACGCTGCCGCCGCACTGGGCACGGGTGGTGGGCGGCTACCGCCTCGTCGACATCGCGCACAAGGTGGTCGGTGTCGGCTCCGTGGGGTTGCGCGCGTGGGTCGCCCTCTGCGAGGGGAGCAGCCCCGACGACGTGCTGTTCCTCCAGCTCAAGCAGGCCCGGCGGTCGGTGATCGCACCGTTCGTGCACGGGGACCGGGCCTGGCACGCCCACCAGGGGCAGCGGGTCGTGGAGTACCAGCAGGCGGTGCAGACGGTGAGCGATCCGCTGCTCGGCTGGACGAGCGTGGGCGACGTCCAGTACTACGTCCGCCAGTTCCGCGACATGAAGGGCGCGATCACCGTCGACGGGATCGACTCGGCCGCCCTGACCGACTACGCGGGGATCTGCGGCTACCTGCTCGCCAAGGGGCACGCCCGGACCAGCGGCGCGTCCATGATCGCCGGCTACCTGGGTGCCGGCCCCAAGGTGCGGCAGGCCTTCAGCCGGTTCGCCCGCGCCTACGCCGACCAGACCGAGCAGGACCACGCGGCCCTGGTTCGCGCCGTCCGGCGCGGCGACCTGCCGGCCGAGACCGGCATCTGACCAGGTCGGGCGGCTCCCGTCCTCGCCGGGCAAGGGACGTCGTCTCCGCGTAGCGTTGCCCGGAGCGGAGGACAGCTGTCGCTGCTCCGTCCCAGACCCGGTCGGCCCGCGCAGCGCAGCTCCCTGCGAGGAGGCGGCACCAGGTGACCGCGACAGCATGCACCCGACCCGAGTCGCCTACCTCGACTTCCACAGCCCGTCCTGCCGGGCCTTCGAGCTGTCCTCCGGCGACGCGCTGCGGACGATGGCCAGGGACGGGCTCCTGACCCTCGTCGTCCACCCGGTCGACCTCCTGGATCGGCCGGCGACGGACCACTACTCCTCGCGCGCGGCGTCGGCGTCCGGATGTGCCGCGGACGGCGGGCTGTTCATGGAGTACGCGCAGGTGCTGCTGGAGAACCAGCCTCCCGGAGGCGGGCCCGGACTGACCGACCGACAACTCGTCGAACTGGGCGCCGAGGTGGGCCTGTCCGACCGCGGCTTCGCCCAGTGCGTGGCGGACCACCGCTACCTCACCTGGGCCGGCCGGGTGACCCGGCGGGCGCTGGCCCGCGGGGTCAGCGCGACGCCCACCGTCCTGGTGCAGGGGCTGCCGGTGCCGGCCGACCGGGCGACGATCGCCGCGGCGGTGCAGGCGTCCGGCCGCTGACAGCTCGACGCGCTGCCTCTTCCCCCGGGCAGCGGAACGAGCCGGGCGGACAGGTCTGGTCGACCGGCCGGGCACCGTGTGCGATGACCCCATGCCTCCGCACCAGGTCGTCGTCGGGATCGGCCCGGTCGGGCCCGGCGACGTCGTGCGCGTCGCCCGCGAGGGGGCCGGCGTGCGGCTGGCGGACGAGGCGCTGGCCGAGATCGCGCGCGCCCGGGAGGTGGTCGACCGGCTAGCCGCGGACGACCGGCCGCACTACGGGGTGTCGACCGGCTTCGGCGCGCTGGCCACCCGGCACATCCCCGTCGAGCGGCGGGCGCAGCTGCAGCGCAGCCTGATCCGGTCCCATGCCGCCGGGGCCGGACCGGAGGTGGAGCGTGAGGTCGTGCGGGCGCTGATGCTGCTGCGGCTGTCCACGCTGGCCACCGGCCGCACCGGGGTGCGGGTGGAGACCGCGCGGACCTACGCCGAGCTGCTCGACGCCGGGCTGACGCCGGTCGTCCACGAGTACGGCTCGCTGGGCTGCTCGGGCGACCTCGCTCCGCTGTCCGCGGTGGCCCTGGCGCTCATGGGGGAAGGGCAGGTCCGCGACGGCACCGGCGCGCTCCGCCCGGCCGGGGACGCGCTGCGCGCGCACGGGATCCGGCCGGTCGTGCTGACCGAGAAGGAGGGCCTGGCCCTCGTCAACGGCACCGACGGCATGCTCGGCATGCTCGTGCTGGCGCTCGCCGACCTGGGCCGGCTGCTCACGACGGCCGACATCGCCGCGGCGATGAGCGTCGAGGCCCTGCTCGGCACGGACGCTGTCTTCGCCGCCGACCTCTCCGCGCTCCGCCCGCACCCGGGGCAGGCCGCGTCGGCCGCCAACCTGCGGAACCTGTTGAGCGGCAGCGGGATCATGGCCAGCCACCGGGGCCCGGAGTGCACCCGCGTGCAGGACGCGTACTCGTTGCGCTGCGCACCGCAGGTGCACGGCGCGGCCCGGGACACCGTCGCGCACGCCGCTGCGGTCGCCGGACGCGAGCTCGCCTCGGCCATCGACAACCCGGTGATCACCCCCGACGGGCGCGTGGAGTCCAACGGCAACTTCCACGGCGCCCCGGTCGGCTACGTGCTGGACTTCCTCGCGATCGCGGTGGCCGACGTGGCCGGCATGAGCGAACGCCGCACCGACCGGTTCCTCGACCCGGCCCGCAGCAACGGGCTGCCGCCGTTCCTGGCCGCCGACCCCGGCGTCGACTCCGGGCTGATGATCGCGCAGTACACCGCGGCCGGGATCGTCGCCGAGCTCAAGCGCCTGGCCGTGCCGGCGAGCGCCGACTCGATCCCCTCGTCAGCGATGCAGGAGGACCACGTGTCCATGGGCTGGGCGGCGGCCCGCAAGCTGCGCCGCGCCCTGAACGGCCTGACCCGCGTGCTGGCCATCGAGGTCCTCACCGCGGCACGCGCCCTGGACCTGCGCGCGCCGCTGCCACCCGCCGTCCCCACCGCGGCCGTACGGGACGCCGTCCGCGCGGCCGGGGTCGCCGGCCCCGGACCGGACCGCCACCTGGCCCCGGAGATCGAGACGGTCGTCGGCCTGGTCACCGCCGGCAGCCTGCTCACCGCGACCGGGATCGACCTGAGCTGACCCACTCCGCGAGAGGAGCCCCCCATGGACGGAGCACGACCGGTCCGGTCCCCGCGCGGCACGACGCTGACCGCCCGGAGCTGGCAGACCGAGGCGCCGCTGCGCATGCTGCAGAACAACCTCGACCCGGAGGTCGCCGAGCGTCCCGACGACCTGGTCGTCTACGGCGGGACCGGCCGTGCGGCCCGGGACTGGCGCAGCTTCGATGCGATGGTCCGCACGCTGACCACGCTGGCCGACGACGAGACGATGCTCGTGCAGTCCGGCCGGCCGGTCGGCGTGCTGCGCACCCACGAGTGGGCTCCCCGGGTGCTGATCGCCAACTCCAACCTGGTCGGCGACTGGGCCACCTGGCCGGAGTTCCGCCGCCTGGAGCACCTCGGCCTGACGATGTACGGCCAGATGACCGCGGGCTCGTGGATCTACATCGGTACCCAGGGGATCCTGCAGGGCACCTACGAGACCTTCGCCGCGGTGGCGGCGAAGCGGTTCGGCGGGTCGCTGGCCGGCACCCTGACGCTGACCGGCGGCTGCGGCGGCATGGGCGGGGCGCAGCCGCTCGCGGTGACGCTCAACGGCGGCGTCTGCCTCGTGGTCGACGTCGACGAGGCGCGGCTGCGCCGGCGCGTGGAGCACCGGTACCTCGACGAGGTGGCCGCCGACCTCGATGCGGCGGTGGAGCGGTGCACCAGCGCCCGGCGCGACCGCCGGCCGCTGAGCGTCGGGCTGGTCGGCAACGCCGCCACGGTGTTCCCCGAGCTGCTGCGCCGGGGCGTGGAGGTCGACGTCGTCACCGACCAGACCTCGGCGCACGACCCGCTGAGCTACCTGCCCGAGGGCGTGGACGTCGGCGACTGGCACGACTACGCGGCGGCCAAGCCCGAGGAGTTCACCGAGCGGGCCCGTGCCTCGATGGCCCGCCAGGTCGAGGCGATGGTCGGCTTCCTCGACGCCGGCGCCGAGGTCTTCGACTACGGCAACTCCATCCGCGACGAGGCGCGCCAGGGCGGCTTCGACCGGGCCTTCGCGTTCCCCGGCTTCGTGCCCGCCTACATCCGCCCGCTGTTCTGCGCGGGCAAGGGCCCGTTCCGCTGGGTCGCGCTCTCCGGTGACCCCGCCGACATCGCCGCCACCGACCGTGCCGTCCTGGACCTGTTCCCGGACGACCACCTGCAGCGGTGGATCCGGGCGGCGCAGGAGAAGGTCGCGTTCCAGGGGCTGCCGGCCCGGATCTGCTGGCTGGGCCACGGCGAGCGCGACGTGGCGGGCCTCCGCTTCAACGAGATGGTCGCCGCCGGGGAGCTCAGCGGGCCGGTGGTCATCGGCCGCGACCATCTCGACGCCGGCTCGGTCGCCTCGCCGTACCGGGAGACCGAGGCGATGGCCGACGGCTCCGACGCGATCGCGGACTGGCCGCTGCTCAACGCGCTGGTCAGCACCGCCTCCGGGGCCAGCTGGGTATCGATCCACCACGGCGGCGGCGTGGGCATCGGCCGCTCGCTGCACGCGGGCCAGGTGTGCGTCGCCGACGGCACGCCGCTGGCCGCGCAGAAGCTCGAGCGGGTGCTGCGCAACGACCCCGCGACCGGCGTGATCCGCCACGTGGACGCCGGCTACGACCTCGCCGCGCAGGTCGCCGAGGAGCACGGCCTGCGGATCCCGATGCAGGAGCTCCCGTGAGGGCAGAAGTGGCCACTTCTGCCCCCTGCCTGGTCCGGGAGCCGGCGTGACCGTGTACTGGTGCGAACGTGCGGACCTCGGGGCCGGACCGGTGACCGGCGTCCGGATCGCGGTGGACGGCGGGCGCATCGCCGCGGTGGCCCGCGCCCCCTCCCCCACCGCCGGCGACCACCGGCTGGACGGCGTCGTGCTCCCGGGTTTCGCGAACGCCCACTCGCACGCCTTCCACCGGGCCCTGCGGGGCCGCACCTCCGACGGCCGAGGCACCTTCTGGACTTGGCGTCAGCACATGTACCGGCTGGCCGACCGCCTCGATCCGGACACCCTCTTCGCCCTGGCCCGCGCGGTCTACGCCGAGATGGCGCTTTCGGGCACCACCTGCGTCGGCGAGTTCCACTACCTCCACCACCCGCCCGGCGGCGGACGGTACGCCGATCCCAACGCCATGGGGACGGCGCTCGCCGCCGCGGCGGCCGACGCCGGCGTACGGCTCACCCTGCTCGACGCCTGCTACCTGGCCGGGGGCCTGCAGGACGACGGGCACCTCCCGCTCGACCCGGTCCAGGTCCGCTTCTCCGACGGCGACGCCGACGCGTGGGCCGCCCGGGTCGCCGCGGTCCCCGAGCGGGCCGGGCTGCGGGTCGGCGGCGCGGTGCACTCGGTGCGGGCCGTGCCCGCCGACCAGCTGCCCGTGGTGGTGGCGGCGACCGCCGGCCGGCCGCTGCACGTGCACCTGTCCGAGCAGCCGGCCGAGAACGCGGCGTGCCGAGCCCACCACGGCGTCACCCCGGCCCGCCTGCTGCAGGACCACGGTGTCCTCGGGCCCGCCACCACCGCCGTCCACGCCACGCACCTCACCGACGCCGACGTCACCGCCCTCGGCGCGACGGGCACCACCGTCTGCGCGTGCCCGGGCACCGAGGCGGACCTGGGGGACGGGATCGGCCCCTTCCGCCGGCTGCGCGACGCCGGCTCGCCGCTGTGCCTGGGCACCGACCAGCACGCCACCACCGACCTGCTCGGCGAGGCGCGGCTGCTCGAGGCGCACGAGCGGCTGGCCAGCGGCGAGCGGGGCCGGTTCCGGCCGGCGGAGCTGCTCGACGCCCTCACCGTCGGCGGGCACCGGTCGCTGGGCTGGTCCGATGCCGGCCGGCTCGCGCCCGGGATGCGCGCCGACCTGGTCGCTGTCCGGCTGGACACCCCGGCCACCGCGGGCGTGGCGCCGGACCAGCTGGTGACGGCCGCGGGCCCGGCGGACGTGCACACCGTGGTGGTCGACGGCCGGGTGGTCGTCGACGGCGGGCGGCACGCGCTCGGCGACGTGGGCCGGCTGCTCACCGCGGCCATCGAGCCCCTCCGGGCCGGGGCATGAGCACCCTGGTCACCGGCATCGCCGAGCTGGTCACCAACGACCCCGACCGCGGCCCGGGGCCGCTGGGCGCGATCGCCGACGCCGCCCTGGTCGTGGACGGCGGCGTGGTCGCCTGGACCGGGGCGCGCACCGCGGCCCCGGACGCCGACGCCCGGATCGACGTGGGCGGCCGCGCCGTCGTCCCCGGCTTCGTGGACAGCCACGCCCACCTGGTGTTCGCCGGTGACCGGGCGGCCGAGTTCGAGGCGCGCATGTCCGGCTCGGCCTACGACGGCGGGGGCATCGCCGCGACCGTCCGGGCCACCCGGGCCGCGCCGGACGCCGCCCTCCGGGACCGGCTCGCCGCCCTGGTGGCCGAGATGCGGCGGCAGGGCACCACCACGGTGGAGGTGAAGACCGGCTACGGGCTCACCGTCGCCGACGAGGAGCGCTGCGCACGGCTCGCCGGCGAGGTCACCCCGGAGATCACCTTCCTGGGCGCGCACGTGGTGCCGGCCGAGTACGCCGGGCGCCGGGACGACTACCTCGCCCTGGTGACCGGGCCGATGCTGGCGGCCTGCGCGCCGCACGCCCGGTGGATCGACGTGTTCTGCGAGCCGGCGTCACCGCACGCCTTCGACCGGGACGAGGCTCGGGCCGTGCTGGAGGCCGGGCGTGCCGAGGGGCTGGGCATGCGCGTGCACGCCAACCAGCTCTCGGCCGGGCCGGGCGTGCGGCTGGCGGTGGAGCTGGGGGCGGCCAGCGCCGACCACTGCACCCTCCTGACCGGGGCCGACGTCGACGCGCTGGCCGGCGGCACGACGGTGGCGACCCTGCTGCCCGGGGTGGAGTTCTCCACCCGGTCCCCGTACCCCGACGCCCGCCGGTTGCTGGCGGCCGGGGTGACCGTCGCGCTGGCCACCGACTGCAACCCGGGCAGCTGCTTCACCTCGTCGATGGCGTTCTGCGTGGCCCTCGCCGTCCGCGAGATGCACATGACCCCGGCCGAGGCGTTGTGGGCCGCGACCGCCGGCGGTGCCGCGGCACTGCGGCGCACCGACGTCGGCCACCTGGGGCCGGGGGCGCGGGCGGACCTCGCCGTCCTGGACGCGCCGTCGTACCGGCACCTCGCCTACCGCCCAGGAGTGCCGCTCGCCCGCGCCCTGGAGGTGACGGCGAGCGGATGACACGCACTTTCCCGCCGGGCGGCGGCGACGGACCTGGACCGGGCACCGGCGCAGCCCCAGACTGGTCCGGCCCCCGCCGATCAGGAGGCCCACGGGTGGAACTCGGCATCGATCTGGGCACCGCGAACACCGTTCTCAGCGACGTCCGCCGCGGCATCGTCTTCGACGAACCGACCGTCATGCTGCTGCGCCGCGGAGGCGCCCGCCGGGAACGGGTCCTCGCCGTCGGGCAGGAGGCGGCCGACCTCCTCGGTCGCACCCCGTCCAGGTTCGTCGCGGTCCGGCCGCTGGAGGACGGCGTGGTCACCGATCTGGAGACGGCCCGGGTGTACCTGCGCTCGGTCCTGCAGAAGGCCGGACGCCGGGTGTGGGTCCCCGTCCGCGCCGTGATCGGCGTCCCGGTCGGCTCCACCGCGCTGGAGCACCGCGCGCTCCTCGAGGCCGCCGACGAGGCGGGTCTCCGCCCGGTGACGGCGCTGGACGAGGCGGTCGCGGGCGCGGTCGGCTGTGGCATCGACCCGCTCGAGCGGCGCGTGCACATGGTCGTCGACGTCGGGGGTGGCACGGCCGAGGCGGTGGCGTTCTGCTACGGCGGGGTCCTCGCCCACCGGACCAGCAAGCTGGGCGGTGAGGAGATGACCGTGGCCGTCGCCCGGTACCTCCGCGAGCAGCACCAGTTGTTCGTCGGCGAGCACGAGGCGGAGAGCCTCAAGATCCGCTCCGGGTCGGACGGCAACGTCCCGCTCGTCCTGCAGGGCCGCGACGCCGCCACCGGCCGGCCGCGGCTGGCGACGGTCCAGGCCGCCGAGGTGGCCGACGCCGTGCGGCCGATCGTCGAGGAGATCGTCCGGACGCTCTCCGCGTGCCTGGACGACCTCCCGCCGCAGGCCATCGCCGACGTCATGGCGGAGGGCGTGCTGGTGTTCGGCGGGGCCTCGCTGGTCAGCGGCTTCCCGCAGACGCTGGAACGGGTCCTCGGCCTGCCGGTCAAGCTCGCCGAGCAGCCCCTGACGTGCGTCGCCGAGGGCGCGGCCCGGGCGCTGCGCAACCGCCCGCTGCTCGCCGCCTACGGCCGCGGCTGAGGAGCCGACAGGGAGCGAGCGAGGAGCGGAACGACCGCGGAGGCGACCCGTGGGACCGTCAGGGCGCCTGCAGCGGGCCGGTGCCGACGACGTCCGGCTGGTGCTCGAGGTAGTGGCGCAGGCCGTCGGCCACCACGTTCCGCGCGCTGTTCCCGCCGGTACCCGGCCCCTGCACCATCGCGGTCATCACGATCTCCGGGGCGTCCATCGGGGCCACGGCCGACATCCAGTTGTCGTACTCCCCCTCGGGGAGGCCGCCGTCCTGCGCCGTGCCGGTCTTGCCGCCGACCGGCACGGGCAGGTCGGCGAACCGGACCGCCGTGCCTGCCGTCACGGCCGCGCGCATCCCCTCGCGGACCGGCCCCAGCTCGGCGGCGAACGGCAGCGGCGTCGCGGCAGGCGCGGGGAGCGCGGTGAACGCGTCCGGTCCCGTCCCGACCGCCAGGCCCAGCCGTGGGGTGACCAGGCTTCCGGTGGCGACGCCGGCCGTCCACCGGGCGTTCTGCAGCGGGGTGACCTGCAGGTCGCCCTGGCCGATGCCGAGGATGACGGTGGACCCGCCGTACCAGGCACCACCCTCCGCCCGGGCGGAGTCCGGTGTGCCGAGGTGGCCGGCGGACTCGGCGGGCAGGTCGATGCCGGTGGGCTGCCCGACCCCGAGCGTCCGGGCGGTGTCGATGATCGCGTCGGCCCCGAGCGCGACGGCGAGCTTGTAGAAGTAGACGTCGTTGGAGATGGCGATCGACTCGACCATGTCCATCGGCCCCATCGGCTTCCAGTTGCCGAACGTGTGCCCGCCGTAGGTGAAGTCCGCCCCGGTGGGGATCGCCCGGTGCGGCGCGAAGACCTGATGAGCCTGGTTGGCCGCCGCCACGACGAGCTTGAAGGTCGACCCGGGTGGCGCGACCGCCTGGGTGACGTGCTCGAGCATCGGCGAGCCCGGCGCCTCGGACCCGGCCTGCAGCGCGCCGACGTCGATCGGCGGTCCGTAGACGTTGTGGTCGAAGGACGGGGTGCTCGCGATGGCGAGGACCTGCCCCGATCTCGGGTCCATGGCGACGGCGGCGCCGATCCGGCCGGCCGGATGGGGCTGCGCGCGCACGGCCACGGCGAGGCTGGCGTCCAGCCGCTGCTGCAGCCCCAGGTCGATCGAGAGCCGCAGGTCGGCGCCGCGCACAGGGTCCACCCGCTCGCCGAGCGCGACAGGCACGCCGCGCGGGTCGACGTACAGGCACTGCCGCCCGTTGACCCCCCGCAGCGTCGCGTCGTACTGCCGTTCGAGACCGGCGCGGCCGACGACCTCGCCCGACGGCAGGCCGGGCCAGCGTTCCTCGTCCTCGGGCGTGGCCACGCCCACGAAGCCGAGCACCGGGCCGAGCAGCGCCCCGTGGGGATGGGAACGCCGCGGCTCCGGCACGACGAACACCCCGGCGATCCCGGCGGCGGTGACCGCGTCGCTGATGCTGCGGGGCACCTCGGCCACCGGCAGCGACAGCACCGGGCCCTCCGCCGCACCGATCTGGGCGTGCAGCTCCTCCCGCGGCCGACCGGTCAGCTCGGCGAGACGGTCGACGTCGGCGGGCCGGGCGCGCAGCAGGGAGGGCACCACGAGCACCCGGTCCACGCCGGTGCCGACGTCCGCGGCGTTCGCGGCGAGGGGCACGTCGTGCCGGTCGGTGATCGTGCCGCGGGGCGCGGGCAGCCGGAAACAGCGGGTCATCTGCTCCTGCCCCACCACCTGCAGCGCCTCGCCCTGGGTGCTCTGCAGCCGCCATCCGTACACCCCGAAGGAGACGAGCAGCACCGAGATCCCGAGCGCGGCCAACCGGACGAGCCGGGGCCGCGGGTTGCGCTGGCCCGGCAACGCCCACAACCGCCGCTTGGCGCCGTCCCGGCGGACGGCCAGCACGACCCCGATCGCGGCCAGGTGCACGACCAGCGCGGTGCCGCCGTAGCTGAGCAGGGGGAACGGGACCCCGGCCAGCGGAAGCAGCCCGAGGTTGGCCCCCACCGACACCACGGTCTCGGTCCCCAGGAGGATCGCCAGTCCCCCGCCGACGAGTGCGCCGTGCGGCGTGCGCGGTGCCCGGCTGGCGAGCGCGAGCCGCCACACGAGGACGATCGCGGCCAGCACCACCCCGGCGCCGGCGGCCAGGCCCCACTGCCCGACCAGGCTGGCCAGTGCCAGGTCCGTCTCCCGCTCGGGCAGGTACTGCGCGCGCAGGACCCGGAGCGGGTCGTCGGAACGCCCGAACAGCCCACCGGAGCCCACCGCGATGTGCGCCTGCCGCACGGCCCAGCCCGAGCCGGTCGGGGACTCGTGGGCACCCACCAGGAAGCTGCCCAGGCGGGTGAGCTGGTAGGGGCGCAGCAGGCCGATCAGCAGTGGCGCGATCACCGCCGCGGCGGCGGCCAGGGGCAGCAGGAACCGCGCGGGCACCCGTCCGATGACCAGCATGGTCCCGGCCAGGACGACCAGCAGCATGGCGGTGCTGAGGTCGGGCTGGAGCAGGGTGAGGCCGATGGGCACGGCCGCGAGCAGCACGGCGGTCGTGAAGCGCTGCCACGCCGGCCGGCCGGAGCCGAGGACGGCGGCGAGGGCCAGCAGCAGCCCCAGCTTGGCGAGCTCGGAGGGCTGGAAGGTGAGGGAGCCGATCGCGATCCACCGGGTGGCGCCGTTCGCGGACAGGCCGACGGTGAGGACGCCGACGAGCAGCAGGACGGCGGCTCCGTAGGCAGCCCAGCCGAGGACGCCGAGGTACCGGACCCGGACCCGCCAGAAGACCGCGAGGGCCAGCAGTCCGCCGGCGGCGATCGCGCCCTGCCGGGTGGCCAGCTCGACCTCGCCGACCAGGTACAGGTTGACCAGTCCGAGCCCGACCAGGGCCAGCGCGGCGACGACGGCGAGCAGGTCGAACGCGGCGCTGCGCCGGTCCCGGCGCTCCTGCCGGGTCCGGCGGTGCGTCCTGCGCGCATCCGTCGGCGACCCGGCCGGTCCTGCGATGGGCATGTCCACCTCGCCTCGGGTCGGTTCACCCCGCCTGTCGGTCGGACAGGCACGAGCCGATCAGCACCGGGGCGGAGGCCGCGGCCGCGGGCAGGTCGGTGACGGCGAGCACCGCCACGCCGGCCAGGGCCGGGAGCGGCACGGTGCCGACGGCCACGGCCCGCTCGCCCTGCGGTGGCACGGTGACCGTGCCACCCGGCACGGTCTCCGTAACGCCCGTGCAGCGGTCCACGATCCGGTAGGACCAGGTCACCACCTGCGGATCTGCTCCCGGCACGAGCCGCACCAGGAGGCGCACGGTGCACGGCGCGCCGGGCGCGCACGCCGCCAGCGGACGCAGGTCGACCGCGGCCACGCTCCCGGCCGCCGCGGGGGCGGGGGCAGGGACGGGCAGGCCGTCGGGCTCGGGCGCCGCGGACGGCGTCGTCCCCCCGCGCCCGGCGTCCAGGAGCAGGTCGATGTCGGTGGTGATGTCGTCCCGCAGCAGGGCCACCTCCAGCACGACGACCGTGGCGAGGACCAGCACCGACAGCAGCCAGGCGCCGGCACGCCGGCCCGCGCTCCTGGCCGCCCCGCCGCCGCGGGGCCCCGCCGGGGCGGCGCGGACCACGGGGCGCGGGCTCCCGGCCGGCCCGCTGCCGCTCGCCCGGGCCGCGACCGTGTCGACCGCTCTCACCAGGGCGGCGAGCTCGGCGCGGACGGCCTCGCGGTCGATCCCGGCGGCGGCGTCGCGCAGCATCCGCGCGGCCACGGGAACGCCGGCGACCGGCAGCGCCGTCCGGGCCCGGTCCAGCTCGTCGAGCAACCGGTCGGCGGCCGGATCCGGGCGGCGACCGCGGAGCCGGGCGGCACCTGCGACGTCGGCGAGGAGCGGTGCCAGCGCCAGTCGTGTGCCGCCGTGCCCGCCTCCCGCCGCAGGAACGAGCCCCACCTGCCCGTCGGCGCCGACGACGACCCGGTCGATCGTGACCGGATCGCTGCCGGGGGCACCGGTGTCCGGCTCTGCTCGGTCCGCCACGTCCGCCAGCAGGCTCGCGGCGATCTCCAGGGCCTGCTGCGGGGTGAGCCGGGCCAGGCCGATCAGCCGGGTCAGCTCCACGCCGGCCGCGGCGACCGACGGCGGACCGGCAGGCGGCCACTCGGCTCGGCCGGTCGGTTCGAGGAGGACGGGGAGATCGGGGCCGGGGCCGGGCTCGTCGCGGCCGGTCGCCCGTTCGGTCGTCAGGTCCGTCACCGGCCGCCACCCCCGCCCAACCGCCTCTGACTGGGCCGTGCCCTGCACGAAGCTGAGGCCGATGCTGGACCGAGCCGATCCGGATGTCACCAGGTTCGCGCACGGCTCGCAGGGACGACGGCGAGTCCACCGGCCAGGCGCCGTCCCGGGGGCCGTCGGGCGTGCTGCCCGCGGTACGGGGACCGGGTGGGGATAGCGTGCCGGAGAAACGGGAGGAGCCGCGTCATGGAGATCGAGGACGGCGTCCGTCCCCTCGAAGAGGGGGTGACCACCGACTTCAGCGCGCGGATGGACTACGCGGGCTACCTCGAGCTCGACACGCTGCTGTCGGCGCAGCGGCCGATCAGCGACCACCACGACGAGCCGCTGTTCATCATCCAGCACCAGACCACCGAGCTCTGGCTGAAGCTCGCACTGCACGAGCTGGTCGCCGTCCGGGCCTGCCTCGACGCCGACGACGTCGCCCGGGCGCGCAAGGGACTGGCCCGGGTCAAGCACGTGTTCCGCACGATCACCGACCAGTGGTCGGTCCTGGCCACCCTGACGCCGAGCGAGTACGCCGAGTTCCGCGGCGTCCTCGGCACCTCGTCGGGGTTCCAGTCCTACCAGTACCGGGCCGTCGAGTTCATCCTCGGCAACAAGGACGAGCGCATGCTCGAGGTGTTCGACTCCCGGCCCGAGGCGCACGACGTGCTGGCCGGGATGCTCGACTCACCGACGGTCTACGACGCGTTCCTGCACTTCCTCGCCCGCCGGGGGCACCCGGTCCCGCGGCACGTCCTGGACCGCGACGTGCGGAGGGCCTGGACGGAGGACGAGTCGCTGCTCCCCGTGTACAAGGCGATCTACGAGGACACCGCGGGCCACTGGGCGGAGTACGCCACCTGCGAGGACCTCGTCGACCTGGAGGACGCCGTCCAGCTCTGGCGGTTCCGGCACCTGCGCACTGTGCAGCGGACCATCGGCTTCAAGACCGGCACCGGCGGCAGCTCGGGGGTGGACTTCCTCAAGCGGGCGCTCGACCTGACCTTCTTCCCGGAGCTCTACTCCGTGCGGACGCTGGTCGGAACCTGACCCGGCCGGGTCAGCAGACCGGTCGGCCGACCGGCTGCTGACGTCCGGCGAGGGCCCGGTCCACGGCCTCGGCGGAGAGCACCTCCTCGAGGGCGAGCCGCGCCGCGCCCACCACCCCGGCCCGGTCACCGAGCCGGCTGGCCTCCACCCGCAGCCCACGCGCGGCCTGCGGCTGGGTCCGCTGGTACAGCCGCTCGCGGACGGCGCCGACGAACAGGTCCTGGACGAGCACCAGGTCGCCGCCCAACACCAGCATGCGCGGGTTGAGCAGGCTCACCGCGGTCGCCAGGACGTCCCCGATCATCAGCCCCGCCTCGCGCACCAGCCGGGTCGCCCCGGCGTGGCCGGTCAGCGCCAGCTCCACGACCGACCGGCTGTCCGGGACGTCCTCGCCCTGCTCGCGGAGCACCCGGGCCAGCGCCCGCCCGCTCGCCGACGCGGCCAGGCAGCCGCGCGCGCCGCAGACGCAGAGGGGGCCGTCGTCGGCGCTGCTGATCCGGACGTGCCCGATGTCCCCCTCGCCGCTGTCCGCACCCCGCAGCAGGCGGCCGTCGACCACCATGCCGGCGCCGATGCCGGTCGCGACCTTGACGAACAGCATCGGCGAGGAGGCCGGCCACTCGGTGTGGTACTCGCCGAAGGCCATCGCGTTGGCGTCGTTGTCGACCACGCACGCGACCCCGAACTGCCGCTCCAGGTGGTCCCGGAACGGGCAGTCCTGCCAGCCCGGCATCACCGGGGTGTGCTGCACGATCCGTCCGGTGGCCACGTCCACCGGTCCGGGCACGCACACCCCGAGACCGAGCACGTGGCCCGACGTCACGCCGGCCGCGCCGAGCATCTCCCGCCAGCGCTCCTCCACCCACCGGAGGACCGGCTGCGGGCCGTCGGCGAGCCGCAGCTCGTGGACCGCCTCCGCCAGCGGGCGCCCGAGCAGGTCGCACACCGCGATCTTCGCGTGCGCGGCGCCCAGGTCGGCCGCCAGCACGACCCCGCCCGAGCCGTCGACGCTGAGCACGTTCGACGGGCGGCCGCGGGCCGACGCCTCGCGCCCCGACTCGCAGAGGTACCCGGCGGCGACCAGGAGGTCGACGCGGGCCGCGACGGTCGAACGCGAGAGCCCGGTGAGCTCGATCAGGTCCCCGCGCGTGCGGGCCCGGCCCCGGCGGATGAGGTCGAGCAGTTGCCCGGCGCGCTCGCCCAGCACCTCACCCCTTCTCCGCTCCGGCGGTCAGGCCACCGGTGAGCAGTCGTTCGCTGGCGAAGAACAGTACGACGATCGGCAGGGTCAGGATGACCGATCCGGCCATCAACACGGTCGTCGGGATCTCGATGCTGCCGGCGAGCTGGGACAGGCCCAGCGAGACCGTCCAGCGAGGCCGGTTCTCCACCAGGAACAGCAGCGCGAACAGGAACTCGTTCCAGGCGATCATGAGGACGAACAGGCCGTTGGCCAGGATCGCCGGCATCGCCAGCGGCAGCGTGATCCGGCGCATGACCGTGAAGCGGTTCGCGCCGTCGACGGCGGCGGCCTCCTCGATGCTGGCCGGCACCGTCTGGAAGTAGTTGCGCAGCATGTAGATGGAGACGGCGACCGTCTGGGACACGTAGACCAGCAGCAGGGCGCCCAGCGAGCCGCGCAGCCCGATGCGGGTGAAGAACACGAACAGCGGCACGGCCAGCAGGATGCTCGGGAACAGGTAGACGGACAGGAACAGCACGCTGACCTTGCGCCGCCCCGGGAACTCCAGCCGGGCGACGGCGTACGCGCCCGGGATCGCGAAGGCCAGCGTGAGCGCGACCGTGCCGAGCGCGATCAGGCCGCTGTTGGCCATGAACCGCAGGAAGCCCTGACCGCCGGAGTCGGTGGAGGCGAGCACGTTGCGGTACGTGCTGGTCGTGAACTCGGCGACCACCGGCCAGAGCCGGCCCGGGTCCTGCACCAGCGAGCTGAGGTCGCGCAGGGACAGCAGGACCATGTAGTAGAACGGGAAGAGGGTGAAGAGCACCAGGCCGGCGATCACGACCCACCGCAGGACGCCGAGCACCCGGACCTCGACGGTGGTGCGCGACCAGCGCCGCTCCCCTCGCGCCCCGCGGGCCGGCGGGGGCGCGGCGGAGGAGTCGGTCGGCAGCGTCGCCACGCCGGCCATCAGGCCACCTCGTCCTTCGCCGCGAACCGGTAGTACACCGACACCAGGACCAGCAGCACCGAGGCCAGCACCAGGGCCTGCGCCGACGCCGCGCCGATGTCACCGCGGCTGACCAGGAAGTCGAACACCCGCACGCTGATCACCTCGGTGCCCGCCCCGCCGCCGGTGAGCAGGTAGATGTCGTCGAAGTTGTTGAACGTCCAGATGAAGCGCAGCAGCGCCAGCACCGCGATCGTCGGCATCAGCTGGGGCAGCGTGATGTGCCGGAACACCTGCGTGGGCGTCGCGCCGTCCACCCGGGCGGCCTCGTCCAGCGTGGCCGGCACCGCCTCCAGGCGCGCCGTGAGGAAGAGGAAGGCGAACGGGAACGACCGCCACATCTCGAAGACGATCACGGTGAGCAGCGCGGTGGGGACCGGCACGGTCAGCCCGAACAGCGACACCTCGGTGGTGCGCTGGGACAGGAAGGCGATCGGCTCTTCCCAGCCGAGCAGGCCGGTGCCCACCTCGTTGACGATGCCGAACTGCGGGTTGAGCATGACACCCCACACGAAGGTGGCCGCCACGACCGGTGCCACGTACGGGAGCAGCAGGGTCGCCCGGACGAACGTGCGGCCGCGGAAGCGGCGGCGCAGCGCGAGGGCCGCGACCAGCCCGAGGCCGATGGACGACGCCGTCCCCAGGACGGAGTAGATCAGCGTGGTGACCAGGGAGTCCCAGAAGCCGGGGGACGTGAAGACCTGCGTGAAGTTCTCGACCGTGTAGTCGCCGAGCAGCCCTGCGGTGCGCAGCCGGATGAGCCGGATGTCCTGGAACGCAAGCGCGACCGTCCAGACGATCGGCAGCACCACCAGGATCAGCACGATGACCAGGGTCGGGGAGATCAGCGCGAGGCCCGCGCGCGCCTCCCGCCACCGCAGCGTCCCGCGACCGCGGGGTCCCGGCCGGCGGCCGCCGTCCCGGCGGGGGGTGGGCAGTACCGGGGCTGCGGTCATTCCAGTGACTGGGCGATCTCCCGGAGCGCGTCGCCGGCCTGCTGCGCCGCCTCCGCCGGCTCGAGCTCACCCCCCGTCATCGCCGCGATCGCCTGCGGCACCGGGAGCTCCCCCAGCGAGGCGCCGACCAGGGCGCCCTGCCCCTGCGGGATGCCCCACGGGGAGATGGTGTCCGGGGCGCTGCGCAGGGTGTCGAGGACGTCGGTCGGATAGAAGTCGGCCAGCGGCGCCTTGGTGTCCACGCCCGCCGGGAGGGTGGACCAGGCGTCGATGAACCGCGTCGGCTCCTCCGCGGTGCCCTGCCGGGTCGGCACCTTCCCCTCGGGCGAGAAGCCGATCCACTCCTCGTACCCGTCCTCCATCATGTAGGTGACGAACTGGGTGGCGGCGTCGGTCTGCGCCTCGGCGGTCACGGCCCAGGAGACGACCTCGCCGAACTGCGCCCCCTCGTCACCGTCCGGCCCCGCGATCGCCGTCACCACGCCGCTGTTCCTGGCCAGGTACGCCGGGTCCTCCCCGCACTCCGGGCAGGTCGGCAGGGCGTCGGCCCGCAGGCCGGCCATCTCGTCCAGGATGAACGAGGACCACACGACCATGGCCGCCTGGCCCGCGAAGTAGGCGGCTCGCGTGGTGTCGACGTCCTGGGCACCGGACGTCGACCAGCCGGTGATCAGCTCGTTGTAGAACTCGAACGCGGCGACGCACTGGTCGCTGTCGAGGGTGATCTCTCCCCCGTCGTCCACCATCTCGCAGCCGTTGCCCAGCGCCAGGTGCTCGAAGGTCTGCTGCGTGAACGCGTCGTTGGGCACGGTGGCGCCGACGAAGCCCGCGACCTCGGGGCTGTCCAGGGCCTGCGCCGCCGCGAGGATGGCGTCGTAGGTCTCCGGCGCGGCCAGGCCCGCCGCGTCGAAGAGGTCCGTGCGGTACACGAGGAGCTGCGCCCACCCGTCGCTCGGGACGGCCAGTTGCGTGTCGCCGTCGCGGGTCAGCTCCAGCGCCTGCTGGGAGAACGTGTCGGCGCCCAGCTCCTCCACCACGGCTCCCGCCACCTCGGTGTCGACGAGCTCGTTGGCGGCCAGCGCCTGCACGCCGGCCAGCGACAGCGCGCCGACGACGTCGGGCAGCTCCCCCGCCGCGGCGGACGAGGTGAGCAGCTGGTTGAACTGGTCCTCGTCGATGGCGACGAGCTCGACCTCGATCCCGCTGGCCTCGGTGAACGCGGCCGCGATCTCCTCCTGGGCCGACACGCGGTCGGGCAGGTTCTCCAGGGTCCACACGACCAGCGGGCCGCCCGCCTCGCCACCGCCGTCCCCGCCACCGGACTCGTCCGAGCCGCAGGCGGCGACCAGGACCGCCACCACGCCCGTGGCCACCACTGCACGGGCTCGTCGCCTGTTGGCGCGCATCGACGTCTCCTCCGGGTCACCACCGATCGCCGGACGGTAGCCGCTCGGAGTGTGACGTGGGTCACTTGTCTTTATGTAGAATCTGGCTGCAGTAAAACCCGGTTCGTACGCATAAAGAGTGCACGGGGGAACGCCGATGACCTCCCTGGAGCAGCGGCTCGTGCGGCCGGTGGAGTCGTGCCGGACCCCCGTCCACGCGCCGTCCGGTACGCCATGGGACGACGGGCCGGGAGCCCGGTGATGAGACTCGCCGTCCAGGAGCACCTGCTCCCTGGGGACACGATGCAGGCCAAGTGGGAGACGGCGCTGGCCTGGGGTTTCGACGCCATCGAGCTGCGCGGCGGCGGCGGTCACGCGCTGCGCCGACGGCTGCCGGAGCTGCGGAGCGCGCGGCGTGACGGCGTCGAGATGCCGACGGTCTGCGTGGACATGGACCACTTCATCGGCGACTTCGACGCCGCCCGCCGGGCCGACGCGCTGGCCAACATGGCCAGCCAGCTGGCCGTCATCGGCGAGCTGGGTGGGGTGGGCGCGATGACCCCGGCGGCCTGGGGTCTGTTCTCCCGGCGGCTGCCCCCGTTCGCCCCGCCGCGCTCGGCCGAGGGCGACCGGGCGGTGCTGCTCGACGCCCTGGGACGGCTCGGTGAGATCGCACGCCGGGAGGGCGTCCTCCTCCTGCTGGAGCCGCTGAACCGCTACGAGGACCACATGGTCAACACCCTGGCGCAGGCCACCGAGCTGACGACCGCGACCGGCCTGGACAGCGTGCGGGTGGTGGCGGACACGTACCACATGAACATCGAGGAGGCGGACCCGCTGGCGGCGCTGCGCGACAACGCCGTCCGCCTCGCCCACGTGCAGCTCTCCGACAGCAACCGCCTCGAACCGGGCGCCGGCCACCTGGACTGGGGTGCTCTGCTGAGCTGCCTGGAGGCGATCGGTTACGACGGCCACCTCGCGTTCGAGTGCCGGCTGTCGGGTCCTGCCGCCCGGGTGCTGCCCCGTGCCGCGGCGATGCTGCGGTCCTCGCTGCGGGTCGCCGCGTGAGCGCCGCCAGCGACCTCCGTACCGGCCGGGCGACGGCGACAGCCTGGGCGGACGGCGTCCACGGCGCGGAGCTGGCCGCCCGCGCCGCCGACGCGCTGCGGGCGAACCGGGTCGGGTCGATGACCCGCGCGGCGCCCGACCTCTACCCCCACCAGTGGAGCTGGGACGCGGGGTTCGTCTCGGTCGGCATCGCCCACCTGGATCCCCGCCGCGCCTGCGCGGAGCTCGACCACCTGTTCAGCGGGCAGTGGCGCACGGGCATGCTGCCGCACATCGTCTTCGACCCCCACGAGCACAGCTACTTCCCCGGACCGGACCGGTGGGCATGCCGGGCGGTCACCGACGACGCACCCGCCGCCCCCCGCACCAGCGGGATCTGCCAGCCGCCCGTGCACGCGCTGGCGGTCGAGCGGATCGTCGCCCTCGCCGACTGCGCCGGACCTGCGACGTCCTCGGCCGTGCGGGCCTGGCTGCCGAGCGCCTACCGACGGCTGCTGGCCTGGCACCGGTACCTCACGCGCGAGCGCGATCCCCGGGGCACCGGCCTGATCACCGTCTACCACAGCTGGGAAGGCGGGATGGACAACTCCCCGCGCTGGGACGGGCCCTACTCCCGGGTCGCGGTCGCCCTCGACCTGCCCCCGTACCGGCGCCGGGACACCCGGCTGGTCACCGACCCCGGCCAGCGCCCGACCCGGCTGGAGTACGACCGGTACCTGACCGGGCTGGACCAGCTCCGGCGTGCCGGGTACGACGACGCCCGGCTCCGCACGACGGCCGGCTACCGCACCACCGACGTCCTGTTCTCGGCCGTGTTCGCGGCGGCCAGTGGGGCGCTGGCCCGGATCGCCCGCGACCTGGGCGCCGGCGAGGTCGCCGAGCTCGAGGAGCACGCCGCGCGGTTTCGCGCCGGCGTGGCGGCCAGCGTCGACGCCGGGCTCGGACTCGCCGTGGACACCGACCTGCGGACGTCCGCGCCGCTCCCCGCGCAGACGGTGGCCGGTTTCGCGCCGCTGCTCTGTGGCGGCCTGGACCCGGCGGCGGAGGAGGCGATGGTGGACCTGTTCCGATCCGAGCGCTGGACCGGGCATCCCGGGCTGCGCCACGCCGTCCTGCCCACCACCAGCCCCACGTCCCCCGACTTCCGTCCGCGGTCCTACTGGCGTGGCCCCAGCTGGCCGGTGGTCAACTGGCTCTTCGTCTGGTTGCTGGAGCAGCGCGGCCGCGCGGAGGTGGTCGAGCCGTTGCGCCGGGCGTCGCTGGACCAACTGGCCGAGGGCTCGCTCGCGGAGTACTACGAGCCGTTCACCGGGGAGCCGCTGGGGAGTGCACGGCAGTCGTGGACGGCGGCGGCGGCGCTGGACCTGCTGCCGGGCTGACCGCCGGGTCGACGGGTCGGACCGCCGCCCAGAACGCCTCCCGCACGCCGCCGGCTCCCCACGCGTTCGGCTCGATCAAGTTGCAGAACCACAGGTCCCGCTCGGCCGGACGAGCCTCGCGCCGGCCCGGGTCCCCGGCGAGGAGCCCGTGACCGTGGAAGTGCCGGGCGATCTCGGCTACGCCCGCGCCGTGGCCGAGAGCGACCTCCCGGAGCCGGTCGTTGAGTTCGCCGAGCACCGCGACGGCGTCCGGCCACGCGGGCAGCCCCAGCCGGACGGCGTCGCCGGTGCCGTCGCTCGGGTCGTAGACGGTGCCGACGACGACCCGGCCGAAGGGGGCGAGGTGGCCGGCGATCTCGGTCAGCGCCCGCGCCAGGCCGGCCGCGACCCGGTCGATCACCGTCCGCGCGGCCGCCGTGTCCCCGTACGCGCCCAGCAGGTCGTTGCCGCCGATGGTCACGGTGACGAGGGTGGGACGTACCCGGAGGGCCGCGAGCCGGGGCAGTTGGCCGTCCACGAGTGTGCGGGTGGTCGCGCCGTCGGTGGCCAGCAACGAGAACGTCACGTCCGTGAGGGCGGTGCGCAGGTCCCGGCCACGCCACTCCGGGAAGTCGTCGTCGCGGTTGGCCACGAGCAGGCTCGCCCCGCCCCGGCCCGGGCCGCCGGCGTAGTCGTCGATGGAGATCGAGTCGCCGAGCGCCACGTAGTGGACCGGGGGGCAGCCATCCGACCATCGTCCGCTCTGCGCCGTCGGTCGGCCCCTCAGCGCAGGGTGTGGGCGACCGCGGCGGCTCCGGTGCCCAGGGTGTTCGCGGCCAGGTGGAGCAGGGCGGGGGCCAGGAGGCTCCCGCTGCGCGCGCGGAGCCGGCCGAACAGCACGCCGGCGGCACCGGTGAACAGGCAGCCCAGCAGCACCCCGAGGGTCCGCCGGACCGGCCCGTCGGCGAGGTCGTTGGCCGCGAGCGCGTCCCAGGTCGGCCGGACGTGCCAGATCCCGAAGACGACGGCGGAGGTCGCCGTCGCCGCGCGCACCGAGCCGACCCGGGCGAGCGCGGCCGGCAGCACGCCGCGGAACGCGACCTCCTCCCACAGCACCGTGCCGAGCGGGATGCGGACGAGCACCTGGTGGGCGATCTCGCGCCCACCCAGGCCGGCGACCCGGGCGTCGGCGAGCAGCGGGCGGAGCCCGGGGACGGCGAGGGCGACCGCGTAGCCGCCGGCGACCATCCCGGCCCAGGCCCCGCCGCACCGGAGCCCGGCGGGCAGCCGGTCCCGGGACAGGCCCAGGTCCTCCCAGGACAGCCCGCTCGACCGCGCCGCCGCCAGGAGCACGGCTGTCGCCGTCCCGTTCACGGCGACGTAGCACCCGGGCCGGGGCAGGCGCGGGACCACGACGTTGTTCCAAGCGCACAGGACCGGGACGAGCGGAGCCGCGAGGGCCAGCGCCCTCCGCCTGCCGGGTGGGCGAGCATGCACGCGTGGGATCTGCCCGCTGCACCGGTCGGCTCACCGGCCTCGCCGTGGCCGTTCCCTGCGTCGCCGCCGTCGTCTGGTCGGGCGAGCTGTCCCTGGGCGCGCTGCTGGCCGTCGGTGGCAGCGGCGTGCTGGTGGCGGCCGTGGGCCTGATCGGCCACGCCGGCGAGGCCGCGCCGCCGGTCGGCCGCCGAGGACTGCCCTGGCTGGCCTGGCTGGCCGCCGTCGTGGCCTGGGAGGTCGTCAGCCTGGTCGACGACGACCTGCCGACCCTGAGCGACCTCGCCGACCCGATGCTGGCGCACCCCGCCGCGCGGGGAGCGGCCACCGTGGGCTGGCTGCTGGCCGGCTGCTGGCTGGTCGCCCGGCCCGGCCGTCCGGAGCGGTCGTGAGCGGCAGCGTGGTGGGCGTCGTCGGGCTGCTGGTGCTGCTTGCCGGTGCGGCGGCCCTCGAGGTGGCCGCGCGCCGGAGCGAGGACCGGGCGACCGCCGCGCAGGCACTCGGCGCGGCCATGCGCACCGCCCCGGGGCGGGTGCTGGTGCTGGCGGCCTGGATCTGGCTCGGCGTGCACTTCCTGGCCCGCTGACGGCTGCATGATCGGACCCGTCGATGGGGCACTCACGTCGCTCGGAGTCGGCTGCGCAGGTTTCTCGTCGAATGGCAACGGCGCTAGCCTGGAGGTCCTCGCCCCTCGACCACGAGGACCTCGACCTCGAAGGTCTTCCAGGCGCTAGCAGGCGTCGGACCTCGCTCCACCGTCGAGGCAGATCGCCCATGGACGCGACAGACGACAGGATGCCCACCCGCAGCACCGACCCCGAGCCGATGTTCCGCGTGCTCGGACCGGTCCGTGTCGTAGACAGCTCCGGCCTCCAGCTGCCACTGGGTGCCCCGCGCCAGCGAACGCTCCTCACTGCCCTGCTGATCCACCCGGGTGTCGCGGTGTCGGTCAACCAACTGACGGAGCTCGTCTGGGACGGCTCTCCCCCACCGACGGCTACGACGATGGTGCACGGCGCAGTTGCCGGACTCCGGAAAGTACTGGAGTGCGCACATGGCGGCGACGCCCCGCGCGTGCTCGTCACCCGTGACGGCGGCTACGCGCTGGACGTCCTCCCAGAACACGTCGACGTCAGTGAGTTCGAGCAACTCCTGGCACAGGGTCGCCGTCTTCTCGACGCTGCTCCTGACCGGGCGTCGCAGCTGTTCGCTGAGGCACTCGCCCTGTGGCGCGGACCGGCCCTGGCCGGCATCGAACAGGCCTTCGCCCGCGATGCCGCCAGCCGGTGGGAGGAGCTCCGCCTGGAGTGCCAGGAGTTGCGGATCGAGGCGGAGATGGCCCTCGGACACCACGCCGACGTGGTGGCCGAGTTGGAGGAACTGGTGGCCCGCCATCCCTTCCGGGAGCAATCGTGTGCGCGCCTCATCGTCGCTCTCTACCGCTGCGGCCGGCAGTCCGATGCGCTCCGGGCATCGAGGACGTTGCGTCGAACGCTGGCAACCGAGCTCGGCGTCGAGCCCGGGCCGGAGGTGCAGCGGTTGGAGTCGATGGTCCTGCGCCACAGTGAGGCGCTGGCGCGTCCGCCGAGACCTTCCCGCCGATGTTCCCTGCCCGCTTCCTTCAGCACGTTCGTCGGTCGGGTGAGCGAACGCGCGGACATCGCTGCACTTCTGGAGACGCACCGGTTGGTCACCCTCATGGGTCCGGGCGGCTCGTGCAAGACACGACTCGCCGTGGAGGTCGCCAGGCAGCTGGCCGACCAGGGCACGGCCGAGGCGTGCTTCGTGGACCTCGCCCCGCTGACGACGCCGGAATTGGTGGGTGAGGCAGTGGCGGTTGCCCTGGACGTCCGCGCCGCCCCGGGACGGGGACTCGCCCAGACGCTCGCCACCGCGCTCTCCGGACGCCATGTGACCATCGTGCTCGACAACTGCGAGCACCTCGTGGACGAATGCGCGTTGCTCGTCGAGGGTCTGCTGGCCGCCACTCCCGACGTTCGCGTACTGGCCACCACCCGTGAGGCGCTGCACGTCCCGGGTGAACAGGTCTACGTCCTGCAACCGCTGTCCACGGCCATCGCGACCGACAGCTGGGAGGACATCGCAGCATGTGAGGCCGTGCGCCTGTTCGCACAACGGGCGTCGTCCGCACGGCCGGGCTGGGCCGTGACGCCGACCAACGCCCACCTCGTGCTAAGAGTCTGCCGGCGGCTCGACGGACTGCCCCTCGCCCTGGAGCTCGCCGCAGCCCGCGCCACGGCGTTGCCGCTGCGCGACCTCGCCGAGCGGCTCGATGACCGCTTTCGGCTCCTCGACCCCGGCGGCGGCTCGAGGATTGGCCGACACCACAGCCTGGCGGCCACCATGGCCTGGAGCCACGACCTGCTCGCTCCCCGGGAACGAACGCTCTTCGCGCGGATCGCAGTGTTCCCGGCGGGCTTCGGCCTGGCCGCAGCGGAGGAGGTGGTCAGCGGAGCCGGTCTCGTCGACCGCGACGTCGGGTTGTTGCTCGCCCGGCTGGTGTCGTGCAGCACCGTGCAGGTGGAGGACGGCGTCGATGGAGAGCCGCGGTACCGCCTGCTCGAGACCACGCGACAGTACGGCCGGGCACGCCTTGACCGGCCGGAGCTCGCCCGGCTGAGGGATCGTCATGCTCACCACTACCTCCATGTGGCGCGGAACGCCGAGCCTCACCTGCTCCGCGCGGGTTCCGCACCGTGGCTCGAGCGTCTACTCGCTGAGGAGGACACCTCCGGGCTGCTCTGCAGTGGTCCTTCGGGCCGGATGGCGATCCAGTGCTGGGAGCACGACTCGTCGGGTACCTGTGGCATCCGTGGGACCTGAGCGGCGCGCGTGGGGAGGGCCTGCACTGGGTGCACGCGGGCCTCGCCGTCACAGGGCCCGACCTGCCGACGGAACGCCTACGTCTCCTCTCCGCGGGCGCGTTGTTCCACCTGGGACGCGCAGAGTTCGCAGCAGCCGCGGAGCTGACCCATGAGCAGTTGTCGCTGGCCCGTGCCGTCGGCGCGCGGGAATGGGAGGGCGACGCGTTGGCGAGTGACGCGACGATGGCCTGGGCCGGTGGCCAGTTCGACCGGGCCCAGCAGCTGTACGAGGACGCGGTGGCAGCCTCACTCGACGGCGGCGACATCTGGCGCGCCGCGCTGGAGGAAGCACAACTCGCCCGGCTGCACCGCGACCGGGGTGAGCCGGACGCCGCCAGGACCATGGCATCCCGGGCACGCGACCACGCCGGGGCCTCGGGCGAAGAAGTGGCGTGCGGGCTCGCGCTGGACGTCCTCGCGTCCGTGGAGCAACGCTGGGGTGACCCGTCGACGGCACGCCGGCTCGTCGACCAGGCCCTTACGCACTTCCGGCACGTGTGCTACCTCGAGGGTGAGGCCTCGGCAACGTGTGTGGCCGGCCGGATTGCGCTCTCGTCACACGATGTGAGGCGCGCCGGCGAGGCCTTCGAGCTGTCCCTCCGGCTGTGCCGCCGGATCGGGCACCGCAGTGGGAGCGCGACCGCCCTGGAGGGCCTCGCGGGTGTGGCAGAAGCCGCCGCCGATGCGGAGTGGGCCCTGCTCCTGCTCGGTGCCGCAGCGTCTCTGCGGGCGGACATCGGCTCTCCCCTGACCGGTGCGACGCTCTCCGAGCACCTGTACCTGCGACGACGGCTGGTCGGCCGGCTGGGCGCCGACGTGGCCGACCGGATCCTGCGGCGCGGCGCCGCCCTGCCCCTCGATGCCGTGCTCGGCGGAGCCCAAGACCCGTTTCTCGGCACTTAGCCGACCGTTAGGCAGGCCGCCGAGACTCGGTCCGACCAGATCGAGTCGCCGAGAGAGGCCCTGATGACGCTCACCTCCGCAGTCGCGCGATCCCTCGACGCCTTGGCGTCCCACCTTCAGGGCCGCTTGGTCCGGCCGGGCGACGCCGACTACGACACCGTTCGCGCAGTCTTCAACGGGATGATCGACCGACGGCCGGCGGTCATCGTCCGGTGCGGGGGCCCGGCTGACGTGGCCCGCGCGGTGGCCTTCGCCCGTGAGCACGATCTCGTCCTCTCGGTCCGCGGCGGCGGGCACGGTGTCGCGGGCAACGCCGTCTGCGACGGCGGCATTTTGCTCGACCTGTCGCCCGTCAAGGACCTGCACGTCGACCCGCTCCACCGCACCGCCCGGGCAGGCGCGGGGCTGACGCTCGGTGAACTCGACATCGGCACGCAGCGGCACGGACTGGCCACCCCGCTCGGCGTCGTGTCGGTGACCGGTATCGCCGGGCTCACCCTGGGCGGCGGCCTGGGCTGGCTGAACGGCCGGTACGGCCTGGCCTGCGACAACCTCATCGAGGCCGAGGTGGTCACCGCCGACGGCGATCTGCTACAGGTGGGACCGGAGTCGCATCCTGACCTGATCTGGGCCCTGCGTGGCGGCGGCGGCAACTTCGGGGTCGTCACCGCGTTCTCCTACCGCCTGCACCCGGTCGGCCCGGTGCTCGCCGGCGGGCTCGGCTACCCGTGGGCCAAGGTCCGCGACGTCCTGCGGTTCCACGAGGAGCTCGTGACGACATCGCCGGACGAGCTCTCCACCGCAGTCTCGATCGGCATCGACCCGAGCGGACAGCCGACCGTCGAGATCGCCGTCTGCTGGTGCGGGCCGCACGAGGACGGCGAGCGGGTGCTCGCCCCGCTCCGTGCGTTCGGTCCGCCGCTGACCGACACCATCGGGTCGACCTCGTATGTCGCGCTGCAGAGCGCCGGGGACGCGGGCTTCCCCACCGGACGCCAGCACTACTGGAAGTCCGGCTGGATGCGGACACTGACCGATTCGGCGCTTGAGACGCTCATCGAGCACGTCCCGCAGATGCCGTCGTCGATGAGCAAGATCGGGTTGCAGCGCATGCACGGCACGGCCAGCAGAGTGGCACCGGACGCGACCGCGTTCCGGCATCGGGCGGACCAGTACGACTTCCTCATGATCTCCCAGTGGGAGGATCCGCTGGACTCGGAGCGCAACATCGCCTGGACCCGCGGTCTCTTCGATGCGATGACGCCGCACCTGCAGGAAGCCGTGTACGTCAACAACCTCGGTGCCGAGGGGCCGGACCGGGTGCGCGCCGCCTACGGGGCCAACTACCCCCGGCTCGCAGAGGTGAAGAGGCGGTACGACCCCGCCAACGTGTTCCGGCTGAACCAGAACATCGCCCCGGGATCCGACCCGCCGGGATCGAGACCCTGACGATGGACGAGACCACGGCCGAGGTCGCGATCGTCGGCGGAGGCTTCGCCGGGGGTGCCCTGGCCGTGCGGCTGGCTCGCGCCGGACTGTCCGTGACCGTCCTGGAGCAGTCAGCGGAGTACCGGGATCGGGTCCGCGGCGAGTACATGCCGCCCTGGGGCTGCGCCGAGCTCAACCGATCCGGACTGCTGGACGTCGTCCTGCGGGCCGAGGGGACCATGGCTGCGCGGTCGGTCCCCTACGGGGACTCGATGGCCCCGGACGTCGCCGAGGCCGCGGCGCTGGACACGTCCGTCCTGGTGCCCGGTGCTGCGGGGATGCTGAACCTCAGTCATCCCGGCGCCTGCCGGGAGCTGATGGACGTGGCCTCCTCGGCTGGGGCCGAGGTGGTCCGCGGTGTACGCCGGGTGCAGGTGACCGCGGGTCCGCAGCCGGCGGTCAGCTACGAGCACGACCTCGGTGAGCGGATCGTCCACGCGCGGATGGTGGTCGGTGCCGACGGCCGGAACTCCACCGTCCGCCGGCAGCTCGGCATCCCATTGGCCGCCACCGGCCCGCGGACCTTCGCGGTCGGGCTCCTCGTCGACGGGCTGACCGGGTGGCCCGCGTCGACGAACTCGATCGGCACCTGCGAGGACGTCGTCTTCGCCGTCTTCCCCCGGCGGAACAGTTGCGCGCGGATCTACCTCTTCTGGGACCCGAGGGCGCCCCGCCGGTTCGCCGGGAGCGGAGCCGGTGACCGCGCGGTGCAGCGGCTGGCCACGTTGACCTGCTTCCCCGACGCCGTGACGTTCCAGCACGCCCGCCCCCGACCGGGATGGGCGAGCTTCCCGATGGAGGACACCTGGTCGGAGACGCCGTACGTGCCGGGCGCCGTGCTGATCGGCGACGCAGCCGGCTGCAGCGACCCCATCGCCGGTCAGGGCCTGACGGTCGCGATCCGCGACGCGCGGCTGGTGGGCGACGCCCTCCTCGGCGAGCGGTCGCGGGGGCCGGGCACCTTCGAGCCGTACGCCGTCGAGCGCGCCGAGCGGATGCGGCGCCTCCGCGCCACGGCGGAGGCGATCACCAGGCTCCGCGCCGACTTCACCCCGGACGGGCGACGCCGCCGGACCGCGGCGCTCGCCCGCTTCGCCGCCGACCCGCGTGCACGGTTGCCCATCGCCGCCGCACTGATCGGTCCGGACGCACTGCCGCCGGAGGCGTTCACCCGGGCGGCCGCTGACCGGATGCTGGCCCTCCCGTGACGAGGGCCCGTCCGCGGGGGCGCCGCGATCGACCACGGGCAGGACCGGCCCTCGCGGGGTAGGAACGCTCCCATGGACCCCACCGCGACGTCTCCCGCACCCTCCGGTCACACCCCGGACGGCGGTGTGCTCGTCGGCAGCGACAACGCCCGCCGCCGGCTGGTCGTCTTCGAGGACCCGCAGTGCCCCTACTGCCGGCGGTTCGAGGACGCGTCGGGAGACCTGCTGCGCCGGGAGGTGGCGGCCGGCGCGGTCGCGGTCGAGTACCGGATGCGGTCCATGCTGGGCCCGGAGTCGGTGCGCGCCGGCAACGCGCTGGCCCTCGCCGCGGAGGCCGGCCGCTTCGACCAGTTTCGCCGGGAGCTGTTCGCCGCCCAGCCGCCCGAGCACAGCGGCGGGTTCACCGTCGAGGACCTGCTCGCCCTCGGCCGCAGGGTTGACCTGCGCGATCCGGACTTCGTGACCGGCGTGCGCGAGGGCCGGTACGAGGCCTGGGTGGCCGAGGCCGAGCGGTCGTTCGAGGACCAGGACCCGCAGGGCACGCCGGCGGCCCTGCTCAACGGCGAGCCGGTCGACTCCGGCACGCTCTACGACCCGGAGGCGCTGGGAGCGCTGGTCCGCGCCTGACGGGGAACCCACCCGTGAGGGTCAGGGAACCGGGGCCGATCGCCTGGGACCGGGGCACCGTCCCGTAGCGTGCGGACGACGGGACCGCTCGGTACCCGCACCGTGGGACCGCCCGCAGGCCGAGTCCGACGCGCCCGGCACCTCGCGCCCCACCACCGCGGCGAGGCAGACGCCCCCGCACACCGACGAAGCGGAGCACCGCATGGCGGCACCCGAACTCACCTTCCTCGCTCCGCCGTCGTCGGGGGACGACCACGACGACGACGCCTCCACCACTGGGACCCACTCCTCCGTGTGGCCGACCTCCGCCGCGCGCCCCGGATCGGACCCGCAGCCGCGGACGGGGACCTCCACCGGCGGGCTGCGGATGACCCGTGGCGCCCGGGAGGCCGCCACCGGCCTGAAGGTCACCGACGGCGACATCCGGCGCTGCCTCGACGCACCCGACGACGTCTCCCCGGACCCGAACACTCCCGCGCGGACCCGGTTCCGCCGCGGCGACCTGGTCGTCCTGGCCGGCGCCGACGGCATGGTGCTGCGGGTCGCCCGCGGCAACCACTGACCGGGGCACCCGCCGCTGCGCGGTGGTGGGCGTCCCCGAGCCGGAACGGCACAACTCCCCCCGCCGGAGGACCGGCCGTCGGTGTTCCCGCCCCCGGGGACTTCTTCGGGGGACAATCGGCAGGGACGCAAGTCGCGGAGCCGCCCGGCGGTCGCGTCGGAGCAGACAGAGGAGACCCCATCGCCACACGACGTGGACGCTGCGCCGAAGCACATCTCGGCTGCCCCTGCCGGGGCGACGAGAAGATCCACGAGGAACGGTCCCGGGAGCTCACCGAGGCCCGCGCCCGTTCGCAGGAGCCCGTCGACTGCCCCGAGTGCGGCGCCCCCACGACGCCGCTCGCCCTCGTCACCTGGGGGAACTGCCGGGTCTGCCGCACGGCGCAGTCCCGGCAGATCACCCCGCTCCGCTGGTGACCGGGACGGGCCGCCCCGCTCCCACCTGACGCGCGGTCGGGCTGGTCGCCGCCAGGGGGCGGGTGCCCGACGCGCCGTCAGCCCTCGACGAGCCCGCAGGCGATGCGGCCGCCGGCGTCCCCGGTGCCCTTGGTCATGTCGTCCGGCCCGCCCGGCGCGTACCGCTCCGGGATGTTCGCGTAGTTGTCCCGGCCGGCGTGCACCATGACCGCGCTGCCGTCCTGGTCGGTGAGGTCGGCCAGGCTCAGCGCGTCGGTGACCGCGGTGAGGGACCCGGTGCCGGACGCCGAGACGAACAGGGTCGGCAGGTCGCCCTGGTGCTCGCCGTGGTCGGCCTCGCCCGCGCCGAGGTGCCCACCGGCCGAGAGGAAGTCCCCGGTCATCGCAGGGTCGGTGGGGCTCACGCTGTCCGGCTCGCAGGCGCCGATGGAGTGCACGTGGAACGCGTGGAAGCCCGGCGGGAGACCGTCCACCTCCACCGTCACCTCCGTGCCCTCGTCGGTCTCGGCGAGGCTCACCGTGCCGACCTCGGTGCCCTCGGGGTCGACCAGGGTCACCTCGAGCCCGTCGTCGGCCGCCTCCGACCCGGCGCCGGCCGCGGTGTCCTCCCCGGCGGTCGCGACCGGTTCCTCCTCGGCGCCCCCGCACGCGGCGAGCAGCACGAGGGCGCACGCGTACAGGAGCGGGGCGGCGGCCGTTCGGCGCATGAGGTCCTCCTGGTGATGGGTCCGCGGTCCGGTGTCGTCGAGCCGGCGAGGGCCCGGAGGCGGCAAGCGTCCTCCGCGAGGCGGGGCCGGGGAACTCGTCGGGGGCGTCCGGTGCCGTGACTCGTCGTCGGAGTCGGCGTGCCATCGCGGCGTCGTCACGGACGGTGGCCGCGGGACACCTGCTCCGCCAGCCCGTCGGTCATGATCCTCACCGGGCCGTCGGAAGGGGCGACGATGAGGGTGACGGTGCTGGGAGCCGGCTCGTGGGGGACGACGGTCGCCACGCTGCTGTGCCGACCCGACCACGAGGTGCTGCTCTGGGCCCGCAACCCCGCGGTTGTCGACGAGGTCAACGGCCAGCGCTCCAACGCCGACTATCTCCCCGGAGCCCGGCTGCCCGCCCGGCTGCGCGCGACGGCGGACCTCGAACAGGCGTCCCGGCACGCCGAGCTGCTGGTGGTCGGCGTCCCGACCGCCGCCGTCCGGGAGACCCTGGAACAGGTCCGGCCACACCTGGCGCCCTGGATCCCGGTGGTCAGCCTCAGCAAGGGACTCGAGCGCGGCACCCACCTGCGGATGACCGAGGTGATCACCGAGGTGCTGCCCGGCCGGCCCGCCGCGGCGCTCACCGGGCCCAACCTGGCGCGGGAGATCATGGCCGGGCAGGCGGCGGCCAGCGTCATCGCCACCGGGGACCTGACCGTGGCCGCGGCGCTGCAGCGCGAGGTGCAGCGCGGGGTCTTCCGCGTCTACACCCACCACGACGTCGTCGGCTGCGAGATCGGCGGCGCGCTCAAGAACGTCATCGCCATCGCGACCGGCATGGCGCAGGGCCTGGGCGTCGGGGACAACACGCGGGCCGCGGTGATGTCCCGCGGCCTGGCCGAGCTCACCACGCTCGCCGTGGCGATGGGCGGCGAGCCCGCCACCCTGGCCGGCCTGGCCGGCCTGGGCGACCTGGTCGCCACCTGCATGAGCCCGCAGAGCCGCAACCGCCACGTCGGCGAGCAGCTCGGCCTGGGCCGCTCGCTCGACGAGGTCCTGGCCGAGATGCGGATGGTCGCCGAGGGCGTGAAGACGGTGTCCACGGTCGTGGAGCTGGCCGACCGGCACGGTCTGGACATGCCGATCGCGCGGGCCATCCACGACGTCGTCAGCGGCCGGATCCGTGCCGCGGACGCCTACCGGGGCCTGGTCCGGGCGGTGCCGGCCGGGCACGAGTCCGAGCCCGGCTGAGTCAGAGCCGGGCCGCGGACCCGGGACCGGCTCACTCGAAGCGCACGGGCTGCCCGGTGGCCTCGAGCACCGACAACCACAGGTCCCCCAGCGGGTCGACGTGGTTGCGGCGGCTGACCGCCAGCGGCATGGGCATGTGCACGAACCGCCGCCGCCGCCGCGCGACGATCACCTCGGTGCGCCCGGCCATCGCCGCGTGCACGGCGGCGTGGGCGAGCCGGAGGCAGTAGGCGCTGTCGAACGGGTTCGCCGGCACGCTGCGGATCGCGTAGCTCGGGTCGAAGTAGCGCACGTTGTTCTCCACGCCGTGCCCGTCCAGGTGCTCGATGATCCGCTTGCGCAGCAGCCGGCCGATGTCGCCGAAACGGATGTTGCCCGAGGCGTCCCGCCCCGGCTCCTCCCCCTCGATGAACTCCTGCCCGGCTCCCTCGGCGACCACCACCACGGCGTGTCCCCGCTCCTGCACGCGGTGGCGCAGGTGCTCCAGGAACCCCCGGTCGCCGTCCAGGGCGAACGGCACCTCGGGGATGAGCACGTAGTCGGCGTCGTCCTTGGCCAGCGTCGCGTAGCAGGCGATGAAGCCGGAGTGCCGGCCCATCAGCTTCACCAGGCCGATCCCCCCGGGCGCGGAGCGCGCCTCGACGCTCGCCGCGTGGATCGACTTCGTCGCCTCCGCCATCGCGGTCTGGAAGCCGAAGCTCTGGTCGATGTAGGGGATGTCGTTGTCGATGGTCTTCGGGATCCCCACCACGGCGACCTTGAGCCCCCGCTCCTCCACCACGCGGACGAGGTCCATCGCCCCGCGGATGGTGCCGTCGCCACCGATCACGAACAGCACATTGATGTTGAGGCGCTCCAGGGCGTCGACGACCTCCTCCGGGTCCTGCTGGCCGCGGGAGGTGCCGAGGATCGTGCCGCCCTCGTCGTCGATGTGCATCACGACCTCGGGGGTCAGGTCGACGACGTCCTCCCCGTACCGCGGGATGAAGCCGCGGTAGCCGTTCCGGAACCCGACGATCCGGCGGATGCCGTAGTGCCGGAAGAGCTCGAGCACCAGCCCGCGGATCACGTCGTTCAGGCCGGGACAGAGGCCGCCGCAGGTGACGATCCCGACCCGGGTCTTGGCGGGGTCGAAGTAGATCTTCTTGCGCGGCCCGCCCGGCTCGAGGCTGGGCAGCTGGTCGACCGGCACGCCTCGGGACGTGACCATGGAGAGCGTGTCGTCGAAGAGGATCCGGTCCTCCTCGATGACCGAGTGCTGCGTCGTCGACCGCTCACCCAGCCGCGCGGCGAGCGGCGAGTCGATCCGGCAGGGGCCGAGCGTCCGTACCGCGAGATCCTCGTGTCCGACCATGCCCGAAACGCTCCCACAGCCCCGCCGGTCCCCGCGTCGGCGGGGACCGGTCGGCGTGGTGGCGGGACCGGGGCCGACCCCGGGGTCCGCTGAGGCCGTGGGCGTGGACGGCCTGCGCGACCTGGAGGAGAACGGCCACGCCGGCCCCGGGCACCAGGTCCAACCCGCACGGCAGCGGGCGCCCGGGCATCAGGTCCGGCGGACGGCCGGCGGGGCGCGCGGCTACCCGAAGGCGGTGAGGAACCGGTCCCGGAAGGCGTCCATCGGCCACACCGGCGCATCCGGGCCCGGGCGCAACCCGGGGTCCCAGCCCCACGACCCGATCCGGTCGAGCACGGCCGGATCGGCCGCGAGGAGGGTGACCGGGACGTCGTGCGTCGCGTCCGGGCCGGTGACGACCGGGGCGGGCTGGTGGTCGCCGAGCAGCAGGACCACGAGGTCGTCGTCGGAGTCGTGGAACGTCGTCACGAACGAGATCAGGGCGGTGAGCGAGTACTCGATCGACTCCCCGTACAGCGCCCGGATCCGGTCGGTGTCCCCGAGGACGTCGGCCGGCGCCGGCCCCTCGGCGGGCATGCCGTCGTAGATCGAGCCGTCCCCCAGCTCGTCCCAGTCGAGCATGCGGGGCACCGGGGTCCAGGGCTCGTGCGAGGACACCAGGTCGATCTCCGCCATCACCGGCGGATGACCGGGCGCGAGCTCCAGCCGCTCGAACGCGGCCAGCGTGTACTGGTCGGGCATCGCCGCGAAGCTGAACTTCGGCCCCGCGTACCCCACGTCGTGCCGGTCGAGGTCCTCGTCGAAGCCGTAGAAGGCCCGCCCCTCCGGCCACGGGTCGCGGTTGGACGGCACGTCGACGACGGTCCGCCAGCCGGCCCGCTGGAACGCCGCGGGCAGGGTGAACCGGTCGCTGGCCAGCAGCTGGTCGTAGCGCTGCTGGCTGTCGATCCAGAGCCCGGAGTGGAGCGTGGCGTGGGCGAGCCAGCTGATCCCGCTGAACGTCGAGGAGGTCAGGAAGGCGCTGCGCGCCTCGAACCCGGCGGCGCGCAGCGACCCGGTGCCGGCGTCCAGCACGGCCGCGATGTCGGCGGACACGGCGGACCCCTCCACCGCCACCCGCCCGTAGCTCTCGACGAACACGACCAGGACGTCCTTGCCGCGCAGGCTCGCGAGCAGCTCTGCGGCCGGCAGGGTGGCGAAGGGGTCGGGGGCCGCCAGCTCGGTGCGGAACGCGGAGAGGTCGCGCACGTTGTGGGCGACGTCGCGGACCTGGACGACGGCGAGCTCGGCCGCCGCCCGGGACGCGACCGGCACCCCCGGGGTCAGGTGGACGGCGAGGAGGGCGCAGACCAGCCAGGCCGCACCGAGCGAGCCGGCCACGCCGGCCGCCGGCCCGCGGTGGTCCGTGGCGACCCGGCAGACGCGGACCACCGACACGGTCACCGCCGCCGGCACCAGGACGACGAGGAGCACCGCGCCGACGACGGCGGCCCTCGCCCAGCCCGGCCCGAGCGAGTCCTGGAGCATGTCGACGGCGGGCCCGACCAGCTTCCAGTCGGTCACCGGGTTGAACGGCCGCAGCAGCGCCGCGCGGAACCCCAGGTCCAGCACCCGCACCACGGCGAGCAGCCCGATCGCCAGACCGAGGAGCACCGCGACGCCGCGGACCCGGTGCCGGCGCACGAGCAGGCCGACACCGACCAGGGCGAGCCCCTCCACCGGGATGCGCAGGAAGGCCTCCGGGGTCAGCCGGAAGAGCCGGTCCGGCACCACCAGCACCGCCCAGACGACGAGGACGGCAAGCGCCGTCAGCACCGCCGAGAGCACCCGGCGCCGCCGTCCTGGGGCCGGGGCTCCCGCCGGCTCAGCCATGGACGGACCCGACGGCCCGCGGCTCGACGTCGCCCGCTGTGCTGGTGCGGCGGCTGCGCCACAGCAACCACACCTCCCGGCCGAACGACTCGGCGAGCAGTCCCGCCACCGCGACGAGGGCCCCGACGGCGACGACGCGAGGCAGCACGCCCGCGGCCACGGTGACCAGCACCATGCCCTGGACGGCCGCGACGACCTTGCACCAGTGGCGGGGCGGCACCTGCCCGCGCAGCCAGGGCAGCACCCAGCGGGCGGCGACGAACACGTAGTGGACCGCCGCGACCGCGAGCACCCACGGGCCCAGCGAGCCGGCGACGTACACGCCGAGGAGCAGGACCAGGACCGAGTCGACCTCCATGTCGAAGCGCGCTCCGGTCGCCGTCACCGTCCCGGTGCGCCGCGCCACCCGGCCGTCCACCGCGTCGAGCGCAAGCGCCACGCCGGCCAGCGCGACCAGCGTGCCCACCGGGACCGGCCCGGTCACGGAGTCCGCGACCAGCGCCGCGACGCCGCCGACGAGCGCGGACCGCAGCAGCGTCACCAGGTCAGCCGGGCCGACGCCGAGCGCGCGCGAGCCCGCCAGTGCGCGCCCCAGCAGCGCGACCGTGCCGGCGCCGTAGGCGAGCGCGGCGAGCGCGCCGACCCCGCCCACCGCGCCGGCGCCGGCGAGGGCGGTGAGCACCACCAGGTGGGCGACCAGCCCGGCCAGCAGGCCCCGTTGGACCGTCAACACGACTCCTCCGTGTCGATGGGCACGCCCAAGAACACCGGAACGCGCGACGATGCGGTCCATCGCACGCGCGGGGAGGTGCTGCCGGTGACACGAGACGCGAGTGCATCCTCGCGGCGCGGGCGGTCCGGCGGTCGGATCTCCGTCGCGCCCTCGTGAGGACCGTGCACGTCGTCGTCCCCGACGGCATCGACGACCCCGCCCGGCCCAGCGGGGGCAACCGGTACGACCGGCGGACCTGCGACGGGCTGCGCGCGCTGGGGTGGGACGTGCGCGAGCTCGCCGCTGCGGGTCCCTGGCCCCGGCCGGACCCGGCGGCCCTGTCCCGGCTGGCGCGCACGGTGGGCGCCGCGCCGGACGGCGCGCTGGTCGTGGTGGACGGCCTGATCGCGTCCGCCGCGGCCGCCGTCCTGGTGCCGGAGGCCGGCCGCGTGCGGCTGGTGGTCCTGGTGCACATGCCGCTCGGCGGCGTCGCCGTCGCGGCCGAGGCCGAGGGCGCGGTCCTCGCCGCCGCCCGGGCCGTCGTCACGACCAGCGCGTGGACCCGGGACGGGCTGCTCGACCGCCACCGGCTCCCGCCCGACCGGGTGCAGGTGGCCCGTCCCGGCGTGGACCCGGACGACGAGGCGCCCGGCACCCCCGGCGGCGGCCGGCTGCTCTGCGTCGGCGCCGTGGCGCCCCACAAGGGGCACGACCTGCTGCTCGAGGCGCTGCGCGGGGTCGTCGAGCTGTCCTGGAGCTGCACCGTCGTGGGCGCGCTCGACGTGGACCCCCCGTTCGTGGAGCAGTTCCGCCGCACGGCGGACGGGTCCGGCCTCGCCGACCGGATCCGGCTCACCGGGCCCCGCCGGGGCGAGGAGCTGCGCCGCGAGTACCGGGCGGCGGACCTGCTGGTGCTGCCGTCCCGGCTGGAGTCCTACGGGATGGTGCTCACCGAGGCGCTGGCGGCCGGGGTGCCGGTCCTGGCCAGCGACGTCGGCGGTGTCCGGGAGGCCGTCGGGCGGACCGGCGCCGGCATCCCCGGGCTGCTCGTCCCCGCCGGCGACCCGGTGGCGCTCGGCGGGGCGCTCCGCCGCTGGCTGTGCGACGCCGGGCTGCGGGCGCGGCTGCGCCGGGCGGCCCGCGAGCGACGCCGGTCGCTGGAGGGCTGGGACGCGACGGCGCGGCGGGTGGCGGCCGTGCTGACCGCGGCCGGCGACGGAGCGGGCCGGTCGTGAGCGGCGGCACGCGGCGGGCGTGGGCGTGGGCCCGTCCGGTCGGCGGCCTGGCGATCCTCGCGGTGCTGCTCTGGCGGCTGGGCACCGGCCCGTTCCTGGACGGCGTGCGCCTGCTCAGCCCCGGCGCGCTGCTGGCCGCCACGGCGATCACCGCGCTGACCACCGTCTGCTCGGCCTGGCGGTGGCAGGCCGTCGCCGGCGGGCTGGGCGTCGGCCTGCCCCTGCGGACGGCGGTCGCCGCGTACTACCGGTCGCAGTTCCTCAACAGCGCACTGCCCGGTGGGGTGGTCGGCGACGTGCACCGCGGGGTGCGGCACGGCCTGGACGCCGGAGATCTCGGCCGGGGCCTGCGCGCCGTGGCGTGGGAGCGGACCGCCGGCCAGGTCGTGCTGGTGGTCCTCGGGCTGGTGCTGCTGCTCGTCCTGGACTCCCCGGTCCGCGCCGGGATGGGGTGGACGGTCGCCGCGGCGGCGCTCGGCGCGCTGGGCGTGGTGCTCGCGCTGCGGGCCCTGCCGCACCGGGGGCCGTCCCGCGGGGCACGGCTGCTGCGCGCGGTGCGCGCCGACGTCCGTGCCGGCCTCGTCGACCGGCGGGTGTGGCCCGTGGTCACGGTCACCTCGGTGCTCGTCGCGGCCGGCCACGGCAGCGTCTTCCTGGTGGCGGCGGAGACGACCGGATCGACCGCGTCCCCGGCGGTGCTGACGCCGCTGGTCGTGCTGGTGCTGCTCGCGATGGCGGTGCCGCTCAGCGTCGGCGGGTGGGGGCCGCGGGAGGGCATGGCCGCGTGGGCGTTCAGCGCCGCGGGCCTGGGCGCGGACCAGGGCGTCGCCGCCGCGGCGGCCTACGGCGTGATGGCGCTGGTCGCGGCGCTGCCCGGCGGGATCGTGCTGGGCGTCGACCGGATCCGCCGGGCCCCGCACCGCGACGCCACCGGGCGGGCCGCCGTCGGGCTACCGCTCCCGCGGGACGGCGCCGGCCACGTCGAAGACGGTCAGGACGTCGTCGCCGGCCAGGACCACCGACCGGCGGACCAGCCGGATGCCGTCGGCGACCCGGTCGACGCCGAGCGGGCCGACCGCCTCGACGCCGGCACCGATGATCGTCGGTGACAGCGACACGACCAGCCGGTCCACCACCGCCGCGCGCAGCAACGAGGTGATGACCCGGCTCCCGCCCTCGACCAGCAGCGACGCGATCCCGATCGAGCGCAGCAGGCGGAGCGCCTCGTCGATCCGCAGCCCGTCCGGTCCGGCCGGGACGTCGCGGACCGTCGCGCCCGCCGACTCCAGTGCCCGGCGCCGCGCCGGATCGGCGTCGGACCGGCACAGCACGACGGTGGCGGCGTCGTCGGACAGCACCTTCGCGGTCAGGGGCGTGCGCAGCGCCGAGTCCAGCACCACGCGCACCGGCGAGGCGCCCGGCACCATCCGGACGGTGAGCTGCGGATCGTCCTGCAGCAGCGTCCCGGCCCCGACGAGGACCGCGTCGCAGCCGGCGCGCATCGCGTGCGACAGCTGACGTTCCGCCGCGCCGCTGATCCACCGCGCGTCACCGGTCCGGGTGGCGATCCGCCCGTCGAGCGTCTGGGCGTACTTCAGGACGACGTGCGGCCGGTGCGCGTGCTCGCACAGCGGGCCGAGCAGGCCGCCGACGTCGACCGGCGCGGCGGGGAGCTCGTCGGGCTGCCGCCCGGTCGACCGCAGATGCCCGAGCCGCGCCCGCTGGGTGTCCAGGTGGGCGCGGTTGTGCCGGTTCGCCTCCGTGCCGAGCGGCTGAAGGGACTCGACCGCGACCCCGTGCTCCCGGAGGCCGGCCGCCTTCGCCGGGTTGTTCGACAGCAGCCGCACCGAACGGACCCCCAGCGACCGCAGGACAGCGGCCGGGTCGCCGTAGTCCCGCAGGTCGCCGTCCGGGCCGGGAACCGGGTCCGCGCCGACCGGATCGGCGCCGGCGCCGACGTGCACCCGCAGCTCGTCGACCAGCCCGGTTCCCCGACTCCCGTGGCCGTCGACGTACAGCACGACGCCGCGGCCCTCGGCGGCCACGGTCCGCAGCGCCGACCGCAGCTGGACCCCGCAGTCGCAGCGCAGCGAGCCGAGGGTGTCCCCGGTCAGGCACTCCGAGTGCACCCGGGTGAGCACCGACCCGCCGTCGCCGATCTCCCCGCACACCAGCGCGAGGTGCACGCGCCCGGCGGAGCTCGCGAACGCGTGGGCCAGGAACTCGCCGTAGGGGGTCGGGATCGGCGCGGTGGCCACCTCGCGCGGCGCCGACCGGTCCGGCGACGACGGTGCAGCCTCCATGCGCCGACTCCTCGCTGCCGCGTCGATCCGTCCGGCCACGCTACCGTCGCGCGAGGGGGACGAGTGGGGAACGGGACCTGGGGGTGAGCCGGCGTGCGGGCCCTCCGACTGCTGTTCGTCGCCCCTGGACGGGTCGAGCTCGCGCCGGTGGACCTGCCCGGTCCCGGCCCGGGCGAGCTGCTGGTCCGCACGCGGTACTCGGGGATCAGCACCGGCACCGAGCTGCTCGCCTACCGGGGACTGCTGGACCCGGACCTCCCGCTCGACGAGCGGATCGGCGCGCTGGGGGGCACCTTCCGCCCGCCGTTCCCGTACGGCTACAGCTGCGTGGGGGAGGTCGAGGGGCCGGCCGGCGTGCTGCCGCCGGGGACGCTGGTCTTCGCCTTCCACCCGCACCAGGACCGGCTCGTGGTCGGCGCGGGCGACGTCGTCCCGCTCCCCCGCGGCACCGACCCGCGGCTGGCCACCCTGCTGCCCTTCGTCGAGACCGCGCTGCAGCTGAGCCTGGACGCCGGCCAGGTGGCGCAGGAGACCGTCGTCGTGCTCGGGCTGGGCGTCGTCGGCGTGCTCACGACCCTGCTGCTGCAGCGGGCCGGCGCGACGGTCATCGCGGCCGATCCGTCGGCGGACCGCCGGGAGCTGGCACGCCCGCTGGGCATCCTCGCCGTGGAACCGGCGGAGCTGCCGCGGCACCTGCCGTCCGCCGGGGTGCCGCTGCTGCTCGAGCTGTCCGGCTCCCCCACCGCGCTCGCCGGGGCGCTGGACCTGCTGGCCCACGAGGGGACGGCGCTGGTCGGGTCCTGGTACGGCGTCCAGCAGGTCGGGCTCCCGCTCGGGGGCGCGTTCCACCGCCGGCGGCTCACCATCCGCGGCAGCCAGGTGTCCACCGTCCCCGCCGCGCTCGGCGCCCGGTGGGACGTCGGCCGCCGCCGGCAGGTCGCCGTCGGGCTGCTCGGCGAGCTGCCGCTGACCGCGCTGGCCACCACGGAGTTCGCGTTCGAGCAGGCGGCCGCGGCCTACCGGGCGCTGGACGCCCGCGAACCGGGTGTGGTCCACGTCGCGCTGCGCTATCAATAGCGCCGTGTACGAGACCGGGACCGCGCTCGGCGTCCGCGCCTTCCACGTGATGCCGGGCATGCCGCCCCCCGAGGGGGAGCGGCACTCCCACGACTACCGGCTCGACGTCGTCGTCCGCCGGGACGACCTGGACGACCGCGGCATGGTGGTGAACCTCGACGTGCTGGACGCGGCGCTGCGGAACGCCGCCGCCCGGGTCGACGGCGCGGACCTCGAGGTCATCCGGCCGGCGGACGCCGAGGCGGTGACGGTCGAGGTGTTCGCCCGGTGGCTGCACGACGAGCTCGCGGCCGCGCTGGGCCGGCTGCCCGGGGCGACGCTGGGCGTGCGGATCTGGGAGTCCCCGGACGCGTTCGGCGGCTACACGGCCCCGCTGTGAACCCGGCGTGATCCGCGGCGCCGACCGGCCGCTCGGCCGGCGGCTCGCCCGCGCGGTGGTCGGCCCGCTGCCGGTGCCCGTCGCCGACGCGCTGCGGCGCGCGCTGACCCGGGGCACTCCCCCGTCCCGGGTCCGCCGGGCGGTGCTGCGCGTGCTGTTCCGCGGCGGGATCCCCCGCGCAGTGTCGACCTTCCGGCTGGGCGACGACCCGGACCTGGAGTTCGTCGCCGTCGACTCGCAGGTCCTGGAGCAGCTCTACTGGTGCGGCGCGCAGGGCTGGGAGCCCGAGCTGCTGCCGTGGTGGCGCGCGTACTGCCGGAGCTCCCGGTCGGTGCTCGAGCTGGGGACGAACGTCGGGTACTTCGCGGTGCAGGGCGGCCGTGCCGCGCCCGGCGTCCGCTACGTCGCCGTGGAGCCGCACCCGGTCTCCGCCGGGGTCTGCCGGACCCACCTCGCCCTCAACGGGGTGACCAACGTGGAGGTCGTCGAGGCCGCCGCGGTCGCGGACCCCGCCGTCCCGTCGGTGCGCCTGCACGTCCCGGCCGACCAGGCGGCGACGCCGACGGTCGCGTTCCTGGCCGTGGACACCGAGCTGCCCGCCGACATGAGGCGGGACGTCCCGGTCGCGCTCGACGTGCCCGCCGTCGACGTCCGGCGGCTGCTGGACGGCGTGGACCTGGTCAAGATGGACGTCGAGGGACAGGAGCACGTCCTGCTCGCCGCGATGCGGGAGCACCTGCGGGCCACGCGGCCGACGCTGTTCGTCGAGGTGCTGCCGGGGACGGTGCAGCTGCGCGCCGTGCTGGCCGGGCTGTGCGCCACCGACGGCTACCGGTGCTACGCGCTGAGCCGGCAGGGACCCGTGGAGCTGTCCCGGCAGCGGTTGGCCACCGCCCGGCTGATGGACGAGTACGGCTGCCAGGACGTCCTCCTCACCGCCACGGACCTGCCGCTGCCGTGAGGACGGGTGGGGCCGGACCCGTTCCCCGGAGTCCGCGACCCTGCAACGCTCGGACAGGACGCACGCCGCTGGAGACCGGGTCCCGACCCTCGACGACCACCTGAACCGCACCGTGGAGGTGCCCAGAATGGTGACCACGTCGTCCCGGTTCCGCATCGACGTCCCCGACGAGACCCTGGCCGACCTCCGCGCGCGGCTGGACCACGCCCGCTGGCCCGACCACCTGCTGGTCGTCGGCCGCGAGGACGGCGACCGCCTCCGCCACGTCCACCGGCTGTGGGAACGGTGGCGGTCGGACTTCGACTGGCGCCGCCAGGAGCGGCAGCTGAACGACCTGCCCCAGCACCTCCTCGAGGTGGACGGGATGCGGCTGCACGTGGTCCATGCGCGCAGCGCGAGCGTCCCGCCCCGCCCGCTGCTGCCGGTGCACGGCTGGCCCTCGAGCTTCGTCGAGTACGCCCGGGTCGTCCCGCTGCCGACCGCCGCGCCGCCCGGTCCGGGGTTCGACGTGGTGGTGCCGACCCGTCCCGGCTACGGCTTCTCGGACGCCGGGCGGCTGAGGGACGGGTCGGAGGACGCGGACGGCGACCTCTTCACGCGGCTGATGACGGACGTCCTGGGCTACGACCGGTTCCTCGCCCACGGCGATGACTTCGGCGGATCGATCGTCAGCCGGATGGCGTGCCGTCATCCCGGCACCGTGCGGGCGATCCACGTCAGCGAGTGGCTGGAGCCGCCGGTGCCGGACGGCGCCTCCCTCGGCCCGGACGAGCGCCGGTACCTGGAGAGCCTGGCGGCGTGGCGGGAGGCCGAACGCGGCTACGGGCACATCGCCGCGACCCGCCCGCAGACCCTGGGGCTGGCGCTCGACGACTCGCCGCTGGGCCTGCTCGCCTGGATCGCGGACAAGTTCCTGAGCTGGACCGATCCCCGCCCCGACGGACGCCTGCAGTTCGACGCGGACTTCCTCCTGACCGTCACGACGCTGTACTGGGTCACCCGGAGCATGACCACGTCGATGCGGTCGTACGCCGCCGCGGACGCCGGCGGGGGGCCGGTCCCGGTACCGGCCGGAGTGGTGGCCCCGCGCGAGGAGCACCCGGCCCCGCCCCGGTCGTGGCTGGAGCGCAGCTACGCCGATCTGCGCAGCTACCGGATCCGGACCCGCGGAGGCCACTTCCTCGCCGCCGAGGACCCGGGAGCGTTCGTCGCCGAGCTCACCGGCTTCTTCGCGCAGGTCGCCCCCCGGGATCCGTGACCACAGTCAGCCGAGGAGCGGCCGGAGGTTCTCCGTCCAGACGTCCCAGCCGACCCGGACGATCAGCGCTGTCACCACCACGAGGAAGGCCGCGCGGACGAAGCCGCTCCCCCGGGCGGTCGCCATCCGGGAGCCGAGGTAGCCGCCGATCATGTTGGCCGCGCCCAGGAGCAGGCCGAGCCCCCAGAGGACCGCCCCGTGCGGCGCGAAGAAGAGCAGCGCACCGAGGTTGGTGGCGACGTTGACGATCTTGGCCTTGGCGCTCGCGGACAGGAAGTCGTAGCCGAGCGAGGAGACCATCGCGAAGACCAGGAACGACCCCGTCCCCGGGCCGAGGATCCCGTCGTAGAACCCGATCGCGGCGCCGAGCAGGCCGGCGACCCCGTGGTGCGTGCGGCCGCTGTGGCGCAGCGCCGTCACCGCGCCCAGCGTCGGCCGGAGCAGGGTGAACGCCGCGATGCACACGAGCGCCACGACGATGATCGGCTTGAACACCGTGGCCGGCAGCAGCGACGCGACGGAGGCCCCGCCGAAGCTGCCCAGCAACGCGACCCCGGCCATCGGCAGGGCGGTCCGCAGGTCGGGGTGGACCCGGCGGTAGTAGGTGACGGCACTCGTCGTCGTCCCGAAGATCGAGGCCAGCTTGTTGGTGGCCAGCGCCTGCACCGGGCTGAACCCCGGCACCAGCAGCAGCGCGGGTAGCTGCAGCAGTCCTCCGCCGCCGACGACGGCGTCGATCCAGCCCGCCGCCAGGGCGGCGAGGAGCACCAGCACGAGCGTGGTCCCGGTGAGTCCGTCCGGGAGGAACCCGGCGGGCAGGGCGTCCATCATGCGCGGGGAGACCCCGCCATCCGCTGTCCGGCAGCACCCGGCTGGCTCGACCGCACGATCGCCACTCCCGTTCCTCGCCACGACCCCGGACATGATCGAGGCTGCGGATCGCGGAGCCGCGGGCGGGGTGCCGTGCGCGGCTAGCGGGGGCGACCGGGCGACGACCGTCGCGAGACCCACCGCGGTGGCGACGCCCCACGCGAGGGAGCCCGACGCCACGCCCGCCACGGTGGCCAGGCCCAGCCGGCGGCCGCCGAGGAGCGAACTGCGCACGACGAGGACGTCGTCCGGCCCGGGACTCACCGACAACGCCACCGCGAGGGCGAGGAACGCCCGATGCCGTCCACCGTGACCTCGATGCCGCCCGGCCGCACGCCGACCTCGGGAACCGGAGTCCGGTCGCCGCGGGCTGATGCACACTCCCCGGTCCGCAGGCCCGCCGGCCGGGACCCCCGGTCTGCCAGGCTCGGGGCATGCGATCGCGTCGATGGCAGGACCTGACGCCCCGGCAGCGCGCCGGGCTCCTCGCCGTGGGCCTGCTGCAGTGGTGTCTGGCGGCCGCGGCGTGGAAGGACCTCGCCGCCCGCCCGGCCTCCGAGGTGAACGGCAGCAAGGCCCGGTGGGCGATGGTCATCGCGGTCAACTGGTTCGGTCCGCTGGCCTGGTTCCGCTGGGGCAGGCGACCGGGCGGCGGGTCCACCCGCCGCTGAAGTGCCGGGACCAAGGCCCTTTCCCCCGGCCGCAGGTCCGTGGTCGACTGCGGTCCTCACCTCCCCGGAGGCGCCAGCAGCGATCTGGAGGCAGCGATGTCGCTGGAGCAGGACGTGGCGACGGCTCGGCAGGCGCTCGACGCCCTGGAACGGGCGTGCGCATCGGTCACGAAGCACGTCGGGGAAACCGTGGACGCCCGGCGGCTGAGGGGCGACATCGGCCGGGTCCGCGACGACCTGGACCTGATGGCCGGCCAGCCGTCGTACTCGGCGTACGAGCCCTTCGCGGGCGTCTACGGTGACGGCGACGACGAGGGCTTCGGCGGGGCCGGCCGCACGGGACGGTGACCACCACCGCGCCGCGCGGGGCCGGGACCGCCGCGCCGGGACGCGGAACCGGCGACTCCGGACGGGCGGCGATCGCGGCCCGGACGCTGCGCACCGACCGCTGGTGGGTGCAGCCCCTGATCACGGCGGTCGCGCTGGTGGCGTTCGTCGTCTACGCGACCTTCCGGGCGTTCCAGAACGCGTACTACTTCGCCGAGCCCTACATCTCGCCGTTCTACTCACCGTGCCTGTCGACCCGGTGCGAGGGGGACACGTTCCCGGAGCTGTTCACCGGGCCCACCTGGATCTCCCCGGCGATCTACATCCTGGTCTTCCCGCTGGGCATCCGGCTGACCTGCTACTACTACCGCAAGGCCTACTACCGGTCCTTCTGGCTGTCCCCGCCGGCGTGTGCCGTGGCCGAGCCGCACCGGGGGTACTCCGGCGAGACGCGGTTCCCGCTGGTCTTCCAGAACGTGCACCGGTACTTCCTGTACGCGGCGCTGGTCATCAACGTGGTCCTCTTCTACGACGCGGTCCTGGCCTTCCGCGATGAGACCGGCGCGTGGGGCCACATGGGCCTCGGCACGCTGGTCCTGCTGGTCAACGCGGTGCTGCTCTTCCTGTACTCGCTGTCCTGCCACTCCTGCCGGCACATCGTCGGCGGGCGGCTCAACCACTTCTCCCGGCACCCGGTGCGCTACCGGTTCTGGACGTTCGTCTCGAGGTTGAACGCCCGGCACATGCAGTACGCCTGGGTGTCCATGTTCAGCGTCGCGCTCGCCGATCTCTACGTCTTCCTGCTGGCCGCCGACGTGATCGTGGACGTGAGGTTCTTCTGATGGTGGAGCTGGAGCGACACGACTACGACGTCGTCGTCGTCGGGGCGGGCGGCGCCGGGCTGCGGGCGGCGATCGAGGCGCACGAGGCGGGGGCACGCACCGCCGTCGTGTGCAAGTCCCTGCTCGGCAAGGCGCACACGGTCATGGCCGAGGGCGGCATCGCCGCGGCGATGGGCAACCTCTACCCCGAGGACAACTGGCGGGTGCACTTCCGCGACACGATGCGCGGCGGGAAGATGCTCAACTCCTGGCGGATGGCGCAGCTGCACGCGCAGGAGGCGCCGGAGCGGGTCAGCGAGCTGGAGGACTGGGGCGCGCTGTTCGACCGCACGGCGGACGGGCTGATCAGCCAGCGCGACTTCGGGGGTCACCGCTACGCCCGGCTCGCCCATGTCGGTGACCGGACCGGCCTGGAGCTGATCCGCACGCTGCAGCAGCGCACCGTCGCGCTCGGGGTCGACGTGTACATGGAGTGCACGGTCACCCGGCTGCTCACGGACGACGAGGGCGCGATCAGCGGCGCCTTCGGGTACTGGCGCGAGTCCGGGCGCTTCGTCCTCTGGCAGGCGCCGTCGGTCGTCCTGGCCACCGGCGGGATCGGCAAGACCTACAAGGTCACCTCGAACTCCTGGGAGTACACGGGCGACGGCCACTCGCTCGCCCTCCAGGCCGGTGCCTCGCTGGTCAACATGGAGTTCGTCCAGTTCCACCCGACCGGGATGGTGTGGCCGCCGTCGGTGCGCGGGATCCTGGTCACCGAGAGCGTCCGCGGGGACGGCGGGATCCTGACCAACTCCGCGGGCAACCGGTTCATGTTCGACTACATCCCCGACTTCTTCCGCAAGGAGACCGCGGAGACCGAGGACGAGGCCGACCGCTGGTACACCGACAAGAAGAACAACCGGCGCCCGCCCGAGCTGCTCCCCCGCGACGAGGTCGCCCGGGCGATCAACAGCGAGGTCAAGGCGGGCCGCGGCTCGCCGCACGGCGGGGTCTTCCTCGACATCGCCTCGCGACGGCCGGCGGAGTACGTCCGCAAGCGGCTGCCGTCGATGTATCACCAGTTCAAGGAGCTGGCCGACGTCGACATCACCGCCGAACCGATGGAGGTCGGGCCCACCTGCCACTACGTGATGGGTGGTGTGGAGGTCGACCCGGACACCGCGGCGTCCCGCGTGCCCGGCCTGTTCGCGGCCGGCGAGGTGGCCGGTGGCATGCACGGGTCCAACCGGCTGGGCGGCAACTCGCTGTCCGACCTGCTCGTGTTCGGCCGGCGCGCGGGGCTGGCCGCCCGCGAGCACGCCGCACGGGCGGGAGCCCGGGTCCGGGTGCCCGAGGACGCGGTCGCCGACGCGGCCCGCGCCGCGCTCGCACCGTTCGACCGGGAGGGTGGCGAGAACCCCTACGCAGTCCAGCACGACCTGCAGGAGACGATGCACGACCTCGTCGGCATCATCCGCACGCGCACGGAGATGGAACAGGCGCTGGAGCGCATCGCCGAGCTGAAGAAGCGGGTGGCGGACCTGTCCGTCGAGGGGCACCGGCAGTACAACCCCGGGTGGCACCTCGCCCTCGACCTGCCGCACATGCTCCTCGTGAGCGAGTGCATCGCCCGGTCGGCGCTCGAGCGGGAAGAGAGCCGCGGCGGGCACACGCGCGACGACTTCCCGGCCGCCGATCCCGAGTGGGCGAAGGTCAACGTCCTGTGCGCACTCGGCCCGGACGGCGTGGGCATCGCCCGCGAGCCGCTGCCGCAGATGCCGCCCGAGCTGGCCGAGATCTTCGAGGAGATCTCATGACCTACGACGCCACGTTCCGGGTCTGGCGGGGAGACGCCTCGGGCGGTGACCTGCAGACCTACACCGTGCCGGTGAACGAGGGCGAGGTGGTGCTCGACGTCATCCACCGGCTGCAGGCGACCCAGGCCGGCGACCTCGCCGTCCGCTGGAACTGCAAGGCCGGCAAGTGCGGGTCGTGCAGCGCGGAGGTCAACGGCCGTCCGCGGCTGATGTGCCTCACCCGGATGAGCACCTTCGCCGAGGACGAGACGGTCACCGTGACCCCGATGCGGACGTTCCCCGTGATCCGCGACCTGGTCACCGACGTCTCCTTCAACTACGCGAAGGCCGCGCAGGTCCCCGCCTTCGTCCCGCGGCCGCGGGACGAGGACGGCAACCACCGGATGCAGCAGGTCGACGTCGAGCGCTCGCAGGAGTTCCGCAAGTGCATCGAGTGCTTCCTGTGCCAGGACACCTGTCATGTCGTCCGGGACCACGAGGAGAACAAGCAGGTCTTCGCCGGACCCCGGTTCCTCATCCGGCTGGCCGAGCTGGACATGCACCCGCTGGACGCGCAGGACCGCCGGGCCGCGGCACAGGAGGAGTTCGGGCTCGGCTACTGCAACATCACCAAGTGCTGTACGGAGGTGTGCCCGGAGGGCATCCACCTCACCGACAACGGCATCATCCCGCTGAAGGAGCGGGTGGTGGACCGCAGGTACGACCCGCTCACCTGGCTGGGGTCGAAGATCGGACGGCGTCCGGGGCGGTGACCGCGCCCTCCATCCGGCTGGTCGTCCCCTACTTCGGTCCGCGGCCGTCGTACCTGCCCCTCGTCGTGAAGAGCATGGCCGCGAACCCGGACGTCCACTGGCTGCTCCTCACCGATGCACCGGTGCCGGACGCACCGCCCAACGTCAGCGTGCGCCGGTGGGAGTTCACCGACCTGGCCGCGCGCATCCAGGGCCACTTCGACTTCCCGATCTCCCTCGAGCGCCCCTACAAGCTGTGCGACTTCCGTCCCGCGTTCGGGGAGGTGTTCGCCGACGAGCTGCGGGGCTGGGACTTCTGGGGGCACAGCGACCTCGACGTGCTCTTCGGCCGGGTCCGTGACCACCTCCCGGCGGAGGCGTTCGAGGCCGACAAGGTCCTCATCCAGGGCAACTTCGCCCTGTACCGGAACACCGCCGAGGCGGCCGGGTGGTTCCGCCACGAGGTGGCCGGCGTCAGTTACCGGGAGGTGATGTCGAACCCCGCGGCCATGTACTTCGACGAGATGGCGGGCATCCACCACGTCCTGCGCGACCTCGGCGTCCGGGTCTGGGACGAGCACACCATCTTCGACCTCTCCTTCCGGAGATACCGCACCCGGGCCGAGCACCCGGCCGGACGCGATCCGCGTCGCTACGCCTGGGAGGACGGCGAGATCTGCGAGTACCGGCTCCAGGACGGGGTCGTCGTGCGCCGGAGCGCTCTCCTCGCCCATCTCCAGAAGCGGACCATGCGACCACCCTCGCCGGCCGTGCTCGCGGCGGACCGGTACTGGATCCTCGCGAACGGCTTCGCCGTCCAGGAGCGGGTGTCGAAGGCTGCGGTCCGCTCGGCCAGGATCCCGGTCGGTCGGGAGCTCCTGCCCTTCTACGTGCGGCGGGTCCGGCGCAGCGTGCGACGCCGCGCGGCCCGGCGGGCGGCCGGCCGACGGTCCCGCTGACCGGCCCGGTCTGCGGCGGGCGGTCCGGAGCCTCCGGTCACGACGTGGTCCACGACGCCAGGTGTGTCCACGCGTTCCCGGGCGCGGAGGGCCGGACGTCCGGCCCTCCGCGCGCGACGTGGGTCAGAAGGCGGGGATGACCGCGCCCTGGTACTCGTCCTCGATGAACTGGCGGACCTCGTCGGAGTGCAGCAGCTCCTCCAGCTGGATGATCCGCTCGTCGCCCTCGTCGCCGGCGCGCACCACCAGCAGGTTGGCGTTGGGGTTGCCCTCGGCCTCCTCCAGCGCCAGGGCGTCCTCGGCCGGGACGAGGTCGGCCTCGATGGCGTAGTTGCCGTTGATCACCGCGATGTCCACGTCGGCCAGCGACCGGGGCACCTGCGCGGCCTCCACCTCGGAGATCTGCAGGTCCTTCGGGTTGAACTCGATGTCCAGCGACGTCGGCGCCGCGTCCCCGGTGTCGGCGAGGGTGATCAGCTCGTTGTCCTCCAGCAGCCGCAGCGCCCGCGCGGCGTTGGTGGGGTCGTTGGGGATCGCCACGGTCCCGCCGTCGGGGAGGGCGGCGAGGTCGGTCAGCGTGCTGGAGTAGATGCCCAGGGGCTCGATGTGCACCGGCTCCAGCGGAGTGAAGTCGTACCCGGCGCTGGTCTCCTGCTCCGTCAGGTACGGCACGGTCTGGAAATAGTTGGCGTCCAGCGAGCCGTCGTCGAGGGCCACGTTGGGCTGCACGTAGTCGGTGAACTCGACGATCTCCAGCTCCAGGCCGGCGTCGGCGGCCAGGTTCTCGTCGATGAAGCGCAGGATCTCGGCGTGCGGGACCGGGGACGCACCGACTCGCAGCGGCTCGTCGGCCCCGGACAGCTCGGCGTCCCCGCCGCCGCAGGCGGCGAGGAGGGCCGTCGCCGCGGACGCGGCCAGGATCAGGGGGAGGCGGGAGCGCATGGTGGTGGTTCTCCTTCACGGGTGGTGCGACGGAACGGTGACCGGACGGCCATCGGGGTCGGTGCGGGCGGTCAGGCGCGCGCCACGTGGCGCGCCCAGCGGTCGCCGGCCCACTGCAGGGCCTGGACGACGGCGAGCAGCAGCACGACGGTCAGCAGGGTGACGTCGGTGCGGAACTGCTGGTAGCCGAAGCGGATCGCGAAGTCCCCGAGCCCGCCGCCGCCGACGGCTCCGGCCATCGCCGAGTAGCTGATCAGGGCCACCACCGTGACGGTGATCCCGGCGATCAGCGAGGGCCGCGCCTCCGGCAGCAGCACGGTGCGGACGACGTCGCGGCGGCGGGCCCCCATGGACAGCGCCGCCTCGACCTTGCCGGGGGTCACCTCGCGGAGGCTGGACTCGACCAGCCGGGCGAGGAAGGGGACGGCGCCGATCGTCAGCGGCACGATGGCCGCGGTCGAGCCGATCGTGGTCCCGACGACGCCCCGGGTCACGGGCGCGACCAGGAATAGCAGGATGATGAACGGCAGGGACCGGCCGAGGTTCACCACCAAGCCCAGCAGCCGGTACAGCGCGGGCCGCGGCGCGAGCGCCCCGGGGGCGGTGACGGTGAGCAGCACCCCGAGCGGGACGCCGAACAGCACGGTGAGCAGGGCCGAGACCCCCACCATGTACAGCGTCTCGCCGGTGGCCTCGACCAGCTGCGGATAGATGCGGCCCCAGTCGCTCATCGACCCGCCCCCGCCGCTGCGACGGCACCGGAGTCGCCGGGGACCCGCTCGATGAGGACGCCGTCGTCGCGCAGCCGGCGCACCGCGCCGTCCAGCCGCTCCAGGTCCCCCGCGGCGCGCAGCAGGAGCCGCCCGTACCTCCCACCCGTGACGGTCTCCACCGAGCCGCCGGCGACCTCCACCGCGAGGCCGAGCTGACCGACGAGGGTCTGCAGGACGAGGGTCTCGGGCGTGCGGTCGGTGACCGTCACCCGCAGGAGCACCCCGTCGTGGCCGGCCCCGGCGTCGGCGAGCGGTGCGGGCAGCAGGGCGTCACCGAGCGGCGAGTGCTCGCGGGTCAGGACCTCCGACAGCCGGCCGCTGTCGAGGACCCGGCCCTTCTCGAGCAGCACGGCGCTGTCGCACACGGCCTTGACCACGGCCATCTCGTGGGTGATGAGCAGCACGGTGAGGCCGAACTCGGCCCGGACCCGGCGCAGCAGCTCCAGCACGCTGGTCGTGCTGGCCTGGTCCAGGGCGGAGGTCGCCTCGTCGCAGAGCAGCACCGTGGGGCGGCCGGCCAGCGCGCGGGCGATAGCCACCCGCTGCTTCTGCCCGCCGGACAGCTGCCCCGGATGGGCGTCCGCCCGCTCCCCCAGCCCCACCAGGTCCAGCAGCTCGGCAGCCCGGCGGCGGCGCTCGGCCCGGCCGACGCCGGCCAGCTCGAGCGGGTGCTCGACGTTGCCCGCGGCGGTCCGCGAGTCCAGCAGCTCGAAGTGCTGGAAGACCATCCCGATGGACCGGCGGGCCGCGCGGACCTGGTCGTCGGGCAGCGCGCTGAGCACCCGGCCGTCCACGGTCACCGACCCCGAGGTCGGCCGCTCCAGCATGTTCACCAGCCGCACCAGCGTGCTCTTGCCCGATCCGCTGGGACCGACCACGCCGGCGAACTCGCCGGCCTCCACCCGCAGGCTCACCCCGTCGACCGCGACCACCTCCCCGGCGCGTCTCCGGGCAGGGAAGACCTTGCGGACGTCGTTCAGTTCGATCACGGGGTTCGTTGTCCTCGAGGTGAGCGGTTCCGGGGTTGGGTCGGGGCAGCGCAGGTCGTTCCGGCCGGCCGGCTGACCTGCACGTCGGCCACCCGGGCGGGCCGGCTCCGGCACCGGCGACGGGGTCGAACGCGCCGGACCCGCGGCAGGTGGGTGCCCCGCGGGGCGGGGCGGCTACCGGGATGCCGGCGTCGGGATCAGCGACACAGGGCGGTGGCGGTGCGGCACAGGTCGATGTGCCGGCGAGCCCAGGTCAGCCCGGCGTGCCTCATGACGTTCCTCCATCGGTCCTGGCAGTAGCACCCTCGTCCGCCGGGGCGGGGGGTTGCTGCGGCGTCGTCGAGCCAGGTCTCTCGGCCGCTCCGGATGGCATGCCCGGCCAACTCTACTCAACTGGTAGGAAAGGGGATTCGCTGGGCCCAGGAGGGTCGCTCACCCCGTGCCGCCCGGGCCCGGATGGTGATGGGCGGCAGTCCCGACCTCCCGCAGATCGGTGACCGCCAGGATGCGGCCGGTCGGGTAGAGCTCGATCTCGGCGTCCTCGGCGAGCTCCGCGACCACGGTCAGCCACCCGGCGGGGCCGAACCGGACGACCCTCCCCAGCAGCTCGATCTGACCGGACGGGTGCGCCGGGTCCTCGACCACGACCCGGGCCTGGTAGAGGTGCCGGTCGTTGACGGTGGTGATGTCCATCAGAACAGCCTCCTTCGAGGGGTACACGGTGACACTGATCCCCGTCTTCCCCACATCGGGCGTCGACCCCGTACAGTCGGACGCGGTCGCTGTTGTGCCTCTGCTTCGTTCTCGAACGTCCGCAGTCGTCTCTGCCTGACGTTCCTCTCGGTCCTGCCGGTCGGTACGGCGACCCAGGACCGATGTCCATCGGTGCTGACGCGACAGCACGGAAGTGAGAACGACATGGCTCAGGGCACTGTGAAGTGGTTCAACGCGGAGAAGGGCTTCGGCTTCATCGAGCAGGACGGCGGCGGCGCCGACGTCTTCTGCCACTTCTCGGCGATCTCCGGCAACGGCTACCGCTCGCTGGACGAGGCGCAGCGCGTCGAGTTCGACATCACGCAGGGCCAGAAGGGCCCGCAGGCGGAGAACGTCCGCGCGATCTGATCGCGCTACGGAGCCCCCACGGTCGCTGACCGTGGGGGCTCCGTCGTCCCCGGCGCCGGTGCCGCTACGCCCCGGGCTCCGCGACGGTGACGATCCCGGCCGTGCCGTCCACGGTGACCAGCTGCCCCGTGGTGATCCGGGTGGTGGCACCGGGCAGGCCGACGACCGCCGGGATGCCGTACTCGCGGGCGACCACCGCCCCGTGGGAGTTGGCCCCGCCCATCTCCATGACCAGCCCGCCGGCGGTCAGGAACAGCGGCGTCCAGCCCGGATCGGTGGACGGCGTCACCAGGACCTCCCCCGGCGCCACGTGCGCCCCCGTGGGGTCCAGCACGACGCGGGCCGGAGCGGTCACCCTCCCCGCCGACGCGCCCGTGCCGACCAGCGCGCCGTCTCCGGCCGGCGGCCGGGCCACCCGGTCCTCCGGCTCGGTGCCGTCGCTGAGCAGCACGCGCGGGACCCGCCGGCGGCCCAGCTCCCGGTCGTGGGCCGCCCGGCGTTCCCGGACGACGTCGCGCAGGTCCCGGCCGCCCAGCCCGTCCCTGACCTCGCGGAGGTCGAGGAAGGACACGTCCTCCGGCCGGTCGAGCACACCGCTGCCGGCCAGCTCCGCGCCGAGGACCCGCAGCTGCCCCCGCGCCCGGGCGAGCACCAGGACGATGCAGTACTTCGGCAGCTCCCGCAACCCGCCGAGCCGCCGGGCCCGGTCCAGGGCGAAGCGGACGACGGCGCCCCGCACCCGGCCGCGCCCCCGCGCCCGGCCGGTCAGCGTCGCGACCATGGCCTCGGCCTCGGCGACGGCCCGGGCGAACACCGCGTCCGGGGCCCGGTCCGGCTCCGCCACCCTCAGGTAGTTGCCCAGCACGCCGAGGACGTGGGCCGGGTCCTCGGCCCAGCGGGGCAGCCCGAGGTCGATCTCGGCGACGGCCCGGTGGCCGTACCGGTCCAGGAAGTCGGCCAGCCCGCGCTGCAGAACCGGCGGGAGCGCGCCGACCCGGTACCGCCCGGCGAGGTCCGCGACCGGCTCCTGGCGCAGCGCCTCCGCCGCGGCCTCGTCGGCGCGGACCGTCGTGGCGAGCCGCCACAGGTCGAGGTCCATCTCGGTGGTCACGTTGGCCGGCAGGCCCCGCAGGACGGTCGGGACGTCACCCGGCCGCGCGTCGGGCCCGAGGAGCTTCGCGGCCAGCCCGAGCATCGCGAACCCGGCCGCGGCCGGTGGCGCCACCCGCGGGAGCAGCGGAGCGGCGGCGAGCAGGGTGGCCACGACGTCGTCCCACCGCTGTTCCGGGGTGGCGACCTGCGGTGCCCGCGCGCGGCTCCGCAGCTCCGCGACGAGACGGTCGAGGCGACGGTGCGCGGCCGCCGGGCTGACCAGCGCCTGCGCCGCCCGCAGCACGATGCCGTAGCGGGCGGCGACGGAGGCCACCCGGCGCACCAACGGCACCCACGACGGCTGGACGACGGTCAGCCGGGGGTCGTCGAACAGGCTGCGCAGCACCACCGCCGAGCGCGCCTCCATGACGTCGAGCACGCGCGGGACGATGGCCCGCCCCGGCGTGCTCCGCAGCATCGGGGTGACGTCGAAGAACAGCCGGCCGGCGGCGGCCCGGACCGCCGGCGGCCCGGCCACCGGATCGGCCGGCGGGTACCCGTACAGCCGCCCGGCCCCGGACGCGACGACCCGGATGGCCGCGATGCCCAGCGGGGTCAACGGGCGGGTCAGCCCCTGGGCGAGGCTGAAGCAGAAGAACACCCGGAGCCCGTCCGGCGGCGGCGCACCGTCGGGGAGCGGGAAGAGGGTGGTCACCGGCCGGGCCTGGGTGAGCCAGCACCCGCCGTCCCGGTCGAAGGCCCACTCGATGTCCTGCGGTGCCCCGAAGTGCTGCTGCACCCGTCCGCCGAGCCGGACCAGCTCGGCGACCTGCTCGTCGGTCAGGCAGGCGGGCCGGCCGGTCCCGTCCCCGATCCGCCGCTCGACGACCGCGCCGGTCCCGGTCCGCACCACGAAGTGGTCGGGGTCCACCGCCCCGCTGACCACGGCCTCGCCGAGCCCGGGGCTCGCGTCGACCACGCTCTCGCCGCGGTGCCCGGTCACCGGGTTCGCGGTGAAGAGCACGCCGGCCACCGCGGCGTCCACCATCTCCTGCACGACGACCGCCAGCCAGGTCTGGGCGGAGTCGACCCCGTTGCGGGCCCGGTACAGGACGGCCCGGTCGGTCCAGAGGGACGCCCAGCACCGGTGGACGGCGTCGAGCACGGCGTCCACCCCGGTGATCTCCAGGTAGGTGTCCTGCTGCCCGGCGAAGCTGGCCGCCGGGAGGTCCTCCGCCGTGGCCGAGGAGCGGACCGCCACGCTCGGCTCGCCGAGTGCCCGGTAGGCGGCGGCGACCGCGTCGGCGGTGCGCCGGGGCATCGGGGTGGCCAAGATCCGCTCGCGCGCCTGCCGGGCCAGGTCCGCCGAGCGATCGACGTCGTCCGGGGCGAGCGCGGCGAGCCGGTCGAGGACGTCGGTCAGGCCGGCGGCCGTGGCCAGCTCCCGGTACGCCGCGGTGGTCAGGCAGATGCCGTCCGGCACCGGGAAACCGGCCCGGAGCAGCTCCCCCAGGTTGGCGGCCTTGCCCCCCGCGACGGGCACCGAGCCCGCGTCGAGGTCCCGGAGCGGGACGACGACCGCGGCGGCATCGGTGCGGAGAGTCTGCTGCGGTGCCCGGGTCATCGGAGGACCTCCCGCCGTCTCGGCAGCGCGGGGCGGACGCTACTCGCCGCGGGGGCGCCGAAGGTCCTCCCGGCCCGTGACCGGAGCTTCTGGCCGCTGGGGACGGCGCAGCGGACGGTCGTCGGAACGACGGACCGGCAGGAGGAACACACCATGACCACCACCCGGCGACCGGACCGGTGGCGTCCGGCCGCCCTCGTGCGACCTCGCCGCACCTCACTCCCCGGCCGTCCCCACGGGCTCGCGCTGATCCGGGCCGTGCACACCGCCGCCTGGGCGTCGGTCGAGTCCGGCGTCGGGTACCTGCTGTGGTCCGGCGCCCGTGGCCGCTCCGACCGGCGGGCCGGCGTCGCCGCGGCCGTCGTGGTCGGTGAGTGCCTGGTCTTCGCGGCGAACGGGTGCCGCTGCCCGCTGACCGACCTCGCCGAGCGGGCCGGGGCGGCCAGTGGCTCGGTCACCGACATCTACCTGCCGAGGTGGTTCGCCCGGAACCTGCCGGTGATCCACGTGCCGCTGCTGGTGCTCATCGGCGCGTTGCACCACCGCGCCCGGCGGGTCACCCGATGGCCGGGCCCGGAGCCGGTACCCGCTGCCCACCGACCCACAGCTCCCCCACCCGCAGGTCGGTGATCTCCGCACGGCGCACCGTGAGGCGGCCGATCCGCACCATCCCGATCGCGACTGCACCCATCGCCAGGGCGCCGACGGCGAACGAGCCGAACGCCGTCGCCCCGATCGCCGTCCGTCCGATGGCCACCGCCGGGGCGGCGACCGGCCGCCGCAGCAGCACCGCCCGCCGTACCTCCACCGGTCCGCGCACGCTCCGCCGTCCCATGTCGGTTCCTCCCGCCGTGCCGTCCGGCCGGTCCCCCGCCGTGGGGTCCCGGCATCACCCGGTCGAGCCTGCTCCCGTCGGCTCCATCTGGACACCCCCTCGGGTGCCTCAGTCGGGCCGGGCGGTGGCGCTCGACGCTCCGGTCGGGCGCCGGTCCGCGAGCACCCGGCGGGGCACGGCCAGTGCCAGCAGGGGCACGAGGAGCGCCACCGCCGCGAGGGTCAGGGAGGACGTCGGCTGCGCCTCCGCCGGGACGTCGACCAGCTTGAAGCTGTCGATGGCGGTGTGCACGAGCGCGGGTGCCCACACCGTGGTGCGGCCGGTCTCGTAGAGGTAGGCCAGGGGGACCGTGGTGGCCGCGGCGACGACCGCCGGTCCCCCGCCGTCGAGGACCTGCTCGACGAGCACCGCCGTCACCAGCACCCCGGCCAGGACCGCCGGGCCGAGCCGGGCCGTGGCGTCGAGGCCGGCCAGCCCGGCCAGGACGGCGTACACCACCGCGAACCCGGTGAGGAACCTGAGCCACCACCGCAGTCCCACGGCCGCCGCCCTCCCGGTGTCGGGTGAGGCGCGCGTCGCCGGCGGCGGGCGCTCAGCCGCCGCTGCCCGCCATGGCCGGCTGCTCGGCGTGCCGGTGGGCGCGCCGCGGTGGGTGGACCACGAGCACCGGGCAGGGCGCGTGGACGACGCCGTGCAGCGCGACCGAGCCGAGCATCATGCCGGGCAACCGGTTGCGGCTCCGGCTGCCGACCACCAGGAGCGCCGCGCCGGCCGCGCGGTGCACGAGCAGCCCACCGGCGGGGCCCTCCTCGGTCACCACCCGCACCCGCACCGGCGGCTGCGCCCCCAGCACCTCGGCGACCTGTCGCCGGGCCAGGCGCTCGGCGGAGTCGCGGATCTCGGCGAGCGCCTGGTCGAGCGCGACGTACAGGTCGCTCCAGTAGTGCGGCAGGTGGTAGGCCGCGACCACCTCCAACTCGGCGCCGAGCTCCTCGGCCGCCGCGCCGGCGTGGGCGAGGACCACCCGGGACGCCTCCGAGGAGTCCAGCCCGACGACCACCCGCCGGCCCGTGGCCGTCGACGCGGCCGTGCCGGGGTGGACGACGACCACCGGGCAGGGCGCATGGGTGGCGCAGTGCAGCGCCACCGACCCCAGCAGGGTGCTGCGCACCAGGCCCCGGCCCCGGCTGCCGACCACCAGCAGCGCGGCCCTCTCGGCCATCTGCACGAGCTGCTCGGCCGGTGCCCCGGGGACGACGCGCACCGCGCAGGGCACGTCGTCGACACCGGCGACCGCAGACACCGCGGGGTCCGTCCGGACGGTGGCCACCAGGTCCCGCGCCCGGATCTCCGTGCCGGTCCGAAGGGCCTCGATGCGCTGGGGGTCGACCAGGGACGGCGCGGTCCACGAGAGGTCCGACGGGAACGCGGAGACGACGTCGAGCGCCGCGCCGCGCCGGGCCGCGGCGGCGAACGCCCAGGCCAGCGCCTCCCGTGCACCCGGTGACCCGTCCACCCCGACGACCACGCGGGGCTGAGCCACCGCCGTGTCCTGCTGCTCGTCCTTCCTGTCCATGGGGGCCTCCTCACGCCGTGCCCGCGGACCGCAGCGGGTCCGTCGTCCATTCTCGTCCCCGGGGGGACGGGGTGGAGCGGGCGTCGTCGCGGCCGTCGGGGGGCGCTCGCGTGCACCGGGCCGTCGTCCGGGGACACCGGCAGCGCGGCCGGGCGTAGCGTGGAGGTGTCGGTCCGCTCCTGCGGACCCGTGGACGGCTCGTTCGTCCGACGTCTCCCTACACCGCCACCTCCCGGCGGAGTCAGGCGGCTGCCGCCGTGACATCTCCCGCCCTCCCCGCGACCACCGAGCGCTCCAGCAGCGCCGTGGCGACCTGCGCCGTGTGTCCGCATCCCGTGGCCAGCCACGACGCGATCGGGCTCCGGTTCTGCCAGGCCACCCTCAACGGCGCCATGAGCCGGGGCTGCGTCTGCCCGTCCTCGTGACGCCCGGCCCGCGCCGGGACGAGGGCTCCCCCGGGGCGCGTACCGTCGGCAGTGGCGCCAGTTCGGCGCTCAGCCCCTCCGCTGGCGGAGGGAGATCGGCGGTCCCTGCCATGGGACTCCCCAGCCCCCGGACGGCCTCCACCCGCACCGCGGTCTCGTCATGACCACCATCCGGGTCACGCGCCGGCGCACGGGGCCCGCGACGGACGTCGACGAGACCGCGGTGGTACCCCCCGACGACGGCTCCGTCCGGCTGGCGCTGATCGACCCACCGTCGGCCCGGACCACGCTGGACGGGGCGTGGTGGCCGCGGACGTCGGACCTGGCCGAGGAGCTCCCCCCGCTCGTCGAGGAGCTGCACCGCCGGGGGATCCGGGTCACCCGGGTCAACTACAACCCGGGGACGTGGACGTCGGCGACGCGACGACTCGAGGCGGACGGCCGCACCATCCGGCTCGGCTGGTTCCGCAGCCTCGACCGGCACCTGCTCAACCTGACCGGTGACGTGACCCGCGGCCGGCTGGACCTGCTCGTCGTGCCCCCCGGCGCGACGCGGTCCGACGCCGGGCGGGCCTTCTCCGCGGCCACCGATCGGGCCAACCGCGACGCTCCGACGGCGCTCCTGGACGGGCTCGACATGGCGGCCGACTGAGCCACTGACCGGGCTCAGTGGCCGCGGAAGGCCTCCTCGAGCCACCACGACGGCTCCCGCCGGGTCACCTTGGCGTCGATGAGCAGCGGCCGCGTGCGCGGTCCGGCCAGCCAGTCGGACAGGCCGGTCAGGTCCGCGACGTCCCGGACCGTGACGGCCGCGAAGCCGTGGCCGCGGGCGATGGCGGCGAAGTCGGTCTCGGGGAACCGGACGGTGTCCAGCGGGTGGCCGGCCGGGCCGAAGTGGTGCACCTCCGCGCCGTAGGCCGCGTCGTCGTAGACCACCACGACCAGGGGCAGCCCCAGCCGGACGACGGTCTCCAGCTCCGCGGCGCCCATCAGCGCGCCGCCGTCCCCGAGGGCGGCGACGGGCAGCCGGTCGGGCCGGGCCAGGGCGGCGCCGATCGCCGTCGCCAGGCCCAGGCCCACCGACTGGAAGGCCTGGGTGAAGCAGAAGCCGTGCTCGTCGGGGACGTCGAGGAACATGCTCGGGTAGCCCATGAAGTTGCCCGAGTCGACCGCGACCACCCGCTCGGCGGGCAGCAGGTCGTCCAGGGCGATCGTCAGCGCGCGGGGGTCGACCTGCCCCGCTCCCCCGGTATCGGGGAACGGCTCGTCGCGCCACCGCCGCCGCTCGACCAGCGCCCGGCGGACCTCCGCCGTCCGGTACCCGGCCGCCTCGCGGGGCTGGGCGGCGGTCGCCGCCTCGGCGACCGCGCGGACGTCCCCGACGACGCCGAACGCGAGGTCCCGCTGCCGGCCGAGCGCCGCGCGCTCCAGGTCCACCTGCACCACGACGGCGTCGTCGGCGATCAGCCGGCCGTGCCGCATCGTCCACATGTTGAGCGCGCAGCCCCACCCGACGACCAGGTCGGCACCGCTGATCAGCTCGGCGGCCAGCGGGGTGGCGAACCCCCCGGCGACGTCGAGGTCCCACGGGCTGCCGCGGAACAGCCCCTTGGCGACGGCGGACGTCGCCAGCAGCGCCCCGCAGCGGTCGGCCAGCCGCTCCAGCGCCGCCCGGGCACCCGGGCCGCGTGCCCCCCGGCCGGCCACGAACACCGGGCGGCGCGCCTGCCGCAGGGCGTCCGCGAGCCGGGCCAGCTCGGCCGGGTCGGGAGCCACCTCCGGGCGGGTCTCCGGGACCGGCACCGCCACGTCCGGCGCCGGGAGCCCCTGCACGTCCAGCGGCAGGTTCAGCACGACCACCCGCCGCTCGTGGCGGGCCGTCGCGACCGCCGCGACGGCCTGGGCGACGGCGTCCCCGGGTGAGGTGACCCGCACCGACACCGCCCCGACGGCGGCGGCGAGGGCGGGCTGGTCGACGAAGAAGTTCGACCGGGGGGAGGTGGCCTCCGCCGTCACCACCAGCATCGGTGTGCGGCTCTTCGCCGCCTCGGTGACGCCGGTCAGCGCGTTGGTGAACCCGCAGCCCTGGTGCACGCTCAGCGCGGTCACTCCCCCGGTCATCCGGGCGTGCGCGTCGGCCATCGTGGCCGCGCCGCCCTCGTGGCGGGCGGCCACGAACCGGGCGCCGGCGGCGACCATCGCGTTGGTCACCACGAAGTTGCCCGACCCCACGACCCCGAAGACCGTGCCGATCCCGCTCCGGGCGAGCGCGCCGCCGACCGCGGCGGCGACGTTCATCCGCGGTCGACCAGCGCCAGCACCCGCGACGGCGAACCGGACCCGGAGACGATCGGCAGCGGCGCGGCGACCACCAGCGCACCGGTCGGCGGTAGCTGGGCGAGGTTCTGCAGCTGGGTGAGCCCGTACTTCCCGCTGCCCATGAGCAAGGTGTGGCACGGGAACGGCGGGTCGAACGAGTGCGCGGCGCCGGCGTCGGTGCCCACCGTCTCCACACCCAGCCCGATCACCGGCGCCTCCTCGGCCAGCCACCGCGCGCACGCGGGGGACAGCCCCGGGGTGTGCGGGCCGGTGTCGTCGGCGTTGACGAAGTCCCGCTGGGAGGACGACCGGGCGTCCCAGCCGGTGCGGTAGAGCAGCCAGCCGCCCTCGGGCAGCGGGCCGTGCTCCGCCTGCCACTGCTCGACGTGCTCCACCTCGAGCAGGAAGTCGGGGTCCTCGGCGGCCTGGGCGGAGAAGTCCAGGACGGCGGCCGGCGCGACCAGCCGCCGCACCGGCACCGACGCCACGTCGTCGCCGTCCCGGCCGGTCACCCAGTGGTTGGGTGCGTCGAAGTGCGTGCCGGTGTGCTCGCCGGTGCGGAAGTTGTTCCAGTACCAGGCGGGGCCGCGGTCGTCGTACCGGCTCAGCTCCTCCAGCTCGAAGGGCGCGGTCTGGGCGAACGGGGGCGGCAGCTGGATGACCGGCGTCCCGGACGACAGCGGCGCGGTGAGGTCGACGACCTCGACCCGGCCGGTGACCAGTGCCTCGGCGAAGCTGGCGAGGATCGACATCGCAGTCCCTTCTCGGCGGAGGGCGCTCAGCCAACCACGGTCAGGCGCTGACCTCCTCGTGCGTGTTCACGCCGGGTATCCGCCGGACCGACCCCCATCCGAAGCGGGCCCACGCCACGAGCAGCCCGGCGCCCACCACCGAGCCGAGCGTGTCGCGGACCAGGTCGCCGTTCGTGTCGTCGTTGCCCTCCGACAGCGCGGTGTCCAGCCACGCGTCGGACCGCCACTCGTAGATCTCCCACAGCGCGCCGATGGAGATGCCCAGCGCCAGCGTGACGACGCCGATGCCGACGTAGTGCCGCAGGTGGGTCTCGTCGCGCGGGTCGGGGACGACGTCGAGGCGGGCCAGGGCGATGTACACGACCGGGGCGGTGAGCATCGGCAGCGTGAAGTGCACCAGGTCGTCGAAGCGCACGAACTGGTCGTAGAGCCCGAACGTCTCGCCGAACCCCTGCAGCGCCATCCCCAGGGTCAGCGACAGGTCGTACACCCGCGGCAGGTTCACCAGCCGGGCCAGGAGCGTGACCGCCCCGAGCCCGGCCAGCAGCGAGGCTGCACCCGGGCGGCCAGCGAACGCGTAGAGCACCGCCCCGCCCAGGATGACCAGCCGCAGGACGTCGATGCCGTCCCTGATCAGCCGGGACCAGTCCCCCAACACGAGCCGCCGCACGTCCACGGGGGTCCCTTACCCGCCGTCCGCGTCCACGCCCGCCGGCCGAGGTCAGCCCGGCTGCCGGACGGTCGGCCGGAACACCACCGGCAGCGCCCGCAGCCCGCGCAGCCCACCGGCCGACCAGCGCAGCTCCTCGACCGGGACGGCCAGGGCCAGGTCGGGCAGCCGGGACACGATCGCGGTGAACGCGATCTGGCCCTCCAGGCGGGCCAGCGGCGCGCCCAGGCAGTAGTGGATCCCGTGCCCGAACCCCAGGTGCCCGCGGTGGCCGGCGGTGACGTCGAGCCGGTCGGGATCGGCGTGGCGGTCCGGGTCGCGGTCGGCGGCCGCGGTCGCCAGCATGACGACGTCCCCGCGGGAGATCGGCACCCCGGCGATCTCGAGGTCCTCGGCGGCGTACCGGGTGATGCCGAGGTTGACCGGCCCGTCGAAGCGCAGGAACTCCTCCACGGCGTCCGGGACCAGCGACGGGTCCGCGCGCAACCGGTCCAGCTGCTCGGGCGCGCGCAGCAGCGCCAGGGTGCCGTTGCCGATCAGGTTGACGGTGGTCACGTACCCGGCGACGAGCAGCAGGAAGGTCATCGACAGCAGCTCCTGCTCGTCCAGCCGCCCGTCGTCCTCGTCGCTCGCCTCGATCAGGCCGGTGAGCAGGTCGTCGGCCGGCTGCCGGCGCTTGTCGGCGATGAGGTCCCCGACGTAGCTCCGCAGCCGCGCGGCGGCGGCCGCCAGGTGCTCGGGGTCCATCCGCCGGTCCAGCGGCGTCTCGAGCATCTCGTCGGTCCAGGCCCGGAACCGCTCGCGGTCGTCCACGGGCACGCCCAGCAGCTCGCCGATCACCGTGATCGGCAGCGGCAGCGCGAACTCGGAGATCAGCTCGGCCTCTCCCCGGGGCGCGATCCGGTCCAGCAACTCGCCGGTGATCTCCTCGATCCGGGGGCGCAGCGCCTCGACCCGCCGGGCGGTGAACGCCTTGGAGACCAGCCGGCGCAGCCGGGTGTGCTCGGGGGGGTCGGAGATCAGCATGCTGCGGCTGAGGACGTCCTCGCCCATCAGCTCGGTCATCGCGGAGGACGTGTGCGGATCGCTGCTCAGCCGGGGGTCGGAGAGGGCGGCGAGCACGTCGTCGGGGCGGGTCACCACCCACACCGGAACGGCGTGGTTCATCGTCATCCGGCTCACCGGGCCGGCCTCGCGGAGCGCCGCGAGGGCGGGGAACGGATCGGCCAGCCCGGCGAGATCGGTGACGTCGGTGAGCGTGTCCGGTGCTGCCATGGCGCCTCTTCCTGGGTCGACGGCCCGTGCGACGCCTCCAGGCTGGCACTGCCCGGCCGTGGGCGACAGGTCATTTCCCGGCGCGGGGCCGGCGCCCGGGGGGACGGGGTCAGCGCCCCCGGGGGTAGCCGAAGAACCCGCGCTTCTTGATCACCGCGCAGACCTCGGGCGGCACCTGGGCCTCCCAGGTCCCGTCGTCCGCGGGGATCCGACGCAGCACGTCCCGGCTCAGGATCGGCAGGTAGTCCGGCTTGTAGTTGTCCAGCGCGACGAAGCTCCCGCGCCGGTTGAGGTAGTCGTAGAGCGGCTGCAGCTCCTCCCCGACCGTCACGGTGTCGGCGGTGACCACCTCGCCGTCCCGCAGCATCGGGTAGACGAACAGCCGGAGGTCGTTCTTCAACAGCCGGCCGAACCCCTCCAGGATGCCGCCGGGCAGGTCCGCGTGGCCGGCCTCGTCGAACAGCGAGAGCAGACTCGGGACGCCCATGACCATGCCGATCCGGCCGTCGGTGCGCCAGGCCAGGTAGGCGGCCAGCCGGTGGTAGGCGAGGAAGTCGGAGATGAGCACGGTCATTCCGCAGGCCGACAGCAGGTCGGCACGGGCGAGGAAGTCCTTGCGGTCGACCACGTCTCCCCCGGCGCGCAGGTTGGCCATGGTCAGCTCGGTCAGCATCAGCACGTCGCGCCCGGCGACGGCGGGGTCGCCCTCGAACTTCTCCCGGGCGGCCTCGAGCATGTCGATGTTCACCACGGTCGGCGGGCGGAAGCTCCCCCGCTCCACCAGGATCGCCTTCTTCCGGAGCACCTCGCTGGGTTGCAGCACCTGGCGGTCGGCCCCGAACATCGCCGCGCCGCTGAGCCCGACCTGCACGAGCTTGAGGGCCATCAGCCGGTTGTCGACCGCGCGGAACTCGATGCCCTTCAGCTCGATCATGTCGATCTCGATGCGGCCCGTGGTGAGCTGGTCGAGCAGCCGCTCGATCACCCGGTCCGGCTCGTGGTGCTGGAAGAACGCGGCGTGCAGCAGGTTCACCCCGACCACCCCGAGCGCCTCCTGCTGCTGAGGGGCCTCGTTGTCCAGCATCCGGACGTGCAGCACGATCTGGCTGGGCTCGTCCCGCGGGTGCGCCTGGAACTTCACGCCCATCCAGCCGTGGCACTCGTTGCCGCCCCGGTAGCTGCGGGCCACCACCGTGTCGGCGAAGGCGAAGAACGCCGTCTCGTCGCCCCGCTCCTCGCTGAGCCGGTCGAGGTTGAGCTGGAACTCGCGGTCGAGCATCGCCTGCAGGCGGCCCTTGCTGACGTACCGGTCGGACTTGCCGTAGACCGCGTCGCTGACGGCCATGTCGTAGGCCGACATCGACTTCGCGACCGTGCCGGCCGCCCCGCCGGCGCGGAAGAACCAGCGCGCGACCTCCTGGCCCGCGCCGATCTCGGCGATGGTGCCGTACCAGCGCAGATCGAGGTTGATCTGCAGCGCTTTCTGCAGGGTGTCGACGTGGATCTCCATGCCCGCTCCCCTTCGGTCGCCGGCCAGGGACGGCGGCAGGCTAGCGAGCCGGTGCCCCCGGTCGCGGCGCGCCGCGTGCCGCGGTCCGTCGACGGCGCGGGTCGGTCGAACGGGTGATCGGTCGGTCTCCCAGCGTACGGACGGGCCCGGGGGCGGGACCTGCCGGACGGCGACCGGCGCCGTCCGGCAGGGCGGGTGAGTGGGCGGACGGGGGTCAGGCGGACGGCGGGCAGAACAGCTCGAGCGGCAGCCCGTCGGGGTCCTTGAACGACAGCCCCGATCCGTAGTGCGCGTCGACGATGCCGCCGTGCTCGATGCCGATCTCGTCCAGCCGTCGCTCCCAGGCCACCAGCTCGCTGCGGTCCGCGCAGCCGAAGGACACGTGGTCCAGCCCTCGCCGGCGGGGGGTGTGCGCGACGTCCTCGATGCCCTCCGGGAAGACGTGCAGGCCCAGCAGGGTGTCCCCCATGGCGAAGACCACGTGCCGGAACGGCCCGGTGTCCTCGTCCAGCACCGGGTCCGCGCCGACCAGCTCCCGGTAGAAGGGCACGCTGACGTCCAGGTCCCGGACGGTCAGCGCCACGTGGGTGATCGCGCCGAGCGTCGGGGTGGTGGGCCGGCCGGCGGCCGCGTCGGTCATGGTCATGGCGATCTCTCCTCCATCGTGGGCGCCGGCTGCTCCGGCCCCCGCTGCCGTGTCCCCCGCTGCTCGACCTCCCGGCGCACCACCGGGTCCCGCCAGACGACGGCCGTGCCGTCCACGACGACGACGCCCTCGGCGGTGCGGACGGTGGTGGCGAGCGTGCAGATCGGCTTGTCCGCCCGGACGTCGAGCACCCGCGCCTCGGCGGTCAGCACGTCCCCCGGCCGGACCGGCGCCGGGAAACGCCAGTCGACGTGCAGGAAGACGCTGCCCGGACCGGGCAGGTCCTCGGCCACGAGCGCGTTCAGCAGCCCGGTGGTGACACCGCCCTGGACGACGATGCCGCCGAACCGGCTGCGGGTGGCGAGGTCGGCGTCGTAGTGCACCGGGTTGCGGTCCCCGGTCAGCTCCGTGAAGAGCTCGATGTCCCGCGCCCGTACCGTGCGCGTGCGCCGGGCGACGTCGCCAGGGCGGAGGGCTGTCGGGTCAGTCATGGCCGGGAGCGTCCCGCCGCGGTCTTCCACGGACCTTCCCGCGTCCGCCGGCGAGCGCGGGGCACCGGAAGCCGTCGGTCCGGCCCTCCCCCGCCGTGGTTCCCCCTTCTCGGCCTCCGGCCGCGGTCCTACGCTGGCCCGCGGTACCGAAGTCACGGGGACCGACGCCACAGGGAACGGACCCACTCGTGGACGTGCAGATCAGCCTGCTCGGCGGCTTCTCGGTCAGCGTGGACGGCCGGGAAGTCCCGGGCAGCGGGTGGACGCGGCGCTCGGCGTCCTCACTGGTCAAGCTGCTCGCCCTGGCGCCCGGCCGGCGGCTGCACCGGGAACAGGTCCTCGACGCCCTGTGGCCGGACCTGGCGCCCGAGGACGCCTCCCCCCGGCTGCACACCGCCGCCCACTACGCCCGGCGGGCGCTGGGCGAGCGGTCCGGCCTGGTGCTGCGCGGCGAGGTGCTCACCCTGCTCCCGGACGCCGACGTGCAGGTCGACGTGGAGCGCTTCCTGGCCCTCGCCCGGGTGGCGCTGGCCGGCGGCACGGCCGCCGACGTGGACGCCGCCCTGGCCGCCCATCCCGGGCCGCTGCTCCCCGACGACCTGTTCGAGGCCTGGACCGGGGCGGAGCGGGACCGGGTCCGGCAGGTGCACCTGGACCTGCTGCGGGCCGGACGGCGCTGGGAGGACCTGCTGCGCGAGGAGCCGGCCGACGAGCAGGCGCACCTGGCGCTGATGCGGGAGCTCGCCGACCGCGGGGACCGGCGGGGTGCGCTGCGGCAGTTCGAGCGGCTGGACCGGGCGCTGCGCGCCGAGCTGGGCGTGGGCCCGTCCGCGGAGGCCGTCGCCCTCCGCGACCGGCTCACCCCGGCGGCCGAGAGCCCTCCGCCGGCAGCCCGCCCGCCCCGGCTGGTGGGACGGCGGCCGGTGCTGGAACGGCTGGACCGGGCGCTGCAGGAGATCCGGACCGGGCGGGGCACCACCGCCCTGGTGCACGGTCTCGGCGGTGCCGGCACGTCGGCCGTCCTCGCCTGGGTACGCGCCCGCGCGGCCGCGGGCGGGGCGCGGACCGGGGCCGGCGGGACGTCGGCGGCCGAGGGCGGCTGGCCCTACGCGCCGGTCCTGGAGGCGCTCTCGGACCTCTGCCGGGCACACCCGACGCTGCTCGACGGCCTGGACGACGCCTACCGGGACGAGATCGAGCGTGCCCTGCGCGGCGGCGAGCTGACCTGGTCCGGCGAGGGCGCCCACCAGCGCCTGTTCGTCTCGGTCGCGGAGCTGCTGCGGCTGGCCGCGGCGGGCGCCGGGGCGGTGCTCACCGTCGACGACCTGCACGACGCCGACGAGGGCAGCCTGCGCCTGCTGCACTACCTCGCCCGGGTGGCCGCCACCGAACGGGTCGTGCTGGTCGCCGGGCACCACGACGTCCCCGAGGACACCCGGCTCGGCCGGATGCGCGCCAGCCTGGTGCGCCAGCCGAGCGTGGCCGACCTGCCGATCCCGCCGCTCTCGCCCACCGGGACGGCTGCGCTGCTCGCCGACCACCTCGGCACGCCCGTCGACGACCGGCTCGTCGAGGAGGTGTACGCCTGGTCGGGCGGGCTCCCGCAGCGGGTACTGCAGGTGCACGCCGGCGTCGGCCGGGGCGACACGGTGCCGCTGCCGATCGAGCGGCTGCTGTCGGCCTGCCCCCCGGGCACCGAGGACGTGCTGCGCCGCGTCGCCGTCGCCGGGACGGCGGTGACCACGGACGAGTTCGTCGCGCTGGCCGGCACCGGCGAGGACGAGGCGTTCGCCGTCCTGGACGCCGCCCTCACCACGGGCCTGGTGCAGCCGGCCGAGATCGGCTTCCGCTTCCGGAGCAGCCGGCTCCGCCAGCGGCTGATCGCCGGGCTGCCGCCGCACCGGTTGCAGCGGCTGCACCGGGACGCCGCCGCCGCGCTGGAGACGCTGGGCGCCGCGCCGGCGCGGATCGGCTCGCACCTGCTGCACGCCGGCGCCGCGGCCGCCGCCGTCCCCCACCTGCTGACCGCGGCGGAGAGCGCGGCGGCCGTGGGCGCCTACCGGGACGCGCTCGACCTGGTCGAGCAGGTCCGGGACGTGGCGACGGGCGCCGACCGGGCGCGGCTGCTGGCCCTGCGCGCCGACCTGCTGCTGGCCGTCGGGGACCCCGCCGCCGTGGCCGCCTACCGGGAGGCGGCCGTCGTCTGCGTCGGGGACGCCCGCCGGATCGTGCTGGCGCGGCTGGCGCAGGCGTGCAGCATGGCCGGCGACCAGGAGACCGCCGCGGACGCGCTGTCCGGGCTGGAGACCGACGGGGGCCCGGCCGACGGCATGATCCTGCTCGCGCGCGGCCACGTCGCCTACTTCACCGGCGACATCGCCGCGGCCCGGGCGGCCGCGGACGAGGCGCGGGCCCGGCTCGGCGACGCGACGGACTGGCGGCTGCTGGACCTCATCGCGCTGCAGGGGCTGATCGCGCACAACGACGGGCAGTGGTTCCGCCGGCTGCGCCACGAGCTGCAGCGCACCCGGGAGGCGCCGACGGTGGCCACCGCCGTCTTCGACGCGCACCTGTGCGTCGCCGAGTACCTCCTGTACGGGCCCACCCCCTACACCGAGGTCATGGAGCTCGGCCGCGCGCTGCGGGAGACCGCACAGCGCGCCGGCGCGGTGCGCGCGGTCGCGTTCGCCTCGGCGCTCACCGGCGAGGCCGCCCTGCTCTCCGGCGACCTGCCCACCGCCGAGCACGACCTGCTGGAGGCGGTGGACCAGCACGCCGAGATCGGCGCCGCCGCCGGGGAGGCCCACTCCCTCCAGCGGCTGGCCGAGCTGCGCGTCCTGCAGGGCGACCGGGCCGAGGCGCGCCGGCTGCTGCAGCGGGCCCTGCCGCTGGCCCGCTGGTCACCGATCGCGATGCACCTGATGCAGCGGATCGACGGCACGACCGTCCTCGCCGCCGACACCCCCGAGGACGCCTACGCCGCGGCGCGCCGGGCCGAGGCGACGGTCGGGCCCGAGGACGAGTGCCACTTCTGCCAGGTGATGGTGTCCGTGCCGTGCGCGATCGCCTGCGCCGACGTGGGCGACGTCGACCGGGCGCAGCGGCACCTGGCGACCGCCGAGGAGTCGGCGGCCCTGTGGCACGGCACCGCCTGGCAGGGGGCGGTGCTGGAGGCGCGCGCCCACCTGGTGCGCGCGCAGGGCGACGAGGCCGGGTGGCGGAGCCTGCTCCTGCGGGCCGCCGAGTGCTTCGACACCGCCGGCCAGCCGCTCGACGCGGACCGGTGCCGCACCGCGCAGACCCCGACCGGGTCGGCGACCGCCCGGGCCGGGCAGCGGCTGCCCACCTGACCCCTTCCCGACCGCCGTCCCCGGCACGGTGCGACGGGAAGGTCCGTGGAAGGAGCTCCTCCTAGCGTCCCGGCAACCGTCGAGGAGCGTCGAGGAGGAACCGTGGACAAGACCCTGGCGATCCGCCACCTGGGCACCGTGCTGGGCGTGTGGGCCCACCCGGACGACGAGGCCTACCTGTCCGCCGGGCTCATGGCCCTCGCCTGCAGCGCCGGTCAGCGGGTGGTCGTGGCGACCGCGACCGAGGGCGAGCTGGGCGGCGCCGAGGCGGTGGCGGAGGTGCGGCGGCAGGAGCTGGCGCACAGCCTGGCCTCGGTCGGCGTCACCGACCACCGGTGGCTGGGGTTCCGGGACGGGCGGTGCGCTCAGGTGGACCCGGCCGTCGGCGCGGCGGCGGTCCGGGCGCTGATCGACGAGGTCCGCCCGGACACCCTGCTGACCTTCGGGCCGGACGGGCTGACCGGGCATCCCGACCACATCGCCGTCGGGCGCTGGGTGGAGGACGCCTGGCGCGCGGACGGCTGCCGGGCCCGGCTGCTGCAGGCCACGCTCACCGAGCGGTTCCACCGGCGGTGGGGTGCGCTGTGCGCGCAGACCGGGGTGTGGATGCCCGGCGCGGAGCCACCCGCCGTCCCGGAGCACGCGGTGGCGCTGCGGGTCTCCGTCCACGGGCACACCGGGCACCGGAAGCTCGCGGCGCTGCAGGCGCACACCTCGCAGACGGCGGGGCTGCGCGCGGCGGTCGGCGACGAGACGCTGCTGCGCTGGTGGGCCGAGGAGACGTTCGTCCAGGTGAGCTCCTCGCCCGCGGCGCTGGCCGCCGAGCTCCAGGCGCGCCTCGCCGCCGGTGAACAGTCGCGACATCTCGTCCAGCTGCTCGGGTGAGGCATGGAAGCCGTGCACCGTCTCGCCGCCGTCGGGTCGCATCAGGGTGTAGTCGTCCGCGTGCCGGACCAGCCCGACGTACCGGCGCACGTCCCCCCGCACGAACGCCGAGGCGGCTTCCGCGGCGCGGGCGACGAGCCCGGCGACCTCCCCGCCGGTCCCGTTCCCCTCGGCCATGCCCGCTCGTCCGGCGGACCGGGTCAGAAGCCGTGCGCCTCGTCGTAGCTCAGGTCGTTGGCCGACCCCGGTTCCGCGCCGGCCGGCGGGCCGCTGGGATGCGGCGCGTCGGCGTGTCGGGCGCTGGGCTGGCCGCCCGCGCCGCGCTGAGCGACCTCCTCGTGCACCAGGTCGTAGCCGTAGTCCCCCGCGCTTTCCTGGTCCCGCTCCGACATCCGCACTCCTCGTGTTGCCGGCCCCTGCCCTGGCGGCGACCTGCCGGGCCGATGTCCGTCCGAGGTTCCTCCGCGGCCCCCGCGCGCCGCAAGGCCCTCCGCGGACGGCGGGTCACCGCTGCCCGGGCACCTCCGGCCGGGTCGGCTCCACCGGGGGGTCGGGCTGCGGCTCGGCCGGCGCACCGGTCTTCCCGCCGCGATCGGAGAAGTGGACGTGCACGCGCTGGAAGCCCTTCGCGCTCTGGGCGCGCGCGGCGTCCGCGTACACCCGCTCGTCCCCGCGGGTCAGCTCGACGTCGTCGGTGAAGGGCGCCAGCAGGGAACGGGGGTGCAGGTGGTCCACCCGGACGGCGTTGATCTCCACGCACAGCACGAGGACGACGGCGGCCAGGTAGATGAAGGCCATCAGTCCCAGGACCAGGGCGAACACGGCGTTCACCGCGCTGGCGCTCTGCACCACGCGGGCCACGTAGAGGCCGCCGAAGGACTGCAGCAACTGCCAGGCGACCGCGGCCGCGAGGGCGCCGGGGGCCACCTGCCGGACGGTCAGCCGGCGGGCGGTCGTGAGGCGGAACCCCAGCACGAACACGCCTGCGTTCACCACCACCGAGGCCGCGATCAGCAGCACGTCGACCCCGCCGCTGAACACCGTGTTCCCCGTGGCGGCGACGCTGCCGACCACCGACAGCACGGTGCTGCCCACCACGAGCAGGCCGAGGCTGCACAGCAGCAGGAGGCTGCGGCCGCGGGCCCGGATGGGGTCGGGCCGGCGGTGCCGGGGCACGGACCAGGCGGTGTTCATCGTGTGCTGCAGCGCCTGGCCCAGCCCGGTTCCGCCGTAGAGGGCCACCAGGGTCCCCAGGACCAGCCCGGTGACGCCGCCCCCGAGCTCCTCGGGCCGGCCCAGCTGCGGCCCGATGACCGGCAGCTCCCGCAGCGCCGAGTCGAGGACCTGCTGCTGCAGGTCCGGGTTCCCGCGCAGCAGCAGGCCGAGCACCGTGGACAGCAGGAGCAGCAGCGGGAAGAGCGCCAGGAAGCCGTAGTAGGTGATCAGGGCGGCCAGGAAGTGCCCGTCGTCGTCGAGGAACTTGTAGAGCACCGCGATGGGGAAGCCCGCGCCGGGATGCCGCCGCTGGTACCGGTCCAGCCGCTCGGTCAGCGTCACGTGTCACCTCGGTCCTCTGGGCGTCGGGAGGGCATACCCCGCCGGACGGTGTCCTAGCGGCGGTCGGTCGGATCCGGCTGGCGCCGCTGCTCAGGAGGCCTGCCCGGCTGGGCCGGAAAGGCGGACGGCGCCGACGGCCGCGAGGGTGGAGAGCCAGTCCGCCACCATCCAGACGGCGCTGATCCGGCCGCCGGTGAGGGTGAGGACGTCGATGATCCGGACGTCGATCCGCTGCCCGGTCGGCTGCAGCCGGCCGATGGGGACGTCGAGGGGACCGACGTGCTGCCCGGCCAGCCGGAACGCGACCGCGACGGAGTCCCCGGCGTCGGCCACCGCCAGCACCTCGCGCTCGGGCCGGTCGAGCGCCGCCTGCATCGTCCGCGCCCGCGCCACCAGGTCCGCGGCGGTCAGCGGGACCCCGTTGACGGAGACCGGATCGGTGTAGAGCTCCCGGAAGGCGGCACCGGCGGTCCCGTCGTCCTCGGGGAGCGGGTCGGTCCACAGCCGCAGCAGGTGCTCGACGTCGAAGGCCATCGCGTCCTCCTCGGATCCGTCCGGCGGCTCAGCCGGCCGGGCCGGCGGTCGTGTCGAGCACCCGCACCGTGCCGTCCCAGTTGCGGTCCGGGAGTGCATCGTCGAGTGGCCGAAGGCCGGTGGCAATGGGTTGGACGCCGGGCCGGGACCCCGGCGGCCGCCGTCCCGGCCGCCGGCGGGCCGTGTGAGAGTGGCCCCATGTACCTGGTCCTGGAGTACGCGCTGGTCGACGACTACCTGCAGCGCCGGGCGGCGCTGCGCGAGGACCACCTCGCGCTGGCCCGGGCGGCGCACGAACGCGGCGAGCTGGTGCTCGCCGGGGCGCTGCCCGATCCCTACGACCGGGCGCTGCTGGTGTGGAAGGCGTCCCGCGGGGTCGTCGAGCGCTTCGCGCAGCAGGACCCGTACGTGACGAACGGGCTGGTGACCGGCTGGAAGGTCCGGGAGTGGAACGTCGTCATCGGCGACTGAGTCGGCCGGGGCCCGGGTAGGACGCCGGGGTCGAGCACCACACGGTGACGCCAGCCGAGGGAAGGCCGACGAGATGACCACGAACACCGGCGACCACGACGTCGTCGACATCCTGACCGCCGACCACCACGAGGTCCTGGACCTCCTGGGGCAGATCCCGCGCGCCGACGCCGAGCGCCGCCGCGACATGATCGAGACCGTCATCGCCGAGCTGATGCGGCACTCCGTGGCCGAGGAGATGTACGTCTACCCGGCGATGCGCGAGCACCTGCCCGACGGTGAGCGCGAGGTCCAGCACGACATCGAGGAGCACCAGCAACTCGTCGAGGTGATGAAGGAGCTCGAGGACGTCGACGCCGCGGACCCCGCGTTCCTGGAGCGGCTCAGCCGGCTGGAGGCGGTGCTGCGCGACCACATCACCGACGAGGAGACCGACCAGTTCCCCCAGCTGCGCGCCCGGCTGTCCCGGGAGCAGCTGGTCGAGATCGGCCGGAAGGTCCACGCCGCGAAGAAGGCGGCCCCGACCCGGCCGCACCCGAACGCGCCGCACAGCGCGCTGTTCCACAAGACGGTCGGGCCCGGCGTCGGCCTGGTAGACCGGCTGCGGGACAAGCTGACCGGCCGCCCCAACCAGGCCTGACCGGCAGCTGCAGGGGTTCAGCCGCAACCAGCTCAGGCGTGTGCCCGGACCGTTGCGGGGACTCGACGCCGTCGCGTTCCGCGACGGTGCGGTGGCCATCGGGGAACGCCACGCCTGAGGTCGGGGAGGCGCTCCGGGCACTGCGGAGGCTGGGAGCGGAACGCCGTATCTGCGGGGCTCGTCGACGCTCTTCTCCACATGAGACCGTGGGGAGGCGCCGTCCGGCGGGATCAGGTTGCGAGACCGTCGGCCGGACGGGATGTCCGTGGCCCTCGCAGCCGCCACGCCGCACGACACGTCTGCATCCGGGCGGTCGATGACGTCAGCACGACGGTCCCGGTGGGCGTCCATGCCCTGTGCCTCCCCGCCGTCCGCACCGACCGGGCGTCCACGCGTCATCGGGACGCCGGGTAGGCCGGGACGACGCGGCCTCGCCGCCTGCCCCACCGCAGAGGGAACTCCAACCGCAGAGGGAACTCCATGGAAGCTGAAGGCGCCGGTCAGCCCTGCAGCGGGCCGGAACGGCCCGGTTCAGGAACTCTGGCCGTTAAGCTGGCCCCGCCGTTGCGAGCCCACACGGGAGGGACCTGGCGGGTGGACCCTGACGACGAGGGCTCGGTCTCCGAGGTGGTCGCCGCAGCCCTCGACGGGGACCAGGCGTCGTGGAACCGCCTGGTCGACCGGTACACGCCGCTCGTGCTGTCCATCGTCCGACGGCACCGGCTGCAGGGCAGCGACGCCGAGGACGTCGTCCAGACGGTGTGGCTGCGGCTGGTCGAGCACCTCGGCGGGATCCGGCAGCCCGCGGCGCTGCCCGGCTGGATCGTCACGACCGCACGCAACGAGTGCCTGCACGTGCTCCGGGGTCAGAAGCTGGTCTCCCCGACGGACCTGGGCGAGCACGGCTGGCCGGAGGGCGCCGGCAACCCGGCGATCGACCGGGACCTGCTGGAGGCCGAGCGCCACGAGGCGCTGCTCATCGCCCTCGCGGAGCTCCCCGACCGCCCGCGGGCCCTGCTCCAGCTCCTGATCGAGGACCCCCCGCTGTCCTACGAGGAGATCAGCCGCCGCCTCGGGTTGCCGGTCGGCAGCATCGGCCCCACGCGGGCGCGCGCACTGGCGCGGATCCGGTCCCACTCGAGCGTGCAGGCGTTGCTGGACGTCTGACCGGTCTTCCCGGGCGCGTGACCGGCATCAGCCCGGCGATGCCGCCCCTCCTCGATGAGGGGCGGTGTGGTGGGGGCTCCCCGCACCGGCGAGGCGGTCCCGGCCGTCGGTGCGGTGGCCGAGGTCCGCGGTCAGACGCGGAACCAGTCGGTCACCAGCTCCCCCGACGACGTCCGGCACCGGAGCCTGACGAGTCCGCTGCGGGGAACCGGCACGTCGAAGCACCCCAGCTCGTCCGCGGTCGCCGCGGCCAGCTCGCCACCCGGGCTCCAGAGGCCGATCTCCCCGGAGGTCGGCGGGACCAGTTGGCCGACGAGCCCGGTGCCGGTCAGCCCGAGCTCGACGGACACCTCCGCGCCGGAGAAGACGAGGGTGCGAGGCGGTGCGGCGTTCCCGCGCACCCCGGGCAGCCCGTCCCGGAGCGAGTCGTGCGTCAGGGCGGCCAGTTCGGCGTCGATGCTCTCCCAGGAGAAGGCGGCCCGGCCTGCGGCGACCATCGACGGCGTCGGAGGACCCGCCGCACGCAGCGCCGCGTGCAGCTCGTCGAGGAGACGCTCGTCATCGTCCCACCCCGGTGCGGTCACCGACCGTCAACCCCTCCCACGCCCTCCCACGTCAGCGGGCCGATATCCCACCTCTCGGAACGCAGCTGCCAGCGAGGCAGGTTCCGCAGGCCCGGCCGGGGGCCTCCGGAACGTCCCTGCCGTTCACCTCGACGGTCCCCCCTCTCGGGTCCAGCGCAGGGCAGCGTCATGGGACAGAGGCCGCGGAGGTTGCTGGGATACCTCCGGCCGGGGAGTTCTTCCTCCCGGTGGCCGGTCCCGGTGACCTCCGTACCCTCGAGAGGTGAGCCTCGCACCGGCACCGACCGTCCTCCTCGGCGACCGCTTCGCCCGCGAGCTGCCGGAGATGGCGGTTCCGTGGCAGGCCGAGGAGGCGCCCCATCCGCAGCTGCTCGTGCTGAACGAGCCGCTGGCCACGGAGCTCGGGTTCGCCCCCGACCGGCTGCGCAGCGCCGAGGGGGTGCGCCTGCTGGTCGGCACCGCCGTGCCCCCGGGCGCCACACCGGTGGCCCAGGCCTACGCCGGGCACCAGTTCGGTGGCTTCGTCCCGCGGCTCGGGGACGGGCGGGCGCTGCTGCTCGGCGAGGTCACCGACGCCGCCGGCCGGCTCCGCGACCTGCACCTGAAGGGCTCCGGACGCACGCCGTTCGCCCGCGGTGGGGACGGGCTGGCCGCGGTCGGACCGATGCTGCGCGAGTACGTGGTCAGCGAGGCGATGCACGCCCTCGGCATCCCGACGACGCGCTCACTCGCCGTGGTGGCCACGGGACGCGCCGTGCGCCGGGAGACCCTGCTGCCCGGTGCCGTGCTCGCCCGGGTCGCGAGCAGCCACCTGCGGGTGGGCAGCTTCCAGTTCGCCCGGCTCACCGGCGACGCCGACCTCCTGCGACGGCTCGCCGACCACGCGATCGGCCGGCACCACCCCGCCGCCGCGGAGGCCGAGCACCCGCACCTGGCCCTGTTCGAGGCCGTCGTGACCGCGCAGGCGGACCTGGTCGCCCGGTGGATGCTCGTCGGCTTCGTCCACGGGGTCATGAACACCGACAACATGACGATCTCGGGCGAGACCATCGACTACGGGCCGTGCGCCTTCCTGGACGCCTACGACCCGGCCACGGTCTACAGCTCGATCGACTCCGGCGGGCGCTACCGGTACGGCAACCAGCCGCTGGCGGCCGAGTGGGACCTCGCCCGGCTGGCGGAGGCCCTCCTCCCGCTCTTCTCCGACGACGAGGAGCAGGCGATCGCCCTCGCGGTGGAGGCCCTCGGCGCGTTCCGGCCGCAGTACGAGGCGGCCTGGTCGGCCGGCATGCGGCGCAAGCTCGGCCTGCCCGGGCCCCTCGACGAGGCCGTCGTCCGGCCGCTGGTCGACGAGCTGCTCGCCCTGCTCGAGGCCGGTCACGTCGACCTCACGTCGTTCTTCCGCTCGCTGGCCGGCGCCGCCCGCGGGGACGCCGAGCCCACGCGCCGTCTGGTCCTCGACCTCGCGGCGATCGACGGCTGGCTGGCGCGCTGGCGCGCCCTCGGCCCGGACGCCGACGCGATGGACCGGGCCAACCCGGTCTACGTCCCCCGCAACCACCTCGTCGAGGAGGCCCTCACCGCGGCGACCGAGGGGGACCTCGCGCCGCTCGGCCGGCTGCTGGAGGCGGTGACCGCGCCGTACGACGAGCGGCCCGGCCTCGAGCGCCACGCCCTGCCGGCCCCGGCGGGATCCGCCGCCTACCGGACCTTCTGCGGGACCTGACCGCTCACGCGGCCCGGCCCAGGTCGCGGCCGAGCCGGTGGGACCTGCTGCGGGGCATGCCCGAGGGCTCGGTGTAGGTGACCGCGGCTCCGTCCGGGCGGACCCGGATGACCAGCACCGAGGCGGGGTCGTAGCCCAGCTCGGTGCAGAGCAGACGGAAGAGATCGGTCGTCACGGGGAGCCTCCAGGCGCCACTGGCACGGGGCCGCCGGTTCGACTCCCGCAGAGGCCCGGAAGAGCGCCGGAGATGCTCGCGCTGACACCCGCGAGTGGGGCCCCGCGGTGCTCTACCCGGCGGCCGCCCCCGGTACTCGCGGGATCCCCCGGACGTCGCCAGAACTGTCGTACCTGCCTGGCAACCTCAGGGCCCTCCAGAGGACACCGGACGCACCGACGTCCGCCACTCCACGACCGAGGACCGACCATGAGGGACCAGCAGACCGACCGCTACACCTCGTTCGCGCACCTGGACCTGCGGGAGAAGCGCGAGTACCTCGACGTGCTCTGCGATGTCGTCTGGGACATCGAGACGGAGCTGGCCCAGGCCAAGGCCGAGCGCGCGGCGCTGATGAGCAGCCTGCAGGCGGAGCTGCAGGACGCCGTCCACTGACGGCCACCCGGGGCCCGCTGCACCGCCGGCCACGGAGGAAGCGGACCGGGCTACGTGCGGGAGGCCCACACGGAGGCACCGTGCCAGTCGATGGACACGACCGGTTCGTCGCCGACGACCCACGCGTCGTGGCCCGGCGGCAACGAGGTCACCTCACCCGGCCCCACGTCGAGCTCGGTCCCGTCGGCCATGGTCACGTGCAGCCGGCCGGAGACCTGGTACTGCTGGTGCGGCGCCTGGCACAGCTCGGTCCCGGCCACGGGCTTGACGTCCTCGGACCACCGCCAACCGGGCTGGACGGTGATCCGCCCGACCTGCGCGCCCCCGGCCAGGTTGATCAGTTCGAGTCGCCAGTTGTCCCCTTCCCGGACCTCGTCCGGCTCGTCGAACGTCAGGTGCTCGAGCGGCTGGGTCATGACTCCCCCTCCCGGCGATGTGTGGCGGAACTCGTTGTCCTCCCCGCCGCCCCGCTCGTCAATGGGCACCGAGTGCGCATCGCGCCACGTCGCGCACCGCTGCTCCGCCTCCCCGTCGGGGTGCCGTCCGTGAGAGCCTGCGCGGGTGACGCAACAGGAGCGGCAGACCATCCAGCGGACGGCGAGCACCCGGTTCTACAAGGGGCACTCCGTCCATGCCGCGCCCGGCGTGCACGAGTACGCGGTCACCCTGGTGCGGGCCGCGCTCCCGCAGGGCGGGCGGGTGCTTGAGGTCGGCGCCGGCTGCGGCGCACTCGCCGTGCGGCTGCAGGAGGCCGGCTTCGACGTCGTCCCCACCGACCTCGAGCCGCCGCACGACTGGATCCACCGGCTGGACCTGGACAACCCCGAGTGGACCGACGACACCCGTGGCCCGTTCGACATGGTCGTGTGCGTCGAGACGCTGGAGCACGTGGAGAACCCGCGGCAGGTGCTGCGGTCGATCCGGGCGATGCTCCGGCCCGGCGACCGCCTGGTGGTCAGCACCCCGAACGTCACGCACCCGCACTCGCTGCTGAAGACGGTGCTGCGCGGTGCGCCGGTGTTCTTCGGCCCCACGCACTACTACCAGCCCGGGCACATCACGATGCTCCCGGACTGGATGCTGACCGAGCACGTCCGCCAGGCCGGGTTCGGCCAGATCGAGGTCCGTTCCGGCGGCACGATGGACTACTCCGGCCTTCGTCTCCGGGTCCACCGGATCGAGTTGGCCCTGCTGCGGATCCTCGGGCTGCGCACCCGCGCCGACGACGGCGAGGGCATCTGCACCTTCGTCACCGCCGTCGCGGTGTGACCGCCGCTCCGCACGCCCGCCAGCCGCTCTGCACGCACAGCAGCGCGTGCACTGCAGCAGGACGGCGTGCGGTACTGGTGCTCCGGGCGGGGCAGGACCACACCGTGGTGCGGTGATGACGGTGCACACCGACGAGGACCTGCCGGCCCGGGTGGGCGGGCTGAGCCTGGAGCAGAAGGTGCGGCTGCTGACCGGCGCGGACTCCTGGTCGCTGCACCCCGAGCCGGCCGCCGGGCTGCGCCGCCTGGTGGTCTCGGACGGGCCGGCGGGTGTGCGCGGGGAGACCTGGGACGAGCGGGACACCTCCGCCAACGTCCCCTCCCCCACCGCACTGGCCGCCACCTGGGACGAGGCGCGCATCGAGCGGCTCGGCGGGCTGCTGGCCGCGGAGTGCCGGCGCAAGGGCGTCGACGTCCTGCTCGCCCCCACGGTGAACCTGCACCGCACCCCGTACGGCGGCCGGCACTTCGAGTGCCTCAGCGAGGACCCGCTGCTCACCGGCCGGATCGGGGTCGCCTACGTGCGCGGCCTGCAGGACCACGGCGTGGGCGCCACCGTCAAGCACCTGGTCGCCAACGACCAGGAGACCGACCGGTTCACCGCGGACGTCCGCGTCGACGAGCGGGTGCTCCGCGAGCTGTACCTGGCGCCGTTCGAGGCCATCGTGCGCGACGGGCGGGTCTGGGCGGTGATGGCCGCCTACAACGGCGTGAACGGCACGACCATGACCGAGCACCCGCTGGTGCGCGACGTCCTCAAGCAGGAGTGGGGCTTCGACGGCGTGGTCGTGTCCGACTGGTTCGCCGCGCGGTCCCTCGCCGCCGCCGGGGACGGGCTGCTCGACCTGGTCATGCCCGGCCCGACCGGTCCCTGGGGCGAGGCGCTGGTCGCCGCCGTGCGCGCCGGGGAGGTCCCGGAGACCGCGGTCGACGACAAGGTGCTGCGCGTGCTGCGGCTGGCCGCCCGGGTCGGCGCCCTCGAGGGCCGGCCGGGGACGGCGGAGGCCCGCGCGTGGCCCGCCGACGAGGTCGCCGCGGAGCTGCGCGCCACGGCGGCGGCCGGGTTCGTGCTGGCCCGCAACGAACCGACCGGGGGCGGCGACGTGCCCCTGCTCCCGCTGGACCGGGCAGCGCTGCGCCGGGTCGCCGTCCTCGGGCCCAACGCCGTCGTCGCCCGCACCCTCGGCGGCGGCAGCGCCACCGTGTTCCCGCCGTACACCGTCTCCCCGCTCGCCGGGCTGCGCGACGCCCTCGCGCCGGACGTCGCCGTGGAGCACGCCCGCGGTGGCCGCAGCAGTTCCCGCGTCCCCGTCGTCCCGCGCGAGCTGCTCCGCCGCGGCGACGGCGGCCAGGGCGTGCAGGTCCGGTACCTGGCCGCGGACGGGACCGTGCTCGGCACCGAGGAGCGCGCCGCCGCCGCGTTCACCTGGATGACCACCGTCGGCGACGGCATCCCGATTGAGCGGGTGGCCGCCGTCGAGGTGCGCACCCGGCTGCGGGCCGACCGGGACGGTACCCACCAGGTCGGCGCCTCCGGCGTGGGCCGGTTCCGCGTCACCGTCGGCGGGGAGGTCCGCCTCGACACCCGCCTCACCCTGCCGCGGGGAGCCGACGTCGTGGAGGGCATCGCGCGCCCGCCACAGGAGACGGCGCCGGTGCTGCTGGCGGCCGGCGAGGAGGTCGATCTGGTCGTCCGGCACGAGCCGGCGGCGGCCGGCACCCTCGGCGACGCGCCGGCACCGCTGCTCTCGTTCCAGGTCAACGCCGAGCTCGAGGCCGACGACGACGCCGAGCTGGTGGAGGCGGTGGCGCTGGCCCGGACGGCCGACGTGGCCGTGGTCGTCGTCGGCACCACCGAGGAGGTGGAGAGCGAGGGCTTCGACCGGAACTCGCTCGCGCTGCCCGGCCGGCAGGACGAGCTCGTCCGCCGGGTGGTGGCGGCCAATCCGCGGACCGTCGTGGTGGTCAACGCCGGTGCACCGGTCCTGCTGCCGTGGGCGGACGACGTCCCGGCGGTGCTGCTGGTCTGGTTCCCCGGGCAGGAGTTCGGCAACGCGCTGTCCGACGTGCTGCTGGGGGTCACCGAGCCGGGCGGGCGGACGCCGGTCACCTGGCCGGCCGACGAGGAGGGGCTCCCCTCGCCCCGCCCGGTCGACGGCCGGCTGTCCTACGACGAGGGCCTGTTCGTCGGCTACCGCTGGTACGACGCGGAGGGGCAGCGGGCCCGGTACCGGTTCGGCCACGGCCTCGGCTACACCACCTGGGAGTACGTGTCCGCCGAGGTCGCCGGGCCCGGGGACGACGCGGTGGTCACCGTGCGGGTGCGCAACACCGGCGCCCGGCCCGGCCGCGAGGTCGTGCGGGTCTACGCGAGCGGGCCCGACGGCGCCGTCGAGCGGCCGGAGCGGTGGCTGGTCGGCTGGGCGGCCGTGGACGCCGCGCCGGGCGCGGAGGTGGCCGCGACGGTCGCCGTGCCCGCCCGGGCCCTGCAGTACTGGGATCCATCGGCGCACCGCTGGGCCGACGAGCCGGGCCACTTCCGGCTGCACGCCGGGCCGTCGTCCACCTTCCTTCCGGTCGACTGCGGACTCGACGTCCGGAACCCAACCTGACCCTCCGCAGCGGGGTCAGGCGACCGCCGCCGGACGGTGGTCGAGCGCGAGCAGCGCCTCGATCTCGTCGACCATGGCGGCGCTGAGCTCCCGCAGCAGGTGGCGCAGCCGGTCCTCCCCCACGGTGTGCCCGGCGACCTGCTCGGTGACCTCGAACAGGGCCGCCGACAGCCGGTCGCGCTGCTGCTGGAACGCGGCCAGCGCCGTCGCCTCCGGCACCGCCCCGCCGAGCGCGTCGGTCAGGGCCCGGGCGAGCAGCTCGGCGTCGCGCAGGGCGTCGCTCATGCCGTGCGTGCTCAGCGGGTCCTTGAAGTAGCCGGCATCGCCGACCAGCGCCCAGCCCGGGCCGCCGGCGCGCCGCAGCCGGCCGGGGACGCCGCCGAAACCGCGCAGGCCCTCGACCTGCCGCCCGGCCGCGACCCGCACGGCGGCCGCCGGGGACGCCTCGGCCATCAGCTGGGCGAAGCGGTCGGCGCCGCTGCCGGGCAGGCCGCGGAACCGGGGAGCTCCGGTGGCGGCGAAGACACAGGTCAGCCCGTCCTCCGTGGGGATGAAGCCGGCGGACGCCCGGTGGCCGTAGAACCACTCGTAGCCCTCGGCGGGGAGGTCGGCGAGGTAGGTGTAGAGCACGCCCGAGGCGGCGCTGCCCTGCCGGTCGGTCGGGGCGGCGACCTCCTGGGCCACCGTCGAGCGGACCCCGTCGGCGCCCACGGTGATCCGAGCCGGGACCTCGAAGGCCGATCCGGCCCGGTCCTCCGCGTGCACCCCCACCACCCGGCCACCCGCGCCGCGCAGCAGGCCGGTGACCCGCACACCGTGCCGCACCTCGGCACCGGCCTCGACCGCGGCGTCCACGAGCAGGGCGTCCAGCGTCGTCCGGCGGGGGGCGTACAGCGCGTCCACGCCGGCCGCCGGCCGCAGCGAGATGTGCGTGTCCCCGCTCACGTGGTGGAAGACGGTGCTGCGTACCGGTGGGACGCCCGCGGCGACCAGCCGGTCCAGCAGCCCCCACCGGTGCAGCTGGACGACGCCGGTGCGCATCAGCGCGTGGGTGGACAGCGTGTCGCTGCCGGCGGAGCCGCGGTCCAGGACGAGCACCCGGACGCCGCGGCGGACCAGGTGGAGGGCCGTCGCCGCGCCCGCGACGCGCCCGCCGACCACCACGACGTCGTACCCGGCGGTCACGACCGGCCCCGCAGCGCGACCTCGGTCCGGGAACGACCCGGACGGACGACGTCGAGGTGCGCGGCGACCAGGGCCGCGTCGTGCCGCGAGCCGCCGATGAAGGTGCTGTTCCGGCGGGTCTGGAAGCGCTGGCCGACGGTGAACAGGCCCGGGACGGGGGTCATGCCGTACCGGTGCCGGAGCTCGCCGTGCGCGTCCAGCGCCTCGGCCGGCAGCCAGCGGTGGTCGCGGCGGTAGCCGGTGGCCCAGATGACGGTGCGCACCCCGGCCGCGGCCAGGTCCAGCCGGTCGACCGCCTCGGGCAGCGCCACCGCCGGCGGCGCGTCCGGCTCACCGACCTCACGCTCCAGCCCGTGCGCGGTCACGTACTCGTCGATCCGCTGCAGCAGGCGGCGCAGCCGCTCGTCGGCGGTGCGGACGGCGTCGGCCAGGTCGCGGTCGAAGCTCGCCACCGCGCCGTCCACGCCGGTGAGCCGGCCGGTGACCCGCACGCCGGCGGCGCTGACGGTGCCGAGGTCCAGGCGGGCGCGGTCCGACCGGCCCACCAGCTGCAGCGAGGGCTCGCGCCGGGCCCGGTCGACGTCGCCGACGTCGTCCACGCTGCGGTCCAGCGAGCCGAGGGCCTCCAGCCACCACATGACGTCCATGCCGCGGTAGCGGCGGGGCAGCCGGGTGTGGCTGCCGGCGGCCAGGACGACCTCGCGTCCGGCCCGCCGCAGCTCGTCGGCGATCTGCAGGCCGGAGGCCGACGCGCCCACGACCAGGACCCCGCCGTCCGGCAGCCGGCCGGGGTTGCGGTAGGTCGAGGAGGTCAGCTGGGTGATCGCCGGGTCCAGCCCGGCGCCGGCGCGGGGCACGAGGGGGACGTCGCAGGCGCCGGTCGCGACGACCACGTTCGCCGCCCACCACGTGTCGTCCGGGGTGGTGACGACGAACCCGTCGTCGGCGCGGACCACGGACTGCACCGGCGTGTTCTCCAGGACGGGCAGTCCGAGGGCCAACGAGTAGCGGTCGAGCAGCTCTGCGAGCTCACCGGCGGTCATGTAGCCCTCCGGGTCGGGGCCGCCGTAGTCGTAGCCGGGCAGCCGGACCATCCAGTTGGGGGTGAGGAGCCGCAGGGAGTCCCAACGCTCGCTCCGCCAGCGCTCGGCGGTGCGGCCGCGGTCGAGGACGACGTGGTCACGGCCGCCGGCGGTCAGGTGTGCGCTGATCGCCAGGCCGGCGTGGCCGGCTCCGACGACGACGGTGTCGACGGCGTTCATGGCGGTGGTCCTTCCTCGGCCGCGACCGGCCGATCGGTGTCCGGAGGTCAGGTGGTGGCCACGTCGACGTGGACCGGGACGCCGTTGGTGAGGACGTCGTAGACGGCCGACCGACGGCGGGACTGCTCGACGACCGCCCGCAGCTGCTCGTCGCTGGCGTCGCCGGCCACGTCGAGGTGCACGCGGATCGCGGAGTAGCCGTTGCGGACCTCACCGGACAGGCCGAGGACCCCGCGCAGGTCGATGTCGCCCTCGACGGTGGAGGTGACCTCGTGCAGCGTGATCCCGCGGGCCGCGGCGATGTTCGCGACGCCGGCGGTGAGGCAGGCGGCGATGGCGTGCAGCAGGAACTCGACCGGGGTGGGTCCGTGGCCGGTGCCGACGAGCACCACCGGGTGGTCGGCGTCGTAGACGAAGTCCTTGGTGCGGCTGGTGTCCTCCTGCAGCGCGCCGGAGAAGCCGCGGATGGTGCTGATGCTGTGCGTGCCGCTCACCCACCGGTTGCGGGCGCGGAACTGGAAGGCGGCGATCTCCGGGGTCTCCTTGACCGCGTCCAGCGTCGCGAACAGGGTCGGGACGTCGACGCCGTTGCGGGCCTCGCGCGGGGTGGTCGTGGTGGTCATGTCGTGCTCCTCCGTGTCGTCGGGGGCCGGGGCGGCCCCTCGACGGAGAAGTTAGGAACGGCGTCTTCCGGCGTCCTTCCACCCGGCCGGCGGGGCTCGAGGGGCGGTGGAAGGCGGCGGCCGGCCGGAGCCGGCCGCCGCCGCTGGTCACGGGCGGATCTCGTAGACCACGTTGAACGGGGTCTGCGCCACCCGCTGGAACCGCGTGAACCCGGCCTCCTCGGCCAGCCGGCGGACCGGGCCCTCCCCGGCCTGGGCGCCCAGCGCGTAGCCACCCTCCTGGGAGAGGGCGTTGGGCGTGCACAGGAACAGCGAGCCGGCGTAGTAGAGGCGGCCCACGGGGTTGAGGGTGTCCTCCACCCGGTCCGCGGCGTAGGGCTCGACGAGCAGCCAGGTGCCGTCGGGGGCCAGCGCCTCCCGCACGTGGTGGGCGGCACCCAGCGGGTCGCCCATGTCGTGCAGGCAGTCGAACATCGTCACCAGGTCGTAGTCCCGGCCGCTGAAGGTCTGCGCCGTGGCGACCTCGAAGTCGACCCGGTCGGCCACTCCCGCCTCCGCGGCCTGCTTGCGGGCCAGCCCGATCGACTCGGCGTGGTAGTCCGACGCGACGACGGTGCTCCGCGGGAACGCCTGGGCCATGAGCAGCGAGGTCGTGGCGAGGCCGGCACCGACGTCGGCGACCCGAGCCCCCGCGGTCAGCTTCTCCTCCACGCCGTCGAGCGCCGGGATCCAGGAGGGCACCAGCTCGGCCACGTAGCCGGGACGGTAGAAGGCGTCGCACCCGACGAACACGTCGTCGTCGTGCTCGTGCCAGGCGACGCCGTCCCCGGTCCGGAACGCCTCGGTGAGCTTCGACTCGGCCTTCAGGTAGCCCACCCCGATGAGGAACGCGGCCGGCAGGTTCGGCCCGTTCGGGTCGGCCAGGCAGAAAGCCTGCTCCTCGGTGAGGGAGAAGGCCCCCGTGGCCGGGTCGTAGCTGACGTAGCCCCCGGCCGCCTGGTTGCGCAGCCACTCGGTGAGGTAGCGCGGAACGCAGCCGGTCCGCTCGGCGAACTCCTCGGGCGTCGCCGGGCCCTCGGCGAGGGCCTGGTACAGGCCCAGCCGGTGGCCGATCACGACCGCGCCGGCCGAGCCGACCGCTCCCGCGTCCGCGACGAACTGTCCGAGGAACTCCGCGACCTTGCCGTGGTCCATGTCGATCTCCTTGGTCGTCGTGTCCCGGCCGCTGCCGGGACGTGCGGAACGGTGCGGGTCGGCGCTGTCACGGCTCTCGCACCCGCTGTCTCCGCGCTGCCGACGGGCTCCCGGCCCGGACGGCAGCGCGGGATGCTCTCCCCCGGGAGGTGGAGGATGGCCGCGAGGCAGGTGTCCCCGCTGCGCATCGAGGTGCTCGGGTCGTTGCGGCTGACCGTGTCCGGGACACCCGTGGACGTGCCCGGCACCAAGCGGCGGGCGGTCCTCGGGCTGCTGGCCCTGGCGGAAGGCCGGATGGTGACCGTCGACTCCCTCGTCGACGCGCTGTGGCCGTCGGAGGTGCCGGACTCGGGCCGGCAGGCGCTGCACAGCCACGTGTCCCGGCTGCGGGGGCACCTCGGCCCGGCGGCCGCCCGGCTGGAGACCGGCGCCGACGGCTACCGGCTCGCGGTCGACGGCGAGGACCTGGACCTGGCGCAGGCGCGGTCGCTGCTGGCTGCGGCGCGCACGCGCGCGCCGGCCGATCCGGCTGCTGCGATGGAACTGCTGCGGCAGGCGCACGGGCTGTGGCGGGGGCCCGTGCTCGCGGACCTGGTGCACGTCGCGCCGATCGCCGCGGCGGTCGAGGAGTGCGGGCAGCTGCACCGCGAGGTCACCGATGCCCTGGTCGCGACCGCGATCGCGGCGGGGCAGGCGGCCGACGTCCTCGGCCTGGCCGCGGCCGCCCAGGCCGAGGACCCACTGCGCGAGCCCGCCGTCCTGCTGCTGATGCGGGCGCTGGCGGCGGCCGGGCAGGCGCCGGACGCGCTGCGGGCCGGGCGGGAGTACCGCCGCCGGCTCACCGACGAGGTCGGCCTCGACCCGTCGCCGGCACTGGACGAGCTCGAGCGGGAGATCGCCGGCGGGGCGCTGGGGGCGGCACCGGTCCGGTCCGGGTCGCCCGCGCGGCCGGCGACGGCGTTGATCGGCCGGGAGACGCAGGTGGCGGCCCTCCACCGGGTGCTCACGTCCGAGCGGCTGGTCACCGTCGTCGGGCCGGGCGGGGTGGGCAAGACCCGGGTCGCCCTTGAAGTGGCGCGGGCGAGTGGGCCGGCGACGGTGCTGCTGCTCGGACCGGTCACCGACCCCGCCGCCGTGCCGCACGCCCTGGCGGCGGCCCTCGACCTGCGGGTGGTCCAGGGCGACGTCCTGGCGGCGTGCCTCGCCGTCCTCGGTGACCGTCCCTGCCTGCTGGTGGTCGACAACTGCGAGCACCTGCTCGACCCGGTCCGGGACACGGTCGCGGACGTGCTGGCCGCCTGCCCCCGGGTGTCCGTGCTGGCCACCAGCCGGGAGCGGCTCGGGCTGGCGGCCGAGCACACCTTCCGGCTCGCGCCGCTGCCGGTGCCCCGCCCCGGCCAGGACCCGCTGCGGGCGGCCTCGGTGACGCTGTTCCTCGACCGTGCCCGGCGGGTGCGTCCCGGTCCGCCGATCGCGCCGGCCGAGCTGCCCACGGTCGCCGAGATCGTGCACCGGCTGGACGGGATGCCGCTGGCCATCGAGCTCGCCGCCGGGCGGCTGTCCAGCTTCTCCCCCGGCGACCTGCGCGACCGGCTGGACCGCTCGCTGGACCTGCTCGGCGGCGGGTCCGGGCCGAGCGGGGACGCCCGGCACCGCACGCTCCGCGCGACCGTGGCATGGTCCTACGACCTGCTCGCCGAGGACGAGCAGAGGTTGTTCCGCCAGCTGTCGGTCTTCACCGACGGCGTCGACCTGGACACCGCGGAACGCCTCGCCGCCGATCTGGGGGTCGACGGCGACCCGGGGCGGCTGCTGGCCCACCTGGTCGACGCGTCGATGCTCGACGCCGACCTCAGCGCCGGCACCCGGTACCGGATGCTGGAGACGCTGCGGGCGTTCGGCATGGACCGGCTGGCCGCGGCCGGTGAGGAGGCCGACGCCGTCGACCGCCTGATCCGGTGGGCCGTCGACCTCGCCGGGTGGATCGACGCCACGATCGACACGGACCGTGAGCCGGCGGCCGACCGGGTCCTGCGGCGGGAGCTGGCCAACCTGCGCACGGCCTGGCGGCTGGCCCGCGAGCGCGGTCGCCTGGACGCCACCACGGCGATCATCGGCGGGCTGTTCGACGCCATCGCCTACCGGGACATGGTCGAGCTCCGGGGATGGGCCGAGGAGCTCGCCGGGGAGCCGGAGCTCCTCTCCCACCCCCGGGCGGCCGTCGTCCTCGGCACCGCCGGCGAGGCCGCCTACCACCGCGGCGACCGCGCCGTCGCCGAGCGGCTGGTTCGAACGGGATTGGACCTCGTCACCGACGACCGGGGGGCCTGGGTGTGCCTGATGGTGCTGTCGGTCGTCGACCTGGCGCGGGGCGCACACGCCGACGCCACTGCCCACGCGCTCGCCGCGTCCCGGCTCACGGCCCGGCCCCGCGAGAACCTCGGGGTGGCCGCGCTGGCCATGGCCTACGCCGGCGACCTGGACGGAGCGCGGGCGCTCAACGAGCGGGGGCTCGACCGGGCGAGGTCACCCTCGATGCGGTCATGGGCGACGTACGTCCGCGGGGAGATTGACAGCCTCGCCGGCCGCAGTGAGTCCGCCGAGTCGGCGTACGTACGCGCGATCGAGCTGGCCCGGGCGTCGGGCGGCACCTTCCTGGAGGGCGTGGCGACGGTGGGGCTGCTCGCGGAGCGCGCGCGGAGCGGCCGCACGCGCGAGGCGTTGAGCGGCTATCGCGAGGTGATCGACTACTTCGCCCGGACCGGCGACTGGACGCACCTGTGGGCGACGCTGCGCAACCTCGCCGACCTGCTGCGCGGGCTGGGCGACGGGGAGACGGCAGCCCAGCTCGACGCCGCGGCCGACGCGGCGCCGGACGCCCCGGCGGACGACCGGCGGCCGCGGGTGCCGCTGCCGGGGCCGGCGCCCGGTCGCGGCGCCGTCCTGCAGCTGGCCCGGGAGGCGGTCGCCCGCAACCTCACCCGGTCGTGACCGGGCCCCGCAGGTGTGGAGGGTCGACCCGCAGGTGGGGGCTGCCGCCACCCAGGGTGGCTACTGACGGGGTCGGCGGTGCCCGACTGTTGAGGCAGGCCACCGCAGGGTCGTCCGGCGGGGGCAGCCAGACCAGGAGGTCGTCCCATGTTGCGTCACTCGCCGAGGTTGAGGGCAGTTCCGGCGTCACGCGGTTCGCGCTCGGAGCGCGAGGCGGCCGCGCGGAACGGCTGGCTCCGTGACCACCTGATCCGCGAGCACGGCCGGACCGAGCGGGAGCTCCAGGGCATGGACCTCGAGGACCTGCACCGCTTCGAGCACGTGGAGCAGGAACTGGGCCTGATCGAGCTCAGCCACCGGCACGCGGACGCCTTCGCCGAGGTGGACGAGCTGCCGATCCCCGCCTGACGCGGACGACCCGTGCCGCCGTCGAGCACGTGCCCCCCGCCCCCGCCGGTTCCCGGTCGGGCGTGCCCGGTCGCGTGCTCCCGCCGGCCGAAGCCTCGGGGGCCGCGTCGACGTCTGGGGCCGGCACATCCGCAGCACCGACGTCCTCCGTCAGCCTGCCCCCCTCTGTGGTCGCCAGCAGTCGGGCGCAGCTCATGTCACCCCATCGATGAAGGAGACCGGCGATGACCGACACGAACAGGACCCCGATGACCCGGCTGGGACGGGGGGTCGACCCCGCAGTTGCCCCTCCGGCCGGGAGGACCAGCGGCACGGCACTGCACCGGCCGCCTCCCGACCGCCTCGGGCCCTCGGCTTCCTACACTTCCCCGCAGGCGTGGGCCGGGTCGTACGCGACAGGTCCGGGAGTTCCGCCCCCTCCACCGGCCGGCTCGCAAGCGCCGCCTCCGCGACGGGGGCGACGACGTCTCCTCCTGTCGCTGCTGGCCGTGCTGGCGATCGTGATCACCGGGTACGCCCTCAGCGATGGCAGCGCGGCTCCAGCACCGCCACGCGAACAGGGGATCGAGGTCCCCGAGCCGACGGCGCTGTCGCCGCTCGACCTGCAGCCCGGCGACTGCTACAACGCGGCGGCTCTTCCCGCCGACGGCTCCGAGGCCCCCATCAGCTCCGTCGAGGCGGTGCCGTGCACGGACCCGCACACCGCCCAGGTCATCACGAAGCTCGGGTACGCGGGACAGGACTACACCGACGTCGTCGACACGAGGGCACCCGAGGACTGCGCGGGCGAGACCCAGGCGCTGCTCCGTCCAGAGGTGCTCGTGGACCCGGCCTACTCGTTCGGCCAGATCCACCCGACCCTCCTGTCCTGGCCGCGGATCTCGACCGTCGCCTGCATCGTCGTCACGGAGACCCCCACGACCGGGTCGACGCTGATCTGACTCGTCCACCGGACGACCAGCGCTCGAGGCGGGCGCGACGTACCGGCCCACCGCACCTGTCGGATGCGCTGGTGTGCGGCCGGCCCGTCTCCTCCGACACCGACGCCCACAGAGCCCCACGGTCAGTGACCGTGGGGCTCTGTCGTGCGGCGAAGGGGACCTGCCTCGCCCACTCCGCTACCCGGCCGGGCTCGGCCAGCCCTTGGTGCCGATGTACCAGGCGGACGAGGTCAGCACGGCCAGGACGAGCAGGGTGAAGAGCAGTCCACCGGCAACCGGTAAGAACCATCCGGGAGCGCGCCGCGACCGGACCGCGGTCACCTTCACGACCAGCGCGCCGACGACGGCGCAGCCGAGCAGGCCGTGCACGAACGAGCGCGTGGAGACCGGCGTGCCGTCCGGCAGCGTCCCGACCTCCAGGCCCAACGACCACAGGCAGTGGTACGCGACGAACACCGACAGCAGGACGGCGATGACCCCGGTGGTCCGGTGCGCCGTGCCCACCCAGGACGGCGCCTTGACCCCGAGCTTGCCGTACATCCAGAGCGCTCCCAGGAGCTGGACGACGGCGAGCACCCCGATCCCCGTCGAGACCACGGTCTTCATGGCCAGGACGGTCGGGTAGCCGAGCGTCGTCGTGCCGTCGAGGGTCGGGTCGTGCAGCCGCCCGAACACCCCGACGAGCACCGCCACGACGGCGCCCGCGGCGAAGGCCGCCAGCGGGATGGTCTTGCCCTTCTGTGCCGTGATGTCCGCCATCGGACCAGGATTCTCCGGGCGCTGCCGGTTGGGAATGGCCCGACCGCGCGTCGCCGTCCGGCTGCGGCGGCTCAGCCGGTCATGGAGCGGGCGACCCGCTGCTGCTCAGCGGCCACCGGCTGCCGCGGACGCTCGACGAACCCCTCCTCGCCGACCCAGGCCGTGTAGCGGTCCAGCCCGAGCGCCGCGATCAGCCCGGCAGTCTGGGTCTCCTGGGCGGCCAGCGCCCGGACCTTGCGCGCCGCCAGGTCGGGCGGCAGTTCGAGGTCGACGACCAGCCGCTCGGCGGGGACGACGACCGGGTAGCCGGGCAGGTACACCCCGAGGTCCGAGTCGAGATCGCGCCACCGGGCCACCCGCTGCTCGGGGAAGGCGGCCTGCAGCAGCCGCGCGCCGGCGGGGGCCACCCGGTCGAAGGCGGCCGCCGTCCACGCCGAGACCGCCTGGTGGTCGGGATGACCGGTGATGCCGTCCGGGCCGAAGGTCAGCACCGTGTCCGGCGCGACCTCCTCGATCACCGCGCACAGCCGCGCGACCGCCTCCGCGGGTGGCACCGACGCGCAGGTGCCGTCCCGGTACGGGAGCCAGTGGTGCTCGGTCACCCCGAGCACCGCCAGGCAGCGCGCCAGCTCCCGGGTCCGCTCCTCGGCCAGCCGCTCCGGCGGCCAGGTCTCCGGGTCCGGGGTGCCGTGCTCGCCACGCGTCGCGGTGACGCACACGACCCGGGACCCGTGGTCGCGGGCCGCGGCCATGAGGGCGGCGGACAGGTACGCCTCGTCGTCGGGATGGGCCCAGACGCCCAGGATCGTGCCCAGCTCGCCGACGTCGGACGGTGTGGTGATCATGGTCGCGCCTCCTGGCTGCCGCTGACGGCGTCCATCCTGGCGGGCGGCGCTGGCAGGGCGCTGTCACGCCGCTGACGCCGGGGCCGGCGCCCGGCGGCGGCTCGGGCACCGGAGACCCCCGGCACCCGAGCCCGCCAGTTCAGGGCCCGGCGGCGTCGCTCATCCGCTTGGTGAAGTGGTCGGCGATCATGTCCGCCACCCGCTGCACGCACACCTCGCCGATGGCGCTGGAGAACCCGTGGGCATCACCCAGCACGCCGTTGTCCGACAGCGCGGTCATCCCGTCGTTGAAGAGGCGTTGCAGCATCTCGTCGTTCACCGGCCCGACGTAGCCCCGGACGACCTGCTCGGTCCGCACCTCGCCGGGACGGATGAACGAGTAGACCGAGGACTCGGCGACGTCCGCGTGCCCGCCGACGTGGTCGGGGTCCACACCCGCGTGCTCGACGGCCGACCGCCACACCGCGACCAGGCCTTGCAGGTCGGCGAAGACGATCACCCGGCAGTCCGGCCCCACCAGGTCGTTCAGCCGCTGCTCCATGTCCGCCAGCGGCGCGAAGTTCCCGCCGTGCCCGGAGAAGCACAGGATGGTGCGGAAGCCGTGCGCGGCGAGGCTCCGGCAGTAGTCGGAGTAGACCGCCTCGAAGGTCTCCGGCCGGAGGCTGATCGTCCCGGGGAAGGCCATGTGGTGCGGCGAGACACCGACCCGGATGGTCGGGGCCACCAGCGCCGTCCCGAGTCGCTCGGCGACCTCCCGGCCGAGCCGCTCGGCGTGGACGGCGTCCACGTCGAGCGGCAGGTGGGGGCCGTGCTGCTCCACCGCTCCGCACGGGACGATGACGTCGCGCCGCCCCTCGGCGAGCGCCGTCCGGATCTCCTCGTAGGTCATCTCCTCCAGCAGCACGTGGTCGCCCCGCTGGTCGGAGCCGGCGGTGTGGTCGGGCGTCACGACACCACCCGCACCACGGCCTCGATCTCGACGGAGATGTCGAAGGGCAGCTCGGCCATGCCGACAGCGGACCGGGCGCCCCGGCCGGCGTCCCCGAGCACCTCGGCGAGCAGGTCGGAGCACCCGTCGATGACGGCGGGTGTGCGGTTGAACCCCGGTCGGCAGTTCACCATCCCGAACAGCTTCACCACCTGCTGGACCCGGCCGAGGTCGCCCAGCTCGGCCCGCAGCGCGGCCAGCAGCTGCAGCCCGGTGAGCCGCGCGGCCTCCCGCGCGGTGTCCAGGTCGAGCCCGCCGTCCCCCACCTTGCCGGTCACCAGGCTGCCGTCGGGCCCGACCGGCCCCATCCCGGACAGGAACACCAGGTCGCCGGCCGCCATGGCCGGGACGTAGTTGCCCCCCGGCGCCATCGGTTCCGGCAGCTCGATCCCGAGCTCTCGCAGTCGCGCGTCGACGTCCATGGCCTGATCGTGGCCTGTCCCGGGCGAGTCGTGCACACCGTGCTCGTCGGGCGGCGGGGCACTACGGTCGTCGGTCGTGCACCGGCCCGGGGCGACGACCGCGGTCCCGGCGGAGAGCTGCGAGGTGACCGCGTGAAGCCCGTCCCGATCGGCGCCGCGGCGGACCTGGACGTCGTGGTGACGGCGGAGATGACCGTCCGGTTCGACGAGCTCGGCCCGGTGCACCCGGTGTACGCGACCTACTCGATGGCCAAGCACTTCGAGGAGGCCGGGCGCAAGCTGCTCCTCCGCCACCTCGAGGACGGCGAGGCCGGCATCGGACGGGCGGTGTCCGTGGAGCACCTGGCACCGAGCTGGGTGGGCGACACGATCCGGGTGACGGCCCGGTGCGCCCAGCTGCAGGGCACCCGGCTGACGTGCGAGTGCTCCGCCGTGGACGCCGGCGGCCGGCTGCTCGGCCGGGGTACGACGGTCCAGGTGGTGCTGCCCTGGGACGTCCTGGAGGCCCGCCTCGGCACGGGGGCGGAAGGCATGGTCAGCCGCTCGCCGGCGGTGGAGACTTCACCCGGCCGGGGGCGGGGGCCCGAACCGGACCCAGCGGCAGCGGACGGCCGGACGGGAGACCCGCCATGAGCGAGCACAGCACCTGCGTGGTCGTCGGCGGCGGACCCGCCGGGATGGTGGCGGGGTTGCTGCTCGCCCGCGCAGGCGTCGAGGTGACCGTGCTGGAGAAGCACGCCGACTTCCTGCGCGACTTCCGCGGCGACACCGTGCACCCCTCGACGCTCCAGCTGCTCGACGAGCTCGGCCTCGCCGACGAGTTCTCGAAGCTGCCCTACAGCAAGCTCGAGCAGGTCGTCTTCCCGGTCGGGGGCGACCGGAACGTGACCGTCGCCGACTTCCGCCGGCTGCGCGTCCGGTACCCCTACATCGCGATGGTGCCGCAGTGGGACCTGCTCAACCTGCTCGCCGAGGCGGGGCGGGAGGAGGCGTCCTTCACCCTGCGGATGCAGACCGAGGTCACCGACCTGATCCGCGAGGGGGACCACGTCCGGGGCGTGCGCTACCGCACGGAGGACGGCGGGACCGGCGAGATCCGCGCGGAGCTGACGATCGCCTGCGACGGCCGCTGGTCGATCGCCCGCCGGCTCGCCGGGCTGCGGCCCAAGGAGTTCCCCGTCCCGATCGACGTCTGGTGGTTCCGGCTCCCCCGCACCCCGGACGACCGCCCCACCTCGCTGACCCCGCGGGCGGCGAAGGGCCGGTTCGCGCTGGTGATCCCCCGCGACACGTTCCTGCAGCTGGCCTACGTCGGCCGCAAGGGAGCCGACCCGGAGATCCGGGCCCGGGGCATCGAGCGGTTCCGGCAGGACGTCGCGGAGCTGATGCCCGACCTCCGGGACCGGATCGACGCGCTGGCGACGATGGACGACGTCAAGCACCTCGACGTGCGGGTCAACCGGCTCGACCACTGGCACGTGGACGGGCTGCTGTGCATCGGCGACGCGGCCCACGCGATGTCCCCGGTCGGCGGGGTCGGCATCAACCTCGCCGTCCAGGACGCCGTGGCCGCGGCGACCCTGCTGGCGGCACCGCTGCGGCGCGGCGCGGTGCGCCCGGAGGAGCTGGCCGCCGTCCGCCGCCGCCGCATCCTGCCGACGGTCCTCGTCCAGGCCCTGCAACGGGTGATGCACCGCGGCCTGGTGGCACCCATCGTCGAGGGACGGCGGATGGGGCCACCGGGGCCGGTGCTCGCGCTGCTGCGCCGGCTCCCCCAGGTCTCGATCGTCCCCGCGTTCCTGATCGGCGTCGGCCTGCGGCCCGAGCACGCGCCACCGTTCGCCCGGCGCCCCTCCATGCGCGTCGAGAACGGGGATCCCGGGCGCTGACGGTGCTCAGCCCGCCCGGTTCCCCCGATCTCGCTGGGCTGTGGACGGCGAACGCGCGGGAGCGCGCGCGTGCGGCAGGGTCACCGGGTGCCGCCGCGCCCTCGCCCGACTGCCCTCGCCGGCCGGGTGTTCCGCGGGAGCACCGCCGTCGCGGCCGACCTGGTCACATCGGACGAGCTGCGCGGTCACCGGTGGCGACGGTTGTTCCGCGACGTGTACGCCGATGCGGACCTGCCCGACGGGCACCGGCTGCGCATCGACGGGGCTGCGCTCCTCGTGCCCCCGCTCCGCGGTCTTCTCCGGTCGGACGGCTGCTCATCTGCTGGGCGTCCGGGAGCCCTGGACCAGCTGCTGGCGCGGGCGGTGGTCGAGGAGGCAGCGCTGCGGGCCGGCGCGGCCGGGCTGCCGACCGGACGCGGCTGCCGGTCGCCCGCCGCGCGGTGGCGCTGGCCGACGGTCGCGCGGAATCGCCACCGGAGTCCCGGCTGCGGGTCCTGCTCACGATGGCCGGCCTCCCGCCCGTTCCGCAGTGGTCGGTGCGCCGGGCCGACGGTGTGTTCATCGCCCGAGTCGACCTGGCCTACCCGGCGGTGCGGCTGGCCGTCGAGTACGACGGGGCCTGGCACGGCGAGCCGGGGCAGCTGGGCCGCGATCGGCGACGGCTCAACGCGCTGGTGGCGGCCGGGTGACGGTCCTGCACGTGACGGTGGCTGACCTGCACCGGCCGGACGCGGTGGTCGCCCGGGTCCGGGGCCTGCTCGACGCCGAGATCGGGGGAATCGGGCGCTGAGCGCGCTCCGGCAGCCCGGCATCCCCTCCCCCGGCGCCGGCGTGCGACGGCGGGAGGTGCGCACCCCCGCACGGGGGTACCGGTGGGCGCATGGGAGCACGCAACGCCGCGGTCGCGGCCGCCGACACGTGGACCGACCCCGACGGCATCCGCCGGCCCGCCGGTGAGATCCACGCCTGGGAGCCGGGGCGCAACGAGACGGTCTGCGGGCTGTCGCTGAGCAGGTCGCGGCTGACCCGCTTCCCGCACGTCAGCTGGGCCGACGCCCAGCCGGAGTCGGGCCGGCACGCCGACGAGGTGCAGGTGGTGTGCCGGCGCTGCCGGGCCGGCATGGGTGCCCGCCGGGACGAGCGCGGCTGGACGCGGACCAACCCGCGGCCCTGACCGCCGCCCGCGGGGCTCAGCCCAGGTAGTTCACGTGGACGTGGTCCATGTGGTTCGCCGTCGCGCTGCCCCGGTTGGCCATCGCCTTCCAGGCGGCGCCCGGCGAGCTGAGCATCCGCTGCTGGTAGATCAGGTAGTCGACGCCGAGCTCGTCCCAGTGGGCGACGTGGTAGGCGACGATCGCGTCACCCATGGTCTCGTTGCTGAGGACCATGTAGTCCAGCGCCAGCCCGGACGGGTGGCCTTCCGGGTCGGCCGCGCTGGCGCGCGTGCCGCCGAGGGTGATGCCGCCCGCGCCGGCCACGCCGGAGACGACGGCGTCCGCGGCCGCCTGGACCTGCGGCTTGACCCTGCCCGTGCTGTTGGTGATGCGCGCGACCGCGTTCCCCGCCGCGACGGTCGGGGCCGCGGCGCTCGACGGCGCGGGCGCAGCCCCCTGCTCCTCGGCCGCCTCCTCGGCCTCCGCCTCGGCCCGGGCCTTCACCTCCGCGGCCGCGGACACCTCGGCGGCGGCGCGCGCGGCGGCCTCCGCCTCGGCCTGCTGCCGCTCGGCCTCGGCCTGGACGGCGGCGGCCTGCTCCTGCTGCGCCGCCGTCTGGGCGGACTCGCGGGCGCTGCGGCTGGCCGCCAGCTGCTCCAGCGGCTCCAGGTCCGGCGTCGCATCGGCCGGGACCCCCTGGGAGGTCATGTCGAGCTGGGCGGCCACGCTGACCGGGTCGGCCGCGGTGGCCTCGGCCTCGGCGTCCGGACCGGCGCCGATCACGACGTTCACCAGCAGGGCGCCGGCCGCCGCGACACCCAGGTAGAGCTTGGGGCGCAGACGGGGCGCCGGCGGGCGGCGGTGCCGGCCGGGAGTCCGGGCGGGGCGGTCGGCGGCGCGGCCGGACACGGTGGTGCGGAGGTGCATGGGTGCGGGTGCTCCGAGTGTGCGAGCGCAGCAGCGACCCCCGGTGCGGCGGGCTGCGGCGGATGTGTGGCCGCGTGGTCCGCGGCCCGTCCGGGTCGTGCCGGCGCACCGACGAGGGTGACCAGCCAGGCGACGATCGGTCTCCCCGGATGGGGCCCGGGAGACCGACCGGACCCCGCCACCGTACCCACCGTTATCGCAACGTGACAATCGGGAGTCCCCGATTCGTCGAGTGATACGTGTCGCGCGACCGGGGCGCGCCGCCGTGGCGGCGCCCCCGCTGGCTTTGGGGTCAGGAGGAGAGTTCGAACACCGTGGTGCTGTCGTACACCTCGCCCGGACGCAACTCGGTCGACGGGAAGTCGGGCTGGTTCGGCGAGTCGGGGAAGTGCTGGGTCTCCAGCGCCAGGCCGTCACCCTGCCGGTACACGTTCCCGCCGGTGCCCACGAGCGTGCCATTCAGGAAGTTGCCGGAGTAGAACTGCAGCCCGGGCTCGGTGGTGGAGACGGTCAGCGTCCGGCCGCTGTCCGGGTCGTGCAGCACGGCCGCCTCCTCCAGGGCGTCCTCGTCGTCCGAGCCCTCGCGCGCTCCGTCGTCCTCACGGTCGAGCGCCCAGTTGTGGTCGTAACCCTGCCCGTGCAGCAACTGCTGGTCGTCCTCGCGGATGCGCTCACCGATGGGCGTCGGCTCCCGGAAGTCGAACGGCGTGTCCGCGACCGGCGCGATCTCCCCGGTCGGGATGAGCGTCTCGTCGACCGGGGTGTAGCCGTCGGCGTCGATCTGCAGCTCGTGGTCGTAGATGCTCCCCGACCCCTCACCGGCCAGGTTCCAGTAGGTGTGCTGGGTCAGGTTGACGACGGTCGGCGCGTCGGTGGTGGCCTCGTAGTGCACCTCCAGGCGGCTGTCCGCGTCGAGGGTGTACGTGACCGTCGTGCTCAGGGTCCCGGGGAAGCCCTGGTCCCCGTCGGAGCTGACCAGCGCGAGCTCCAGGGCGGCGACCTCGTCGTCGGAGACGTCGGTCGCCTCCCACACCCGGTCGTCGAAGCCGGTCGGGCCGCCGTGCAGGGTGTTCGGGCCGTTGTTGAGCGGCAGCTGGTAGCTCGTGCCGTCGAGGGTGAAGCTGCCGCCGGCGATGCGGTTGCCGTAGCGGCCGATGAGCGACCCGAAGTACGGGTCGTCGTCCCCGACGTAGTCGTCCAGCTCGGCGAAGCCGAGGACGACGTTGTCCACCTCCCCGTCGGCGTCGGGCACCTCCAGCGTCTGGATCACCCCGCCCCAGGTGAGCACCTGCATGGTGATGTCACCGTTGCTCAGCGTCCAGCGGTCGACCGCGGTGCCGTCGGGTGCGGTGCCGAAGGACTCCACGGAGGTGCTGGGGCCGTCGCCCCCGTCGTCCTCGGCCGCGCCGGCCGGGGTGGTCCCGGCGGGGACGAGCAGCCCGACGCCGAGCGCGGCCGCGAGGGGCCAGCGTCGCCGGGCCCGCGCGCCGGTCGAGCCGAGGGGTGGGATGGCGGAGGGGGGTTCGCGCATGGGGTGCTCCGGTGTCCGTGGCGGTCCACCGGCGTCGTCGCACGGTGGCAGGGGGCCACCGAACCCGGAGCAGGAACGGCGAACGGGGTCGTGCCCCAGGTGCGGTCCCTAACGCGGCGACGGTAGGAACGGGGCCGGAGGGGTGTCAATGGCCGGTCGACCGTGCGTCGGCGCGCCGCTGCCGGACGTCGGGGAACCGGCACGAGAACGGCCCCGGGCCGGTGTGCAGCTCGTTGTCGCAGGGTGCGGGCGGGTCTACCTGTCCGAGGTGCACGACCTGAAGGCCAAGGGCGTGGTCTTCGAGGTCTACGAGGACATGCCCGGCGTCACCTGGGACGGCGAGGTCGCCACGATCGAGGGCATGGGCCGCGCGGCCTGGTTCAAGGACAGCGAGGGCAACGTCCTGTGCGTCGACCAGGAGACGACGGCCGGCTGAGGCCCCGGCGGACGCCAGGTCAGGGCCTGGTCGCGACCAGGGCCGTCCAGCAGCCCGCAAGCCGCGTCTCCTGCGCGAGCACGGTCAGTCCGGCGGCCGCACATGCGGCGGCCAGGCCGGCGGGGTCGGGACGGTCGCCGTCGGCCGGATGGCGGGAGACCGCCCGCAGCGGACGGCTGTCGACGATCCGCGCGGTCATCTCGCAGGAGTAGAAGCGCCCACCCGGGCGCAGCACCCGCGCTGCCTCGGTCACGGCCGCCCGCCAGTGCACGGCGTGGTGCAGCACGTGGTAGCCGAAGACCGCGTCGTAGGTCGCCGTGGGTGCAGTCAGGTGGGTGGCGTCGCCGTGCGCCACCTCGACCCGCCCTTCCAGGTCGCGGACCGCGGCCCGGCAGGCGATGACGCTCGCCGGGTACCGCTCGACCCCCTCGACCCGGGCCGCCCCGAAGACCTCGAGGGCCAGCCGCAAGCCGGTGCCGCGGCGCCCCGGGCCCAGCTCGAGGACCCGGCCGCCGTCTACGCGACCGCCCAGCCGCAGCAGGACGGGGGCCTCCACGCGGCGTTGCACGAGGGCCCGGACGCGCGAGTCCACCCACAGCCGGTTGGCGTCCACGTACGTGGGTGGGACGGCACGCGCCGGACGGCGGTCGGTGGGACTCGGAACAGGGGCTTCCCCGCCCGTCCCCTGCTGGGCGGACTCGTCGCTCACGACGCGGTTGTTCCCTGTCCGGATGGGAACAACCGCCCGGTGACCGATATCCGCGGCCGTGTCGTCCTCGTCACCGGCGGCAGCGCCGGCATCGGCAGGTCCGTCGTCTCCCGGCTGGCCGCGTCCGGCGCGCGGGTGGTGACCTGCGCCCGGCACGGAGCCCGGCTGACCGAGGCGCTCGCCGGCGTCCCCGGCGTGACGGGGATGGTGGCCGACGTGGCCTCCGGGGCGGATCGCGTCGCGCTGGTGCAGCGCGTCGTCGAGGAGCACGGGCGACTTGACGCCGTCGTCCTCAACGCGGCCATCGGTTACGCCGGTCTGGTCGAGGACACGCCGGCCGACGCCGTGACGACGATGGTGGACACCAACCTCACCGGTGTGGTCGACCTCGCCCGGCTGACGCTGCCCCACCTGCTCGCCTCCGCCGCCGACCGTGGCCGTGGTGACCTCCTGGTGGTCGCGTCGGCCGCCGCGTTGTCCCAGGTCCCCCCGCTGACCATCTACTCCGCGACCAAGGCCGGCGCCCACGGCTTCGTGAAGGGGCTGCGCCGGGAGGTCACCGCCCGTGGGGTCCGCGTGCACTCGATCATGCCGGGTCCGGTGGCCACCGAGTGGCTGGTGCGCGGACGCGGCGCGGCCCCGGGCTCCGACGACGACGCCGAGGGCAGGCTCTCCCGCGGCATCCGCAGCGAGCGGGTCGCCGAGCAGGTCGTGCGCAGCCTGACGTCGTACTGGTCGCGGACGGTGTCCGTCCCGCGGTGGATGGGGCTGGCCCGGCTCGGTGAGGTCCCGCCGATCGACCGGTTGCTGGACATGACGCTCTCGCGGCAGACCGACCGGATCCGGCGGACCACCGAGCGGAGCGTCGCCGACCGCCTCGGCTGACCCGGGGTCGACCGCCGCACTCGACCGGACCGGCCGTTCCCGGAGACCGGACGGTCAGAGCCGGAGGCCGGTCATCCCGCCGTCCACGCGCAGCACCGTCCCCGTGGTCGAGCCGGCGGCGGGCGAGGCCAGCGAGGCGATCGCGTGCGCGACCTCGTCGGCGGTGACCAGCCGGCCCAGCGGCTGCCGCTTCCGCAGCGCCTCGGCCGCCGCTGCGGGGTCCTCGGCGGCGGCCAGCAGCCGGGCGACCCACGGGGTGTCGGTGGTGCCGGGCGCCACCGCGTTGACCCGGATCCCCTCGGCCGCGTGGTCGGCGGCCATGGCCAGGGTCAGCCCGAGCACCGCCCCCTTGCTCGCGCTGTACAGCGCCCGCTGGCGCACGCCGACGAACGCGACGGCCGAGCAGGTGTTCACCACCGCCCCGGCCGGTGAGCGCCGCAGGTGCGGCAGCGCCGCGCGGCTGACCCGCGCCATGCCGGTCACGTTGACGTCGAGCACCCGCGCCCACTCGGCGTCGTCGTTCTGCCCGACCTCGCCGACCGCGCCGATGCCGGCGTTGTTCACCAGGACGTCGAGCCCGCCGAGCCGGTCGACCACCGTCGCCACGGCCGCGTCGACCGCCGCGGTGTCGGTGACGTCGCCCGGCACGGCCAGCGTGCCCTCCGGCACCCCGCCGGTGCTGCGGTCCAGCACGGCGACACGGGCCCCCCGCTGCCGCAGCAGCCGGGCCGTGGCCGCGCCGATCCCGCTGGCCCCGCCGGTGACCACGGCCACCAGCCCCTCGAAGTCGGTCATCGCGCGGCTCCTCAGCGCAGGTGGGGGTCGACCAGGACCTTCGGTCCGGGACCGGCCCCTGCGGGCGGTCGCCCGGCGAGCACCGCCCCGACCTGGTCGAGCCCGACGGTGGCCGCGACCAGCGGGCGCGGGTCGACCGCGCCGGTGGCGTAGGCGGTGATGGCGCCCGCGAGCCCCGGGGAGGCGGACAGCACGCCCACCGCGGTGACGTCCTTGAGCACCAGCGTCCGGGTGTCGACCGTGCTGGCCCGGCCGGCCAGCCCGATGTAGACCACCCGTCCGGCCGGCTCCACCAGGTCGAGCGCCAGGGCGGGCAGGTGCTCGGCGGTGGAGGCGTCGACCACCGCGTCGAACGGCAGGTCCGGGAGGGTGTCCGCGGTCCAGGCGTGCTCGAACCCGAGGCCCCGGGCGAAGGCGAGCGACTCCGGGGTGCGGCCCATCAGGTGCACCTCGGCGCCCGCCGCACGCAGGAACATCGCCACCAGCAGGCCGATCGTGCCCGGGCCCAGGACCAGCGCCCGGTCACCGGGCCCGGCGCCGGTGGCCTGGGCCGCGCGCAGCGCATTGCCGCCGGGCTCGACCAGGGCGCCCAGGACGGGGTCGACGGCGTCCGGCAGCGCGTGCAGCGACCAGGCCGGGACGGCGACCTGCTCGGCGAGCGCGCCGTGCCGCCCGCCGCGGACCCCGACCTCCTGCCGGTGCGCGCAGACGTGCTGGTGCCCGCGCCGGCAGCGGCGGCAGGTCCGGTCGCCGAGCATGGTGCCGCCCATGACCCGCCGGCCGAGCCAGGACCGGTCCACGCCGTCCCCCACCGCGGCGACGATGCCCGCCCACTCGTGTCCCAGCCGGATCGGATAGGTCGAGTCGCCCTCGACCAGGGTGGCCATCTCGCCGGTGAAGAACTCGACGTCGGTGCCGCAGACGCCGACCCGCTCGACGTCGACCACCACCTCGCCGGGGACCGCCACCGGCACGGGCACCTCCCGCACCGAGCTCCTCCCCGGCGCGTCGAGCACGAACGCCCGCATCGTCGGCGCGCTCACCGGAGCGGGAGCACGTGCTCGTCGGGGCGGGCAACCGGCTCCTCGGCGCCGGGCGCGCCGATGCGGATGAGGTACACGGGTGGGTGCTCCAGGGATCGGGCGGGTGCGCGGACCTCCGCGACGACGGGGACCGGACCGCCCGCCCCGCGTGCTGCCGGGTCGCGAACCGCCTGCGTACGCTCCAGGTCGTTCCGGAAACTAGACCATCGTGTCGACAGTCGGAAGGTGCTCGACGTGGAGCTCCGCAGCGCACACTGGTACGCCGGGCAGAGCCGCAACGGCTACATCCACCGGGCGTGGATGCGCCGCGGTGTGCCCGACGACGCCTTCACCGGACGGCCGCAGATCGCCATCGCGAACACCGCCTCCGACCTGACCCCGTGCAACGCCCACCTCACCGAGGTCGCCGCGTCGGTGCGGAACGGCGTCTACGAGGCCGGCGGCATCCCGCTGGAGCTGCCGGTCGTGTCCCTGGGTGAGACCCAGGTCCGGCCGACGGCGATGCTCTGGCGGAACATGGCCGCGATGGCCACCGAAGAGATGCTGCGCGCCAACCCGATCGACGGCGTCGTCCTGCTCGGTGGCTGCGACAAGACCATCCCCTCGCTGCTGATGGCCGCGGGCTCGGTCGACCTGCCCGCCGTCGTCGTCCCCGGCGGGCCGATGCTCACCGGCACCTTCCGCGGCGTGCCGCTGGGCTGCGGCACCGACGTCTGGCGGCTCTCGGAGGAGGTCCGGGCCGGCACCCTGTCCGCCGACCAGTTCACCCGCTCGGAGTCGGCGATGATCCGCAGCCGCGGGCACTGCAACACGATGGGCACCGCCTCGACGATGGCGCTGGTGGCCGAGGCGCTGGGCACCGTCGTCCCGGGGGTCGCCGGCACCCCGGCACCGGACAGCCGCCTGCTGGAGGCCGCCCACGGCACCGGCCGGCTGGCCGTGGAGATGGTCGCCGCCGACCGGCGGCCGAGCACCTTCCTGACCAAGGGGTCGTTCGCCAACGCGATCGTGGCGCTGGCCGCGATCGGCGGCTCGACCAACGCGGTGGTCCACCTGCTGGCCATCGCCGGCCGGCTCGGCATCGACCTGACCATCGACGACTTCGACCGGATCGGCTCCCGGGTCCCGGTGCTGGTCGACCTGCTGCCGGCCGGCCGTTTCCTGATGGACGACCTCCACCGCGCCGGCGGCCTGCTCGCCGTCCTCCGGGAGGTCCGCGACCTCCTCGACCCGACCGCGCTGACCGTGACCGGCAAGCCGCTGGTCGAGTACCTCGACGACGCCCCGATCTGGGACGCCGAGGTGATCCGCCCCCGGGCGGCCCCGCTGGTCGCCGAGGGCGGGATCGCCGTGCTGCGCGGCAACCTGGCCCCCGGCGGTGCGCTGGTCAAGCCCGCCGCCGCCTCACCGCACCTCCTGCGACACCGCGGGCGGGCGGTCGTCTTCGACTCGATCGAGGACTTCACCGCCCGGATCGACGACCCCGACCTCGACGTCGACGCCGACTCGGTGCTCGTGCTGCGCGGCTGCGGCCCGAAGGGCTACCCCGGCATGCCGGAGGTGTCGAACATGCCGCTGCCCACCAAGCTGCTCGAGCAGGGCGTCCGTGACATGGTCCGGATCTGTGACGGCCGGATGAGCGGCACCGCCTACGGCACCGTCGTCCTGCACGTCACCCCCGAGGCCGCCGCCGGCGGCCCCCTCGCGCTGGTGCACACCGGCGACGTCATCCGCCTCGACGTGCCCGCGCGTCGGATCGACCTGGAGGTCCCCATGGAAGAACTGGCCCGGCGCAGACCGAACGAGGCCACCGTGGCCGGCTTCGCCGACCCGCGGCGCGGCTGGGAGCGGCTGTACGTCGACCACGTGCTGCAGGCCGACACCGGCGCGGACCTGGACTTCCTCGTCGGCTCGAGCGGTTCGGAGGTCAGCCGTGAGTCTCACTGACCGGCGCACGCGGCACGCCCTGGAGCAGGACCGGGACGACGACCTGCTGCACCCGGCCGGCCCGCTGGTGGCCCTGCTGGAGGAGGCCGCACCGGGTGCCGTCGCCGCCCGGGCCTCCGACCGGCTGTCCTTCGCCCACGACGCGTCCCACTACCTGCTCGTCCCGCAGGCGGTCGTCACGCCACGGGACGCCGGGCAGGTCGGCGCGCTGCTGCGGGTCAGCGCCGAGCAGGGCGTGCCGCTCACCTTCCGCTCCGGCGGCACCAGCCTGTCCGGGCAGGCCACCAACGACGGCGTGCTCGTGGACACCCGCCGGAACTTCCGCGGCATCGAGGTGCTTGACGACGGCGCCCGGGTCCGGGTGCAGCCCGGCGCGACCGTGCGCGCGGTCAACACCCGGCTGGCCCGGTACGGCCGCAAGCTCGGGCCCGACCCGGCCAGCGAGAGCGCGTGCACGATCGGCGGCGTCGTCGCCAACAACTCCAGCGGCATGGCCTGCGGCACGGAGCTGAACACCTACCGGACGCTGGAGTCCGCCGTCCTGGTGCTGCCCAGCGGCACGGTCGTCGACACCGGCGCCCCGGACGCCGACGACCGGCTGCGGGCACTGGAGCCGGAGGTGTACGAGGGGCTGGCCCGGCTGCGCGACCGGGTGCGCAACAACCCGGTCTCGGTCGACCGGATCCACAGCCTCTTCTCCATCAAGAACACGATGGGCTACGGGGTGAACTCCTTCGTCGACCACACCCGGCCGGTCGACGTCCTGCTCCACCTGGTGGTCGGCAGCGAGGGCACGCTGGCCTTCGTCGCCGAGGCGACGTTCCGCACCGTGCCGGCCCACCCCTTCGCCGCTACCGGCCTGCTGCTGTTCCCCGACCTCGCCTCGGCCACCGGCTCGCTGCCGGCCCTGGTCGACGCCGGCTTCGCGACCATCGAGCTGCTCGACGCGACCAGCCTGCGGGTCGCCCAGGGCGACCCGGAGGCGACCGCCGAGCTGCGGGCGCTGACCGTCGTCGACCACACCGCGCTGCTGGTGGAGCACCAGCAGCCGACCGGCGAGGAGCTCGCCGACCGGGTCGCCGCGGCCACCGGGGTCCTCGGCGGGCTGCCGCTGGCCTCCCCCGCCGGCCTGAGCAGCGACGCCGTGACCCGGGCCGCGCTGTGGCACATCCGCAAGGGCCTGTACACCGCGGTGGCCGGGGCCCGGCCGTCCGGCACCACCGCGCTGCTGGAGGACATCGCCGTCCCGGTGGCGCAGCTGCTGCCCACCTGCGAGCACCTCACCGAGCTGTTCGAGCGGCACGGGTACGCGGGCAGCGTCATCTTCGGGCACGCGAAGGACGGCAACGTCCACTTCATGCTCAACGAGGACTTCGACCGCCCCGACATGATCGAGCGGTACCTGCGCTTCACCGACGACATGGTCGACCTCGTGCTCGGCAACGACGGCACGCTCAAGGCCGAGCACGGCACCGGCCGGATCATGGCCCCGTTCGTGCGCCGCCAGTACGGCGACGAGCTGTACGAGGTGATGCAGGAGGTCAAGCGGCTGCTCGACCCGAGGGGCCTGCTCAACCCCGGCGTCCTGCTCGACGAGGACCCGTCGGCGCACATCAGCCACCTCAAGTCCACGCCGACCGTCGAGGTGGAGGTCGACCGCTGCGTGGAGTGCGGCTACTGCGAGCCGGTCTGCCCGAGCAAGGACCTCACCACCACGCCGCGGCGGCGGATCGTGCTGCGCCGGGAGATGATCCGCGCCCGGGACGCCGGCGACGCCGCCCTGTTCCAGCGGCTGGAGGACGAGTACCAGTACGACGCGATCGACACCTGCGCCGTCGACGGCATGTGCCAGACCGCCTGCCCGGTGCTCATCGACACCGGCGACCTGACCCGCCGGCTGCGCGGTGAGCAGACCGGCCTGGTCGAGCAGAAGGTGTGGAAGACCGCCGCCAAGCACTGGGACGGCACGACGCGGGCGGCCGCGGCCGCGCTCACCGTCGCCCGGGCCGTGCCGGCGCCCCTGCCCCGCGGCGCGACCGCGGCCGGCCGGGCGCTGCTCGGCGCGGACACGGTGCCGGCCTGGTCGGCCGAGCTCCCCGGCGGCGGCAAGCGGCGCCGGCCCCGCCCGGCGGGCGACGCGCAGGCGGTGTACTTCCCGGCCTGCATCTCCACGATGTTCGGGGCTCCCGAGGGTCCCGGCGTGCAGGACGCCTTCCTGGCGCTGTGCGACCGGGCCGGCGTCCCGGTGCGGGTCCCCGACGCCATCGCCGGGCTGTGCTGCGGAACGCCGTGGAAGTCCAAGGGCCTGACCGAGGGCTGGGAGGCCATGCGCGAGCAGGTGGTCCCGGCGCTGCGGGAGGCCACCGACGGCGGCGCGCTGCCGGTGGTCGTGGACGCGGCCTCCTGCACCGAGGGGCTGATCCGGCTGCTCGCCGAGGAGGAGGGTATCCGGGTCGTGGACGCCGTCGCGTTCGTCGACTCCGCCGTCCTGCCGCAGCTGCCCGCGGCGCGGCGGGTGCCGTCGCTCGTCGTCCACCCGACCTGCTCCTCCACCCAGCTCGGCATCAACCCGGCGCTGCTGCGGGTGGCCGCGGCCGCCGCGGAGGAGGTCGTGCAACCCGAGGACTGGAGCTGCTGCGCCTTCGCCGGGGACCGCGGGCTGCTGCACCCGGAGCTGACCGCCTCCGCGACCGCACCGGAGGCCAAGGCCGTCGGCCGGCACCCGGCCACGGCCTACGCGTCGGTCAACCGCACCTGTGAGCTGGGGATGACCCGGGCGACCGGCCACCCCTACCGGCACCTGCTCGAGGTGCTCGACGACGTGACCCGCCCGGCCTGAACCGCCGACGGGAGGGATGTCCCCGGCGCGGCGACCCCCGCGCCGGGGATCAGTCGACGGTGCGCAGGACCTCCGCGACCGGGCGGCGGCCGGTCCGCGTCGGCTGCGCGGAGCTCCAGCCGATCCGCATGATCATCTGCGGGTGCCCGACCAGGGACAGGTCCACCCGCATGCGGGTCCGGGTCGCCGGCCAGTCCAGCGCCTGGGTCAGCGGGGAGGCCGCCATCCCCGCCGCGGTGAGGACGAGCAGCACGCGCCCCAGCGCCCGGCCGGCCTGCACCCAGGCGGGCCGGTCGTCACCGGCGGTGCCCAGGAGGACGACGGCCGGCCGCTCCACCGGGGGCGGCGGGTCGTCGTCGGCCACCGGAGCGGCGGGCTGCCGGGTGCGCCGGCCCACCAGGAAGTCACGGACCGTCCAGTTCGTCGGCCGGGCCGCCGGATCATCCGCGGGGACCGCCGTCACCGGGACGCCGTCGGGGGCGTCCGGGTCGGTGCGCAGCCAGCTCTCCAGCTCCGCCCGGTAGGCGGGGTCGGACTGCTCGGCCCGCTCGGCCCGGTCGAGCAGGTGGGCCAGGACCAGCTCGGCGTCGGTCTCGCTGACCTGCTGCACCCACACGCCGTAGGGGCCGGCCGCCTCCTGCAGCTGCCCGAGGAGCTCGTCGGGGACGGCGTGGGGCAGGAACGGCGCCCGCCGGGTGTGCCGCTCCACGATCGCGGTGGCCAGCGCCTGGTCGGCGCCGGTGGGCTCGTGGGGGCCGGTGACGCGGACCGTGGCCAGGTGGTCGTCGTCCCCCGCCCCGCCCACCTCGGCCCCACCCACCTCGACTTCGGCCTCGTGCCCGGCGGACCGCAGCGCCACCAGGGCGAACTCCACCGCGACGCCGCAGCTGATCACCTGCTGGCGGTGCGTGGGGTCCAGCGTGGGCAGCCCCCTGCTCGTGTCGAGGAAGACCTCCAGCCGGTCCGGCGCGGCGGTGAACCGCCACGGCTGCGTGTTGTGGATCGACGGCGCCCGCGTGGCCGCCTCCACCACCGGAACCCAGTTCTGCACCCGCGCCACGGTCCTCACCTCCGGCTCAGGGCGTCCGCCGACGCCGTCCACCGCCCGCCCGTCCTGCGCCCACCTTGCCCCTCCGGCGGCCGCTACGGCAGCAGCAGGAGCTTGCCGGTGCTGCGGCGGGCCTCGAGGTCCTCGTGCGCCTCCCGCGCCTGCGCCAGCGGCCGGCGTCCGCCGATCCGGACGTCGAGCCGGCCGGCGGCGACGAGGTCCAGGACCGCGCCGGCCAGGCCGCGGAACAGCTCCGGCGTGCGGATGTAGGTGGCCAGCGTCGGGCGCTGCACGTAGAGCGAGCCATGACCCGCCAGCGAGTGCAGCTCCAGCGGCTCGGGTTGTCCGCTGGCGGCGCCGAACAGGATCATCCGCCCGGTGGGTCGCAGCGCGGTCAGACCCGCGGCGAACGTCGTCCGTCCGACGCCGTCGTAGACGACGGCCGCGCCTGCGCCCCCGGACAGCTCGAGGACCCGCTCCGGGAACCCCTCGTAGCCCACCACGACCTCGTCCGCGCCGGCGGCGCGCGCGAGCTGGGCCTTCTCCTCGGTCGACGTGGTGGCCAGCACGTGGCCGCCCCGGGCGCGCACCAGCTGGGTGAGCAGCAGGCCCACCCCACCGGCCGCGCTGTGCACGACCGCCCAGTCGCCCTCGGCGACCGGGTACGACTCGGAGGTGAGGTACTGGGCGGTGCAGCCCTGGAGCATCGCGGCGGCGGCGACCTTGATGTCGACGCCGTCGGGCACCGGCACGACCTTGTCGCGCGGCGCCGCGAGCCGGGTGGCGTAGCTGCCCCGGACGTCGAGCCAGGCGACGCGCTCGCCGGTGCCGACGACGGTCCCCGCGCCCTCGACGCCGATCACCGCGGGCGGGGTCGCGGTGTAGGGCCGGCGTCCCTCCCGCTCGTACACGTCCCGGAAGTTGACGCCCGCGGCCTCGACGTCGACGAGCACCGCGCCCTCGCCGGGCTCGGGGTCGGGGACCTCGCGGACCGTCAGCACCTCGGGTCCGCCGGTGCGCTCGTAGACCACTGCCTGCACGTTCACTCCCGTCGTCGGCCGTGCCGACGTGCCTATCACGCGGCCGTGCAGGCCGCCCCGTCAGCGCCCTTCGACGACGACGTAGTCCGGCCGGCCGGTCTCCGCCCAGCTCACGACGTTCCGCGCCGCCTTGCGCCGCAGCTCGACCTCCGCCTCCTCCGAGTACCAGGCGACGTGCGGCGTGAGCAGCGCCCGCGGATGGGCGAGCAGGGGGTGGTCCGCCGGCGGCGGCTCCTGCGGGAGCACGTCGAGGCCGACAGCGGCGAGCCGGCCGTCCACCAGTGCCTGCGCGACGGCGTCGAGCTCGACCAGCCCGCCACGAGCGGTGTTCACCAGGAACGACCCGGCCGGCATCCGGTCCAGCAGGTCCGCCCCGACCAGGCCCCGGGTCTCGGGCGTCAGCGGCAGGTGCAGCGTCACCGCGTTGCTCCGGGCGAACAGCTCCTCCAGCCCGAGCCGCTCCACCCCGGCGGGCCAGGCGTCGTCCGGCAGATACGGGTCGTAGCCAACCACGCCGCCGAACCACGGCGCGGCGCCCTCCATCGTCGTCCGCCCGATCCGGCCCAGCCCGACCACGCCCAGGGTCAGCCCGCCGGGCCGCGGCAGACGTCCCCCGAGCCGGTGGTCCCAGCGCCCGGCGTGCACCTCGCGGTCGTGCCCGGTCAGGTTGCGCATCAGCGCGAGCAGCATCGCCACCGCGTGCAGGGCGACCTCGGTGGTCCCGTAGTCGGGGACGTTGCACACCCAGACGCCGCGCTCCCGGGCGGCGGCCAGGTCGACCACGTCCACCCCCACGCCGTAGCGGCTCACCAGCCGCAGCCGGGGCAGCGCGCCGAGCACCTCCGCGGTGATCGGGGCGTACTGCACGAGGACGGCGTCGGCGTCCCGGGCGGCCTCGATCACCTCCGCCGCCGTCCGGCACTGGGCCGAGAGCAGCTCGTGCCCGGCGGCGCGGAGCACCTCCTCCTCCAGGTCGAGCGTGCCGTAGTCCGCGTCGGTCACCAGCACCCGCATCCGGAGCCCCTCACGTGGTCGGGCCGGCCACGGCGCGCTCGGCCGCGGCGGCGGCGTCGAAGGTCGGCGGCACGGGTGTCAACGGCGGCCGCACGGTGCCCATCGGGTGCCCGTGCCGCTGCTCGGCGATCTTCTTGAGCACCCCGGGGGCCGCGTACTGCTTGGTCATCGCCCGCACCCGGAACAGGTGCGCGGAGAGCGCGGCCGCCTCGGCGGACCGCCCCTCGCGGACGTGCCGGTAGAGCGCGACGACGTGCTCCGGGACGATGTTGGCCAGCGCGGAGATCGAGCCGTGCGCCGTCATCAGCCGCCCGGGCAGGTCGTCCTCCGTGCCGACGAGCACCCCCTTCCGGGCGGCATGCACCTCCGCGGCGTAGCCCGCCTCCCCCCCGGAGTCCTTCACGCCCCACACCGGCAGCCCCGTCACCAGCTCGGTCGGCAGCGGGATCGCGTACTTCGGGATGTGGTAGAGCACCACCGGGTGCCGGGTGGCGGCCAGGACGCGGTCGTAGAACAGCCGCAGCCCCTCGGGCGACACCGGCTTGAAGAAGTAGGGCGGCAGCACCATGACCGCCGCCACCGGCAGGTCGTCCAGGTACGCCAGCAGGTCGAGGGTGTCCGGCAGGTTCCCCTCGGCGACCGTGGGGACGACGTGCAGCGGGCCCGACGCGGGGACGAGCGCGTCGAGGACCGCCGTCTTCTCCCGGGTGGTGACCGAGGGCCCCTCCCCGTTGGTCCCGAACGGGATGACGCCGGTGACCCCCTGCTCGGCCAGCCAGCGGACGTGCCCGAGGTAGGCGTCCACGTCGATGGTGAAGCGCTCGTCGTCCCGGAACGGCGTCACGTTCGCGACGTACACGCCCTCGAGGACGCCGGCCGGGTCCTGCGGCTGCTGCATCGTCACCTCCCGAGGTCGAAGGCATCGTCGAGGAACGCGGTGAGCTCCCGGCGGCTGGGCAGGCCCTCGTAGTCGCCGAGGTTCTGCACGCAGAAGGCGCCCATGGCGTTCGCCGTCCGGAGCCGGCCCGCCGGGTCCTGCCCCTCGAGGGTCGCGGCCAGGTAGCCGGCGGCGAACGCGTCCCCGGCCCCGATCGGGTCGACCTGGCGGGCCGGGAAGCCCGGTGAGGTCAGCCGCTCGCCGTCCACCAGCGCCGCGCAGCCGCGCGCACCGAGCTTGAGCACGACCTCGCCGGGGCCGGCGTCGGCGAGGCGGTCGAGGACGGCGTCGTCGTCCCAACCCCACAGTGCCCGGGCCTCCTCGTCGCCGACGAGCAGGACGTCGACGTGGGGCAGCATCGCCTCGCTGGCGGCGCGGGCCTCGGCCGGCTCCCACAGCCGGCTGCGGTAGTTCACGTCGTAGCTCACCCGGACGCCTGCCTCCCGCGCGGCCCGCGCCGCCCAGGTCAGGAACTCGGCCGACTCCGGCGACAGCGCCCCGGTGATCCCGGTCAGGTGGAGGAAGGCGGCGCCGTCGAGGACCGCCGGGTCGAAGGCACCCGGCGCCAGGGTCGAGGCCGCCGACCCGCGGCGGTAGTAGTACACCCGCAGCGCGCCGGCGACCTCCTCCCGCAGGTAGAGGCCGGTGGGCCGGTCGGCGACCCGGCGCACGGCGCTGGTGTCCACGCCCTCGGCGCGGATCCGGTGCAGGACCAGCTCGCCGAGCTCGTCCTCGCCCAGGACGCTCACCCAGCTGGCCGGCACACCGAGCCGGGACAACCCGATCGCGACGTTGCTCTCCGCACCGCCGATCGACATCGTCACCACCCCGGCGTGCCGGAGCCGGCCCGGCGCCGGGGGGACGACGAGCACCATCGTCTCCCCGGCGGTGACCACGCGCCCCGGTTCAGCCACCGAACAGGTTCTGCAGCTGCTGGTTGAAGGTCAGCACGCACAGGAAGCCGAACAGCAGGAAGGCCCAGATCAGGGCGGCGACCCGGACGGCGCCCGGACGGATCTCCTTCGGCAGCACCCGCTTGTTCACCAGCAGCAGCAGCGCCGAGTACATGAACATCATCAGCCCGCCGGTGACCGCGGAGATCACCAGCAGGACCAGCGGCTGCGACAGCCCGGACAGGATGACGACGCACCCGATCAGCACCAGGCCCCAGACCAGCGCGAAGTAGATCTTGCTCTCGTTCGCGCCCTTCAGGTACGCGGTCTTCAGCACGTCGGCGCCCAGCCGGCTGGTGTAGTCGACGATCCCGAGCGCGGCGGCGAACAGCGAGAACGCGCCGATGATCCAGAAGAACGTGCCGAACCAGCCGCCGACGGTCTCGTTGAGCGCGTCGCCCTCGACCTTGAGGAAGGAGATGTCGCTGGCCAGCCCTTCCTCGCCGAACACCGTGGCGTAGGCCAGCAGTGAGGTGAACAGGATGGTGAGGAAGCTGATCGCCACGAAGGTGCTGAGCTGCTCGATGTTGGCGAACTTCCACCAGCGCCGCCACCGGCCCAGGTTCTCGGGGGTGGGCTCGAAGACGAAGCCGGTCGACGGCGCGGCCTCCGGGTGGCCGGTGACCGGGCTGACGATCCGCGGGACGTAGGCGCCCATGCCAAAGCGCTTGTCGCGGATCCAGTTGCTCTGGCACAGGTTCTGGCCACCACCCGCGCCGGCGAACGCCAGTGCCCCCAGGAGCAGCGCAAAGCCGAGCTGCTGGTGCGGGACGCCGGCCTTGGTGACGATGTCTGGGGTGTCGGCCCAGGTGGAGGCGCCGATCGCGGCGAACGAGGCGACGACGATGAGCAGCAGGACGGCGGCGACCTTGACCATCTCGATCTTCTCGAGCGCCTGGTAGACCACCGGGGCCATGGTCAGGATGATCCCGATCAGCAGCAGGATGCCGATCGCGATCGGCGGCACGCTGCCGCCGACGAGGTAGGTGATCAGGGTCGCCGAGCTCGTCGCCCAGCCCGGCCAGATGTTGGCGAAGTAGGCCAGGATCGCGAACACCAGGCCCCAGTGCCGCCAGTACCGGCTGAAACCGGTGAGCGCGGTCTCCCCGGTGGCCAGCGTGTAGCGCTCGATCTCCATGTTGAGGAAGTACTGGGTGGCCAGACCGACGAAGGCGGCCCAGACGAACACCAGCCCGACCTGGGAGGCGATGTAGGGGTAGAGGATGAACTCACCACTGGCCATGCCAACGCCGGCCGCGATGATCCCCGGCCCGATGACGTGCCGGAAGCTGGCCGGCGGATCGGGCATGTCCCGCACCTTGGGGGCTTCCAGGTGCTTGGTCGGGAAGAGGTCCACCACCGAGGAGCGGTTCCCTCCCGGCTGACGGGTGCTGACCATTGGCGCCTCCTGTCGTCTGTGAGCTGGGTCACTGCTGAGGCAGTACAGGGATTTCTCCACCGTCCCGGCTCACCTCGCAAGACGAGCGGGACGGCGCGATCAGACCGAGACGTTCGGGTAGTCGCCGGTGCCGTGCGGGGTGAAGGCGACGTGCCGGTCGCAGAGGTCCTCGCTGCGGCGCACGCCGAGCAGCTGCATCGACCGCAGGTACTCCCCGGCGAGGATCTCGTAGGTCCGCAGCACGCCGTCCCGGCCGCCGGCCATCAGGCCGTACAGGTAGGCGCGGCCGATCATCGCCGCGTTCGCGCCGAGCGCGCGGGCGGCCACGACGTCCTGGCCGTGCAGGACACCGCCGTCGATCAGCACGGTGGCCTGCTGCCCGACCGCGGCCCGGATGGCCGGGAGGACGTCGAGGGTGGCGGCCGAGCGGTCCAGCTGGCGGCCACCGTGGTTGGAGACCACCACCCCGTCGGCGCCGTGCTCCATCACCTCGCGGGCCGAGCCGGGCGTCGTCACGCCCTTGACGATGAGCCGCCCCGGCCACCGGTCGCGCAGCCAGTCCAGCGAGCTCAGGTCCAGGCCGGGGTCGAACATCATGCTCGCCACCTCGCCCGGGGTGGGGTTGCCGGGGACGCCGGCCAGCGACGCGAAGGTCATCCCGCCGGTGGTCAGCTTGTTGAACCACCACCCCGGGAACCGCGACATGTTGAGCACCGTGCGGGCGGTCAGGGTCGGCGGGATCGTGAGGCCGTTGACGACGTCCCGCAGGCGCATCCCGGAGACCGTGGTGTCGACGGTGAGCAGGATCGTCGAGTACCCGGCCGCCTCGGCCCGGGACAGGAGGTCCTCGTTCACCCGCAGGTCGCCGGTGAAGAACAGCTGGAACCACAGGTCACCGTCGGGCGCCGCGGCCCGGACGTCCTCGATCGAGGTCGAGCCGACCGTCGACAGCGCGTACGGGATGCCGACGTGCTGGGCCACGGAGGCCACGGCCGACTCCCCGTGGTGGTGCATCATCCGCGTGTAGCCGGTAGGGGCGAACACCAGCGGCATGGCGATGCGCCGGCCCAGCAGCTCGACGCCCGGGTCGGGCTCCGCGACCGAGCGCAGCGCGTCCGGGTGGAACGTGACCCGCCGGTACGCGGCGATGTTCCGCGCCGCGGTGATCTCCTCCTCGGCCGCGCCGTCCACGTAGTCGAACACCGCGCGCGGGGTCGTGTGCCGCGCCGCCTCGCGCAGGTCGCGGACCGAGAGCGCGTTGGTCAGGCGTCGCGCGGTGCGGCTCACCTGCGGCTTCTTGAACTGCACGACGTCCCGCAGTTCCGACCACCGCGGCACCTGCCGGGCGGTCGTGACCGGCGGGAGCGGCGCCCTCTCCCTCATGGCCCTCGTTCCCCTTCCTCCGGTACCGGACATGTCCTCAGCCCTGGTCCGCCCGCCCAAGGGCCACCGCCTCGGCGGTCAGCCGGCGCACGGTCGCGAAGTCCCCGGCCCTGATCCGGTCGCGGGGCACCATCCAGGAGCCGCCGACCGCGACCACGGCGTCGATGCGCAGGTACTCGGCGAGGTCGGCCGGACCGATGCCGCCGGTCGGGATGAACCGGACGTCCGCGAACGGTGCGGTCAGCGCGGCGATCGCCGGCGCCCCGCCGGACGTGCCGGCCGGGAAGAACTTCACAGTGCCCAGGCCGAACTCCAGCGCCGCCTGCACCTCGGTCGCGGTGACCGCGCCGGGCAGCGCGAGGACGCCGTGGTCGGCGCACCTCTCCACGACGGCCCGGCTCAGGCCCGGGGAGACGACGTAGCTCGCCCCGGCGGCGACGGCCTGGTCGACCTGGGCCGGGGTCAGCACGGTGCCGGCGCCGAGCAGCAGGTCCCCCCGGTCGGCCATCGCCCGGATGGCATCGGCGGCGGCCGCGGTGCGGAAGGTGACCTCGGCGACGGGGAGTCCGCCGGCCACGAGGGCGTCCGCCAGCGGCCCGGCGTCGGCCGCGTCGTCGAGGACGACGACGGGGACGAGGCGCGCCCGGCCCAGCGCGGCTGCGACGTCGGCCGGGCTCGTCACCGCTCCACCACGTTCGTGAGCCGGCCACCGCTGAGCAGCGCCTCGAGGTTGCGGGCGATCAGCGCGTCGGCGCCGACCGGCCGCCCGCCGGCGGCGTGCGGGGTGAGGAGCAGGTTCGGCGCGTCCCACAGCGGCGAGTCGGCCGGCAGCGGCTCGACCTTGGTGACGTCGAGGGCGGCTCCGGCGAGCCGACCGCCGGCCAGGGCCTCGACCAGCGCCGCCTCGTCGACCGTGGAGCCCCGCCCGACGTTGACCACCTGCGCGTGCGGTGGCAGGCACGCCAGCCGGTCGGCGTCCAGGGCGTCGTCCGTCGCGGGGGTCGAGGGCAGGATCATCACCAGGACGTCGGTCTCCCGGAGCTCGGCCTCCAGCTCGTCCTCGGCGACGACGGGGAAGCCGGACCGCTCCCCCGGACTCCGCCCGACACCCCGCACCCGGGCGCCGAGCCCGCTCAGCAGCGGGGCGAGGTTCTGTCCGATGTGCCCGAACCCCCAGATGAGCACCCGGGCGCCGATCAGGGTGGTGACCGCGCCCGGCGGGTGCAGCGGCTGGAGCCCGCCGAGCTCGCCGGCCCAGCGGTGCTCGGCCTGCGCCCGCGCGGCGGCGGGCAGCCGGCGCACGAGCGCGAGGACCAGCGCCAGGGCGTGCTCGGTGACCGGCTCGTCGTGCAGCCCGATCCCGGCGGTGACGAGGACCCGGTCGGGGAACCCCGCGGCCAGCACCACGTCCGGCCCGGCGGCGAGGGTCTGCACCCAGCGCAGCCGCGGCATCCGGCCGGCGACGGCGGCGAGGTCGTCGCCGGAGCTGCCCCATACCACCAGCGCGTCGGCGTCCAGGTGCTCGTCGGGCACCCGGGCGGAGGCGTCGTAGACGACCGCCTGCACGCCGTCGGGCAGCGCCGGGTCCAGCGGGAGGGAGTTCGGCAGCAGGAGCTTCATCGGGGGTGTCCGCCTTCGTCGGGAACGGCGTGGCCGGTGGAGCCGCTCGTCGAGTGGGGCCGCAGGACGTCGCGCAGGAGCTCTTGACGTCCTCCGGGCGGAGCCGTACGTTCCGATATACGGAACGTCGTTCCGTATCGTGAAGCACCGTAAGCGGCGTCACAGGGAGCCGTCAAGCCGGGCGGCCGGCGGTCCCGGCGCCGCCGGACCGGAGGTGAGCGAGGTGACCGAACCGGGCACCGCGGCAGACCAGACCCGCGCCCTGCCCGTGGGCAGCACCGCGAAGGCGCTCGTCGTCCTGCAGGCGCTGGCCCGGGCGGGCGGCGCGGTGCAGCTGGCCGACCTGGCCCGCGACTGCAGCGTCTCCAAGCCCAGCGCGCACCGGGTCCTCGCCGGGCTGCGGGAGCTGGCGTGGGTCCGCGCGCACGAGGGCGGCCGGTACTCGCTGGGCCCGCAGGCCTACGCGTTCGCCGCCATGGCGTCGCCGGGGACCTCCGTCGAGCAGGCCCTGGCCGGGCTGCGGGACGCCGTGGGGCACACCGTGCACGCCGGTGTCCTGCTGCACGACCACGTCGTCTACACCCACAAGCTCGACGGCCGCGACCAGTTCGTCATGCGGTCGCGGGTCGGCGCGACGGCGCCGCTGCACTGCACGGGCATGGGCAAGGCGCTGCTGGCGCACCTGCCCGAGGACCAGGTCGCGGCGGTCCTCGCCGCGGGTCTCCCCGGCCGGACGGCGGGCACCCTTACCGACCCCGACGCGCTGCGCGCTGAGCTGGGTCTGATCCGGGAGCGGGGCTACGCGGTCGACGACGAGGAGAACGAGCAGAACATCCGCTGCATCGCCACCGTGGTGCCGGAGAGCCTCGGCCACCCGCTGCGGGCGGTGAGCATCTCGACGGTCACCTTCCTCACCGACCGCGAGCAGTTGATGAGCTACGTCCCCGCGCTGCTGCAGTGCGCGCGGTCGCTGACCACCTCCTGAGCGCGCGGTGCGCCGCCGGCCCCCGGGAGGATCGGTGCACTGTCCGGGTCGGACGCCGTGGCGTCCGGGAGGAGGAGACGGAGATGGCGCAGTACGACGTGGGCGGCCGGTCGGCGATCGTGACCGGAGGCGGTTCGGGCATCGGCCGGGCCGTGGTCCTGGAACTGGCCGCCAGCGGCGCGGCGGTGCTGGTGGCGGACCTCGCCGAGCAGGCGGCGGCCGAGGTCGCCGAGGCGGCCCGTGCCGCCGGCGGGACGGCGGCCTCCTTCGTGGCCGACGTCAGCGACGTCACCGCCGTGGAGGCGATGGTCGCCGCCGCCGGGGAGCTCGGCCCGCTGCGGGTGGCGATCAACAACGCGGGCATCGGGGGCCAGGCCGCGCCACTGGCGGACTACTCGCTGGAGAGCTGGCGGAAGGTCATCGAGGTCAACCTCAACAGCGTCTTCTACTGCATGCGCGCGGAGATCCCCGCGATGGTCGCCGCCGGCGGCGGGTCGATCATCAACATGGCCTCGGTCCTCGGCGGCGTCGGGTTCGCCGCGTCCAGCGCCTACGTGACGGCGAAGCACGGGGTCGTGGGCATGACCAAGAGCGCGGCGCTGGAGTACGCGGCGCAGGGCGTCCGGGTCAACTCGGTCGGCCCGGGCTTCATCACCACGCCGCTGCTGGAGGCCAACCTGGACCAGCCGACCATCGACTTCCTCAGCGCCAAGCACGCGCTGGGCCGGATGGGCACCGCGGACGAGGTGGCCGGTCTGGTCGCCTTCCTCGCCAGCGACGCCGCCTCGTTCGTCACCGGCAGCTACCACCTGGTCGACGGCGGCTACGCCGCCCAGTGAGCAGCCGTGGCCCCGGGGCGCCCGCCCGGGGCCACGGCCGAGGAGCACAGACGGCCGGCTGCGCGGCCGGCCGGGTCAGGTGGACGACGACGGCCATGACGACGGCGACGACACCCAGCCCCGCGAGCACCGGGGCGAGCCCACCGGCCGGACCAGCCCGCCGACCAGGGTGACCACCACCGGCCGGGCCAGCTGCGCCCACGGGAGCGGCGGGAGCGTTCCGGACCTGGACGCCGTCCGCTGCGCGGGCTGCCCGACGTAGCGGGCGGCGAGCAGGGCGAGCGGGATGCTCACCGCGTAGAGCCGGAACGGCGTCCGCCAGCTGTGCGCGCCGAGCGCGCCGCCGAGGCCGAACAGCCCTACGTGAGCACCTTCATCGCTGACCGGGCCGCCGACACCTTCGCCCAGCTCAGGCGCTGGCCTCGGCGACCGCCCGGGCGGCGTCCGGGCGGTCCGCGGAGGGGGTGCGCAGGGCGGACAGCGTCCTGCGCACCCCCTCCTCGTAGGAGGTCGGGGTCAGCCCGAAGCTCCGGGCCGCCCGGCTGCCGTCGACCACGAACGGCTGCTCGAACTGGTACACCAGCTCGGCGCCCTCCCGGACGATCGGGACGACCCGGCCGACGGCACGGAACCTGGTGGTCCCGTGCCGCAGCAGCCACAGCCGCGTGCCGGCCTGCCGGCAGGCCTCGGCCGCCAGCGCCCGACCCGTGGTGGGCGCGGGGTGGGGCACGTGCCAGACCGCCGCGTCCGACGTGTCCGTCGTGCCGAGGACGGCGACGGTCCGGGCGAAGTCGTCCACGAAGGTGGGGGTCAGCGGGAGGTCGGGGTCGCCGACCCAGTGCACGGGACGCCCCCGCAGCGCCGGGCCGAAGACGTTGCCGGCGATGAGGGACCGCACGCCGGGCCCGTACAGCTCCCCGGCGCGGGCGATGCTGACCTGCAGCCGCCCGGCGGCGGCCGCGTGCAGCATCCGCTCGGCGAGCCAGGCACGGAGGACCCCCCGGCTGCTGACCGGCCGCCAGGGGGTGTCCTCGGTCATGGGGGCCCGCACCCGGCCGTACATCCAGGTGTCGTCGGCGTAGACCAGCCGGGCGCCGACCGCGCTCGCGGCGTCGATCAGGGCATCGGTCAGCGCCGGGAAGTCCCGGGTCCACCGCAGGAAGGGCGGCATGACGCAGTGGTGGACCGCGACCGCCCCGCGGCAGGCCGCGGTCAGCGCCGCGCCGTCGGCCGCGTCAGCCGCGACGGCCTCGACGCCCGGGGTGCCGACGTCGCGACCGTCCCGGGTCACGGCTCGGACCCGGAGCCCGGCTGCGGACAGGTGGGCGACGACCAGCCGGCCGACCGCTCCGCCGGCGCCCACCACCACGTGGACGCCGTCCGCGGGCGACGTCGGCGGGGCGGGGCGGTCGGGGGGCGACGACGGACGGGACACGGGGACCTCCTCGGCTCGGTGGGAAAACGGATCGGACGGCGGAGTCGCGGCGTCAGCGGATCACTGAACTGCTCCGCCGGAAGAACATGGCGCCGAGGTACGCCCGGAGCGCCACCTCGTCGGCCGGCGTCGACCGGTGCCCGATGTACCCGTCCGGCCGCACGAAGACGAGCGCCCCGGCCGCCGCCCCGTAGAGCCGGTGCGCCTCCCCGGCCGGGTCGAGCACCGCGGTACCGGCGTCCAGCTCTGCGGGCACCCGGTCGGCCGGGACCACGACCCGGGCACGGACGTCGCCGCCGCAGCGGTCCCCGACCTCGCGCGCCAGCACGGCCAGCCGCTCGGGCGCGGGGTGCGTCGCCCGGCCGGCGAACAGGAGCAGCGTGGCGTGCGGGCCGCGGAAGAGGTCGAACAGTCGGGTCGGCCCGCTCCCGTCCGCGGCCCGGCACCGGGCGTCCGGCGCCCGGTCCCCGGCGTGCGGCCCCCGCCAGGAGCGGACCCGGGTGGCGACACCGCCGACGCGGTCCCGGGACAGGGAGCTCCCCCGGTAGGAGACGGTGAGCTCCGCGGACCGGTCGAGCACCGCCCGCTGGACGGAGTCGAGCCGGAGCAGCGGGGCGAGCACCCGCTCGCGCAGCTGCCGCACGACCGGGTGCGCGGAGAAGACGACGGTGTGCCCCCGGTCGCTGCCCGCCAGCACCGACCGGGCGACCGACAGCCGCTCCTCCTGGTACGTGTCGAGCAGGTCCTCCGACGCCGAGCCGGCCAGCACGAGCCCGAGCTTCCAGCCCAGGTCGTAGGCGTCCTGCACACCGGTGTTCAGCCCCTGTCCCCCGGCGGGGCTGTGCACGTGTGCGGCGTCGCCGGCCAGCAGCACCCGGCCCACCCGGTACCTGTCCACGAGGGCCGCCCGCGGGGCGAACTCGGACAACCAGGTGGGGTCGTGCAGCCGCACGCCCGGGGAAGCCGCGCTCGGCGAACAGCCGCTGCAGCAGCTCCACCGTGACCGGCTCGGGCCCGCCCGTGGAGGGAACGGCGGCCTGCACCTGCCAGGTCCCGCGCCCGTCGAGCGGATCGGCGGCCAGGTACTCGCGCCCGTCGAACGAGGCGACGGCGACCCCGGGCTCCAACCCGTCGATCTCGACGTCGCCCAGCACGAAGCGCTCCTGCCTGCCCTTCCCCCGCAGCGGCAGGCCGACCAGCTCGCGCACCGTGCTGTGCCCGCCGTCGCACCCGACGACGTGGTCGGCGCGCACGACCTCGGGTGGGCCGGCGGTGCCCCCGAGCGTCGCCGTGACGGCACCCTCGTCCTGTGCCAGGGCCACCAGCTCGCGGCCCAGCTCCACGGCTCCGCCGAGCGAGGCGAGCCGGTTCCGCAGCAGCTCCTCCGTCCGCCACTGCGGGAGGATGACGAGGTCGGGGTACGGGACGCCGGGGCGCGGCGGTCGCGACGGGACCGACAGGTCGGCGACCAGCCTGCCCCCGGCGTACAGGCGCAGCCGGTGGGCCCGGCGGCCGGCCGCGAGCACCTGCTCCGCGATCCCCAGGTCGTCGAAGACCTCCAGGGTCCGCGGCTGGAGGCCCTTGCCGCGGGACCGCCGGTGGAACGCGACCGCGCGGTCGACGACGCGGCAGCCGACCCCGCGCCGGAGCAGGTCGCAGGCGAGGGACAGGCCGGTCGGGCCGGCTCCCACGACGAGCACCTGGACGTCGGTGGTCCCCATGCGGGCCTCCCTCGGTTCTCCGTCCTCGCCTCGTCACCCTGGCACCCGGAGGGCGGCCCGCGGACCGGCAGGATCGCCGGGTCCAGGGCCGGCGTGCAGCGAGCGCTCGGCGGACCGGTTCTGCTCCTCCCCCGGTCTCGCTAGCGTGGCGGCGTGCTCGCAGGCAGGGCGGTGGAGCTGGGCCTGATCGACCGGTTGCTGGACGACGCCCGCGGCTCCACAGGCCGGGCACTGGTCCTCCGCGGGACCGCCGGGATGGGCAAGTCCGCCCTGCTGGGCGCCGCGCGGCAGCGGGCCGGGAACATGACCGTGCTCTGCGCCCAGGGCATCGAGTCGGAGTCGGAACTGGCCTTCGCGGGACTGCACCAGCTGCTGCGCGGCGTGCTCGCCCACCTGCCCGCCCTGCCGCCACCCCAGGCGGACGAGCTGCGCAGCGCGCTGGGGCTGGCGCGGAGGGGACCGGTCGACCGCTTCCTCGTCTCGGTCGGCGTGCTCGGCCTGCTCGCCGAGGCCGCCGAGGAACGGCCGGTGCTCTGCCTGGTGGACGACGCGCACTGGCTCGACGTCGCCTCGGCGGACGCCCTGGTGTTCGCCGCCCGGCGCCTGCTGGCCGAGCGGATCGCGGTGCTGTTCGCCACGCGGGACGGCGACGGTTCCCGCTTTCCCGGGGGCGGGCTGCCCGAGCACCGGCTGCCGGGCCTGGATCCCGCCTCGGCCGCCGTCCTGCTCGGCGAGTCGCTGGGCACCCCCGCGCCACCGGAGGTCGCCGCCCGTCTGGTCCAGGCCACCGGGGGAAGTCCCTTCGCGCTGCTGGAGCTGCGGTCGGCCCTCTCGGGAGCGGAGCTGCGGGGTGCCGCTCCGCTCCCGGTCCCCCTGCCGCTCACCGACGACCTCGCCGGTCTGGTCCTGGCGCGGTTCCGCCGGCTGCCGGACGCCACCCGCACCCTCCTGCTGGTCGCCGCGGCCGACGACACGGGCAGCGCCGGCACCGTGCTCGCCGCGAGCCGCCACCTGGACGTCGCAGCTGACGCGCTGGCCCCCGCGGAGGACAGCGGGCTGGTGGCGGTGGTCGAGGACCGGCTGGTGTTCCGGCATCCGCTGGTCCGGTCGGCGATCCTGCGCGACGCCGGGTCCGCGGACCGGCGCGCGGCCCACCGGGCGCTGGCCGGAGCCCTCGCCGCGGACCCCGACCGCAGCGCCTGGCACCGCGCCGGTGCCGCGGTGCCCCCGGACCGTGAGGCGGCGGCGGGGCTGCTCGCGACGGCCGCGCGCGCCCGGGACCGTGGCGCCTTCGACGCGGCCTCGGCGGCGACCGAGCGCGCGGCCGGCCTCGCCCCGGTGGACGACCGCAGCGGTCACCTCGTGCGGGCCGCCGTCGACGCCTGGCTCGCCGGGCAGACCGGGCGCGCGCGGGAGCTCTCCGCCCGGGCGCGGGCCGGGGCGACGGGACCCCTGCGGAGGGAGCTCGACCGGCTCGCCGGGACGATCGAGTTCCACTGCGGCCGTCCGGCGGAGGCCTTCGCCGTCCTCGTCCGGGCCGCCGAGCAGGCCGAGGACGACGGGGAGGCCGTGCGCCTGCTCGCCGAGGCCGCCGAGGCGGCCTCCATCGACGGGAACCTCGCCGGCTGCCGGGAGGCGGCTTCGATCGCCGGCCGCCGCGGCCCGCCGCCGGACCCCGACGACGGGGTGCTCCGGGATCTCGTCGTCGGGATGGGGGCGTTCCTGGCCGGTGACCGGGACCGGGCAACCCCGCTGCTCCGCCGGGTCGTCGACGCCGGACGGTCCCTGACGGGGGTGGTGCCGCTGGCACAGGCCGGTCGCGCGGCGTGGTACCTGGGCGACGAGGGGACGGCGCAGACGCTGTTCGAGCGGTCGGTGCAGGCCGCTCGCGACGCGGGGCAGCTGGGCCTGCTGCCCTACGCGCTGAACCGGCTGGCGGCCTGCGAGGTGGGAGCCGGGCGCTGGGGCTCGGCGACCGCCTACTACGAGGAGGCGCTGGAGCTGGCCCGCGCGACCGGCCAGGAGGAGGTGGTCGGCCACCTCCTCGGTGGTCTGGCGCAGCTCGCGGCCTTCCGCGGGGACGAGCCGGCGCTGCTGTCGCTCGCGGACGAGTTCCGGCGGGTGGCCGGGCCCCGCGGCCTGGTGCTGCTGCAGGAGCAGGTGGCCTGGGCCCACGGGCACCTCCGGCTGTCCGAGGGCCGGACCGCCGAGGCGCTCGCGGCGATGCGGGAGATCGGCCATCCCGCCGTCCTGGCCGCCTCCCTGGTCGACCGGGTCGACGCCGCCGTCCACGCCGGCGAGGCCGGACTCGCCCGGCGGTGGGTCGACACCTGGTCCCGGGAGGTGAGCCGGCGCAGGCCGGCCTGTCCTGCGCCCAGGCCCACGCCCGGGCGCTCGTCGCCGAACCCCCGGAGGCCGAGCGCTGCCTCGCCCACGCCGGCCGGCCGGGCACGCCGGGCCGCCCCCTGGACCGGGCCCGGGCGGCCCTCGCCTGCGGGGAGCTGCGCCGCCGGCACGGACGCCGGCTCGACGCCCGGGGGCCGCTGGAGGCGGCCGTCCAGGGGTTCGGCGCGCTCGGCGCCGAGCGGTGGGCCGACCGGGCCCGGCGCGAGCTCCGCGCCGCCGGCCGGTCGGTCCGGACCGAGCAGCCGGGCCCGAACGCCCGGTTGACCCCGCAGGAGCTGCAGGTCGCCCGGTACGCCGCTCTCGGCCGTTCCAACCGGGACGTGGCGGCGCTGCTGTTCCTCTCCCAGCGGACCGTCGACTTCCACATGCGCAACGTCTTCGCCAAGCTGGGCATCGCCTCGCGCACGGAGCTCGCCCACCTGCCCCTGGACCGGCTGGCCGCGACCCGCTCCGGTTGAGCCGGCCCGGCCGGCCGGGTCACGACCCGTGCGCGCCCTGCGGGGCCGACCGGGCCGCCGGCGAGCCGGGGGTGCCGGCCGGCCCGGTGGGCAGCCGGAAGGCCAGCACGGCCAGCAGGACGGCGGCGACCGAGACCAGGCTCAGGGTCACCGTCTGCAGGACCTGGTCGGTGGCGGTCTCCAGGACGTGCAGGTTGCCCTGGTGGTAGGCCTGGTGCGGCAGGTAGGCGGCGAGGGCTGCGAGACCGGTCGCCCGGGCCAGCCACACGCCCCCGGTGAGCAGCGCCACCAGGGCCACCACCCCGATCGCCAGGTTGCCCTGCCCGACGTCGCGGAGCAGGTGCTCGTTGTACGGGCCGTCGACGCTGACCCAGTGCCGGCCCCAGCCCGGGAAGTCCCGGTAGAACGACTCGGGCGCGGCCATCTGCCAGATCCCGACGCCCAGGCCGAAGAACGTGAACCAGCCGAGCAGGACGGTGACCGTGCGGTGCATCGCGGGTGCCTCCTCGCATTCGGGAACCCCCGCAGGATGCTCCGGAACCCCGCCTCGTGGACCGGCACGATCGCCGGGTCGCACCGGCCCGCCCGGCTCCTACCGTCGGCCCCGTCGGGCAACGGGCAGGCAGCCGCGAGGAGGACCCCGTGTCGACGTTCGTGACCGGCGGGACGGGCGCCCTCGGGACGCCCACCGTCGCCCTGCTCCGCGAGCGCGGGCACGCGGTGCGCGCCGTCGCCACCACGTCCGCATCGGCGGCCAGGCTGGCGGGCATGGGGGCCACGCCGGTCCAGGGCTCGCTGTTCGACCCGGGGGTGCTCACCACCGGCCTGGCCGGGGTCGACGCGGTGCTGCACCTCGCGACGCGCATCGCACCGATGTCGACGGCGCGGCGCCGCTCCGCCTGGGCGGAGAACGACCGCCTCCGGGCGGAGGGGACCCGGCTGCTGGTCGACGCCGCACTGGCGCAGGGAGTCGGGGTGCTGGTGTACCCGAGCTTCGCCCTGGTCTACGCGGACGGCGGGGCGACATGGCTCTCCGCGGGCTCCCCGATCGCGCCCACCGACGTCCTGCGGTCCACGGTGGTCGCCGAGCAGGAGGTGGCCCGCTTCACCGCGGCCGGCGGCCACGGCGTCGTGCTGCGCATGGCTGGGATCTACGGTCCGCACTCGGCGGCGACGCGGGACGTGCTGGCCCTCGCCGAGAAGGGGATCTCGGGCTTCGTCGGGCCTGCCGACGCCTTCCAGCCGCTGGTGTGGGACGAGGACGCCGCCGCCGCGCTCGTCGCCGCCGTCGAGACGGAGGGCCTGTCCGGCACGTTCGACGTCGTCGACGACGAGCCGCTCACCCGGGCCCAGCTGGCCGCGGCGCTGGCCGCCGCGGTGGGCCGGGAGCGGGTCCACCGACCGCCCACTCCCCTGGTCCGGCTCGCCCTGGGGCGCCGGCTCGGGTTCCTCCTCCGCAGCCAGCGGGTGTCCCACCGGCGGTTCACCGACGCGACCGGCTGGGCGCCGCGGGTGCGGAGCGCGCGGGAGGGGCTGCGGCTGGCGCGGGCCGCGGTCGCCGCGAGCCAGGCGGTTACCCGCCGCTGAGCCCGTTGCGCGCTCCACCGCCCCGGCGACCGCCCTAGCATCGCCGGATGGGTGTCCTGCAGCCCCGGGGATCCGTCTCCGACCGGCTCGCGGCTGCCGCGGCCACCGCGCTGGTCGGCCGCGCCGAGGAGCGCGCCCGCCTGACCGAGCTGCTCCGGCCGGACGGCCCGGCGGCGGTGTTCGTCCACGGCCCCGGCGGCATCGGCAAGACGTCACTGGTCGAGGCGACCCTGGCGGCGCTCCCCCTGCGCGCGGTGCACCTCGACGGCCGGCACACCGAACCGACGGTCCCCGGAGCGCTGGCCGCACTCGGGACGGCGCTCGGCGTGCCTGCCCCGCCGTCGGTCGCCGCGGCCGTCGACGCCATCGCCGGCGCGGGGGTCGACGTCCTCGTCGTCGACGCGTTCGAGCGGCTCAACCTGCTCGACGGCTGGATCCGCAACGACCTGGCCGCTGCCCTGCCCGCCACCGTTCCGGTCCTGCTGGTCGGCCGGCGCGGTCCCAACGTCGCCTGGCGCACCGCCCCCGGCTGGCGGACCCTGCTGGCCGAGCTGGCGGTCGGGCCCCTGCCGCCCGGGGACGTCGACAACCTCCTGGCCGCCCGCGGCGTGCGGGGCGCGGACGCCACGCGGATCCGGCGCTTCGCCCGCGGGCACCCCCTCGCCGCCGTCGTGGCCGCGGAGGCACTGGCCCGCCGTCCCGGGCTGCCGCTCGCGTCCGGCGCGCCGGCCGAGGTGGTCGAGGAGCTGTTCGCCGTCCTCCTCGACGACCTCGCGCCCGAGGAGCGGGCCACCGTGGAGGCCGCAGCGGTCCTCCGGCGGGTGACCCTGCCGCTGCTCGCCGCGGTCGTCGACGAGCAGGACCCGCAGGATGCCTGGCGGACGCTGCGGTCGCTCCCGTTCACCACGGTCACCCGCACCGGACTGGAGTTCGCCGGGGTGGCGGCGACCGTCCTGCTGGAGGCGCTCGAGCTGCGCGACCCGGTCCGGGTCCGCGCGCTGCGGGCCCGCGCCGCCCGGACCATCCTCGCCGGCCTCGCCGCCGCCCCGGACTGGGAGGGCACCGCCGACCTGCTGCACCTCGTGCAGAACCCCCTGGTGCGCAACGCGTACGCGCCGCCAGGGCTGCTGCAGCACCCCGCCGAGCAGGCCCGCGCCGAGGACCACGACGCGGTCATCGCGATCGCCGCCCGGTTCGAGGGCCCGGAGTCCGCCCGGCTCGCCGAGCGGTGGTGGCGCGCCCGGAGGGACGCGTTCGCCGTGGTCCGCGGGGCGGACGGCGGTGTCGCCGGGTTCTCCGCCACGGCGGTGCTCGGCGCCCACCCCGGCGAGCTGGGGCAGGACCCGGCGGTGGCGGCCGCGGTCGCGCACCTGCGGCGCGAGCCGATGCCGCCGGGCGCGGACGCCCTCGTGTTCCGGTGGGCGCTGGGCAGCCGGGCCGGTGAGCGGAGCAGCCCGGAGGTGGGCACGCTCGTCGTCGACCTCAAGCGCACCTACCTCGAGATGCGGGCCACGCTGCGCCGGGTGTACTCCGTCGTCACCGACTGGCCGGCCGCCGCCCCGGTGCTGCGGGTCATGGGCTTCGACGTCGTCGGGGAGGTCGCCGTCGGCGACCGGCGCCTCGTCCTGGTGTGCCTGGACTTCGGAGCCGGCGGGGTGGACGGCTGGATCGGCCGCCACGTGCTGGCCGAGCAGGCCACCCCCTCCCCCGGGAGCCCGCCGGAACGGGCCCGGCCGTCGGTGCTGACGCTCACCGGCCGGGAGCAGGAGGTCCTCGCCCTGCTCGCCGACGGGATGACCAACGTGCAGCTGGCGGAGACGCTCTTCATCAGCGAGCGCACCGCCAACCGGCACGTCAGCAACATCTTCATCAAGCTGGGCGTGCACAACCGCACCCAGGCGGCGCGGGCGGCGGTGGCCGCGGGGCTGGTCGGCTGACCGTCACCAGCGGGGTCCGGCCGGGTCCACGCCCAGCAGCGCCTTGCCGATCACCTCGTGCGTGAACGCGTCGCTGCCCGGGTGGAACCGCGCCGCCCGCACGTCCCGCGACAGCCGCTCCAGCTCCGTCCCCCGCCGGAACGAGGCGCCGCCGACGACCTCGCAGGCCAGGTCCACGACCCGGTTCGCGGCCACGGTGGCCTGCCACTTGGCCGCCAGCACCTTCGGGCCCCACAGCGGTCCGTGGTCGACGCCGGCCACCCAGTCCCGGGCGACCGCGTCGACGCAGCCGCGGGCCGCGTCCAGCGCCAGGTACATGTCCGCGACCTGGGAGTGCACCAGGGGGTGGTGCGCGAAGGTGCCGCGCGGGATCGCGATGGACCTGCGCCGGGCCGCCTGCGCGACCGCGATCTCCAGCGCGCGCTCGGCGATGCCGACGTAGACGTTGGCGATCAGGGTCAGCGCCCAGATCTGCATGACCGTGACCGCCGGATGCGCGGCCGGGCCGGCCGGGACGATGCAGAGCACGTCGGAGTCCGGCACGAACACGTCGTCGAGGACGGTGTCGTGGCTCTCGGTGGCCCGCATCCCCTGGGCGTCCCAGTTGCGGACCGTCGTCACACCGGCGGCGGTGTGGGAGACGAACCCGTGCACCACTACGGGCCCGGCCGGGTCGGAGGAGTCCATGGCGTGGAACCCCAGCCGGTCCCAGTGCTCGCCGAGGGAACCGAACATCTTGCGCCCGGTGATCCGCCAGCCGCCCGCCACCCGGCGGGCGGACGCGGTGGACAGCGCCACCGGGACGTCGTTGCCGGCCTCGGCGTGCCCGGAGGCGAGCAGCTCGCCGTCGGCCACGTACCCCGCGATGAGGTCCGCACCCGGCAGCCCTATCCGGTGCAGGTCGGCGGCCAGGCCGACCCAGTAGTGGTGCATGCACGTCGACAGCGCGGTGGCCGGGGAGAAACGCGCCATTCGGCGCTGCTCCCTGGCGAGGGCGGCGAGGTCGAGGCCGAGGCCGCCGAAGTCCTCGGGCAGCGCCGCCCGGAACCAGTCGGCGGCCCGCAGGTCGGCGAGGTCGTCGACGGGGTAGACAGCCGCGGCATCGGCGTCCGCGGCGCGCTCGCGGAGCCGGAGCAGCGTCTCCTCGGACAGCGAGCGGGTCCTGGGGCGAGTGGTGGTGTCCATGGCCGGAGAAGCTAGGAGCGGCGCCGTGCCGCCCTCATCCGGCGAACGCTCCATCCGTCGCTCCATCCCGGGATGGAGCGTCCGGCCGATGAGCGGGCCGGCCGGTGTCCCTAGCGTCGTCCTCCGTCAGCACCGACCGCCAGGAGGCACCGTCATGTACGTCCGCATCGTCACCTTCGGCCTGTCCGTCCCGGCCGAGGACTACGCCCGCTCGGCCGTCGCCGTCGCGCCCGCGTTCGTCGAGTGGCCCGGCCTGCTGGCCAAGTGGTGGCTCGGCGACGCCGCGTCCGGCACCTACGGCGGGGTGTACCTCTTCGCCTCGCGGGAGGACGCCGACCGGTCCCGCGACACCGAGGTGTTCCGGGGCATGGCGGCCAACCCGGCGCTGCACGGGATCAGCGTCCGGGAGTTCGACGTCCTGGACGCACCGACCGCCGTGACCGCACCGAGCCTCCGGGCGGCGTGACCTGGGGCGTCCCCGCCCGCCTCCCGTGGGTCTGCGGGGGTCAGAAGGAGAACAGTCAGAAGGAGAACCCGCTGCAGGTGCGGTCGTAGTCGCGGGTGTCGTCGTACCACTGCGCGATGTAGACGGGACCGCCCGAGAAGCTGGGTTGCGAGCAGCGCTCGAGCGCCTCGTCCGGGTGCTGGAGCCTGCCGGCCGTCGCCCACACCGGGACGGTCGGGAGGTCCCAGTTGCCGGTGATCTCCCGCCACCCGGCGCTGTACGAGTACAGGCCGTAGGCGAAGCCGTTGTCCTCCAGTCCCCGCATGAGGCCCTCGAGCACGAAGCGGTTCTCCTCCTCGCGCGCCGGTGATCCCATCGGCCAGGGCTGGGCCCGCTGCGCCTCGACGTCGATCCACACCATCGGCGGGCGCCAGTCGAGGCCGTCCATCGACTCCACGGCGAACTCCGCCGCGGCGTACCCGACGTTGCGCAACTGCCCCGCCCGCGTCACCTCCCAGGGCCCGTCGTCGCCGTGGGCCGCCAACTGGGCCGGCGAGGGGAACGTGCCCATCGCGTAGGCGTGGTTCGGCTTGTCGTGGTCGCGCACCCAGCGGACCTGGTCGGCCAGGCACGGGTTCTCGGTGAACGCCCGCCCGCGGGTGAGGCCGACGATCACGAAGTCGGTCTCCTCCGGCGGCATGGGCAGTCCGTACCCCCCGTCGGCCGAGGAGCACTGCGGCCAGGAGATGTCGTGCCCGAACATCGTGTCGGCCCGGGCCGGGGAGGCCAGCGGGTGGATGAGGAAGGCCAGGAGCGCCGCGGTCAGCACCAGCGCCTTCCCCGGCCGAGAGCGGTCGCGTGTCCGGGGCCCGGCGTCGGCGGTGATCATCTCGCGCCTCCTGCGTTCGGCTGGCGGTCGGCAGTTCACGCAGTGTCCCGGTCGTGGCGGCGTTCGGGGACCCACTTCGCGGCCGAGGACGGCAATCCCGTTCCCGTGCGTCACCACCCCGAGACGTTCCGGCGCGGCCGCACCTCAGCGCGGAGGCCGGGGGGCGTCGCCCGTACCCCGGCCTCCGCGACCGGTGCCCCACCCGTCAGCCGACGGGACGGTTCATGGGACCAGGTACGCGCCCTGCGCATCGTGGCCGTCGACCTGCGGGTCGTCGAACCAGTGGCCGCCCTCGCCGAGGTAGCGGAAGTGGGTGCGGTGGCCCACCGGCAGGGCGATCGACACGCTGCGGGTTCCGTTGCTGCGCTTGCGCAGGACGTGCGTCCCCGGCGTCCAGTCGTTGAAGTCGCCCACGACCGAGACGTGCGCGGGGCTGGTGTCCGGGTCCAGGACGAAGGTGACGTTGACGCCGGTCGCGGCCTTCTTGCGGCGGATCATGCTCGTGTCTCCGGTGATCGGTGCCGAGGCAGGTCGGCCGTCCGGCCGTTCTGCGGTTGCGCCGCAGGGTAGCGGCGCGACGCGCCGGAGCGGGACCGAGGCGCCACGGCCGGGCATGAGCATGGTCACGTCCCCGTCGGACGGCGTCCGCCCAGGTCCGGGCTCTGGGACGCGGGGGACCGCCCGCTTCCGGACCGACCACGACGACGCCCTTGTGCGCGCCGCGCCGCGCGGAGGAGCCTCGGCACCGCACGGGGAGTTCGGAGTTCCGGCATGACGCTGACGGAGACCGCGACGACGACCTGGCACTCCACCTGGCGCACGCGCACCGCGTTCTGGTGGATGGCGCTCAGCGCCCTCGCTATCGCCGTCTTCGCCCCGCTGCCGTACGCGGTGAACTCGCTTGCCGACCTCGCCGCTCAGGAGCAGCCGCTGGCCACCAACTACGCCGGCCGGTCGTCCGCCGTCCAGCTGGCGTTCTACCTGCACATCGCCTGCGGTGGTCTGGCCCTGCTGCTGTCCCCGCTGCAGTTCGCCACCCGGCTGCGCCTCCGCTCCCTCACCGCGCACCGGGCGGTCGGCCGCGTCGTCCTGGTCGCCATCGCCCTCTCCGGGCTCGCCGGGCTGGTCCTGGCGCCGCACAACGCCGCCGGCCCGGTCGGCACCGCGGGCTTCGGGCTGCTGGCGCTGCTGTGGCTGGGGTTCGCGGCGACCGCCTTCCGGGTCATCCGCCGGCGGGACGTGACCGCGCACCGGCGCTGGATGGTTCGCACCTTCGCGCTCACCTACGCCGCCGTCACACTCCGGCTGTGGCTCGGCGTGCTCACGACGGTCCAGATCGGGGTGTGGGGCGTGGACGGCGACACCGCGTTCGAACGCGCGTACCTGCTCGTGCCGTTCCTGTCCTGGGTGCCCAACCTGCTCGTCGCGGAGTGGTACCTCGCCGTCCGCCGTCGCGCGGTCCCCGATCCCCTTACCCGGTCGGTCGCCGCGCCGTAGCCTCCCGGCGGGGTGAGTCTCCATGCCGACGACGTTGTGCAGCCGCCCGTCCGGGCAGGCCGGCGGGCCCCGACGACCGGCGCGGCTCCGGGTCCTCGCCGCGGGAGTCCTCGTGCTCGCCGCCTGCGGGGAGCCGACCACCGACGCCGGCACCGCCGCGCAGGACCTCACCCTCTACACCTGCCTGAGCGACGAGACCGTCCAGCCGGTGATCGCGGCGTTCGAGGACAGCGCGCCGGGCGCCTCCGTCGACCTGTTCCGTGCCCCGACCGGTGAGCTGAACGCGCGGGTGGCGGCCGACGTGCGGTCCGGCGGGCTGCGGGCCGACGTCTTCTGGGGGTGCGACCCGCTCACCGTGCAGGACCTGGTCGACCAGGGCCTGGTGGGTGGCTGGACGCCGCCGGAGGCCGACGCGATCCCCGCCCAGTTCCGCACCGCGGACTACGTCGGCGCGCACCTGCTGTACATGGTCGCGGTGCACCGCACGGACGTCCCGGCGCCCGCGACGTGGGCGGACCTGCCCGCGGCCGGGCGCACGGTCGCCGTCCCCGACCCCTCGGTGGCCGCCTCGGCCCTGGGCGCGCTCGGCTGGTTCGCCGCGGATCCCGGCTACGGCCTGGACTTCTACCAGCGGCTGGCGGACGCCGGCGCGGTCCAGGTGCGCACGCCGGACGAGGTCACCACCGGCGTGGCCCAGGGCCTCTACGACCTCGGCATGACCACCGCGAACTCCGCCTACGCCGCGGTGGACGACGGGTCGCCGGTGGCCGTGGCGTGGCCGCAGCCGGGCGCGGTGGCGGTCTACGGACCCGTCGCGCTCGCCACCGCCAGCGCCGACTCCGCGGTCGCGCAGGACTTCATCTCCTTCGCCGTCGGCCCGGAGGGGCAGCAGACCATCGGCGCGTCCGGCTCATACCCCACCCGGCCCGGCGTCACGGGGCCCTCCGTGCCCGCGGGGGCGCCGGTCGTCCATCCCGACTGGACGTCGATCGCCGCGGACCGGGACGCCGTCCTCGGTGGGTACCAGCGGGTCTTCGGCGGCTGACCGGTGTCCCGCGTGGGGCGGCCGGCCGGGGCCCGGACCGGCACCGCGGTCGCGGCCGTCGTCCTGCTGGCAGTGCTCGTCGGGTACCCGCTGCTGCGCCTGGCGCTCGTCGCGGCGGACGAGTGGCCCGGAGTGCGGCCCGCGGGGCTGGGTGAGGCGCTGCGGAACACCGTCGTCCTCGCCGGGGCCGTGACCCTCGCCGCCGTTCCGGTCGGGGTCGCCCTGGCCCTGGTCCTGCGGCGGCCCGACCTCCCCGGCCGGGCGCTGTGGCAGGCGGCCGTCCTGCTGCCGCTGCTCGTCCCCGACTTCGTGCTCGGCTACAGCTGGACCCAGGCCTACGCCCGGGCGGGCTTCACCGACACCCTGCTCGGGGTGCACTGGGCCGGCCTGCTCGGCCCGGCCGGGGTGTGGCTCGTCCTGGTCGTGAACGCGGCCCCGCTGGCGTACCTGGTCGTCGCCGTCGCGCTGGCTGCACGGGCCGAGCCGGACCTCGAGCGGGCCGCGCGGATCTCCGGCGCGGGCGCCGCGACGACCGCGGTCACGGTGACGGTGCGGCTGGCGCTGCCGGCGGTGGCCGCGGCCGGCGTGCTGGTGTTCGTGCTGACCCTCGGCAGCTTCGCGATCCCCCAGGTGCTCGGCGCCCCCGCCGGCTTCCGCACCGTGACCACGCAGATCTACGCCGACCTCTCGCTCGGCGGGGACCCCACCTCGTTCGTCCGGGCGGTCACGCTCGCGGTCGTCCTGGTGCTGGTCACCGCCGCCTGCACCGCCCCCGCCGACGTGCTGCTCGCTCCCCGGCTGCGGTCCCAGCGGCCGGCCGACGCCCGCCCGGCGGCCGCCCTCCCGGCACGCCCGGCGGTCCTGCGGGGACAGACCCTCGCGCTGGGCGGCTACGCGGGCCTGACCGCGGGGCTCCCGCTCGCCGCGCTGCTGCTCGCCTCGATCACCCGGGCCGTGGGGGTGCCACCGACACCGGGCAACTGGGCGCTGGACCACTTCCGGACGGTGCTCACCCCGCGCACCGCGGAGGCGCTCGGGCGGAGCCTGGCCCTGGCGCTGGTGGCCGCCACGCTGCTCGTGCTGCTCGGTGGGCTGGTCGCCGTCGCGGAGCGCCGGCGCGCCGGGCGGACGGCGGCGACGCTGACCACCCTCACCCTCGTGCTGCCCGGCTCGACGCTGGCGGTCGGGCTGCTGCTCGCCTACGGGCGCTGGCTGTCCGGGACGCTGACGCTGATCCTGCTGGCGTACCTGGCCAAGCTGTGGGCGGTCGCGCACCGGCCGATCGCCGGCGCCCTCGACCGCTTCCCGCCCGACGAGTTGCGCGCCGCCCGGGTCAGCGGCGCGGGCGCGCTCACCGCCGTCCGCACCGTCGCGTTGCCGCCGCTCGCCCCGGCGTTGCTCGGCGCGTGGCTGCTGTGCTTCCTCACCGCCCTGCACGAGGTCACCATGTCCAGCCTGCTCTACGGCCCGGGCAGCGAGACGCTGGCCGTGGTGGTGCTCAACAGCCAGGAGCTCGGCCGGATCGGGCCGACCGCGGCGCTGTCCGTCGTCCTCACCGTGCTGGTCGCGCTCCCCGCGGGACTGCTGTGGTGGGCGTCCCGCCGGTGGTCCGCGCCGGCCCGCGAGGTGCCGGCCGGTGTCGGCTGAGCCGGCCGTCGAGGTCACCGACCTCGTCGTCCACCACGGGACGACGGCGGCGCTGCGCGGCGTGAGCCTGCAGGTGCTACCGGGCGAGGTGCTGGCGCTGCTGGGGCCCTCCGGCTCGGGCAAGTCCACGTTGCTGCACGCGGTGGCCGGGTTCCTGGAACCGACCTCCGGCGTCGTCCGGCTGGGCGGGCGGACGGTCAGCGGCGCCGGCCGGCCCGTGCCGCCGGAGCGCCGGGACCTCGCCGTGGTGTTCCAGAACTACGCGCTCTGGCCGCACCTCACCGCGCTGGACACGGTGGCCTACCCGGCGCGCCGCCGCGGGGAGTCCCGGGCGCAGGCGCGGGCCGAGGGGCGGGCGTTGCTCGGGCGGCTGCACGTCGCCCACCTCGCCGACCGGCGGCCCGCCGAGCTCTCCGGCGGGGAGCAGCAGCGGGTGGGGCTGGCCCGGGCGCTGGCGCGCCGGCCGGCTGTGTACCTGTTCGACGAGCCCACCGCCCATCTGGACACCCACGTGCGCGGGGTGTTCCTGGAGGAGCTGGCGAGCCGGCGGCGGGAGAGCGGGGCGGCCGCCGTGTACGCCACGCACGACGCGGAGGAGGCGCTCGGGCTGGCCGACCGGGTCGCGCTGCTGGACGCCGGCCGGCTGGTGCAGGTCGGCACGCCGGAGCAGGTCTACGCCCAGCCGGTGGACGCGTTCGCCGCCCGGCTCACCGGCCCCGCGTCGGTGATCGACGCCCCCGACGGGTCCGGTGAGCTGCTGGTGCGCCTGGGGTGGGCCCGCCTGGGTGGGCCGCTGGAGGGGAAGGTGCGCGGGAGCTGGTTCCGCGGCCCGCACACCGACCACCTGGTCGACACCCCGCTCGGTGAGCTGCTGATCCGGGAGTCCGGTGGCGCCTGCCGGCCGGTCGGCGAGCGGATCCGCTGGACGCTGCTGCACGGCTGGTCCCTGCCGGGGCACGACGGACGAGGGTGATCGCATCGGGCCGACGGCGTCGGCCACCACCCCACGACCGTGCTCGTGGGGTGGTGGCCGGACGCAGGTGCCCCGGGGGCCGCCTCCGGATCAGGCGTACACGCGCTCCGCTGCGGCTGTGGCGTCCGACTCGAGTGGCAGGACCCCGCGCAGGAATGCCTCGAGGACGTCGGTGAACGCCTCGGGGTTGTCCAGGTTGCTCGCGTGGCCCGCGCCGGGGATCTCGGCGTAGTGGGCCAGCGCGTCCCGTCGCGCCCACGCCCGGCTGCCGCGGGCGACGTCGCCGATGCCGTCGAGCTCGCCGCAGACCAGGAGCGTCGGCACCGGCAGGCGGTAGTTCGGGTCGGGCCGAAGGGCGTCCGTGAGGAGCGAGGCGAGGATGCCGACGGTCTCGTGGTTGGACCGGTGGCGGTTCGCGTCGAGCGCGTACTGCTGCACCTTCGGTTGGATGGCGGTCGCTCGCGCGGCTCGCTGCGCGAACGCGGCCCCTTCGACCGCCGCCTGGGCATGCAACGCGGCGACGCTCATCCACGCCTCCATAGGGTGACGCGCCGCGGTGTTGCAGGTGGCGTCGGCGATCACCATGGCCCGGACGCGGGGGTTGCCCCTGCCCACCAGCACCTGGGCGATGTTTCCGCCCAGGCTGTGCCCCACCAGCACGATCCGGTCCGCGGGGAGGACCTCCAGCAGTGCCTCGACGTCGTGCACGGCGGCCGCGAAGTCGAACCTGCCGGTGGACGCGCCGTGGCTCCGCAGATCCGGGGTCACGATCGGGAAGCGGTCCTGCAGGGCCTCGACCTGGGGGGCCCAGGCGTGGTGGTCGAGGGTGGCGCCGTGGAGCAGGACCAAGGTGGGACGGGTGGTCGGCGCCGCCGGTTGACTGGTCCAGTAGCGGAGAGTGGCGTCGGGGCGTTCAAGAGCATGCGACGAGCGGATTGTCATGTGTCCCTAACCGGGGGAAATGGGGATTCGCGGCGGCAGAACGTCGTCGTCTCACCCGCTGCAGAAGAGGCACGTGGTTGAACCCGCTACTTGCCGTTAACTATCCCAAGCGTAGAGCGATCAAACGGTTTCTCCCATAGGACGGCCATCACAGCCGCCGACGAGGCGCGCGGCCGCCGGCAGGCGAGGCTCTGGCGTGCGGGGTCATGCGTCCGGCCGCTTCCTCGAGTGGCGGAGCTCACGGCGAGGCGAGGACGCACTGCCGCCGAAGACATCCGCCCGCCGTGCCCTCGAGTGGGCAACGCGAGGCGTCTGCGGCGGCCGATCCGACGACTCAGGGGACATCGCTTCGACCGGCCCGACGCACCGCGACGGCGGGGTTCAGGCCGGGCCGGGAGGACGACCGCGGCGAAGGGACCGCTACTCGCTCGGCTGCGGGAGCGAGGGGCACTCGACCTGCGGATTGACGCCGAGGTAGTTCAGCGGCCCCGCCACGATCGTGATGATGATCGTGCTCGTCGAGGCGCAACTGGTGTCGCCGCTGGTGAAGTAGCCACGCTGGCCGGCCGCGAGCGCGCCGATGGCCAGCCAGACCAGCAGCAGGATCATCCCGATGCTGGTCCCCCGCCTGGACCTCGTTGTCCTCATGCGTGCTCCACTACCCCACGGCGACGTCCGCCACGCCGATCCGCACAACTGGAGACGTCCCGTCCCCCTGGGTCCTGTACCTGCTCGACGAGCAGGCGACGGACTGCACGGGTCGCTCGAGGCCTCAGCCGAGCAGAGCGGGCACCACGGACCGGGTGGCGCGGTCGTTGACGATCGCCAGGTGCCGCCGGGTGTACCCCTCCAGCCGCGCGACCTGCGGCGCGGTCAGCCGGTCGCAGATCCACTCCCAGTGCAGCGACACCCAGTCACCGGCCTGCACCGAGCCGGCCAGCCCGACGCCGTCGACCGACCGCACCGCCGTCTCGGCCTGCGGCGGGCCGAGACCCAACGTCTGCCCGTCCCAGGTCAGCGGACGGCTCTCCACCACGGCGTGGTCGCCCGCGACGCTCAGCACCCGGCCCCAGCGGATCCGGCACCGGTCCAGCACGGTCAGCGCCTGCGGCGCCTTGCGCCGGTCGGTCAGCAGCCCCGTGTAGGGGTAGATGCAGAAGACGGCGAAGCTGTGGTGCGGCACTCCCCCGGCCAGCACGCCCTCGGTGATGCTGCCGAACCGGGCACCGGTCATGCACCGGAAGCGGTCCTCCATCGAGTCGCCGACCGCGCGAGTGCCCACCCGGTCCAGCCGGGGCGTGCCGATCCAGTACGCCTCCACCACCCGGCGGTCCAGCGGGTCGGGCAGACCCGTCGCCCCGGCGATCAGCTCCAGGTACGGCCACGCCCCGGCGAACTGCCGCGCCATCGCCCGCAGCCCGCCGTCGTCCCGCCCGGCGACGCCGTACTCGAACAGCCCGCCGGAGTCGGCCGGCCCGCAGAACCCGTGGGAGTTGGGCGGGAACGCATACCGGGCGAACAGCACCGGGCCGGGGACGGCGGGTCGCAGCCCGGCCACGTCACTCGACCTGCTCCCCGGGGTCGCGGGCGCGGCCCATCAGCTCCAGGCCGCTCATCGCCTGCCCGGCCCCCGCCGCGTCGGTGGTCTCGACGGCGAAGCCCATGTGGATGAGCACCCACTGACCCGCCTGCGGCGGCTCGTCGAGCAGCCCGATGTTGACCCTGCGCGCCGCCCCCTCCACCTCGACGAGGGCGAGCTGGTCGCCGAAGCCCGGCACCATGCCGACCACCCGCCCGGGGATCCCGAGGCACACCTCAGCCCACCTCCGTCGGCCGGCGGTTCCCGGCCACCACGGCCCGCACCGTCTCCACGGCCACCGGGACGGCGGCCGCGACCGGCGGGGTCAACCCCATGCCCTCGCCGGTGTCGGCGACCTGGCAGCCGACCAGCAGGGTCCGCTCGGGAAGCCGGCCACCGAGCGCCGCCAGGGTGGCGAGCACGGTGGCGGGGTCCATGCCGTGGGCGTCGATCGCGGCGTGCCCGCCGTCGTCCGCCAGGATCTCCACCAGGGCCACGGTCCCGACCGCACCCCGGTCGGGCACCGCGTCCACCAGGACGACGGTGTCCCACGGGTCCACCAGGTCGTAGGACAGGTGCAGCCCGCGGATGCCGTAGTCGACCACCCGGACGCCGTCGGGCCAGGACAGCCCGGCCAGTCGCCGGGCCACCTCCGGACCGAATCCGTCGTCGGTGCAGAAGACGTTCCCGATGCCGGCGACCAGCACCCGGGCTGCCGCGGGAGCCGCCACCTACGACTCTCCCCCGTACTCCTCGAAGTCCTCCTCGCCGGCGTCCTCACCGCGCGGAGTGCCGGGGTGGTGGGCCGGTCCGACCGACGCCGGGCCGGGGACGCCGCCGGATGCCCCCTCGGCCGGCTGCTCCTCGGCCGGTGAGGCGACCGCGCCGCGGGGCGTGTCGGCCGGCTCGGGTGCCTTGCGCTGGGCGCTCTCGACCGGCCCGGTCGCGCCGCCGACGGTCACCCCGCCGCGGTGCATCGCCTGCTCGTCGGCGACGTCGGCGCTCTCCCGGCGACCCTCGTAGGGCGGCAGCACCCGGCCCTCGACGTCCGTCGGGCCCGGGTCGGGTGTGTTGGTCATCCGTACTCCGTCCGTGGTGCCGGTCGTCAGCCGGCCTGGTCGCCGGTCGGCAGGTCCGGAGCGCCGGGCTGGGCTCCCTGCGGGTCGACCGTCGTGTCGGTGTCCTCGGCCGGCCGGCCGCTGGGCCGGTCGACCGGCCCGCCGGCGGGCTCGTCGGAGCCGGTGTCCCGCGAGCCGGGAGCGCCGCGGGCGGACTGCGACTCCTCCTGCAGCTGGGTGCCCGGGTCGGTGCCGTCATCGGCGTCGACGATGTCCCGTCCTCGTCCGGTCATGGCCGCGCTCACATCCGCCGCATGGACAGGTAGCGCTTCACGTCCGGCACCGATCGGATGCCGATGACCACGGCTCCGGCCACGGCCACGCTCAGCAGCGCGGTCGTGAGCATGCCGATCACTCTCACGGCGGGGTCTCCTCTCGCTGGTCGACGTCCGGTGTCCCGACGAGGGGTTCGAGCTCGTCGGGGGCGAAGTACAGGTGGCGGCCGTACCAGTCGTGCAGCTCTGCCGCGGGGTCGTCGTCGACGGTGACGGCGACGTGCGTCGCGCCGTCGAGGTCGACGTGGACGGCGCTGACGGCGGCCTCCCGACCGGCGAGGAACATGTCCTGGGCGTCGGCCCGCCGCGACGGGCGCAGCCGTACCCGGCTGCCCCGCGCGATGCGCACCCCGGCGACCAGCACCGCGTCGGTCTCCGGCGAGACCGGCGCCGCGGCCTCCGCGGCCCACCAGTCGTCGCCGGTCAGGGCCGGGTGCGGGTCGCGGAGGATGCCGTGCAGGCGCTGGAGCTCCACCGGGGTCAGCCGGTCGCAGCGGTCGATGATGGTCGCGGCCCGGGGGTCGGTGGCCCGGGCCGCCGCCTTCTCCTCCTCGGTCAGCGTCATCACCCGCAGGGTGAGGATCTCGTCGATCTCGGTGGAGTCGAACAGCGCCCCGGCGCTCTCCGGGGCCACCGCCGGGTGGTCGTACAGGATGATCGGCGAGGCCAGCACCACCTCGGACTCCTGACCGCCGCCGCCGGCGAGCACCGGCCAGCAGCGGTGCTGACGGCAGCGTCCCGCGGCCGCCCGCGCGTCCGCCGGCGGGTCGAGCAGCGAGACGAACCGCGCTCCCCCGGCCACCAGCAGCAGGTGCGCGCCGAGCAGCGACGAGGCCAGCGCCGCGTCCCGGTCCGCGACCCGGTCCCCGGTGTTGGCCACCCGGACCTCCAGCCGCAGCAGCGGGCCGTCGTCGTCCGCGCGCAGGGAGACCGCCGCCCGCAGCGGCCCGCGCCGCCGGACCAGCCGGCCGCCCGGCACCGGCTCGACGTCCTCGCCGCCGGGCACGAGGACGGTCCGGTCGACCCCCCGGCGCAGCTCGTCCACGGGCACCGGGCCGAGCTCCCGCTCGACCGCGACCGCCTCGTCCCAGGTCGTCCACACCCGGTCGCCGGCCCGCAGCTCGCCGACCTCCTCGACGGTGCCGTCCGCGTGGGCCCGCTCGGCCTGCCGGCGCTGCAGCTGGAGGCAGCGCAGGTGCACGGTCACCGTCACCGGGCCGGGCCCGGCGCGCAGCAGGCACTGGACGGCGAGGTCCGGTTCCTCTCCCACCCCGGCCTCGGCGGCTCCCGGCGGGCCGAGCACGCCGAACTGCCACCGCACCTGGTTCTTGGCCGCCGTGGACCGGTAGGGGTACAGCAGGTACCCCTCGTAGAGGACGGCGTCCGCGGCGAGCCGCGCCAGCGCGAGGGTCATGGCCCGGCCGGCTCCCCCGCCGGCTGCCCGGCCTCGGCGAGCAGCGTGGTCACGACGTCGTCCCAGCTGGTCAGGCCGCGCCGGGACCGGTGCTGCGCGAGGGCGTCGACGGTGTCCCGGCGCATCCGCACCCACTCGCTGCCCGGGAAGTGCGCCTCCATCAGGTCGCGCCACACCGCGACCGGCAGCCGGTACCGCGCCTCCGCCTCCCAGGACACCGGGGTGACGGCGAAGCCGGTGGCGCCGCGGCCGAAGACCGTCCCGCTGAACAGGAACAGCAGCGGCACCTCGCCGTCCCGCAGCCCGTGCAGGTAGGGAGTGCCGGCGACGTCGAAGTCGTACGTGCACGGCAGGACCAGCTGCAGCTCGGTGGCGCCGGTGAACCCGGGAGCCACGGTGGAGGTGTGCAGCCAGGAGAAGGGCCGCAGGGTCTGCGCGAACCGCGACCGGTCGCCGAACAGGTCCCGCAGCGCCCGTTCCTCCTCGTCGTCGTAACGCCGTCGCTGCGGCTCGATCCGCACCTGCGCCCGCAGGGCCAGGGCGTGCACCGGCTCGCCGGTGCCCTCCTCCACCCGGACCCGGGCGAGCAGGTTCGGCGTGACCGCGTACGGCTCGGGCACCACGTCGAGGACGGCGAAGGACAGCTGCGGGGTCACGGCGCTGCCCCTTCCGCCGCGCGCGTGCTGCGATCGGCCAGGTCGGCGAAGAAGGCGTCGAGCAGGGCGCGGGCCTCCGAGCCCCCGTCGAACCCGCGCCAGGCCAGCCGGAGGGCACCGGCCAGCTCGTAACAGCGGTCGATCGGCACCACGTGGGCCGCGGTCCCGGCGCCGTTGCGGTCCGGCATGCGGACGATCAGTGCCTCGACGTCGGGGGCCATCCGCGCGAGCACCGGGTCGGCGGCCACCATCCGGTCCCAGGCGCCCAGCGGGAGCTCCGACTCGGTGGCCCCGGCCGGGCCGGGGTAGAACGCCACCGTCCGGTGCTCCACCGAGTTGGTGAAGAAGAACGCCAGCCCGACCGGGATCTCCAGCTCGTCCCACTGGCCGGCCGAGAGCGCGAGGCCGGGCACGGCGAGGTACCGGTCGGGCACCGCGCGGTAGCGCTGCTCGGCGGCCTCGGCGGTGAACAGCAGCGCGCACGGGCGGCACGCGCACAGCAGTCCGCGGCCGACCAGGTCCACCACGTGCGGGTGCTGCTCGCCGATCTCCTCGCCGCACATCTCGCACCGCTCCCGCGCGGCCGGCGCCGGCCGGTTCGCCCGCACCCGTGCCAGTACGGCGAGCGCATCGGCCCCGGGCCGCGGGCGGGCGCTGGTCACGTCCCCGCCCCGGCGGGGACGGCGAGCGCCACGCCGCCGTCGGTGACCAGCAGCGGGACCGGCTCCAGGTGGTCGGCGGTCCCGTCGAGCCCCCGGCCGGCGCGGCGGACGTCGTAGTGCGCCGCGCACGCCGGGCAGCGCAGCACCGCGTCCCCGGCGGAGCCGCCGAGCCGCCGCTCGACCAGCCCGCCGGCCAGGCTGCCGCCGCAGCGGGGGCAGCGGTCGCGGTAGGCGTACAGGTCGCCGGCGATCCGGGCGCCGACCACGGGGATGCCGGCCACGGAGAACGCGCCGAGCTGCCCCGGGGCCAGGTCGCCGAGCCCGTCCACCGCCGTCCAGGAGGCCTCGGCGGACGGGTGGTCGCCGTCCAGCCGCGCGCGCAGCGCGGCCAATGGGATGACCGTCCCGGCGGCGGGCGCCTCCTCCACCGCGATCCCGGTGACCTCGGGCGCGGCCGCCCGGACGGCGGTCTCCACGGCGAGGGTCAGGGTGACCGCGGACGACGGGCAGCCGTCGCAGCTGCCGAGCATCCGCAGCCGCACCACGCCGTCCCCGGTGACCCCGAGGAGCTCCACGTCCCCGCCGTGCGAGCCGAGGTAGGGGCGGACGCCGTCCAGGGCGCGCAGCACCCGGGTCCCGACGTCCTCCGGGTGCAGGCCGTGCACGGTGAGCAGGCCGGCCACCAGCTCGTCCGCCGCCAGCCGGTCGAGCAGGTCGTCGTCCAGCCGGCCGGTGTCGTGCAGGATCCCCAGCAGCCGTTCCAGCCCGGCGCCGTAGAGGTCGGCGACCAGCCGCACGAGCTCCTCGGCCCGCTCCCGGGCCACCCGTCCGCCGGCGGCGGCGGCCTCCAGCAGTGCCTCGATGCGCTCCCCGGTGGCCCCGAGGTCGAGCTCGCCGCCCTCGGGCGGGGCCCGGTCCGCCGCCGTCATGGTCGGCCGCTCACTCGCCGGTGACCGACTGGGTGGGCGAGTGGGTGAGTTCCAGCGTCTTCCCGTTCCCGAGGTACATGTGCACGCCGCACGGCAGGCAGGGGTCGAAACTGCGGACGGTGCGCATGATGTCGATCCCCTTGAAGTGCTCCCGGTCGTTCTCCTCGAAGATCGGCTGGCCCTGGACCGCGTCCTCGTACGGGCCCGGCGTGCCGTAGGAGTCGCGCGGGGCGGCGTTCCACGGGGTCGGCGGGTACGGGTGGTAGTTCGCGATCTTGCCGTCGCGGATGACCATGTGGTGGCTGAGCACGCCGCGGACGGCCTCGGTGAAGCCGCAGCCGATGGCCTCGTCGGGCACCTCGAAGGACTCCCACGTCTTGGTGTTGCCGGCCCGGATCTCGGCGAGCGCCTTCTCCGCGAAGTGCAGCGCGCAGGCCGCCGCGTAGGCCTGGAAGTAGGTGCGGGCCCGGTTCCGCTCGAGCGTGTTGCTCCACCGCGGGATGTGCCACTCCAGGGTCACCGGCCCCTTGAGCGCGGTCTTGGGCAGGTTGATCTGCACGCTGTGCCCGGTGGCCTTCACGTAGCCGATGTCGACCAGCTGGGCCAGCGCCGTGGACCACAGCCGGGCCAGCGGGCCGCCGCCGGTGTCCAGCGCGAGGTGGTCGCGGCCGTCGAACCAGCGCGGGCTCATCACCCAGCTGTACTTGTCGTCCAGGTCGCGCTTCTGCGGCCGGGGGTTGGTGTGCTGGTTCCACGGGTGCCGGACGTCGACCGGGTTGCCCAGCGGGTCCCGCTCGACGAAGACCTCCTGGCCGACCCAGTCCTCGTAGTAAGAGCTCCCGAGCAGGATCCGGATGCCCAGGTTGATGTCCACCAGGTCGGTGGTGACCAGCCTCCCGTCGACGACGACGCCCGGGGTGACGAACATCTTCCGGCCCCAGTCCGTCATGTCCCGGTACTCGAAGTTGCAGTGCTCCGGGTCCTGGAAGGAGCCCCAGCAGCCGAGCAGGGTCCTGCGGAGACCCACCTGCTCGTAGCCGGGCAGCGCCTCGTAGAAGAAGTCGAACAGGTCGTCGTGCATCGGCACGACCTTCTTCATGAACTCGACGTAGCGCATGAGCCGGGTCAGGTAGTCGGTCATCAGCTGGATCGTGGCCACGGTGCCGACCCCGCCGGGGTAGAGCGTGGAGGGGTGCACGTGCCGCCCCTCCATGAGGCAGAACATCTCCCGGGTCCAGCGGCTGACCTGCAGCGCCTCGCGGTAGAACTCGCCGGAGAACGGGTTCAGCGACCGCATGACGTCGCCGATGGTCCGGTACCCGTGGGCGTCGGCGTGGGGGGCCTCGGTCCGGTCGGCCCGCGCGAGGACGCCGGGGTTGGTCTCGGCGACCATCTTCTCGCAGTAGTCCACCCCGACCAGGTTCTCCTGGAAGATGTTGTGGTCGAACATGTACTCCGCGGCCTCGCCGAGGTTGACGATCCACTCCCCCAGGTGCGGCGGCTTCACGCCGTAGGCCATGTTCTGCGCGTAGCAGGAGCAGGTGGCGTGGTTGTCCCCGCAGATGCCGCAGATCCGGCTGGTGATGAAGTGCGCGTCGCGCGGGTCCTTGCCCTTCATGAAGATCGAGTAGCCGCGGAAGATCGACGAGGTGCTGTGGCACTCGACGACCTCCCGGGCGTCGAAGTCGATCTTCGTGTAGATGCCCAGGCTGCCCACGATCCGGGTGATCGGGTCCCAGGCCATCTCCACCAGGTTGGTGGTGGCCTCCCTGTCGACGATGCGGGGCTGGGTCACGGTCATCGTCTGCCGCCCTTCACCAGGTCCGCTCGGCGCCGGTCACGAGCTCGGGCGACGGTCGCCGCCAGCGGGGCTCGGTGTCGACGGTGCGGGTCGTGATGGTCCGCAGCCGCCGGATCGCCGCGCCGTAGGCCCCCGACGCGGCCGTCGAGAGCCGGCTGCCCGGCGGCTCGTCCATGAACGGCATGAACTTGTCGGGGAAGCCGGGCATGGTGCAGCCGATGCAGATGCCGCCGACGTTGGGGCAGCCGCCCACGCCGTTGACCCAGCCGCGTTTGGGCACGTTGCACTTCACCACCGGGCCCCAGCAGCCCAGCTTCACGATGCACTTCGGGGAGCCGTACTCGGTCGCGAAGTCGCCCTGCTCGTAGTAGCCGGCCCGGTCGCAGCCCTCGTGCACCGTGCGACCGAAGAGCCAGGTCGGCCGGAGGGCGTCGTCCAGCGGGATCATCGGGGCCTGCCCGGTGGCCAGGTAGAGCAGGTAGGTCAGGGTCTCGGAGAGGTTGTCCGGCTGGATGGGACAACCCGGCACGCAGACGATCGGGATCCCCGCCTTCGACTTCCACTCCCAGCCGAGGTGGTCGGGCACGCCCATGGCGCCGGTCGGGTTGCCGGCCATGGCGTGGATGCCGCCGTAGGTGGCGCAGGTGCCCGCCGCGACGATGGCGGTGGCCTTCGGGGCCAGCCGGTCCAGCCACTCGCTGGTGGTGATCGGCTGGCCGGTGGCCGGGTCGTTGCCGAACCCGCACCAGTAGCCCTCGTCCTTGATCGCCTCGTTGGGGATCGAGCCCTCCACGACCAGCACGAACGGCTCGAGCTCGCCGCGGTCGGCCTTGAAGAACCACTCGATGAAGTCGTCCGCCCCGCCCTTGGGGCCGCACTCGAAGTCGATCAGCGGCCAGTGGACCGCCACCTGCGGCAGGCCCGGCAGGGCACCGAGCGCGATCTCCTCGATGCTGGGCTGGGTGGCCGCGGTGAGGGCCACGGAGTCGCCGTCGCAGCTGAGCCCGGCGTTGATCCAGAGCACGTGGATCAGGGTGTCCTCAGCGGCCCGCGCGGCCTCTCGGGTGGATGCGGACGTCATGTCGCCACGCTTCCCGGGGCCTCGGCACGACCGGTGGGGCCACGACCCCTGACTGCCGCTGGGGGCCGGCTCTCGGCCCATGTGTGCGGGTAGGCGTGTGACTACGCTCACACCCCGGCCGTGTCAAGGAGCCCGGGGACGGGTCAGGTCCGCGGAGGTCAGCGGGCCACGAGCCAGTCACGCCACGGCTGCATCCCCTCCCCCGTGGTCACCGACAGCGGCAGCACGCGGACCCCGGGGTTGACCGACCGGCAGTGCTCCGCGAGCCGGTCGAGCCGCACGTCGACGTAGGGCAGCAGGTCGACCTTGTTGACCACGACCAGGTCGGCGAGCGCGAACATCGTGGGGTACTTCAGCGGCTTGTCCTCGCCCTCGGTCACCGAGACGACGACGACCCTGGCGGCCTCCCCGAGGTCGAACAGCGCCGGGCAGACGAGGTTGCCGACGTTCTCCACGAAGACCAGCGAGCCGGGCGCCGGGCGCAGCTCGGCCAGCCCGCGCGCCAGCATCGCGGCGTCGAGGTGGCACCCGGCGCCGGTGTTGATCTGGACGACGCGCGCTCCGGTGGCGCGGATGCGGTCGGCGTCCAGCCGGGTCTCCTGGTCCCCCTCGACCACCGCCACCGGCCGCAGCGGGCCGAGCTCGGTGATCGTGCGGCACAGCAGCGAGGTCTTGCCCGAGCCCGGGGAGCTCATCAGGTTCACCGCGACGACGCCCCGCTCGGCCAGCCACGCCCGGTTGTGCGCGGCGAGGTGGTCGTTCTTGGCCAGCAGCGCCGTCTCGATCTCCACCACGTCGCCGGTCGGGCCGGAGGGGTGCGGGTGGACGGCGATGTGCTCGTGCCCGCCGTGCTGGGAGGCGCCGGCCAGCACCTCGACCCGGACGTCGGACCCCCCGCATCCGCAGGTCCCGCACATCGTCGACCCCCTCCGCTGCCCGGCCGGCTCAGGTCACCGCGCGCCGCTCGGCGAGCACGACCGACACCACCGACAGCTCCCGCCCGGCGACCACCTCGACGTCGGCGCTGCCGCAGCCGCAGAGCAGGACCGGGTCGCGGAGGACGAAGTCCTGCCCACAGGTGCGGCAGCGGGCCCGCCCCTCGGGACGCTCGAACTCCAGCGCGGCGCCCTCCAGGGGCGTCCCCGCGGTCACCAGCTCGAAGCAGAACCGCATCGCGTCGGGCACGACCCCGGACAGCCGGCCCACCCGCAGCCGGACGCCGGCCACCGGGACGTCCCCGGTCCGCGCGGTGACGACGTCGACGACGCCCTGGGTGATCGCGAGCTCATGCATCGCACTCCTGCCCGTCCAGGGCCGGGACGCTACGCCGGGCGGCGGCGCGGGTGAAGGCCCCGCGACCGCCCCTACTGCCCGGCCAGCCGGCGCAGCGTGCGCAACGATTCCTCGGCCGACCAGAGCGCCAGCCGCCAGGGCGCGGTCGCGGCCGCACGGAGCAGCTCCGCGCCCAGCCGGCACAGGTCGGCGTACTCCGGAGTGCGCGGGCCGGCCGCCGGAGCGGCCGCGGACGTCGTCGGGGTGGGCCCGGCGGGGGGCGTCGTCGGGGTGGGCCCGGCGGGGGGCGTCGTCGGGGCGGCTCCGGCGGTAGGGGGCGTCGGAGCCGGCCCGGTCGCGGGCGGCGCCGGCGGGAGGAGCGCGTCCATGGCGGTGCGCCGTTGCGGCGCGCGCAGCGAGGCGAACGACGGGATCGCCGGGGAGGGCGGGCCCTCGTCGCGGGCCGGCTCGGGCACCACTTGCCGGATCGCCGCGATCATGCCGGCGCCCAGCCCCGGGACGGCGGCGAGCTCCCGCCGGGAGAGGACGGCGAGGTCGTCGACGCTGGTGATGCCGGCGCGGATGAGCGCGGAGACCGCCCGTCCCGGCAGACCCAGCTCCCGGATGTCGTCCCCCGGGGACCTGGTCGGCATGGCCCCAACCTAGCGCCGCCCCGGCGGGACGCGGCGGGGACCGGGCGCAACCGACGAGCCCGGACGGCACCCCGCCTGCCGCCCGGCATGGTCGACCGCCCGACCGAGCACACCGGCTGCCGGACAGGACTCCGGCCGCCGTGGAGGCCCAGGTCCTGGCGATGTGCTCGGCGCGCGCGCTCGGCCCAGCCCGGATCGGTCCGCTGATCGCGCTGGCGCCCTCGACGGTGCACGCGGTGCTGTACCGCGACGGCATGCACTGCCTGGCCTGGCCGGATCGGCCAACCGGTCAGCCGGTCCGCCGCTACGAGCGCGCCCGTCCCGGCGAGCTGGTGCACGTCGATGTCAAGAAGCTCGGCGCCATCCGCCCCGCCGGCGGCTGGCGCGCCCACGGCCGCGGCTCGGCCGAACACCACCACAGCCGCAGCGAGACCAACGCCGGCCGCCGGGTCGGGTACGACTACGTCCACTCCCTCGTCGATGACCACGCGCGACTGAGCCGCCACCTGCACCACCCCGCCCCAGCGAGCCGGACTAAAGGATGAGCACGTCGCTCACTCGCACGGCGCGTGTACCACGCACGCTCACACCAGCGCCTTGGTCTTGAGGGTCTCGTACTCCGGCTGCGAGATCACGCCGGCATCGAAGAGAGCCCGCGCCTGGGCGATCTGGTCGGTCGGGGTCTTCTGGCCTGCGACCTCCCTGATGTAGGCGTCCTGCTGCTGCCTCGACACCACGGCGCTGCGCAGCGCTCGCTCGGCCATGCCGCCACCCCGGGCGATGAGGTACACGAGCGAGGTGAGGAATGGCACGAAAATCAGGGCGACGATCCAGACCGCCTTCCCCAGGCCGGAGGTCTCCCTGTCGCGGAAGAGGTCACCGACGATCGAGAACATCACCATCAGGTAGGCCACGAAGGCGAAGCTGATGCAGATGAACCACACAACGTCCCAGAACGACATCGCTGATTCCCTTTCTCCGAAGGCGGAACCTCCTCAGGGCAGTCTGGGTCGGCGCGCGCTGGAGCACCTCATCCGCACCGGGTGACTCCGTATCCGCCGGACCAGTAGCCCCGCTCACCGTCCGGCGGCCGCAGCGACGCCATGCCTGCCTGGTGGTCCGGGAGGTGCCCCCGCCACATTCCCGCGACATGGGGTGCGGAGCATCGCCCGGACGGGGGAAAACGGGCACGCCACCGCCGGGCTCCCAGCTCCTCGGTCACGCCTCCCTGGGCGACGCGGCGTCCTCGGGGCGGGGTCTTGTTGTCCGCCAGGCGTCAGGAGCCGCGTCGGCGCCCGTGCGGAGGCGGCGGTAGCGCCGCGGCTCGCGGGGTGCCCGGTGCTCCGGGGCGAGGTTCCCGGCGAGCGCAGTGACCCAGCCTGCCGTCGGATCGACGTCCACGAGCAATGCCTTGGCCAGCAGCGTCAACGGGATGGCGAGCAAGGCTCCCAGCGGACCGAGCAGCCACGCCCAGAAGGCCAGGGCGACGAAGGTGGTGGTCATCGCCAATCCGACCGAGTCGCCCACGAACCGGGGCTGGATCAACGACTGCACGACGAAGTTGAGGACGCAGTAGACCCCGATGACCAGGAGCATTTCGGGGACGCCGAAGACCAGCAGGGCGAGGAGTGCGGGCGGGATGACACCGATGATGAAGCCGACGTTGGGGATGTAGTTGGTGATGAAGCTCAGCAGCGCCCACAGCACCGGCAGCGGGACGCCGATGAGTGCGAGCGCGGTCCCGTCGAGCACCGCGACCACGAGGCCGAACACCGTGGAGACGAGGAGGTAGCTCCGGGTGCCCTGCGCGAATGAGCGCAAGGCCGTGGCCAGTTCCGGACGATCGGTGGAGATGGCTGCCAGCCTTCGGTCGATGCCCCCGGCTTCCGCGCTGAGGAAGAGCATGAGGCAGAGCAGGAAGACCAGCGAGGAGAGCGTCCCCGACAGACCTGCGAGGAGTGTGCCGATCAGGGTCACGACCTTCTCTGGACTGACATTGCCCACCGCGTCCTGCAACTGGTCCGGCCCCACGCCGAACTGCGCGAGGCTGCGGGCCAACGACTGGAGGAGTTGAGCGGCCCGGTCGGCGTACTGCGGCAGGAGTGTGGCCAGGCGAGCCAGCGACACGATGACGACCAGCGAGAAGGCCACCAGTACGCCGACCACCAGCAGGACCAGGACGAGAGTGGTCAGCCAGGCGGGCCAGTTGTGGCGGCGCAGCCAGCTCTGCACCGGGCTGAGCGCTATCACGATGACGAGGGCGAGGAAGGCCGGCCCTATCAGCCAGGCAGTGGCACGGATCCCACCGAGCACGAGCACAGCTGCCCCCGCGCCGACCAGCATCACCAGTGCTCTGGGCAGGACCTGCCGTCGCCGGGGGTCGGTCGTTGACGGTGCGGCGGCCGTCGAAGACGCGGTCTGAGAGGACTCGGCCGGAGCTGCCGGGACCGGGATCGCGGCCTGACCTGCCGTCACAGGTGTCGTCATGGGCGCACCGTAGGACCGCCACACGAGTCTCCGACTCACCCTGTGATGGTGGAAGGGCGGCCCGGACAGCGGTGGCCTGAGCGAATCACCCGGACCGGATGAGGGGGATCGGTCCCTGCTCCCGGACCATGCCCCTGTGACGGACGCCTGGGGACTGACCGGCTACACGACCCGCACGTGGGACAGCGGCTCATGCTGGTGCACTCCGCCCCAGGAGGTCCTGGCCCCCTTGTCCAAGACACGCCAACGGGCAGAATGGACGTGCTGACTTCAAGTCTCACGAGGAGATCGGACGAAGCGATCACTCATCACGGCTCGTCCTGGTGGTCTGCGCCTGGCTGCGTACTCGTCATCGCCCAGTCTCGAGCGATTCAGTTGCCGCTCCGACGAGAGGAGGGGTGATGGGACACGTATCGCGGTCGAAGACGGCCGTTCCCCGCCTTCCGCCCGAGTTCGTCCACCGTCCTGCCCTGGTGACGGCTCTGGACCGCGGCGAGGGGCGGGCGCTCACCCTCGTCTGCGCCCCGCCCGGCTACGGCAAGACCCTCGTCCTGGCCGACTGGGCCCGCCGGCAGAGCGTGGCCTGCGCCTGGGTGACACTGAACGAGGAGGACGACGACCCGCAACGGCTCTGGGCCTCCGTACTCGCCGCACTGACGGCCTGCCCCGCTGTGCAGTCGTCGAGCCGGCTGCGGAGGCTGGTCGTGCCCCGGACGACCGTGGGCGTGGACTTCCTGACCGAGCTGATCGAGGCGCTCGCGGCTGTCCCGGCGCAACTACGGCTCGTGCTCGACGACGCCCACCATCTCCGCAGCTCGGAGACGCTGCACGGACTGCAGCTCCTCCTGCGCCACCGACCGACCACCATCCGACTGGTGCTGGCAAGCCGCTTTGATCCACCGCTTCCGGTGGCGCGGCTGCGCCTGGAGGAGCGGCTCTGTGAGCTGAGGACCGAACAGCTCAGTTTCACCGCTGATGAGACGGCGATTCTCGCGGGCCTCTGCGGGCTGCGCCTCACTGGCCGACAGGCCTCAGTGCTCCATGCACGAACCGGCGGATGGGTCGCGGGGATCCGACTCGCCGCCCTCGCTCTACGCGGTCACGCCGAACCCGACCTTTTCCTTGCCGCCTTCACCGGGGACGAGCGACCGGTCGCCGACTACCTCGCCGGCGAGGTGATCGCGAACATCTCGGACGAGGAGTGCGACCTGCTCCGACGGACGAGCATCAGTGACCCGATACCGGCACCGCTCGCCGCGGAGCTGTCTGGTCGGACCGACGCCGCGGACGTGTTGAGTGCGCTGGAACGCAGGACCGGACTGATCGTCACGTCCGGGGCGCATCGCACGGAGTTCCGGATCCAGGAACTGGTGCGCTCGTACCTGGCCGCTGACCTCTACCGCCACGGACCAGCCCAGGAAGCGCAGCTGCACCGGCAGGCAGCCGAGTGGTGGGCAACTCAGGGTCGCCCCCTCGAGGCCCTGCGCCATGCGGCACGAGCGGCCGACAGCACACTCGTGACAGCGCTCCTCCACCGCTGGGCACCCGAGCTCGTGGCGCGCGGTGAGCACACCGAACTGCGCCGCGCGCTGGCCGCGGCGGAAGGCAGCACCGCTGCCACCGACGACTGGCTACCCCTGGTGTCGGCACAGGTCCACCTCGCGGAGGGCGATCTACGCGCAGCACGGGCCGACGTCCGCCGCGCAGGGCCACCGGGCACAGACTGCAGCGACAGGGACCTCGCACACTTCCGTGTCGCCACCTCGCGACTGGTCGGGATGAGCGGCCCGGGCCCCGAATTCGCGACCGTACCTGCGGACCCCGCGCTGGCCGCGCTCGTGCTCGCCGGCCGGGGCGCCGCGGGGGTCGCCCCCGACGGAGGCGGTCGCCCGGCAGATGCAGCGGCCGCCCTCGGCGACCTCGAGACCGCCCTCGCCGTCGCGCGCGACCAGCATCTCGAGCTCCTGGAGCTCCAGTGCCTCTGCCTCATCGGCGCGGCAGCGGCGACCGCAGGTCATCACGGCCGCGCCGCCGCGGCCGCGGCCGCCGCGATCACCGCGGCCGCCGCACACGGGTGGCACGACTCGTCATGGTCGGCCGCTGCCCACGCGGTGCTCGCCCACGCCTCACTGATGCGCGCCGACCCCGCGCAAGCACTCCAGGTCGCGGTCGACGGACTGCGCATCAGCCCGGCCAGCCGGGATCCGACCATCCGCTTCGCCCTCCGCTGCGCCCGTGGCGGCGCGCTGTTGGACCTCGGTGACAGGACAAGCGGGCTCCTGGAGCTGCAGGAAGCGCACGCGCAGCTCGGCGGGATGACCATCCCCGCGCCGTTGGCAGCTTGCGCCTCGTTGTTCGAGTACCGCGCGGCCCTGCTGCTCGGCTCGTCCGCCGCCGCGGCGACGTCCATGAGCCGACTCGCCGCCGGCGGGGGCGCGGACGCAGAGCTCACCCTCATGCGGGCCTGGTCGGAGGCGGCCGCAGGGACCCCTCATGAGGCTCGCGCGACGGTCGTCCCGCTGCTCGAAGGCCGCTTGCAGCCCCTCCTGCACTGGACCGTCGTGGAGGCGTGGCTCATCGAGGTGTGGGCTGCATTGCGGTTGAACGACCATCCGGGCGCGCGGAACGCGCTGCAGGCCGCCCTCGTGCGCGCCGAGCCGCTGGACACCCTGCGCCCCTTCGCGCTTGCCGGTCATGGCCTGCGGGTCCTCTTGGTCGACCAGCTCGGCGGGGCCAGGGATCCCTCCGCCTTCGCCTTCCGATGTCTGTCTGCCCGACAGCGTGTGCGCCAGCCATCGGCTCCGCAGCTGAGCGCGCGTGAGCAGGACGTCCTCGCCCAGCTCCTCTCTTTGAGCAACCTCGGCGAGATCGCCGAGGACCTCGAGGTGTCGGTCAACACCATCAAGAGTCACGTCCGGGCGATCTACGGCAAGCTCGGCGTGAGCACGCGCCGGACCGCGGTCCTGACCGCACTCGAGCGCGGTCTGCTGACATGACCTCGGAACCACTCCGGCGTCCCCCCGGACCCCGAGGCGATGGCCGCTCTGAAGGGCGCGACACGTGTCCGTCGAGGCAGAAGCGGGTTCCCCCGAGGAGTAGGCGGCGACATCGCCGTCCGCGTACGACGCTCCATGGCCGCCTGCCCGCGTTCGCGGTCTCGGCCGCCTGAAGGAGCCCGGTCATGGCCGCTTCCCCGAACATCCCCCCGCGCGTCCCCGCGAGCAAGAGCGTCGTCCCGGAGCTGCCCGTCGAGTTCACGCCCCGGCCCCGGCTCCGGCAACTACTGGACGAGGCCGCCGCCGATCAGGTCGTCGTGGTCACCGCCCCGGCCGGGTTCGGGAAGACGCTGCTGCTCGCGGACTGGGTCCGCGACGCCGATCGCCCGGAGACGGCGTGGGTGAAGCTGGAGGCCGACGACAACGACCCCCGGCGGCTCTGGTCGGCGGTGGTGAGCTCGCTGCTGGCCCTCCCCTCGGCCGCCCGGGACGGTTACCTGCAGCGGCTGGCCGGGGTGGCGGCGCTGCCCGGTGGCGTGGACGTCGTGGAGGAGCTCGCCGACGCCCTGGACGCCCTCGACACCCCCGTGCGGATCGTCCTCGACGACGTGCAGGCACTCACCGGGCGGGAGGTCCTGCAACACCTCACTCGGCTGATCCGCCGCCGGCCCACGGGACTGCAGCTTGTCCTCGCCAGCCGGGCGGACCCGCCGATCTCGATTCCCCGACTCCGGCTGGAGGGCAGGCTGCACGAGCTGAGGGCCGACGTCCTGCGTTTCAGCCTCGACGAGACGACGGCCCTGCTGGAGGCCACCGGCCTCCAGCTGACGCCGACGTTGGTGGCTTCCCTGCATGCACGCACCGAGGGCTGGGCTGCTGGACTCAGGCTGGCTGCTCTCGCCCTGCGCCGCACCGATGACGCGACCGCCTTCGTCGCTGACTTCTCGGGGGACGAGCGCTCGATCGCCGACTACCTGACCGGCGAGATCCTCGACGGGCTGGGCCCTGACACACAGGACTTCCTCCGGGTCGTCAGCGTGTGCTCTCCGCTACCGGCCGCGCTCGCCGCCGGGCTGTCGGCTCGTGCCGACGCCGACCGGATGTTGGACGAGCTCCGCCAGGCGACGGCGCTGGTTGAGCGCAGCTCCCCCACCGACTACCGCATCCACGCGCTGCTTCGCTCGTACCTGGTCGCCAACCTCGCTCGGCACCGCCCAGAGACCTACCGGGACCTGCAGGCTGCCGCGGCCCGATGGTGGGTTGCGCACGACCAGCCCGTGCACGCCCTGCGCCATGCCGAGCGGGCGGGCGACCGCGACCTGATCGCTGCGCTGGTGCACCGCTGCGGATTGTCGCTGTTGCTCGGCGGAAACCTCGGGCCGCTCCAGCGTGCGCTGGCGGCTGCAGGGCCTGAGGCACGCGCGGCGGACCCGTGGTTGGCGCTCACCGCGGCGATCACTCACCTGGAGGCTCGGGCGCTCCCGGCCGCCGCTACAGAGTTGCAGAGTGCCCGTCGCGCCTGGCCCGTGGCCCCTAGCGCCGCCCTGGACGCCCTTCGGACCAGCGCTGAGCTCCTGGCCAGCACGCAAGGACTTGCTGACAACTCGTTCCCGCATCCACAGCCCGACACAGAGCTCGTCCAACCCGAGGTGGCCGCCCTTCTGCACGCGAGCCGGGGGGCCGCCGAGTTCGGCAGGTCCGAAGGCGCGGATGTCTCCCTGGCCGGCAACGAACTCGAACGGGCGCTCGAGTTGGCCCATGCGAACGACCTCGGCTATCTGGAGGTGCAGAGCCTCTGGATGCTGGCGACGCTGGCGGCCGTACGTGGCGACCTCCGGAGCATGGCGGCGGCGGCCGCGCAAGCTGTCGCGGTGGCGGCCCGGCGTGGCCGGCACCCGTCGGCCTGGTCGGCGGGGCCGATGGGGATGATCGCCTACGCCGATCTCCTGAGGGGCGACCCGGCGGCCGCGGTCGCACGGTGCGAGGAGGCACTCGGCGCGGGCGGCCCGCTGCCCCCGGAAGCGGCGTACACCTTGCACGCTGTGCACGGAGCCGCCTGCGCCGACCTCGGTCGGCGTCCTGCAGGGCTCGCCGAACTGCGCTCGGCGCGCACCGAGTTCGGCGACACGTCGGTACCGCCGGCGATACTCGCCGCCCTGGCGGTCCTCGAGCACCGGGTGGCGCTGATGACCGGCAACCTGGGTGCGGCGGCGGAGGTAGCGCACTGGCTCACCCTGCGAGCCGGCACGACCGGTGAGACCCTCTTGCTCCAGGCCTGGTCCGAGACCGCCGCGGGGCGCCATCAAGCAGCCCGGGCCATCGTCGCGCCGGTGTACGGGCGGTCGATCCCGATTCTCCTGCCACAGACCATGGTGGAAGCGCAGTTGGTCGACGCGGAGGCAGCGTTGCAGAGAGGCGACGAGCACGCCGGTCGAGCGGCGCTCGAGCTGGCGCTCACGGAGGCGGAGACCGTCGGCGTGGTGCGGCCCTTCGCCTTCGCGGGACCATGCACCCAGGAGCTGCTGAGCGCCCAGGCCGCCACTCACGGGCGCGGCTCCTTCGGCGTCCTGGTGGCCACCGCTCGCGCAGCCGTGATGCCGGTTCCCGCCGTCCCGCTCAGCGAGCGCGAGCTGGCGGTCCTCGCTCTGCTCCCGTCGCTGCTGAACGCCCGGGAGATAGCTGACGAGTTCACGGTCTCGGTCAACACCGTGAAGAGCCACATCAGGTCCATCTACGCCAAGTTCGGGGTGTCATCGCGGCGCGAGGCGGTTCGCCACGCGCGGGAGTCCGGCCTGCTCCCGTGAGTCGTTCATCCGGGTGGGGTGAGGCGTGGCGCTGACCCGTGCGGAGAGTGGGGGCCACGAAACGACACTCCACGGCGAATGCGACGGAGGTCGCTCATGCCGGATCGACGGTACGAGGTCCGGGTGTCGGGGCTGATGTCCCAGCGTGCACGGGATGCATTCGTCGGCATGGACGGCGTGGAAGTGACCGCTGAGACGGTCATCTGCGGCCTGGTGCACCACGACGAACAACTGCACGAGATCCTCGCCATGGTCCAGTCGCTCGGTCTGCACGTCGTCTCCGTGCAGCAGGTGGCCCCCTGACCGCCCACGTCACCGCATGACCGCTTCCGTATCGCGACGGCGGCCGCTGCCGCTGCCGCTGGGTCCTACCCGGAGACAGCCGCCGGCGCCCGGCTCGACCGGCGTAGTCCAGGGTCTGGCAACCAGTGCGCCGTGGTCGTTATCGTGGTCGGCACCGCGTCCGCTGGACGAGGGGTTCCGATGGCCGTTCAACCCGCCCGTACAGGAGCGGTGACCCGGTCGCACTGGCCGCATACCCTCCGTGACCTCCCGATCGAGATCCTCGAGTCAAAGCTCTACACGCCCACCATCCGTCCCGGCGTCGTCCCCCGGCCAGAGCTCCTCGCCCGCCTGCGCGCCGCTCGTGAAGTGCCGACCGTCGCGGTGGTCGCTCCGGCCGGATACGGCAAGACGACGCTCCTGGCGCTCTGGGCCGAGGCCGACGACCGCCCTTTCGCCTGGTTGTCACTCGACCCACACGACAACGACCCGATCGTTCTGCTGACCCACCTCGCCGTGGCGCTCGACCGCGTCAGCCGGCTCCCCGACGAGACCTTCGATGCGCTGCGTTCGACGGGGGTCTCGGTCCCCGGGACGGTGGTCCCCCGCCTCGGCTCGGCCGTGGCCCGGTTGCCCCGCCCCCTGGTGCTCGTCGTGGACGACGTACACCACCTCGAGGACGGCCCGTCACTGGACGCGCTGGTGACGCTCGTCGGCCATGTCCGCGGAACGACGCAGATCGCCTTGACCGGCCGGCGGATGCCGGTGCCGCTCGCAGGTCAGCGCGCGCAGGGGCGCGCCATCGAGATCGGCGTGGAGAGCCTGGCCTTCACCGAGGACGGCGCGCGCAGGCTGCTCCGAGCCGCCGGAGCCGACCTCCCAGACGAGGAGGTCGTCGCACTCGCGCGTCGAACCGAGGGATGGGCCGCAGGGCTGTACCTGGCCGCGCTCTCCCGCAGTGACACCCGGCCAGACCCGGGCACCGCTCGCGCGGGCGGAGACGAGCAACTGGTAGCCGACTACCTGCAGGGCGAACTGCTCTCCCGGCTCTCGCCGCGGGATCTGTCCTTTCTGACCCGGACGGCGGTGCTCGAACGCCTCTCCGGCCCGTTGTGTGACACGGTGCTCGGAGCATCGGACTCGACGGCGGAACTGGAACATCTGCAGAGGCACAACCTCTTCCTCGTACCCCTCGACGGTCACGGCCGGTGGTACCGGTACCACTCGCTGTTCCGAAACCTGCTCCGCGCGCGACTGGATCGTCTCGGCCACGACCACATCCGGGAACTGCTGCATCGAGCAGCCGGCTGGTGCGAGACCGACGGCCAACTCGAGACAGCGCTCCGCTACGCCCAGGAAGCCGAGGACGTCGACCGGGTCGCCCGGATCAGCATCGGCCTGGCGCACCCGATGTACGCGGCGGGCCGGTCGGCGACTCTCATGACCTGGTTCGAGTGGCTGGATCACAGAGGCGCGGTCGAGCGACATCCTGCGATCGCCGCGCTGGCTGCCTATGTATGCGCGCTCACCGGACGACCGGCTGCAGCGGATCGCTGGGAGGACGTTGCCGAACGTTGGGCCGGCCAGCTCCCGACGCCGGCCGGCGCCGACTTCCTGGCCATGTGGCTGACGAGCGCTCGCGCGATCATGTGCCGGCGCGGGATAGAGCAGATGCGGCGCGACGTCGACGGCGGCGCCGACAGCTTTCCGGGAGCCGCATCCGTCGCGGACACGGAGTACTCGATGCGGATCTTCCTCAGCGGGGTCGCCCACCTGCTCCTCGGGGACGCAGAGACCGCAGAGGCGCGATTCATCGACTCGACCGAGCTGACGAACGAGGCACAGGACCCCTTGTTCTCGGTCATCGTGGCCTACCGGGCTCAGCTCGCACTCGGGCGTGAGGACTGGATCGCCGCCGAGCGGCACGTTCAGCGAGCGCTGTCGGTGGCCCGTCGTGGTCACACCGAGTCGCACATCACGAGCGTCCTCGTCTTCGCCCTCGCGGCGCACGTCGCGCTGCACCGGGGCGACTCGACACTGGCCCGCACCCATCTCGGCGAGGCACAGCGTCTGCGTCCGCTGCTGTCGCACGCCATCCCCTGGTACGCGGTAGAGACCCTGCTCGAGATGGCCGAGGTCTCCATCGGCCTCGGGGACACCAACGGTGCCCGCCAGTTCGTCCGCGACGCCGAGGCCGTGCTCAGGCGCCGACCCGACCTGGGGTCGCTGGGCCAGCGGACGGACGAGATGCGAGGACGGCTCGCGACGCTGCAGGACGCTGGCGCGGGGACCGTGACGCTCACCTCGGCCGAACTGCGCGTTCTCCCCCTGCTGCTCACGCACCTCACGCTGGCGAGCATCGCCGATCGGCTGTTCCTCTCCCGGCACACAGTGAAGTCGCAGGTGTGGTCGATGTACCGGAAGCTCGGCGTTCACACGCGCGCCGATGCAGTCGCTCGGGCTCGGGAACTGGGCCTCCTCAAGGCGTGATCGTCCCGCGCGAAGCACCACTGGCAATTGGGCCACATCGTCTGATGTGGTTCAGGCGAGCATTCCGCAGGCTGACGCCGACAGTGCTGGCGCGGGGGCCGTGCCACAGCGAGTCCACCTGGGACGGCCCTGGGAGTCGGTTGCCTTGAACGAACGGTGCATCGACGTGGTGAGCGTCCGGTCGCTCGGCGGGACAGCGCACGTCCATGTGGCAACGTCGCGATCGCGGCTGGCCGACTCGACCACAGCAGCAAGAACCCGCCCGCGGTCCGGACGGGGGAGCGGCTTCCACCTGGGCGCACAACCGGCGCCGGCACAAGGGCTGCCCCACCCAGGACGGGGAGCGTGCACACCAGGGGGAATGGTGCCTTTCGACGACGACCTGCTCGAGCGAACTCTCGCGTTCTCCGGCACCTACTTGTCCGATGACGGACAGGTAACGATCAGACGTTCCCTCGTCCGGTCGGCCGGGTACTCGGGCGCGCGGTTCGTGGGCCACTGCGCTGTCTGTTCCCGTGCAGGCCGCACTCCCTCAACCGGCGAGCCCCTGTTCGACATGCGCGCCGCTGCGCAGTTCGCGGCGGCGCACGACCACGGTGATGTGGACTGAGAACTAGTCCGGGTCGTGGTCAGCATGGAGGACGACCGGTCGCACCGTCTCCTCCCAAGGGTCACCCGGGTCGTCCTTCCGGGGTGTAGGGGGCCGTCGGGAGGCGTGACGTCTCGGATTGCCGGCCTCCCCGGACATCTCGCGAGGGACGGCCGGCGGTGGTCCGACTTCGGGCTCGCCGCGGTCACACCGTCCCGGCAGCGGTCCGGTTCGCGGAGACGATCACCAGACCCAGTGCCCGACACTGCGCCATGATGCCGAGCAGGTGAGCCTCGTCGATGACCACGCCGCAGAGTCTCGCTCCAGCTGGGAGTTCCTCGATGCGCATGTCGCAGAAGGCCTCCCGCGCCTGGTCCGTAAGCCGCCCGTCCACACGGAACTCATACAGCGTCGTCATCATCTCGGACCCCTTTCCCCGGCCCGTACTGTCCAACAGTCTCGGGGGATGGTCATCCCCCGATTGGAATGGTCAGGCTCGGTCAGTGTCTGTTGTCGCCCTGTCCGGACCGAGCGCATCACCCGACGCGGCGCTTCGGGGGGCCTCCGTTGTGGAGGGCCTCAGTGCAGCAACGCCTTGAGTGCGATCAAGGCGCCGCCGACCAGGGCGACGCCTGCGCCCTGCAGGAGCGCGCGGGGCACAGGGGCGCCGGAGAACCGGGCTGCCCAGTAGCCGTAGAACCCGATGAGTCCGAGCCCGGCCCACTTCGCGATCGTGAAGGCGGTGCCGAGTTCCACCACGCCCAACAGCGCCAGCACGAAGAACACGATCGGGAAGGCGACGCCGAACGCGACCGCACCTGCGTCGTCGAGCATCTCCATGACCTCGGGGCGGGTGACGTGGTGACGCTCCCGCGTCTCGACACCGATAATCTCGCTGTAGAGCTCGGCGAGGGCAACGGCGACCGCGGTGCCGAGCAGCCAGCCGATCACGACACCGGTCCTCGGCGGATGAGCCTCGACCACGATGACGAGTGCCAGACCGATGATCGACCCGTAGACGACTCGGGCCACTTGGTGGGAACCGAGATGGGCTTCAAGAGTCGCGCGCACGGGCCTCAGCGTGCTCGTTGACGTGCGCGAGGGCATCGCCCGCGTGGGGTGACGGACGCCGGCCAGTCGCTCGAGATCAGCCCGCAGACGGGCCCGCCATGGCCGCTACGTGAACACCGCCACCCGCGCACCAGCCAGCACTCAGGGGGCGTCCTGCCACGGTGAGCACCCATGACGTCATCGTGGAGCCGGTTCAGCTCTCCCGCCCGTGCGCTCTGGCGCCGCCGGGTGCGGCTCGCTGGAGGTCCCTGTGAAGTCCTCGACGACGGCCGCCAGGCCGACGCCCCGGAGCGCACTCCCCGCAGTGCCGCAGGGGCCAGCTGTCCCACCGAGGTGTGGCCGCTCTGGCGGGTCCGTGCCGGAACCGCTCTCACCCCACGGTGCCCCCCCGCGCCCGTCCTGATGCAGAACAGCGGTCGTGGCTGAGGAGCGGTCGGGGGATCAGTCGGGGGTCGGCGTCCCCGGCGGAGGGCAACTCTGGGCCCCGGCGGACGGGCCGACGCGGGTGGTCGATGACCCCGGCCGACCGAGAACGGCCGGGCGTGGCACGGCCTGCGTGAGCAGCAGCGCCTCGGGTGGGTCGGCCTCGCTCGGGGCGCTCTCGATCCGGAACCTCCTCCGAAGGCGTCGTGCCCACGGGTCCCGGGCGCGGTCGAACTCGGAGGCGACGGCGGCCGATGCGACGATGATGAAGGCAATGGCCAGCAGCCACCCGACGAGTGCCAGCGTCACGCCGAAGAGCCCGTACCGCCGGCTGTAGGTCTCCAGGAGCCGTGGCATGTAGATCGTCGACGCGATCCCGTACACGCTGGTGCAGAAACTCGTCAGAGCTCCCCCGAGAGCCAGCCGGCACCAGGCGATGCGCCGGTCCAGCAGGAGCCACGGGAGCGAGGTCCAGAACAGGAAGCTGGCCGCCGCGAAGACAGTCACCAGCAACCCCCCGCTGAACGGGAGGGGCTCGGCGAGCGTGCGTGCGCAGTACAGCAGGCCGATCCCGAGCAGGAGGGCGGTCAACCCCAGCGCGGCGTACAGCGCGTGCCCGATCCCAGGCGGCGTCGGGAGTCGCCACGCCTGCTGGTACATCCGCTGCATCCGCCGAGTCAGAGAGACGCCGGAGAACACCAGCAGGAAGGCGCTGAGCACCCCGGTCGTGCCGTCCCCGGAGCTCGAGAACAGCTGGCTCACCGCGTCGGCGGCCTCACCGCTGAGCGCAAACCGGCCGATGAGGGCGCCTGAGACGAGATCGTCTTGACCAGCGGGCGACAGGGCGGCCACGAGGAGCACGAGCGGGATGAGAGTCGTGAACGCCTGGGACGCGATGACGAGGGCACGGTCAAGGCCCTGAAGAGCGACGAACGAGAGGGCACAGCGGCCGACGAACGTCGTCTCCAGTCTGCGGATGCACGCCCGGAGTCCCAGGACAGTCAGCGCTCGACTCCTCCCCTGAGGATCGGGACTGGCCGCAGCCTCATGGCGGCTAGACCCCCGACTCGGCCCTGATCAGGCCCGACGCGACGGCCTCCACCAGTGACTGGTGGTCACGTTCGTTCTGGTCCGCGTACGACTCGGCGAACTCCCGGACGGCCACGTCGAACGACTGGCCGCCGCCGAGGTAGGCCGCGATCGCGACGCTGTCCCCAGACCTGGCGTGGGCCCTGGCCAGCGTCCACCCGCACACCTCGCCATAGGCCCGCAGCCCCTCCGGCAGCATGGTCTCGATCTCCGCCGACCCCTTCCAGTCGCGGAGCTGCCGCAGGTGGAAGTCGCGCTCGTTCTCGTCGAGGCCCGAGACCCGGACCCAGCCGAGGAATATGTCGCTGACGGCTTGCATCAGCCGTTGCCCGACGACGACTCGCTCACCGCAATTGTCGTACTCGCTGGCGCCTACGAAGGCCTCCAGCACCGACGGGCCAGCCTCCTTCGCCTGCAGGAAGAGCGGGTGGTCGCCGTCCTCGAGGAAGAGCAGCATCCACGAACGCGTTCCCACGCTCCCGACCCCGACGACCTTCCGGGCGACGTCCATCAAGCGGTAACGGTCCAGCAGCACCCGTCGCTCCGGCTCCAGCGTCTCCCGGTAGACACGGATCATCTCGCGGAGCGCGTCCTCCGTCGCCTCCGCGCGGACCGGGTCGGGCAGCAGGTCGCGGATCGGGACCACCAACGGCGGCTCGGCGATCAACCTGGCCACGCCGTCATCGACGGCGGCGAAGCGACTCAGTGCGCCCAGGTGGTCCTTCGTCCGGGCCTCGGCCATGCTCCGGGCCAGACGCTTGCGCTGGTGAGCGCGCAGCGACACCGAGGTGACGGCCTCGATCCGGGCCATGTCGGCGTGGGCATACCACACGTCCAGGGCGTCCATGCCGGCAAAGCGCCGCATCGCCCGCCGGTACGCCGCGACCACCGCGAGCACCATGCCCCGGCGCGTCTTCGATGAGAAGCCGTTGGCCCGCCCGGCGATCTCGAGGCTCGTGGCGAGGCGCTTGACGTCCCACTCCCAGGGGCCGGGCAGGGTCTCGTCGAAGTCGTTGATGTCGAACACGAGGCGCCGCTCGGGGGACGCGAACAGCCCGAAGTTCGCCAGGTGCGCGTCTCCGCAGGCCTGCACGGTCAGTCCGGATCGCGGGGTTCGTGCCAGGTCGCTGGCCATGGGCAGCGCCGCTCCGCGGAAGTACGCGAACGCCGAGGAGGCCATGCGCCCGTATCGGATCGGCAACAGCTCCGGCACCCCCGTGAGTGCCTGGCCCTCCAACAGGGACAGCGGTTCGGTTCGGTCCGGAGCGGCGATGAACTCCGCGTGACTGGCGCGCGGTACCTCCGCCCGCGCCGCCCTACCCCGCGCAACCCGTCGTTCACGGGTGGCTCCCGGGGCCGTGGGCCTGGTGCGACTCCCCCGTCCCATGGTCGTGTGCGTCATCGCATGGCCCTCGTTGCACGACGGGTACGGTCATCCCCGAAACGGCGTGGCGCGGTCGACACACGTCGGGGGTTCTCCCGATTCCCAGCGTCGCGCACCTTCGCGGAGGAATATGTGGGCGGCATCCCCCGGGGTAGGCGAGCGCGGCGCGCTCGGCGCCAAGGGAGCCGACTCCGCCGGGATTCCAGGTCACCCTGCTCACCGGCGGTGGTACAACGGCCGGCTGTTCCCAGAACGGCGACACGCGTCGTCAAGCGCACCCTCCTCGACTACCGTCCGATGCCAGCCTGAAAGCCGTCGTCAGGTCGATCGAGTCCCCTCCTGGTCGCGCTCCGCCGCGGATCTCTCCTCGACCTGCTGACCGTCTCGCAGCGACTGATCGGCCCGACCTCCGTCCCTCCGGCGTGCGTGAAGCGCTCCACGGCCCCCGGGAGGTCCACGCAGCTCGCGGCGGCCCGCCGAGCGCCTGCGGGGTCCCGCCCACCCCGGTCACGCCCTCCCCCTGTCCAGGGCGGCATCGAGCGTGACCGCCGCGTCGATGAGCGCCAGGTGGGTGAACGCCTGCGGGAAGTTGCCGATCTGCTCGCCGGTGAGCGCGATCTCCTCCGAATAGAGACCGATGTGGTTGGCGTAGGTGAGCATCTTCTCGAGCGCGGTCCGAGCGTCTTCCAGTCGGCCGTTGCGGGTCAGGGCGTCGACGTAGGCGAACGTGCACAACGAGAAAGTCCCCTCGGAGCCCAATAGCCCGTCCGGAGAGGCTTCCGGGTCGTAGCGGTACACCAGGCTGTCGGTGACCAGTTCGTCGTCCATCGCCTTCAACGTCGAGGTCCACAGCGGGTCGGTGCCGGCGATGAACCCAACCGTCGGCATCCGCAGCAGCGAGGAGTCCAGGACGTCAGTCTCGTAGTGCTGTACGAATGCCTGCCGGCCCTCGTGGAAGCCCTTGTCCACGACCTGCTGGTAGATCCGGTCCCGTTCGGCGGTCCACCGCTCGAGGGGCGCCGGAAGGCCGCGCTCGGCCGCCATCCGGAGGCCCCGGTCGAAGGCGACCCAGCACATCACCCGGCCGTAGGTGAACGACTGACGGCCACCGCGAGTCTCCCAGATGCCCTCCTCCGGCTGGTCCCAGTTGTCGGCCAGCCAGTTCAACACGCCGCTGATCGCCGACCAGCCGCGATACGGCACCTCGAGTCCGGCCCGGCTGGCGGCGTACATGCTGTCCAGCGCCTCGCCGTAGATGTCGAGCTGCAGCTGCTCGGCGGCTCCGTTGCCGATCCGCACCGGCGCCGAGGCGCGGTACCCCGACCAGTGGTCCAGCACGTCCTCCTTGAGGTCGGAGGCGCCGTCGATCCGGTACATGATGTTGAGGGGGCCGCTGTCGCTGCCGATCCGCTCCCGGATGCGGTCGCCCAGCCAGGTCCCGAACCGGGCGGCCTCGTCCACCATGCCCAGCCGGAGGAGCGCGTGCACGGAGAAGGAGGCGTCCCGCACCCAGGTGTACCGGTAGTCCCAGTTGCGCTCGCCGCCCACCTGCTCCGGCAGCGCCGCGGTCGGTGCAGCCACCAGGCCACCGGTGGGTGCGTAGGTCATCAGCTTGAGCGTGATCGCCGAGCGCTGGATGGCCTCCCGCCAGCGGCCGGTGTAGGTGGACACGGACAGCCACGCCCGCCAGAACCGCACGGTCTCGTCCAACAGCCCGCGGATCTCGGCGACCCGGATCGAGCGCGCCGGCCCGTCTGCCGCCGACTCCAGGACCATGCCCCGGACCTCTCCCGCCACCAGGTCGAGCGACGCGTAGAGGTCCTCGTCGCGCACGGTGACGCGGGCCTTCCGTTCGTCACCGGGCTCGCGCACCAGGTGCAGGGTCAGCCTCGATCCGTTCGCCGTGAAGACGACGCCGTGGTCGCTGACCTCGGCCTGGTGCGCGAGGCGGCCGTAGTCGAAGCGCGGGGTGATCTCGACCTCGAAGCTCATCTCGCCTCGCACACACTGCACCATCCGCACGAGCCGACGGGTGTTGGTGGCCGTGGTCCCGGCCGGCGGCATGAAGTCGAGGACCTGACCCACGCCGGTCGCGGTGAAGAACCGGGTGACGAGCACCGCGGTGTCGGGGAAGTACATCTGCTTGGACGTGTAGTCCACGCCGGAGGGACGGATCCGGAAGCGCCCGCCACGCTCGTCGTCGAGGAGAGCCCCGAACACGCTCGGTGAGTCGAACCGGGGGCAGCAGAACCAGTCGATCGAACCGTCGGTGGTGACCAGCGCAGAGGTCTGCAGGTCTCCGATGATCCCGTGGTCGGCGATCGCAGTCTCGGTCATGGTCATCTCCGTCCAGGTCGTGCTGAGCGCGCTATCGAGCAGCGCCACCGGAGGTCCCAGCCTCGCTGTGACGCCGCACCGCGGCATCACCCGACGGGGAGGAACATGTGCGCGCGGCCGTCGGTGACTGGAGCGTCGGCAATCTCTCTCGTCACCGAAGGCAGGGTCTGAGAGCCCCATCCGTCCTGGGGGATGCGGAGGAGGTGTCGGAGCCCGACGGTGGAGCGCACAGGATGGAGGTGCGCGGTGGCCGTGGATCCAGACAGCGGGACGTCCGGGGGGAGGGCGATCGCCGGAACACTGCTGCACTCGGCGGCCGCATCGGCCGTGCTGCTGGTCGTGTACTACCAGGCTCCGCTCGATCGGCCGCTGGACCGGGTCACCGGATGGCTGTTCCTGATCGCGCTGCTGCTGTTCGGGGCGGTGATGGTCTTCCAGTTGCGGAGTATCCTCAGGTCGCAGGAACCGAGGCTTCGGGCTATCCGTGCCCTGGTGACTGGGGTCCCGTTGTTGCTCGTGATCTTCGCCTCGGCGTACTGCATCGTCGCTGCTCAGCAACCAGAGGCGTTCTCCGAGCCGCTCAGCCGCACCGACGGCCTCTACTTCACCGTGATCATCTTCTCCACGGTGGGTTTGGGAGACATCGCTCCCGTAACCGAACTGGCCCGCGTCCTGGTGACCATCCAGATGCTCGCCGGTCTGATCACCGTCGGCCTGGTCGCAAAGCTCGTGGTCGGTGCCGCGCAGGTCGCCGTGGCCCGACGCGCCCGGACGCCGGAACGCGCCGGCGAAGAACCAGCCCATCGAAACTGAGCACCAGGAACACCCCGGCATCCCCCGGGCAGCCCGCCGGAGGCTGCCGCGGAGCCCGCGCCTCGCCCGCTCTGGTGAAGCGTCGCCCACCGCATTCTCGGGGACACGGGGCCCGTCACGAATGAACCGCCCCGGGTTCAGTGAAGGCTGGATTCTGCCGCCTCAAGCGTCTTGAGGTCAGGGATCTGACGGTAGTGCTCGCGCTCGTACTCGGCGGGTGGAGCGTCGCCGCAGGCGCTGTGCAGCCGCCGGTTGTTGAACCAGTCGACCCATTCCAGCGTCGCCAGCTCGACGCGATTGAGCCCGCGCCAGGGTCCGCGGCGCCGAATCAACTTGGTCTTGACCAGGCTACCGCGTCCGCGCCGGCATGATTCAGACTGGCCCGCACCCTCGGCACTCACGTGCTCGTCGGTGACAAGTCGGTACTCGACATCGACACCTCGATCGGCGACGCAGCTCAGCTCGGCCATGCCTCCTCGCACCCGGGACAGTCCGTACCCGACGGGCAGAGCTGGCACGGTTCGCCGGCGGAGCCGGGCCGGTGTGGGTGATGCACCGGCAGGGCCAGCGCGGACGCTTGGTCCTGACCGGTCCTGACCGGTCCGAGCGTCGGGAGATCGGCTCGCTCACGGAATGGCAGTCCGCGGACACCCCGGAGGACTCCCTCAGCCGGCCGGGTCGTGCCATGACCGACGCTCGGGCAGCAGGGCCTCGGCCTCCTTGGGGCCCCAGCCGCCGCGCGCGTAAGATTGCACGGGGACGACGTCGTCGAGTACCGGGTCGACGACCCGCCAGGCGGCCTCGACGGCGTCCTGCCGGGCGAACAGCAGCCGGTTGCCGTCCAGCGCGGCGCCGATGAGGCGGTCGTAGGGGCGCATCTCCGAGCCCGGTTCCTCGGCGAAGCACAACTCCTGCAGTCGGAGATTCAGGCCCGCGCCCGGCTTCTTCCCGGCCAGGCTGAATGTGATCTGGCTGTCGGGCCAGATCCGGAACCGCAGCGCGTTGGTCATCGACGGGTCCTCGACGCCGAAGATGTCGTGCGGCGGACGATGGAAGCGGATGTCGACCTCGGTCGCGGTGACCGCCATCGCCTTTCCCGCGCGGATGAGAATGGGAACGCCGGCCCAGCGCCAGGAGTCCAACGCGAGCCGCACTGCGACGTAGGTTTCCGTCGTCGAGGCCGGGTCGACGCCTTCCACCTCCCGGTAGCCCTCATACTGGCCGCGTACAGTGTTCTCGGGGGTCAGTGGGCGCAACCCGTTGATCACCTGCGTCTTGGAGTCCAGCCATGAGCCCAGTCCGGACCCGGACGGGGGGTCGGCGAGCACGCTGGCCAGTACCTGCAGCATGTGGTTCTGCACCACGTCGCGGATCGCTCCGGTGCGGTCGTAGAAACGCCCGCGGTCGGCGACGTCGAACGCCTCGGCCATCGTGATCTGGATGCTGTCGACGTGGGTGCGGTTGAGCAGTGGCTCGAGGATCGAGTTGGCGAAACGGGCCACCAGCACGTTATTCAGCGCGTCCAGCCCGAGCCAGTGGTCGACCCGGTAAACGGCGTCCTCGGGGAAGTGTTCCTGCATCGTCGCGTTCAGCTCCTGCGCGCTGGCCAGGTCGGTCCCGAACGGCTTCTCGACCATGACCCGTGCGCCCTCGGCGCGGCCGGCGCCGGAGATGCCCTGCGCGATGCGTCCGAAGAGCGGTGGCGGCACCTCCAGGTAGAACAGGGCGCGCGTACCGCTACCCATCTCCTGCGACATCGCGGTGTAGGTCGCCTCGTCGTCGAGGTCGCCGTCGACGTAACGCAACAGCCCGAGCATCGTCCGCGCCGCCGGGCTGTCGGGGTCCATGCCGTTGAGCCGCAACGACGCGGCGGCGTAGTCACGGAACTGGTCCAGCCGCCAGCCGCTCTTGGCCACCCCGACGACGGGCACGTCCAGGACGCCCCGCTCCACCAACCCGACCAGCGCTGGGAAGGTCTCCAGCTTGGCCAGGTCACCGGTCGCGCCGAAGATCACCAGCGCATCCACTGGCTCCGCCACCATGTCAGGCCCTCCCCTTTGCCGTCTGCGCGCCGGTCAGCCGCGCCGCTCAACCGAAGGTCACTGCTGGCCCGGTGCATCGCCCCACCGTCGTCGTCTGGGTGTGCTTGGCACATCGCCCCGCGGGGGTGATCCGGCGCTGGCGGCTGGGGCCCCGCACGACGACTCCTCCGCGCCGGGCGATGCTCCGCAGCCCGACGCCGTAGACGGTGGCGCCCGCTGGTGACGGCACGCCAACCCTCGCTGCGGTCCGGATGGTCAGCACGCCGGTCACCTCATGCCGCTTAGGTGTCCGCGACGCGCGAACGTGCGAGCGCGGCGCCCCAGGCGACCTCGCGGGGGCGAAGCCGGTGAAATCTCAACGGCTGGTGACCCTCTGGGATGGCGAAGCCGCCGCCAACGATGCGTTCCGCTGGATGACCGTTTCGGGCATGGCGCTGTTCACCACCCCACAGCCGAAGCTCTCCGAACCATGGAACGGCTACATCTACAACCCGGACGTCGCCGACGTCCCGGAGTTCATTCGGCCAACATCCGCTACTGCCCGCTGCGGCCGGCCAGCTGGAACGGCGGCGGGTTGGACAGCCTGCAGGAGCGCTGATACGAGGGTGCGGCGTTGCCCGACGACTGGGCTGCTCCGTCACCAACGTCTGAAGCCGGGTACACCTAGCCGGCGCCGCCCCGGTGCTGGTGCGTGGAATCTCCCAGCACCCCCGGACGAGCCGTAAGGCCAGGAACCGCTCAGAGGGTGTCGTCCCGGTACACGGCCAGAGCCCAGATCACCGCGACGTCCAGCGCGACGATCAGCAATGACCACAGCGGGTAGAGCGGGATGAACAAGAAGTTCGCGATCAGGTTCACGGCAACCAGCGCGATCCCCACCCCACGGGCCCAGGCCTGACCGCGGACGACGGAGACCCCGGTCAGGACCAGCACGAAGCCGAACAACAGGTGCACCCATCCCCAGACGGTGAGATCGAACCCGTACACGTAGTCCGGCGTCCGCACATAGATCTCGTCCTTCAGCAGCGCCGAGATGCCGAGGAGCACCTGGTAGACGCCTACCACGGTCATCACGATGCCGGCGAACAGGGCGAGCCCGGAAACCCAGGCCGAGGACGCTCCGGTGCCGCGAGCCGCCCGCGGCGGGGTCGTCGTGCTCATCGGAAGCTCCTCGGCCTCGACGGACATGTCCCTCAAGGGTGTTCGGAGCATCCCTCGACCGCCTCGTCCCCGGAGGGTGAACACGGCGGTCGGCCAGAGGAGCTGTCACGTGTGTTCGGAGCGCATCTACCGACATCGGCTTCCGCATGGCCGCCGACCTCCACCCCGACGCGCTGATGTCGTGATGAAGTGATCCGCGGCGCCAGTTCACCCCGCACGAATGATGTCTGCGGGCGACGTGGTGGCTACCGTTGCGACAGGCGTTTCATGCGGACTCGTGGCGGCAGCAGGAGGACCGGATGATCTGGGCACTGCTGGCGGCGTACCTCACCAAGCGGCCGGCCTGGGTGCAGGGCTTGGTGGTCGGGCTATGTGCGGGCCTGTTCATCGCCACGGCGGCCGAGGCCAATGAGCGAAATCCGCTGATCGGCTCGGTGGTCCTGCTCGTGCTGGTGTCTGGGGCCGTCGCGGGCACGGCCTTCTACCTCGCGCTGCGAGCCCGGCAACGGCACGGCTGGGCAACGGGCACCGCCCCACCCCTCTGGGTCGGTCTCATCTACGCGACGGTGTGGGTGCTGTCCCTGCTGGCGGCGATCCGCGCACTGTTCGGCGAGGGCGGCCTGAAGGTGGCCGCGCTCGCAATCGTTCCGATCGTTCTGCTTGCCCCCCCCGCAGTCGCCGGGATCCGAGCGCTGCTGCGGCGGCCTCGGACGTCGAAGGCCGATGCGCCACCACCCGCGGCGACGCCGTAAACGCGGAAGACCCAGGACAGGGGCAACGACCCAGTGATGACGCGGCCAGGAAGTCTCCTCGGGACGGAACCTGCCTACCGGGTCTTCCACGGCCGGCCGGTCATGCCGTGGGTGAGGCGCCGGCGCCTTCCGGTGCGCAGAGTGGTCGCACCCGGAGCCGCCGGATGCCGACAGGCCCTCCCTGCGCGACCTACCGGCGTGTGAGCGCCGGCCGGCAGTGCCCATCGCGTCCGGTCCCGGTCGGCGGTGCGGCCGGCTCGCGGAACCGCTTGTTGTCGGGACGCACGCGAGACGGTGCGCATGTCGGTGGTCCCGCCGGGGTTGGCGCGGCGACCGGCTACTGCCGTGCCTGGCTCGCTTGGGACATGACCGCCGGCGTCGTCCTGGCCATGCTGCTGGTGCCGCAGGGGCCCGGCACCTCTGTCCCACCGTCGAGGCCGCCGTGGACGCGTTCCACGCGCACTGGACCAGCCCGCCCCCACCGAGAGCGGCACCCACGGGCCGAATGTTCCGCTCCCCGCGCCGCCCGGCACCGCTCCCGGGCCTCGCGTGAGAGCCGAGCCCGTGCCGGGGAACCCGAGATGACCAGCCGCCCCCGCCTCCGTCGGGTCATCCTCACGATCAGCCGCAGGGCAGGCAGGCGCTGGGCGCCTGGTGCCTTCCAGAGGCGAGTTCTTGGCCGAGTTCACGACTTGGCCGCCGACGCGCTACGTGCCGCGGCCTCCGCCGCCCCGGCGGCCCGGCCCCAGGTGGCCGGGCCCATCCAGGCCGCACGCGCGACATGAACCGCCCGGACGCGGCCGGCGCACCCTCCGCGGCCAGACACGCTCCGCCGCAGCGACTGCTGCACGTACGGCGCCGGCTGCGCGCAGGCGTCGTGCAGCTGCTGTGCGCGGCGGTCGGGCTCGGACTCGGACTGACGCTGCCCCGGGTGTCCGGCGGCCCCACCGTCGACAGCGGCCGGCTCTCTGAGCTGCTGTTCACCCTGGGGACCGGGGTGATCGGCTTGGTCAGCATCGTCTTCGCGCTGCTGTTCGGAGTGGTGCAGTGGTCGGCCAGCACCTTCAGCCCCCGGCTCACCCTGTTCCGCGGCGACCCCCTGGTATGGCGGACTTACGCGTTCACGATCGGGATGTTCGTCTTCTCCACGACCGCGGGGCTGGTCAGCGGCAGGGCTGGCCGGGTCTCGCTGGTGGTGCCCATTACCGCGGTCCTCGCGGCGCTCATCGCGTTGGCGTTGATCCGCGCTCTGCAGATCCGCGCCTTCCTGTCGCTCCAGCTGGCCCAGGTGCTGGACGCGGTGGTCGCTCGCGGTCGCGCCGTGATCGGCGACCTGTACACGCCCCGGTCCGCGGCCGGTGAGCCCACCCCTGCGGCGGCGCCCCTCCCGGCGCTCCGCCGCAGCGTCAGCTGGGCCGGAGCGCCGGGGGTGGTCCAGCAGCTGGAACTGCGGCGCCTGGTGAACGCGGCAACCCAGGCCGACGCGGTGGTGGTGTTCCGCGTCGGTGTCGGCGACACCCTGCACGAGGCTGCCCCGCTGGCCGATCTTCTCGGCGGCGATCTCCCCGACCGAGTAGTGCGGGCGGCGGTCATCCGCGGCGCGGAGCGGTCCTTCGACCAGGACCCCATGCTCGCGGTGCGGTTGTTGGCCGACATCGGGCTGCGGGCGCTGTCCCCGGCGGTCAACGACCCGGCCACCGCCGTGGACGCGATCGACGCGACCGAGAGCCTGCTCCGCGCGCTGGCCGGCCGGCAGCTCGACATCGTCGACATCGCCGACCGCTCCGGCGTGCCCCGGGTCCGCCTGGTGCTGCCCACCTGGGAGGACTACCTGCGCACCGGAGTCGAGGACCTGCTGCTCCCCGCGGCGCGGATTCCGATGGTGCTGGAGCGCCTGCAACGGCTGCTCACCAACCTGCTCGAGATGTCCCCGTCGCCGCGGCACGCCCCGCTCATCCGGCTCAGCGAGCAGGTCCAGGCCCAGCTCGGCGCGTGCCGACCGGCACCGACGCAGCAGAGCCCCCGCGAGCCCCGAGCCCCGCGTGAGCCCGAGCAAAGCGTGCCGAAAGGCACCCGGTGACCAGCTGGCCCGGCTTTGCCCCGCCACCCGAATGCTCAGCTCGCTGGCCTACGGTCAGGTCGCGAGGCTGGCACCCGAGTTCCGCAGTTGATGGGCACACGAGGCGGGTAGCGCGGGAGAAGCTGCTGGTCGGCGGGTCGCGGCAGCCGAGAGGGCCGCGATTGTGTAGGTACACGTTTCGGCCGTTCAGGGGTTGTCTGTGCTGGCCATCGGCGGCCAGGGTGTAGGTGTGTACCTGCGGACGTCGTCTCGGCGGAACAGGGACGGCTCGACGGTGCGGTACGTGTCGATCGCGCACAACGAGCGCAGCCCGGGCGGTCCGTCGGTGGCCAAGGTGCTGCTGCCGCTGGGCCGGGAGGACCGCCTCGACGTCGCGGGTCTGCGCCGGCTGGTCGGCTCGATCAACCGCTACCTCGGCGAGGACCCGGGCAGCGACGCCGGCGCTCAGGTCGGCGCCGAGCCCGGCGGCGGGCTGACGATCACCGACTCCCGGCCGGCGGGCGGGGCGTGGCTGCT
>NZ_JABGCH010000222.1 GCF_019799945.1 Modestobacter marinus
AGGATAGCCACACTAGATTTTTTGTGATTAAGCGTCGAATCTGGAAATTCTGACTCTCTATCGCAAAAGCTCTCTATTTAATTTCAAACGTTGGAATTAATTAGTGAGACCCCTGCCATTGTTTAGAGGACTGAAAAACCTTATGAAATGAAGTGTTTTGAGAACTTAGTTCACTAATAGGATGAGACATTTAAAATGATTTGTGAAGGAATTCTTGAATCTGCCAAGGTTTAGAGTTCAAGTCACAAATAGCTTTAAAGTAAAACCAAACGTTGGAATCACTAAATGAGACCTATGCCATTTGAAAGAGGACTGAAAATCCTTGTGAAATAGAGTATTATCACATTTTAAAAGGTTGTTTTAATATAGGAGAAATTGGTCCCAAAACAGTAGCTGAATTCTGAAATTTCTGTTGTAAAATGGAAATTGATTCTTTCTTTGAATTTTATTTTGAGTTATTATTAATTCCACCTTTGTAGGTTAATAGTGATTAATCTACTGAGCTTATTAAAGTGTTAATA
>NZ_JABGCH010000223.1 GCF_019799945.1 Modestobacter marinus
CCAAAATCCCCTTATGTAGACAAAATAATAACCATTTTGTTGGCCCAAAATATACTCTAGAGGGGGGGTGAATAGAGTATTGGCAATTTAAAAACTGATTTATAAATGGGATAGAGTGTTTTTGAAAACTCAAACTTTTGATAACTAGAATGCAATATTAAATCTCAACTCAATAAAATATAAAGCAAGTAAATAAATTTAAATGCAAGAGATAGAGTTAGAGAAATTCAAACACAAGGATTTTAACGTGGTTCGGTCTCCGCCTAGGTCCACGCCTCAAGATCTCCGTCTCGAGGATTAATCCACTATCAATCTCACTTCCGGTGGAGATTCAAACCTTTACACAGCCTTCTTTCACGGTGGAAGACTCTCACCCACAATCTACTTTCAAGGAGGTAGATTCTCTCCTACAAGGGTTTCACAAAACCCTTACAACTCTCAATATTACAATATGAAAATTGTGTACAATATAGAAAACTCCTTCAAGAGTGGATGATATACAAAGATTGAGCTCTCACTAA
>NZ_JABGCH010000224.1 GCF_019799945.1 Modestobacter marinus
GCTTATCTCCCCCTAACGACGGGAAATTGACCTCATCAAAATGACGATCTGCAAATCTTGCTCTAAAAACGTCCCCTGTCAAAGGTTCAAGATACCTGATGATTGATGGCGAATCAAAACCAATGTATATTCCCAATCGACGTTGAGGGCCCATTTTTGTGCGTTGTGGAGGTGCAATTGGAACTTGTACTGCACATCCAAACACTCGTAAATGGGAAAGATTTGGAATTTGACCAAGTACCAATTGAAATGGTGACTGTTGGTGATTAGCAGTCGGTCGAAAGCGAACCAATGCTGCAGCATGTAGAATGGCATGTCCCCAAGCAGAAATAGGTAACTTTGTCCTCATAAGTAAAGGTCGAGCAATCAGTTGGAGTCGTTTGATAAAGGCTTCTGCTAATCCATTCTGTGTATGTACATGAGCAATTGGATGTTCCACCTCAATCCCAACCGACATGCAATAATCATCAAAAGCTTTAGATGTAAATTCACCAGCATTATCAAGACGGATCTTCTTGA
>NZ_JABGCH010000225.1 GCF_019799945.1 Modestobacter marinus
CTCCATTGAAGGTGTGACCCTCTCTCTCTCCTCTCTTCCCCAATTCGGCCTCCATGGGTTTTTGAACCCTAAATTGATTTTTTATTAAATTGATTCATGATTTAGGTTTGTAAAACTATATCATAATCATCCATGGATGAATCTTGAGTTTTTGGAATCCTTAAGGTTGAATGGATGATGTTCTTGATTTTGGGAAAATAAGAACAAAAAGCTTGAATTTGGGGAAAATAACAACAATGGTGATTTGGGGTTTTAGAAAACCCCAATAGGGAATTCGGCCATGAGGGCTTTGCCCTCTATGGTAGTTGGCTATTAGGGTTTTTAGAAACCCTAGAAATATTATTGCATGTTCTTGATGGATATTAAATGTGTTTATATCAATTCTTGATGCATGCAATATTATGTAATTTAAAAGTGTTTAAATTCTTGTTTAATGGAGTTCATTGTTTGGTGAAACAATGGTTTATTAGGGTTCTTAGGAAATCCTAATATCATATATTAAGTGGCTGTAATTTGA
>NZ_JABGCH010000226.1 GCF_019799945.1 Modestobacter marinus
TGGATTAGGAATCTAAGAATTGTTTTAGCTGCGGATAAAATTGACTATGTCATTAAGTCTTCCCGCCCTAATGCTCTACCTGAAGGGGCATCGAAAGAGGAACGAGACACTTACAACAAGTGGCTCGAGGATGATGTGCAGGCAAGATGTTATATCATGGCATCTATGACCAATGAGCTCCAAAGGCAACATGAGGTCATAGATACTTCGCATGCAATCATCACCCATCTTAAGGAGCTTTATGAGTCACAGAACAGGGTTGTAAGGTACAACACTGTTGGTGAGCTATTTGCTTGTAAGATGGTGGAAGGAACATCTGTGAACGAGCATTGTCTAAAGATGATCCGGAATATCCATGCCCTTCATGATCTAGGTGTGGATATCTCTTCTGAAATGGGGACTGATATTCTGCTTCACTCACTTCCTGCGAGTTACAAACAGTTCATCATGAATTTTCACATGTCTGATGTGAATGATAAAGTCTCACTGACCGATTTGATGAATATGTTGGTGACTA
>NZ_JABGCH010000227.1 GCF_019799945.1 Modestobacter marinus
TTTTATCGTCTACACACTGCTGTATTACCCCTTCCTACTGCCGTATTTATGTTCATGCACTTCCTAATGATACGTAAGCAAGGTATTTCTGGTCCTTTATAGAGAAGATAGATCATCAATATTTGTAATCAATCATTTATCATTTGGGGGAGGAACAATAGTATTTCATTGCTACAAGTATGGATTATTGAAAAGAATAAGACATGTATTTGGATATTTCCCTTCAACTCCACAATACAATATTGTATTATTTATTTGAATAGTTGAAGTGAATTCTCCGAAGAGAAAATGGATTATGGGAGTGTGTGACTTGAACTATTGATTGGGCCATGCAGATATATGCCCTTATCTGCCACATTGGAATTCACAACCAAACGTGTCTTTGTTCCAACCACCGTGTAAGCCCGATAGGCTGGTTCGCTTGAAGAGAATCTTTTCTATGATCAGACCTCGTACATGACCAGGCTCCGTAAGATCCAATAGAATAAGTGATGTGGCATGATCCAGATTATGTTT
>NZ_JABGCH010000228.1 GCF_019799945.1 Modestobacter marinus
AGCAGCCAAGTATGTTTTATAAAATCCATAAAAATTATTTTCTGGATTTTCAAAGACAAGCCACCTATTGACTTCATTAATATAAGGTCTTAAAAAAGTCTAGGAAGAGTTCCCATGATTTTTAATGACCTAGGTTAGCCACACTAGAATTTTTGTGATCAAGAGTCAAATCTGGAAAATCTGACTCTCTATCGCAAAAGGCCTCTAAATAATACCAAACGTTGGAATTAATTTATGAGACCCCTGCCATTGGAAAGAGGATTGATAAACCTTGTGAATTGAAGTGTTTAGAAGACTTAGTTCACTCTAGGTTAAGCCCAACAAAGTCATTTGTGAGGAATTTCCAGAATCTGCCAAGGTTTGGAGATCATGTCACAAATCACTTTAAAGTGATACCAAACGTTGGAATTACTTTATGAGACCTATGCCATTTGAAAGTAGACTAAAAATCCTTATGAAATAGAGTATTCTCACATTATTAAAAGTTGTTTTAATATAGGAAAGATTAGTCGCAAA
>NZ_JABGCH010000229.1 GCF_019799945.1 Modestobacter marinus
CTAGAATTCACTAATTTCTCTTAAAAATCCATCAAATTCTCCTTTAATTCATCCAAATTACTCTTCAAACACCTCAAGTGTTGTTCAAATTCCCAAATTTGTGCATCAAAACTTGGGATTTCACCATTGTATTTCAAATTGGGGATCTACAAACCCAAATACACTTTCTCTCATTCTTGCAATCTCAAGCTCTACAACCATAGCATATGAAGAGGATGAGTCTACAAGCTACCCATTTATGCTAATGAACAAGTGTGATGCTCCAAGGCATGACCCAAACAACACAAGCTTGCTCTTGGAGAAGGACAATCATCTTTCCATAATCAACACTCACACACGTGTAAGCTTACTTTCCTTGAGAATTTCTTTGAATCTTTGATGTTTATATGCTTTGATATTGATCTTTGGATGTTGTTTGATGCCTCAATGTCATGAAATGTGTAATTGGCATAGCTTGGGAGCCTCATTTCACTAGCTTCACAAGCTTGAAATGTTGCCCACCAAGTGTTTGATAA
>NZ_JABGCH010000230.1 GCF_019799945.1 Modestobacter marinus
TAGGTTCAATTGGAACGATTCCAATTTTGCCCTCATTGATAACACTTTATCAATAGGCCTACACTGGTCATGAGTGACATCTAGCAACATATCATTGCATACCCTAGGTATGGGTGAATAGCGGAACCATATGAACCCTTCATGTTACTTAATCCCTCATCCCCTAATGTCACTGTTAAGATATTCAGGCATGGTTATTAAGTCAAACCATATCTTAACAACTTGTTAAATGTTCTACAAAATATAATTCTCAATAAGATGAACTTATGAAACTCTTTTCACAATTCACCTATCACCATGGCCATGGATTTCACACTGAGAATTATCTTTGTGAACGAACCTTGACATTCTTTCTCATTTAACTGAGAGTGATGATTCCTTATCGCACACTCATCTATCTTCATACATAACTCACTAGAGCCAATAAGCACCGGATTACCACCTTATGAACAAGACAAAACGAGACACTATCAAACTCTAGCAACCTATGCATAAGATAGTCATGGTGTCTCAG
>NZ_JABGCH010000031.1 GCF_019799945.1 Modestobacter marinus
CACACTCTCACCACCGCAGCCTGAACCTCAGGCCGCAGAAGCGAGGTGACCACGGGACCGGGTCAACTCCACGAGCACTTCAGCGGAGTGTCGGCCGTGGCCGTGCTCCCCGATGGCCGGGTGGTCACTGCCGGCACTGACAGACGGGTGCTTGTGTGGGATCCGGGCCGCTTGGCCGCCGCAGCACCGGTTCACCCTGGTGGGACAGCACACGCCGCGTGGGCGGTCGCCGTATTAGGCGATGGCCGATTAGTCACCGGCGAAGAAGATGGAGTGCTGCTGTGGGATTCGGCCCGGCCGGTCGCCGCGCCGATCAAGCTGGTGGAGCACTTGGCCCACGTGTCGGCGGTGGCCGTGCTCGCCGATGGCCGGGTGGTCACCGGTTGGGATGACGGGGAGGTACTGGCTTGCGATCCAGCCCGCCCTGGTTCACCGCCTATCCGGCTGGGTGATCATGTCAGCTGGGCCTCGTCCTGGAGCTCGCCCATGAGCCTGGCAATGGCGACCCTCGGGGACGGGCGGGTGCTCACCGGCGGAGGCAACAGGGCGCTGGTGTGGGATCCAAACCGCCCAGGCGCCGCGCCGATCGTGCTCGGTGAGGACGCGTCCGAGGGCTACGTCTACTCGGTGAATGCGGTGGGCGTATTCGCCGACGGACGGGTGGTCACCGGCGGGGACGACATGTTGGTGGTGTGGGATCCGGATCACCTGGATGTAGCGCCCATCGTGCTGGGCGCCAACGTTGGCTGGGTGCGCGCGGTGGCGGTACTTGCCGACGGGCGGGTTGTCACCGGCGGAGACGATGGGCGAGTGCTGGCGTGGGATCCAGCCCGCTCGGACGCCGCGCCCGTCCTGCTAGGCGAGCACAGCGGTGGCGTGTGGGCTGTGACGGTGCTCGCCGACGGGCGGGTGGTCACCAGCGGGGGCGACCGGATGGTGCGGGTATGGGACTCAATGGGGGAAACGCCGCTCGCTGAAATCGCATGCCACGCGTCCGCGGTTGCAGCGTCCGCATCAGCGGAGCGACGGGAGTCCCGGCTGGCCTTAGCGGAGGGGCGTGCAGGCTGGTCGTTGTGGTCGTTAGCCGATCGACGCGGCGGCACGACAGGTCGATAGGTGACCTGCCACGTCTCCGGGCTCCAAGCGAGGGAGTTCGTGCCACGTCGCCGTCGAGACGATTCGGGACACCGGGGGGACTTGGGCACCGTGAGGTGAGCCGTTCGCCAGCGTCGTCCCCGTGGGGGAGTGGCGTGGTGTGCGCGGTTTCGTGGACATGGCTGATGAAGTAGCGCGGGCCTCGGACAGAGAATGCGCACTTGATCTCCGGTCGGTGGAACACTCCGGCCTCGGCTCGGGGAGCGGGGGAGGTTGTGCGATGGCTGGTAGCGGGCGCGACGCGGAAGACGGCATCGGGCTGGCGGATGCGATCGCGATGCTGCGGGATGACCTGTTGCAGGCGCGGGCGGCGGGGGCGGGGGCGGAGATCCAGCTGCCGGTGCAGTCGATGACCGTGGAGCTGAAGGTCACCGCCACCCGCAAGGCCGACGGCACGGCCGGGTTCAAGGTGCCGATCATCAACGTGGAGCTGGGTGGGTCCGGCGGCTGGTAGCGGGAGAGCCTGCAGACGGTGACGGTGATATTCGGTGGGCCGGTGGACCGCCACGGCAATCCGGTGAAGGTCGCCGAGACCACCCACGAGATCAAGGACGTGCTAGCGACGGCGTCGAGTTCCCGTGACTGCATGCTCCAGGCTGTTGGAGTTGATGAGGTCCGCACGGGGTGACACCGCCGACCTGGACGCCGCCCGAGCCAGAGGTGGCGTGGCCTACGGGAGCTGCTCGGCGACCAGCTCAGCCAGCGCTTCCCGGGACAGTCCGGTCACCCGGCGATCGGCGACAGCGGCGGCACGGGTCGGTGACTCGACACACCACGACCCTGCCCCGCTCGTCACGAGCAAGCCGCCCCGCTAACCATGCGCGAGGTCAGTAGTGCTGACAGGTGGATCGTCAGCACCGTCTAACAAGTCCTCGACCACCACCCGGTGCTTGGAGGCGACAACGGGCTGTGGCGCGCCGACACGTCGAACGGGCCCTGCACGAAGTCCCCGTAATACTGCTGCGTCGTACAGCTGCGTCGCCGTCCGAGCCCGACCGGGGAGCGCCTCCTGCGGCAGCAGCCGCTCCTGGAGCGCCAGCGGATCGCCTTCCCAGTCGCCAGCCTTCAGGCGCTCGACCACCTGCCGGCTGAGCGTCCCGGGTCCAGCGGCCCGCGCCCGGTCTCCTGGGCACCCGCCCCGGCGGCTGTGCCGAGGCGACGCACGGCGGCTACCCCTAGAACGTGATTACCGCCACACTGATCGGGGTGGACCTGATCACCTCAAGCATCGCAGGCGCTATCGCTCAGGCCACCTTGTCCGCCGTGTCCGCACGGGGGAGGGCATCGCTGGGCGGGGAGTTCGAGCCCGAGATTCGGCAGATCTTGAACGGTGTCCAGCAGATGCGGAAGTGGCTGGGCGACGACCGGCGGGCGCTGCTGCTCGACGGGTTCGCCTACATCCTGCAAGACGATCTCGACGAGGCGAGGCGAAGCCTCACCCAGGCGAGGAACCGGGAACCGCGCAGCGCCGTAGTGCGCTACTGGCTGTCGCTCGTCCTGGCGGTGCAGGGTCGTGCCGGAGCCGAGGCCGAGATGCGGGAGGCGCTGACCCTCAACCCGTATCTCGCCGCCCCAACTACGGGGCGGGGAGCGGCTCGTCCCGGTCCGCCTGCGGGGCAACGGCCGATCTGGGGCCGACGCCTGGCCGGGCGCGATGCGGAGGTCACCTACGGATCGCTGGGCGGTTCTCCGCTGTTGAACCCGCAACTCTGGATCGCCGGACGGATTGCCAAGCCCGTCTCGAAGCGCCTGGAACGCTTTCTGTTCTCCCGGGCGCACATCTGGCGAGCAGCCTCCAGTTCGATCATGACGATCTCTCTCGGGACAGGCGATGCGCTCGTGGCCTGGGCAACGCAGTGGAATCCCGGCGCGGACAGTTACCAGCCCCAGATCGGGCTCCTGTCGATGTTCGACGCCGAATCCGGGGCCCTGCGCTGGCACCGGTGGTGGGCGGACAACGAGCGACCGCTGCTCGCAACCCCGCGAATGATCGCCCAACCCCTGAGGAGCGGCGAGTACGGGCTGTTCTCACCGGCGACCGGCGCGCCGCTGGAGACGCTGCCCGCATCCTATTTTGAAACCCTCATCGCCCCGCCGCACATCTGGGGAACCGACGGCTACGCCGCCGCACACGCGACCACCGCGCACATGGATCTCGCCTGGGACCCGCACGCCGGGGCCCCCTGGATCGGGCGGCCACCCCTACGCGAACCGCCCCGGTCTCCCTTCACCGAAACGCTGGTCGTGCAGCCGCCCACCGTGGCGTGGCCCGGGGTGCCGGAAGCCGCGCGCAGCAAGCGGTTCATCCTTGCCGCAGAGAACGACTATCAGCAAATCGGGCGGCGGCTCGGCGACCATATCCTGTGCCGCTCTCAGATTATGCTTTTCGACAGTGCCGCGGCACTAACCGGTCCCCTCTGACGGCTACAACATCAGGGGTTGTCGTGGTGCCAGCGTGGTGGCCACAGCGTGCCGTTCACGCCAGCAATATCAGCGAAAGGTTACGGGCAATATCAGCAGGTTACGGGGAGTCTCAGGCGTCTGAGCGCTGTGCTGCCTGCTCACCCACTGGCAGAACTATAGACCTGCAGCTCAGAGGCTGCATGCGCGCCCGGCAGGATTCGAACCTGCGGCCCTGTGCTTAGAAGCTGTCCGAGCCGAAACGCTGTGCTGACCTGCATGTTCGCAGATCGAGCGGGAGCGTAGGCGCCATAGTTATCTGGTCACTGCTTCGACCTTGACTCGATGTACCAGCGCTACCGGTCTGTACTTGCCGAACCCCACGAGTGCCACGCAACCTACTCCAGGCCTGTCAGCTAGCCCCGCCCCGGCAGATGGTCGGGGTCTCAACCCCCTGAGTCTCCGGACTCGCCGGGGCGGTTCAGTCCGCAACCTGCATCGCGGCAGTCGCAGGTGTGGATGTCACCACAGAACGTCGACCTGGTAGTGCGCCCATGCACCAAAGAAGGTCACATCGCTCGACGACGCGCCGAATGACACGCCAACAACCACGTCGATCCCGCGTCGTGGCAACCCCAGGCCAGGGGCAAATTGGCGGTCGAAGATAACCGGGGCACTCGCGCTGGGGCCGATGTTGAGGCCATCGTATGTCTGGATCTGCTTCTCGCCGTTCCAAACTTGGACACTGGTCACACGAGCAGTCTCCATCAACTCGAACCTCGCACCGAACTGCGTCAGTAACGGAGTGGAGTCTTCCGACTCGATTGATTCAAGGGCGGTCACCGGATTGTGGAAATAGACCGCTTGGCCCGCCTTGCCTCGATACGTCGTCCCCCATCCTCGCCGAAGACCTGTCAGGTCGGTATATGGGATCCCGCCAACATTGTCAAAAACGCCGGGGCCAGACCTTTCCGCCCAAGCCGACGTACCGTGCGAGCCAAATGCAAAGATATGTACCGCCATGGCTACTCTCTCCTTCTGTAATTCCCGTGTACGGCTGGCAGATGTGGAATGCGTCCGTCGCAAGCTCACTTGCGTTGATCTTCTCGGTGGCACCCGTCACGACACAGGCACGGTCCCGTCACCTATGTACGTCAGGAGCGAATAGCTCAGTTCGGCGGGCGCCACCGCCAGTGGCCACGGAAGAACCAGAACTGCTAGCTGGCAGTCTCTGGCGCCAGCGCAGCACCCGTCGTCCCCGTAGACCTCTTTGACGAGCCGTCCACGCGCCAAATGATCGGCGCGGTTTGTGTAGTGGATGGGGATCTCGCCCCAGCGAACGCCCTAGTTGCCGGTGCACTGATGAGACGAAATGTCGTCCGCAAGAGCCCCCAGATCGTCCTCGTTGATCCTCCCGCCTAAGATTTCCATACTCTGACCGCGGTAGTTTGAGAGGTCGTAGATTTCGTAGATGTAGCCACTCCGGTTCCAGACCGACTCGGCGTTGTTGTTCAACGACCTGGCGCTGTTGATGAATCGAATGCCGAAGAAACTAGGTACGTTCTCGCACGGCGCGAAGTCGTAGACGTCCCCACGGAAGTTGTCGCGGCTGAAGAGGCACAACTCCTCCTCTTCGCAGACGCCGTTTTTCGGGACGTAGGACAACATCTGGTCGTCTTGGAGGGTTCCTTGGAGCTCGTCCGCGGCGGGGGTGCCATTGATGACCGGCGCGTAAGCCACCTCGCTAAGGCCGAGCGACACGACCGCGACGAGCAGGCCGGTCAAAGCAGTTCGCTTGAACATATCGTTTCCTTAAGGATTGGTGATCCGTCGCGGGAGCTGCGGCGGTCGAGCTGTCATGGTTGTGGGCATCGCGTCACTCCTTGGTTCTCTTCGTGTATCTGGCGTCTCAAGGTTGGCGGTGCGGGCTTGAAGAGTGATGGATGGCCGCTGGAAGGGCTTGAAAGGACGCTTGAAGGCGGAGACCCTTAGCGGTGGCGCTACGTGGTCGGCTGCAGGCGCGCAGTTGCCGAGGGGTGGGTGACCGGAACGGCCCGGTCAGCTGTGCGGAGCGGAGGGATCCGGTATGGATCTTCGGATGCTCGGCCCGCTCGAGGTTCGGGGGACAGGCAGACCGCTTGTCCTGGGGGGTGTCCAGCAGCGCGGTGTGCTGGCCATGCTGGCGCTGCACCTCAACGAGGTGGTCTCCATCGACGTCCTGATCGACGGTCTGTGGGGGGACCGGGCGCCGGCGAGCGCGACCAACATCGTGCAGGGCTATGTCTCGCGGCTACGCAAGGCCCTGCAGGTGAAGAATCCGCCCGACGGGGCGGGTCCCGCGGTCTTGCTGCGGCGCGGACCCGGTTATCTGCTCGAGCTCGACCCCGAGCACGTCGATCTGTATCGCTTTCAGCGGCTGGTCCGTGAGGGAACCCAGGCGCTGCGCCTGGCACCGGCCCGGGCCGCGAGCACGCTACGCGAGGCGCTCGAGCTATGGCGGGGGCCGCCGCTGGCCGAGTTCGCCGAGCAGCCCTTCACGCAGACCGTGATTCCGCGCCTGGAGCAGCAGCGGCTTAGTGCCCTCGAGGCACGCCTAGAGGCGGATCTCGCACTCGGGCGACATACCCAGCTCATCGGCGAACTGGAGGCCCTCGTCGCCGAGCATCCCCTGCATGAGGGCCTGCACCGGCTGTTCATGCTCAGCCTGTACCGCTCGGGCCGGCAGGCCGAGGCGCTAGAGGTCTACCGGCGGGCCCGCGAGATCCTGTCGGAGGAGCTGGGCATCGACCCCGGTCGGGCGCTGCAGGCGCTCGAGGGCGCCATCCTCACCCACGACCCGTGCCTGGACTGGACCCCACCGGCCGAGCCCACCCTCCACGCGTCAGCCGACACGTGGGGCTCTCCCGCCGTCCCGCGGCCGCGGGTGTCGAACACGCCAGCCCGCAATCCCCACTTCACCGGTCGGGACGACATGCTGGCCGAGCTGCGGCGGCGGCTGCGCGCGGAGCAACCAACGCTGGTGGTGCAGGCGCTGTACGGGCTGGGCGGAGTGGGCAAGACCCAGCTGGCGCTCGAGTACGCCCATCGGTATGCCGCCGACTACGACCTGGTCTGGTGGATCGACGCCGAGCAGCCGGTGCTCATCCCCGACCAGCTCGCCCGGCTCGCCGCCCGGCTCGATCTGCCATCCGGGCACACGGTGGCCGACACCGTGGAGCGGCTGTTGGGTGAGCTGCGCGGCCGGCCCGGCTGGCTGCTGCTCTTCGACAACGCCGAGCGGCCGCAGGATATCGCCGACTATCGGCCCGGCGGGGCCGGGCACGTGTTGATCACCTCCCGCTTTCCCGGCTGGGGGGCACTGGGCGGGCGGTTGGAGGTCGACGTGCTGACCCGGCCGGAGACGGTGGCGCTGCTGCGGGCCCGGATTTCGACCCTGGACGAGCAGCTGGCCGATCAGCTCGCCGCCGAACTCGGCGACCTGCCGCTGGCCGCCGCGCAGGCCGCCGGCTACCTGGAGCAGACCGACCTGCCGGCGGCGGCCTATCTGCGCCGGTTCCGCGCCCACCGAGCGACCCTGCTGGCCCGCGGTGAGGTGGTCGGCTATGCCGGGCGGATCGACACCGCCTGGGCGCTGTCCCTAGACCGGCTCCGCAGCGAGGACCCGGCGGTGGTGCAGCTGCTGGAGCTGGCCGCCTTCCTCGCCCCCGAACCCATTCCGCTGTCTCTGTTCAACGGGCACGCCGACCTGCTCGACGAGCCGCTGCAAACCACGGCCGCCGACCCCGACGCCCTCGCCGACACCGTCGGCGCGCTGGTCGGCTACTCCCTGGCCCGCCGCCACCCCGACGGCTTCCAGGTCCACCGGCTGGTGCAGGCGGTGATCCGCTACCGGCTGCCGCCCGACCGGCAGCAGACCACCGCCGAGCGGGTGCTGGCGCTGCTGACCGCCGCATCCCCCCGGGACCCGGAGGATCCGATCAACCAGGCCGCCTACGCCGAGCTCACTCCGCACGTGCTGACCACCGCTCCGCTGGGTGACCACTCTCCCACCAGCCGGCAACTCGTCCTGGACACCTCGCGCTACCTGCAAGGCCTCGGAGACAGCCGCGCCACCCGATCCGTGGCCGAACCGCTGCTCGACCGCTGGCGGTCCATCCTCGGCCCCGACCATCCCGACACTCTGACCGCCGCGAGTGGTCTTACCCTCGCCCTGGTCCAGCTGGGTGAGGCGGAGCGGGCCCGCGCCCTGGGCGAGGACACCCTGCAGCGCAGCCGCCGGGTGCTGAGCCCCGACCATGCCAAAACACTGTGGACGGCGGCCACCCTGGGTGTCGCCCTGGTCCAGCTGGGCGAGGCACGGCCGGCCCGCGCCCTGGGCGAAGACACCCTGCAGCGCAGCCGCCGGGTACTCGGCCCCGACCACGCCACCACTCTGTTGGCGGCGACCGACCTCATCCACGCCTTGGTCCAACTGGGCGAGGCGCAACCGGCCCGCGCCTTGGGCGAAGACACCCTGCAGCGCAGCCGCCGTGTGCTGGGCCCGGACCACCCCACCACCCTGTCGGCGGCGGCCGCCCTCACCCACGCCCTAAACGAGCTGGGCGAGGCCGAGCCCGCCCGCGCCCTGGGCGAAGACACCCTGCGGCGCAGCCGCAAGGTGTTCCGCGAGGATCACCTGATCACCCTGTTAGCGGCGGCCGCCCTCACCCACGCCCTAAACGAGCTGGGCGAGGCCGAGCCCGCCCGCGCCCTGGGCGAGGACAGCCTGCAGCGCAGCCGCCGGCTGCTGGGCCCGGGCCACCCGATCACGAGGTACCTCACCCAGGCCGCCAACATCACCTAATGCGGACTGCGAGCAGCGGCCCCTTCATTGTGGATGACCACGCAATCACCCACTGCCAGCGCTGTGCTAAGAGCCGAAGCACACTGATCCGGGTATTTCTGCAGCTCAGAGTCCGCATGCGCGCCCGGCAGGACTCGAACCTGCGGCCAAGTGCTTAGAAGGCACCTGCTCTATCCGCTGAGCTACGGGCGCTCGGCACTGATCATCGCACCGGCTCCGCCGTGAGGAAGGTGAGCAGCTCTGAGGTCTGTGCTCGTTGACGGGCGGTCGGAGCCGGTCCAGGCTGCCCGGTGCGGCGGGGCGCGTCGGGAGGAGCCGGCCGTGACGGGAACCGGGACACCACCGGGCCCCTGGGCCGACGGACACCAGTACGAGCGCTACGTGGGCCGCTGGAGCCGCCTCGTGGCCCGCGCGTTCGTGGCTCGACTGGCCGTTCCTGCCCGGCGCCGCTTGCTCGACGTCGGGTGCGGCACCGGAGTGCTCACCGGCGAGGTGCTGGCCGTCGCCAACCCCGCCTCGGTGATCGGTGTCGATCCCGCGCCCGCCTTCCTCGCGCACGCCGCCGCGCGCCTGACCGACCCGCGCGTCCAATTCCGCGCCGGCGCGGCGCAGGCCCTGCCCGTCACCGAGGGGGCCGTCGATGCCGTTGTCTCCGGTCTGGTCCTCAACTTCGTCCCGGACGCGTCCGCGGCCCTGGCAGAGATGTGCCGGGTGGCGACGGCCGGGGCGACCGTGGCCCTGTACGTGTGGGACTACGCCGAGGGCATGGAGCTGATGCGCCGGTTCTGGGACGCGGCCGTCGAACTCGACCCGGGCGCCCGCGAGCTCGACGAGGGCGTGCGCTTCCCTCTCTGCCGGCCCGATCGGCTGCACGAGCTCCTCACCGCAGGGGGGCTCCACGACGTGGCCGTCGAGGCGATCGTCGTGCCCACGGTGTTCGCGGACTTCGACGACCTTTGGACGCCCTTCCTCGGGGGGACATGCCCGGCGCCGGGCTACGTCCTGGCCCTCGGCGATCAGGACCGGGAGGCGTTGCGCGAGGTGCTCCGCACCCGCCTCCCGGCCGCCGAGGACGGCAGCATCCACCTGACCGCGCGTGCCTGGACCGTGCGCGGACGCCGCTGAACCACGCAGGCGGGCAGCACACCGGCGTCGAACGGGCCGGTCGCCGTCCACAGTCGGGGGCGGTGTCCACAGAAGCGTCCATCGGGCACCGCGGGGGAGCGCCGGCCAGCACGGTGGTCACAGCCCGGCAGGCCGCCGCGGCACCCACCGCACCCGAGGAGCACCGTGTACGAGACCACCATCCACGTCGTCGGCAACGTCGTCGACGTCCCCCGCCGCAGCCGGACCAGCAACGGGACGGTCACCAACTTCCGCATGGCCTCCACCAGCCGTCGCTGGGACGAGGAGGTCAAGGGCTTCGTCGACGGTGCGACGCTCTGGATCGACGTCGCCTGCTGGGGCGAGCTCAGCGGCAACGTCTCCCGCAGCATCAGCAAGGGCGACCCGGTGCTCGTGGTCGGCAACCTGGCGACCGAGTCGTGGGACAGCGAGGCCGGCCGGCGCAGCGCCAACCGGATGAAGGCCATCGCCGTCGGGCTGAACCTGGCCCGCGGGTGGTCGGAGTTCAAGCGGCCGGCCCGCGCGGACCCGACCTCGGAGGTGCCCGCACCCCACGAGGCGGACGAGGACCCGTTCGCCGGACGGTCCACGGACTACATCGAGGGGGTCGAGACGTTGGACCCTTCGGACTCCGACGTCAGTGAGCCGGTACCGGCGCTGACGTGAGCCTCCCGAACTGGGAGGATCGGAGGTGAGACCGCAGGGGGCGGGGCCGGTGCGCACACGGCTGCGCCGGCCCGTCCCCGATCGCGACCCGACGGAAGGCTCGACACCCCAGTGGCCCAGTACATCTACTCGATGGTCCGTGCCCGCAAGGCGCACGGCGACAAGGTGATCCTCGACGACGTCACCCTGGCGTTCCTCCCGGGCGCCAAGATCGGCGTGGTCGGCCCGAACGGCGCCGGCAAGTCGACTGTCCTCAAGATCATGGCGGGCCTCGAGCACGCGTCCAACGGTGACACCACGCTCGCGCCGGGCGCCACGGTCGGCATCCTGCAGCAGGAGCCCCCGCTGAACGAGGAGCTCGACGTGCGCGGCAACGTCGAGGAGGCGGTGAAGGAGGTCCGCGACGCGCTGACCCGCTTCGAGCAGGTGAGCGCCGCCATGGGTGAGCCCGACGCCGACTTCGACACGCTGCTGGCCGAGCAGGGCGAGCTCATGGAGGTCATCGAGAACGCGGACGGCTGGGAGCTCGACAACCGCATCGAGCAGGCCATGGACGCGCTGCGCTGCCCGCCCGGCGACGCCGACGTCCGGGTGCTGTCCGGCGGTGAGCGCCGCCGCGTCGCACTGTGCAAGCTGCTGCTCGAGGCCCCGGACCTGCTGCTCCTCGACGAGCCGACCAACCACCTCGACGCCGAGAGCGTCGCGTGGCTGGAGGCCCACCTGGAGAAGTACGCCGGCACCGTCGTCGCGGTCACCCACGACCGGTACTTCCTGGACAACGTCGCCGAGTGGATCCTCGAGCTCGACCGCGGTCGGGCCTACCCCTACGAGGGCAACTACTCCACCTACCTGGAGACCAAGTCCACCCGCCTCAAGGTGGAAGGCGCCAAGGACGCCAAGCGCGCCAAGCGGCTGAGGGACGAGCTCGAGTGGGTCCGCTCCGGCGCCAAGGCCCGTCAGGCCAAGAGCAAGGCCCGCCTCGCGCGGTACGAGGAGATGGCAGCGGAGGCCGACAAGTTCCGCAAGCTCGACTTCGAGGAGATCCAGATCCCGCCGGGCCCGCGGCTGGGCAGCGTGGTGATCGAGATCCGCGACCTGACCAAGGGCTTCGGTGACCGCCTGCTCATCGACGACCTGTCCTTCACGCTGCCGCGCAACGGCATCGTCGGGGTCATCGGCCCGAACGGGGTCGGCAAGACCACGCTGTTCAAGATGCTGGTCGACGAGGACAAGCCCGACGACGGCGAGATCAAGGTCGGCGAGACCGTCAAGATCAGCTACGTCGAGCAGAGCCGTGCCGGGATCGACCCGAACAAGTCGCTGTGGGAGGTCGTCTCCGACGGGCTGGACCACATCAAGGTCGGCAACGTCGAGATGCCCTCACGCGCCTACGTGTCGGCATTCGGGTTCAAGGGCCCGGACCAGCAGAAGAAGGCCGGCGTGCTGTCCGGCGGCGAGCGCAACCGGCTGAACCTGGCGCTGACCCTCAAGCAGGGCGGCAACCTGCTGCTGCTCGACGAGCCCACCAACGACCTGGACACCGAGACGCTCACCAGCCTGGAGAGCGCGCTGCTGGAGTTCCCCGGCTGCGCTGTGGTGGTCAGCCACGACCGCTGGTTCCTCGACCGCGTGGCGACGCACATCCTCGCCTACGAGGGCGACTCCAAGTGGTTCTGGTTCGAGGGCAACTTCGAGGACTACGAGAAGAACAAGGTCGAGCGGCTCGGCCCCGAGGCGGCCCGCCCGCACCGGGCGACCTACCGCAAGCTGAGCCGCGACTGACGACGGGCCCCGCTGCTCCCCGCGCCTCGCAAGCTCGGCGCGGGCCCTGCAGCGGGGCCGCTCCAGCACGTCTCAGGGGGTGAACCGGACGACGAAGCGCCGCTGGGCGGGGGTCTCGACCGCTCGTCGCCGGTAGTGCTCGCGCACGAAGGCCACCGCCTCCTCGGGTGGGACGCCGTCGAGCACCGCGAGGCAGGCCAGCGCCGTCCCGGTGCGCCCCGTACCGCCTCCGCAGGCCAGCTCCACCCGCTCGCCGGCGGCCCGCTCCCACGCCTGGTGCAGTGCGTCGCGCAGCTCGGCCGGGTCGGCGGGCAGCCGGAAGTCCGGCCAGCGCACCCAGCGGCTCTCCCACGGCTGCGGCGCCGGCCGGCGGCCCAGCAGGTACACGCCCAGCTCCGGCACCGGCCCCCGAGGCAGCGGCTCCCGTAGCCCGCGGCCGCGCACCCGCCGTCCCGACGGCAGCGTGAGCGCGCCCGGTGACCTCGGGTCCCAGGCCTCGCCCATGCCCGCGAGGGTAGGGCCGCGTGCAGCAGGCGACCCGGCCGTAGGGCAGGGTGACGGCGTGAGGCACATCGTCGCCGTCCCGATGCGCTGGTCGGACATGGACGCCTACCAGCACATCAACAACGTCGCCTTCCTCGGCTACTTCGAGACGGCCCGCGTCGACCTGTTCTTCGACCACCCCACGCATGACGCGGCGACCGGCCTCCGCCGCGGCCTCGTCGTCGTCTCGCACGAGATCGCCTACAAGCGCTCGGTCGAGTACGACGCCGAGCCGTTGCAGGTGGAGATCTGGGTGTCCGACGTGCGGGCGGCGTCGTTCCGCTGCCACTACGAGCTGTTCGACCACGGCACGCTGGCCGTCACCGGCAGCACGAAGCTCGCGCCCGTCGACTTCGCGCGCAACCGCCCCCGCCGGCTCACCCCCGAGGAGCTGGACTTCCTCGCGAAGTACCACGAGGCCTGATCGGATCGTCTCCCGAGGGGCTCCGTCAGTCCCGGTCGGCAGCCCGGGGCGCCACCGGCCCGTGCAGCCGGACCCCCTCCGCACTCAGGCGCGCATCGTAGGCATCGGCCAGGTCGCGCAGCGCATGCGCGCAGTCGCCGATGTGCGCGGGGCCGTGCATGAGGCCGAGCGCGGCGGGCTGGAGGTCGCTCAGCGCCCGGATCGTCGGTCCGGTGGCCGGGGTCAAGCAGGTCGCGTGGAAGACGTCCTCGGCGTGCAGCGCCGGCCCGGTGATCTCCTGCTCGGTCAGCGCCGGGCCCTGCCCGATCGCGGTGAACAGGTCCCCGCACAGCAGTGTGCCGGTCGTCTCCTCGAACAGGAGCCCGGCGTCCCAACCGTGCGGCACGTGCGGGGTCTCGATCCGCCGCACTCGCCGATTGCCGAGGTCCAGCACCTCACCGTCCCGGAGCGGACGCGGGGGCCGGTCGGCCATGTCGGCCACGGACACCATGCACCCGAGCGCGCCGTGCGCCACCTGCGACTCCGGTGCCGCCGCCAGCCACGAGTTCATCGCGCCGCACTCGTCGGCCTCCACGTGACCGAAGGTGATCTAGCGGAGCCGCTCCACCGGCACCACCCGCGCGACGGCTGCCGACACCAGCGGGAACAGGGCGCGTGGCCCCGTGTGGAAGATCAGCGGTTCGTCAGCGTCGACGAGGAACTGGTTGAACACGATGTCCGCGTCGCTGACGTAGGTCGACAGGCGGTAGACGTCGGGGGCGATCTCCGTGACGGACGTGTCCACGGCGGGCTCCTCCATCGTGGGGACGGGATTCCCGTGGCCGCCGAGTCTCCTCCGCTGCTGGAACGCCGACAATGGCCCCGCTCAGTCCGGGAGCGCGACGATCCGCGGGACCGGCCGGTCGCGTCCGGTCGGCGCTCCCCGGCGGGCGGCCTCGGCGTCGTCCACCGGCCGGACGACGTCCCCTTCGGCGACCGTCCCCGCGGTGAACACCGCCGCGTTGATCCCGCCGCGGGGCGCGAGCGGCTTCACCAGCCGCATCCCGGTCAGCCTCTCCAGGTGCGCGCACGGCGGGCAGCGCTTGGTGCCGAACAGCAGCACGTCCCCGACCAGGAACCAGCTCCCCACCAGCGCGGGCAGGTCGATGCCGCGGGTGACCACGTTGCGGCGGGTCTGGCCGGGGGACAGCTCGACGCCGGCCAGCCGGGCCACCTCGGCCACGTCATCGGCGTCGATGAGCGTCACCTGCTTCTCCTGCGCCGGGTACTCCGCCCAGGTGCCACCACCCCGGGCGTAGCGGTCCCCGGCCAGGCCGGCCCCGGGCAGCGCCGTCACGGCGGGCCGCCGCACCATCGGCGCCGCGGCGGCCGGCGCGGTCCAGATCTCCAGCACGACCCCGGTCACCCGCGCATCCTCCCCGAGCGGGCCTCGTCGTCGTCGGCGCCCCGCGCGTCCAGCGCCTCGGCCGTGGTGTGCGCCAGCTGCAGCACCTGCACCAGCAGGGGCACCACGAGCGTGACGAGCGCGCGCACGCCGCGCACCGTCCCGCCGCGGGCCGCCTGGGCCTCCCGCACCCGGTCGGCCCGCTCGGCGACCAGGGGGATGAACCGCAGCGTCAGCGCGATCAGCAGCCCGATCCGGGCGGGTCGCACGCCCACCAGCCGCAGCGGCGCGCACAGCCGCTCCACGACCGCGACGAGCTCGCTGACCCGCGACGTCGCGGTGACCACCGCGGCGGCCAGCACCAGCGCCAGCAGCCGCAACGTCACCAGCGCCGCGCTGGCCACGCCGCCCACGATCGCGGTGACGACGGCCAGGGCGACCAGCCACACCCACACCGCCCGCACCTGCCGGGCCAGCAACGCCACCGGCAGGCGGGCCGCGACCACCCCGACCGCCAGGACGGCGGCGAGCGCACCGGCCGCCACCGGCACCGTGGGGACGGCGAACAGGAGGACGCTCAGCCCGGCGAGGGCCAGCAGCTTGAGTCCGGCGGGGGACCGGTGCACCGGGCTGGTGCCCCGCACGTAGAGCGCGAGCGCCGTCACCGGCCGGCCATCAGGGCCAGGTAGGCGGCCACCGCGGGTGCCGGGGCGTCGTCGGCGACCACCCGGCCGCAGTCGACGACGAGCACCCGGTCGAAGCCGTCGAGCAGGTCGAGCTGGTGGGTGACGACGACGACCTGCTGCTGGAGCTCGGCGACCACCTGCGCCACCCGGCGGGCGTTGACCAGGTCCAGCAGCGTCGTCGGCTCGTCGAACACGATCCGCGCCGGCCGCATCACCAACACCCCGGCGATGGCCAGCAGCTGCTTCTGCCCGCCGGAGAGCAGGTGCGCCGGGTGGTCGGCGTGCCCGGCGAGCCCGTAGCGCTCCAGCACGGCCGCGACGCGCTCGGCCCGCTCGGCCGGGGGCACCCCCTGGTTCTCCAGTCCATAGGCGACGTCCTCGGCGACCGTGGGGTGCACGATCTGCGCGTCGGGGTCCTGGAAGACGAACCCGACCCGGCGGCGGACCGCCCGCAGCTGGGTGGCGGTGTCCAGTCCGTCGACCAGCACCTGCCCGGCGCTGGGCTGCACCAGGCCGTTGAGCAGCCGGGCGAAGGTGCTCTTGCCCGATCCGTTCGCGCCGATGACCCCGATCCGGTGCTCGGTCAGCTGCAGGTCCAGGCCGGCCAGCACGGTCCGCTCGCCGTAGCTGTGCCCGACGCCGCGCAGCTCGATGCCGCGTGCCGGGTCCGCGGCCGGCTCCGCCCGCGGACCGGGCCGGCGGCGTCTCACGGGGTCGCGGCCGCCCCGCGGGGCCGCTCGATGACCGGGTAGGCGCGACGCACCTGGACGGCGATCAGCGACGCGACCGCGACCTTGACCGCGTCACCGGGCAGGAAGCTCAGCGAGCCGGTCAGCGACTGCCCCAGGGTGACCTCGTCGGCGTACACGGCGACGAAGGGGATGCCCACGGCGTAGATGACCAGCACCCCGCCGACCACGTTGGCCAGCGCGGCCCACGCGAGGTTGAACCGCCGCCAGGCCAGCTCGGTCACCAGGCCGACGACGAAGGCGCCCAGCGGCCAGGCGTACAGGTAGCCGGCCGTGGGGCCGACGAAGACGCCGAGCCCACCCCGGCCGCCGGGCAGCAGCGGCAGTCCGATCGCGACCAGCAGCAGGAACAGCAGCAGCGCGAGAAATCCGCGCTTGGCGCCGAGCACCGAGCCGGCCAGCATCACCCCGAGGGTCTGCGCGGTGATCGGCACCGGGCCGACGTTGATCGCGGGCACCAGCCCGAGCACCGCCGTCAGCGCGGCGAAGATGGCGATGTAGGCGAGGTCACGGGTCTTCACGACGTCTCCTCCACGGGCCACGGGCCGGTGCCCGCCCGTTCTCGGCGGAAGGTACCGGAGGCCGGCGGACCACCTCCCGCTCTGGTCCCCGAGACCGCTTGCGGTGGGTGTCTGCCCGCTCACCACGAGGAACGTCCGTCGGTTTGCCTGGCCTACCCGGGACGTGTTGTCTGGGGTTCCTGAGCCCCTCGGCGAAGGCGGAATTGACGGCATGGCAACCGGGTGGTGGGCGTCGCTGTGGTCGCGAGGGCGCCCACAGCCGCAGGACTCCTCCCCGGAGCCCTCGCGGGAGCCGGACCGGGTGCCCGACGACGGCTCCCGGCCGGCGCAGCAGCCCACGCCCGACCCGCCACCCGCTGGGGGCCAGGCGGCTCCGGACCCTCCGGCAGGTGCGACGCACGCCAGCGTGGCCCTGCCGGAGCAACGGAGTCCCGTGTCCGCCCGGACTTCCGGTCCGACGCGGCCGGCGGGGTCACACCCCCACCCGGTGCGCAGCACCCCGCTGCGTTCCCCACCGAGAACGACAGGAGCCCCCACCGTGGCACAGCTCGACAACGTCATCGCCGACCTGCTCGCGATCGAGGGCGCCACCGGCGCCGCGATCGTGGACGTCGACAGCGGGATGGCCCTGGCAGTCGGCGGCACCCCCGGCTTCGACCTCAACGTCGCGGCGGCCGGCAACTCCAACGTGGTCCGCGCCAAGCTGCGCACGATCTCGGACCTGGAGCTCAAGGACGAGATCGAGGACATCCTGATCACGCTGCAGGGCCAGTACCACCTGATCAACGTGCTCCGCGGCCAGGGCAACGCCGGCCTGTTCATCTACCTGGTGCTCAACCGCGTCACGGCGAACCTGGCGCTGGCCCGGCACAAGCTCCGGGCGGTCGCCGGCAACGTGAGCGTCTGAGAGCGGACGCCGCCGCCCCACCACTCGCAAGCTCGCGCCGGCCCCTGCAGCGGGGCCGGCGCAGTGCTGACGCCCTCCCCGAACGGGGTCGGGTAGGGCGTCGGCACGGGGCCTCAGGCGGCGGTGGCCTCGACGATGCGGTCCCGGACGGCGTCCAGGCCCAACTCGGCGGTGTCGATCCAGCGCGTCACGCGGCCGTCGGACACGATCCCGACGCGGTCGCAGCACTCGGCCAGCTCGTCGGGGTCCACCGACACGACGACCACGGCCTTGCCGAGCGCGGTCGCGTCGTCGAGCAACTGGCGCACCTGCTGGCGGGCACGGACGTCCAGGCCCCGGGTGGGCTCGTGCAGGACGACGACGTCACGCGCCGCGTTCGCCATCCACCGGGCCAGCGCGAGCTTGTGCTGGTCGCCGCCGGACAGCGCGCCGACGGCGGTGCGGATGCTCAGCGTCTTCACGTCCATCCGGTGGACGGTGCGGATGACGCCGCGCAGGGTGTCGATCTCCTTGCGCAGGTCGGTGAGCGCGCCCCACCGTTCCTGGGTGAGCGTCCGGGCGATCGTCTCGCCCGGGTCGACCCCGTAGGCGTCCTCGTCGGGGCGGTAGGCAGGCAGTCGCAGCGCGTCGTCGTCGGGCCGCGCGGCCAGCAACCGGGGCTTGCCGTGCAGCAGCACCTCGTCGGTGACCGAGGGCAGCTCCCCGGACAGGGCGGCGGCGATCTCGGTCAACCCGGAGGAGCGGTGCCCGGTCAGCCCGACGACCTCGCCCCGGTGCACCAGCAGGTCCACGCCCTGCACCGCGCCGGGCACCCGCAGGTTCCGGACCAGCAGCGCGACCTCGTCGGAGGGCGCCGGTCGGGGCGCGGGCGGTGCGGCGGCGGCGTCGTCGGCGGCGCGAGCGGGCGGCGGGACCGGCGCCATCCGCGGCGCGGGCAGCGGCACCGGCCCGCCCACGGTCTCCGCGGCCAGCCGGACGGGGTCCAGGGCGCCGGCCAGGCTGTCCAGGGCGATCCGGCCCTCGCGCAGCACGAGCACCCGGTCGACCACCTCGAGCATCTCCGGCAGCCGGTGGCTGATGTAGAGCACGCCGCGCCCCTGGCGGCTGAGCCGGCCGGCGACGGCGTGCAGGCCGTTGACCTCCCCGGGCAGCAGCGCCGCCGACACCTCGTCGAGCACCACCAGGTCGGTGTCCTCGGCGAGCATGCGCGCGATCTCCACCAGCCCGTGCACGAAGTGCGGCAGCTCGCCGACCCTGGTGTCCGGGTCCAGGTCGAGACCGACCTCGGTGAGCAGGACCTGCGCCTGCTCCCGCAGCTCCGCCTGGGGCCGCCCGGCCTGCGGCGTCCCCCGGAAGACGGCCTGCGCGACGGTGAGCTCCGGGTCGATCCGCACCAGCTGCTCGATCCCACCGACGCCGAGGTGCCGGGCGTCCGCCGCCGACAGCGGCGCGTACGGGTGGTCCTTCAGCGTCATGGTCCCGGCGTCGGCCGCGGTGATGCCGGCGAGGATGTCGCCCATCGTCGACTTGCCGGCCCCGTTGGTGCCGACCAGCCCGACGATCTCTCCCGCCGCGATGCTGAAGGAGACGTCCCGCAGGACGCGACGGGCGCCGAAGGACTTCTTCAGGCCGTCGACCTGCAGCACCGTCATGGGCGCGCGAGCCTCCCCGAAGAAGGTCCCCGACACCGGTCGGCGGACGACGATCCCAGCGTCCGCACGACGCTGTGTCACCGGCCCGATGCTACCCGCAGTCCGGGAACGCGCCTCCCGGGTCGGCGAGTCGGGGCGGGGCGCGCGGGGAGCTGGGTCAGACAGGGGACAGGTCCCCGCCGGCGGCCTCGGGCCAGCGGTTCTGCATGCTGCGGGCGGCCATCTCCAGGTAGCCCCACAGCGTGGCGTCCTGCTCGGGGGTCAGCTCCAGCGAGTCGACGGCCTCGCGCATGTGCCGCAGCCAGGCGTCGCGGGCCGCCTCGTCGACCGCGAAGGGCGCGTGCCGCATCCGCAGCCGCGGGTGCCCGCGGTTCTCCGAGTACGTCCGCGGGCCGCCCCAGTACTGCTCGAGGAACAGCCGCAGCCGGGCCTCGGCGCCCTCCCAGTCGTCGGCCGGGTACATCGGCCGCAGGACCGGGTCCTCCCGCACGCCTGCGTAGAAGCGCGCGACGAGCGCCCGGAAGGTGGGCGCGCCGCCGATCTCGGCGTAGAAGGTGCTCGCCGAGGGCAGCGACCGGCTCGTCTCGCTCATGTCCCCGATCGTCCCTCAGCGCGGGCCTCGGCGGCCACGTGTCCCGGGTCTCCCTGCGGGCCCGGCTGCCGGCCGGCCGGCCGGGTGCGGTTCAGGGCCAGCAGCGGGCCGACGACGGCGACCAGCCCGAGCGCCCCGCAGAGCGCGACCACGGTGCTGGGCAGCAGCCGCTCCGCGCCGAGGCCGGCCAGGATCGCGCCGAGCCCCTGCACCCCGGACAGGCCCGCGACCGCCACCCCGAACGCGCGCCCCCGGTAGGCCGACGGCACGACCTGGACGAAGGCCACGTTGAGCGGGATGGAGCAGGCGCTGCCGACCCCGCCGAGGAAGAGCAGGCCCAGGACGACGACGAAGGCGGCGGTACCGGTGCCCAGCACCAGCGGCGTCAGTCCCGCCAGCAGCACCGCGCCGACGGACAGCACGACCAGGGGCGGGAGCAGCCGCTCGCGCAGACCGGGCGGGCAGAACCGGCCCACCAGGATCCCGCCCACGGTGGCGCCGGCCGGGTTGGCGGCCAGCAGGAGCCCGGTGGCGCCGATCCCGTCCAGCAGCTGGACGCCCAGCGGAGCGGCGATCCCCTCCGGCGCGCTGCTGAAGAGGGCGGCCACCCACAGCACTCCCACGATCGCCCGCAGGCGGGGCGCACCGGCGACGAAGCGCAGGCCGGCCGCGGTGTCCCGCCACAGCGACCGGCTCTCCCCGCCGGTCAGCGCCGGAGCCGGACGCCGCTGCAGCCGGGCGGCCAGCCAGGCGGCGGAGACGGCGAACGTGGCGGCGTCGATCACCAGGGCCGCCGACGGCGACAGCGCGACCAGGAGCGTGCCGCCCAGCAGGTAGCCGAGCAGCTGCGCGATCTGCTGGGTGACGCCGGTGACCGACGTGGCCACCGCGTAGCGGTCGCCCTCGAGCACGTCGGCCATCAGCGCCGACCGCGCGGCCTCGAACGGTGGCGCGCACATCGACACGATCAGCAGCAGAACGAGCAGCACGCCCAGCGGGACGCCGGGCAGCGCCATGACCGCCACCAGGACGGCGCGCACCACGTCGCTGGCGATGAGCACCCGGTGGCGCGGCAGCCGGTCGGCCAGCGCGGCCAGCACCGGCCCGGCGACCAGCCAGGGGAGGTAGCTGATCGCGAAGGTGACCGCCGACAGCAGCGCCGAGTCGGTGCGCTGGTAGACGAGGATCGTGAGCGCGACCCGGGCGAGCTCGTCGCCGATCGTGGACAGCAGGTAGGAGCCGAACAGCGGCCGGAACTCGCCGACGGCGAAGACCTCGCGGAACGTGGCCGGGCGGCCGGCCACGGCGCGGCTCAGGGGGCCCCCGCGCCGGTGCGGCGCCCGAGCGGGCCGGCGGTGTCCCGGACGAGGACGGCGACGTGCCCGACGGCCGCGGGGACGACCGGTGCGCTGTCCATGGCGCGGGAGTCTCCCAGGTTTTCCGTGACTGGTCGATCACTCCACGCGTTGGTCTGCACACGAAGGGGCATTTCCGCGTCGCCGCGCACCTGCCGGTCAGCCCCTCGGCGGCACCAGGCCGGTGTGCGCCGCGAGGAAGGCCAGCTGGTCCGCGGCCAGCCCGACGGTCCGGCTGACCGCCCGCGCGCCGTGGCCGACCGCCACCTCGCGGCGGAGCACGATCGGCGCCTCCGCCGTCGTCGCGTGCTGCAGCGCCGCGGCGAGCTTGCGGGCGTGCAGCGGGTCCACCCGGGTGTCGGACTCGAAGGTGGTGAAGAGGACGGCGGGGTACGCGGTGCCCTCGACCACCCGGTGGTACGGCGAGTACCCGAGCAGCCAGCGCAGCTGCTCCGGGTCGGCGGCGGTGCCGTACTCGTCGTTCCACGTGCGGCCCAGGCCGAACAGCTCGTACCGGACCATGTCCAGCAGCGGCGCGCTGCAGACGACCGCGGCGACCAGGTCCGGGCGCTGGGTGGCCAGCGCGCCGACCAGCAGGCCGCCGTTCGAGCCGCCCATCACCGCCAGCTGCGCCGGCGTCGTCCAGCCGGTGGCGATCAGGTGCTCGGCCGCGGCGGCGAAGTCGTCGAACACGTTCTGCTTGCGCTCCCGCATCCCGGCGCGGTGCCACTCCTCGCCGTGCTCGGAGCCGCCGCGCAGGTTCGCCACGACCCACACGCCGCCGGCCGCCACCCAGGCCAGCGCCTGGGCCGAGTAGGCCGGGGTGAGGGCGACGTTGAACCCGCCGTAGCCGTAGAGCACGGTCGGGCGCGGGGTGTCGGGGGTCCCGGCCGAGGACAGCACGAACAGGTGGACCGGCGTCCCGTCGGGGGACGTCGCGTGCGTCTCGACCACCTGCACGGGCGGCACCTCCCCGGCCACCGGGGCCTGCTCGTAGGAGGTGAGCGCCGCCGGGTCGGCCGCGTCCCACCGCAGCACCGAGGGCGGCGTCGCGTAGTCGGTGAACCCGACCCAGGCCGCCGTGCCGCCCTCCGGCGGTGCGCTGACCGCGGACACGCTGCCGGGGCGCAGCGCGGTCACCTCGGCCTGCCGGCCACCTCCGTCCCCCGCCCACAGCGAGAGCCGGTCCGTCGCGTCCACGGCGTGCACGGCGAGCACGCCGAGGCCGCCGTCCGGGCCGTCGACCAGCGCGACGTCGGACAGCACGCCGTCGGGCTGCTCCGGCACGACGTCCCGCCAGGCCGCCGGCGCCCACGTCGCCGGGTCGGCCGGGTCGGCGACCGCCAGCCGCCCGCGGGGCGCGTCCCGGTCGGTGTGCAGCCACAGCCGCCCGTCCCGGGGCACCCAGGCCGTCAGCTGGGCGTCGACGCCGACCTGCAGCTCGCGGAGGACGCCGTCCCCGGCCAGGTCGGCCAGCCACACGTCGTCGCGCGGCGCGGTGCCCACGGACGCCGAGACCACCAGCCAGCGGCCGTCGGCGCTGGTGCGCGCGCCGAAGTAGGTGGCCGGGTCCCCCCCCTCGCCGTGCACCAGCACGTCGGTGTCCGGATCGGAGCCGATCCGGTGCCGCCACACGCGGCGGTGGAACTGCTCCTCGCCGGCCGGCACGAGCTCGGGCGCCAGCCGCCGGACGTAGCACAGCTCCTCGCCGCCGGGCAGCCAGGCGACGGGGGAGTAGCGGCACCGGTCGATCGGCCCCTCCAGCACCTCGCCGGTGGCGACGTCCAGCACGTACAGCTGCGACTCCTCGTCCCCGCCGACCGAGACCTGGTAGGCGAGCCGGTCCCCCTCCCACGACGGCGACCACGCGTCGAGGGTGGTGGTGCCGGCCGGGTCCAGCGCGGTCGGGTCGACCAGCACCCGGACGGTGCCGTCCGGCTCGGTCACCCGCAGGACGGCGTGCTCCTGCCCGGGGTCGCGGCGGGTGGAGAACGCCCGGCCGGCGCGCCAGACCGGGACGCCGACCGCGCCCGACTGGACCAGCTGCTCCAGTCGCGCGGCGAAGGCGGGGCGCCCGGGCAGCGTGGCGAGCAGCCCGGCGGCCAGCTCGTCCTGGGCGGCGGCCCAGGCCTGGGTCCGCGGGTCGCCGGCGTCCTCCAGCCAGCGGTACGGGTCGGCGACCCGCTGACCGGACAGCTGCTCGACGAGGTCCAGACGGGGGGCGTCGGGGTAGCGCACGGGCCGACCGTAGCCCGGCCCCGCGGCCCGCTCCTCCCCGTCATCTGCGATACCACACCAGGACGGTGCAGGATGATGGGGCCCGGGGGACGTCGAAGCCGTCGGCGTCCCGGGGCGCTCGGAGGTGTCCCGTGTCGATCACCGCCCTCGGGTCCCCGTCCGTGTCCGGCCGTCCGGGCACGCACGCCGACCCGTCCTCCGGTCCGTGCGCGCCTGCCCCGGCGCCGGTGACCACCGCCGCCACCCTGCTCCTGAACGCCACCTACGAGCCGTTGTGCGTGGTCTCCAGCCGCCGCGCGATCGTGCTCGTGCTGGGCGCGAAGGCCGAGGCGGTCGACGTCACCGAGGACCTCGTCCACGCCGAGCGGCTGGCCCTGGCCGTGCCGGTCGTGGTCCGCCTGACCCGCTACGTCCGGGTGCCCTACCCGGTGCAGGTGCCGCTGTCCCGCCGCGCGGTCTTCACCCGCGACGGGCAGACCTGCGTCTACTGCGGGGCCTCGGCCACCAGCATCGACCACGTCGTGCCGCGCAGCCGGGGCGGCACCCACAGCTGGGACAACGTGGTGGCCGCCTGCCGCCGGTGCAACCACCAGAAGGCGGACCGGTCCCTGGCCGAGATGGGGTGGTCGCTGCCGCACCCTCCACGAGCGCCCAGCGGCGCCGCGTGGCGGCTGCTGGGCCACCGGACCGTCGACCCCCGCTGGCGCGAGTGGCTGGGCGTCCCCGACTCCGTGAGCGCCTGAGCGCAGCATGAGCTCAGCCGCGACCGCCCGCCGCCTGTGGGCGCTGGGCGAGCCCTTCCACGCGCTGACCTACTTCGCCGCCGAGGCCCGCGAGGCCTTCGCCACGGCGGGGCTGCCCGGCTTCTGGTCCGGCTACTTCGCCGGCCGGGCCGCGCCGCTCGGCCCGGCCGGCACCGAGATCGTGACGGCGACGTTCGCCTCGTTCGCACCGGCGTTCGTGTCGCGGCGCGTGCCGGGGGTGTGGACGGCGGTGACACCGGCCGGCGCCCTGACCGCCCGGCTCGCCGGGGTGGACGCCGCGGTGCAGCGGGTGCTGCCGGGGTGGGCGGACTCCACCGGTGCCCGCGAGGCGGCGGCCCTGGCCAGACGGGCGGCCGAGGCCGTCGACGTCCTCGGACGACCGTTGGCCGCCGCGAACACCGCGGTCGGCTGGCCCGACGAGCCGCACCTGGTGCTCTGGCAGGCGCTGACCACGCTGCGCGAGCACCGTGGCGACGGGCACCTCGCCGCGCTCCTGCAGCGGGAGCTGCTGGGGCTGCCGGCGCTGGTGCTCGCCGCCGCGGCCGGCACGACCACTGCCGAGTGGCTGCAGCGGGCGCGGGGCTGGACGGCGGAGGACTGGGCCGCGGCCGCGGAGGCGCTCGCCGGGCGCGGGCTGCTCGCCGACGGGGAGCTGACCGCGGAGGCGCTGGCCGTCCGGGCCGCCGTGGAGGCCGACACCGACCGGCTCGCGCTGCGGCCCTGGCAGGCCCTCGGGGACGCCGGCTGCGACCGGCTGGCCGAGCTGCTGGTGCCCGTGCGCCGAGCGGTGGTGGCCGCGGGCGACTGGCCGGCCGGCAATCCGATCGGCGTCCCCGACCCCGGCTGAAGGCCCTCCGGCGGGGGTCCGCCAGGGGGCCCTTCCCGGGGTACGAGGGTCCTTCGTCAGGTGACCCGGCTGCGCTCGGTCGGATAGTCCTTCCAGGCGCCGTCCTCGAGGAGCGTGCGCAGCCGGTCCATGGCGTCCCACACGTCGACGAACCGGGTGTAGAGCGGCGCGGGTCCCAGGCGCAGCCGGTCGGGGGTGCGGAAGTCCGGCACCACGCCGCGGTCCACGAGCGCACGGGTGAGCTGCCAGGCCCCCGGATGGGCCAGGCTCACGTGTGATCCGCGGCGGCCGGCGTCCCGCGGGCTCGCGACCGTGACGCCGTGCCCGGCCAGCCAGGTGTCGGCCAGGCCGACGATGAGGTCGGTCAGCCGCCGGCCCTTCTGCGCCAGCCGTTCGACCCCGGCCTCCGCGGTGAGCCGCACACCGACCTCCACCGCCGCCATGCCGATCACCGGGGGCGTGCCGACCGCGAACCGGTCCACCCCCTCGGCCGGGTCGTAGACCGCACCCATCGCGAACTGGTCGCTCTGCCCGAACCAGCCCCAGATCGGCTGCCGCAGTTGCGGCTGCAGCTCCCGGCGCACGTAGAGGAACGCCGGCGCCCCGGGCCCGCCGTTGAGGTACTTGTACGTGCAGCCGACGGCGAGGTCGGCCCCGGCCGCGGTGAGGTCGGCGGGGACGGCGCCGGCACCGTGGCTGAGGTCCCAGACCACCAGGGCGCCGGCGTCGCGGGCCAGCCGGGTGACCGCCGCGATGTCGACGAGCGCGCCGGAGCGGTAGGCCACCTGGGAGAGGACGACGACGGCGACCCGCTCGTCCAGCGCCCCGGCCAGCACGCCCAGGTCCAGCCCGGCGTCGATGTGCGCCGCCACCTCGCGGACCGTCATCCCGCGGGCGGCGGCGGCCCCGGCGGTGACGTACCGGTCGGTGGGGAAGTCGTCGGCGCAGCACACCAGGACGTCGCGTCCCGGCCGGGCGTCCGCGGCCGCGACCACCAGCTTGTAGAGGTCCACGGAGGTGCTGTCGCTGACCAGCACCTCGCCGGGCCGGGCCCCGAGGACGCCGTCGGCCAGCAGGTCGCCGATCCGGCGGGACTGCTCCACCCAGGTGTCCCAGGAGCCGACGAGCCCCCGGCCCCACTCCTGCTCGACCACCCGGGCGACCGCGGCGGGGGTGTCCACCGGGAGCCGGCCGAGGGAGTTCCCGTCCAGGTAGAGCAGCCGGTCGGGGCGGTCGTCGTCGGCACCGGTGAAACGGGCGCGGTAGCCGGCCAGCGGATCGGCGTCGTCGGCGGCCGCAGCCGCGTCTCGGGTGAGGTCCACACCGCGATCCTGCCGGGGCGGCGCTAGCGTCCGGCGGGTGACCTCTCGTCCCGGCACGCAACTGCACGACCTCACCGCCCTGGAGCAGGCGGCCGCCGTCCGGGCGCGGGAGGTCAGCCCCACGGAACTCGTCGAGCACTCCCTGGCCCGGATCGAGGCGCGGGACGCCGAGCTGGGCGCGTTCCTCACGGTCACCCCCGAGCGGGCACGGGCCGCCGCGGCGGCGGCCGACCGGGCGGTCCTGGCCGGCGGTGAGCTGCCCGCCCTGTTCGGCGTCCCGACGGCGATCAAGGACCTGAACAACACCGCCGGCGTGCGCACCACCTTCGGGTCCGCCGTCCTCGCGCAGTTCGTGCCGCAGGTGGACGACGTCGTCGTCACCAAGCTGGCGGCGGCCGGGACGATCAGCGTGGGCAAGACGAACACCCCCGAGTTCGGCTTCCCCTGCTACACCGACAACGACCTCGTCGGACCCGCCCGCTGCCCGTGGGACCCCTCGCTGCTGGCCGGTGGCTCCAGCGGCGGAGCTGCGGTGGCCGTCGCGGCCGGGCTGGTGCCGTTCGCCCAGGGCTCGGACGGCGGCGGCTCGATCCGGATCCCGGCCGGCATCAACGGCCTGTTCGGCATCAAGACCAGCCGCGGGCGGATCAGCAACGGCCCGCTGGGCAGCGAGGTCACCGGCCTCGGCGTCCAGGGGCCACTGGCGCGGACGGTCCGGGACGCCGCCGCGATGCTGGATGCGATGGCCGGACCGGTGCCCGGCGATCCGTACTGGGCGCCGCCGCCCCCGGCGGGGGAGACCTTCCTCGGGTACGCCGACCGGCTGCCCGGGCGGCTGCGGATCGGCCGGTACCTGGAGTCGGGCATGCCCGGCGTGGAGCTCGACCCGGAGGTGCGCGCGGCGTTCGAGGACGCCTCCGCGTTGCTGGTCGACCTCGGGCACGAGGTGGAGGACCTGCCGACGCCGCCGCTCACCGAGGGGGTGTTCCCGGCCTTCGAGACGGCGTGGGCGCTGTCGACGACCACGCTGCCGATCGCCGCGGACCAGGTGCCCCGGTTGCGGCCGCTCACCCGGTTCCTGCGCGACCGCGGCCTGGCGCTGCGTGCGAAGGACGCGATGGAGGCGATGTTCACCCTGCGCGTCTTCGCCCGCCGGTTCATCCAGGCCACCAGCCGCTACGACGTGCTGCTCGCCCCCCTCTGCACGCTGCTGCCCCGCCCGGTGGGCTGGTTCAGCGCGGACGGCGCCGAGGACTTCGAGCAGCAGAAGCGCTATGCGGCGTTCCCCGCTGTCTACAACGTCACCGGGCAGCCGGCGGTCAGCGTCCCGCTGTGGTGGACGGCGTCCGGGCTGCCGATCGGCACCATGCTGGTGGGCCGCCCGGCGGACGAGGCCACCCTGATCTCGCTGTCCGGGCAACTGGAGGAGGCGCGGCCCTGGGCGGACCGGCACCCGGCGCTGTGGTGATCCCGGCTGCCCGGGCCGCTGGTCGCCGGTCCCGGTAGATTCCCGGCATGCCCTGGTACGAGACCGTGCTCATCTACGGCGTCATCCCGCTGGCGGTCTTCCTGCTGCTCGCCGTGGCCACGCTGCTGCCCGGCCGCGGGAAGGACAAGACCCGGTACCGCCCCGGGCAGCCCTGGGAGCACGAGACGGTCTGGTACGAGCCGCACTCCGGCGTCCCGGGCGTTCCCGGTGGCCACGGGGACGACCACGGCGGCTCCCACGCCCCCGGCCTGGGGGCCACCGCGGCGGCCCTGACGATCGGTGAGCACCCGCACGAGACCGATGCGCACCGGCGCACCGCGGCCGGCGGCGCCCGCGGCACCTGGTGAGCCCCGTGTCCGTTCCCGCCGCACCGACCCGTCCGACGCCGACCGGAGGCACCCGCTGATGACCCAGCAGCTCGAGCACGGGCCCAGCGCCACCAAGGACACCCGGAACACGGCGGTGACCGAGCCGGGGTCCGGTCCGTTCAGCTACCGCGACCTCGCCCGGATCGACGAGGCGCTCACCCTGTCGTCGAAGGAGACCGGGCTCCGCTTCACGCTGTACGTCGGTGACCTGGGCCGGGACACCCGCGCCTTCGCCGAGGAACTGCACTCGCGGTCCGGCGGCGACCCGTCGAACACCGTGTTGGTGGCCCTGTCGCCGGGGCAGCGGGTGCTGGAGATCGTCACCGGGACGGCGGCGGCCCGCCGGCTGCCCGACCGCGCCTGCGCGCTCGCCGTGCTGACCATGACCGGCCGGCTCGGCGCGGGCGACCTCACCGGCGCCATCGTCAACGGCCTGCGCCAGCTCTCGGACTCCGCCGGCCACCCCTCGCGCCGCCGCGCCCACTGAACTGCTCACTCGGCGACGGGCCGCGCTCAGGCGCCGGCGGCGTCCCGCTTGCGGGCCCACAGCGCGCGGGCCACGCCGTCCCGGCCCTCGGCGACCAGCCGGCGCAGCGGCGCGGGGGCGTCCCCCTCGCCGGCCAGCCAGGCGTCGGCCGCCTGGAGCGTCTCCTGCTCGATGACCTTCGGGAACAGGTACTCGACGGTGTTCTTGGCGACCTCGCCGGGACGGCGCTCCCAGATGCCCCGGATCCCGGCGAAGTACCGCGGCACGTAGGGGGCGGTGACCTCCTGCTGGGCGGGGTGCCAGAACCCGGCAACCATCGCCTCGTGCACCGCGTTCGGGATCGACTCGTCGGTGAACGCCCGCTCCCAGGTCTCCGCCTTCGACTCCGCGGTGGGGCGCAGTGCCCGCGCGGTGGCCGCCCGGCGGGCTCCGGTCGCGGTGGCGTCCCGCTCGGCCTCGGCGTCGATCTCCGCGTCGCCGGCCGCACCGATCGCGACCAGCCCGTGCAGGAAGGACCAGCGGGCGTCGGCGTCGACGGCCAGCCCCTCCACGACCATCGAGCCGTCGAGCAGCCCCCGCAGCGCGGCCACGTGCTCGCCGTTGCGGGCCGCCGCGGCCAGCGTGCGCGACCACTGCAGCTGCGTGTCGCTGCCCGGCTCCGCGGCGCGCAGCGCGGCCAGCGCCTTGTCGGCCAGCATCGACCAGCCGGTCGGCGCCCAGGCCGGCTCGGCGTAGGAGGACAGCGCGGTCTGCACCCGGGCCAGCAGTGACTGGACGACGCTGATCTCGGTCTCCGCGTCCACCCCGGCGAGCACCAGCTGCACCCAGTCCCGGGCGCGCGCCTCGCCGTCGCGGGTCATGTCCCAGGCGGCCGACCAGCACAGCGCCCGCGGCAGCGAGTCGGTCATCGTGCCGATGTCGCTGCCCAGCGTGGCCAGAGACCGGTCGTCGAGCCGGAGCTTGGCGTAGGTCAGGTCGTCGTCGTTGACCAGCACCAGGTCGGCGGCCGGGTGCCCGACCAGCTCGGCGACCTCCGTGCGGGCGCCGTCGACGTCCAGCTCCACCCGGTGGGTGCGGCTGAGCCCGTCCGGCCCGGAGCTGTACAGGCCCACCGCGAGGCGGTGCCGGCGCAGCACCGGGTGGGCGGCCACGGCGCTCTGCTCGATGGCGAAGGAGAGGTAGCGGCCGGCGTCGTCCAGCTCGTACACCGGGCGCAGCGTGTTGACCTGGCTGGTCTGCAGCCACTGCTCTGCCCACGCCGAGAGGTCCCGGCCGGTCGCCTCCGACAGCGGGCCGAGCAGGTCGGCGAGCGTGGTGTTGCCGTACTCGTGCTTGCGGAAGTACCGCTGCACGCCGGCCAGGAACTCGTCGCGGCCCACGTAGGCGACCAGCTGCTTGAGCACCGAGGCGCCCTTGGCGTAGGTGATGCCGTCGAAGTTCACCTCGACCGCGGCCACGTCGACCATGTCCGCGGCGATCGGGTGGGTGGTGGGCAGCTGGTCCTGCGCGTACGCCCAGGCCTTCTCCGTGTTGGCGAACGTCGTCCAGGCCGTCCGGAACTCGGTGGCCTCGGCCTGGCAGAGGGTGGAGATGTAGGTGGCGAACGACTCGTTCAGCCACAGGTCGTCCCACCAGCGCATGGTCACCAGGTCGCCGAACCACATGTGGGCCAGCTCGTGGAGGATCGTCTCGGCCCGCCGCTCGTACCGCGCCCGGCTGGTCTTGGACCGGAAGACGTAGTCCTCCAGGAACGTCACCGCGCCGGCGTTCTCCATCGCCCCGGCGTTGAACTCCGGGACGAACAGCTGGTCGTACTTGTCGAACGGGTACGGGTAGTCGAAGACCCGGTGGTAGAAGTCGAACCCGGCCTTGGTGACGGCGAAGATCGCCGCCGGGTCGAGGTGCTGGGCCAGCGAGGCGCGGCAGTAGATGCCCAGCGGGATGCCGTCGTGCAGGTCGGTGACCCGGGCGTACGGGCCGGCGACGAGGGCGACCAGGTAGGTGGAGATCCGCTTGGTCGGGGTGAAGTGCACCAGCTGGGAGCCGGCCTCGCCGGCCTCGATCGTGCGGTCCCCGGTGTTGCTGACCACCTGCCAGTCGAACGGCGCGGTGACGTGCACCGTGAACGTCGCCTTGAGGTCCGGCTGGTCGAAGCAGGTGAACATCCGCTTCGCCTCGGCCGGCTCGAAGTGCGTGTAGAGGTAGACCTGCCCGTCCTCCGGGTCGACGAAGCGGTGCAGGCCCTCCCCGGTGCGGGAGTAGCGGCAGTCGGCGTCGACGACGAGCTCGTTGCTGGCGGCGAGGCCGGTCAGCGGCAGACCGCCGTCCTCGGTGTAGCTGTTCACGTCGAGCTCGACGCCGTTGAGCGTGGCGGAGTGGACGCGCTCGGCGACGAGGTCGACGAAGGTGCCGGCCCCGGGGGTCCGGGCGTCGAACCGGACCGTGGTGACCGAGCGGAAGGTCTCCTCGCCGGGATGGCCGTGGCCGTCGGTCACGTCGAGGGAGAGGTCGTAGCTGTGGACGGCCAGCAGCGCGGCACGGGCCGCGGCGTCGTCACGAGTCAGGTTGGGAACTGCCACGCCGGGCAGCTTCCCATGCGGGTTCAAGGGACTACGCCCGGTGTGCCTTCGGGAACAGTGGGGAATGAGTGAGGCGGAACGCAACTTGTTCCCCCTGAGTGCCGACCACGGCGCACCGAGATCACCGAGGAGCCCGTTCATGACCGAGGCAGTGCAGAGCGCGCCCGTGAAGGCCCGCGTGGACTTCTGGTTCGACCCGCTGTGCCCGTGGGCCTGGCTGACCAGCCGCTGGGTCCTCGAGGCGGCGAAGGTGCGCGACATCGACCTGCACTGGCACGTCATGTCGCTGGCGGTGCTCAACCGCGGGCGTGACCTGCCCCAGGAGTACCAGGAGATGATGGCCAAGGCCATCGGCCCGGTCCGGGTGGCCGTCGCCGCGGCGCAGGAGTTCGGCGACCGCGTGCTCGGTGACCTCTACACCGCGATGGGCACGCTGCGGCACCACGAGGGGCTGGACATCGAGGACGTCATCGTCCCCGCCCTCGAGCGCGTGGGCCTGCCGGTCCGCCTCGCCGACGCCGCCGGTTCCACCGACTTCGACGACGCCCTGGAGGACAGCCACTCCGCGGGCATGGACCCGGTCGGCCAGGACGTCGGGACGCCGGTCATGCACATCGACGGCGTGGCGTTCTTCGGCCCGGTGATCAGCAGGGTCCCCACCGGCGAGGACGCCGGGCGGGCCTTCGACGGCGCCGTGCTGCTGGCCAACCTGCCGGACTTCTGGGAGCTCAAGCGCACCCGCACCGCCGGCCCGGACATGTCCTCGGTGCCGGCGGACACCCTGGAGCTCACCAACCCCCGCTGAGGAAGGACCCCCGTCCTCCTCATCCCTCGCAAGCTCGGGACGAGCCTCTGGACGGGGGCCGTTCCAGACCCCCCACCAACGGGGTGCGGCATCCTGTCGCGGTGCCGCACCCCGTCCGTCAGCGGATCTTCATCACCGGCGCCAGCGCCGGCCTCGGCCGTGGCATGGCCCGCGAGTTCGCGGCACGCGGTCGCGACCTCGCGCTGGTCGCGCGGCGGCTGGACCGCCTGGAGGAGTTGCGCGCCGAGCTGGTCGGGCGGCACCCCGGCATCCGCGTGGTCGTCGGGCAGCTGGACGTCGACGACCCCGGCGCCGTCGCCACCGTCGTCCCCGCGCTCGCCGCGGAGCTCGGCGGCGTCGACCGGTTCATCGCCAACGCCGGGCTCGGCAAGGGCACGCCGGTCGGCAGCGGCGATCCCGGGCCGAACCGGCAGGTGCTGGTCACCAACGTGCTCGGCACCCACGCCTGCTGCGAGGCCGCCGTCGCGCTGTTCCGCGCCCAGGACGCGGGTCACCTGGTGGTCGTCTCCTCGGTCGCCGGGGTGCGCGGCATGGGCGGCACCCGCACCGCCTACGCCACCTCCAAGGCCGCTGACGCCGTCCTCGCGGAGGGCATCCGGGCCGACCTGCTGAGCGACCGGCGCACCCGCGGCATCCGGGTGACCACCGTGCACCCGGGGTTCATCGCGACCGACATCAACGTCGGCCGCCGCGGCCCGTTCACCGTCGACCTGCAGACCGGCGTCACCGCGCTGACCGCGGCGATCGAGCGCGAGCCGGTGCGCGCCTACGTGCCGGAGTGGCCGTGGCGCCCGGTCGCCGCGCTGCTGCGCGTGCTGCCGCTCCCGCTGGTCCGCCGGCTGGCATAGGTCCCAGGGCGACGGACCTCAGTCGTCGCGCCGGACACCCCGATCGGGTGCGCTCATGTCCCCCGTCCCGGGCGTGCCGTCGGCGAGCCCGTAGCGCAGGTACACGGTGCCCTTCGGGCTGGCCACGGGCGGTTCGAGGAGCGTGACGTTCGTGGGCACCGCACCACCGTCGAACACCTTCTTCCCGACGCCGAGCACGATCGGGTGCACCCACAGGTCGAGACGGTCGAAGAGCTTCTCGCGCAGGAGGGTCTGCACCAGGTCCAGGCTCCCGACGACCTTCACGTGCTCGTGCCGGTCCCGGATGTCGCGCACCGCACCGGCCAGATCCGGGCCGAGCTGCGTGGACCCGGCCCACGAGAGGTCGGGCCGGCCGCGGGAGGCCACGTACTTCGGGACGCTGTTGAAGAGCGTGGCGATGTCGTCGTCCTCGCCGCCCTCCTGGTGCGGCCAGTAGGCGGCGAAGATGTCGTAGGTCCGGCGGCCGAGCAGGAGGGCGTCCGTCCCCTCGTACGCGGCCCCGATCTGCGCCCCGGCGACGTCGTCCAGCAGGGGCGCCTGCCAGCCGCCGAACGGGAACCCCTCCGGGTCCTCCTCGGGGCCGCCGGGCGCCTGCCCGACGAGGTCGAGGGTCGCGAACAGCTCGATGTGGATGAGGCCCATGCCCTGCTCCCGATAATCTGGGTGTCTCCGTCAGGAGAGAGACCGGTGGGCGCCGCCGAACTCAGCGCTGCGACGGCAGCCGGGCCCGGGCGGTGGCCCGGGTGACCTCGTCGAAGACCGGCGGCGACCCCGGTTCGGTGAGCCAGCGGGCCAGGCCGGCGAGCTCGTCCCGCTGGGACGCCACGTAGTCGGCGTCGACGACGGCGCCGTGCCCGGGCACCACCGGCCCCCGCACGTGCGCCAGCAGGGCGGTCAGCGTGCCGGCCCACTCCAGCGGGAAGGCGTCGTCCATGGCCGGCGGTGCGCCCTCCTCGACCAGGTCCCCGGCGAACAGCACGTCGTCGACGGCGACCACCAGGTCACCGGCGGTGTGCCCCCGGCCGAGGTGGCGCAGGGTCACCGCCCGTCCGCCGACGTCGAGGACGGCGACGTCGTCCACCAGCTGGTCGGGCAGGTCGATCGGCGCAGTCGCGACCAGCTCCGCCGCCGGGTCGCCGTCCGCCAGCAGGCTCGCGACGACGGCGGCGCGCTGCATCTCGCCGGTGGCCGCCAGCTCGTCCGCGCAGGCGCGCGAGCCCCAGATGGGGGCCGGCCGGAAGCTCGCGTTGCCGAAGCAGTGGTCGTGGTGGGCGTGGGTGTTGACGACGGTCCACGGGTGCGGGGTCACCGAGCGAACCGCCTCGGCCAGCGCCCGCCCCTCGCCGAGGTGCGACCGGGTGTCGACGACGAGGCAGGCGCCGTCCCCGACGACCAGGCCGCAGTTGAGGTCCAGCGCCGCGTGCCGCCGGACGAAGACGCCGTCCCCCACCTCCCGCCAGCCGGCGGCCTGGGCGCCGTTCACCAGCAGATCCGCATCGGCCGGCCCAGGCGGTCGGTGGACCCGTTCCCGAGGCACTCCGCCCGCCCCTCGGCGAGCCGCTGCGCGGACCACGCGGCGGCGCACGCGTCCAGCGCGTCGGCGGCCGGCACCCGCTCCGGTGCGTCGGCCAGCGCGTCCAGGACGTCCATCACCGGCTCCAGGGCGCGTACCCGCTGGGCCAGGCCCCGGGCCGTCGCCTTCGGGGCGGCCACCCGCGGGTCGAGCGCGCGGAAGGCGAGCTCCGGGTGCACCTCGACGACGCGGTCGTCCGGCGGGACGCCCAGGGCGGCGTCCAGCGAGCGGACCGCCGGCACGAGGTTCCAGGCCTGCACCGACAGCGCCCTGCCCGAGGCGGTGCGGGCGACCTCGCAGGCCTCGGCGTAGCTGCCGGCGCTCAGCACCGGGCGCACCGGCGCGGGGAAGACCGAGCTGCCGGCCCGGGCGAGCCGGCGGCGGGCGAGCACGTCGCACTCCCGGGCGCCGTCGTCCGACAACCCGATCGGCATGTCGATCGAGACCACCTCCACGTCGGGCTCGGCGAGCACCGCGGTCGCGTCCGGCAGGACGAGCAGCGTGACGCGGCGGCCGTCCAGCCGGGCGCCGACCCACGCGCCCCGCCACCCGTCCACCCCGAGCACCGCCACGAGGGCAGCCTGCCAGGCGGCCTGCGAGGATCGGGGCATGCGCGTCTTCCTCGGGACCGACCACGCCGGCCTGGAACTCAAGTCCCATCTCCTCCAGGTGCTCGCCGACGAGGGCTTCGAGCCGGTGGACTGCGGCGCCTACGAGTACGACGCCGAGGACGACTACCCGCCGTTCTGCTTCTCGGTGGGGGAGCGCGTCGTCACCGAGCCCGGCTCGCTGGGTGTGGTGATCGGCGGCTCGGGCAACGGTGAGCAGATCGCGGCCAACAAGGTGCCCGGGATCCGCGCGGCGCTGGTGTGGAACGAGTCCACCGCGAAGCTGGCCCGCCAGCACAACGACGCGAACGTCGTCTCGGTGGGCGGCCGGCAGCACTCCGTCGAGGAGGCCACCGAGCTGGTGCTGACCTTCCTCCGGGAGCCGTTCAGCGGCGAGGAGCGGCACGCGCGGCGGATCGCGCTGATGGCCGACTACGAGCGGGACCGGCACCGCCCCGCCGGGGGCCTGCCGACCCGCACGCCGTGACCGTCGGCGGCGCCGAGGTCCGCGCCGCGGTGCGGGCCGCCTCCGGTGTGCTGGCCCGCGAGCCGGACGGGACGACACCGGTGCCGGCGGCGGGCACCGACGCCGCCTGGGTGGCCGCGCACGTCACCTCGTGCCTGACCTGGTACGCGCAGGACCTGGTCGCCGGGCCGGTCGAGACGTCGGGATTCGAGCTGTCCCGCCGCCCGGGTGCGGACTGGGGCGAGCTGCGCCGCCAGCTCGCGGCCGCCGCCGAGGTGCTGGCCCGGGTGGTCGACGGGTCTGGTCCGGCCGACCGGGGCGTGCACGAGTGGGGCCTGGCCGACGCGTCCGGGTTCGCGGCGATGGGCTGCGCGGAGCTGCTGCTGCACGCCTCCGACGTGGCCGACGCGCTGGGGCTGGCCGGGTGGACGCCGCCGTCCGCCGTCACCGGGCCCACGCTCGCTCGGCTGTTCCCGTGGGCGCCGGCCGACGCCGACCCGTGGGCCGCGCTGCGCTGGGCGACCGGCCGCGGCGACCTGCCCGGCCGGGAGCGGGTCACCTCCTGGCGCTGGCACTGCGCCCCGCTCGACGAGTGGGACGGCCGCCCACCCGCGTGAGCTTCAGAACTCATCCGGGCACCACGGGGTCACCGGCCAGCGGAACCCCGTGGAGGCCTGGACGACAGCACCCGGGCTGACCTCGGTGACCCGCCCGGCCGCCTGCAGCGTGGCCAGCGAGACCCCACCCAGGAAGGCGGCACTGAGCGCCTCGACGTCGAGGACCAGGTCGGGGTCGCGGTCCGTGCGGTCGCAGAACGCCCCCGCCGGGTGGCCCCACAGGTGCCAGCGCCCGTCGTTCCAGTCACAGAACCGATCGCGCACCTCCAGCACGAGGTCCAGCGGGGCCGGGTAGCGGCGCGCGGACAGCGCGGCCCCCACGTCCACCAGCCGCACCCACAGCGCGTCGACCGGCCGGGCGTGCCAGGCGCGCGGGTCGGCCAGCAGGTGCCGCAGCGGGTCGTCGGCCGAGGCCATCGGCGCCTGCACCGTGCGCACCAGGTCGTGGGCGAGCAGGAACCGCCACAGCGCGGCATTGGCGGCCGGCGTCGTGGACCGGACCTCCCCGACGGTCAGCGTGCCGGTCGGCTCAGCGGTCTCCGACCACGAGGCCTTGAGCCGGTAGGTCGCGTAGCCGGTGACCGTGCCGTCGGCCTCGGTGTGCAGGACGTGCTGGCGGGCGGTGCCGCCGCCGCGCTGCTCGGGGTCGTCGCGGAGCACCCGGTCCCACCAGCGCTCGTCCCGGGCGAGGTTGCCGGGCACCCAGCGGCGCACCTGCTCGTACAGCGCGACGGCGCCCGGCCGGAACTCCGCGACCTCGACCAGCCGCACGCTGCCGGTGCCGCAGTCGACGTCCGGGCGCAGCCGCAGCCGGTCCGTGGCGCCGGTCCAGCTGCCGCGCCAGGACGCGGGTGCGTAGCCGAACCGGCCGTAGATGGACGACTCGGCCGCCCACAGCGCGGCGACCGGCTCCCGGCCCGCGGCGCGGATCTCCTCCAGCTGCCGGCGCATCATCGCGGTCAGCACGCCGCGGCGCCGGTGGGTGGGGGACACCGTGACCCAGGTGATGCCTGCGGTCGGCACCACGGCCCCGGGCACCGCCATCTCCAGGCTGTAGATCCCCGCGGTCGCCGCGACCCGGTCCCCGTCGAACAGCCCCAGCGACCGGTCGAGCTCCGCGATCGACGACGGCTCGTCGGCGATCGGCGCAGGCACCTCCTGGCCGAAGGTGGTGCTCATCGCCCGGATGAACCGCGGCCACTCGTCGGCGGTGATCGGGCGCAGCTGGTGCTCGAGGTCGGACACGGGGGATGTCTACCGGGTGGGACCGACGGTCCGCCATCGAGTTGCGATCATGACGGGATGACCACGCGCAGCTGGGCGGAGATGCTCACCGCCATCGAGGAGCGGCTGGTCGCCGGCACCGGCGACGGCGTCGCGACCTGGTCGGCCCGGGTGCGGGAGACCGGCCTGGACGCCGAACCGGAGGTGCGCGCCTGGCTCGCCGAGCGGGGCATCACCGGCTACGGGCAGATGCTGCTGGTCATGGAGCGCTTCGGCTACCCGGACTTCCTCACCGCCACCGCGGACGAGCTGGTCGACGGGCAGTACGCCGACCGGCCGCAGCTGCGCCCGGTCTACGAGGCGGTGGCGGCGGCCGCGCTGGCCCTGCCGGACGTGCACCTGCAGGCGCGCAAGGGCTACGTCTCGCTGGTGGGCCCGCGGCGCACCTTCGCCGTCCTGCAGGCCTCGACCCGCACCCGGCTCGACCTGGGGCTGCGGCTGCCCGGCCGGGAGCCGGGTGGCCGGCTGCTGGCCGCCCGCAGCATCGGCAACGGGGACTGCTCCGTGCGGGTGCCGCTGACCACGCTGGACGACGTCGACGACGAGGTGGTCGACCTGCTCGCCGAGGCGCTGGCGGCCAACCGCTGACGGTCCCGACCCCCCGCGGTTCCCCGGTTCGACCGAGAGGAGCGACGGTGCGCAGTCAGCTGCCGACGCTCGTGCTCTGAGTGCGGTGCGCACTCAGAGCACGAGCGTGCCGGAACACGTCACGGTCAGGCCACCGGCGTGGTGGCGGGATGGTCCATCAGCGGCCGGCGGTCACCCCGTCGGCCTCCAGGTCCAGGTCCCCGCAGGTCACCGACCCGGCCATCTGCTGCCGCACCTCGTCGCCGGCCGGTGCCGCGAAGGCCGCGCCGAGGTGGGCGACAGCGCCGTCCAGCTCGACGACCGTCTGCTGGACCACCGGCTCGCTGGTCGCGTCGGTGGACGGCTGGAGCAGCAGGCCCAGCAGGTCGCGGGTGCCGTCGTCGTCGGCGTCCTCGCACGCCACGCCGGTGCCGGTCCCGGCGAGCCCCAGGTCGAAGGCGAACGGTCGGCCCCGGTCGTCGCGCACCGGCGTGATGGCGCAGTCGGCGACGGTGTAGAGCAGCACCTGCCGGCCGTCGCTCGCCAGCGCGACCACCTCGCCGTCCCCGGTGACGTCGGCGAACAGCACCGACCGCTCCACCGGGCTCGCCGAGCTGATCAACGCGCCGGCCGTGGCCCCGGAGGCGGTGGTCACCCCGAAGGGGACGCCGCCGTCGCCGGTCGACCCGCGGGCGTTCCAGGCGGTGTCCGGCGCGCCGTCCCCGTCGACGTCCACGGTCGGTGCTGTGGAGGCGTCGGCGGGAGCTGTGTCGTCGGTCGCCGGGCAGCCGCCGGACGGGGAGACAGACGGGGACGTGGTCGAGGACGGGGCGGACGACGAGGTCCCGGGAACTGCGTCGTCCTCCTGGCCGTTCCCCGCGCAGCCGGTGAGCAGCAGCGGGACGAGCAGCCAGGGGATGACCGTCGGTCGGCGCATGGCCCCACCGTCGTCCGGCCGGTTGCCGACGGCAACCGCGCCCCGTTCAGCCGCGCAGGTACGCCAGCGTCGCCAGCACCGCCACGCGGGTCGAACGGACGCCACCCGATAGGGTCGCCCGGGTCCGTCGTGGGCCGGTGTCCGGCCTGCCGACCGCCCACCGGAGGGGAGGGGCGCCGATGCGTCCCATCGCTGTGCTGGCCACCCTGGTGCTGCTCGCCGGGTGCACGTCCGATCCGGACGCCGCGGCCCAGGAGGCCACGGCCGGGGACGTCGACGCCGTGGTGGCGGTGACCGCCGCGCCCGCCTCGCCCCGCACGGTGATCGCTGACGTCGACCCCGTCGCCGCGTCCGTCTCGGCCAGCCGCGCCCTGTTCGCCCGGTCGCCGGTGGTCGTGCTGGCCGACGCCGCCGACCCGGCGGCCGGGCTGCTGGGTGCCTCGGCAGCCGTCGGTCTCGGTGTTCCGCTGTTGTTGGGCGGGGAGGCCGCGGGCGGGGTGCTCGCGCCCGAGCTGGACCGGCTCGGCGTCACCACGGTGCTCGCGGTGGGGGACGCGCCCGGTGCGGGGGAGGGCGGGTGGGAGGTCCGGGCGGTGCCCGCCGAGCCGGGCGCGGTCGCCGCCGTCACCGGGCTGGACCTGGCCACGGCCGACCCGGTGGCGGAGGACGCCCGGGTCGCTGCCGTCGCGGCGCTGGACCCCGCGGCGCCCACCGCCCTGCGGCCGGTCGGCGCCGACGGCACCGCGGGCCCGGCGTCGAGCAGTTCCGGGGACGGCGCCGCGCTGCCGGAAGTGCAGCGGGGGGAACCGCTGGCCGGCACGCTGGTGGTGACGAGCGGCAGCCCGGAGACGCTGGCCGGGGTGGCGTCCGCGCGGGCGGCGGGCGCCGAGGTCCGAGTCACCGGTGGGGTCACCGACCCCCGGGCATCGGCCGAGCTGGTGCAGCGGCTGGGCGGCGTCCCGTCGGTCGTCGTCCTGGGCGCCGACCTCGCCGCGGAGCCGGGGCTGGACTGGAAACTGGACACCGCGGCCACCGGGACCCAGTTGCCGGGTGGGGGGCAGGTCCTGTTCCCCGGCCGGATGATGGTCGCCCTCTATGGCGTCCCCGGCAGCGGAGCGCTCGGCCTGCTCGGCGAGCAGGACCTGCCGGCCGCGATCCGCCGGGCGCAGGACATGGCCGGCCGGTACGAGCCGCTGGTCGACACCACGGTCGTCCCGGCCTTCGAGATCATCGCCACGGTGGCCTCGGCGAGCGCCGGGCCCGACGGCAACTACTCGACCGAGAGCGACGTGGAGGCGCTGCGGCCCTGGGTGGAGGCGGCCGGCCAGGCAGGCTTGTACGTCGTCCTCGACCTGCAGCCGGGGCGGACCGACTTCCTCACCCAGGCCCAGCTCTACCGGCCGCTGCTCGAGTTGCCGCACGTCGGCCTGGCGCTGGACCCCGAGTGGCGGCTGCGCCCGGGCGAGGTGCACCTGACCCAGATCGGCCAGGTCGCCGTCGACGAGGTGAACGCCGTGGCCGGCTGGCTGGCGGACCTGACCCGCGAGCGCCGGCTGCCGCAGAAGCTGTTGGTGCTGCACCAGTTCCAGGTCCGCATGGTCCCCGACCGGGACCGGCTGGACCTGTCGCGCGACGAGCTCGCGGTGATGGTGCACGCCGACGGGCAAGGCGGGCAGGCCGCCAAGCAGGACACCTGGCGGGTGCTGCACCAGCAGGCCGACCAGCCGGAGTTGGCCTGGGGCTGGAAGAACTTCACCGACGAGGACGTCCCGATGCTCACGCCGGAGGAGACCATGGCGCAGGTCCAGCCCACCCCGCAGCTGATCACCTACCAATAGTGCGGGCCCTTGGTTCTGTCGGAGGCCTCCGGCAGGATCGCCCGGGTCGGAGGGCAGTCGGAGGGAGTCGCGCGATGACCGGTGTGATCGTCGAGAGGCCGGAGGCCGGCGTCCCCGGGCCGGGTCAGGCCGCCGAGCTCGAGCCCCGGCTGGCCGAGCACCGCCGGGAGCTCACGGGCTACTGCTACCGGATGCTCGGGTCGTCCTTCGACGCCGAGGACGCCGTGCAGGACACGATGGTGCGTGCCTGGCGGTCCCTGGACCGGCTGGAGGGGGCCGGGGCGCTGCGCTCGTGGTTGTACCGGATCGCCACCAACGTCTGCCTCGACCAGCTCGACGGGCGCAAGCGCCGCGCGCTGCCCGTCGACCTCTCTGCCGAGCCGTACGCCCCCGTCGAGTCCTCGCTGGACGGCGTCCTGCCCGACGGCGCGTGGGTGGAGCCGGCGCTGGACCGCCAGCTGATGCCGGTCGGCGGCGACCCGGCGGAGCTGGCGGTGCAGAAGGAGTCGGTGCGCCTGGCGTTCGTCGCCGCCCTGCAGCACCTGCCCCCGCGGCAACGTGCGGTGCTCATCCTGCGCGACGTCCTGCGCTGGAAGGCCGACGAGGTGGCCACGCTGCTGGAGACGTCGGTGGCGGCCGTGAACAGCGCGCTGCAGCGGGCGCGCGCCACCCTGGCCACCCGCCACGGCGAGGACGCGCCGGCCCCGCAGGTCGCCGACGAGCACGCCGAGCTGCTCGAGCGCTACCTCGACGCCTTCGCCCGCTACGACATCGACGAGCTGGTGCAGCTGCTGCACGAGGACGCGGTGATGGACATGCCGCCGTACGCGATGTGGCTGCGCAGCGCGGCCGACATCGGGGCCTGGATGCTCGGCCCGGGGCACGGGTGCCGGGGCTCGCACGTGGTGCCGCTGTCGCTCAACGGCAACCCCGGCTTCGCGCAGTGGCGGCCGAGCGGGCCGGGCGGCTCCTTCGAGCCGTGGGCCATCCACGCGCTGGAGGTCGTCGACGGCAAGGTCGTCCGGCAGACCGCGTTCCTCGACACCCGGCTCTTCGAGCTCTTCGGGCTTCCGCGGCACCCGACTCCGGAGCGCTGAACCCACCGCGGGGACGGGCCTGGACGGGCGTGGGCGAGGGGGCCACTGTGGTGCCGGGTCCACGGCCCACCGGCCGGGGGGTCGGGCCCTCGCGAGAGGAGGACGGCTGTGGCCAGGAAGACGATGGACTGTCGGTCGCTGCCGAGCGAGCGCAACTGCACCGTGGTCATCTCCGGCGAGGAGGACGAGGTCCTCGAACTGGCCGCCGCGCACGCCGTGGCGGCGCACGGGCACACCGACGGCCCGGAGCTGCGCGACGGCCTGCGGGGCGCGCTGCGCGATCAGCAGGAGCTGGACGCGGAGGAGGGCGCGTTCGTGCAGCTGATCGAGTTCCACGCCCGGGACCTCGGCGGCTTCCAGGCGCTGACCGAGCAGTGGCGCGAGCGCATCGGGCGGGAGGGCACCGCCCGGTGGGCCCTGCTGACCGCGGACCGGGACCGGCCGGACACCTTCGTCCAGCTGGTCGCGTTCCCCGACTTCGCGGCCGCGATGCGCAACTCCGAGCACCCGGTCACCGCCGAGTTCGCCAAGCGGATGCAGGAGGTCACCGAGGGGGAGGCGGGGTTCCGCAACCTCGACGTCCGGCAGGTCATGCGGATCTGAGCGCTCCTGCGGGGTGCCGGACCACGGCACCCCGCACATCCAGGACCGATGAGTCCGGCGGGCGCGGCGGGTCTGCACCATATGACTGAGACCAGGACGTCACCTCTGACCGACAGCCACGCCTTCAGCGGCTTCTCCGTCGACGACCTCGACCGCGCCCGCACCTTCTACGAGGAGGTGCTCGGGCTGCGCACATTCGCAGAGCCCGGCGGGATGCCGGGGATCCTGCGGTTGCAGCTGGCCGGGGGCAACGACGTCCTCGTGTACGCGAAGGGTGAGGGGCACACCGCGGCGACGTACACGGTGCTCAACTTCCCGGTGCCCGACGTCGACACCGCGGTCGACGAGTTGGTCGCCCGAGGGGTGGAGTTCCTGCACTACGACGACCCGCCCACCGACGAGAAGGGCGTGATGCGCGAGGGCGGACCGCTGATCGCCTGGTTCGCCGATCCGGCCGGCAACGTCTTCTCGGTGATCGCTCAGGACTGAGCGGCCTCCGGACCGGCGGACGCCCTGGTCAGTGGGACGAGTGGTCGCAGGTGCGGCGCAACCGGGAGGCTCAGGCGGCCATCGCGTGATGGTGGCAGCGCCCGCCATTGGTGCGGGCGCCGCATGGGGCGCCCGCCTTCGTTCGGCCGCCGCTGTCCCCGCACCGAGCCGGCGACTCCAGTGGCTGGAGTGCGGGTCCGGCGACGACCGGGCGGGCGAAGCGCAGGACGACGGCGTCGTGGTCCATGGCCGGGGGGAGGGCAGCGGTCGTGACGGGCGCGGTCACAGGCAGGCGGGCGCCGACGAGGCGGCGCAGCGTGGCCGCAGTGGTCAGGCCGACGGTGAACGCAGCGAGCGCGGTGGCGGCGTGGCTGGTGCGCATGCCTGTCGTATCGGCAGTGGGGGAGTCCGCCGGAACCCCCTGAACGGCCGACTGCGGGACATCTACGAGAAGCGTCGTCCTGCGGGTCGGAACGCGACAGGTGGCTGCGGTCGGCGGCCGCCGGTGTCACCATGTGCACCGCGCCGGCGCGCTAACGGGCCGGACTGCGGCCTGAATGCTGCTCGGCTCGGCTCGGCTGCCGGGCGCTGCCTGCGCCCGAGGGGCTGCAGCTCCCCGCCGGGCGGCGGCTGACCACATCCGACGACGGGAGAAGTCGATGCGGGAGCGGCAGGGCATCGGCGACACCCCGCGGGATCAGGATGACAAGGCAGGCCTGTACCCGCGCCGCGAGCTCGGCTGGTCCCGGCGAGGGCAGGTCTTCACCAATCCGGTCACCGGCGAGCGGGCTGTGCTGCTCACCGATCCGGAGACCCATCCGGACCGGACACTCGTCGCGCACCTGTTCGTGAGTCCGGGCGGCCGGGTCGCGGCCCCGCACGTGCACCCGGGGGCCACCGAACGCTTTCACGTGCTGGCGGGTCGGGTCGGCTTCCAGGTGGGTGGGCGGCACAGCGAGCTGGCAGCCGGTCAGTCCTGCGAGGTTCCTCCGGGGACCTCGCACGACTGGTGGCAGGTCGGCACGGAGGAGGCGCAGGTGCTCGTCGAGGTGACTCCCGGTGAGCGCTTCGTCCGCATCATCGCCACCAGCTTCGGCCTGGCCCGGGACGGCCACGTCGATGCGCGGGGCCTGCCGCACCTGCTCCAGGCCGCGGTGTCCCTGACCGCCTACCGCGACACCGTTGTCTTCGCTTCTCCGCCTCCGCTGGTGCAGCGCTTCCTGTTCGGTGGTCTCGCACCGCTCGGTCGGCTCCTCGGCAAGCAGCCGGTCTATCCCGAGTACCTGTTCAGCAGGAACCTGGACGAGCCCCAGCCGGAGGCTCTCGCGCTGCTCGACCAGCAGGGCCGACTGCGGCCCGGTGCCGCCATGGACGGCACCACGTGACGAAGCCCTGACGGGGTCGCTGACCGCTCGCTGGTTCCGCAGAGCGCCGGGCGGAGCCGAGGGGTTGCCCGCGGGCCGAGGTCTCGGCGACCATCGCGGAGACCTCGTCCCCAGGGAGTTCTGATGGCCCCGCCGCACCGTCCCCCCAGCGACACGGTGCAGGTGCCGGGTGCGGAGACCTCGGTCACCGCGTGCCTGCCGGACCTCACGACCACCGGACTGCTGCAGGCACCCGCAGGGGAGTTCACCGACCGGACGGACTGGATCACGCTGCACGCGCCGGGCACGAGCAATCCTTGCGGGGTGCCAGGGCTTCAGGTCGACGGCTACTTCCCGGACACCTCGACCTTCAACACCACGCACGGCTGGGACCACGACAGCCAGTTCGTGCTGCGCATCCCGGACGACTGGAACGGGAGCCTGGTGGTGACCGGCGCGCCGGGCGTCCGCAAGCAGTACGCCTGCGACTTCCTCATCTCCGACTTCGTCCTGGCGCGAGGCTTCGCCTACGCCTGCACGGACAAGGGCAACAACGGCCCGGACTTCTACCGGGACGGCGACCGGCCCGGCGACGCGGTGGCCGAGTGGCACGAGCGGATGACCCAGCTGACGGTCGCCGCCCAGGGCGCGCTGCGCGAGCGCTTCGACGACCCGCCGCAGCACACCTACCTGGCCGGTATCAGCAACGGCGGCTACCTGGTGCGCTGGCAGCTGGAGAACCACCCGGAACTCTACGACGGTGGCGTCGACTGGGAGGGGAACCTGTTCACACCCGACGGGCCCAACCTGTTCACCTACCTGCCGACGGCGGTGCGCTACACCCTGGGCCTGGCCACCGCCGCGGACATGTACGCCGCCGGCTTCGCGCGCGGCTCGGAACCGCTGTGGCCGTACCACCAGAGCTTCTACTGGGGGGTGACGCAGAAGACCTACCGGGCCGAGTTCGACCCGGCGTTCGACCCGGCCTGCCCGGGGGCGTCGGCGGGCGCGAGCCTGCCCGAGATCTTCGCGCCTTGTCCGAGTGACGCGGGCTACGACGCCTGGTTCGCCGACCCGCGCTCGCAGCCGGTGCACGAGGCGCTGGCCCGCATCAGCCTGACCGGCGCGATCGGCAAGCCGCTGCTCACCCTGCACGGCACGCTGGACAGCCTGCTCCCGATCGGCCTCCACAGCGACGTCTACGCACGGATGATCAGCGACGCGCAGCGCGCCCGGCTGCACCGCTACTACCGCATCGAGGGCGGCAACCACGTCGACAGCCTGATGCACCTGGACCCGGCACACCTGCGCCCGATGCTGCCCTGCTTCCGGGCCGCCTTCGACGCCCTGACCGCGTGGGTGGAGGACGGCCAGGAGCCGCCGCCGAGTGGGACCGTCCCGCGCCCGGCCGGCAACGGCGCCACCGACCCGGCGCTGCTCGACACCTGCTCCCTGCGCTCCGCGAGTTGAACTCGGGCCTGCCCGTCGGGCCGGAGAGCTGACCGGCGGGCAGATCTGCCGGTGGGACGGCGAGGCTCCTGGGGCGGCCACGCCGCTGCGCCGCAAGGTGCTTGCCCGATGAGTAAGCTGCTCTACTCCGGCGCTGGCGCCGCCGCGGTCCGGTGGCCGAGGGCCATGTGCGCTGTCCTGCCACGTTCCCGGGTGAGTTCCTCCACCGGCACAGCGTCAGTCCGCGCAGTCGACCGCGACGGAGAGGGCTGCGCAGATCTGCCGCATGCGGGTGTCGGCCAACCGTCCGAGCCGCTCCACGAGGACTGCGACGGAGACGCTCTCGACCGAGTCCATGTTGACCACGCAGCGGCGGGGTACCGGGTCCTCGCCGGGCTCGAGGCCGACTTCGCTGACGAGGCCGCGGATCGTGGTGGTGCACGGTGCGACGAGTGTCCGCCGGTGTCGAGGGATCACTGCGTCGCGGGAGAGGACGACGACGGGGCGGCGCCCGATCTCGGCCAGCTCGCACCACCAGACCTCACCGCGCACGGGGAGCGTGGTCACGACCGTCCGGCGGCTTCGCGAAACGACGCCAAGTCACCCCACTCGTCCGGTTCGTCGAGCGGGTGTTCGTCGTAGGCGGTGTAGCTCGCCTCGACTTCGGCTGAACGGTGGCGCGCCACCAGCGCGCGCAGCGCCTCGTCGATCATGGCGGCGTCGGTGTCACCGGATCGCACACGTCGAGCGGCCTGCAGGAGATCTTCGTCGACGGTCGTGCTGAGCCGTGTTCTGGGCATGCCACAATCGTGCCACAATTGTGCCACAAGACGTCCACCCTACCGCCGCTGGCGGCGAGGACATCGGAGCTGTTGGCGCTGGACCTGGCGCTGGCCCCCGCGCGACCACACGCCATGGGCTTTCCGCGACAAGTTCTCCCTCATCGAGAAGCTTGCTCAGCAAAGCCTCTAGTGGTGGTCGCGATGGACTACGACTCCGGGCGGCGGCGCCGATCTCCTTTCCGCCGACCTCGATCGCTGGGCGGCGCCACATCGACGGGGGAGCGGTCTCGGTCACCGACGCCGACGTCCTGGTGCGCGAGCACCTGGATGAGCCCGATCGTCCTGGCCCCACTGGTGACCTACGAGGAGGACCGTCCACGGAGCGCGGGGGAGCGGCTGGAACGACTTCTGCGGCAGCACCGCACCCGTCGCCTGGACGCGGAGGTCCGCCGGCCGGCCGCCACGGGCACGACGGTCAGGGTGATCGCGCCAACCGCGGAAGACCTCGCCGTCATCGGCTCGAACCTCATGAGTGCGCGACACCACCCCGTCGCTCGCACAACTGCGACCTCGGCGGGTCACCTCACGCTGCGATCATCAGGACCGGCACGGAGCTGGTTGAGGTGGAAGCCCGGGACGACGGGGACACCGTCCGGGAGACCCTCCAACCGGGCGCCGTCCTGGTCCACGGTCAAGGTGACCCTGCGGCCGGCCAGGGGCACGTCGTTGATGCGGATCGGCCCGTAGCGGTCGGGCCACGCGGGTTCGAACCACACCTCGCCGACCCGGGGCTCCAGTCGCAGCAGCAGCCGCACCGCCTGGATCGGCGTGGCCGCCGCCCAGGCCTGTGGTGAGCACGACGTCGGGTAGGGGACCGGGGTCGGGAACTCCGACCGGTCGAACCCGCAGAAGAGCTCGGGCAGTCGCCCGCCGAACGCGACGGCGGCGTCCAAGAGTCCGGTGGCGATTCGCTGCGCCTCCGCTACGAAGCCGTAGCGCATCAGACCGGTGGCCACCAGCACGCTGTCGTGCGGCCACACCGACCCGTTGTGATAGCTCATGGGGTTGTACGCACCCATGGACGACGCGAGGGTCCGCACTCCCCAGCCGGTGAACATCTCCGGCGACAGCAGGTGCGCGGCGACGTGCTCGGCCTTGTCCTCCGCCACGATCCCTGTCCACAGGCAGTGGCCGATGTTGGACGTCAGCGCGTCGATCGGACGCTTGTCGCCGTCCAGGCCCACGGCGAACCAGCCGCGATCGGCCAGCCAGAACTGCTCGTTGAACGCGCGCTTGAGCTCCTCGGCCCTGTCGGACCAATGCCTTGCGCCGGCCTCGTCCCCGGCGGCGGCGGCCAGGTCGGATCGGGCGGAGTACGCGGCGTACACGTAGCCCTGCACCTCGCACAGTGCGATCGGGGTGGGCGGGATCGCGCCGTCGGCGGTGTTGATGCCGTCCCAGGAGTCCTTCCAGCCCTGGTTGACCAACCCCGCCGAGGTGCTTCGCTGATATTCCACGAAGCCGTCGCCGTCGCGGTCGCCGTACTCGTCGATCCAGGTCAGCGCCCGGTCGACGGCGGGCAGGAGCGCGTCCAGCTGTTCGGAGGCGATGCTCCACCGGCGGAGCTCGCCGGCAAGGGCGGCGAAGAGCGGGGTGGCGTCGACCGTGCCGTAGTAGACGTTCCCGCCCCCGTGTGCCAGGGGGAATTCGGCGCCCAGCCGCGTCTCGTGCAGGATCCTCCCGGGTTGCTCCTCGGTGCGCGGATCCACGCTCGTCCCCTGGAGGCGAGCCAGCATCTGCAATGTGCCGAGGGCAAGGCCCGAGTCCACGGGCAGGGTCATGTACGAGGTGAGGAGGGAGTCCCGACCGAACAGCGCCATGAACCACGGCGCCCCGGCGGCCACCGCCGCCTCGCCGGGATGAGTCGGATCGTGCAGCCGTAGGGCACCGAGATCTTCCAGGCTCTGGGCGAGGACCATGCGCAGCTGCGGATCCTCGGTCTGCACTCGTGGGCTGCCGGCCCGCCATCGGCGTAGGCGCTGCGCCGGGTGTGCCTCTTCGGGCGGTCGGCCGACCGGGAAGGCGGGGTGGACGTCCTCCCCGCCAACGATGGGGACGACGAGGAGGGTGGTCTCCCAGGTGCCGTGCGGCGGGACGCGGACATCGAAGGCCAGCTCGCCGTGGCCGGCGACCGCTCCCGCTGCCGTCACACGGCACCCCCGGGAGACCCCTTCCTCGTGCATCCCGAGGACGAGTGTGTCGCCATCGGTCCTCATCGACGGCTGCTCGTGCACCTCGACCCGGCCCTCCTTCACCGCGAACAGATCGGCGAAGTCGCTGGTGACGAGCAGGCGGAGGGTGGTGGCGAGCGGCTGGTTCCCGAGGTTGCGCAGCCGAAGGTCTTCACGCATGCCCTCGCCGACGTAACGGTGCCGCTCCAGGAGCACCTCGGTCCGGGATGTCCTGGGCAGGGCGCGCACGAGGAACGTTGCCCGGAACGGCTCTTGCCGGAGCACGGTGAGGGGCTGGAGAGGGGAGTCGTCGAGGCGCAGTCGCCAGTCCGACACGATGCGGGTGTCCCGGAAGAACAGGCCCTCGGGCCCGTCGCCCCGAAGGTCTCCGGAGGGCGGGCCGACGCAGAAGGTCGAGCCCTCGACCAGGGTGACCGCCTGGTTGGGGGCCGTGACCGGCTCGGTGTCGGCTTCGGTCACGTCGAGGCCCGCCGCGGACCGGTCCGCTGAGGTCATGGCCGAGCTCCTGTGGAACGAGGTACGCGGGCGTTGGCGGCTCCATTGTCCGCGCGGACGGCCAGGACCTCACGCTCGTGCCCGAGAAGTGGCACGAACGCGTCCGGTTCGTGGCGCGACGCCTTGGCGGATGCCCAAGTGACGCCTAACGTGCCGGGGAAGGCGGTCCGCGGGCGGCTGGAAGGCGGACATCCGACAGCGAGCGGGCGCTCCAAGCCTCCGGAGCAACTCCGCCAGAGGGAGCCCACCGTGCGGATCGGCGTCATCGCACCTCCCTGGTTGCCCGTGCCACCACCCGCCTACGGAGGCATAGAGGCGCAGGTCGACTACCTGGCGAGGGGCTTGGCCGACGCCGGGCATGAGGTCCTGCTGGCTGCGCGTGCCGGCAGCACCTGCTCTGTGGAGCTGGTCGCCGGCACGGTCCCGGCCGCGGGCGTGCCCATCGGGGACTGCGTCACCGAGCTCGCCCATGTGGTTCGCGCCTACGCAGCCTTCGTGGACGTGGACCTGGTGCACGACCACACGATCACCGGCCCCCTGTGCCGGCGACGCCGGGCCGGCCTGCCCGTGGTCAGCACCTGTCACGGCCCGGTCCACGGCGACCTCGACACGGTGTACCGCGCCATGGCGGCCGAAGTCGGCCTGGTCGCCATCTCCGCCGCCCAGGCCTCGGCCGCTCCCGACGTCCCGTTCGCCGCCGTCATCCACCACGGCCTCGACGTCAGCGCGGTGCCGGTCGGCGCCGGGAGCGGCGGGTATGTCTGCTTCCTGGGCCGGTTCAGCCCCGAGAAGGGCGTCCGGGAGGCGATCCTGATCGCTCGGGCGGCCGGGATACCGCTGCGGATCGGGGCCAAGATGCGGGAGGCCTCGGAACGGGACTACTTCGAGGGGTGTATTCGGCCGCTGCTCGGTCGGGATGCCGAGTACGTCGGGGAGCTGGATGCGGCCGCGAAGTACGAGCTGCTCGGCGGTGCCATGGCGCTGCTCAACCCCATCCGCTGGTCTGAGCCGTTCGGCCTGGTGATGATCGAGTCCCTGGCCGCGGGCACCCCCGTGGTCGTGACGCCGAACGGCTCGGCCCCGGAGATCATCGAGGACGGGGTGACCGGGTTCGTGCGTGACCTGCGGCTGCTCCCCGAGGTGCTTCCCCGCGCCACGGAGCTCGATCGCGCAACCTGCCGGGCTGCCGCGGAGACGCGGTTCAGCGCCGTGCGGATGGTGGCCGAACACCTCACCCTCTACCGCACCGTCGTGGCGGAGCAGGGCGCGTGTGGCAAGGGTCCCGGGCAACGTCCGACGGCAAGAGTGCCAGTGTCCGGCGTGCCTGGGTGACGATCGATCAAGACCTCAATCACCGGTAACGCCGGCGAGGCGCAGCGTTACGGTCACGCGCAGGAAGGCGGCGGGCCGGGGATCGCCGCCACGCAGGGTGTCCTGAGATCAGCTTGCTGAAGCCACTGGCCGCGCCTCGACGCGACCGGTCAGCGCGCAGTGGGACTCGCCTCGATGTCGGGCTGCCGCCCAAGCAGTGGCGTCCACCAAGGTGGTGTGCGACGGCCCGGTGACCAGCGGGCCGAGGACGTGAAGGCGGCCACCGCGTGATCTGCTGGATGACCTCTCACAGTCCTTCAGGAGTTCGACGCGATGACCGCGCCTTCCAGTATCGACCCTGCCCACTTCCTGCACGAGCAGCTGGCCCAGGCAAGCCCTGATCTGCTGCGTCAGATGCTCACGACCTTGATCAACACCCTCATGTCGGCCGAGGCCGGCGCGGTCTGCGGCGCCGGCTACGGCGAGCGCAGCGAGCAGCGGACCAACACCCGCAACGGCTACCGGAGCCGGGACTTCGACACCCGCGCCGGCACCCTGGACGTCGCGATCCCGAAGCTTCGGTCGGGCTCGTACTTCCCCGACTGGCTGCTGGAGCGCCGCCGCCGGGCGGAGCGGACGCTGACCACGGTGGTGGCGACCTGCTATCTGCTGGGTGTCTCGACCCGGCGGATGGAGCGCCTGGTCGAGTCCTTGGGCATCAGCCGGCTGTCGAAGTCGCAGGTGTCGGAGATGGCCTGGGAACTGGACGCGCAGGTCGCGGACTTCCGGCACCGGCCGCTGGACGCGGGACCGTACGCGTTCCTGGCCGCCGACGCCCTGGTGCTCAAGGTGCGCGAGGGCGGCCGGGTGGTGGGCGTGCACGCCCTGATGGCGACCGGGGTGAACGGCGACGGGCACCGGGAGATCCTCGGCCTGCAGGTCACCAGCGCCGAGGACGGCGCCGGCTGGCTGTCCTTCTTCCGCGACCTGACCGCCCGCGGCCCCACCGGGGTCCAGCTGGTGACCAGCGATGCCCACCGCGGCCTGGTGGAGGCGATCGGCGCCGCGGTGCCCGGTGCGGCCTGGCAGCGCTGCCGCACGCACTGGGCCTGTAAAGAATCAACTTGTCGGCGTGTTGTTGGCGGCGGCCTGGGGACCCGGCAGTGAGGCGAG
>NZ_JABGCH010000231.1 GCF_019799945.1 Modestobacter marinus
AGAGACAATTATGGATATTACATCTTCAACTTCTGTATTTGGACAAGAACTAAAAGAGGAAGACTCATTTATGATGCTTTCTAATTGATATTATGAAGGTGAATTTGAAAGTATTAAATTAGGTCAAGCAAGACTTATCCCTGCTATCTTTACAGTTGGTGTACCATTTGATGCTACACAATATGAAGCTGGTACTCAACCAGTATTTGTGTCTTCTTCAATGATTGAGGCAAAAGAAGGTATGCTTGCTGTAACTAATGACATACAACCAGAAGGTCTGTATGAATGAACTATGGTCAATATCACTAATCTTGAAGCATCTTTCACAAATGCAAGAATCTTATTTAGAATTGGACTTGGGAATGAATTCAAAGCACCAAAAATAAAAGTTGGGGGTACTGACAAATCAGGTATATCAGTTGAAATTGAGAAGACTTCACTCTTTGGTGGAATTATGGCAAAGGGAAACCTAAATGGAAAGCAAACTGATATTGACTTCAATTCAGTAAGTGG
>NZ_JABGCH010000232.1 GCF_019799945.1 Modestobacter marinus
TACAACCCATACCGAGTGCTAAAAGCAGTCTTTGGAATATCTTCTTCCTTTACGCGAAGCTGATAATATCCTGAACGAAGATCAATCTTTGAAAAATAACGAGAACCCTTAAGCTGATCAAATAACTCATCAATACGTGGTAAAGGATAACGATTCTTCACAGTCACCCTATTTAACTTCCGATAATCAATACACAAACGTAAAGAACCGTCTTTCTTTTTCACAAACAAAACTGGTGAACTCCAGGGTGAATGACTATCTCTAATAAACCCTTTAGTCAGCAAATCATTTAACTGATCTCTAAGAACTTTCAATTCTGCAGGTGCCATCTTATAAGAGGAAAGATGAATAGGATCAGTATTGGGATACACCTCTATAGAAAAGTCTATATCTCTGTGAGGAGGTAAACCAGATAATTCATCAGGAAATACATCGAGAAAATCTCTTACAACTGGCAAACATTCTTTTTTTTTTTGGATAATTAAGAAATATATAAACCAAAAATAAGAATT
>NZ_JABGCH010000233.1 GCF_019799945.1 Modestobacter marinus
AAGGTGCGTGGAAATGTAAATGGAAACAATGAAATAATCAACGTTTCTACAGATAAGTACTTTATCCCTGTAAAAGCAACTTGCGTTGATATACAAGATAAAACAACTCTATTCTTAGATTGATTTGACTATAACGTTGCTATGCCAATGTTTATTGCACGTGAATTCATTTTTGATACAAATGGTGGGAAGAGTTTAAATGATTTAAATACTTTATCAGCTACACAAAATGCTATTCCAGGTATTGTAATGACACCAAAAGAAATAAACGTCATTAAAGATATGATTCTTGTGTCCAACTTATATTCTTCTTCTTTTGCGCAATGTGAAAGATTTAAGCAATCAGACCATGAGGTTTCACCTCCATCAGGACAACAAGCTACTGCTAAAGCTGGTGATTTAAGACCTGATTGACTTATTGGCACAACTGGACTTAACCCAGTTTCAATTGAAGGTAAGCAACCACAAGCGGTTATTGATGGTATCTTTGAAAAATACCTACGTGATAA
>NZ_JABGCH010000234.1 GCF_019799945.1 Modestobacter marinus
CTGTCAGATGTTATGTTTAGCTTCGATTCAGTTCCGGCTGTAATCGCTGTGGCTAAAGATACTGCCGTTGTCTATTCCGCCATGCTCATGGCTGTGCTTGGCCTTCGTGCTCTATTCTTTGTGCTGGAAGCGCTGATGAAGCACCTCTGTCACTTGGAGAAAGCCGTTGTTGCAGTCCTTGTATTCATTGGCATCAAGCTTATCGCCGAGCCATTGGGCCTTGATATTAGCCCTCTGTTTAGCGTTGGCGTTGTCATCGGACTTCTGGCCCTGGGCGTAATCTCTTCTCTGGTATTCCCAGCAAAAAGCGAAGAAGCCTGAACGGTTGAGCAGTGCGAAGAGTTCCAAAGATGGTGGGTCGATATCAATCGTGCTTACGATAATGATGAAGACGCACAGGAATTGTATTCAAGAAAAGAATACATCAGTAAGCTGAAGAAGTTCTGTTAATATTTCAAGCATTTCTTCATATCGTTGTAGACTTAGCATTCTATTGAATGAGTGCTT
>NZ_JABGCH010000235.1 GCF_019799945.1 Modestobacter marinus
ATATTTTGCTCTGGTTGTGGAACCGGCATGTTCATGGTAGGACCACAAGGTTCAATATCATCACGAGTCTCAACAATCCTCCCACTACGACGAGGCAATGGGATGTCAAGAACACTTTCATGTGGTGTTTCCTCTTGTACTGTAGGTATTGAAGAAGTTTGTACTGGTTTATCTCCTCTCAATTCTTCTAGAACAATTCTACTTCTGGGCTTGTGGTTCATTACATAGTCTTCTTCTAAGAATCGGGCATTGGTGCTAACAATGACCTTCTGATCCTTAGGACTATAAAATAAACCACCTTTCGTTCCTCTAGGATATCCAACAAATAAACAAACTTCTGTTCTCGATTCCAACTTACTTGTTTTCCCTTTCAGCACATGTGCTGGACTACCCCAAATCCGAACATGTCTTAGACTAGGCTTACGACCAGTCCAAAGTTCTGTGGGAGTAGTAGGTACTCACTTAGTTGGTACCAAGGTCAGAATGTATGCTGCTGTTTCAAGTGCA
>NZ_JABGCH010000236.1 GCF_019799945.1 Modestobacter marinus
ATAAAACCCTGACACGCACGAATATGCCCCCTTTATCCCCCATTAGTCGTAGCAAAAGAGCGGCATAATATGATTTGTTGAATAAATTAACCACATTGCCGATCTGTTGTTGCCCCTGCTTTACAACTCACCCGGTTGATTTACGCTTTATTTAACCTTTTCTATTTCAAGGTCATTTTATCACTAAAACAAAAAAAAAAAAAAGAGGTTTCCCTCTCATCTAAACTTTAAGATGCTTATACATAGCCGCAAGAACCAAAAATTCCTTGGGCGTCATCCAACTTTTACGCTGTTTGTTTCCGCTTTTAATAATAGCCGTTAGATCCCTTTTAGTGATATAAAGGGTTCTATCATTTGATAACTTAATTTTGAAATTATAATCATCTTGTAAAACTCTATATTGAATATCTTCAACGTATAAGAAAATTACCGGGAAACCATCACACATCATTTGTTCTGCCATGTTCACCTCCTTTATTGTGTTTTAATGTTTGGCGCTTTACCGT
>NZ_JABGCH010000237.1 GCF_019799945.1 Modestobacter marinus
ATAACTATGGTTATAAGCAAATTCTGCTAAAGTCACATGCTTATACCAATTACCTTTAACCCCCAAGGCACAAGCACAAAGCATATTCTCCAAAATCAAAATAGTGTGTTCAGACTATCCATTAGTTTGAGGATGATGTGCTGAACTCATAGTCAACAGAGTTCCCAGTGCTCTATTCAATGCACCCCAGAAACGTGCAGTAAATCTTGCATCTCTATCAGAAACTATGGAAACAGGCACACCATGCAATCTGATAATCTCATCAATGTACAGTTTAGTTAAAACACTCAACTTATAAGTCTCTTTAATCGGCAAAAAGTGAGCAGACTTAGTTAATCTGTCCTCAATCACCCAAATAGCATCACATCCAGTCTTAGTCTTAGGTAATCCAGTCACAAAGTCCATGGTGATATGCTCTCATTTCCATTTTAAACAAAATTGTACGTAATACATGCACCAAAAACTGAAACAGCTCAGGTCTACTACGAATTTTTAAAACACCAGCA
>NZ_JABGCH010000238.1 GCF_019799945.1 Modestobacter marinus
GTCCCCGATCCCGGGCCGGGTGAGGCGGTGGTGGACGTGCAGGCCTGCGGGGTCTGCCACACCGACCTGCACTACCGGGAGGGCGGGATCAACGACGAGTTCCCGTTCCTGCTCGGCCACGAGGCCGCCGGGACCGTGGCCGCGGTGGGGGAGGGGGTCACCGACGTCGCGGTCGGGGACTTCGTGGTGCTGAACTGGCGGGCGGTGTGCGGGCAGTGCCGGGCCTGCCGCAAGGGCCAGCCGCACTACTGCTTCAACACCCACAACGCGGCGCAGAAGATGACCCTGGCCGACGGCACCGAGCTGTCCCCGGCGCTGGGCATCGGGGCGTTCGCCGAGAAGACGCTCGTGCACTCCGGGCAGTGCACCAAGGTCGACCCGGCCGCGCCGGCCACCGCGGCCGGGCTGCTCGGCTGCGGGGTGATGGCCGGGGTGGGCGCGGCGATCAACACCGGCGCCGTGCAACGCGGGGAGAGCGTGGCGGTGTTCGGCTGCGGCGGGGTCGG
>NZ_JABGCH010000032.1 GCF_019799945.1 Modestobacter marinus
GCTTCTTCTACGGCAACCCCGGCGACACCGCCTTCGTCGCCAACTTCCCCTACACCTACGACGACAACCGCCTCGCCGTGACCGGCAAGGGCGTCGACGCCACCATCACCGGTGACGGCATCGGCATCCGCCGCGTCCTCGGCTGACCCTCTGGGTGACGCCGCCGGGCACCCCGCGGGGATGACCCCGGCACCGCAGCACTGAACGACTGGGTCCCCGCCCGGACCTCACAGGTCCGGGCGGGGGCCCAGTCGTTCGCCCACCCAGGCGCCCCGGTACGGCCGACACGCGCGGCCAGATCCGCCTCAGGCGGCCTCGTTACCCTCGACCGCGAGCGCTGCGGACGCGCATCGACGGGGGTGGGGTCAGGTCATGCGCGGGAGAGCCGCTGCGGTGCTCGGCGTCCTCGCGCTCCTCCCCGCGTGCACCTCGTCGAACGGCTCCGAGCCGGCCGCCGAGCCCGCCGGCACGGCCGCCGCGCCCTCGCGGCCGGAGCCCCCGGTGGTCGTCGTCTACGGCGACAGCTACGTCGGCCCCGGCGTGGGGGCGGACCTGCCGAGCGGCTGGCCGGCCCTCGTCGCGGCCGACCTGAACCTCGAGCTGGTCAACCACGGCCACTCGGGGTCCGGGTACACCAACTGGGAAGTGGGCTGGTCCTACCCCTACACCGTCGCCACGGAGACCCCGCCGGAGAACGCCGACGTCGTCGTCGTCTTCGGTGGGTTCAACGACGCCACACTCGACCCGGAGGCCGTGCGGCAGGACGCCGTCGCGACGTACGCCCTCCTCGAGGCGGCGGCCCCGGAGGCGGAACTTCTCGTCATCGGTCCGGAGTGGCCGAGGCAGGAACCGACCGCCGCGCTCTACACCCTGCGCGACGCCCTGGCCTCGGCCGCCGGTGAGGCGGATGCGACCTTCGTCGACGCGAGCGGCTGGCTGCTGGGGCGTCCGGAGCTCATCGCGTCGGACGGGCTGCACCTCAACGAGGCCGGCCACGCCGTCTTCGCCGCGCAGATCGCCCCGACGCTCGCAGGGCTGCTCCCGGACCGCTGAGCAGGCCCCGGGCGGCCTCGCGGTGGGTTTGGGGAGGGGAGTGGCGCCGACGCGCCCGGTTGGTTCCCCGGGCCCCAGCGATCGGAGGGGGCGCCACAGCCGGGGCCCGGGTACCAGCGCGTCCCGGTCGGCGAACCGAACGGGACAGCGCCCACAGTGCGATGGCGGCGCTGAAGCGCGGACCGGCCGTCGTGAACTGGGGACGTGCACACGCTATGCCCTCGGGGGGATCAACCGTCGGAGGTGACCGCGCGTCGCCGGGGAACGATCTCGGCCCGGTCCCTGCGCCCCCGTCAGCCTCAGCCGACCGGCGTCCAGGTGGCGTCGGACTGCAGCCGCATCATCTGCGCGTCGTCCGGGATGCTGAAGCCGAAGGAACCCTGCACCGGGGTGAACGTGCCGTCGGCCTCCAGGCGCCGACCGTTCACGATCGTGCCCACGGCCAGCTGCACGTCAGCACCGGGCTCGGCACCGAGCACGCCCTCGAGGATGCCGCGCAGCCGGAGCGTGCCGCTGCGGGCGAGCACGTTGCCGCGGACGACCGCCTCGATGTCGGCGTGCCCGTCCAGCCGGACCTCGATGGGGCCGTTGCAGGTCCCGATCAGGTCGAGCGTGCCGGTGACCACGGCGCCGCCATGCAGTGTGCCCTCGATCTCCACCGCGCCGTGGACCTCCAGCGGGCCCTGGACGTTGCCGGTCAGCTTCTCGAACATGCCGTGCTCCCTCCGTCGGCCGACGAGCCTACGTCGGTCCCGGGACGTGCCCCCGACCCGCCGGGCATGCCTCGGGCAGCCGAGCAGGGCGCGCCCTTAGCCTGCAGGGCATGAAGGACTTTGAGGTCGCGGCGGTCGTCTCGGGCGGGGCATCAGGGCTGGGGGAGGCGACCACCCGGGCACTGGCGGCCCGCGGGGCCGCCGTCACGATCCTCGACCTGCAGGAGGACAAGGGGCGGGCGCTCGCCGACGAGCTGGGCGGGCACACCACGTTCGTCCGCACCGACGTCACCGACGAGGCCTCCGTGCAGGCCGCGATCGACGACGCGACCGGCAAGGATCGTCCGCTGCGGATCGCGGTCAACTGCGCCGGCATCGCCTGGGTGGAGCGCACCCTGGCCCGGGACGGCTCGCCGCACGACCTCGCGCCGTTCACCCGCACCGTGATGGTCAACCTGGTCGGCACCTTCAACGTGCTCCGGCTGGCCTCGGCGGCGATGGCGCGCACCGAGCCGGGGGAGGACGGCGAGCGCGGCGTCGTCGTCAACACCGCCTCGGTCGCCGCCTACGACGGCCAGATCGGGCAGATCGCCTACGCCGCCTCGAAGGGCGGCATCGTGGGGCTGACGCTGCCGGCCGCGCGTGACCTCGCGGCGGTGGGGGTGCGGGTCTGCACGATCGCCCCCGGCCTCATCGACACGCCGCTGCTGGCGGCTCTGCCCGAGGAGGCCCGCACGAGCCTGGCGGCCAATATCCCGTTCCCGCGGCGCCTGGGCCGGCCGGAGGACTTCGCGCAGCTCGCACTGGACATCGTCGAGCACCCGTACCTCAACGGCGAGGTCATCCGGATGGACGGGGCGCTGCGCATGGCCCCGAAGTGACCCTGGCCGCCCCTCCCCACGAGGAGGCGCTCTCCGTCACGTGGCGGCCGGACTGGCCGCTGGACGTGCGCCGGGTGCTCTCCCGGGACCGGCGGGGCACCGGCGACCCGACGCTCCGCTACGCCGAGGACGGCGTTTGGCGCACCATGTCCAGCGCGGAAGGCCCGGCCACGGTCCGGCTGCGCACCGTGCCCGACGGCATCCGCGTCGACGCCTGGGGGCCCGGTGCGGCCGCCGTGCTGCCGCTCGTGCCGGCCTGGCTCGGCGCCGAGGACGACCCGTCGGGCTTCCCCGCCGAGGCACACCCCCTCGTGGCGCGGGTGCACCGCAGCACCCCGTGGCTGCGGCTCGGGCGCACCGGCCGGGTGTGGGACGCGCTCCTCCCCGCCGTCCTGGAGCAAAAGGTGACCGGCCTCGAGGCGCACCGCACCTTCCGCGAGCTGCTGCGCCTGGCCGGCGACCCGGCACCGGGCCCGGCGCCGGCCGGGATGCGCGTCGTCCCCTCCGCCGAGCGGGTGCTCGCGGTGACCGACTGGCAGTGGCACGCCTGCGGGCTGGACGGCGCCCGCCGCCGGGCCCTGCGCGCCGTGGCGTCGGTGGCCTCCCGGCTGGAGGCCACCGCCCTCGACGACTGCGCGGACCTGCGGCGGCGGCTGCAGTCGGTGCCCGGCATCGGGGTGTGGACGGCGGCGGAGGTCGCCCAGCGTGCCGTCGGCTGCCCGGACTCGGTCAGCGTGGGCGACTACCACCTGAAGAACCTGGTCGGCTGGTCGCTGGCCGGGCGCAAGACCGACGACGCCGGGATGCTCGAGCTGCTCGAGCCCTTCCGCGGCCACCGGCAGCGCGTCGTCCGGCTGCTGGAGGTCGGCGGGTCGATGCCGCCCAAGCGCGGGCCGCGCATGGCGCCCACCGACTACCGCCGCCACTGACCCGTCCGAACGACGGGCGGTTGACACCCTGTCAACCCCTCGCCGGAATTTGTGGATAGCGCTGTGAGCTGGGGATTCACGCTGCGCCGACCTCGTCGCACCGATAAACTTCGTACACACGTTCGAAGCGGTCGGGAGGTGTCGTGGGCGAATTGCCGTCGGCCCTGGACGCGCTGGCGGCCGAGGACCTGTCCGGCCTGTTCGGCCCGCAGCTGCTGGAGGTGCTCGGTGAGGCGCTGCGCGGCCGCAACCGGCTCGATGCGTTCATCGCCCGGGTGGTGCGGGAGTGTGAGAAGGCGGGGGCGGCGGAGTTCGACGGGCTGAAGACCATGCCGGCCTGGCTGCGCGGGCACGCCCGGCTCTCGCCGAGTGCGGCGGGCCGGCTGGTGCGCTCGGGGCGGGCGCTGGAGCACCTGCCCGCCGTCGCCGAGGCCTTCGCCGCGGGGACCATCACCGCCGACCAGGTGAACGTGGTGGCACCTGTCGCGGATGCTGGCGCGCTGGCGGCGGCCGCCGCGCAGCAGGTCGACCTGGGTGAGGGTGGACACCGCGCTGGCGACCGTGGCCGCGACGCAGCCGCATCAGCGGCTGGGGGAGGTGGTGCACCGCTACCTGGACGCCCTGGACCCCGACGGGCCGGAGCCGGACCCGACCGAGGGGCGGCGGCTGACCATCGCCAGGCACGCCGACGGCAGCATCACCGGCCGGTTCGACCTGGACGCCGTCGGCGGAGAGAAGGTGCAGGCGGCGCTGGAGTCCATCGTGCAGGCATCGAGGCCGAAGGGTGACCTCCGGACCAGGGCGCAGCAGCAGGCCGACGCGCTGGTGCAGCTCGCCGACAACGCCCTCGCCTCGGGCGGGCTGCCGTTCCTGCGCCGGGTCAAGCCGCACGTGATCGTGACCATGCACCTGGCGGACCTCACCGACCCCGCCCGCGGGCCGGGCGCGGCGGAGACCGGGTTCGGCGCCACCCTGTCCGCCGCCCGCGCCCGGTGGGTCGCCTGCGACGCGACGCTGACCCGCCTGGTGCTCAACCCCGACGGGCTGCCCCTGGACGTCGGCCGGGAGCAGCGCATCGTCCCGCCGCACCTGCGCAAGGCCGTCGAGCGGCGGGACCGGCACTGCGTGTTCGCCGGCTGCGGCGCCCCCACCCACTGGTGCGACGTCCATCATCTGCTGGAGTGGATCAACGACGGCGAGACCAGCCTGGACAACTCGGCGTTGCTGTGCGAGCGGCACCACACCAAGGTTCACCACGGGTTCCGGGTCGACCGCGACGACACCGCGCCACCGGGCAGCCGATGGCGCACCTACCGCCCCGACGGCACCGAGATCCTCATCCACCCCCGGATGTAGGCGCGCGTCGTCCGGCTGTTCGAGGTCGGCGGGTCGATGCCGCCCGAGCGCGTGCCCCGCACGGCACCCACCGAGTACCGCCGCATCTGAGCCGGATGAAGGGTGCCCGTCAGCCCGACGAGAGCAGGAAGTCGCGGAGCGCCACGGCGTTGTTGTGCTCGACGTCGCGGGAGCTGTAGAGCAGCGTGATGTCCCCGGCGGCCGCGGCATCGCTCAGCACCCGCCAGGTCTCGGGGTGTTGCCGGAGCTCGTCCCGGTAGCGCTGCTGGAACTCCTCCCACCGCTCCGGCCGGTGGTCGAACCACGTCCGGAGATCGGAGCTGGGGCCGACCTCGGGCAGCCAGTCGGTGAGCCGGAGGGCATCCCGGCGGACGCCGCGCGGCCACAGGCGCTCCACCAGGAACCGCGCGCCCTCCCGCCCGTCGTCCGCGTCGTAGACGCGGGCCAGGTTGATCAGTCCCATGGCGTCGTCGGCCCGGGCAGCGGGTCGGTGTGCGCGGGACCGGTGGAGGAGGGAGGCGTGCCGCGCGGCCGGGGCTGCGCCGCGGGGGCGGGCTGCACCGCCATCGGGGCGCCGACCCGACGGAGGAGGCTGCGACAGACGGGCCTGAGCCGCGCGGTCCGCAGGACTCCCCGGGTCCCCGCACCGAGCACGAGGAGCGAGGCGCCGGCGGCCTCCTGGGCCAGGGCGGTCACCGGATCGGCGCGGAGAACCCGCGTCCGGACCGGTACTCGGGCGAACCGGTCACGCCAGGGAGCCAGCAGCCGCTCGAGCTGTTCCTGGGCCCGGCCCTCGGTGACGGCGGGAGGACAGCACACCCCCTCCAGGTCGGCCGGCGCGTCGCCTCCGCAGGCGTGCACGGCGATCAGCGGCACGTCCCGCTGCGCAGCTGCCGCGAAGGCGAGACCGAGGACCCCCGGGCAGCGACCGGGCAGGGAGACCCCCACCACGACCCGCGGTCCGCGCGAGTCGTGCGGCTCGTCCGGCCGCCGGCGGACGGCGACGACGGGGCAGTGCGCATGCGAGACCAGCCAGCCGGCCGTCGAGCGGCCGAGGAGTCCAGGAGCGCCGGTCGGGCAACCCACGACGAGCAGCGTGGCTGCCCCGCTCACGTCCAGCAGCCGTCGGCCGGGCGCCCCGACGAGCAGCTGCGTGGAGACGTCGAGCTCCGGGGCGACCGACGTGGCCCGGTCCACCGCCGCGCGGAGGACCGCCTCGCCCTGGGTTCGGGCGGAGAACGGGTCGTCAGCCGGCGGGAAGGCCCCGGACGGGTCGACCACGAGAACAGGGCGGACCACGGACACGATCCGGAGAGGACGACGTCGGGCCGCGGCCTCCGCAGCGGCCCACTCGACCGCATCGTCGGAGCGGCCGTCGACCGCCACCGCGACCGGAGCGGGGCCCACCGCCATCACTCGAGCCCCTGGATCCAGCGGAGATACCGGGACTGCCACGCTCCACCCACGCGACGGGGCGATGCGCCGCTCCCCGGTCCCGCCGGCATGCGCACCGGGGCCGTGCCGTCGTCGCGCAACGCGGACCAGTAGTGCCACAGAAGCCAGCCGAGGACGCCGGCGGCACCGATCGCGAGTGCCGCGACGATCGCGCCGGTGACGAACAGCAGGCCGAGGAGCGCGCAGCCGATGGTGGCCGCGCGGATCGCCGCGGGCCTGCCCTGCCTGCGCTGCGGTGGTGGGGTGGACAGGCCGGGCCGGTCCGGCTCGTCGGCCAAGGAGCGCTCGAGTTCCTGCAGCACCTGTCGTTCACGCTCACTGAGCACGGCGGCCTCCCAGGTGGCCTCACCCCGGGCGCAGGTGCTCGGGGCCCTGGCGACAGAAGTATCGTAACACGATAATCTGTCCGGGTGATCAGCGGCCGAGATCCGCGACCGGACGGCGAGAACGGGGGAGGGGAGGAGTCCGCGCCGCTCACCAAGGAGGACTTCGAGGCGCTGGCGCGGTTCCGCTTCGGCATCCGGCGGTACCTGCGGTTCAGCGAGGAGACGGTGCGCCATCACGGCGTGACCCCGCAGCAGTACCAGCTCATGCTTGCGCTCAAGGGCTTCCCCGGACGCGACTGGGCCGTGATCCGGGAGCTGGCCGAACGTCTCCAGCTGCGCCACCACAGCGTCGTCGAACTGGTCACCCGGGCGCAGGCCGAGGGACTGGTCCAGCGGCGTCCCGATCCTGACGACGCCCGGGCCGTCCGGGTGGAGCTCACCGAGGACGGCGAACGGCTGCTGGGCCGGCTGAGCGCGCTGCACCGCGACGAGCTGCGCCGGATGGACGCGATCCTGGCGCTGCCCCGCTGGCGCGACTGACCGCCCACCCGGCCGCGCCTGGGGTCAGCCGGCGGGCACCGCCGGCATAGGCGCAGGGTCCTGCTGGTCGCGGAGCCGGCGCAGCAGGCCGGCCACCGCGGCCGCCGTGCCGACGGCGAACGCGGCGATGAGCAGCCAGGCCGGCAGCGGCGGACGCCAGCCCGGCTCGCCGAGGAACCAGAAGCTGTCGATCCCGTGCACGTACCGGTTGAGGTTGCCGATGAAGGCCACCAGGTGCGCGACCCCCGCCGCCACCACCAGGCCCCGGCAGATCCGCCGACCGATCTCGTCGGGGAACCGATCGGCCAGCACGTAACCGGAGAGCACGGTCAGCCCGGCGCTGAACGCCAGGATGTAGCGCCCCTGCCAGGCGAAGGCGCTCTCCCGGTACGAGGACAGCTCCGACACCACGGGCATGACCACGCTGATCGCCACCACGGCAACGAGAGCCAGGCGCTCGCGGCGGGTCCCGACGGCGGCGGCGAGCACGGCCAGCACGGCCACCGCGCCGATCCAGAGGAGCTGCACCAGGCCCGGCGCGGCGTTGTCCAGCCAGCCGAACACGCCGACCATCTCGGCCAGCTCTCCGTCGAGCTTGGAGACCGACACCAGCGCCGCGTCGGGCACCGGCATGTCCACCGGCCGCGACCACTGGCGCAGCGCGTCCCGGGCCAGCACCCAGACAGCGGTCATCGCGACCAGCGCCCCGACGACCAGCCCGCCGATCAGCACCGAGCGGGTGCGCAGCAGGGCGACGAGGCGGCGGCCGGTCGCCCGGGCGAGCAGCACCACCCCCACGATCAGGCCGAGCCAGACCACCGACAGCGGGCGGATGAGCGCGAGCGCGGCCATCGCGGCCAGGCAGCGGACCACTAGTCGCGGGGCGACCCGGAGGACGGCGTCGTCCCGGGCCCCGGCGGGCCCGGGCGGCGGGAACAGCGCCAGCGCCGACGCCCAGAGCGCGATGCCCGCGGCCAGCTCGGGGCCCTGCGGGTTCACCGCGCCGGTGAAGAACAGCACCATCGGGGTGCACGCCAGCACCAGCCCGGTGAGCGGCCACGGCGACCGCCGCTCGCTCACCGAGAGGAACGCCGAGGCCAGCAGTGCCGCGCACACGAGCACGGTGAGGAACCGCATCAGGTAGATGGCGGTCGCCCCGTCGGTGACGAGCGTGGCCGACCCGGCGAACAGGTAGTAGGCCGGCGGGTACCGCCCGGCGGTGGTCACGACCTCCGCCGTCCCCGGCTGGGCGACGAACAGCTCCGCGCAGCCCGCCGGGACGGTGCCGTCGTAGATGAAGCAGGCCGCGGCCGTGCTCGCGTCGGCGTAGGTGGCGGGCACGGTGACCGTCGTGTCGATCCCGGTGGTGGGCGCCCAGAGCTCGCCGCGGACGGCGGCCGCGGCGTACACGGCGTGGGCCGGCTCGTCCGGGACGCTGAACACCGGGTCGGCGAGCGCCCACAGCCCGCCGAGCAGGCCGAGCAGGGCGAACGCCGTCCACCAGCGCCCGCGCGGCGAGGACGGCCGCGCGGCGACGCCGGTCGCCCCGCCGGTCCGCGGCAGCGGCGCGGTGTGCGGCGTCTGGTCGACCCGGCTCATCGGTCGGTCCCCGTGAGCCGGCGCTCCCGCGCCCGGACGAAGAGCACCAGCGTGACGAGCGAGACCAGGGAGCCGGCGAGGAAGGCCGCGCCCACCCGCAGCTCCAGCTCCGAGGGCACCAGCAGGGCCAGCATGAAGACCGCCGACCCGGCCGCCCAGCCGATCAGCGCGGCGGGGTAGGCGCGCAGCGCGATCAGGGTTTGCGCCATGACCTGGGCGACCATGTACAGCGCGGCGGCGACGGCGAGCGGCACCAGCTCGGTGCGGGTGGCGACGAACTCGTCGCCGTAGAGCAGCCGCAGCGCCAGCGGCCCGATCGCCGCCATCGTGAGGACGAATACCCCGCCGACGCCCGACACCAGCAGGACGACCTGGCGCAGCTGCCGGCTGAACCCGTGCCGGTCGCCCACCGCGGCCAGCCCGGCCAGCGAGGGCAGGAAGGCGGCCTGGACGGCGCCGAAGAAGAACAGCGGGATCCGGGTCAGCACCAGGGCCGAGATGAAGATGCCCGCGGCCTCCGCCTCGTCCGGGCGGGCCAGCACCTGGGCGGCGATCGGCGCGGCGTTGATGATCAGCTGCGAGAGCAGCGCCGCGCCGGTGAGCACCAGCAGGTGCGGCGCGATGTCCCGCCAGAGCAGCGGCGGGCCTGGCTGCCCGAGGGTGCCAGGGCGGCCGGCGGTGAGCGCGGCCGCGAGCAGCGGGGCGAGCACGAGGGCGAGCCCGAACGCGCCGACGTCGTGCGCGGCGGCGAGCACCAGCACCAGCGGGCCCACGATGCGCAGGGCGCCGTCCACGCCCAGCTGCGCGCCGTACCGGGAGAACCGCTCGTTCCCGCCGAACACACCGCGCAGCACGTGCTCCGCGGCCAGCCCGACCAGGCCGAGGACCAGCAGCGGCACCAGGACCCCCGCGCCGTTGAACACCCGGTCGGTGAGCAGCTCGGAGAAGGCCAGCACCAGCGCGCCGACCACCGCGGTCGCCCCGACGGCGTAGCCGACCGCCTTCAGCAGGACCGGCCGGCCGCCCTCCCCGAGCGCCCGCCGCGAGGCCGTGGCGCGGCTGAGCTCCTGCTCGATCGGCTGGAACAGCGCCAGGCCCGCGCCGTTGAACAGCACCCACAGCGTCGCCACGGGGGCGAAGGCGGTAGGCCCCAGCGCGCGCCCGGTCACGCTCAGGTACGCGAACGACCCGAGCCCCAGCACGACCAGCCCGAGCGCCACCGGCCCCAGCTGACCGAGCAGCGGCACCGACCGCCACCGGGTGACCAGGCGGGACGCGACGCCTGAGGAGGCCGCTGGTTCGGTGGACATGACGTCCTCTCTCGAAGCGGCCGCTCGGCGGCCGGTCGGCCCACGGACCGGTCGGGGATCGGCTCGGGACGGCTGACCCACCAGGGGGATCGACCCGGTGCCGCGCGGCGGTCCCGGAGACCAGGGAGAAGGCTAGCTCCCGGCGCGGACCGCCCCGCGCAGGCGGTGGGTTCCCGCAGCACCCCCGGCCCACGGCTCCCACCGGACCCGCCGGGGGCGTCCCAGGTGCCCCACCGGCCACTCACGCCCCGTGCGGCGGGAGGTGCCGCGAGCGCCCTCCTATGGTCGAGGCGATGCCCGTTCCGAACCCCGTCGCCCGAGCGGACGACCTGCCCTCCCTGACCGGGGTCCGGGGCATCGCGGCCGGAGCGGTGTTCGTCGACCACCTCGCGCACCTGCTGGGCGCCACGCCGCTCGCCCCGGGGTGGTCGACGGTGCGGGGGATCGGCATCGACGCCGTCCTGCTGTTCTTCGTCCTCAGCGGCTTCCTGCTCGCCCGGCCGGCCGGCCTGCGGGGCGGCGCGCCGAAGTTCCTGCTCCGCCGGGCCGCCCGGATCTACCCGGTCTACCTGCTGGCCCTCGCGCTCGGCGTCGTCGCCGTGCTGCTCCGGAACCCGGCCAGCACGCTGCTGGACCCGGGCAGCCTGCTCGCCAACCTGCTGCTGGTGCAGAGCTGGGACCCCGCGGGCTCCGGGGTGAGCATCTCCCTGCCCGCCTGGTCGCTCAGCATCGAGGCGCTGTTCTACGTGGCGCTGCCGTTCACCCTGCGGCCGGCGACCCGGCTGTTCCGCCGCAGCCCGGCGTGGTCACTGGCCGGGCTGACCGCGCTCGCGGTGCTCGGTGGGGAGGCGCTGCGGCAGGACTGGGTCTGGGCGACCTTCCCGCCGGCCTACCTGCCGGTGTTCTACCTCGGGGTGCACGCCGCGGTGACGGGGGCGCCGGGGCTGCGGTCCGTGCCCGCCGCGGCGGCGCTGGCGCTCGCGTCGGCCGCCGGCTACCTCGGCTTCTCCAACCTCGCCGTCCCGGCGCTGGGCTTCATGGTGCTCGTGGCGTCGCTGGCCGCCCGCGACCGGCGGGGCACACCGGTGCTCGCCGGCCGGGGCTGGCAGCGCGCAGGGGTGTGGTCCTTCGCCTTCTTCCTGATGCACATCCCCGTCCTGCAGGCGATGGGCGCGCTGCTGCCGGAGCGGCCGAGCACCGTCGTCGCCGGCCTCGGGTGGAGCGCCGTCGCGTTCGGGCTGTCCTGGGTGCTGGCGGCCGTCGTCCACCGCCTGTGGGAGGAGCCGGCCCGCCGGGCGGTGCTGCGCCGGGGCACGCCCCGGCGGGGGCTCGCGACGGCGGGCGTCAGCGCGTGCGACGTGCCGCTGCCTGCCACGCCTCGTCGGTGATCAGCCGGCCGACGACGACCGCGGTCTCCGGCGTCGGGTGGACGCCGTCCTGGTCCGCCCCCGGCGCCCAGTCCCCGTTCACGCTGACCGGGCCCCAGGGGTCGGCGAACCGCCAGCCCTGCTGACTGGCGAGCGCGGCGAGCCGGGCGTTGAAGGCCGTGCGGGCGGGCACCTGGCTGCGGACCGGGGGGATGGCGACCAGGAGCGTGTTCCGCGCCCCGATCGTCGCCGAGATCGCCTTCAGGTTCGCCTCCGTCACCTCCCAGGGGAGGTTGTTCAGGTCGTTGGTCCCGCCGAGCAGGACGAGCACGTCCGACGGCGTGGGGACGACGTTGGCCCGCATGTCGCTCGTCGTCTTCGCCGAGACAGCCCAGCCGCCCGCCAGGACCAGCCGCTCCGCGGTCTCCCCGTTCAGCCACGACGACGCGCCGGGGTTGTGGATGCCGGTCGACTCCCCGCCGGGGATGCCCGAGGTGATCGAGTCGCCGACGGCGGCGTAGCTCCGCGGGCCGATGGGCTCGCCGGAGGCACGGGCCGACTCGGTGAGCGGCGCGGACGGGCCGGCCGCGCGGCGCACCGCGAGGCCGTCGCCGTAGACGACGCGCGTGCCGCCGGCGTCCTCGACGCGGCGGGGGAGCGTCGCGACGAAGGCCGTGTCGGTCGGCTCGCCGTAGGCGAAGGCGTCCCGGGTGCGCAGGCCGAAGCCGCTGCGCTGGCCCTCCGCCGTCCACACCTCGTCGGACTGGAAGTACCGGTTGCCCCGCCGGACCAGCAGCTGGGAGGCGTGGTCACCGGACTCCCCACGGGTCGCCCAGTCGCCGACCAGCACCGTGTCGCCGGGGTCGCCGAAGTAGAAGTCGTACTCCGCGACGCCGGTGCTGGTGTCGTTCTTGACGAAGTAGCGGTTGCCGCGGCGGACCATGAGCGTGTCCGTGGTGACCGGGTACTGCGCGTCCGCGCGGCTGCTGTCCCCGTCCCAGTTGCCCACGAGGACGTCGTCGCGGGGCTCGCCGTAGAAGAAGTCCGCGTCGGCGAACCCGGTGCTGATGTCGTTCTTGACGAAGTAGTGGTTGCCCCGCCGGACGGCGAGGGTGTCGGTCCCGTCGCCGTTCCAGTCCCCGACCAGCACGGTGTCGCCCGGGTCGCCGTAGACGAAGGGGCGCTGCTCGGCGCCGCGGATGATGAACGTGCTGCCCCGGCGGACCATCGGCTCGTCCCGCCCGTCGCTGCCCAAGGCGCCGCTCCCGTCGACGAAGTCGCCGAAGTACATGTCGTCGGCGGGATCCCCGTAGTAGTACGCCTCGGTGGCCCAGCCGGTGGTGTTGCCGGCGCCGGCCAGGAAGTAGGCGGGGCCCGAGCCGCCGACCGGCTCGCCCTGGGCCGAGGCGGACGGCGCGGCGGCCAGCGTGAGGCCCAGGCCCAGCACGGTGGTCACGGTGAGCCGGCGGCGTCTGCCCGGACTCGGTACACCCACGTCGTTCCCCCGTCTTCCCCGTGCCGGAACCGCACGGGTGGTGCTGATGTGGTTCCCGTCCCGCCCGGGTATCGACCGGCCAGGGCGGATCTTGAGCTGGATTCAACCGGACGGCGCAGGTCACCGGCGAATCAGTCGTCACAGCAGCCTCCGGCGGCACGGGTCCGGGCGTGTCCCTCGCGGGCATCCCGTCGCGGCTTCCTAACGTCGGTCCCCGTTCCCGCCCGAGCCGGCCGCATCGAGGAGCACCGTGATCCGCTCAGCCACCCGCTCGACCCTCGGCCTGGCCGGGGTCGCCGGTCTGGTCGGTCTCGGGCTGGCGCTCTCCCCGGCTCTCTCCCCGGTGGCGCCGGCCTCCGCCGACGAGACCTGCCGGACGTCGGACGACCGGACCTCGGTCACCTGCACCTGGTCGGCGACCGGCGCGGAGCAGGCGTTCGTCGTCCCCGACGGCGTCACCGTCCTGCAGGCCACCGCCGTCGGCGGGACGGGCGGCCGCGCCGTCGGTGCCGCGTCGGCCGGGCGACCGGTCGTCGTCACCGGCTCGCTGGCGGTGACGCCGGGACAGACGTTGTTCGTCCGGGTCGGCGGGGACGGCGGGGACGCCGTGCCCGCCGGGCCGACGCTCCCCGCACCGGGTGGCGCGGGCGGCTTCAACGGCGGCGCCCCGGGTGGCGCCGCCGGGCCCGACGGCGACGAGCTGCGCACCTCCGGAGCCGGTGGAGGCGGCGCCAGCGACGTCCGGACGGTCAGCGGTGACGCCGAGGGCTCCCTGGACTCCCGCGTGCTCGTGGCCGCGGGCAGCGGCGGGGCCTCCCTGTCCGACGGCGGCTGGGGCGACCCGACCGCCTGGGACACCGGCGCGCCCGAGACCGCCCTCCCGACGTCGGAGGACGACGACCAGACCACCGTCCCGGCGGGTGACGACCTCCCCGCCGGGACGCAGGACGTGCAGGACACCGCACCCCCCGCCCCGCCGTGGGCGCAGTGGCGCGCCGAGGGCCGCTACGGGCAGGGCACCGGCGGGGCCGCCGCGGACGCCGGTACCGGCCACGGCGGGGGCGGCGGTGGAGGCGGCGTCTTCGGCGGGGCCGGCGGTGCGGCCTGGGTGGCCGGCACCGGCGGCACCTCGCTGGTGCCGCCGGGTGGCACCGCGGACTGGACGACCGACCGGTCGTCGGTGACCCTCACCTACGCGGTGATGGCCGAGACGCCGGCCGAGGCCCCGGCTCCGGTCGAGACGCCGGCTCCTGCCGAGATCCCGGCTCCGGTCGAGATCCCGGCTCCGGTCGAGGCCACGGTCCCGGACGAGACACCTGCTCCGGCGGAGACGCCGATCGAGGCCCCGACGGCGGCGCCCGTCGCCGAGCCGTCGCCGGCCGTGGTGCGCGTGGCCGCGTCCGCGGCGCCGACCCCGCCCGCGACCGGGCCGGCGCACAGCCAGGCGGCCGGCACCCCGCTCACGGTGGACACCGCCGCCTCGGAGCGCCCCGTCGGCGCGCTCGACTCCGACGGTGCGGCCGTGCTCGCCGGCGTGCTGCTCGGCGGGATCAGCGTCGCGGTCGGCGTCGCGCTGGTGGTCGCCGTCCGTCGTCCGCGGAGCTGACGCCCGCCGGGCTCCCGCGGCTCAGGGGCCGTCGAGCAGCCCCAGCAGGTAGTCGCCGTACCCGCTCTTCGCCAGCGGCTCGGCGGCGCTGCGCAGGCCGTCGTCGTCCAGCCAGCCGTTCCGCCAGGCGACCTCCTCGATGCAGCCGATCTTCAGTCCCTGGCGCTCCTCGACCACGGAGACGAACTCGGTGGCCTGGCGCAGCGAGGTGAACGTCCCGGTGTCCAGCCAGGCGGTGCCGCGGTCCAGCGCGGTCACGGTGAGCCGGCCCTGGCGCAGGTAGTGGTCGTTCACCGCGGTGATCTCCAGCTCGCCGCGCGCGCTGGGGGTGATGCCCCGGGCGACGTCGACGATGTCGGGTCCGTAGAAGTACAGCCCGGGGACGGCGTAGGAGCTCTTCGGCCGCTCGGGCTTCTCCTCGATCGACAGCACCTGGCCGGCCTCGTCGAACTCCACCACGCCGTAGGCCCGCGGGTTCGCCACGTGGTAGGCGAAGATGTGCCCGCCGTCGGGCTCGGGCTGCTCGCTCAGCGCCGTCCCGAGGCCGGCGCCGTAGAAGATGTTGTCGCCGAGCACCAGCGCGGCGGCCTCGCCGTCGAGGAAGTCCGCGCCGATCAGGAAGGCCTGGGCCAGCCCCTCGGGCTTCGGCTGGACGGCGTACTCGATCTTCATGCCCAGCCGGCTGCCGTCGCCGAGCAGCCGGGCGAAGGCGTCCCGGTCGTCCGGGGTGGTGATGACCAGCACCTCGCGGATGCCGGAGAGCATCAGCGTGGAGAGCGGGTAGTAGATCATCGGCTTGTCGTAGACCGGCATGAGCTGCTTGCTGACACCGAGCGTGATGGGCCACAGGCGACTGCCGGTCCCACCGGCCAGGATGATCCCGCGCATGGGAGCACCGTAGGCGAGGGTCCGGTGGCCGGCGGTGCCCCCGTGGGGAGGTCCTCCTACCGGGTGAACGGTGTTCGGCCCGGCGATTGGCTACGGTTTGCAGTCATGCGCATGCTCATCACCGGTGGAGCGGGGTTCATCGGCTCGCACTACGTCCGCACCCTGCTCTCCGGGGGGTACCCCGGGTACGAGGACGTCGAGGTCACCGTCTTCGACAAGCTGACCTACGCCGGCAACCTGGCGAACCTCGCCCCGGTGGCCGACGACCCACGCTTCCGGTTCGTGCGGGGGGACATCTGCGTCGCCGCCGACCTCGACGCGGCGCTGCCCGAGCACGACGTCGTGGTGCACTTCGCCGCCGAGTCGCACGTGGACCGGTCGATCTCCGGCGCCTCCGGGTTCGTGCTCACCAACGTGCTCGGCACCCAGCAGCTGCTCGAGGCGGCGGTGCGCCACCGGGTCGAGCGCGTCGTCCACGTCTCCACGGACGAGGTGTACGGCTCGATCGACGAGGGCTCGTGGACCGAGGACCACGTGCTGGAGCCGAACTCCCCGTACTCGGCGTCCAAGGCCGGCAGCGACCTCCTCGCCCGGGCGTACGCGCAGACCTACGGGTTGAACGTGTCGATCACCCGGTGCAGCAACAACTACGGGCCGTACCACTTCCCGGAGAAGGTCATCCCGCTGTTCGTGACCAACCTGCTCGACGGGGCGAAGGTCCCGCTGTACGGCGAGGGCGCCAACGTCCGCGACTGGCTGTTCGTCGACGACCACTGCCGCGGCATCCAGCTGGTGCTGGAGAAGGGTGGCCCGGCCGAGATCTACAACATCGGCGGTGGCCGGGAGCTGTCCAACCGGGAGCTCACCGAGATGCTGCTGGACGCCACCGGCCGGGACTGGACCTACGTCGACCACATCGTCGACCCGCGCGGCGGCGGGCACGACCTGCGCTACTCGGTCGACTACTCGAAGACCGCCGCCCTGGGCTACACCCCGCGGATGTCCTTCGAGGAGGGCCTCGCGCTCACCGTCCAGTGGTACCGGGACAACCGGGCCTGGTGGGAGCCGCTGAAGGCCGCCGCCGGGACGGCCCTGGCGTGAGCGAGGGCACCGCCTGGCTGGTCACCGGGGCCACCGGCCAGCTGGGCACCGAGCTGCGGCGGGTGCTCGCCGGGCAGGACGTGACGGCCCTGGGCCGGGCGCAGCTCGACCTGACCGACGAGACCCAGGTGCGCGGCGTGGTCTCCCGCTGGCGCGATGACGCCGTCGCCCGGGGCGCCCGCCCGGTCGTGCTCAACGCCGCCGCGTACACCGCCGTCGACGCCGCCGAGACCGACGAGGAGACCGCAAACCGGGTCAACGGCCAGGCGCCGGGCTGGCTGGCGGAGGAGCTGGCCGGCACCGGCCGCCTGGTGCACGTCTCGACGGACTACGTCTTCGCCGGGGACGCCACCGCGCCGTACACGGTCGACGACGAACCGGCGCCGCGCACCGCCTACGGCCGGACCAAGCTCGCCGGCGAGCAGGCGGTCGCCGCCGTGGGGGACGACGCGGTCGTCGTCCGCACCGCGTGGGTCTACGCCGCGCACGGCAGCAACTTCGTCCGCACCATGCTCCGGCTCGAGGCCGAGCGCGACGAGGTGTCCGTCGTCGACGACCAGACCGGCAGCCCCACCTCCGCCGCCGACCTCGCCGCCGGGCTGGTCGAGGCGGCGCAGGCGCCGGTGCGCGGGGTCCTGCACGGCACCAACACCGGCAGCACCACCTGGTTCGGGTTCGCCCGGCTGGTGTTCGAGCTGGCCGGCGCCGACCCCGAGCGGGTGCGCCCGACCACCACCGACGCGTTCCCCCGCCCCGCGCCGCGGCCGGCCTGGTCGGTGCTCGACCCGGCGAGCTGGGTCGCGGCCGGGCTCACCCCGCTGCCCGCCTGGCAGGAGTCGGTGCGCGCCTGCGTCGCCACCTTGCGCGGCTGACCCTCCCGGGCCTCAGCCGGCGCGCAGCGCGGCGTAGCGCGCGGAGCACTGCTCCATCGTCGGCAGGAGCCCCTGCTCGCGGGCCTCCTCGAGGGTGGGCGCGGCGCTGTCCTTGGCGGAGAGCTCGAACTCGACGTCGGCGGGCCAGGGCAGGTCCAGAACCGGGTCCAGCGGGTGGATGCCGAACTCCCGCGCCGGCGCGTACGGGGACGACAGCAGGTAGGTGACCGAGCTCTGGTCGGTCAGCGCGATGAACGCGTGCCCGAGCCCCTCGGCGAGGTACATCGCGCGCGGCTGCTCGCTGTCGAGCACGACCGCGTCGTGCGCGCCGAACGTCGGCGACCCCACCCGGATGTCGACGACGACGTCGAGGATGCTGCCGACCGGGCAGTAGACGTACTTGGCCTGGCCGGGCGGCACCTGGGCGAAGTGCACCCCGCGCAGCGCGCCGCGGGCCGAGACGCTGTGGTTCGCCTGCGCCAGGGGGAGCGGGAAACCCAGCTCCTCGGCCAGCGCGTCCGCCCGGTACCACTCGGTGAAGCGGCCGCGGCTGTCGCCGTGCGGTACGAGGTCGAACACGTAGCTGTCTGGGACGGCGAGCTCGCGGATCTGCACGGTCCGACGCTAACGAGTCGCCGGGAACGGCCCCGCGCCGCCTCCGGCCTCACCGGGATCGCCGATCCACACCCGGCCGGCCAGCGAGCTGCCGCCGAGCGTGCTCGCCGGCTCCCACCGGGTCGCCCACCCCTCGGCCCGCAGCTGGACCAGCGCCGCGGCGACCACCGCCCCGAGGGCGAGCGCGGTGGTGGGGGTGATCGGGTCGGCGAGGTGCACGTCGACGACGGGGGAGTCGTCGTCCTCGCTGCCGTAGCGGAAGACCACCGGGAACTCCGGGAGCGCGGCCACCGCGACCCGGAACGCCTCGGCGACCGCGGCCGGCCCGCCGGGGCGGGGGGCGAGCACGGCCGGGACGGTCCGCCCGCCCACCACGTCGCGGCTGCCGAGCGGGAAGAGGTCGCCGGCGCCGAGGCGTACGAGCGGCCGGGCGCCGAGGTCGGGGTCCGGGACGGCCGGGGCCAGGCCGCGGACGACGGCCACCGGGACGCCGGCGAGCTTGCCCTTGACCAGGTCCGCCGCGGCGGCGATCTCGTCGACCACCGCGACCTGGGTGGTCTCCAGCACGTTGCCGTGCGCGTCCACCGCGCCCCGGTGGTCGACCAGGGCGGGGAGCCCGGCCGCGCCGATCGCCACGTCGGCCACGCCGTCGCGCCACGGGCGGCCGAAGGTGTCGCTCACCACCACCGCCACCGTCACGCCGAGCAGCTCCCGGAGGCGCTCGCGGAGCCGCCGGGCCGAGGCGTCGGCGTCGGCCGGCAGCAGGACCAGGGCGTCGGACGCCACGTTGGAGGCGTCGATGCCGGCGGCGGCCACGACCCAGCCGTGCCGGGTCTCCACGATGCGCAGCGGCCCGCGCCGGGCCACGACGCGCACCGTCTCGGCGTCGACGGCCCGCAGCCGGGCGGTCTCCCGGTCGGCGCCCGGCTCGACGGCGACGAGGTTGCCCTCGGTCTTGGCCACCACCTTGGACGTGACGACGACGACGTCGTCGTCGGCCAGCCAGGGGGCGGCGCCGGCGATGGCGGCCGCCAGGTCGTCCCCGGGCACGAACTCGGGCAGCCCCGGCACCGGGTGCACCGAGATCCCCTGCGGAGGCTCGGGCCTAGACACGGGCGGCGTCCAGGGCCGCGCGGGCCAGCGCGGTGGTGGCCGCCGGGTCGGTCATGAGCAGGGGAACCGACCGCACCTCGACTCCGGGGACGTCGGCCGCGTCGCCGGTGTGCACCAGCCACGCGTCGAGCAGCCCGTCGGCGGACCGGGCGCCGTAGTGCCGGCCGACGCCCTCCGCGCTGACCTCGACCCCGACGGCGGGCAGGCAGCGGTCGGCCATGCCGCGCACCGCGGCTCCGCCGACGATGGGGGAGACGCCGACCACCCGGCTGCCGGCGGCCCGCACCGCGTCGCGGATGCCGGGCACGCCCAGCACCGTGCCGATGGACACCACGGGGTTGGAGGGGGCCAGCAGCACCGCGTCGGCGGCGGCCAGCGCCTCCAGGACGCCGGGGGCGGGGCGGGCGTCGTCGACGCCGACCTGGACGAAGCGGTGGGCGTCCAGCGCCGCGCGGTGACGGACCCACCACTCCTGGAAGTGGATCGCCCGGGTCCGGCCGGTCTCCGGGTCGGTCACGACGACGTGCGTCTCCACCCGCTGGTCGCTCATCGGGAGCAGCCGGACGCCGGGCTGCCACCGGTCGGCGAGGGCCGCGGTCACCTCGGACAGCGGGTAGCCGGCGTCGAGCATCCGGGTCCGGACCAGATGGGTCGCCAGGTCCCGGTCGCCGAGCCCGAACCAGGTCGGCTCTGCGCCGTAGGCGGCCAGTTCCGTCCGGACGGTCCAGGTCTCGTCCCGGCGACCCCAGCCGCGGTCCTCGTCGATCCCGTCACCGAGCGTGTACATCACGGAGTCCAGGTCGGGACAGATCCGCAGCCCGTGCAGGGTCACGTCGTCCCCGGTGTTGATCACCGCGGTGATGTCCGCGCCGGGTGCGGCGGCGGTCACTCCACGGAGGAACCGGGCGCCGCCGACGCCTCCGGCCAGGACGACAATGTGCACGCGCCCATCCTGCCCGTCGTCACTTGTGCACGGAGAGCCCCGGGCACCCGTTGATGACCTTGATGAAAGCGCTCCGCAGCGTGGGCAGAAGGTGTCGGACGCACCGGCGTGTCGGGGGCTGCTGTGACCACTGCCGAACAACTTGTGAGTGGTGGGACGGGTGGTGCGGGGCGTTACAGCACCCCAACTTGACCTCGACTCAACGACACGCGTGTAATTCCGACGTTGTCATCAGGCGACGGAGCTCCGGAACCGCCGGGGGACGAACGCTGGGAACGAGCCGGAGAGGACGCATCGTGATGACCGAGGTGTCGTGGTTGAGCGAGTACAAGTCGGCCGCCGCGGGGGCCGCGCCCCCCGGGCCGGCCCGGGACGTCCTAGGCCTGCCGGGTGGGTTCGACGCGGCCCTGCCGGGCCTGGACGACGAGCAGGGGTGGCAGGACCGCGCGCTGTGCGCCGAGACCGACCCCGAGGCGTTCTTCCCGGAGAAGGGCGGCTCCACCCGCGAGGCGAAGAAGATCTGCACCGGCTGCGAGGTGCGCGCCGAGTGCCTGGAGTTCGCGCTGGCCAACGACGAGCGCTTCGGCATCTGGGGCGGGCTCTCCGAGCGGGAGCGTCGCCGGCTGCGCCGCCGCGCCTTCTGAGCTCCTCCGCAGGACCCAGCCGGCGCGCGGGCTGAGCAGCTGCCGCACCGCCCCGGCCGACCGACGACCCACCAGGTCCCCGCGCCGTTCCTCTCCCGGAGCGGAGACCAGCCCCCCGTCCCCGGGCGCACGTGTGGTCGACTGGGGCACGTGTCCATCCGGATCGCCGACGGACGCGCTCGCGTGGTCCGGGAGATCCGGGCCGCCGCGCCCCTGATGTCCCGTCTCGCCGTTCCCCTCACCTCCCGCGGTCCGTGGCTGACCGCCGCGCTGAACGCGCAGCCCGCCCGGGTCCGCGCGCGGGCGGTGGTGGTCGAGCCGCACCTGCAGGGCCGCCCCGACGGGCTCGCCCTGCTGGCCCTCCGCCGGCGCGGGCCGGCCACCGCGGTGACCCTGCTCGGCACCGGGCCCGGCCCGCTGCCCGAGGGCCGGCCGCAGTGCCGGCTGTACGCGCCGGACCCCGAGACCGCCGGCCGGCTCGCCGACGGCGTGCTCGACCTGCTGGCCGGCCTCCGCGGTCCGTGGACGCTCCGGCTGGCCGGTCTCCCCCTGGGCGACCCGACGCTCGGTCGCCTGGCCGCGGGCCTGCCGGACGCCACCACCGCGACCACCCGCAGCCGTCGCCTGGTCGACGAGCTGGACGCCGTCGGCGAGGTCTACCGCAGCACCGACCCCGCGGCCCTCGAGCGGGTCCTCCCGGCGCTGCTCTGCCGGGTCCCCGCCGACCAGCGCTCCTTCGTCCGCGCCGCGGCCCGGCTGCACGCGGCGATCGGCTGGCTGGAGGTCGCCGTCGTGCGCCGCGGCGACGACGTCGCCGCCCTCCTGCTCACCCTGCTGGACCGCGGTCCGGACGGGACCGACCGCTGGCCCTGGTGGGGCTGGAGCGACGGCGGCGGGCTGCGCCGCAAGCTGGGCTCGCCCTGGGCGTCGTTGACCGCCTCCGGCGGTCTGGTGTCGCTGACCCGGCGGGGTGTCCACCGGGCCGGGGTCAGCCGGGGAACTGCAGCAGGTTGACCCCGCGACCGGTGGCGGTCGGCGCGCTGTCCAGGCCGAGGCGGACGACGCCGGTGGCCGGCGCCTGCCCGTTCCGCTCCGCCCCCTCGGCGCTGACCGCCGCGGTCAGCCGGTAGGCCCGCCCGGTGTAGGCCGGCGCCGTCCCGTTGGGGCGGGTGTAGGTGGGGAAGAGGCCGACGAGCTCGATCCGGCCGGCCTCCCGGGTGACCTGCAGGTGGGGGGTGGCCAGGTCGGCGTACTCGGTGATCGAGCGCGCGCACCCGGCGGTGAGCGGGTCGGCGGGGGGTTCGTCGGTCAGGCAGTTGAACGTGGGGAACCGGACGTGGGCCAGGGCCTGCTCCCCGTCGGTGGACAGGCTGACCGCGGGATAGGTGACCGTGAGCCCCACGGCCCGCTGCTCGAGCAGCACGCCGTCGAAGACCACGCTGGCCGCCACGCCGTCCTCCCCCAGGGGCACCGAGGCGAAGGCCAGGTCGCCGGCGGCGGTCCCGGTCGCGGTCGGCGGCGCGGCCGTCGTCGCCACCGGCGCGTCCGGCTCCGGGGTGGCGGAGCCGGACGGCGTGAAGGGTGCGGCTGCCGGCGCGGGGGCGGCGGACCTGTCGCGGCCGACCGCGACCGCCAGCGCGACCGTGCTGAGCACGAGGGAGGTCACGACCGCGGCGCCGACGGCCCGGCGGCCGAGCAGCCCGGAGGTGGGCCGGTGGCCGTTCGCCGACTCCGGCGGCCGCGGCGCGGGCACGGTGGCGGGGACCAGGACGGGGGGCGCCGGCGCGGCCGCGGGTGGGGACCCCGGCGGGTTCTCCAGGAAACCGGGCAGGTCGTCGTGCAGGAACGCGCCACCGGCTCCCGGCTCGACCGCCGCGGGCTCCTGCGTAGGCGTGGGCGGGGGAGGGGCGCCCGGCCCGCGTCGGCCCGTCGCCCGCGCGACGACCGCCGCCGCCAGCCCGCTGACCAGGGCGAGCAGCAGCCCGCCGATGGTCCAGGGCACCCGGTCGGGGTGGGTGTCGGCCCGGCCGGCCGACGCCTCGGCGCCCGGGTCGACATCGACCAGCTCCTCGTCCGCGCCGGTCTCCACCAGGGCGCTGACGACGGCGTTCGCCGCGGCGGCCGCCGCGTCGGCGTCGGGCAGCGTCACCCGCACGGTGATCGTCGCGCCGGCCGGGCTCCGTTCCACCTCCGTGCCCTCCGCCAGCCGGCCCACGGGGACGGCGGCGAGCGCCGGCTCGCGTTCCTGCGCCGCGCGCAGCGTGTCCGTGGCCCCGGCCAGGGTGGTGTACCGGTCCGCGAGCAGCAGGGCGGCGTCCGCGCCGTCCGCCGAGCGGGGGGTGACGGTGAGGCTGGCGGCGGCCGTGGCGCCGCCGGGTCGCAGTGCCCAGGCCAGGGCCACGACCGCGAGGACGAGCGCCGCGACCGCAGCCCCCACGACCCACGGCCGGCGTGCCCCCAGGCTGTCGATCGGTGCGCTCATCTCGCCACCCAATATGTCAGTGGCGCCGGAACGGCCCCCTCGCCCCCGGGGTCAGGTGGGGTGGGACGGCCCGGCCGCCGGGTCCTACCGCGGTCCGCGCTGCGAGTGAGCAGTTGTGACCGCCACGTACGGCGTGCCGGCGCGTGTCGCTGACCGCACCTGCGCATTCAGCACCCGCGAGCGGAGTGAGCAGGACGGGGGTCCTTCTCGGGGAGGAGCAGGTCCTTCCTCAGGTGGGGTCGATCTCCTCCGGGTCCCGCCCGAGCAGCACCGCCACCTGGTCGACGACGACGTCGCGGACGAGGTCGGCGAGGTCCTCGCGGTCGGCGGCCCGGATCTCCAGGGGACGCCGGTAGACCACGATCCGCGCCGGGTGGTCCTGGCCGTCCTCGCGGTGCGCGGGCAGGACGCGGGCGAGGGGCACGCTGCCGTCGTCCAGGACGTCGGAGTCCAGCACCACCTCGTCGGGACTGCTGTGATCCACCCACGGCACGTCCTCGACCGCGAACTCCACGCCGGCCAGCTCGCGCTCCCAGCGGCGCTCCAGGTCCTCGACCGCGTCGAGCACCAGGTCGTCGAACTGCTCGGCGCGGCTGCGGGACAGCGGCAGGGTCGGGGGCACCAGGCGCCCACGGAGACCTCGGCCGTGGCGGTCGCGCCGGCTGCGCCGGGCGCGGGGAGGAGGACGGTCCATCGCGCAGGCAGCCTACGTCTCCCCGGCTCCCGCGGCGGACCGCCGGGCGCGTCCGGCGGGCCCGTTCGGTGCGCCTCCTCCCGGAGAGGCGCATTGGCCGTTAGTGTGCCCGGCGTGAGGAACCGGTGGTGAGGCAGTCACGTCGCTGCTCGCGCAGCGGCTGCGCGCAACCGGCTGCGGCGACCCTGACCTACGTGTACGCGGAGTCCACGGCCGTCGTCGGCCCGTTGGCGACCTACTCGGAGCCGCACAGCTACGACCTGTGCGAGTTCCACGCCCAGCGGCTGACCGTGCCGCGGGGGTGGGAGGTCGTGCGTCACGAGATCGACGCCGAGGACACCGGGCCGACCGGTGACGACCTGCTGGCGCTGGCCGACGCGGTCCGCGAGGCCGCGCGTCCCGAGCCCCCGCGCGACCCCGCCGACGACGGCCGGGGCACGCGCCGCGGGCACCTGCGGGTGCTCCCCGACCTCACCTGACCCGGACGAGCGGCACGGACCGGCTCGGCGCGCTGCGCTCCGGTCCCCGCCACTAGGGTCGCGTGCGTGCCGGTCCCGGCGCGGCGAGCGCGAGTGTGAGGGTGTGCAGTTGTCCGACCTGACGTCGATCATCAAGGCCTACGACGTCCGTGGGCTGGTCCCCGAGCAGTGGGACGAGTCCGTGGCCCGGGCCATCGGGGCGGCGTTCGCCGAGTTCGTGCACGGCGAGACCGGCGCGACCGCGGTCGTGACCGCGCACGACATGCGGGACTCCTCGATCCCGCTCTCCCGGGCCTTCGCCGAGGGGGTGCTCGCCTGCGGCCTGGACGTCGTCGAGGCCGGGCTGGGCTCCACGGACATGCTCTACTTCGCCGCCGGCTCCCTGGAGCTGCCCGGCGCGATGTTCACCGCCAGCCACAACCCGGCCCAGTACAACGGCATCAAGCTGTGCCGCGCCGGCGCCGCCCCCATCGGCCAGGACTCCGGGCTGGTGGAGATCCGCACGTGGGCCGAGCAGGAGATCGACGAGCCCGGCAGTGCCTTCTCCCGGCAGCCCGAGCGGGTGGGCACGGTCACCAGCCGCGACCTGGTCGCCGAGTACGCCGCCTACCTCAAGCAGCTGGTCGACCTGTCCGGCATCCGCCCGCTGAAGGTCGTCGTCGACGCGGGCAACGGCATGGGCGGCTTCACCGTCCCGGTCGTGCTCTCCGGGCTGCCGCTGGAGATCGTGCCGATGTACTTCGAGCTCGACGGCTCCTTCCCCAACCACGAGGCCAACCCGCTGGACCCGGCGAACCTGGTCGACCTGCAGGCCGGCGTGCGCGAGCACGCGGCGGACATCGGCCTGGCCTTCGACGGGGACGCCGACCGGTGCTTCATCATCGATGAGCGCGGCGAGCCGGTCAGCCCGTCGGCGATCACCGGGCTCGTCGCCGTCCGCGAGCTCGCCAAGGGCCACGGGACGACGATCATCCACAACCTGATCACCTCGCAGGCGGTCCCGGAGATCGTGCGGGAGCACGGCGGGCAGCCGGTGCGCACCCGGGTGGGGCACTCCTTCATCAAGGCGGAGATGGCCCGGACCGACGCGGTGTTCGGCGGTGAGCACTCGGCCCACTACTACTTCCGCGACTTCTGGCGCGCCGACACCGGCATGCTCGCGGCCATGCACGTGCTCGCGGCGCTGGGGGAGCAGTCCCGCCCGCTCTCGGACCTGACCGCCGCCTACGAGCGGTACGTCGCCTCCGGGGAGATCAACTCCACCGTCACCGACCAGGCCGGGCGGGTCGAGGCGGTCCGCAAGACCTACGGCGAGCGGGAGGGCGTGACCTTCGACGAGCTCGACGGGCTGACCGTGACCCTGCCGGACGGCGCCTGGTTCAACCTCCGGGCCAGCAACACCGAGCCGCTGCTCCGGCTCAACGTGGAGGCGCCGGACGCGGCCCGCATGCAGGAGCTGCGCGACGAGGTGCTGGAGCTGGTGCGGGCATGAGCGGCGACGAGACGCTGGGCATCGACCCGAAGCTGCTGGAGATCCTCGCCTGCCCGGACACCCACCACTCGCCGCTGACCGTCGACGTCGAGGCCGGTGAGCTGGTCTGCCCCACCTGCTCGCGGGCCTTCCCGGTGCGCGACGGGATCCCGGTGCTGCTGCTGGACGAGGCGCGCCGGCGGCCGACGTGACGTCCCCGGAGCTCGCCGAGCAGGTCCTCAACGACCTGGACCTGCTGCGGCAGCGGGACCCGCAGGAGCTGCTGCCCGCGGTTGCCGGCGCCGGGGCCCAGGTCCGGGAGACCGCGCGGCTGACCCAGGAGGCCGACCTCCAGCGGGCGACGGCCGGTGGCCGCCCGCGCGGGCTGGTCATCGTCGCCCGCCGGGAAGGGGCGGTCGCCGCCGAGGTGCTGCGCGCGTTGCTGGGGTCCTCCAGCCCGGTCACCGTGGACGTCGTCCCGGGTCCGGCGCTGCCGGTCTGGCTGGGGCCGACGGACATCGCCGTAGTGGCCACGCGCACCGGCGCCGGCCGGTACGCGGTCACCCCCGCCTACGAGGCCGCCCGCCGCGGGGTCGCGCTGGTCGGCGTCGGCGCCGAGGACGCGCCGCTGCGGACGGTGTGCGCGAGCGCCCGCGCGCCCTACGTCGCGCTGCCGAGCTCCCGGGTGCGGCACACGACCCTGTGGTCGCTGCTCACGCCGATGCTGCTGCTGGCCACCGACCTCGGCCTGCTCGCCGAGGGCGTCGCGGACACCGAGCTGATCGCGGCGGCACTGGACGAGGTGGCCAGCCAGTGCGGGCCGGCCCGGGAGTCGTTCGTGAACCCGGCCAAGACGCTGGCGCTGGAGCTGCTGGACGCGCTGCCGGTCATCGCCGCGGAGGGGCCGCTCGCCGGTGCCGCCGCCGGCCGGGTCGCCGACCAGCTGGCCACCCTGGCCGGCCTGCCGGTGGCCGGCTTCCGGCTGCCCGACCAGCGCGTCGCCGCCCGCACCGTGCTCGCCGGCCCGCTGGCCGCCCCGGACGGTGGGGACGACTTCTTCCGCGACCGGGTGGACGACGGCGGCCGGCGACTGCGGCTGCTGACCATCCGGGACGCCGACGGCGGCGGCCCCGACGGCGGCGAGCGCGAGCCGCGGTCGGCCGAGGAGGCCATGCAGGAGCTGCTGCGGATCGCCGCGGCGCACAACGTCCCGGTCAGCAGCCTGGCCGAGCAGACGGAGGCCACGCAGGAGCCCCGCCTGGTCCGGCTCGCGCGGCAGCTGGCCGTCGCCGACTTCAGCGCCGTCTACCTGGCGCTGGCCCTGGACCACGAGCGGGCGCTGCGCCCGTGAGCGCCGCCACTGCCCCTGCCGGGTGACCCGGCGGCGTCCGGAGACCTCGGACAGGTCCCGCGTGACCTATCAAGGACGGGTGACCGCCACCCCGCTAGCCTCGTCCGTGATGTGGCAGCTCGACAGTCCCGTGCGGCACTACCCGTGGGGTAGTCGCACGGTGATCCCCGACCTGCTCGGCCTGCCCTCCCCGGCGGAGGTGCCGTACGCCGAGCTGTGGATGGGGGCCCACCCGGATGCCCCCTCCCGGCTCGCCGACGGCACCGGTCTGGACGTGGCGATCGCCGCCGACCCCGACCTCCTGCTGGGGCCGGTCGTGCACCAGCGGTTCGGCGCCCGGCTGCCCTTCCTGATGAAGGTGCTGGCCGCAGACAAGCCGCTGTCACTGCAGGCGCACCCGACCAGGGCGCAGGCCGAGGCGGGTTTCGCCGCCGAGGAAGCAGCCGGCATCCCGCGGGACGACCCGACGCGCACCTTCAAGGACACGTGCCACAAGCCGGAGATCCTGGTCGCGATCACGCCCGTCGAGGCGCTGTGCGGGTTCCGGCCGGTCGAGGAGTCCCTGCACTGCCTGGCCAAGCTGCAGCTGCCGGAGCTGAAGCCGACGATCGCCGCGCTCGCCCGCGGTGGCCTGCGGGCCGCGATCCCGCAGCTGCTGGCGCTGTCGGCCCGGCGCCGGGACTCACTGGTGACCGCGGTGGCGCACCGGGCCGCGGAGTTCGTGGCCGCGCACGACCCCGAGTTCATCAACACCTACCGGTGGGCGGCCGCCCTGGCCGAGTCCTACCCCGGTGACCCCGGCGTCGTCATCTCCCTCATGTGCAACCACCTGAAGCTGGCCCCGGGCGAGGCCGTGTTCCTGCCCGCGGGCAACCTGCACGCCTACCTCAGCGGCGCCGGCGTGGAGGTCATGGCCAGCTCCGACAACGTGCTGCGCGGCGGCCTGACCACCAAGCACGTCGACCTTGCCGCGCTGATCGAGGTGCTGGACTTCAGCGACGGCAAGGTTCCCGTGCTGCACCCGGTGCTCGGCCCCGGCGGGTTGCGCTACCGGGTGCCGGTCGAGGACTTCGAGCTCACCCGCTGCGACGTCGGCCAGGACCCCGGGGTGCTGACGACGTCCGGACCGCAGGTCGTGCTCTGTGCCGCGGGCACCGCGGTGCTGGCCGGCCCGGACGGGGAGCTGGTCCTGGAGAAGGGCAGTTCGGCGTTCGTGCCCGCCGGGTCGCCGGTGAGCGCGCGCGGCCCGGCACTGCTCTACCGCGCAACCACAGGACGACTGGTCCGCTGACCCGGCGGCCCCAGCGGGACCGCGCGCCCACGGCCGAGGCCGCTCGTCCGGTAGCGGCGTTATCCTTGCTTCGGCACGAGCCCCGCCGAAGCCTCGGCATGCTCGCTCTCTTCGATACATCCCGACTGAGAGCGCTCGCCCCTGAGGCTGGGCGCGGACGTGGAGCGACATGACTGCCAGCACCGGCACCCGTGTACTGACCGACGGCGACTTCAAGGTCGCCGACCTCTCCCTCGCCGGCTTCGGTCGCAAGGAGATCACCCTCGCCGAGCACGAGATGCCCGGCCTGATGGCGCTGCGCGCGGAGTACGGCGACGCGCAGCCGCTGGCGGGCGCCCGCATCGCCGGCTCCCTGCACATGACCATCCAGACCGCCGTCCTCATCGAGACGCTGGTCGCGCTCGGCGCCGACGTGCGCTGGGTGAGCTGCAACATCTTCTCCACCCAGGACCACGCCGCCGCGGCGATCGTCGTCGGCGACGGCACCGCCGAGCAGCCCACCGGCGTCCCGGTCTTCGCCTGGAAGGGCGAGACGCTGCAGGAGTACTGGTGGTGCACCCAGCGGCTGTTCGAGTTCCGCGACGAGGCCGGTGAGGTCGTCGGCCCGAACATGGTGCTCGACGACGGCGGCGACGCGACCCTGCTGGTGCACCTGGGCACCCGCTTCGAGGCCGACGGCGTCGTCCCCGACACCACCGACGCCGACTCCGAGGAGTACGGCGTCATCCTCGACGTGCTGCGCGGCACCCTGGCCACCGACGGGCAGTACTGGACCCGGATCGGCCAGGCCATCAAGGGCGTCACCGAGGAGACGACCACCGGCGTCCTGCGGCTCTACGAGCTCGCCCGCGAGGGCAGGCTGCTGTTCCCGGCGATCAACGTCAACGACTCGGTCACCAAGAGCAAGTTCGACAACCTCTACGGCTGCCGGCACTCGCTCATCGACGGCCTCAACCGGGCCACCGACGTGATGATCGGCGGCAAGGTGGCCGTGGTCTGCGGCTACGGCGACGTCGGCAAGGGCTGCGCGGAGTCGCTGCGCGGCCAGGGCGCCCGGGTGATCGTCACCGAGATCGACCCGATCAACGCGCTGCAGGCCGCGATGCACGGCTACGAGGTGACCACCCTCGACGAGGTCATCGGCAAGGCCGACATCATCATCACCGCGACCGGCAACAAGGACATCATCACCGCCGAGCAGCTCGGGATGACCAAGCACCAGGCGATCGTGGGCAACATCGGCCACTTCGACAACGAGATCGACATGGCCGGCCTGGCCCGCACCCCGGGGATCACGAGGACCACCATCAAGCCGCAGGTCGACGAGTGGCGGTTCGCCGACGGCCACACGATCATCGTGCTCTCCGAGGGCCGGCTGCTGAACCTGGGCAACGCCACCGGGCACCCCAGCTTCGTGATGAGCGCGTCGTTCTCCAACCAGACGCTGGCCCAGATCGAGCTGTGGTCCAACCGGGCCGCCTACGAGGGGCAGACCCCCGGCGTCACCGTGCTGCCGAAGAAGCTCGACGAGCACGTCGCCCGGCTCCACCTCGACGCCCTCGGCGTCAAGCTGACCGAGCTGACCAAGGTGCAGGCCGACTACCTCGGCGTCTCCGTCGAGGGTCCGTACAAGAGCGACCACTACCGCTACTGAAAGGACCCGCCTGCCCCCCACCCTTCGCAAGCTCAGGGCGGGGCCCTGCAGGCGGGCCGTTCGAGCACGTCACCAGGCTCGCGGTGGTGCCCTGCAGCGGGGCCGCTCCAGCACGCCGCGACGCCCCTCTCGGGGGAGTTCTCCGGGCGGGGCGGGCGTGGTGGTGGCGGGCGTCGCGCACAATGGCGCCGTGCCACCTTCCGCACCCACCACGGGGCCCAGCCGAGGCCGTGTCCTGGTCGTCGACGACGACGCCGCACTCGCCGAGATGCTCGGCATCGTGCTGCGGCGTGAGGGCTACGAACCAGCCTTCGTGTCCGACGGTGCCCGCGCGCTGGCCACCTTCCAGCAGCTGCGGCCCGACCTGGTCCTGCTGGACCTGATGCTGCCCGGCCGCAACGGCATCCAGATCTGCCAGGACATCCGGACGCAGTCGACGGTCCCGGTCATCATGCTGACCGCCAAGGGCGACACGATCGACGTCGTCCAGGGGCTGGAGGCCGGCGCCGACGACTACGTCACCAAGCCGTTCAAGCCCGTCGAGCTGGTCGCCCGCGTGCGGGCCCAGCTCCGCCGCGGGGAGAACGGCCAGGCCGAGACGCTGGCGATCGGCGACGTCCAGATCGACGTCCCGGCCCACCAGGTCTTGCGGGACGGCATGTCGATCGCGCTGACCCCGCTGGAGTTCGACCTGCTCGTGGCGCTCGCCCGCAAGCCGCGCCAGGTGTTCACCCGGGAGCTGCTGCTCGAGCAGGTGTGGGGCTACCGGCACGCAGCCGACACCCGGCTGGTGAACGTGCACGTGCAGCGGCTGCGCGCGAAGGTCGAGCGCGACCCGGAGAAGCCCGAGGTCGTGCTGACCGTGCGCGGGGTGGGTTACAAGGCGGGCCCACCGTGAGCGGACAGGCCCGTGAGCATCGCAGCGAGGAACGAGCGAGGAGCGGAGCGGGCCGCGGGAGCGAGCAGATGGGCACCGTGAGGTGGAGCTGCTCCCGCCCGTGAGCACCGTCAGCACGTCGTCCGGGAGCCCCGCGACCGGCGCACCGGTCCCCCCGGTCGCCGCGCCGCAGCCCTCAGCCGAGCCCGGGCCGGGCCGCCGGCCGCGGACCACCCGGCTGCGGCGCCGCCTGCGCCGGGCCCGGCGCCGCGCCCTGGTGACCAGCGTCCGGCTCGGCCGCCGGGCGCTGCACCTGTGGCGCTCCTCCCTGCAGCTGCGGGTCGGGGCGATCACGATGCTCGTCGCCGGCCTCCTGGTCGTCGTGGTCAGCCTGGTGCTGTTCCGGCAGATCAGCGACCAGCTGCTCGGCGCCAAGCGCCAGGCCGCCGTCGACCAGGCGCTGCGCGGTGTGCAGTACGCGCAGTCGGAGGTCAGCGGCATCGCCACCGGTGACGCGGCGAGCATCCGAACCACGCTGACCCGCACCGTCGCCGGGCTGCAGTCCCGCGGCGGCTCCGCCGGGGACTTCGACGTCGTGATGGTCTACCGGTCCGGGGACGACGAGCGCTCCGCGGTGAGCCGCTCGGAGGTCTATCCCGCGCTGCCCGGCGACCTGCACGCGGAGGTCGCCGACGGCGCGCAGGCCTACCGGTACGCGCTGGTCCCCGACGCGGCGGGCGAGGAGGTCCCCACCCTGCTCGTCGGTGCCCCCGTGCCCACCGACGCGCGCAGCGGGGAGAGCGTGCAGGTGTACTTCGCGTTCCCGCTGGACCAGGAGCAGGAGAGCCTGGAGGGGATCCGGAGCACCGTCGTCGTCACCTGCGCCGTCCTGACGCTCTTCGTCGCCGGGATCGGCGTGCTGGTGACCCGGCTCGTGGTCGACCCGGTGCGCCGGGCCGCCGGCGGCGCCCAGCGGCTCGCCGAGGGGCACCTGGAGGAGCGCCTCGTCGTGCGCGGCGAGGACGACCTGGCCCGGCTGGCGTCCAGCTTCAACGCGATGGCCGACAGCCTGCAGAAGCAGATCACCCAGCTGGAGGCCCTCTCCCAGCTGCAGCAGCGGTTCACCTCCGACGTCTCGCACGAGCTCCGCACACCGCTGACGACGGTGCAGATGGCCGCCGACGTGCTGCACGAGGCCCGCGCGGACTTCGACCCGGCGGTGGCCCGGTCCGCGGAACTGCTGTGCGAGGAGCTGGACCGCTTCGAGGTGCTGCTGTCGGACCTGCTGGAGATCAGCCGCTACGACGCCGGCGCCGCCGTGCTGGACGCCGAGCCGCAGGAGCTGCGCGGCCTGGTGGACCGGGTGGTCGGCGGGATGACCGCGCTGGCCGCCCGGCACGCTTGCGAGCTCGTCGTCAGCGCGCCGGGTGCCCCGGTGGTCGCCGAGGTCGACGGACGGCGGGTGGAGCGGGTGCTGCGCAACCTGGTCGGCAACGCCATCGAGCACGGGACCGGCCAGCCCGTCGAGATCACCCTCGCCGCCAACCGCACCGCCGCGGCGATCACGGTCCGCGACCACGGCGTGGGCCTGAGCACCGCCGACGCGCAGCACGTCTTCGACCGGTTCTGGCGGGCCGACCCCTCGCGGGTGCGCACCGTGGGCGGCAGCGGGCTGGGCCTGTCGATCAGCCTGGAGGACGCCCGGCTGCACGGCGGCTGGCTGCAGGTGTGGGGCATGCCGGGCGCGGGCGCGCAGTTCCGGCTCACCCTGCCGCTGGAGGGCGGCGCGGACCTCATCAGCTCGCCCCTGCCGCTGCGGCCGGTGAACCTCCGCCTGCCGGGGAGCGAGTCGTGACCGCCCGCCGCGGGCTGCCCGCGCTGGCGCTGCTGCTCGCCCTGGTCAGCGGCTGCAGCACCGTCCCGAGCAGCTCGGCGACGGTGCAGATCACCCAGGTCGCCGAGCTCCCGGGGGACGACGTCGGCATCGAGCCGCTCGGCCCGGAGCAGGGCGCCACGCCGGAGGAGGTGGTCCGCGGGTTCATCGACGCCAGCTCCAGCACCGCCCGCAACCACCCGGTCGCCCGCCAGTACCTGGACGGCGAGGACGCCGCCTCCTGGTCCGACAGCGACGGGGTCACGATCATCAGCTCGGACTTCGCGCCGGTGCAGACCCGGTCCGGGACCGTCGAGGTGACTGCGGCGCTGGTCGGCACGGTCGACGAGCGCGGCGTCTTCACCGTCGCCGACGGGCAGGTCTACACGCACACGTTCACGCTGTCCCACGAGTCGGGGGAGTGGCGGATCACCGACCCGCCGGACGGGCTGCTGCTGCTCGAGCCCGACTTCGCCCGCACCTACGACCAGCTCGACGCCTACTTCCTCGATCCGACCGGGAGCCGCGTCGTCCCCGACCCCCGCTACCTGGTCTCCGGCCCGGCCCAGCCGAACGCGCTCGTTGAGCGGCTGATCAGCGGACCCTCGGCGGCGCTGGCCGCCGGTGTGGTGAACCCGCTGTCCGGCGCCCGGCTGCGCAGCACGGTGCGCGTCGCCGGGCAGAACGTGACCATTGACCTCTCCTTCCCGGCGGACGTCACCGACGCCACCGCGCAGGCCGCCGCCGGACAGCTGGTCTGGTCGATGCAGCAGCTGTCCCTGCGCCGGGTGACGGTGCTGCGCGACGGTCAGCCGCTGGGCGTCGCCGGCACCCCGCTGGAGCAGAGCACCGACGACTGGGTCTCGCTGGACCCGGACTACGCGCCGGTGGACGCCGTGGGCCACTACGTGCTGGACGGCGCGCTGCGGCGGGCCGCCGACGCCAGCCCGGCCCCCGGCCCCGCCGGCAGCGGGGTGTACGGGCTGGTCTCGGCCGGCGTCTCGGTCGACCCGCGCACCAGCGGGCTGGGGCTCATGGCCGGGGTGTCGACCACCGTCTCGCCGTCCGGGGCGCCGGCGACGCTGTTCGCCGGCCCCTACGGCGGGGACCTGGCCCCGGTGCTGGCCGGCCGCAGCTTCACCACGCCGACCACCGCCGGCACCCGGGCGGAGGTGTGGACGGTGCGCGACGGCAGCGAGGTGGTGCGGCTGCCCGCGGGCGGCACCCCGCAGACCGTCAACGTCACCACGCTGGCCGGCCTCGGCCGGGCCACGGTCTTCCAGCTCAGCCCAGACGGTGTGCGCGCCGCCCTGGTCATCGAGGGCCCGAACGGCGGCCGGCTGTTCGTGGGCACGGTGGCCCGGGACGAGGACGCGGTCACCGTGCGGGACCTGCGCTCGGTCGCGCCCAGCGTCGAGCAGGTCGTGGACGTCGCCTGGCGCAACTCGGGCCTCCTCATGGTGCTCGCCGGTGACCCGAGCGAGGAGCGCACCGTGCCGTACACGGTGGACGTCGACGGCTGGGACCTCACCCCGGTGATCACCTCGGGCCTGCCGGGCCAGCCGACCGCGGTCGCCGCGGCACCGGGCCGGCAGCCGCTGGTCACCGCGGGGCGCACGCTGTGGGAGCTGGGCGGCGGTACCTGGGTGACGCTGGTCCGCGGCGCCGAGCCGGTGGCGGGGGAGGAGCCCTTCTACCCGCTCTGAGCCGGGTCGGGGCGGTGTCGTCCCCAGCCGGGCCGCGGGTCCCCAGCTCGCGGCAACGGTCCGTCGGGGCGGGGTCCGGCGGGCACGCTCGGTCGGTGGACAGGGCGCGCGCGTACCCGGCGGCGCTGCTGGGCGACGGTGGACGGGCGCTGGCCGACCTGGTGCTGCCGCGCACCTGCGGGGGCTGCGCGCTGCCCGGGGCGGTGCTGTGCCCGCGCTGCCGGTCGTGGCTGGCGCACCCGCGCGTGGCCCAGCCGCGCCGGCACCCGCCCGGGTTCCCGCCCACGGTCGCCGCCGGTCCGTACGCCGGGCCGGTGCGGCCGGCGGTCCTCGCGTTCAAGGAGCACGGCCGCGCCGAGCTCGCCGGCCCGCTCGGGACTGCGCTGGCCCTCGCGGTCGCCGCGGTGCTGACCGCGCTCCCGCCGGACGGCGGTGGGCCCGTGCTGCTGGTCCCGGTGCCCAGCTCGGCAGCGGCGGTGCGGCAGCGGGGACGCGACCACGCCCGCGAGCTGGCCGGGCGGGCGGCGGCGGAGCTGCGCGCCGCGGGGGTGCCCGCCCGGCCCGCGCCCCTGCTGCGGCGGGCCGCCGGGACCCGGGACTCCGCCGGGCTGACCGCGCACGAGCGCTCGGCCAACCTGGCCGGCCGGTTCACCCCGCGGCGCTGCGCGCGGTGCCCGCCCGGCGCGCGCCTGGTGCTGGTCGACGACGTGGTGACCAGCGGGGCGACGCTGGTCGAGGCGGCCCGGGCGCTGCGTGCCCTGAGCGGCCCGGGAGCGCCACCGGTGCTGGCCGCGGTGGTGGCCGCCACCCCGCGGCGGGGTCGGACGCCGGTTCCCGACCCCGGGGGAGCGACCTTCACGGTCCGCCGGTGAGAGCGCTCGCATCGCCGTGGAGATCGACTGTCGGGACGCCCGGAAGGCGTCTAGCGTCGGTTCGATCACAGCCCCGCTCAACCGGGAGGTCCCATGGAGATCGTGGTCCGTGGTCGCAACGTCGAGGTGCCCGAGCACTTCCGCCAGCACGTGGAGGACAAGGTCGGGCAGCTCGAACGCTTCGACGGCAAGTTGATCCGCATCGACGTGGAGTTGCTGCACGAGAAGAACCCCCGCCAGTCGGCCATGTGCCAGCGCGTGGAGATCACGCTCCGCGGCAAGGGCCCGGTCGCGCGCGCGGAGGCGAGTGCCCCGGACTTCTACGCGGCCCTGGAACTCGCGGCCGACAAGGTCGAGAACCGCATGCGCCGCGCCAACGACCGCCGGCACGTCCACCACGGCCGGCGCACCCCACCGAGCGTCCGGCTGGAGGGTGCCGCCACCGGGCTCCCCACCACCGAGCTCCCCGCCGAGCCCCCGGCGGACGCGAGCGCCCCACCAGCCGACCTCGACGCGACCCTCACCGGCGACGCGCCACTGGTCACCGATCTCGACGAGCACCTGCCCGGGCAGATCGTCCGCGAGAAGGTGCACCCCGCCACCCCGATGCACGTCGACCAGGCGCTGTACGAGATGGAGCTCGTCGGGCACGACTTCTTCCTGTTCCTGTGCGCCGACACCGGGCGGCCCTCGGTGGTCTACCGCCGGCACGCCTTCGACTACGGCCTGATCCGTCTCGACGTCCAACTGCCCGTGGAACCGACCGTGGTCGCGCAGGACACCGTCATCACCGACCAATCCAGCGGGGACACCGTCGGAGCCGCTGCCGAGCCGCGGCAGCCCGCCACCGTCTGAAGAAGGACCTCCCTGCCCCCCACCACTCGCAAGCTCGCGGCGGGCCCCTGCAGGGAGGCCGACGGCGGGTCGGCTCCCGACTGGGAGCCGACCCGCAGTCGAAGGTCCTTCTTCAGTCGGTGGGCAGCCGGGAGAACAGTGCGGCGTCGCCCCGGCTGCCGTCCCGGTACGCCAGTCCGGACCGCAGCACGCCCTCCTGCGTGAACCCAGCCCGCCGCGCCACCGCGAGCGACGCACCGTTGCGCACGTCGGCGACCAGGTGCACCCGCGGCGCGCCCAGGCCGAGCGCCCACTCGGCCAGCGCGTGCGCCGCCTCGGCGGCGTACCCGTGCCCACGTCCCCACGGGGCGATCCAGTAGCCGATGGCCGGACCGAGCACGCCCGCGGTGAACTCCACGCCGCTGGAGCCGACCAGCTCGCCGCCGGCCTCGACCGCGACCGGCATGCCCCGGCCCTCGGCCCGCTCCCGCGGCGCCAGCTCGCACACCCACTCCCGGGCCACCGCCCGGGTGTAGGGCGAGGGGATGACGGTGTTCCAGTACTGGATGTCCGGGTCCTGGCAGGCGCGCAGGACCAGCTCCTCGTCGTCCGGACGGTAGGGCCGGAGCACCAGCCGCTGCGTGCGCACCACCTCGGTGGTCAGGTCGATCGCGCTGAGGTCCACCCCGGCATGCTCATACGTTGCCGAGGACCCTGTCGACGGAGATCTCGAGGACGACGCGGTGCGGGTTCGGCCGCGGCTGCCGGTAGCGCTGCGCGTACCGGGCCTCGGCGTCGGCGACCGAGGCGGCGTCGTCCCGGAGCACCGCCGTCCCCTCCAGCGTCGCCCACCGACGTCCGTCCACGGTGCACACCGCCACCCGCGACCGTCCGTCGCGGACGTGCCGGGCCTTCACCGAGGTGCCCGAGGTGATCACCCGGGCGGTGCCGGTGGCGGCGTCGAAGGTGACGCCGACGGGCACCACGTGCGGGGTGCCGTCGGCGCGCAGCGTGGTCAGCGTCGCCAGGTGCCGTTCGGTGAGGAGGGTCACGAGGCCGGGCCCGAAGGCGGGGGACGCGGGAGAGGACACGCCCGGGAACGGTACGGACCGCACCGGCCGGGGCGGGCACGTCCGCCGCGCCGTGACCGCATCCCGGCGCCGCCGCCTACGCTGGGGGCGTGGTGCTCTCCAGACTCCTGCGTGCCGGCGAGGGGAAGATCCTCCGCCGGCTGTCGAAGATCGCCGACGCGGTCGATGCCCTCGAGGTCGACATGGTCGACCTCACCGACGCCGAACTGCGCGCGAAGACCGACGAGTTCAAGGAGCGCTACGGCGAGGGCCAGTCCCTCGACGAGCTGCTGCCCGAGGCGTTCGCCGTGGTCCGCGAGGCATCGACGCGGACGGTGGGGCAGCGCCACTACCGCGTGCAGATCATGGGCGGCGCGGCGCTGCACCTGGACAACATCGCCGAGATGAAGACCGGTGAGGGCAAGACCCTCACCGGGGTGCTGCCGGCCTACCTGAACGCGCTGTCCGGGGACGGCGTCCACGTGATCACGACCAACGACTACCTGGCCCAGCGCGACGCCGAGTGGACCGGTCGCGTGCACCGGTTCCTGGGGCTGTCGGTCGGCACGATCGTCTCCGGTCAGCCGAACGACGTCCGCCGGCAGCAGTACGCCGCCGACATCACGTACGGCACGAACAACGAGTTCGGCTTCGACTACCTGCGCGACAACATGGCCTGGAGCAAGGCCGACCTGGTGCAGCGCGGGCACCCCTTCGCCATCGTCGACGAGGTCGACTCGATCCTCATCGACGAGGCGCGCACCCCGCTGATCATCAGCGGCCCGGCCGAGTCCAGCGCCCGGTGGTACTCAGAGTTCGCCCGGATCGCCCCGCTGATGAAGCGCGACCGGCACTACGAGGTCGAGGAGGGCAAGCGGACGGTCGCCATCACCGAGGAGGGCGTGGAGTTCGTCGAGGACCAGCTCGGCATCGACAACCTCTACGAGGCGGCCAACACCCCGCTGATCAGCTACCTGAACAACGCCCTCAAGGCCAAGGAGCTGTTCAAGCGCGACCAGCAGTACATCGTCAGCAACGGCGAGGTGCTCATCGTCGACGAGTTCACCGGCCGCGTGCTGGCCGGCCGCCGCTACAACGAGGGCATGCACCAGGCCATCGAGGCCAAGGAGAAGGTGCAGATCAAGGACGAGAACCAGACGCTCGCCACGATCACCCTGCAGAACTACTTCCGCCTGTACGCCAAGCTCTCCGGGATGACCGGCACGGCGCAGACCGAGGCCGCCGAGCTGCACCAGACCTACAAGCTGGGCGTCGTCCCGATCCCGACCAACCGCCCGATGGTCCGCGAGGACCGCGCCGACGTCATCTACAAGACGGAGGAGGCGAAGTTCACCGCGGTCGTGGAGGACATCGCCACGCGGCACGAGAACGGCCAGCCCGTCCTGGTGGGTACCGCGAGCGTCGAGAAGTCCGAGGTGCTGTCCAAGTTCCTGGTGCGCAAGGGCATCAGGCACGAGGTGCTCAACGCGAAGAACCACGCCCGTGAGGCCGCGATCATCGCGATGGCCGGGCGGCTGGGTGGGGTCACCGTGGCCACCAACATGGCCGGCCGCGGCACGGACATCCAGCTCGGCGGCAACGCCGAGTTCATCGCCGACGAGACCCTGCGCGCCCGCGGCCTGTCGCCGGTGGAGACGCCGGAGGAGTACGAGGCCGGCTGGGACGCGGCGCTGACCGCGGCCAAGGAGCAGGTCAAGGCCGAGCACGACGAGGTCACCGAGGCCGGCGGCCTGTACGTGCTGGGCACCGAGCGGCACGAGAGCCGGCGGATCGACAACCAGCTGCGCGGGCGGTCCGGCCGTCAGGGCGACCCGGGCGAGTCGCGGTTCTACCTGTCGCTCGGTGACGACCTGATGCGCCGGTTCAACGGCCCGATGCTCGAGTCGATGATGACGACGCTGCGCGTGCCCGACGACCAGCCGATCGAGTCGAAGATGGTCAGCCGCGCGATCCGCTCCGCGCAGACCCAGGTCGAGCAGCAGAACTTCGAGGTCCGCAAGGACGTCCTCAAGTACGACGAGGTCCTCAACCGGCAGCGCACCGTCATCTACGACGAGCGCCGCAAGGTGCTCGACGGCGAGGACCTGCACCTGCAGATCCGGACGATGGTGGACGACGTGGTCAGCGCCTACGTCGACGGCGCCACCGAGACCGGCTACGCCGAGGACTGGGACCTCGAGAAGCTGTGGACCGGGCTCAAGGCCCTGTACCCGGTGGGCCTGGACCTGCGGGACCTGCTCGACCGGGTCGCGGACGGTGACCAGTCCGCGCTCACCGCCGACGTGCTCAAGGCGGAGCTGCTCGCCGACGTGCACACCGCCTACGAGACCCGCGAGGAGACGCTGGGCGCGGAGGTCATGCGCGAGCTGGAGCGACGGGTGCTGCTGAGCGTCCTGGACCGCAAGTGGCGCGAGCACCTCTACGAGATGGACTACCTGCGGGCCGGCATCCACCTGCGCGCCATGGCCAACCGGGACCCGGTCGTGGAGTACCAGCGCGAGGGCTACGACATGTTCAAGGCCATGCTCGACGGCATCAAGGAGGAGTCCGTCGGGTTCCTGTTCAACCTCGAGGTCAAGACCAAGGAGCAGCAGGAAGCCGAGGCCCGCCAGAAGCAGGCGCAGGCCGAGGCCGAGGCGCTGGCCCGCGCCCAGGCGGGCACCGAGCGGGTGCTGGCCAGGCAGGCCGAGCAGCGGGCAGCGGCTCAGGCGGCGGCGGCTCAGGCGGCGGCGGCTCAGGCGGCGGACCGGGCGGCGGCGGAGAAGGCCGTGCTCGACGGCATGGTCCCGTCCGGCCCCGCGGTGACCCCGGACGGCAACGGCTCGGCGTCGGCCCCGTCCGGTACGGCCGCGGCGACGACGGGCTCCGCCCGGCGGACGGCGAGGCCGGCGGCGGCGACCGCCGCCCCCGAGGCGCCGGCGTCCTCGGGCACCGGCCCGGAGCTGGCGGTGAAGGGCCTTGATGCGCCGAAGCAGCAGCAGCTGAGCTACAGCGCCCCGAGCCTGGACGCCTCGGCCAAGGACGACGGCCGGGCGAAGGCGGCCAAGACCGCCACCGTCACCGGTACCAAGGCACCGGCCCGCAACGCACCCTGCCCCTGCGGCAGCGGCAAGAAGTACAAGTACTGCCACGGCGTCGCGAACTGAGCCGACAGCCCGATCGACCGACCGCGCCGGTGCCCGCATCAGCGGGCACCGGCGCGGTCGTGTCAGGAGCCGACCAGTCGTCACCGGGGCGGTACGCAGGGTGGCCACCGAGGTGGGCTGTGCGGAAAGTCACGTCGGCCCCTTGAACCCCCGTGCGTCGTCTGGTTCCCTCTTGCGAAGCGCGTCTCACATAGCGCAACTCGATAGGGGACTGTCATGGAGCCACCGCGTCGCGAGCAACCTCCGCCCAACCGTCCGCTGAGCAGCCGGCCGGAGGCGGAGACCCACCCGGCGATCGCCGAGCCGCCGCCGTGTGTCGCCGATCGGCACTGGGCGGTGGACCGCGTCCTGTTCGCCATCGCTGCGGCCATGGCGCTGGGCTTCGTGGCCTGGGGCTTCGCCAGCCCCACCGGCCTGGGCACCGCGAGCGGATCGGTCCTCAGCTGGGTCACCGGCAACCTGGGCTGGATGTTCGTCCTGCTGGCGTCGGGCTTCGTCGTGTACGTGATCTGGCTGGCGGCCGGCAAGTACGGGCGGATCCCGCTGGGACGGGACGACGAGCGGCCGGAGTTCCGCACCATCTCGTGGATCGCGATGATGTTCAGCGCCGGCATGGGCATCGGACTGATGTTCTTCGGGGTCGCCGAGCCGCTCTCGCACTACGTCTCACCGCCGCCGCTCACGACCGAGGCCGAGTCGTCGCAGGCCATCCAGACGGCGATGGCGACCACGCTGTTCCACTGGACGCTGCACCCGTGGGCGATGTACGCCGTCGTCGGGCTGGCCATCGCCTACGGCACCTTCCGGCGGGGCCGTCGTCAGCTGATCAGCTCGGCCTTCGTCCCGCTGCTCGGCGAGCGGCGGGCTGCCGGTCCGGCAGGCCGGGTCATCGACGTCCTGGCCATCTTCGCCACCCTCTTCGGGTCGGCGGCCTCCCTCGGCCTGGGCGCCCTGCAGATCGGGAGCGGGGTGGAGATCCTCGGCTGGGCCGGCGACGTCGGGAGCGGCGTCCTGGTCGGGATCATCGCGGTGCTGACCGCGGCTTTCGTCGCCTCGGCCGTCTCCGGCATCGCCCGCGGGATCCAGTGGCTGTCCAACATCAACATGGTCCTGGCGCTCACGCTGGCCGTGTTCGTCTTCGTCGTCGGCCCGACGGTCTTTATCCTCAACCTCCTCCCCGACGCCCTCGGCAGCTACTTCTCCGACCTCGGCGAGATGGCCGCGCGCACGGAGGCCACCGGCGGTGACCCGATGGCCGCCTGGCTGCGCGGCTGGACGGTCTTCTACTGGGCCTGGTGGATCAGCTGGACCCCGTTCGTCGGGCTGTTCATCGCCCGGATCAGCCGTGGCCGGACCATCCGGCAGTTCGTCACCGGCGTGCTCCTGGTGCCCAGCCTGGTCAGCCTGCTGTGGTTCGCCGTCTTCGGCGGAGCGGGCATCGCTGCGCAGCGCGACGGCGTCGACGTCGCGGGGCAGGGGACCACGGAGGGGCAGCTGTTCGCCGTCCTCCAGCAGTACCCCCTGGCTACCGTCGCGACCGTGGTCGTGATGCTGCTCGTCGGCATCTTCTTCGTGTCCGGTGCGGACGCGGCCTCGATCGTGATGGGCTCGCTCTCGCAGCGCGGCACCCTGGAGCCGAGCCGCTCGGTCGTCGTCTTCTGGGGCGTGGTGATGGGCTCCGTCGCAGCGATCATGCTGCTGCTGGGCGAGGACGGCGCGGCGCTGACCGGGCTGCAGAACCTGACGATCATCGCGGCGCTGCCGTTCGCCCTGGTGATGGCCGCGATGGCGGTGAGTCTGGTCAAGGACCTCCGCCGCGACCCGATCGTCCTGCGCGGCAACTACGCCGCGCTGGCGATCGAGAAGGCCGTCGTCGACGGCATCAGCCGCCATGGCGACGACTTCGTGATCGTCGTGGAGGAGACTCCCGGCCCCGCGGCGGACACCCGGGACGTGGTGGCGGGGACGACCACGGCGGGCGCGGAGCCGGATGACCGGAGATCGGTGAGCCCGGACGGCAACTTCGTGGCGTCGGCGGGAGCCCGGTCCCTCCCCGCCCAGAGCCAGTCGCCCGCGGCGGAGGCGATCGGCCGGCCGATGGACCCCCGTCCCTAGGAGCGCCCTGCTCCCTCGGAGCACACCGCCTCTCGGAGCACACCGCCCCTCGGCGCACCCGCCGCGCGGTGAGAGCCTCCCGGCACCGGGACTGCTGAGCAGTCGTCCCGGTGCCGGGAGGCTCCGTGCTGTCGCGGTGCGCGCGCACCGGGCCGCCGTCGATGAGTCGGCCGGCCCGGTCCACCTCAGCGGCCCGGTCCACCTCAGCTGCCCGCCGGGACCGTACGGGCGACGGCGCTGGGGCACGTGCGGGTCGGCGACCTGCTGCGGACCGTGGACCACCGGCGACGGGGCGGTCAGTCTGGGGTGGGGCCGGCCGGCGACGGGTCGGTCAGCCGGCAGCGGGCGCGAGCCTGTGCTGACGGGCCGCGCGGTGTCGGCACGCACGACGACCTCGACGCCGGGCCCCGGTGGGGTCCGGCGTCGAGGTCGAGACGGGTGGCGCGGCCGGCGGTCCGTGCCGGACCGGTGGTCAGGACGGCGTCGGCACCGCGGAGCGGAGCTGCCGGCGCCACCGCGTGAACAGGCGGGGCTGGTTCATCCCGAGCACGGCGACGGGCGTGCCCTCGCGCTCGTAGACCACCAGGAAGCTGCGGTCGGCGCAGCTGCCCTCCACGACGCGTGCGACGTCGTCCTCGCGGCGCGAGCCCGCGAACTGGATGCGGGCGCCGTACTGGTCGGACCAGAAGTAGGGGACCGAGGTCGGCACCGCGCCCTCGGCGCCCAGCAGGGTGGCGACCGCGGTGGCCGGCTGCTCCAACGCGTGCGTCCAGTGCTCGATGCGGACGTGCCGCTCAGCGGAGACCGACCACGCCGCTGCGCAGTCGCCGACGGCGACCACACCCGGGATGTTGGTGACTCCTCGGGCGTCGGTCAGGACGCCGTTGCCCAGGGCCACGCCGGAGTCGGCCAGCCACTCGATGTTCGGGATGGCGCCGATGCCCACGACCACCACGTCGGCCGGCAGGCGGGTGCCGTCGGTCAGCTCCACGGCCTCGACCCGGCCGGTGCCGACCAGCCCGGCGACCCCGGTGCCGGTCAGCAGGCGGGTGCCGTGATCGGCGTGCAACTCGGCGCACACCGCTCCCATCTCGGTGCCCAGGGGGCCGGCGAGCGGAACGGGCATGGCCTCGACGACGGTGACCTCGAGCCCGAGCGTGCGGGCCGTGGAGGCGACCTCCGCCCCGATGAAGCCGGCGCCGATCACGACGAGACGTCGGGCGGAGGCCAGGTCCTCCCGGAGGGCGACGGCGTCGTCCAGGGAACGCAGCACGTGCACACCGGCCAGTCCCTCGGTGCCGGGCAGGCGCCGGGCGCGGGCGCCCGTGGCGAGGACGACCCCGTCCGCCCGGACCTCGCTGCCGTCGCTCAGCAGCACCGAGCGGCTGACCCGGTCCAGGCCGACCGCCGTGGTGCCCAGCCGCCACTCGAGACCGAGTTCCTCGTCGTCGGGCGTGCCCAGGGTGACGTCGTCCAGCGAGGCCTTGCCGGCCAGGAACTCCTTGGACAGCGGCGGGCGGTCGTAGGGAGCGTGCGCCTCGTCGCCGATGACCACGACGCGGCCGTCGAAGGACTGGTCCCGGAGCGCGCGGGCGGCCGAGAGGCCGGCCAGCGAGGCCCCGACCACGGCGACGGTGGGGCTCACGCGGCACCGTCCGCGGTGATCCCCGGCTGCACGTAGACCATGCCGTCCTGGACGACGACCCGGTGCGTGCGGACCGGCGTCTTGGCCGGCGGGCCGGACACCTTCCCGGTGCGCAGGTCGAAGCAGGAGGCGTGCAGCGGGCACTCCACGGAGCAGCCGTCCAGCCAACCGTCGGCCAGTGAGGCGTCCTGATGGGTGCAGGTGTCGTCGATGGCGTAGAAGTCGCCGTCGACGTTGAAGACCGCGATGGGCTCGTCGGCCTCGACTCGGGTCGCCTCGCCGGGCGGCAGCTCAGTCGTGGGACAGACCGGGATCATGGGCGCTCCAGGGCCATTGTTGTTGCGCGGACCGCAACTCCTCGCCTATAGCGCAACAGCATGGCTCAGCACTCCTGGCACGTCAAGGGAGTCCGCCGCATGTACCGGTGTGCCACCTACGCTGAGGACATGAGTGGGCCCCAGGTCGGGAACGGAGAGCGCAGCTCGGTCGCTGCGGTCCAGTCCGTGGACCGTGCGTTGAGCGTGCTCGAGATCCTGGCAGCGCACGGGGAGGCCGGCGTCACGGAGGTGGCCGCCGAGCTGGGCGTGCACAAGTCCACGGCGTTCCGGCTGGTCGCCGTGCTGGAGAGCAGGGGCTTCGTCGAGCAGCTGGCCGACCGGGGCAAGTACCGGCTTGGTTTCGGGGTCGTGCGCCTGGCCGGCGCCGCCGCCGCGCAACTGGACATCGCCCAGGAGGGGCGGCCGATCTGCGAGGCGCTGGCCGCCGATCTCGAGGAGACGGTGAACATCGCCATCCTGGACAGCGACCGTGCCGTGAACGTCAGCCAGGTCCGCGGGCCGGCGGCGCTCAGCACGCACAACTGGGTGGGCCAGGGCACCCCCCTCCACGCCACCTCGAGCGGCAAGGTGCTGCTGGCCCATGCTCCCGAAGCGGTCCGCAAGGCGCTGCTGTCCCGGGAGATGCCGCGCTACACGCCCAGCACGATCACCGATCCGGAGCTCCTGCAGCAGCACCTCGACGGCATCGTCGAGCGGGGCTGGGGTTCGACCGTCGAGGAGTACGAGGTCGGTCTCAGCGCTGTCGCTGCGCCCGTGCGCGACGCGGACGGCAGCGTGATCGCGGCCCTCAGCGTCTCGGGGCCGTCCTTCCGGATGGACGCGGAGGACTTCCCGAAGATCGCCCGTCGGCTGCTGGCGGGTGCCGACGAGCTGAGTCGGCGGCTGGGCTTCTTCGGCTGATCCCGCTGACCCCCGTGGCGTGCCGCCGGTGGTGGGTCCTGGAAGGCGCGTCGGCTGTGTCGGGGGCGCCCTCGCAGCTTCCGTGCCGTCCTGATCGCCGTGATCGAGCGACTCGGCGGTCGTGACGGGCCATCTGTCGCTTTTCCGGTGTTCGCGTGGGCGAAGTTGTTGCGCTCTGCGCGACGCTCTCTGTAATGTGCAACACATCGGTCGTCGACGAGGTCTGTGACGGACGACGACCGTGGTTTGTCGCAGACCTACGCTGTCCGACTTCCCGGCGTCCCACATCGCCCGACGGAACCCCGAGGTGCCGTATGACCACCACCGACCTGCCCGCGAGCCTCATCTCCACGCTGCCGGGCCAGTACTACACCGACCCGGCCATCTTCTCGCTGGAACAGAGCCACATCTTCGAGAGCATGTGGTTCTGCGCCGTGCGGTCGAGTGACCTGCCGACCCCCGGTTCGTTCAAGAAGATCCAGGTGGGGAGGGAGAGCGTCCTCGTCGTCCGCAGCCGGGACGGGCAGCTGCGGTCGTTCCTCAACATCTGCCGGCACCGCGGTGCGCAGATCTGCACGGAGGACTCGGGTCAGGTCAACCGGGCCTTCCAGTGTCCCTACCACGCGTGGACCTACGGCCTCGACGGCAAGCTCGTCGCGGCGCCGAACCTGACGAAGATGCCCGACATCGACCGGGTCGAGTACGGCCTCGTGCCGGTGGCGCTGCGCGAGTGGCTCGGCTACGCGTGGGTGTGCCTGGCGAAGGAGCCCCCGTCCTTCGAGGACGAGGTCATCGCCGACGTGGTCGAGCGACTCGGGGACGTGAAGTCGATCGAGTCCTACGACCTCGACTCGTTGAAGGTCGGGCGCCGGATCACCTACGACGTCAAGGCCAACTGGAAGCTCATCATCGAGAACTTCATGGAGTGCTACCACTGCGCGACGATCCACCCGGAGCTCACCGAGGTGCTGCCCGAGTTCGCCGACGGCTACGCGGCGCAGTACTTCGTCGGGCACGGCGCGGAGTTCGGGGACGACGTCAAGGGCTTCACCGTCGACGGCAGCGAGGGCTTCGACAAGCTCCCGGGCGTCGACGAGGATCACGACCGGCGCTACTACGCCATCACCGTCCGGCCGACCGTGTTCATCAACCTGGTGCCGGACCACGTGATCTTCCACCGCATGTTCCCGGTCTCGGCCGATCGGACGATCGTGGAGTGCGACTGGCTGTACACGCACGAGGTGGTCGAGTCGGGCAAGGACGTGACCCGGTCGGTCGAGCTGTTCCACCGGGTCAACGAGCAGGACTTCGAGGCCTGCGAGCGGACGCAGCCGGCGATGTCCTCCCGCGCCTACGCCAACGGTGGCGTGCTCGTGCCCTCCGAGCACCACATCGGCGCCTTCCACGAGTGGCTGACCCAGCGCCTGGCGCGCTGATCTCGGAGCGCCGCCGTCGCGTGGGTCCGGGCCGGGAGGACGTCGTCCTCCCGGCCCGTCGCACGTGTCCAGAGCCGGCGGGCGGCGCCGTCCGTCACACCGCGACGTAGCCGTCGGGGGTGGGGACGACGAGCCCCTGGCGCTCCAGTCGGTCCAGGTGCAGGACGGCGGTCCGACGTTCGACCGCCTCGGCGAACGGCTGCTGGACGTGCGGCCGGTACACGAGCCGGTGCGCGACGACGTCCGCCAGCGCCCGCGGCTCGCGGAGCAGGTGCAGCAGAGTCTCGTCCCTGCGGTCGATCACCGCGGCGAAGCGGTCCAGGGCATCGAGGAACTGCCGCCGGTCGTCGAGCACGCCGACGTGGTGGGCGGTCCCGAACCAGCGGGCGTCCATGTCGCGGAGCCGCTCGAGCGACGTGACGAAGTCCTCGAGGCTGCTGGAGAGGTCGCCGTAGTAGGGGCCGAAGGACGTCAGGTCGATGTCCCCGAGGAACAGGAACCCGTCGGGCTCGACGAGGAGGCCGCAGTGTCCGGCGGTGTGCCCGGGCAGGTGGACGATCGTCACGGACCGCCGTCCGAGGTCGAACACCGCGCCGTCGCCGGCGGCGTCCACGTGCCGGTGGCCGGTCACGTGGAAGGTGTCGCGCAGTTGGTGGCGGACGGCGTCCGCGTCGGCGTCTGCCATGCCGGAGCCGGCCAGGAGCGTCTCGGGATCGCGGACGGCGGCGACCTCCGCGGGGTGGGCGACGACCGGCACCTCCGGGAACAGGCGGAGCCCCGCGACGTGGTCCTCGTGCGCATGGGTGACGGCGATGAGATCGACGTCCGCGCCCGGTCCACCCCGTCGGTCGACCTCGAGGGAGGGGTCGATCAGGACGGTGCCCTCCGTTCCGCGGATGAGCAGCGAGTTGCTGGACGGGTAGCGGCCGCCCTCCGGGGAGCCGAGGAGCGTCACGCCTCCGTACCGGACGTCGGGCCCGTGCATGCCGTCCTCCCCGTCGTGGCGACCGCCTGCCGCTACCTCGTCCCCGCGTCGGACAGGCGGGCCAGCCAGTCCTGTCGCCACGCCTCCGTCCGCGCCACCTCGTTGAACGTGAAGAGGTGGAAAGCCCGCAGGTCGTGCGCGGGATCCCCGAGGGTAGGGGCGAGGCGTTCGACGAGCCGGTCCGGTCGGTAGCCGTGGGGCAGGAAGAAGCGCCAGAACATGCTGTGCTGCTTGGCCAGGAAGCGGGCGGACTGGCCGAGCCCGAGACCGGCCGAGATGCGCACCAGCTTCTGGCGCGTCACCGCACCGGGGAGTCCGATCCGGACCGGTAGGTCCACGCCCCGCGACCTGATCTGTCGAGCCCAGGCCACCGTAGTCGCGGGGTGGAAGCACAGCTGGGTGATGACGTGGGTTGCGTGCGGGGCCTTCCGCTCGAGGGCGCGCTCGATCAGCTCGGCGCTGATGTGCCCGTGTCCTTCGGGATGGCCGCCGATGCCCACCTCCCGGAACTGGTGACCGCCGGCCTCCAGCGCTTCGAGCAGGGACAACGCGTCGGGGAACCGCCCCGCGGGCTGGGCGGCGTCACCCCCGATGACGAACACGCCGTCCACCCCCGCGGCACGCAGCTGTGCGGTGACGTCGGCCAGGTGTGCCTCGTCGCGGACCAGCCGCGCGGCCAGGTGCGGTGTGGCCGAGAACCCGTGCCCGGACAACCGCTCGGCCAGCTCGACGGTCGGTGTCAGGCCCTTGGCCTCGGTCACCGTCACGGTGAGCGGCACGGTCCGGGGGACGTGCTCGACGACGGACTCCTCCGTGCCCCGCAGCGGCAGGACCTCGTAGCTCACGCCCCGCAGCGCCCGTTCCAGGGCGAGCCGGGTCTGCCGCCGCGTCGGCCGACCCTCGTCCCCGGGGGCGGAAGTGGCCACTTCCGCCCCCGGGGACTCAATCGACACGGCCGACCTCCGCACCGATGGTGGTGTCCTCCCCGTGCCCGGTCTTGACCACGGTGTCCACGGGCAGGGTGAGCAGCCGGGCCCGGATGGAGGTCAGGATGGTGGGCTTGTCGCTGTAGGAGCGGCCGGTCGCG
>NZ_JABGCH010000239.1 GCF_019799945.1 Modestobacter marinus
ATAACGTTGCGGCGAATAATGTATATCTGGTGGATAACCAGATTATTAATACCCTTTCGTCTACCCGGTTCCAGATTGTGCCTAATAGCGAGGGAACTGCTTTAGTAGCGGTTGATTACGGCGATTTCATTATTGACCTTATTGAATTACCGTTCGCTATTGACCCTGCAATGATTGGGCTTGATGGCACTATTACGCTAGGCGGTTACGACACTAAAACCATTGCCCCGCAACTGGTCGATGATAAATTGGTGTTCTATATCGGCAAAGTAACCGTACCAGAAACTTATGGTAATTCCCTCGATTATCACCAGACGGAAGCATTATTCCACCTGCCTTTTATTAACCCTGTTAATATCGCGCTGGAATATGTAATCGGGCAACAAATTAGCGTCGAATATCACGTTAACGCATACAGCGGGAAAGCGACTGTATTAATTTCGTCGTCCAAAATTAACGACGTAATTATTATGAAGGAACTGGACGCCGGATTTAAAATTCCGTA
>NZ_JABGCH010000240.1 GCF_019799945.1 Modestobacter marinus
GATGAGCCAGAAGCTCTCTAACCCAAATATTTTTATGCTTTGGAATGATAGACTTGGGCACCCAGGGTCAACAATGGTGAGGCGAATTATTGAAAATTCACATGGACATCCATTAAAGAACCAGAAGATTCTTTTGTCTAGTGATTATCCATGTAATGCTTGTTCACAAGGAAAATTGATTATTAGACCATCTCATACAAAAGTCCTTGTTGAATCCCCAACATTTTTGGAACGAATCCAAGGGGATATATGTGGACCAATTCATCCACCATGTGGACCATTTCGCTATTTCATGGTGCTAATAGATGCCTCATCTCGATGGTTACATGTTTGCTTGTTATCTACCCGCAATGTTGCATTTGCCAGGCTCCTTGCTCAGATCATAAGGTTACAAGCACATTTTCCAGATTATCCAATCAAGAAGATCCGTCTTGATAATGCTGGTGAATTTACATCTAAAACTTTTGATGATTATTGCATGTCTGTTGGGATTGAGGTGG
>NZ_JABGCH010000033.1 GCF_019799945.1 Modestobacter marinus
TGCGGGGAAGACAGGATCAGACGAGCGCAACGGTTCACCCGTTGCAGACCTCAGCCAGGGACATCGGCCGGGGTGTCACCAACCAGGGCGAAGGTTGGCAGCCGCGGCACTAGGACGCCGTAACCGGCCAGCCCGACGGCCGCCAGCCGCCGCAGCGCGGCGCTGTGGGCGGCCAGGTGCGCCGGGTCCGCCGTCTCCATCCCCGCTCCGCCTCGGGCCGTGCCTCGGCCCGCGGTCAGCCTCACACGACCGGATCCGGTGCGCGCGGGAGCCAGCGGCGCCGGTGGGGGAGGATGGGCCGGTGACCAACGCCGTGACCGCCGGCCGGCTGGCCGGGAACCCCCCCAGCACCCCCGAGCAGGCCCGGGCCACCTGGCCGCGGATGGCCGGGCTGGGCGTCCTCCTGACGGCGCTGGGCGTGCTCGCCCTCACCTGGTCCGGTACCGGCCCGCGGCTGCTGCTCGGCGTGCTCGGCGTGCTCGCCGCGGTCTGGGGCGCCACGATGCTGCGGCGGGGACGCACCGGCTCGGTGGAGCGTGCCGCCGCCGTCGTCGGGGCGAGCGCGGTGTGGTTCGGCGTCGTCGCGTTCGCCCTGGCCCTGCTGTCGGCCACCGCGACCGGCTGGGCCCTCGCCGCCGTCCTGCTGCTGGCGCTGCCGTGCCTGGCCGTCGCCGCGCCGGGCCGCCGGGGGCTGTTTCTGCCGGCCGCCGGCGTCGTCCTCCTCGCCGCGCTGGGCCTGCTGGTCCTCGGCGGCGTCGACGTGCTGCTGGCCGGCGCCCGCGGGACCGCCGCCGTCCTGGTGGCGCTCCTCGGCCTGGTCAACGTCGCCGGCGCCATCGGCATGGCCCGCCTCGCACGTCAGCCCGCGCCGGCACCCGCCGCCGGGTGCGGCGGCTGCGCGTGCGGTGCCGGTGGCTGCGGCGGCCTGCGCTGACCCACTCCTCCCGGTGAGCGGACGTGCGCGGACTGACACCTGGTCGTTCCGCGCGTGTCACCTGCTCGTCATGCACGTCACCTACCGTCGGTCCTGGCGACGGAGCCGGTGATCCCGGATCCCGCCGGGCACGACGACGGGCCGGCCACCTGCGGCCGGGCGAGGAGGTACGACGTGGAGACGATCGAACGGACGACGTGGGTGTGCGTGAACTGCACGCGGGCGAACGCCAGCGTCCGGAAGCGCTGCGAGGACTGCGGCACCACCCGCGACTGACCCGGGCTCCGGCTGCCGGGCCCGTGCGCGTCTCGATGGGTGAGCGGCCCTCCGGGTGGTAACCCGCTGGGCATGGCTGACCTCGCCGACGCGGCGGGCCGGGCGGTCGCCGTCCCCCTCGCCGCCCTGGCCCGGGTGCGCGGCGCCAAGCCGATGCACCCGCGCGGGGTGGTCTTCGACGCCCGGCTGATCCGCACCGGCCCGGCGCGGCCCTGGGGCCTGCCGTGGATCGACGCGCGGGAGGACGCCGACGTCCTGGTGCGGCTGTCCCGCGGCGCCGGCCTGCCGCCCCGGCTGCCCGACCTGCTGGGGCTCGCCGTCCGGGTGCCCCCGCCCGCGCCGGGCGGCCGCCCGGTCGACCTGCTGCTCTCCTCCACCGGCCGCGGCCGGTGGACCCGGTCGGCGCCGGTGCTCCGCCGGGACGCGGGGGCTCCCTACGGCTCGGTCATGGCGTTCCGGACGCCGCTCGGGCCGGTCACGCTCGCGGCGCGGGCCGACGGCCCGCTGCCGGCGGACTCCGAGGGGCTGCTCGCGGCGGGTCCTGGGCGCACCTTCACCCTGGCCGCCGCCCTGGAGCGCGGTGCGCCGGAGGCGTTCGCCCGGCTCGTGCTGCGGGCGCCGCACGACCCGCCCGACCCGCAGCTGCACTTCGACGCGGTGCTGCACGCCCCGCCGGGGTTCGTCGCCGACGGCGCGATGGCCCGGTTCCGCCGGCCGGCCTACGCCCGGGCTCGGACCTGGCAGCGGGTGGACCCGGCAGCCGGGCCGCTGGAGGCCCCGGACACCGCTCCGGGCCTGCGATGAGCGGGCACGTGTTCGTGGTCGGCGCCGACCTGACCCGGCTCACCTGCGACGACGTGGTCGTGCCGACCGACCGCGCGCTGCGCGTGACCCGGAGCTGGGTGCCGCTGCTGCCACCGGACGCGCTCGGGGACGAGGACGACGAGGACGTGTGCGTCGCGGCGCGGTGGGCCGGCGACGAGCGGGTGCTCGAGGTGCCCGGCTGCGGGGAGCGCCGGGCCTGGCTGGTCGACACGGTCGACTCCGGCGACGTCGCCGAGGCCGACGACGCCCGGCTGGCCTGGCTGCTCGACGGCGCGCGGGAGGTGCTGGGCGCGGTGGCCGGCCGGGACGTGGCCGAGCCCGCGCACGGCCGGGTCCGCCGGCTGGTCGGGCTGCCCGCGCTGGGCACCGGCTGGGGCGGTGCGGCCGGGCGCCGCGGTGAGCTGCTCAGCGGCCTGCTGCCGGTGCTGCAGCAGGCCGCGGAGGAGCACGGGTACGACGTCACGCTGGTGCTGCACCGGCCCAGCGACGTGGCCGCCGCCCAGCGCGTGCGCCGCGCCGAGGGCGGCTGGCAGCTCCCGGCGGAGCTCCGCGCGGTGGCCGAGGACCTCGGTGCCCGCGCGCGGGCCGGCGGTCTCGCGGTCTTCGTGGGCGCCGGGGTGAGCGCCGCGGCCGGCCTGCCGACCTGGCCCGAGCTGCTCGCCGAGCTCGCCGAGCGGGCCGGGCTGGACGGCGGGCTGCGGGCCGGGCTCGCCCAGCTGCCCCCGCAGGACGCAGCCGCCCTGCTCGCCCGGGAACTCGGCCGGGAGCAGCTCACCCGCTACGTGGAGGAGCGCTTCGGCCCCGGCACGTACTCGCTGGCGCACGCGCTCATCGCCGGGCTGCCGGTGCACGAGTACGTCACGACGAACTACGACCAGCTCATCGAGCTCGCCGCCGCCGACGTCGGCCGGCGGATGCGGGCGCTGCCGTTCGACGAGGCGACCGTCGAGGACCCGTGGCTGTTGAAGCTGCACGGCGACGTCCGGCACCCCGACAGCATCGTGCTCACCCGCGAGCAGTACCTGGAGTTCGGGGACCACCGGACGGCGCTGGCCGGGGTGCTGCAGTCGCTGCTGCTCACCCGGCACGTGCTCTTCGTCGGCACCTCGATGCTCGACGACGACCTGATCCGCATCGCCCACCAGGTGCGGAACGTGCTGCACCTGCCGGACCCCGCCCGCGAGCGGCGCAACGGCACGGTGCTGACGCTGCAGGAGGACCCGGTGCGCGCCCGGCTGTGGGAGCAGGACGTCGAGACGGTGGCGATGGCCCGCGCCGACGTCGACCCGGCCGAGGCCGCCCGCCGGCTGGAGGTGCTGCTGGACCTGCTCGGCTGCCTGTCCAGCCGCCCGACCGGCTACCTCCTCGACCCCGCCTACCGCGGCCTGCTGGACGAGGCGGAGACGACGCTGTCCGCCGCGCTGGCCGACGTCGCCGACGCCGTCGAGCAGGGGGCGGGGGAGAGCTGGGCCGGTCGCGAGGTGCGGCGGCTGCTGTCCGAGCTGGGCCACGGCGACGGGCGCGGCGCCGGCGGCTGAGCAGCGGTTCCCCCCGGCTGGCTGGACAGCGGCGCGGGGACCCGGCACTGTCGCGGGACCGCGGAGATCGGTACCGTGGGACCGGTGATCGTGAGCACGGGAAACGACGTCCGTGTGAGCGGGGTCCCGGACGGGCGGCCCATCGTCTTCGCCCACGGTTACGGCTGCGACCAGAACATGTGGCGGTTCGTCGCACCGGACTTCGAAGTGGACCACAAGGTCGTCACCTTCGACTTCGTCGGCTTCGGGCAGTCCGACCTCGCGGCCTACGACCCGGCCAGGTACAACTCGCTGCGCGGGTACGCCGATGACGTCGTGCGACTCCTCCGTGAGCTGGAGCTGACCGACGTGGTGTTCGTCGGTCACTCGGTCAGCGCCATGATCGGCGTCCTCGCCCACCTGCAGGCGCCGGAGCTCTTCGGCGCGCTGGTGATGGTCGGCCCGAGCGCCCGGTACGTCGACGACGGCGAGTACACCGGGGGCTTCTCCCGGGCGTCGATCAGCGAGCTGCTGGACAACCTCGACGCCAACCACCTGGGCTGGTCCGCCGCGATGGCGCCGGTGATCATGGGCAACCCGGACCGCCCGGAGCTGGCGCAGGAGCTGACCAACAGCTTCTGCCGCACGCACCCCGACGTCGCCCGCCAGTTCGCCCGGGTCGCGTTCCTGTCCGACAACCGGGCCGACCTCGCCGGCGTGACCGTGCCCACCCTGGTGCTGCAGTGCTCCGAGGACGTGATCGCACCGGAGTCCGCCGGTCGTTTCGTGCACGAGGCCCTCCCGGACAGCGCCTTCATCCAGCTCGCCGCCACCGGTCACTGCCCGAACCTGAGCGCTCCGGAGGAGACGACCGCGGCGATTCGGGCCTTCCTGTAGCCGGCCGCGCGATGAACCCCGACGACCGGCGCTCCGGGAGCGAGGTCCGGACCGCGCTGGACCACCTGCTCGAGGACGACCCGGCGGACCTCTACGAGAACGCGCCGTGCGGCTACCTGTCCACGCTGCCCGACGGGACGATCGTCAAGGTCAACCGGACGCTGTGTGCCTGGACGGGCCGCACCGCCGACCAGCTGCTGCGCACCCGGCTGCGCGACGTCCTGAGCCTGGGCGGGCAGGTGTTCCACGACACCCACCTCGCGCCGCTGCTGCGGATGCAGGGCGCGGTTCGGGAGGTCGCCCTGGACGTCGTCCGGTCGGACGGGTCGCTGCTGCCCTGCCTGGTGAACGCCGTGGAGCTGCGCGACGCCGACGGCACCCCGCTCATGGTGCGGGCCACCCTCTTCGAGGCCACCGCCCGGCGGCGCTACGAGCGGGAAATCCTGACCGCGCACCGGGCCGCCGAGGAGTCCGAGGCGCGGTCCCGCACCCTCCAGCAGGTGGTCTCCGAGTTGGCCCAGGCCACCACCGTCGCCGACGTCGCCCGGGTCGTGGCCGAACGCGGCCGGCGCGCGGTCCGGGCGGCCGGCGCGGCCCTGTGGCTGCTCAACGACTGGGTGCCACCGGCGTACCGGACGCCGTCCCTGGCCACGCCGCTGCCCGAGCGGGCGCTGACCCTGGCCCACACCGACGGCCTCCCCGAGCCGCTGCTCCGCGCGCTGGTGGACGCGGCGCGCGGACAGTGGGCGCTCGAGCTGGCCCAGGGCGTCCGGTTCGTCCGGTTCGACGAGGGACTGCGCCGTTCCCAGCCCGGGCTCGCGACCGCCCTGGACGCCGCGGGTCTGCAGGCCGTGGTCATCGTCCCGGTGTCGGCCGACAACCGCCGTCTCGGCGCGCTCGTGCTCGGGATGGACGGCCACACCGACGACGACCTGATCAGCCTGGAGGAGCCGGGCTCCGAGCTTCCCCCGGCCGACCTGGAGCTGCTCGGCACGCTGGGCAGCCAGGCCGGGCAGGCGTTGGAGCGGGCGCGGCTGTACGAGGAGACCGCGCGTCAGGCGCAGCGGTCGGCCTTCCTGCTGGACGCCGCGCGGCTGCTTGCCCGGGCCACCGGGGTCACCGAGTCCCTCGATCAGCTGGCGGCGATGGTCGTGCCGCGGCTGGCCGACATCTGCCTGCTGGACGTCATCGACGAGCACGGCATGAACCGGGTGGTGGCCCGGCACGGGGACCCGGGCCGTCAGTCGCTGGTCGACGCGCTGCGGGCGTGGGCGCCGCCGGTGCGGGAGCTGCCGGCGCCGGCGCGGGAGGCGATGGAGCAGGGGCGGACCCGCTTCTTCCCGGTGGTGGCCGACGACTGGCTGACCGGGGTGATCCGGGACCCGGGTGAGCTCGCCGCCGTGCGGGCCCTGGACCTGGTGAGCATCATCAGCGTCCCGCTGCTGGCCGAGGGGCGGGCGCTGGGCGTGATGACGCTGAGCGCCGACCAGCGCCGTCCTCCGTTCAGCACGGCGGACGTCGAGCTGGCCGAGCAGCTGGCCCTGCAGGTGTCGCTGATGATGGTCAAGGCGCAGCGGTACGAGCTGGAGGCCCACACCTCGCACACGCTGCAGGCGACCCTGCTGCCCCCGCCGCCGCCCCCCGTCCCCGGTGTCGCGATCGCCGTCCGGTACCTGGCCGCCACCTACGGGGTCGAGATCGGGGGCGACTTCTACGACGTCACGACGCTGCCCGACGACCACGTGGCGATCGCCGTCGGGGACGTCGTCGGGCACGACATCACCGCCGCGGCCACCATGGGCCAGCTGCGCAGCGTCTACCGGGCGCTGCTGGTGGAGAGCCCCGCGCCGAGCACCGTCATCGACCGGCTGCAGGCCAGCTGGCCGCTGCTGGGGCTGCAGCGCATGGCGACCGCGCTGTTCGCCACCCTGGACCTGGACACCGGCGTGCTGCACGTCGCCTCGGCCGGGCACCCGCCGCCGCTGATGGTCGCCGACGGCCGAGCCGAGTTCCTGCCGGTCCCGCCGAGCCGGATGCTCGGCGCGCCGCCGGCCCCGGCCGTCGGGTGGAGCGGTGTCGTCCCGCCCGGCGCGACGCTGGTGCTGTTCACCGACGGGCTGGTCGAGAGCCGTGATCACGACATCGACGCCGGGCTCGAGCGGCTGCGGGCCTCGGCCTGCCGCACGGCGACCAGCGACCCGGACGAGCTCTGCGACCGGTTGCTCACCGACCTGGCCGGCACCCACCGCGCCGACGACATCGCGCTGCTGGCGCTCACCCGCGAGGCCTGATCCTCCGAGGGGTCAGCAGGTCTCGAGGCGGTCCAGTACGGCCGGCATCCGGCCGGTGGAGAGGACGGCGAGGCGCTGGGTGGCCCGGGTGAGCGCCACGTACAGGTCGCTGTCGCCGCGCACGCCCTCGTCGAGCAGGCCCTGCGGGTCGACGAGCAGCACCGAGTCGAACTCCAGACCCTTGGCGTCCACCGGGCGCAGCACCACCGGGCCGGCCGAGGAGTCGGCCGCGGGGCCGGAGGAGACCGCGGGGAAGCGGCCCGACAGCGCCTCGACCAGCGCCGCCACCCGGCTGGGTGGGGCGATCACCGCCACCGTGCCGCCGCGGTCGGCCAGCTCGGCGGTCGCGGTGACGGCCCGGGGGAGGAGCCGCTCCTCGGCCAGCTGCTCGGCCCGGGGCGGCACCCCGGTGCTGCGCACGGACCGGGGCGCGGACGCCGTCGAGCCGCTCACGGCGAGGACGTCGGCCGCCACGGCCATGATCTCGGTCGGCGTGCGGTAGTTGACGGTCAGCTGGGCGAGCCGCCACTGGCCCTCGGCGTGCGGCTGCAGCGCCTCCGCCCAGTCCCGGGCGCCCTCCAGGCTGCCGGTCTGGGCCAGGTCGCCGACGACGGTCATCGACCGGGTCGGGCACTTTCGCACCAGCAGCCGCCAGGCCATCGGCGACAGCTCCTGCGCCTCGTCGACGACCACGTGCCCGAAGGTCCAGGTGCGGTCGACGGCGGCCCGCTCCGCGGCGGTGCGGACGTCGACCTCCGTCTCCCGGTCGGCCAGCAGCTCGGCGTCCAGCAGGTCGACCGCGGTGAGCTCCTCGGACTCCTCGTCCTCGAAGTCCACCGACCGGGAGCCGTGCAGCAGGTCCAGGGTCTCCTGCGCGTGCTCGCGGGCCAGCCGCCGGCGGCGCGCCTCGCGGGCCCGCTCGGCGCTGTCGTCGAAGCCGAGGAGCTCGTCGGCCTCCTCCAGCAGCGGCACGTCCGCCGGCGTCCATGCCGAGTCCGCCGGGCGGTGCAGCAGCGCGCGCTCCTCCTCCGACCAGCCCTTGGTGGCGCGCTGGATGCGCTCCGGGTCGGCGAGCAGGTCGCCGAGCAGCTGCTCGGGGGTGAGCACCGGCCACAGCTCCTCGACCAGCCGGCGGACACCCGGGTCGGCGGCCATCTCCGCCCGCAGGTCCTCGAGCTCGCGGCGGGCCAGCAGGCTCTCCGCGCCGCGGACCTCGTTGCCGATCCGGGCGGCGAAGCGCTCGGTCACCAGGTCGACGACCGCCCGCGCGAAGGCCGGCCGCCCCAGGTTGTGCTGCCGGGAGGCGCGCCGGCCCGCGGTCCGGCAGCGGGTCAGGTCCACGCCGCGCAGCGGGATGCGGACGCCGTCCACGACCAGCTCCCGGACCCCGCGCGGCACCGTCTGCCGGTCCTTGATGGCGGCCTTGAGCACGTCGACCATCGCCAGCCGGCCCTTGAGCTCGGCGACCTGGGGGTGCTCGGCGCCCCGCGCGTCCAGCCCAGGCCGCAGCTGGCCGAGCCCGGCCAGCAGCACGCCGGTCTCGCCCAGCGCGGGGAGCACATCGGCGATGTAGCGGAGGAAGGTCGGCGTGGGGCCGACCACGAGCAGCCCGCTGCGGGCCAGCCGCTCGCGGTGGGTGTAGAGCAGGTAGGCGGCCCGGTGCAGCGCGACGGCGGTCTTGCCGGTGCCCGGCCCGCCCTGCACGACGAGCAGGCCGCGGGCGTCGCTGCGGATGATCGCGTCCTGCTCGGCCTGGATGGTCGCCACGATGTCGGTCATCCGGCCGGTGCGCTCGGCGGTCAGCGCGGCCATCAGGGCGGCCTCGCCGGTGAGCGCGGGCCCGTCGTGGGCCCCGGGGTCGACGGTGAGCACCTCGTCGTTGACCGCGGTCACGGTGCGGCCGCGGGTCCGGATGTGCCGCCGGCGGACCACGCCCTCGGGCCGGAACGCCGTCGCGGTGTAGAAGGGCCGGGAGGCCGGCGCCCGCCAGTCGACCAGCGCCGGGTCACCGGACGGGTCGTCGGCGGCGAGGCCGACCCGGCCGATGTACAGCGGCTGCGGGGACGCCTCGCGGTCCAGCCGGCCGATCACCAGCGCGTGCTCGGCGGCGTCCAGCGCGGTGATCCGCTGGGTCTGGAAGCGGGCCGCCGCCTCCCGCTCGCCGAGGGCCTGCGGGTTGATGGCCGGCATGGCCAGCGCCTGCCGGAAGCGGGTGACCGCCAGCTCGCGGGCATCGTCCAGCCGGCGGTAGAGGTCGGTGACGGCCGTCTGCTCGGCCTGGAGGTCCGGGGCGTCCGGAACGAGGGGCGAGGCGCTCGACAACGGGTGCTGCTCCTCGGGAGGTGGCGCGTGCGGCTGCGCGCGGCGTGCTCGGTGGCGACTCGCAACCATACGTGGGCCGACGCGTCCATGTCGGCGTGTCCGGACGACGGCGGAGCGGCCAGGATCGGGTCATGGCCGACGCCGCCCACGGGCACACCCACCGCCTCGACCTCGACGACGCCACCGTGCGGGAGTGGGACGCGACCGTCCTGTCCGCCGACCCGGAGCAGGGCATCGTGCTGGACCGGTCCGCGTTCTACCCCGGCGGCGGCGGGCAGCCGCCGGACGAGGGCGTGCTGCTGTGGGGCGGCGTGCGCACCCGCATCGCCGGGACCCGCAAGGGCGACGAGCTGTACCTCGTCCCGGTCGAGGGCGACCCGGTGCCGCCGGTGGGGACGGCGGTGCGGGGCGCGCTGGACGACGAGCGGCGCACCGCGCTGATGCGCACCCACTCCGGGCTGCACGTGCTCACCGGGGTCGTCTTCCGCGACTTCGGCGCCCTGGTCACCGGCGGCAACATGGAGCCGCTGACCGCCCGGATGGACTTCGACCTCGCCGAGCTGCCGCCGGACTTCAAGGAGCGGGTCGCCGAGTCGGTGAACGCGGAGCTCGCCGCCGACCGGCGGATCGAGGTGCGGACCCTGCCGCGGGCGGAGGCGTTCGCGATCCCGGACATCATCAGGACCGCCACGAACCTGCTCCCGCCGGACATCGAGGTGGTGCGGATCGTCGACATCGTCGGGCTGGACACCCAGGCCGACGGCGGCACCCACGTCGCGTCCACGGCGATGGTCGGCCGGGTCGAGGTGGTCAAGGTGGAGAACAAGGGCCGCGGCTTCCGCCGCCTGCGCGTGCGGATCGTCTGAAGAAGGACCACCCTTCCCCCCACGCCTCGCAGGCTCGGCGCGGGCCCCTGAAGGGTGGCCATCAGGACGGCGGCGGGGTGGGTCAGAGACGGGCGGTCGTCGCGTCGTCCTCGCTGCCGGCGAAGTACTGGTCCAGCACCGCGCGGAAGACCGGCTCGTCGGACACCGCGGCGAACAGGGTCATCGAGGACCGCAGCTTCTGGGCGTCCACCGGCCCGAGGACGGCGACCGGGTCGGTCGCGCCGAGCCCGGTGAGTGCCCCCGCGCACTCGACCAGGCGCGGCCCGAGCACGGGGTGGGCCAGGTAGGCCCGGGCCTCGTCGCGGCCGCTGATCGCGTAGTGCTGCGCCGTAGGGCTGCGGCCGAGCCCGGCCACCTGCGGGAAGACGAACCACATCCAGTGGCTGCGCTTCTGCCCGGCCTTCAGCTCCGCCAGCGCCTGCCGGTACGTGCCGCCGTCGTCCTGGGCGTCGACGAACCGCTGCAGGCCGAACGGGTCGGTCACGGGGCGTCGTACTCCCCGAGGGCCGACCGCAGCCGGTGGTTGAGGCCGTCGAGCGCCTCGCGGAGCGAGACCTCGTCGCCGGGCTCGGGCAGCATGCCGAGGCGGCGGAACCGCTCGGCCAGCCGGTGGGTCAGGTGGTCGGGGACGTCGCCGGCCAGGAGGTGGCCCTCCAGGACGGCGAGGATGCCGATCAGCACCGCCATGTCCTCGGGTGCCACAGGGCGCAGGGTGGGCTGCATGTCCCGGAGGGTCGTGCCGGGCGGCCCTCCGCGCAAGCCTCCTGAGCGCCGTTCGCCGACCGGCGGGCTCAGACCGTCTCGGGCACCCGCAGGTGGGCGACGACGAGGTCGAACTCGGCGATCTCCGTGACCCGGGTCCCCATGCCGCGGGCGTACTGCTCGCGCAGCAGGTCGGCCCGCTGACCGGCGGCGAGCATCGCCTCCCGGTCGGCGTAGGTCGCCGCGAGCACCGTGCGGCCGGCGACCCGGTCCACCATCAGGCTGGCGCTGCTGAAGCCGACGAGCTCCTCGAACCTGGGGAGCAGGGTGATCCGGAAGGTGCTGAGGTCGTCGTCCAGCCGGTCGGGGTCGCGCAGCGCACCCCAGGTCACCCGGCAGCAGGCCTCCGGCCCGGCCGGCTGCACCCGGTGCATGACGGCGATCTCCCACTCGTTGACCATCGGGACGGCGCCGAGCACCTGCGCGATCCGGGTGCGGTGCGGCCGCATGCTCTCCGCGCTGGCCTGCATGGTCTCCTCGGTGCGCCAGCCGCTGGTGACGATGCAGCGGCCGGACCGGCGGCCGGCGAGCATCGACAGGCCGGTGCAGCCGTCGAGTTGCGTCGTCGCGGGCAGCCACTCGTCGCGGACGACGGTGATCGCCTCCTCGATGGCCCGGGGGTTCCCGCGCAGCGTGGTGGTCCGTGCGTACATCGGCGGGCGCTCCTCTCGCGGCCGCGGCACCCCGGCCGGTGCCGCCGTACTGGCACTCTGCGGGACGCCCGGCCCGGGCACCGACAGCGTGTCCCGCTCGGGGTCGACGCCCGGCGTTGCGCAACATTGCGCTGATGCTCAGTTACGGTACGAGAGGTCCGGCATCAGTCCAGCAGCGCGTCGCTGAGCACCTCGTACAGGCGGGTGTTCCGGTACGAGCCCGTCAGTGCCTCGCTGCCCGGGCCCTCCGCGGTGACGACCGTCGGTGCGCCGGTGTGCTGGCTCGAGGTCCAGTCCAGGACGAACGTCCTGTCGCTGCCGGCCACGGGGAACGGGCCGTCCTCCCCGGAGACCCGCTCCTGCGTCGGCGCCGGGGTGCCGTCCAGCGTGCCCCCCGGGCCGCTCTCGTCCTTGGCGTCGACGTCCTCGATGGTCAGCCCGCCGGTCTCGTGGTCGCCGGTGACGACGAGCAGGGTGTCCGGGTGCTCGGCCACGTACTCCCGGGCGACCTGCACCGCGTCGTCCAGGGCGCGCATCGCCTGCAGCATCCGGGTGCCGTTGTTGTGGTGCGCCATCTCGTCGACGCCCTCCTCCTCGACGAGGAGGAAGAAGCCGTCCTCGTCCTCGGACAGCACGTCGAGGGCCTTCGCGGTCATATCCGCCAGCGGGACGACGGGGGAGTACTCGTCGCCCCGCCCCTCCGCACGCATCTGGAACATCTCCTCGTTGGCGAACAGGCCGAGCAGCCGGTCGCCCTCGGCCGCCGCCAGGCCCGCGGCGTCCGAGAGGTGCACGTAGCCCAGCCCCTCGGCCTGCGCGAGCAGGTCGCCCTGCTGGCTGCGGCTCACCTCCGGGTCCTCCGCGTCCCCGGTGCGGGGCGGGAAGGCGCCCTCGTCGCCGGCCGGCAGCCACCAGTCCTCGCCGCCGCCCAGGATCACCTGCGGCCCGTTGACCTCCAGGTACTGGCCGGCGATCTGGTCCTGCAGGGCACGGTCGGTGGTGGAGCTGAAGAAGGCGGCCGGCGTGGCGTCGGTGACCTGCGCCGTCGTCACCAGGCCGGTGGCGAGCCCCGCCTCGGCCGCTTGCGCGCCGATGGTGGGCAGCGGGTTGCCGTCGACGTCGACGCTGATCCCGCCGTTGAAGGTCTTCACGCCGGTGGCCCAGGCGCTGGCGCCGGCGGCTGAGTCGGTCACGGTCTCCAGTGGGTCGCGCGGGTCGGTGGTCTGCAGCCCCGCGACCGCCAGGGAGTCCATGGCCAGCTGCCCGTCGAAGCCCTGCTGGTCCAGCCGGCCGGCCTCGCGGTGGGCGGCGGCCATGCCGTCGCCGTTGACGAAGATGACGCTGCGGACGTCGTCCTCCTCGTCGCCGGGCGCGAGACACGAGGGCAGCAGGACCAGGCCGCCGACCAGCGTCGCCGCCAGCGCGGTGGGGAGTCCGCGGGATCGCCGGGACGTGGACGTCGACATGGGTCCCCCTCGGGGTGGGTGCGGAGCCCGCTCCGTGGCCCTGCACTGCGGTCAGCCTGCGAGCGCCTCCTGCGCGGCGCAATCCCCGGCGGACCGATGAGTCCGGCACGTCCGGCCGGTCGTGTCCGCATGACGACGACGACCCTCGACCTCGCCCCCCAGGCCGCCGAGCTGGCCCGCGTGGTGGCCGGGATCCGCGACGACCAGCTCCACGCCGAGACGCCGTGCGCCGGCACCCCGGTGGCCGGGCTGCTCGACCACGTGGTCGGCCTGACCTACGCGTTCCGGTGTGCCGCGGAGAAGCGGCCGCTGCCCGGCGCCCCGGAGGCCGCGGCCGACACCCTGCCCGCCGACTGGCGGGAGCGCGTGCCGCGCCAGCTCGACGAGCTGGTCACCGCTTGGCGCGAGCCGGCCGCCTGGGAGGGGACGGCCGAGGCCGGTGGGGTGGAGCTGCCGGCCCCGGTCATGGCGGCGGTGGCGCTGGACGAGGTGCTGGTGCACGGCTGGGACCTGGCGGTCGCCACCGGCCAGGCCTTCCGCGCCGACCCGGCCAGCGTGCAGGCGTGCCTGGAGCTGGTGGGCGACCGCACGAACCTGCCCGCCGACGAGGACGGCGGCCTGTTCGGCCCCGCGGTGCCGGTGCCGCCGGACGCCCCGGCCCTCGACCGGCTGCTGGGCCAGACCGGCCGCGACCCGGCCTGGCGACCGGGCCGCGACTGATGGTCAGCTGCGCGCGGCCACCGGCCGCACGGTCCGGCGGTGGCCGATGCCGCCCGCGCCGTGCGCGGGGTCGACCTCCTCGCCGGCCGCGACCGGCCCCGGCGGGGTGCCGTCGCCGAACGGGCTGCCGCCGAGCTCCTCGCGGTGGTGCGGGGTCAGCCAGTTCGACGTGTCCGGCCCCAGGGGGATGACCTGGGTCGGGTTGATGTCGGCGTGCACCACGTAGTAGTGCTCCTTGATCTGCGGGAAGTCGGTGGTGTCACCGAACCCGGGGGTCTGGAACAGGTCGCGCGCGTACGCCCAGAGCACCGGCATCTCCGACAGCTTCTGCCGGTTGCACTTGAAGTGGCCGTGGTAGACGGGGTCGAAGCGGGCGAGGGTGGTGAACAGCCGGACGTCGGCCTCGGTGATCGTGTCGCCCATCAGGTACCGCTGGTCCGCCAGCCGGTCCTCCAGCCAGTCCAGCGCCGTCCACAGCCGCTGGTAGGCCCGGTCGTAGGCGCGCTGGGAGCCGGCGAACCCGCAGCGGTAGACCCCGTTGTTGACCTCGGTGAAGACCTTGTCGATGAGCTGGTCCATCTCGTCCCGCAGGGGCTCCGGGTAGAGGTCGGGCGCGCCGTCGCGGTGGTACGCCGTCCACTCGGTGGAGAAGTCCAGCGTCATCTGCTTGAAGTCGTTGGTGACCACGGCCTTCGTGGGGACGTCGACCATCGCCGGCACCGTGATGCCACGGGAGTACTCGGGGTCCCGGGCGAGGAACGCCTCCTGCAGCCGCTCGTAGCCGAGCACCGGGTCGCGGCCGTCCGGGTCGAGGTCGAAGGTCCAGCTGCGCTCGTCGTGCGTGGGGCCGCAGATGCCCATCGAGATGACCGGCTCCAGGCCGAGCAGCCGGCGGACGATCGTCGCCCGGTTGGCCCACGGGCAGGCCCGCGCGACGACGAGCCGGTACCGGTCGGGCTCGACCGGCCAACCGCTCGACCCGTCCGCGGTGATCCGGTCGGTGAGGTAGTTCTGGTCGCGCTTGTACTCCTGCCCGTCGTTGACGTAGCCGGAGCCGGATTCCGAGGTGCTCACGGCCCCCACCCTGACCGACCTCGGCGCCGTCCGCAGCGTGGTCGCCGGGAAACGACGACCGGGGCCATTGACCGCGGTGCCCGGCGCGCGCAGCCTCGACGTCCTTCGACGGAGGAGGCAGGGCATGGCCCGCAGCGACATCGAAGCCCTCGGCGCCACCATGGAGCAGGGGCTGGAGAAGGCCGACGCGACGCTGATCGCCTCGGTCTACGGACCGGGCGCGCGGCTGATGCCGCCGGGCTCCGACGTGCTGACCGGCGAGGCGATCGAGCAGTACTGGCAGGGGGTGCTCAACGCGGGCATCACGGGCGGCCGGATGGAGCTCGTGTCGCTCGAGGAGCACGGCGACGTCGGCATCGAGGAGGGGCGCTACGAGATGCGGATCGGCGATCAGGTGGCCGACCGCGGCAAGTACGTCGTCGTCCACCACCGGCAGCCGGACGGCGGCTGGCGGTTCCACCTGGACATCTTCAACTCCAGCATGCCGACGGCCGCGCCGGCCTGAGCGCCAGAGGTCAGGCCCGCTCGGCGTCCGGTGCCTCCACGGCCGCGGGCTGGTCGGGCTGATCGGCCTGGTCGCGCAGGAACAGGTACCAGTAGGACGTCGCCACGAAGACGACCGCGCCGACCAGGTTCCCGACGCCGGCGAGCAGCCAGTTGACCAGCGTCTCGCTCCAGCCGACGTCCGGGACGCCGACGAAGATCGCCGCGGGCAGGAAGAACATGTTGGCGACGATGTGGTCGAAGCCCATCGCGACGAACGCCATGATCGGGAAGAAGATCGCCAGCACCTTCCCGGAGACGCTCTTCGCGGCCAGCGACATCCACACCGCGAGGCACACCAGCCAGTTGCAGCCGACCCCGCGCAGGAACACCTGCCACGGCGTCTCGTGCAGCCCCTTCGCCTCGGCGATCGACGCGAGCCGCTCGTAGAGCAGCCCGGGGCTGCCGGTGTCCCCGGCCTCCCCGATCACGCCGGTCTGCACCGCGAGGAAGTAGGCGACGAACAGCGCGCCGAGGAGGTTGCCGAGCAGCACCAGCGTCAGGTTCTGGACGACATCGCCCACCCCGATCCGGCCGCGCATCGCGCTCAGCGGGACCAGCATCATGTTGCCGGTCGCGAGGTCCGAGCCGGCGATGAGCACCAGCACGAGACCGAGGGTGAACGCCGCGCCCATGAACAGGGTGGGCAGCGTGCCCCACTGCTCGGGCGACAGGCCGGAGGAGACGGTGATCGCCACCAGCGCGCCGAAGGAGATGTAGGCGCCGGCCAGGAACGCACTGACGAGCACCTTGTCCCAGGTGCGGTGGGTCTTCTTCGCGCCGGTCTCGACGGCCGCCTGGGCCATCTCCTTCGGTTCACGCGCGGTCATCGGGCCTCCCGGACGTCGCTGCCCGGGCCTCCGCCGGCCTCCCGGGCAGGTCCAGGGTCACCGACCCGGCTCCGTCCTGCCACGCGACGGGATTCGAGTCAGCCGTTGCCGCGGCGCCGGCCGTCGCCGTCGTTGTCCCCGTCGTTGTCGCCGCCGTCGTTGTTGCCGCCGTCGTCGTCGTTTCCGTTGCCGTTGCCGTTGCCCGGGTTGCCCTCGTCGCCGTTCCCGCCGCCCTCGTCCCCGTTGCCGTCGTCGCCACCGTCGTCGCTGTTCTCGTCCGTCGTCTCGGGCGCGGGCGTGGGCGTGGGCGGAGGCGGCGGGGTCACGGCGTAGGTCACCGTCACCGCGGTGCCGCGGGGCAGCGGACCGGTCGGGTCGACGGCGATGACCTCACCGTCGGGGACGTCGGAGGTCTGCAGCGGCTTCGGGGTGACCGCGAAACCCAGCGCGGTGAGCCCGGCCTGCACGTCGGCCAGGGGTCGGCCCACGAAGTCCGCCGCGGTCAGGGAGACCAGCTGGACCGTCGGGGCGGCCGTCGTGGTCGGCGCCGGCGGGGCTGCGGTCGGCTGCGGGGTGGCGGTGTCCGACGAGTTGCCGAGCAGTTGGAAGCCGCCGAACACGATCCCGGCGACGAGCAGGACCGCGAGCGCCGACACGAGGAGGCGTCGCCACCGGCGGCCGGCCGGCTGCTCGCCGTCCGCGGGGGCGACCTGGTCCAGCGGGGACGCGTCGGACTCGGGCAGGGGGAGGACGCGGGTGGTGGGCATCGGCGACGTGCCGGGCCCGGAGGCCGGGGGCGGGGCGACCGCGGTCGGGACGGCGACCGGCGGCACCGCGACCGCGGCCCGGCGGGCGGGGCCCGGCTCCCGGGACAGCAGCGCGTCCACCGCGTCACGCAGCGCCGCGCCGTCGGGGATGCGCACGGCCGGGTCCTTCGCCGTCGCGTGCCCGACCAGCGCCCGGACGTCGACGGGGACGTCGGGCGGCAGCGGCGGCGGCACCTCCTGGATGTGCATGAGCGCCACCTGCACGGAGCTCTCGCCCTCGAACGCGCGCCGGCCGGCAAGGCACTCGTAGGCCACCAGGCCCAAGGCGTAGACGTCGCTGGCCGGGCCGGCCTTCCCGCCCTTGGCCTGCTCGGGGGAGAGGTAGTGCGCGGTGCCGACGACCTGGCCGGTGAGGGTGAGCGGCACGCTGGCGGCGGAGGAGGCGACCCCGAAGTCGGTGATCTTCACCGAGCCGTCCTCGGTGAGCAGCACGTTGCCCGGCTTGACGTCCCGGTGGACGACGCCCGCGGCGTGTGCGGCGGCCAGCCCGTCGGCGGTCTGCCGCACGATCTGCAGGGTCCGCTCCGGGCGCAGCCGCTGCTCGCGGCGCAGCAGCGACGACAGCGACTCGCCGCGCACCAGCTCCATCACCAGGTAGGCCAGGTGGTCGCCGGAGGAGGACTGCTCGGCCGGCACCTCGCCGTAGTCGAAGAGGGTGGCGATGTGGGGGTGGATCAGCCCGGCGGAGTGCTGCGCCTCGGCGCGGAAGCGGGCGAGGAAGGTGGCGTCGCCGGTGAACTCGGTGCGCAGCACCTTGACCGCGACGTCCCGGTTGAGCACCCGGTCGCGGGCGCGCCACACCTGCCCCATGCCACCCGTGGCGATGAGCGAGGAGAGCTCGTAGCGGCCTCCGATGGCCCCGTCCTGCGGCTGCATCACGCTCCTCGACCGGCCACCGGCCGACCCGGCTGCCGGGTACGACGATCCCACGACCGCGCCCCGTCGTCGCGTGCGTCCCGCGAACGACCGGTGCCCGGGCGCGTCCCCGTCGAGGACCTCCGCGGCGTGGGTCACTCAGGGACCGGGCCCGGGAAGGGCGCACGTGCACGCGTCGTAGGCGCGGTGTCGACGATCCGCCGCAACCCGCTGACCCGCACGCTCCTGGGTGCCGGATCGTCCCTGGCCGACGACTGACCGTCCGCACGCGCGGCGGCCGCCCGGGCCGGGGTCGCGGAGCTTGTCGGCGTCCGGGCGTGGGACGACGCTGAGCGTCCTCATCCACCTGGGGAGGTTGCCATGCGCATGATGCTGAGGGCCGTGATCGACACCCCGTCTGGCAACACCGTCATCCAGGACGGCTCGATCGCCGGGGTGATCGAACGGATGGTCGAGCAGTTGCACCCCGAGGCCACGTACTTCGCCGAGGACGACGGGAAGCGTGCCTGCTTCGTGGTGTTCGACATGACCGACGCCGCGCAGCTGCCCGCGATCTCCGAGCCGATGTTCCAGACCGGCAACGCGCGGGTGACGATCACGCCCTGCATGGACCTCGAGGACCTGAGGCGCGGACTCGCCCAGCTCGGTGGGGCGGCGGCCGCGCCGGCCGGCGACGGCGCCCCCGGCGGGGACTCGGCTTTCGTCGGCTGACACCGCCGGGAGCACCGCAGCGAGCGCCAGCGAGCGAGGAGCGGACCGGGGGCGGAAGCCGACCAATGCACCAGTCGGCTGACCGGCGCCGGTCAGGCGGCCTGGAACGACCGCTTGGACAGGCCCATCGCGTAGCCCTCGATCGCGGTGGTCACCGGCGCCTCCGGCTCGGTGGCCGCGCCGAGGGTGACGAACAGCGGCGTGAAGTGCTCGACGGTCGGGTGCGAGTACGGCATGCCCGGCGCCCGGGTCGCGAAGGCGGCCAGCTCCTCGACGTCGCCCCGGGCGAGGGCGTCGGCGGCCCAGGCGTCGAAGTCCGCCGACCAGCCGGGGACCACGTTGCCGGTGAACATCTCCCGGGTCAGGAACGGCAGCCCGTGGGTCATGAACCCGCTGCCGATCACCAGCACGCCGTGCTCGCGCAGCGCGCGCAGCCGGCGGCCGAGGGCCAGCAGCTCGGTCGCGTCGGAGGTGGGCAGCGACAGCTGCAGCACCGGCACGTCGGCGTCGGGGTACATCACCTTCAGCGGCACCCAGGCACCGTGGTCGAGGCCGCGGCCGCGGTGCTCGTGCACCTCCTCGCCGTCGGGCAGCACCGAGACCACCAGCTGCGCCAGCTCCCCGGCGGGCGGGGTGTCGTAGCGCATCCGGTAGTACATCGGGTGGAAGCCGCCGAAGTCGTAGACGAGCTCGGTGCCGGCGACGGTGCTGCTGATCGACAGCGGCGCGGACTCCCAGTGCGCGCTGACGATCAGGATCGCCCGCGGCTTGGGCAGCGAGCGCGCCCAGGTGTGCAGCTGGGCCATCCACGCGGCGTCCTCGAAGGTGGGCGGGGCGCCGTGGCTCAGGTACAGGCTGGGCAGCGCGCCGTCGTCCGGCGTCCACATCCGCTGCGGGTCGACCGCCTCGAGGGCGGCGGCCCGGTCGAGGTGGGTCTGGAACGGGTGTTGCTGCATGGTCGGTAGCGTAGCCGAAGAGCTTGAGACTTCAAGCATCTGCGGACGGACGTCTCCCCGAAGGGGGTCGCCGCCCGCCCGGTCCCCCCGAGGCACCGGATGGACGGCGACCAGTGCGCCGACCGTCCGGTCCGCGCCTGGGCACGCTAAGTACCGGACGAGATCGTCCGCAACGGGATGGTACGGAATGTGATCGACGTGTGACGGTCGTCTCAGCCGGTCGAGGCCAGGGAGGCGAACGCGATCACGTTGTGCGGGTAGTCGCCGCTGTCCCGGTCGAAGTCCCCGCCGCAGGTGATCAGCCGCAGGCCGGCGTGGTCGAGGTCGCCGTAGACCCGGTCGGTCGGGAAGCCGTCCTTGCCGTGTTCCTCGACCCGGTCGACCGTGAAGGTCGCGACCGTGCCGTCGGCACGCTGGACGACGACCGACTCACCAGGCAGCAGCGCGGCGAGTCCGTCGAAGGCGCCCGGCTCCCCGCCCCAGTCGACGTGCCCGGCGAGGACGGCCGGCCCGAGTTCCCCGGGTGTGGGGCTGCCGGTGTACCAGCCGACCGGGTCCGCGGCCGGCGGCACCTCCATGGCCCCGTCGCCGTCCAGGCCGAGCCGGACGACGGGCGAGGTGATGCCGAGGGCCGGGATCCGCACCCGCACCGGGTCGCTCGGCGGCAGCTGCAGCGCGCCCGGCGTCGGGTACACCGGCAGCGCCAGCGGGAGCCGGTTGCCGGCCGGTGCGTCTGCCACGGCGGCGACCTCGGCCGGCGCCGCCGGCGCCTCCTGTCGGGGGAACGGGAGGACGGTGAGCAGGCCGGCGGCCGCCAGCGCGGCCGACGTCGCCGCCCAGAGGTGCGCGGCGCGCGGGCGCGCCGCCCGGGGAGCCCGGTGCCGGGCGCGGGGAGCCGCGGTGGGGGTCAGCGGCGGGGGATAGGCCCCGGTGATCCGTACCGGGCCGTCCGACGGGTGGTGCGGTGTGCTCACCGCCGTCAGGCGGAGGTCCGGGAGCTGCGGCGGGCGGCCACCGCCGCGGCGCCAGCGCCGGCGAACGCCAGCCCACCGAGCACGTAGGACAGGACACTGCCCTCGTCGGGCGCGGTGCTGCCGTCACCGGCCGCGACCGCGCCGACCGGGCGGGTGGCCACCTGGCCGGTGGTCGGGGAGGGGGAGGTGGTCGCGCTGATGCCGACGCCGTAGACATGGTCGTCGCAGGCCCGGCCGTCGTCGTCGGCGTCCAGGCGGTTGGGGTCGTCGGGGTCCGCGACGAGGACGGCCTGCGCCTGCGCCTGGGTCGCGAAGTCCTCGCAGTCGAGGTCGGCGGCGCCGGCGGTGCCGGCCAGGGGGACCGACAGGCCTGCGCAGAGGACGACGACGGCGGCGGTACTGCGGGGGCGCATGTCAGCTCCTGGTACTGGTGGGTCCGGAGGGACAAGCTTCTGCCCCGACGCGCTCGGGGACCGGGCGGGCGCGCTAGCGTGTCCTCCCACGACGGCGGGCCCCGATTGGCAGGTGCTGCCGAGGGGTTCCCTAGGGTCGCGTCATGCCGCAGCCCGGGACGCCGCTGGAGAAGATGGGGTTCCTGACCATCGGCCTGTTCGACGAGGCGGACCCCGCCGCCGGGCACGAGACGACGCTGCAGGTGATCGAGCTCGGTGAGCAGCTCGGCTTCGACAGCGCGTGGCTGCGCGACCGGCACTTCCAGTACGGCATCTCCTCGCCGGTCGCCGTCCTCGCCGCGGCCACCCAGCGCACTCGGCGGATCGAGCTGGGCACCGCCGTCATCCCGCTGGGCTGGGAGAACCCGCTGCGGCTGGCGGAGGACCTCGCGACCGTCGACGTGCTCAGCGGCGGCCGGCTCAACCCCGGGGTCAGCGTCGGCCCGCCGATGCGGTGGGACGACGTCCGGGACGCCCTCTACCCGGACACCGCCTACGCCGAGGACTTCAGCTACGAGCGGGTGCTGCGGCTGACGCGGTTCCTCCGCGGCGAGTCCGCGTCCCCGTTCAGCGGGCGGGAGGGCGTGGTGGAGGAGTGGTCCGACCGGGTGCAGCCGTACTCGCCGGGGCTTGCGGACCGCACTTGGTACGGCGGCGGGAGCCTGCGCTCGGCGCAGTGGGCGGGGGAGAACGGGCTGAACTTCCTGACGTCGAGCGTGGTGAAGGCGGAGGAGGGCGAGACGGACTTCGCCGCGATCCAGGCCGCGCACGTGCAGGGGTACAAGGAGGCCAACCCGGCCGGCCGGGTGTCGCAGGGGCTGGTCGTCATCCCGACGGACTCTGCGTCGCCGGCCCAGCGGGAGAAGTACGCCGCCTACGTCGAGGCGCGCACGCCCCGGACCCGGACGCCGCAGGGCCCGGCCCGGCTGATGTTCGCCGAGGACCTGCTGGGCACCTCCGAGCAGATCGCCGAGCGGCTGTACGCGCACGCCGGCTTCCGCGAGGTGACCGAGGTGGTGTTCGCGCTGCCGTTCAGCTTCGAGGCCGAGGACTACGTGCAGATCCTCACCGACATGGCGACCACGCTCGGCCCGGCGCTCGGCTGGCGGCCGCCGGCCTGATCGCTGGATGGGGCTCCCGCTGCTTGGGAGCCCCACCAGGGCCTCACGCCATCTCGGGGACGTGCAGGTGGGCGATCGTCAGCTCGAACTCGGCGACCTCGGTGATCGTCGCGCGCATGTGCTGCGCGAACTCCTCGCGCAGCGACGTGCCCGCCTCGCGGGTGCGCTCCATCGCCTCCCGGCTCTCGTAGGTCACCGCCGCGACCCCGCGGTTGCGCATCCGGTCGACCATCAGGCTGACGCTGCAGAAACCGGGCAGCTCCTCCATTCGGGGCATCAGCGCCATCCGGAACGCGTCGATCATCTGGTCGGCCTCGCCGGGCATCATGTCCAGCCAGGTCGCCCGGACGCAGGCGCCGTCCCCGGCCGGCCGGACGCGGTGCAGGACGGCGATCTGCCATTCCTCGACGTCGACCGAGTCGGCCCGCAGCGCCTCCGCCGCCCGGCTCCGGATCTCCTTCACCATCTGCGCGCTCGCGCTCATGGCCTCGTCGCTGGCCCAGGCGGTCGTCACGATGCACCGGCCGCTCTCGCGGTCGGCGAGCATCGACATGCCGACGCAGCCGCTCATGCCCTGCACCGTGGGCCAGACCTGGTCGCGACAGAAGGCGATCCCCTCGTCCATCGCACGCGGGTCGCCGCGGACGGTCGTCGTCCTCGCGTACATGCCAGTGCTCCTCCCTGGCGATGCCCCGGCGGCACCGCCGCACGGTCAGCGTCCTCGCGCGCGGCCGGTCGGGGAAACGGGCTCGGTGTCCGGCGTGGCGGGTGCGGCGCGTACGGACCGTGTGCATCCCGACGCGCACGCAGGAGTCGACCGCGTGTGGAGCGACGCACCGTCGTCCGGCGGTACCGGCTGCGGTCCCGGCGGCCGATGACGGTGGGGAGATCCCCGGCGGAAGGAACTGTCCCGTGCGAAGCCGCACCCGTACCGGCGACCGGCTGGCCGTGCTGGCCGGCGCCCGGCTCGACGTGCTCGCGGTCGCCCCCGGCGCCCGGGCCCGGCACGTCGCGCTCGGCGGCGTCCTCGTGAGCACCGGTGCGCTGGCGGCACTGTCGGCGGCGTTCGCCGTCCACATGGCGCTGGGCGCCTGGTGGGCGTTCGCGCTGCTGATCGGCCTCGGCTGGGGGCTGGTGATCGTCAACCTGGACCGGATGCTGCTGGTCGGTATGGGGCACCAGGTGTCCTGGCAGCGCACGCTGGCCATGGCTCTGCCCCGGGTCGCGCTGGCCGCGGTGCTGGGCACGGTCATCTCCACGCCGCTGACGCTGCAGGTCTTCGCCAAGGAGATCGACGCGACGATCGTGACCATGCAGGCCGAGGCGGCGGCGGAGTTCGCCGCCGGCCTGGACACCGACGAGCGGTACGCGCCGATCCCGGCGCTGCAGGAGCGCGTCGCCGAGGAGCAGGCCGTTGTCGCCGGCGGCGGCAGCACCGACCCGAACGCCGACCCGGCCGTCGTCGCGGCGCAGGCCGAGCGGGACGCGAAGCAGTCCGTCTACGACGCGGCCCAGGCGCGGTTCACCGAGCTGCAGGCCAAGGCCCAGTGCGAGCTGGACGGCAGCTGCGGCTCCGGCCGGGAGGGCACCGGCGACGCGTACTTCGCGGCCGCGGCCGCCGCCGCCGAGCAGTCGGCGGTCCGGGATGCGGCCAAGTCGGCGCTGGACTCGGCCGACGCCACGCTGCAGCAGGCGCGCACCACCGCCGACCAGGACGCCGCCAGCGCCGACGCCCGCGCGGTCGCCCTGGCCGAGGCCGACCTGACCAACGACTCCGCCGAGCTCGCCCGGCTGACCGACGCGCGGACCGCCGAGCAGGCGGCCTTCGAGGCGCAGAACTCGGAGAGCGACGGCATCCTCGCCCGGCTGGAGGCGATGAGCCGGCTGTCGGAGGACCGGCCGATGGTGGCCACGGCGCACCTCATGCTGTTCCTGCTGTTCTTGAGCGTCGAGATCCTGCCGGTGCTGGTGAAGGTGCTGCTCACCCTCGCCGAGCCGGCCGCCTACGACCGGCTGGTCACCGCGCGGGACGACGAGGAGGTGCTGTCCGAGCAGATCCGCTCGCAGGGGCGGATCCGGGCGCAGCAGGCCCGGGCCGACCTGCTGGTCGCCGCGGAGACCGACCGGATGGCGCGGGAGATCGTCGACCGGGAGAACGCCGCCCGCGAGGATGCGGCGCGCCGGGCCGAGCGCCGGGCCCGGCGCCGGCGGACCCGGATCGCCCGCATCGTCGGCGACGTCCTGCGGCCCAACCGGGACGAGGCCCCGGCGCCGGTCGCCGAGCCGACGCTGGACACCGGTGAGCTCGAGGCGCTGATGCTCGGCACCGCGACGGACGACGACCGTCCCCGCCTGCCCGCCCCGCGCGCCGCGGAGGACGTCGAGTTCGCCGACCGCTGAGACCTGCCCTGCCTCCCCACTGACCAGAGGACCTGCTGACCATGAAGAACACGCGCGCCGCCCTCCTGGCCGTCGCCCTGACCGCCGGCGCTGTCGCCGCCGGCGGTGCCGTCTCCCCGGCCGCCGCGGCGGAGGCCCACACCCTCACCGTCTGCGCCGCGGCCACCGGCAGCTGTGACCACACGACCCTTTCGTCGGCGCTCGACGCCGCGGACCCGGGGGACACCGTCCAGGTCGTCGGCACGGTCACCGTCAACGGGACCACGACGATCGCCGAGGACGTCACCGTCACCGGCGCGCTTGGCGCAAAGGTCGTCCAGACCGGCTCCGCGGTCACCTTCCGGATCACCGGCGCCGGCGCCACGCTGACCGCCCTGGAGATCACCAGCGACACCCCGAAGGCCGCCGAGTTCGTCTACGTCGGGGCCGACGACGTGACGCTGTCCGACAACACCATCCACGGGCCGCGCCAGGCGCTGCCGATGAGCGGCTGGGTGGGGAACCGCGGCTTCGTGACGGCGGGTGGGATCAGCGGCCTGACCGCCAACGGCAACACCATCCACTCGCTGCGGTCGGGGGCCTACCTCAACCCGAACGGCACCGGTCGGATCGCCGGCAACACGCTCCACGACACCAAGGGCGACTTCCTGATCGACAACGCCGCGTTCACGTTCACCGGCAACTCCGCCGGCGACCCGGAGGCGCGGAGCGAGTGGAGCTTCGTGGTGTTCGAGGGGACGGCGGCCACCCGCTACCCGAGCATGGCGAAGCTGTCCGCCGCCAACGGCAACATGACGGCCTGGGACCAGCGCGGTGTTCCAGCCGACGAGGTGAAGTTCGTGGCGCCGCTCGTCGCGGAGGACTGCAAGAGCGGTGGCTGGAAGAGCCTGGACCCCGGCTTCCGCAACCAGGGGCAGTGCATCCAGTTCGTCAACACCGGCAAGTAGTCCGGACACGACGGGGGTCGCAGCAGTGCTGCGGCCCCCGTTCCGCGTTCGGGGCCGGGTCAGTCGCCGCCCTGGCGGATCTCCGCGGTGCGCAGCTCGATCTCGCGGCGGAGCTCCCGGCGGCGGATGGCGGCGGCGTGCCGGCGCTGCTGCTCCGGGGTGGCCGGGACCAGCGGCGGCACCTCGACCGGACGCCGGGACTGGTCGAGCGCGACCATCGTGAAGTAGCAGCTGTTGGTGTGCCGCACGCGTAGATCGACCAGGTCCTCGGTGGTGACCCGGATGCCGATCTCCATCGACGTCCGCCCGGTGTAGTTCACGCTCGCCTGGAAGGTGACCAGCTCACCGACGTGGATGGCCTCGCGGAAGACGACCTGGTCGACCGAGAGCGTGACGGCGTAGTGCCGGGAGTACCGGCTGGCGCAGGTGTAGGCGACCTGGTCCAGGAGCTTGAGCAGTTGCCCGCCGTGCACGTTGCCGGCGAAGTTGGCCATGTCCGGTGTCATCAGCACCGTCATGGACAGCCGCCGCCGGTCGCTCTCGCTGCGCGTTCCCGCGGGAACGTCCGTCTGCTCCACCGCGCGCTCCTCGGGTCCGCCGTCCGCCGTCGTGGTGGCGGATCGTGGCAGATCTGAGCGTGGCGCAGGCGCCGACGGTGTGCGCCGGGGCCGGGTTGCGACGAGTGTCACCCGGCCTCAGCGCACACCGTCACGGGGAATGGCGCGACGGCCGGACTGCCGTAACCCCAGTTCAGGGGGACACTCAGCAGCAGCGCAGGGTCCCGTGCGGCCCCACGCAGGAGGAGCGGCCATGGAACCGTGGGTGATCGTCCTGATCGTCGTCGTCGTGGTCCTGTTGGCGCTGGCCGGCCTGATGGCCGCCAAGCGCGGACGGGCCGGCTCCGCGCGCAAGCAGGAGCAGGCGCGCGAGCACCTGCAGGATGCGCAGGTCCGCCAGGCGCAGGCCGATAAGGACCAGGCCCTCGCCGAGGAGCAGGTCGCCCGGGCCCGGCGGGAGCGCGCCGAGGTCGAGGAGCGGCTGGCCCACACCGAGCAGGAGGCCCGGGAGCGGGTCGGCCAGGCCGAGGGCAACCGGTCCGCGGCCGAGGCGCTGCGGTCCAAGGCCGAGAAGCTCGCGCCCGGCATGTCGAACCGGGACACCCCCGGCGTGACGAACCGGGACGCGGACCGCGCCGGTCAGCGGGACGCCGGGGCCGCGCAGGACCTGCCCCGCGATGGGAACGACGGGAGCACCACCACCCGTCGTTGACCCCTCGGCCGGCGCGGGCTCGACGCGTCGGCCGAGGCGCGCGCGGCCACGGGCTCGTCGCCCGGCGCGTCGGACGTTCCCGGCCGGATCGAGGTAGCTGCGCGCCCGGCCGGGTACCACCGCTGAGGACGCCCGCCGCGGCGCCCGCGCGCGGTGCGGCAGGATCGACCACCATCGTGGGACGGCACGCCCGTGCCGACCGATCGGAAGGACCTGCCTTGGCCGGTGGACTCGTAGCCCTGCTCGACGACGTGGCGTTGCTGGCGAAGACCGCCGCCGCCTCCGTCGACGACATCGGAGCCGCCGCCGGACGGGCCAGCGCCAAGGCCGCCGGCGTCGTCGTCGACGACACCGCCGTCACCCCGCAGTACGTGCACGGCCTGGCCGCCGAGCGGGAGCTGCCGATCATCCGGCGCATCGCCAAGGGATCCCTGCGCAACAAGCTGCTGATCATCCTGCCCGCGATCCTGCTGCTCAGCCAGTTCCTGCCCTCGCTGCTCACCCCGATCCTGATGATCGGCGGCGCCTACCTGAGCTACGAGGGCGCGGAGAAGGTGTGGCACAAGCTGCGCCCCCACCACGACGCCCACGCCGAGGGCGGAGAGGAGAAGGCCCCGGACGAGGACACCATCGTGTCCGGCGCCGTCCGCACCGACTTCATCCTGTCCGCGGAGATCATGGTCATCTCACTCAACGAGGTGGTCGACCAGGGCTTCTGGTCGCGGGCGGTGATCCTCGTGGTCGTCGCGCTCGCCATCACCGTCCTGGTGTACGGCGTCGTCGGCGTGATCGTGAAGATGGACGACGTCGGGCTGAGCCTGGCCGAGCGCCCCAGCAAGGGCGTGGCCTCCTTCGGCCGCGGACTGGTGAAGGGGATGCCGAAGCTGCTCACCGCACTCACCGTCATCGGGACCGCCGCGATGCTGTGGGTCGGCGGGCACATCCTGCTGGTGGGCACCGACGACCTCGGCTGGCACGGCCTCTACAGCGTCGTGCACCACCTGGAGGAGGCGGCGCACGAGGCCACCGGAGCCCTCGGCGGGCTCGTCGGCTGGCTGGTCAACACGTTCGCCAGCGCGCTCATCGGGCTCGTCGTCGGCGCGCTGGTCGTGCTCGTCATGAGCCTCACGGTGCACCGGCGCAAGGCCGCCCCGGCGAGCGAGGCCGGGTCGCACTGATCCGCGAATCAGACGTGACCGGGCATGTGGCGTCCCGGTGTGAGCCCGGAAGCAGAGCCGGTCGCCGACTTCGGGGCCGGTCAGGCGGCCGGGTTGAGGATCGTCGGACAGCAGCGCCCAGACGATGATCAGGATGGAGCGGCCGACCGCGACGATGGCGCGGTTCTTGCCGCGGCGTCGCGCGAGCCGGCGATGTCGCTCGCCGAGGAAGGTGTCGGTGCGGGCGGCGTCGACCGTGGCTTCCCCGAGGACGCGAGCGAGGTAGCGGTTGCCGTGCCCGGTGTCGGCGTTGCCCTTCTTGCGGCCGGCGGACTCGCTGACCCCGGCGCGCACCGGGCTCAGGAGGCCAAGTGCGCCGGGGTCGGGAACCGGGACATGTCGGTCCCGACCTCGGCCAGGATCAGCTGCGCGGCGGTGGCCCCGACGCCGGGGATCTCATCAAGCCGGGCCGCTTGGCCGAAAGGGGCGATCTGGGCGTCGATCCGATCCTGCACGGCGGCGATGTCGGCGGTGATCGCGTCGATCCGGTGCAGCATCCGGGTCAGCAGGAAAGCGTGGTGGTCGGTGAACCGGCCGGTCAACGACTCGGTCAGCCGGCCGGTCTTGGACCGCAGGGTGCCGCGGGCCAGGCCGGCCAGCACGCCCGGGTCGCGTTCCGCGGCGATCAGGGCGGCCATCATCGCCCGCCCGGATACCCCGAACAGGTCGCTGACCACCACTGAGAGCTTGATCAGCGCGTCCGTGCGCCACGAGGCGCTGATATTCGAGTGGAGGTGAGAGACCGCCACCACTGACCCTGTCGTGGCAGGGCGGTGTAGCTGAGGGCAGCCCGTCCCGGAAGGTGCCGGGATGGGTGGGAGCAGCCCTGACAAAGCCGGGACGGATCAGCACTGCCAGATGGTTCGGGTCCGGCGAGCGTGATGGGAAGGAGTACGCGAGGAACCCGCGTTATTACGTCTCTCAAATATCGACCGGTCTCAATCTGGCGGATATGGCCGGGAGCGGTGCGCAACCTGTCGGGCGCTCATTGGGGCCCGGCGGGAACAACTTCTGGGCGGGTATGGACGCTCTCGCCGGGAGGTCATGGTGAATGTCCACGGCGTAGCCATGACGATGCCGCAGGGACAAAGTGGGGCTCCTCCCCCGTCGAGCGAATATCAGTGAACGTGGGAACCGTTCCGGTCCTCACCCCTTTTCCGTGCGGCCGGCACGGCGCGGGGGTTGGGTTCACCGTTGACCGATCGGGTCGGAATGGGGCGGAGCCGCCGTAGTACTCCGAGTCGGGGAGAGCCCGGCACATGGGGAAGGGTGGCAGCGGAAACGAGAAGACAAGGACACTGCGATGCCGAAAGATCCACCCGTGAATGCGGGCGGCCCGGCCCTCGGGAGTGACCCCGGGGCTCGGGTATCGGGAATGCAGGCCAAGCTTCACCGTTGGGCGGTGGCCGATCCCGGCCGCCGATTCGACGACCTGTTCAATCTCGTGCACGACCCGGCAACGCTGCTCGTGGCGTTCGCCCGGGTCGCGGGGAACAGCGGCCGGAACACGCCCGGCGTGGACGGCTGGACCGTCGACGCGGTGGAGCAGACGGTCGGCGTTCCCGGGTTCCTGGACGACCTGCGGGCACAGGTCAAGGGCGGAACGTTCCGCCCGTTGCCGGTGCGTCAACGGTTGATCCCGAAGGGCCATGGCTCGGGAAAACTCAGAAGTCTGGGGATCCGACCCTCGCCGATCGGGTGGTCCAGGCCGCGTTGAAGCTGGTGCTGGAACCAATCTTCGAGGCCGACTTCTCCCCGGTCTCCTACGGGTTCCGGCCGAACCGGCGGGCCCACGACGCGATCGCCGAGATCCAGCTGTTCGGCACCCACGGCTACCGCTGGGTGCTGGACGCCGATATCGAGGCGTGTTTTGACCGAATCTCGCACACCGCACTGCTGGACCGGGTGCGGGCGCGGATCAAGGACAAACGGGTCGTGACGCTGGTGAAGGCGTTCCTCAAAGCCGGGCTCCTGACCGAACTCGGCGAAAAGCGGGACACCCCCACCGGCACCCCGCAGGGCGGGATTCTGTCGCCGCTGCTGGCCAACATTGCCCTGTCGGTGCTCGATGAGCACCTGCACCGGCCGTGGCAGCCCGGCGGCGCCATGTCCACCCGCTGGCGACGCGAACGACGTCGGGCCAAGGGCCTGCCGAACTGGCGGATCGTGAGATATGCAGACGATTTCGCCGTGCTCTGCGACGGCACCCGCGACCACGTCGAAGCCCTCCGAGAACAGATCAGTGGCGTGTTGGCGACCATCGGGCTGGCCTTCTCGAAGGCCAAGACCAGGGTGGTGCACATGTCGGAGGGGTTCGATTTCCTGGGGTTCCGCATCCAGTGGAAACGCAAACGGGGAACGAACACCTGGCACGCCTACACCTTCATCGCCGACCGGCCTATCCGGTCGTTGAAGGCGAAAGTGCGGGCTCTGACGAACAGAACGTCACAGCAGTCCCCGGCGTCCGTGCTGGTCCGGCTCGGCCTGATCATGCGCGGATGGTCCACCTACTTCCGGCACGCCGTCAGCAAGCACACCTTCTCGGCCCTGGCCACCTTCGTGTGGCATCGGGTCGCCCGGTGGCTGATGGTCCGGCGCCGCTGGAGGTGGACGGAGTTCCGCCGACGATTCACCGGCCCCGGCGGCCGGTGGCGACCACTGTCGGCGGACGGGAAAGCCCTGTTCAACCTGGAGTCGGTCCCGGTCACCCGATACCGCTACCGGGCGAACATCCCGACCCCCTGGGCGCTGGACCCCGCATAACGGCAGTTCCCGTGGAGAGCCCGTTGCGTTGAGAGGCGCACGGCGGGTTCGGCGAGCGGCCTGGGGAAACGGATCCCGAGCAATCAGGACACCGCGCCCCAGACCGACTCTCCTCGAGCAGCTTCTCCACCCGCTGCTTCTCCGCCGTGCGTTCGGCGATCAGGTCCACCCGGTAGCGGGTCAGATCCCGCAGCTGTCGGATCGCCGGCGTCGGCACGAAGCTGGCGCGCAGCATCTGGCGCTCGGCGACCTCGCACAGCCACACCGCGTCCAGCCGGTCGGTCTTCGGCCGGCCGGGCAGGTGCTTGACGTCGTGGCGTTGACCAGCCAGGTCTCGAAGCGGTCCTCGAACAGGTAGAACGGCGCCCGACAGTGATCGCTGGTCGCCTCCATCTCGATCCGGCCCACCCCCAGGCCGGCCAGCCAGTCGCCCAGTCCGAGCAGCGTGGCGGTCATCGTGGGAACCGTTCGGACCTCCTGCATCCGCTGCCCCCGGGGGGTCGGGCACCGGCGCGCAGCACACCACCTCGCCTTGCCGATGTCGAGCCCCGCGACCCGCTCGATGATCTCGGGCTCGCCCGTCTCGACCTGCATCGCCATCGCCTCCTCAGCCCTCACTGGAGGCGGTCACCCGTAGGAGCTGCAGGGGATGGCGAATCCAGTCCTCGTGCTCGAAGCACACGTAACGGCCCGCAGCACAGCTCCCGGCGCCCGACTATGGGACGGCCTCGATCGACCACGTGAGCCCGACGTCAACGGGTGGCCGCGCACCCATTTCAGCCCGGAACGGCGCTCCCCCGAAAGGGGAGGTCCACGACTGTGGGACGAACTGGTCGGACTATGGGACGAATTGGTCGGACTCAACCCGTCACCGGCCTGCCGTTGATGCCATCCGGGCCGGCGTCGGACCTTAGCTATCGGTCGCGCTCCCGTCGTCTCCGGTGTCGGATACCGAAGACGACGAGTGTCACCCAGGCGATGAAAAGAGCACCTGCCCCCAGACGGGCCACTCCGGGCCCCACCGGGGAGTGCTGCAGAGAGCACGCTGCTCCTCGGTCAGTCCTCGATCAAGTACGAGAACGCCGCCCTCACCCGACAAGTGGCATGAGAGTCCTCCACGATCTCGGGGGAACCACATGAAACCTGTGAGGAGGTCGCTTCGGATCATGCTCGGCAGCAGGTCGCCAGAAAAGTCATCGGCGGCGGGCTCGCCGGCTATGGCGAACCCGCCGAGATGACCTTCAGAGGACACCTGGATCGATCAGTATCCTGAGCCACCCATCGCTGCGAGCAGGAGGAAGCCGCCGATCACGATCCCGATGACGTCGATGATGAGTGCGACGTTTGACGCCTTCTGCGCTCCTTCGACATCCCCAGCGTTCCACCGCGCAGTCACCTGGCTGGAGAAGAACAGGCCGATGGCCCCGAAGAGAAGCGAACACACCAGCGCGACGATCGACAGCGCCAAGTAGTTCGGCGGCTGCTTCGCACCCATCTGCATGGGATTTACACCGGTGTACGAGGGCGCGAAAGGTGGTGGCGTGGGCAGGGGAGGCGGCGGGAACTTCGGTGCACCAGGCGCGGCGCCGTTCCGGCTCGGCGGGGGGGTGTGCGTGGTCATGGCTCCTCCTTGGTGGGGTGGGTTGCTTTCCGTGCCGATATTCAGAAGTTGGGATCGTCGACGACCGTGCCGTTGTCCGAGGCGTAGGGCGTCCAGTCACCGTCGAACCAACGCAGCTGATGCCGTCCGGAGGGGTCCGGGTACCAGCCGGGAGGACAAGCTGAGTCCTGCTCCTCCGTCGGGGCCTGTACTGCGTCGTCTTCGGAGATCGCCCACTCCCGCTGCACTAGTTCGTCGAGCTCCTGCCAGGTCGCGTGGTAGAGGTCGGGCCGACGTCGCAGCGTCCGCATCAACTCGAGCGCGGTTGCTCGCTCCCGCGCCCGGGTGATCTCGTAGCGGAGGGAAGCCACCAGTGCGAGCTGGTCCTGGAGCGAGAGATGCTGAGCGCTGAGTCGCTGCGCCAGCTCGGCGAGGGGTGGCACAGGGCGCGCGGGGGGCTCGGGTAGCGGCTCGGGCAGCGGCGGTGCCGGCGGGAGGGCGGCGAGGGCTGCTGCGAGCTGGAAGCCCGTCATCGGCCCCAGATTGGTGTAGTCGACGATCTGCAACGGAGCGATGTCAGGCGGCAGGAGCTCGGGCAAGACCGGATCCACTTGTGCTGGCAGCAGCGGCTTTCCCAGGAGGCGCGCGTACTCGCGTTCTTTGATAGCAGCGTCGGATTCCAGCAGAGCTGGGGAGACGGCGATGATCATCACATCGCACTCGCGGATTCGTTGCAGAATTCGGTCCCACCAGTCCTGTCCGCCGTTGAGCCGCTTGTCGAACCACACCTCGTGGTTGAGCGTCTCGAGGCCGTCTTGCAGGGTCCGCAGCGCTGTACTGTCCTCACGCGCATAGGAGATGAAGGCGTGTAGTCGCTTGCCGATGAGCGCCTGCTGGGGAGCAGCCATTCTCATACCTCCGGACGCATCTGGTGCCCTGGGTATTGGGGAGCCTTCGAAGACAGGAACAGTCGTCAGGTCCATGGTGCGGACCAGCCGGTTCTTCCTGGCAGGGATCCGACATTTTTCATCTGAGCGTTGTCCCGTTGTCGTGATGTGGAACTCGGGATGTTGACCTGGGTCTACCCTCCGACGAGAACGAGCAGCGCAGGAGGTCGGGTTCACAACCATGCTGGGGAGAGGCATGGTCCGAGGTGACGCGACGAACGGTTCGACGCAACATGTGGGCGGTTCTTCCTGGGCGGCCCCGTCGGATCCGGACGACCCGGCGATGCCTTGCAGAAAGCGTCGAGCGACGCCCGCCCCGTCAATAGCCACCCTTGGTGGCGAGAAGCTCCACCTGGGTGTCGACGGTCTACACCTTCGGCGCGCGACGGACCCAACTGGTGCCGCGGCTGCGAACGGTGGCCCTGGCCGATGAGTCTCGGGGTGCTGCAGTCTCGCGTCGTCTGATCCTGTCTTCCCCGCAGGAGATGCGAGATGGTGCAACGGGTGCACTCCGGGCCATCAGCAACGACGAGGGCAACCGGCTGCTCCGGATCGTGGCGCCGGAGCAGCGGTTCGATGGTGACCTGGCGGCGGGCGCAGATGGTGTTGCTCTCAGCGCAGGGCATGGATGCCATCGGCATCGCGGCGGTGACCTTCGCCAGCCCCGATCGGGTCCGGGACGTGCTGCACGACCTCAACGCCGACGGGTTCGACTCGCTGAGACCCAGGTACGCCGGCGGTCGGCCACCGAAGTTCGACGTTGCCCAGCGGGCGCAGATCACGCAGATCGCGCTGGGTCGGCCGGCCGATCACGGGCTGCCGTTCTCCACCTGGAGCCTGTCGAAGCTGGCGGACTTCCTGGTCGCCGAGGGGTGGTCGAGGACATCTCCCACGAGGGCCTGCGCGTGCTGCTCCGCGAGGAGGGCGTCTCCTTTCCGAGCGGTCAGGACCTGGAAGACCAGCACCGACCCTGACTACGAGGCGAAGAAGAACCGGCTGCATGGACGAGTTCGGGCCGCGGAACCTCCAGCCCCATCCGGGCCGGCAGTGGGCCTCGACCGCGGTCGGCACGGGCGATCCGGAACGGCCCCGGCGACGCCGCCGGCGAGCCACCTACCTACGTCCGCACGGGATCCGCCATCTGCTGGCCTGCTACGACCTGGCCGCCGATCGGCTCCACGGACACATCAGGGTCCGCAAGACCCGCACCGGGTTCCTCGCCTTCTGCCGCTACCTCCGCACGCTGCACCCGGCCGGGGTGCGGATCGCGATCGTGCTGGACAGCCTCAGCCCACACCGGTCGACCAAGACCGACCGGCGGGTCGGTGAGTGGGCGGCGGCCAACAACGTCGAACTGGCCTACGTGCCCTTCTACGGTTCCTGGCTCAACCGCATCGAGGCCCAGTTCACCGCGCTGCGCTACTTCGCCCTCGACGGCACCGACCACCCCAGCCACCGCGAGCGGGGCAGCATGATCCGCCGCTACATCGCCTGGCGGAACCGGCACGTCACCGACTCCACACGCCGCAAGATCGTCCGCCGGGCCGAGACGATCAAACGGCGAAGGTTGCCTGACCCGGCACCAGCCGCCGGGCTCAGGCGGTGCGCTGCGCCGAGTGAGCGCCGTCGGCGCAGCCGCACGCCGTGCACCCGTCGTCGACGTGCTCGCGCTGGGCGTCCAGCCGCTGACGCAGCCGCCGGACCGACGTCTCACCGCCGGCCAGGTCCGTGATCCACCCCTCGAGTTCTCCGCCGTCCGACTGCTCGTCACGCCGGGCGGCACTGCCCCTGAGACCCATGAGGCCTACATCGGCAGGCGGCGCGCCGATCGGTACCGGGTTCAGCGCAGCACGCGGAACCACATGTTGGTCGCGTGCGGCACCTCGGTGACCCGGACCCGCTCCAGCCGCACCTGACGCCCGCCGGGCTTCTCGAACAGCCGGGTGCCGTCGCCGAGCAGGACCGGCGCGACGATCGTCAGCACCTCGTCGAGCTCCCCCGCCTCCAGGCACTGCCGTGCCACGTCGGCGCCGAGCACGTTGACGTACCTCTCACCGGCCGCGTCCTTCGCGGCGGAGAGGGCGGTCGCGAGGTCGCCGACGAAGGTGGTCCCCTCGACCGGCGTCCGCGGCGGGTGGTGGGTGAGCACGAACTGCGGCCCGTGCCAGGCGCCCTCGAACGCGCCCTCCTTGTCGGTGCCGCGGTTCGGGTCGTCGCCGGAGAACGTGCGGGCACCGACCAGGATCGCGCCGATGTCGGCGACGAGCGCCTCGGCCTCCGGGTTCGGCCCCAGGTAGGGCCGCAGCCACGACATGTCCCCACCGGGGCCGGCGATGAAGCCGTCCAGCGACATCGTCACCGAGTACAGAACCCGCGCCATGCTCCCCAGACCCCCGCAGGCCCGGGAACTCATCGCCTGAACTCGCTCGATCGGGTCATGTAGTCGCTCGCCGCTGCCGCCGATGGAACAGGGATCCCTGAGAAGGGCCTGTGCGAGAACAGAGGCAGTCGATGCGGCGAGCAGGAGAGCCACGGCGGACGACGTCCCCCGTGCGCCGGATGAAGAGGGCGGTCGCCGTCGTGGTGGCGGCGGCCACCGGCTTCAGCGGGGCGGCCGTCATCGACGCGCTCGCCTTCGACGCCCCCGACATCACCGTGGCCGCCGACTTCGGCGCCCCCGGCGACGGGCTCACCCGCCTGGTCGTCAGCCCGGCCGACGGGGCGGTGACCGACGCGCAGCTCGCCCAGCTGCAGGCGACCCCCGGTGTGGTGAGCGCGCAGCGGCTGTTCGACGGCTCCGCGCTGGTGGCGACCCAGGACCTCGAGCCGCAGGATCTGAGCGCCGTCCTACCCGGTGTCCAGGTGGCGCACTCGCCCGGTGGCACGGTCACCGGCGGGGTCGTCACCGACCCGGACTGGGCCTCCTACGGCTGGAACCTGCACAACAACGGCGCCAACGCGCTCGGGCAGTCGACCTCACCCGGCATCGACGTCGCGGCCCCGGACGGCTGGCAGGTCAGCACCGGGCGCGGGATCGTCGTCGCCGTCGTCGACAGCGGGCTGCAGATCGACCACCCGGATCTGCAGGGCGCGCTGTGGACCGACCCGGACGAGCCGTGCGGGCCGGCGGACGCCGACGCCGACGGCTACGCCGGCGACTGCCACGGCTGGAACTTCTACCGGCATTCCGCGGATGTCACCAACGGCGGGCCGGCGAACAACGCCCACGGCACGAGCGTCGCCGGCGCCGCCGCCGCGCGGGCCGGCAACGGCGTCGGCTCGGCCGGGGTCGCTCCGGACGTCGCGGTGATGCCGCTGGTCATCGGCTCGGGGATGTCGGTCGACATCGTCGCCGGGGCGCAGGCCATCGTGTACGCGGCCGACCACGGCGCCGCCGTCGTCAACGCCTCCTGGATTAGCAACGGCAACCAGGAGATCCCGATCCTGACCCAGGCGATCGACTACGCGCGGTCCAAGAACGTGGTCGTGGTCGCCGCCGCCGGCAACGACTCGGGCAACCGCGACACCGCGCGGCTGTACCCGGCGAGCCAGAACGCGGACAACCTGATCAAGGTGGGCGCGAGCACCGCGGCCGACACGGTGGCGAGCTTCTCGGCCTACGGCGCCTCGACGGTCGACCTCTACGCGCCGGGCCTGTGGGTCTACTCGCCCACCAACGACGGCGGCTACGACTGGATCAGCGGCACCAGCATAGCCGCACCGCAGGTCGCCGCGGCCGTGGCGCTGTACCGGGCGCGCTTCCCCGACGCCTCGGCGCTGGAGCTCAAGCAGCAGCTGCTGGCTGACACCGTGCCGGTCTCGGCGTACGCCGGCCGGTCGGTCACCGGCGGGCGGCTCTCGCTCGCGGCGCTGGGCAGCATCAGCGACGAGGTCAGCTACTCGTTCACCGGCATGGTGACCGACCCGGGCACGGTGGCCCCCACGGTGACCGTCAACGGCGACACCGATCCCGGCGTGTACTCCGCGACGCTCTCGCTGGGCATGGAGTTCGGCGGTGAGGTCATGGCCCTGGCCGACCACCCGATCACCCTGAACGGCGCGACCGTCGCCACCGACGACACCGGCTCGGCGACGTTCGCGCTGGGCAACCGCTCCAACGTCGGCCCGCTGGTGCTGGCGCCGCAGACGGAGCTGGCCGAGGGCCGGTACGTGCTGATGGTCCAGATGCTGGCCGGCGGCCAGCCGGTTGGCCGCGCCGCCGCCGCTCCGCTGCTGGTCGGCGTGCCGCCGGAGCAGGCCGAGGAGGACGAGTCGGACGGCGGGACGACCCCGCCGGCGGACTCCTCCGACCCGTCGGGCCCGTCGACTCCGTCGGGTCCCTCGACTCCGTCGAACCCGTCTGCTCCGGCCGACCCGGCGGACCCGGCGGACCCGACGAACCCGGCCGACCCGGCGGACCCCGCCGACCCCTCGGATCCGTCGGACCCTCCGGCTCCGCCCGGCTCCTCGGGCCCCTCGATGCCGCCGGACTCCTCGGACCCGGTCCCCGCCGGCCCGGTCGCCCCGTCGACCCCGTCGGGTCCCTCGACGCCGTCCGACCCGTCGGACCCCTCGGACCCCACCGACCCGACTGACTCCTCGGACCCGTCCGCGCCGGGCCCGTCCACCCCGCCGGTCTCCTCGACGCCACCGGTCGGGTCCACGCCGCCGGAGTCGTCGACGCCGCCGGCCCCCGAGCAGGTCCCCGGCGGGATCAGGCCGTACGACGGCGCCGGGCCGTTCCGGGTCACGTCGATCAGCCCGTACCGGGTCTCGGTGGACGGCGGCACCCGGGTGACGATCACCGGAACCGCGATCCCGGCGGGCGCCTTGGTCCTCGTCGGCGACACCGGCCGGGCGACGGTCGTGCGGTCCTCGACCACGAAGCTGGTGTTCACCGCGCCGGCGATGGCGGCGGGCACCTACGACGTGACCGTGTTCGCGCCGGACCGGGTGACCTCCGACGTGCTGGAGGATGGGCTGGTCTACCTCGCCGCTGCCGGCGGCACCCCGCCGGCGAACCCCGACGAGTCGGCCGACCCGGGTCCGGACGACAGCTCGCCGCCGTCCGACGACGACGCGGTCGAGGTGCCACAGAAGTTCACCGGCCCGAACGGCGAGCGGCTGGTCCGGTCGGAGCTGTTCGCCTCGCTGGGCCGCTCGATCTGGCGGCTGAACTGCTCGGTCTCCTGTGCGGGGCTGGCTGTCTGATCCGCCTCACCCGGTGCCCCCGTCGCGTCTCGCGGCGGGGGCACCGGTGTTCCCGGCCCGGTCGCGCGTCGGACTCGGGCGGGTATCGGCTAGACAGGGCACATGACCGAGGTGACGAACACCGGCGCTGCCTGGCTCTCCCGCGAGGAGATGGACTCCGCCCGCGAACGGTTGCCCATCCTCTACGTCGACGCGGTGCCGGTCCGGGTGGACGTCCACGGCACGGTCATCGCGGTCGGGCTGCTGCTGCGCATCGGCGAGGACGGGCAGGTCAAGCGGGCACTGGTGTCGGGGCGGGTGCTATACCACGAGCGGGTCCGCTCGGCGCTGCTCCGGCATCTGGAGAAGGACCTCGGCCCGCTGGCGCTGCCCCGGGTGCCGACGTCACCGCAGCCGTTCACGATCGCCGAGTACTTCCCGACCCCCGGGGTGACGCCGTTCCACGACCCGCGGCAGCACGCGGTGTCACTGGCCTACATCGTGCCGGTGGAGGGTGACTGCGCGCCGCAGCAGGACGCGCTGGAGCTCACCTGGTTCTCGCCGCTGGAGGTCCGGGAGCCCACCGTGCTCGCCGAGCTGGCCAACGGCCAGAGCACCCTGCTGCTGCAGGCCCTGGCCCACGTCGGGGTCTGACCCCCCACCCGGCCAACATGGCCGGGTGGGGGGTCGACGGCCGGTGTCAGCGCGCGAAGCTCAGTGGGTCGGTGACGGGGATGCCGGCCAGTGCCTGCAGGGTGAGCCCGACCAGAAGGACGGCGTAGCCGGTCGAGGCGACGGCCACGATCCGGAACCGGGTGCGGGGGTCGCGGAGTGCGGCGACCGGGCCGGTCAGTGCCTCGAGGGCGAGAACCAGCAGTGGCAGGGCCTGCAGGGCGTGCATGCCGACGAAGTGCGGCACCCGCAGGTCGCCGCCGGCGGTGGACCAGCCGAGGAAGGGCAGGCCCGGGCCGTCGTCCGGAGCGCCGACGGCGTGCGCCCCGGCCACCCCGGCGAAGTCGTCGAGCTGCTCGGCGGTCGGCGACGTCATCAGGAACGCCACGGCCATGCCGGCCAGCCCGATGACCAGGCCGGCCCGGATGGCCAGCCGCCGGGCGGCGTCGGCGTCCGGAGAGCGCCAGAGCAGGGCCGCGAGGACCAGGGTGACCACCCACACCACCGCGATCGACGTCCCCATGACCGACCACAGGGTCGTGGCCAGCGGGGACGAGACGTTGAAGTGGCTGGTGGTGCCCGCGGCGACCGCACCGACGATGATCACCATCTCGATCAGCAGGCCGACGGTGACCACCCAGGCGGCGATCCGGCCCAGCCGCTGCCGACGGGCGGGCAGCCGGTCGAGCAGCCAGGCCAGAGTGACGGCGTAGACGCCGATGGAGAGGGCGAACTTGAGCGGCTTGATCCAGCCGTTGTGGCCGGTGATCTGCACCGGGTCGACGAGCGCCAGCACGGCGACGACCACGGCGGTGGCGGCCATGAGCGTGGCGAGGGCCAGAAGCGGCCGGTTGGCGGGCCGGGTGAGCAGCGGGCGGGTGTCGGCAGTGGGTCGGTCGAGGACGGTCATGACGGGCTCCCCCCGGGGGTGGGTCCGAAGCGGCGGAAGGACTCGTTGGCCTGGGCCATCCGGCGCAGCCCGGCGAGCAGGGCATCGCCGAGCACGGTGCCGACGACGACGGTCTGCGCCGCGGTGGCCGGGCCGGCGTCGAGGTTCTTGCTGATGCAGTCCAGGTCGGCCGCGGCGACGATCTCCGCGGCCCGGGCGTACTCGGGCAGGGTGGCGGCGAGGTCCTCGCGGCCCAGCGCGCGGTACCGGTCGAGCACGGCCGCGGCCGCCGGCACGCCGGGGTTGCCCTCGCACCACTCCCACCCGCGCTCGGCGGCCACGTCGAGGACCTGCCGCACCGACTCCGCCGACGGCGGCGTGGTGGCCTGCGGGAGGGAGGCCTGGGCGATGCCGAGGGTGTCGCCGAACGGGTGGTCCGGGTCGTCGGCGGCGGCGAGCACCGCGCGGGCGGCCGCGACCGACAGGCCGCCCACCTCGATGAGCGACCTGATCAGGTGCAACCGGGCCAGGTGCTCCTCGCCGTAGTCGGTCTGGTTGTAGCCGGTGCGCTCGCCGGCCGGCAGCAGGCCCTCACGGGCGTACCACTTGATCGACGCCGCACTGACGCCGCTGCGGTCGGCGAGCTTCGAGATGCGCATGTCGATAGTGTGACTATCGATAGTGCTGCTGTCAATGGTCGATTCGACCTCTGTCGGGGCCGGGTGCTCAGGCGGGGGTGGGGGCTGGGTGTCTGTGTGCCCACGCGGCGTGGGCTATGCCGGCGGCGACCACGAAGGCGGCGGTGACGGCGGGGAGCATGAGCGCGGCGTCCGCGCCGAGCCGGTCGACGACGAGGCCGGTCGCCGCGGACGCGACCGCCTGGCCGACGACGACCGCGGAGCCCAGCATGGTCATCGTGGTGGCTGAGCGGCCGGCCGGGCTCAGCTTCGCGGCGAGGCTGTACTGGGTGACGAGGGTCGGCCCGATGCCGCAGCCCAGCATCGCCAGCGCGACGACGAGCGCCGGCACCGACCGCGCGCACGCGTAGGTGACCGCCGCGGCGAGCAGCAGCGACCCGAACGCCAGCCACCGCGCCCGCAGGCTGAAGCGCGCCGGGAACGCCGCCGAGGCGAGGGCGAGCCCGGCCGACCCGATGCCCATCACGCCGTAGAGCAGCCCGGCCCGGTCCCCGCTGCCGTCGTCGGCCAGGAACCCGGTGAGCGAGGTGAGGGTCGCGCCGAAGAAGAAGCCGATGCCGAGCGCGCCGGCGACCACGGTGAGCAGCCGGAAGCGGGCGAGTTCGCGGGCGGGTGCTTGCGCCGTCGAGGTCTGCCCGGCGGGGGCGATCCGCCCGGTGGGGTGCAGGGCGAACCAGGTGACGAACACGAGCGTCAGCACCGACGCGCCGGCGATGGCCAGCCACGGGGCGATGGCGGTGGCGAGCAGCCCAACCAGGAAGGGCCCGACGATGAAGACCGTCTCGTCGGCCGCGGACTCGTAGGCCATCGTCCCGTTCACCACCCGCTCGCGGCGGTCGGCGCGGACCGCTCGGCGGATGATCGCGACCACGCGGGTGCGCGACATCGGCGCGATCTGGGGCGCGGAGGCGCCGATCAGGACCGAAAGCACGAGGACGACGAGGTCCCGGACGCTGCTCGCGACGACGAAGGGGAAGGTGCCGAGCAGGGCGGCGTTGACCAGGCCTACCGGGACGAGCGTTCTCCGTTGTCCGAAGCGGTCGGCGGCCGCGCCGAGCAGGGGACCGGCGAGCGCCGTCCCGAGGCCGGCGGCGGCGGAGTTGAGGCCGCCGAGAGTCAGCGACCCGCGCTCGGCGACGACGAGGGTGAGCACGCCGACGGTCATCATCGCGAAGGGCAGCCGCGCGATGAACGCGAGCGGGAAGTAGGAGAGACCGGCGTGCCGGACGAGCGGGGACTCGGAGAGCTGGGGGAGTGTCATGACCTCTGTGCAACCGGGGGACGGGCGTGCCGCCTTCTCCGCCGGGGACGCCGGCGGCCGGTAGTTGCACGTTCGAGTACTCCACCGACGATAGCCAGTCGTCGGCGTGGCCAGGGCCGACTCCGGGTGTGATCTCCGCGGGTCGTTTCCGGCGGCCCGGCTCGGGCAATCCTCCAACTCCCGAATCGAGGAGGCCCGGCCATGCCCACGTGGGCAATCGTCGTCATCGTGATCGCCGTTGTCGTGCTGCTGGCCCTGATCGCCCTGGCGGTCGCCAAGCGCGGGAAGGCGGCGAAGGCGCGCAAGCAGGAGCAGGCCCGCGAGCATCTTCGCGAGGCGCAGGTCAAGCAGGCGCGCGCCGACAAGGAGAAGGCGCTCGCCGACGAGCAGCTGGCCCGCACCCGGCGGGAGCGCGCCGAGGCCGAGGAGCGGCTGGCGCTCGCTGACAAGGAGGCCAAGGAGCGCGCCGCGCGTGCGGAGGCGGATCGGTCGGCGGCGGAGCAGCTGCGCGCCAAGGCCCAGAAGCTGGCCCCCGGCCTGTCGGCCAACGATCTGGGCCGTGGCCAGGACGGCGACCGCCGACCGGATGCGGCCGACCAGCCGACTGAGGTCGGGCAGCCGAACGTGACCCAGCAGGTGAGCGAGGAACGGACGTTCCGCGACACCAGCACCGGTCACGGCGCCACCCGCGCCTGACGGTTCGACGACTGCGCCCCGGCTCCCAAGGGAGCCGGGGCGCCGTTGTGTTCAGGGTTGACTGAGGAACATGGACGACGTCGTCACCGCGCTGCGGTCTGTCCCGATGCCGCTCGACGAGGCGCAGGGCATGGTGCCGGCTGCGCCGGGGCTGTACGCCTGGTGGGCACCTGCTGGGGCGCTGCCCGGGATCGCCGGCCCGGAGCACGCGACGGCCGACCTCGAGCTGCTGTACGTGGGGATCGCCCCGAACGGCGCGGCGTCGAAGGCCACGCTGCGCAGTCGGCTAGTGCGCAACCACATCCGCGGGACGACGGGCCAGTCGACGTTGCGCCGATCGCTGGCCGCGCTGCTGAGTGAGCAGGAGAGCTGGCGCAGCCGGTGGACGACGCTGCTGCTGGTCGAGGAGGACGAGGCGCGGCTGTCGCGGTGGATGGGGGAGACGCTGCGGCTGAGCTGGGCGGAGCACCCGGAGCCGTGGACCGTCGAGGCCGCTGTGATCGAGCAGTTGCAGCCGCCGCTCAACCAGGCTGACAACCGGGCGCATCCGCTGTACGAGTACGTGAAGGCCGCGCGGAAGCGTTGGCGGGAGGCGGCGGCCGCTCGGTGGACCGTGGGGGAGACGTTGTGAAGTTCTCACTGATCGGCATGGCCGTCGCGGCCGAGGACCCCACCGCGAGTGCCGCGTGGTTCGTGGAGCACTTCGGGTTCGAGGTCGGCGTCGACATCGGCTGGTACGTGAACACCCAGCATGTCGACCACCCGACGGTGAGCCTGGACTTCGTGCAGCGGGACCACGAGTCGTGGCCGGCGGCCTCCCGGGGGAAGGCCGTGGTCGGGACGCTGCTCGCGTTTCTCGTCAAGGACGTGGACGCCGAGTTCGAGCGGCTGGCGAGGGACGACGTCAGGGTCGTCATGCCGCTGGTGACCGAGCCGTGGGGACAGCGCCGGTTCCAGATTGCGGGACCGGACGGGCTGCTGGTCGAGGTGCTCCAGCGGCTCGCGCCGGACCCGCAGTGGCTCGCCGACAACGGCCTGGCCGGCTGATCGTCAGGTGGTCGAAGGCCCTCGTCGGTCCGGCGGCGTAGCCGTCGGGATCGAGCCGGCGCGAGGCGCGCTCTCCGCCGCTGGAGGCCGCGTCTTGGTCAACGCTTGCATCGTCGTCGACGGCTCTGACAGGACCGGTCGTCCGGGGACGTCATCACCCGTCAGCTGGACACCACGGTGATCGGGCAGGCGGTCCCGGGTGCACGCGCCAGGCGGGCGTCAGCGGTGAGCAGCGCGCAGCCGAGCGCTTCGGCCAGGGTGATGTAGGTGGCGTCGTAGGCCGAGACGTTCTCGCGGAGCTCCCACATCCGGGGCAGCAGTGCGTGGAACGGGTGGCGCACCAGGCCCAGTTCGGACCAGGTGATCACCAGGCGCTGCCCGGACAACGCCGGGAGGCGGCCGACGGCGACCAGCCGGCGCAGGGTGTGGACCACCTCGGCGTCGATCAGGTGTGGCACGTGCAGCTGTTCGCTGGCCACCGCCTCGCGCGCCGAGCCGTCGCGCAGCAGAGCGGCAATCGCGGCTGAGGCGTCGAGGACGATCACCGGTCGGCGCGGCCTCCGTCCACCGTGTCGAGGATGTCGTCGAGGGCGATGCCGGTGTCCGGGAGCGCGGCCAGCAGCGTCGGGTTGTCCGCCCGTCGGCTGACGCCTGCCAGCTCGCGGACCGCGACTGCGCTCACCGACAGGTGCTCTCGCTCGGCCAGCCGTGCCAGCCGCTCGATCACCTCGACAGGGACGTTGCGCAGGTAGAGCGTCGGCATGTGGCCAAGTGTCCACAGGACTGTCGCAGTGTGCAAGCACGAGGTTCGGTCACGCCAGCATGCTGTGGAGACTCGGCACGCAGATGAAGCGGCTGGTGACCAGCAGGACCACGTCCGTCGGCCGGTTCGAACCAGCAAACGGGTGGGCGTCTCGCCCGGCCGCCGGTGTCGGCCAGCAAACCGCATGGGTCGGTGACGGAGATGACGGCCAGGACCTGCAGCCTGACCATGAGCGGGAGGACGGCGTAGCCGGCGGAGCCGACGGTTACGACGCCTCCAAGGTCCCGCCTCGTCATCGCCGGGATCGCCCACGCCGCCTCGACACTCCACGTCGACCGGCGGCCCATCGCTGATGACCTGAGGCGTCAGCGTGCCTGCGGGAGGTCGTCGAGGTCGAAGGCTGCGTGCAGGGCCGCGGTGAGCTCGACCTCCTGCTCGGGCAGCAGTCGGCCGATCTGCCGCCCAAGAGTCGCCTTCGGCACGGTCAGGACGTTGTCGCAGCTGACGACGCTGGGATGGTCCAGTCCGTTGTCCGGACCGACCGACACCTCGGTCGAGAGACCCCGGATCGTGCTCGTGATCGGTGCGACCGTGACCCGCGCCAGGTGCGGGCGCACCAGCTCGCGGGTCAGCACCAGCACCGGCCGGGTCTTGTCCAGCTGAGCCAGGTGGATGGGCCGCATCAGGCGAGGTCGTCGAGCGAGGTGCGGGCGGCGTGCTCGGCCAGCGCATCGAAGTCGTCGCCGTCCTGACCGGCGGCCAGGATGGCGGCGTCCCGGGCGGCCACGTCGCGGCGGCGCTCACGTTCGAGGGCGCGGCTGACGACGGCCGCGCGGGACGGGGCCCTGCCCTCCGAGACCAGCCGGTCGATGAACTGCACGAGCTCCTCGGGGAGCCGGACCGCGATCTGCGTGCTCACCGCTCCACGGTACCTCTGTGGGATGCAGCCTGATACCAGGCGGCCATGCTTCTGTCCCCGGGACGCCGGAGAGCGGCGCCCCGGCCATGACGAGCTGTGCGGTGACCAGGGCGAGGCTCAGCCACACGAGCGCGCCCGGTCCGGCTGCATGGTGCACGTCTCCACTGGAGCCGCCGAGCATCTGCGCGTGCAGCACCAGCATCGCGTCGTCCACCAGTGCCGTGAACCGCCACACCGAGCCGGTCGGGTTCCGCCACAGGTGCCAGGCACACGGCAGGCAGGCCGACGCCATCGCGACCATCACCACCGACCCGAGCGACGCATCGAGCAGCAGCAGGTGCACCACCGCGGACGCCACCGCCAGGAGGGCGGCCACCCGGCCGAGGGCAACAGCCCTCGGCCGGGTGGTCAGGACGGCGGTCGTCGACAGCAGTGGCCTCACCCAGCTCGACGCCTGCCTCGCCAGCAGCCGCGCCCAAGAGTGGGCGGCTCAGTCAGGAGAACTGCACGACGGCATAAGTTGTCTGGTCTCACCGGCACGGTCTCGGGCCGGCGAGCTTGTCCCGCCCCGGGTCTGATGGAGGCTCTCAATCCACGTGAGGATGAGAGTCATGGCGGCACCGAGGAAGT
>NZ_JABGCH010000034.1 GCF_019799945.1 Modestobacter marinus
TCGTCGACGCGCATAGCAGATCGTCGACCCCGAATCCGGGAAAGAACAGCTTGATTCCTGACAGGCCCACTTCATGCGCAACGTCTTGGCACGGGTGCCCAAGGGGAACGCCGAGATGGTCGCCGCCGCGATCCGCACGATCTTCGCCCAGCTCGACGCCGAGCACGTGCGCTCCCAGCTCGACGTCATCGCCGGCATGCTCGCCCTACCTGCTCCCACAGGTCGAGGCGATGCTGCGGGACGCCGCGGAGCACCTGCTGGCCTTCACCGGCTTCCCCGTAAGCCACTGGAAGAAGATCTGGTCGACCAATCCACTGGAGCGACTGAACAAGGAGATCAAGCGCCGCACCGACGTCGTCGGCGTCTTCCCCAACCCCGAAGCCCTGCACCGCCTCGCCGGCGCGGTCCTCGTGGAGGCCCACGACGAATGGCAGGTCTCCGACCGCCGCTACCTCGCCGAAGGCTCCATGGCCCTGCTCAACCGACCCCAGAACCCGGCGGAGGAGGTAGCGCAGCCGGCACTGATCGCGTCATAGTCCAACCCGCAGAAACTCCCCACGGCCGCGAGTTACACCACCGGACGGGACGTCACCTGCAGCACCGGCTGCGGGCCCGAGCCGAGGACCGGATCCGCTGCCTGAAGGACACCGGACTGCGCAACCTGCCGCTGCACGACTTCGCCGCCAACCAGATCTGGCTGGAACTCGTCGCGCCCGCCGCGGACCTGCTCGCCTGGACCCGCGGCACCTCGCCCTGGCCGACACCCCCGCCCGGACCTGGGAACCCAAACGGCTCCGCCTGCGGCTGCTCAACATCGCCGGCAGATCGAGGCTAAGGGACGGTGTACGCCCCGACGGAACGGCTGCTGTGTCGGGCTGTCGCGCCGGGGTCTCGCGTACGGCGGGTGATGGGTGTATGGCTGTTGCGTGAGCGGTCGGGGGACCGATTTCTTTATCAGCCACGCCGGTCGGGATACCGCCTGGGCGGAGTGGCTGGCCTGGCAGCTGCAGGAGGCCGGCTACGCCGTCGAGCTGGACGTGTGGGATTGGGTTCCGGGCCAGGACTTCGTGGCTCGGATGGAGGCGGCGCTGGAGCGGGCGGACCGGCTGCTGGCGGTGTGCACCGAGGCGTACTTCTCCTCCGCGTTCGGCGGCGCGGAGCTGCGCGCGGCGTTCGCCGGGTCCGCGGCGGAGGAGGGGCGGATCGTGCCGGTGCTGGTCGAGCCGGTCACCCTGCCCTCGTTGTACGCGCCACTGATCCATCTGGACCTGACCGACCTGGACGAGGCCGCGGCGGCGGCCCGGCTGCGGGCTCAGCTGGCCGGCGGCCGGCCGACGAACGCGCCGCCGTTTCCCCGAGCGGGACTAGCGCCGACGGACAAGCCGGGGTTCGCCGGCGTCCTGCCGGAGGTGTGGAAGGTGCCGCCGCGCAATCCGCACTTCACCGGCCGGGACGGCATGCTGGCGGAGCTACGCCGGCGGCTGCGTGCGGGCGAGGGCACGCTGGTGGTGCAGGCGCTCTACGGGCTGGGTGGGGTGGGCAAGACCCAGCTCGCACTCGAGTACGCGCACCGATTCGCCGCCGACTACGACCTGGTGTGGTGGATCGATGCAGAGCAACCCGTGCTCATCCCCGAGACGCTCGCCGGGCTGGCTGTCCGGCTGGGTCTGTCGGCCGGGCCCACGGTTAGCGACACCGTGGAGCGGCTGCTGGCCGAGCTGCGCCGCCGGGACCGCTGGCTGTTGGTCTTCGACAACGCCGAGCGGCCGGCCGACGTCGCCGCCTACCGGCCCGGCGGAACCGGACACGTGCTGATCACCTCCCGCTTCCCCGGCTGGGGCGCTCTCGGCGGGCGGATAGAGGTCGACGTGCTCACTCGACCGGAGACGATCGCGCTGCTGCGCGCCCGCATCCCGGGCCTGGACGCGGAGCTGGCCAATCAGCTCGCCGCCGAGCTCGGCGACCTGCCGCTAGCCGCTGCGCAGGCCGCCGGCTATCTGGAGCAGACCGATCTGCCGGCCGCGGACTATCTGCGCCGGTTCCGCGCCCGCCGCGCCAGCCTGCTCGCCCGCGGCGACGTGGTCGGATATTCCGGGCGGATCGACACCGCCTGGGGGCTGTCGCTGGAGCGGCTGCGCGACGAGGATCCGGCCGCCGTGCAGCTGCTCGAACTGGCCGCCTTCCTCGCTCCCGAACCCATTCCGCTGTTTCTGTTCGCCGACCACCCTGAACTGCTCGGTGAGCCGCTACGCTCCACGGCCGCCGAGCCCGATGTCTTGGCCGACACCGTCGGAGCGCTGGTCGGCTACTCCCTGGCCCGCCGCCACTGCGCCCCGCCCCACGGCGACTGCGAAGGCTTCCAGGTGCACCGGCTGGTGCAGGCGGTGATCCGCCACCGACTTCCTCCCGACCGGCAGCACGCCACCGGCCAGCGGGTGGTGGCGCTCCTGGCCGCCGCATCCCCGGGTGACCCGGAGGATCCGGCCAGGTGGACCGCCTACGCCGAGCTGGCTCCGCACGTGCTCGCCACCGCCCCGTTGGGGGACCACTCTCCCGCCAGCCGGCAATTGGTCTTGGACACCGCCCGCTATCTGCAGGCCCGCGGTGACAGCCACGGCAGCCGGGCTGTCGGCGAACCGGTGCTTGACCGCTGGCGGTGGATCCTCGGCCCCGACCATCCCGACACCCTGACCGCCGCGAGCACTCTCCCCCTTGCCTTGCGCTCGGTGGGGGAGGCGGAGTCGGGCCGCGCGCTGGGCGGGGACACGCTGCGGCGCTGCCGGCGGGTGCTCGGCCCCGACCACCCCACCACCCTGCGGGCGGCGACCACCCTCACCGTCGCGCTGGTCCAGGTAGGCGAGTCGGAGCCGGCCCGCGCGCTGGGCCGGGACACGCAGCGGCGCTGCCGCCGGGTGCTCGGCCCGGAACACACCACCACCCTGCTGGTGGCCACCGCCCTGACCCGCGCCCTGAACCAGCTGGGCGAGTCGGAGCCGGCCCGCGCGCTGGGCCGGGACACGCTGCGGCGCTGCCGGCAGGTGCTCGGCCCCGACCACCCCATCACCCTGCGGGCGGCGACCACCCTCACCTTCGCCCTGATCCGGCGGGGCGACGCCGAGCCGGCCCGCGCCATTGCCAAAGACACGCTGCGGCGCTGCCGCCGGGTACACGGTCCGGACCACACGAGAACCCTGTTGTCCGCGTACGACCTCACCGTCGCCCTGGGCCACCTGGGCGACGCCGAGCCGGCTCGCGCCCTGGGGAAGGACACCCTGCGGCGCTGCCGCCGGGTGCTCGGTCCCGACCACCTGATCACCCTGTGGGCGGCGACCGGTCTCACCCTCGCCCTGGGCCAGCTGGGCGACGCCGAGCCGGCCCGCGCGCTGGGCGAGGACACCCTGAGGCGCGGTCGTCGAGCGCTCCCCCCGGACCACCCGATCATCCATCTTCTGACTTCGGGCGCCGGTAGCGGCCACCTCCTGATCGGCGGCGAAGCGGCCGCGCACGGCCCGAGTCCAACACTGTGAACCTCACGGACGGTCAGGGCGTGCGGAGGGTAGGGGTAGCCCCCAGGTGTGGTTGGCCGCTCACCTGAAAGCCGTGCTCTGCAGCCCGCGCGCGGACGGCCGGAAGGTCCGCGTCGGCGCCGCGGACCCCTTGCGAGCACGGGAATGGTCCGAGCCGCCGGCCCTGCGCGCCGCCGCGATGAACGACCGGAGCGCCTTCTCCAGCTTGGCTTTGTTCTTCTCTGCTAGGTCGATCTCGTGCCGCGTGCGGCGTAGGCAAAGGTGACGGTTTCGGCACCCTCGCGCCCGTCGATGTCATCGGTGATGCTCACGACCTGCTTCGTCGCCATGACCATGATCGTTCACATGTTGGTCAACAACGTCAACGAGCCCCATCGAAAGGTCACCCCCGGGGGGCGAGAATCGGCGCTCGAGCCTTAGAAGCCCTGCACAGTTGCTCGCCGCTTCGGCGCCTGCGACCGCAGACAGCTGCGGCCGCCGACAGCGCGATCAGCGCCCGCGTACCGGTATCTGCACGAGGGCACCTCCTCGCCGCCGCCGCGCCCGGGCCGCGGGGCGCGCTGCTGGCTGCCCCGCGCCGACCAATGTTCTGCCCGGGGGCCGACCGCCCCCACACGCCAGCGTCCTGCTGGCGGCCGGTGAGTCGGTCGTGGCCGTCGCCGAGCGGCTGGGGCACGAGGACGCCTCGCTGGTTCTGAGCACCTACGGGCACCTGATGCCGGACTCGGACGACCGGACGCGCGGCGCCGTCGACGCGGCGTGGGACATAGCCAGTGCCCCGTGTGCCCCGTGCGCCCGGATGTCCCCAGGACGTCCCCTCGGTCCGTTAGTCGGCCAGGTCGACGACCACCGGCGCGTGGTCGCTGGCGCCCTTGCCCTTGCGCTCCTCGCGGTCGATCAGCGCGCCGCTGACCCGGCGCGCGAGCGCGGGGGAGGCGAGGACGAAGTCGATCCGCATGCCCTCGCGGCGGGGGAAGCGCAGCTGGGTGTAGTCCCAGTACGTGTGACTGGGCGCGCGTGACCAGCGCGAAGACGACGACTCGAGGTTTGACCTGCATGAATACATCGCAGTCAATCAGTGCCCATCAGTCCCAACCGCAAGATCATGTGCCCCAGATGTGCTCCAGTCAGCCGCGACCCCCGCCGAAGCGCCCAGCCTGGGAGTCGGGGTGACCGACAGGCAGGCGCCGCGACCGCCCCATGCCCGCTGCCACGCCGTCATCGCCACCGCCCGCCGCGGCGGCGCCCGGTTCTCGATCACCGCCCGGATGGACGCCGCGGTCAAGAAGGCGATCGCCGCGAGCGCCGAGGACGCCTGGACCCCGATCCGCTACCCGCACGCCGTCTGGGACGACGAGGGCCAGTGCTGGGTCTCCGAAGCCGAGGTCGCCGAGATCGGCTTCACCGCGTTCACCTCCCGCCGCAAGACCGACCACATCACCGGGCGGCTGAACGTCCGCCGGGTCAAGCGCTTGAACCCCGCCTCGGTGCCTGAAGGCCAGTCCGAGCTGTTCGCCGCCTACCGCCACCACGCGGTGTTCACCGACTCCCCGCAGCCGATGCTGCAGGCCGAGACCACCCACCGGCAGCACGCGGTCATCGAGCAGATCAACGCCGACCTCAAGGCCGGACCGCTGGCCCACCTGCCCTCGGGGAAGTTCGCGGCGAACTCCGCCTGGCTGGTGCTGGCCGCGATCGCGTTCAACCTCACCCGCGCCGCCGGCGCACTGGCCTCCCAGTTCCATGCCCGGGCGACCACCGGCACCATCCGCACCCAGCTGATCGCCGTCCCGACCCGGATCTCCCGCGCTCCGCCCGCCGGCTGCGGATGCACCTGCCCCGCGACTGGCCCTGGGAACACGCCTGGACCCAGCTCTTCGACGCCACCTGCGGACCACCCGCAGCCGTCTGACCGACCACCGCCCCACCAGGCCCGACCGGAGACCGACAGTGGAAGAGCCGGACAAACCGGCGGCTGCGCTGCGCTCACACCGGCCGATCAAGATCGGATCATGGGCCGACGAACCGACCAAGATCGACGGTGGATCGAGGCTGAGCCTCGCCGACCCGGTCAGGCCGGGCGGGCCAGCAGCTCCGTCAGCGCCCGGTCGATGAACTCGTTGTCCGCCGGGTTCTGGCCCAGCCCGGCGAAGTGCCCGTAGACGGTCGGGATGACCCGGACCTCACCGTTCTCGATGAACTGCGAGGCCCACTCCTCGTCCTCCGGCGGGAAGTACAGGTCGGTCTTCGCCGGCATGGCGAGGACCGGGCAGCGGATCGAGCGCAGCGCGGCCTCGGTGTCGCCGTCGAAGCCCGGAGTCTTCCCGACGTCGCCGTGCTCCCAGGTCCACAGCATCCCCAGCAGGTCGTTGGGGTCGCGCTCGTCGAGCCAGTAGCCCTCCCAGAACCCGACGAGGAAGTCCTCGAGGGAGGAGAAGCCGAGGTTGCGGTACTCCCGCTGCCAGTAGAAGGCCTGGGAGAGACCCCAGCCGGCGTAGATCCGGGCGAAGGCGCGCAGGCCGACGGTCGGGAGCGCGTCGGGGGAGTAGCGCCCGCCGTCGAACACAGGGTCGGCCGTGAGCGCCGCGCGCAGGCTCTTGAGGAAGACCTGGTTGTGCTCGCTGGTGATCGCCGACCCCACGATGGGCGCGGCCCGCTTCACCATCTCCGGGTGGCTGACGGCCCACTGGTAGGTCTGCCCGGCGCCCATCGACGACCCGAGCACCAGCTCGATGGACTCGATGCCCCACTTCTGCGTGAGCAGCCGGTGCTGCACCTCGATCTGGTCGTAGAAGGTCACGCGCGGGAAGTTCGGCCCGTCGTAGGGCGGCGGGGTGTTGCTCGGCGACGTCGACAGGCCGTTGTTCAGCTGGTTGGGGACGACGATGAAGTACTTCTCCGGGTCCAGCGCCCGGCCCGGCCCCGTCGTCCAGTCGTTGGCGTCGTGCCAGGCGCTGTACCAGGTCGGGTGGACGATCACGTTGGACCGGTCGGCGTTCAGCGTGCCGTACGTCTTGTAGGCGAGCCGGGCGCCGCGCAGAGTGGCACCGCCCTGCAGGACGACGTCCCCCAGGTCGAAGAACTCGTGATCGGTCGGCCGTGGCATGGGGGCTCCTGGGTCTCGGGGACGGGTCAGGCGGGCTGGACGGCGGTCTCGTCGAGGAGCTCGACCCGGTCGCCGAGGGCGATCTCGCCGGGCTGCTCGACCGTGGCGTACATGCCGAGGATGACCGCGCCGTTGTCGGGGAGGTGCGCGACCGGGGTGCTCAGGTCGGTGGCGAGCTCGCCGCGGTACCGCACGATCGCCTTGAGCGTGTTGAAGTCGACCACCCCGCTGTCGGGGTTCTCGTTGGTGACCACGCACCGTGGCACCGGACCGACCACGTGGACGGTGGCCCCGCCGATCCGCACGCGCCGGCCGGCCCAGGTGTCCTCCTCGTGCACGTCGCAGCCGTCCACCTCGACCAGCATCCGGAACCGACGGTGGTCCAGCGGCCCGCCGTCGGGGGTGACGCGGCGCAGGTGCTCGATGGTCGCCGACGAGATCAGCGTGACAGGGTGCACGTCGACCGCGTCGCCGGGGCGGTCGACCGCGACCAGGTGCACCTCCTCCCCGACGAAGTCGCTGAGCGCGGCCGACCACGGTCCCTCCACGAGGTGCCCGTCGACGTCCCGCCCGTAGAAGTCAGTGCACACCGCCTCGCCGAGGTCGGCGGCCCGCCCCTCGACGGACGGACGGTCGGGGAAGCGGAGGCGCAGGTGCGGGCTGTCGGCATCGAACTCGGCGGTGAGCCGCACGAGCGGGCCGTGCTGCTTGCCGTTGTAGAGCCGGTACTGGGCGTCCACGAGGTGGAAGCGCCGGTTCTCCAGCACTCCGTTGTCGGTGACCGTCACGGTCTGGGGATGGTGCAGGGCAGTGCCCTTGACCGGGGTGGTCCCGAGGCGGGAGACGAGCGGCATGGCCCTCCGTCCGGAGCGGGGCTCGGGATGGTGCTGATGGCTGTGGACGGTAGCCGGGGCCGGCCGGTCCCGCCGCCGGGTCAGTGCCGGTGCGCCCCGCCGCCGGGCAGCCGTCGTCCCGAGGGCGGACCGGTGACCGTCGGCTCGCCCGTGCGCGCCCGGTCCACCCGGGCCCGGTCCGCCCGTCCCGCGTCGCGCAGCACACCCGTGGAGTGGTGGCCGACCCCCACGCGGTAACGGCGCCGCGCCGGCTGGTCGCAGGCCGGGCACGGCGCCGTGGACGCGGCGTCGCGCATGTCCCGGTTCAGGTCGAAGGGTCCGCACTCGGGGCAGCGGAACTCATACAGCGGCAACGCGGTGCTCCTCTCAGGGGTGGGGCAGGAAGGAAGGCGGTGCGGGGGCGGGCCGGGCCCGCCCCCGCACCACCGGCGTCAGTCGGCCGTCAGATCCCGGCCGCCGCCGGCGCCGCCGGGCAGGATGTTCCGGTCGAAGATGGACAGCGGGATGCTGATCGAGACCGCGCTGTTCGGGATGTCCACCACGCCGCCGATCCGGCCGTCGACCGGCGCCGCCCCCAGGAACAGATAGGCCTGCTCGAAGGTCCAGTCCATGGCCGGCATCAGGAAGTTGATGGCGTTGAGGCAGGCCTGGCGGTAGGCGACGGTCGCGTTCATGTAGTAGTTCCGGCCGTCCTCGACGCTGATGCCCTCGAAGGTGATGAACTCCGAGTAGTTCGGCCCGACCCGACCCGGCTTGAAGAACGGCATGGACTGCTTGTACCTGTCCATCCCGCCCTTGATCAGGTCGAAGTGCAGGTCGATGAACCCGGGCATCTCGATGGCCCCGCAGAAGGTGATCTCGCCGTCGCCCTGGGCGAAGTGCAGGTCGCCGATCGAGAACAGGCCGCCGGTCACGAAGACCGGCATGTAGACCCGGCTGCCGACGCCGAGGTCCTTGATGTCGACGTTGCCGCCGTGCTCCCGCGGCGGGATGGTGCGGCAGGCCTCGGCGGCGGCCCGCTCGAAGTCGCTGCCGCTCAGCGTCCCGAGCAACGCGTCATGGGGCAACGGGGGGAGCGCAAGCCCAGGGACCTGCGGGGCGCCGGGTGTCTCGCCGCCGTGGGCGGGGATGTCACCGGTGACCCGGTCCGGGTTCTGGTCGATCAGTGCCTGTTCCCGGCGGTTCCACTCGGCGAGCAGGTCCGGCGACGGCGCACAGCCGAACAGCCCCGGGTGGGAGTTGCCGATGAACCGCACGCCGGGGACGTGCCGGCTGCTGGTCCAGATCCCGTCGAGGTCCCAGATCGCCTTGGACGCCTGCGGGGAGTAGTCGGTGAGGAAGCCGCCGCCGTTCTCCTTGGCGAAGATCCCGGTGTAACCCCACGGCTGCACGTCGAAGGGGCCGATGTCGACGATGTCGACCACGAGCATGTCGCCGGGCTCGGCGCCCTCGATCGCGAACGGGCCGCTCAGCATGTGACACGGGTCGATGTTCATGTCCCGGATGTCGTCGGCGTCGTCGGTGTTGCGGACCTGGTCGTCGGTCCAGTCCTTGCACTCGATCCGGTACGTGGCGCCGGGCGCGACCGTGTTGGCCGGCGGGATGTCGGGGTGCCAGCGGTTGTGTCCGGGCACCGTCTGGTCGCGCATCGACACGCTCAGGTCACGGTTGATTTCGAAGATTACTTCGGGCACGGGAACTCCTCAGGTCAGTGCGAACGGGATGGACGGACGGTCCTGCTCAGAAGCTCGACTTCGGAACGCCCATGCCAGGGTCGACCCGGGCCGGCCCGGACGACGAGGGCGTGACGTCGACGTCGAAGATCCCGGTCGGGATGTAGACGGTGGAGCAGGAGTTCGGGATGTCGACCACCCCGGAGAGCCGGCCCTCGATCGGCGCGGCGCCGAGGATCATGTACGCCTGCTCGGGGGACCAGCCGAACTTCGTCAGGTAGTCGATCGCGTGCAGGCAGGCCCGCTGGTAGGACAGGTGCGAGTCCAGGTAGCGCTGCTCGCCGTCCAGGGTCACCGACGTCCCGGAGAAGGCCAGCCACTTGTCGTAGCGGGGGTCCACGTTCCCGGGCATGAAGATGGCGTTCTCACTGACCCCGTACGTCTCCATCCCGCCCTTGATCAGGTCGACGTGCAGGTCCATGAAGCCGCCCATCTCGATGGCCCCGCAGAAGGTGATCTCACCGTCGCCCTGGGAGAAGTGCAGGTCGCCCATCGACAGCTTCGCACCGGGCACGAACACCGGGTAGAAGACCCGGCTGCCCTTGGTCAGGTTCTTGATGTCCTGGTTGCCGCCGTTCTCCCGGGGTGGAGCGGTGCGCGCTGCCTCGCCGGCGACGCGGTCGTACTCGGCGCCCTCCAGCCCGCCCAGGATGGCGTCCTGTGGCAGCGGCGGCAGGGCCAGCGGTGGCACGCGGTCGGGGTCGGTGGCGATCAGGGCGCCCTCGCGGCGGTTCCAGCGGGCCAGCAGCTCCGCGGAGGGCGCGGTGCCCATCAGGCCGGGGTGCACGATGCCGGTGAAGGAGACGCCCGGGACGTGCCGGGACGTCGCCGTCTGCCCGGAGAAGTCCCAGATCACCTTGTACGCGTCCGGGAACTGCTCGGTGAGGAAACCGCCACCGTTCTGCGTGGCGAAGATCCCCGTGTACCCCCAGCCCTGCCCGGCGAGCGGGCCGGAATCCTCCTGGGGGATCGGCCCCACGTCGAGGATGTCGACGATCAGCAGGTCGCCGGGCTCGGCGCCCTCCACGGCGAAGGGCCCGCTGAGCACGTGCACCGTGCTGAGCGGCGCGTCCCGGACGTCGTCGGCGGAATCGTCGTTGTGGATGGCGCCGTCGAACCACTCGCGGCAATGCACCCGGAAGCTGTCCCCGGGCCGGACGGTCACCTGCGTCGGGATGTCGGGGTGCCACCGGTTGTGGCCGAGGTACTGCTGCTCGGTGAACTTCTTGCTGGAGTCGAGGGGGAACACGAGTTCGGGCACGGGCTGGCCTCCTGGTCTCGGGAGCGGAACGGTGGGACGGCTGCTCGGTCGGCGGGTCACCTCCTCCGGTCGGCCGGCTGGGACGGGCCGGCGGCCTGCGCGGCGGTCTCGCCCTCGCGCAGTTCGGGCGCCGGGGCGTCGGTTGCCGGGGCTCGCCGGTCACGGAACTTCGGGAACAGGGCCAGGGACAGCAGCAGGACGACGGCGAGCACGATCGCCGACGTCATCACGTTGTCCTGCCACACGCCGGTCAGTAGCAGGAACGCGGGGACGGCGCAGGTCACCACCCCGGCCACGACGGCCACCAGACCGGTGAACCGGGTGAGCCCCTCCCGCTTGAGCCCGAGCACGAGGAAGAACAGCGCCCACAGCACCGCCCAGTACAGCCAGATGACACCGAAGGCCGGGTCGTCGAGCCGGCCGAAGTTCAGCCCCGCGAAGACCACCGCGCAGCCCGCCACGAAGGCGGAGAACCAGCCAAGCCCGGTGCCGTCCAGGCCGTAGATGAGGTTCAGGCCGACGTACAGGTAGGTGAAGCCGAACAGGTAAAGGCCGGAGGCGCCGAGGACCACGTCCGGGTCGCCCCCCGAGGTGATGATCAGGTAGGTCGGCGTGAACACCTGCAGCGCGCCGACGAAGAAGTTCAGCGGCGCGGCCGCCCGGGCGTCCACCCGGCCCAGCAGCATCAGGCCGTTGACGATCAGGACCGCTCCGACGTACAGCAGACCGACGCTGGCCATGTCGGTCACTCCCCTCTGTGAGTGGGTCGGGTTCCCGTGGACCTGCGGAGCGCCCCGCCGTCAGGGGCGGGGCAGCCGGCTCAGGGCCGGATTGCGCAGCACGTCGGCTCGCCGGCCGGGGCCCCGCCCCGGAGGCGGTGAGGAGACGACGTCGGGTTCGTCCCGGGTGCGCTCCGTGCGCTCGACGAGAGCGCGCCGCACCGGGGAGCCGAAGGACAGGCGGGGTGCGGTGAACACCCGCGCGGCGGGCGTCCCACAGGCCGGGCACTCGACCGCGGCCGGGGCGGCGCCCATCGCGCAGCGGGTCTCGGTCGTGCCGTGGTCGGGGCATCGGTACAGGTAGACGGCGATGTCGGACCTCCGGGTGCACCGGCGGAGGGGCACTTGGCCCCTCGGACCAGGCGGACATTCGTCCCGGCCACCGGAGGCGATCAAGGCGCTGGATCCCGCACAGGCCGCGGTCCCGACGCCGCGCGGCGCGTCGTGACGCACCGGATGGAGCCCCCCGGGCATTTCGCGGCGATGTCGAACGTGTGTCCTGCGTGTTTCGGGACACGCCGGGCGCGGCGCCCGCTTGACCGGGCACGGCCTGGTAGGGACGTTGAGCCAAGTCCACCGCTGCCGAGCCCGGAGGGTCCGAGGGTGGAGCGGCCCGTCGTGTCCGGCGCGGTGGCGAACCTCGCCGCCGGGACGCTGTTCGGCTGGAGCCTGGTCGCCGAGCAGGCGGCCGCGGACGTCGGCGCACCGGGCTCCGCGGGCGCCGCCGTCTTCGCGGTCTCGATCGCCGTCTTCACGGCCGCGTTGCTGGCCGCGGGCCGGGCGCTTCCCGCCGTGGGGCCCCGGCGGCTGCTCGGCGGTGCCGCCGGGCTGGCGGCCACCGGCCTCGGTGGAGCGGCGGCCGTGCCGCATCCGCTGGCGCTGTGGGGCGGGGTGGGGGCGCTGTTCGGCACCGCGAGCGGACTCGCCTCCGGCGTCGCGGTCGGGCTCGCCGCCCGGTCCCCACCTCCCGCCGCGGCACGGCGACCGACCTGGTCGTCGCCGCCTACGCCGCCGGTCCGGTGCTCCTCGGCCTGGCTGCTCCAGCGGCGCTCGCCGCCGTCGGCTGGCGGGCCTGCCTGGGCGCGCTGGCGGTGATGGTCGGCGGCCTGCTGGCGGGGGCGGCACTGCTCGCCCCCGCCGACCGCCCTGAGCGCCGTGGCACGGCGGCGGCCGGGCCGCTGCCGCGGCGGACCCTTGTGCTGCTCTGGGTGCTCTTCGCCGGTGGGGCCGCTCCCGGGCTCCTGGTGTTCGCCGTGGCTGCCCCGGTGGCCGCCGACCGCGGCCTGAGCTCCGGCGTGGCCGGCGCGGCGGTCTCGCTGCTGGCCGCCGGCAACCTGGTCGGGCGGCTGGTCGCCGGCTGGTGGTCCGACCGGATCGGCCGGCCGCCTGCGCTGGCGACGGCGCTGGGCGTCGCCGCCATCTCCGCGGCGAGTCTCGGCAGACCGACGGCCCCCTGGCTCGTCCTCGGCGCCTTCGCCGGCACGGGGCTGGCCTACGGCGCGGTCTCCGCGCTGGTCCCGGCGGTCACGGCGGACCGGGTCGTGGTGTGCGCCTTCCCCCGGGCCTACGGTCGGGTCTTCACCGGCTGGGGCTGCGCGGGACTCGTGGCGCCGCTCGCCGGGGGAGCCCTCACCGGCGCCGGCGCCCGCGGACGTGCGCCCGTCCGAGGTTCAGGCGTGGGCCACCGACCGGTCGAGGGTGCTGGCCCCGACCACCCTGCGACAAGCGGTCGGGCTGCTGCGAAGCGTGTACGGGGCCGCGGTCCTCGACAGGCTGGTGGCCTCCTCACCCGTCGTCCGCATCCAACTTTCTCGGCACGAGAGGGAGCGGGTCGTGCCGCTGTCGGTCGAGCAGGTCGCGGCCCTCGCCCAGGCCATGCCGGAGCGCTACCGGATCATGGTCCTCACTCAGGCCGGACTCGGCCTTCGGATCGGCGAGCTGCTGGCTCTACGCGTCGCGGACGTCGACTTCCTGCGCCGCACCGTGCGGATCGAGTGGCAGTTCACCCAGGGGTCGAAGGGGGAGCGGAGCGAGCCAAAGACTCCCCGGTCGAGGCGGACCGTGCCGCTGCCCCGCATGGTCGCCGACGTGCTGGCGGCCCACCTGGCGGCGTACCCAGCGGCCGAAGACGGGACGATCTTCACTACCGGGAAGGGCACCGCGCTCGGGCACGTCTACTACCGCCACAACCTGATCCGTCGGGCGGTGACCGAGGCGGGGCTGCCGAAGGGAACGACGAGTCATGACCTGCGGCACCACTACGCGAGCGTCCTGCTCGCGGCCGGTGAGTCGGTCGTGGCGGTGGCCGAGCGGCTGGGGCACGAGGACGCCTCGCTGGTCCTGAGCACCTACGGGCACCTGATGCCGGACTCGGACGACCGGACGCGCAGCGCCATCGACGCGGCGTGGGACACAGCCGGCGCCTCGTGTGCCCCAGATGTGCCCCAGGGCGCCCGGTCGGTCCGTTAGTCGGCCAGCTCGACCACGACGGGGGCGTGGTCGCTGGCGCCCTTGCCCTTGCGCTCCTCGCGGTCGATCAGCGCCCCGCTGACCCGGCGGGCGAGCGCGGGGGAGGCGAGCACGAAGTCGATCCGCATGCCCTCGCGACGGGGGAAGCGCAGCTGGGTGTAGTCCCAGTACGTGTAGACGCCGGGCCCCGGGGTGTACGGCCGGACGACGTCGGTGAAGCCGCTCTCGACCACCCCGCGGAACGCCGCCCGCTCGGGCTCGGAGACGTGCGTGGAGTGCGCGAACACCGACATGTCCCACACGTCGTCGTCCTGCGGGGCGATGTTCCAGTCGCCGACCAACGCGACCTGGGCGTCGGCGTCGGTGGTCAGCCAGCCGCCCGCGGCGACGCGCAACGCCTCCAGCCACTGCAGCTTGTACTGCAGGTGCGGATCGGCCAGCGTGCGGCCGTTGGGCACGTACAGGCTCCACACCCGCACCCCGCCGCAGGTGGCCCCCAGCGCGCGGGCCTCGGCGGCCGGCTCGACGCCCTCCTTGGCCGCCCAGGTCGGCATGCCGGGGAAGCCGACCTCGACGTCGGACAGCCCCACCCGGGACAGCAGCGCGACGCCGTTCCACTGCGAGTGGCCGACGTGCGCGACCTCGTAGCCCAGCGCGCGGAACCGCTCCTCCGGGAACTGGTCGTCCCGGCACTTGGTCTCCTGCAGTGCGACGACGTCGACGTCACTGCGCCGCAGCCAGGCCTCCACCCGGTCGGCTCGACTGCGGATGGAGTTCACGTTCCACGTTGCCAGGCGCACGGGGGACCAGCCTAGGTGGCCAGGCGGTACCCGCGCTTGACCACCGTGCTGACCACCGGTGCACCGAGCGCGGCCCGCAGTCGCGCCACGGCGACCTCCACTGCGTGCCCGTCCTGGCCGCCGGACAGCTCGGTGAGCAGGTCGGCGCGAGACAGCACTGTCCCCGGCCGGCGCGCCAGGGCGCGCAGCACCGCTATCGACCCCGGGGGCAGCTCGACCAGGTTCCCGTCGAGGACGACGGCGTGCCCGCGGACCTGCACGCGGTGCCGGCCGCAGTCCACGACCGGGTCGCGCTCCGGCAGCCGGGCGACCACCTCCCGGGCGAGCGCCCCCAGCCGGGCGCGCGCGGGCTGCACGGCGGTCACCCCGGCGGCCGTGAGCAGGCCGGCGGTCACCGGGCCGACGGCGAAGGGGACGACGGAGCAGCGCAGCGCCCGCAGCACGTCGTCCCGCACCCCCGCCTTGGTGGCGACCTGCAGCAGGCTCCCGGCCGCCGGTGCGCTCGTGAAGGTCACCGCGTCCACCCCGCCAGCCGCGACGGCGTCGACCAGCCGGCGGAGCGGCCCGGTGTCCTCCGGCGGCACCCACCGGTAGACGGGGACCCGCACGACCTCGGCACCGGCGGAGACCAGCCCGCTGACCAGGTCGGGGAGCGGGTCGCCGTGCAGCTGGACGGTGACCCGCCGGCCGGCCAGCGGTCCCGCGGCGCCGGAGAGCAGGTACTGGAGCACCTCTGCCGAGCTCTCCGACGGCGGTGACCAGGCGTCGACCAGCCCGGCGCCGCGGATGGCGCCGCGCGCCTTCGGGCCGCGCGCGATCACCCGCGCCCCCTCCAGGTGCTCGCGCAGCGGCAGGTCCCAGGCCTCGGCCGCCTCCAGCCACCCGCGGAAGCCGACCCCGGTGGTCACCACCACCAGGTCGACCGGTGCGGCGAGCACCGAGCGGGTCGCCGCCACGAGCTCGGCGTCGTCCGGGAGCGGCACGATGCGGATCGCCGGTGCGTAGGACCACCCGCGCGCCGCGTCGCTTGAGGAGCGCGCCCAGCTCCTCGCGTCGGCGGGCCGCGGTGACCGCGACCGGGTACCCCGCGAGGGGTGGCGGCTCGGCTCCCGGCGGCAGGGTGCTGTGCAGCTCGGCTCCCCGCTCGCTCACCGGGATGCGAGCGGCGGACCGACCTCGACCAGTCCCTCCCGCAGCCGGACGGCGTGCACCGGCAGCCGCACCGCGGCGTCGTCCGGGGCGTCGAGGCACACGCCGGTGCGCAGGTCGAAGACCTGCTTGTACATCGGCGAGGCGACCGTCGGGACCTCACCCCGGGTGCCGACGATGCCGCGGGCGATCACGTAGGCGGCGCTGAACGGGTCGCGGTGACCCACGGCGTGCACGCTGCCGTCGAACAGCCGGAACAGCGCCACCTGCCGGCCGTCGACCAGGGCGGCGACGCCGCGTTCGGGCTGCAGGTCCGCGACGGCGCAGACCGGCGTCCAGGGACTGGCGTCCGGGTCCGCGTCGGCAGAGGGGGCGAGGGTGGTCACGGGTGGAGCACCTCCAGGCGCGGTCCGGCGACGAGGACGGCGCCGGACCGGCCGGTCGCGTCGTCCGCGCGCTCGTCGGCGGTCATCGGTCGTGGCTGGCCGCGTTCGACGACGTAGGCCAGCGACGGGTCGGGGGAGTCCGGGGCGTTGACGAAGGAGGCGAAGCGCCGCAGCTTCTCCGGGTCCTCGAGGGTGGCCCGCCACTCGTCGGTGTAGCCCTCGACGTGGGCGGCCATCGCCGCGTCGAGGTCGGCGGCGATGCCCAGGCTGTCGTCCAGGACGACGGCCCGCACGTGGTCCAGGCCGCCCTCGATCTCCTCCAGCCAGGGCGCGGTGCGCTGCAGCCGATCGGCGGTGCGCACGTAGTAGACGAGGAACCGGTCGATCGTGCGGACCAGCGTCGCGGTGTCCAGGTCCTCGGCCAGCAGCCGCGCGTGCCGCGGCGTGAACCCGCCGTTGCCGCCGACGTAGAGGTTCCAGCCCTTGTCGGTGGCGATCACGCCGACGTCCTTGCCGCGCGCCTCGGCGCACTCGCGGGCGCAGCCGGACACCCCCAGCTTGATCTTGTGCGGGGACCGCAGCCCCCGGTAGCGCAGCTCCAGTGCGACGGCGAGGGCCACGGAGTCCTGCACGCCGTAGCGGCACCACGTGGAACCGACGCAGGACTTCACCGTGCGCAGCGCCTTGCCGTAGGCATGGCCGGACTCGAAGCCGGCGTCCACCAGGCGCTGCCAGATGGCCGGCAGCAGCTCGACCCGGGCACCGAACAGGTCGATCCGCTGCCCGCCGGTGATCTTGGTGTAGAGGCCGAAGTCCCGGGCCACCTCGCCGATGGCGATCAGGCCCTCCGGGGTCACCTCGCCGCCGGGGATCCGCGGCACCACCGAGTAGGTGCCGTCCTTCTGGATGTTGGCCATCACGTGGTCGTTGGTGTCCTGCAGCGTGGCCCGCTCGCCGTCCAGGACGTGCCGGCCGTCGAGGCTGGCCAGCACAGAGGCGACGACGGGCTTGCAGATGTCGCAGCCCCGGCCCCGGCCGTACCGGTCGACCAGCTCGCTGAAGCTGCTGATCCCGGTCACCCGGACGATGTCGAACAGCTGGGCCCGGCTCACGTCGAAGTGCTCGCACAGGGCCGTGCTGACCGCCACGCCGGCGGCCTCGAGCTCGGTGCCGACCAGCTTCTTGACCAGTGGCAGGCAGGAGCCGCAGCTGGTGCCGGCCCGGGTGCACGCCTTCACCGCACCGAGGTCGGTGCACCCGTCGCAGCGCACCGCGTCGCGGATGGCGCCCGCGGAGACGTTGTTGCAGGAGCAGACCGCGGCGTCGTCGGGCAGCCCGGCCGTGACCGGGCCGCCCTCGGCGCCCTCCGGCAGCAGCCACGCGGCCGGGTCACCACCCAGCTCCCGGCCCACCATCGGGCGCAGCGCGGCATAGGCACCCGCGTCACCGACCAGGATCCCGCCGAGCAGGGTGCGGGCGTCGTCGGAGAGGACCAGTTTTTTGTAGACGCCGGCCACGGGGTCGCCGTAGACGACCGACAGGGCGCCCGGCGCGGTGCCGAACGCGTCTCCGAAGCTGGCCACGTCGACCCCGAGCAGCTTGAGCTTGGTGGACAGGTCGGGGTCGGGGAACTCGGCCGCGCCCCCGAGCAGCCGGTCGGCGACGATCTCGGCCATCGTGTAGCCCGGCGCCACCAGGCCGTAGGTCCGGCCCGCCACGCTGGCGACCTCGCCGACGGCCCAGATCGCCGGGTCCTCGGTGCGGCAGGTGGTGTCCACGGCGATCCCGCCGCGGGGGCCGACCGCGAGGCCGCACGCCCGGGCCAGCTCGTCGCGCGGGCGCACGCCGGCGGCGAAGACGACGACGTCGACGTCCAGGTGGTCGAGACCGGCGGCGGAGCCCTCGGCGGCGTGCATCCGCGCCACCCGGCCGTCGCGGCCGGCGGTGAGCCGCGCCGTCGCCGTCCCCGCGTGGACCTGCACGCCGAGCGCACCGACCAGGCGGGCCAGCGCCTCCCCGCCCCCCTCGTCGACCTGCAGCGGCATCAGCCGAGGGGCGAACTCGACCACGTGGGTGTCCACGCCCAGCGCGGTCAGCGCGCCGGCCGCCTCCAGCCCCAGCAACCCACCGCCGACGACCGCACCCACCACCCGGCGCGGGGTCCGGCGTCCCTGCAGGCGCGCGGCGGCGTCGGCCACGAACTGCCTCAGCGCGGCGACGTCGTCGACGGTGCGGTAGACGAAGCAGCCGGACAGGTCCCGGCCTCCCACGGGCGGCACGAACGCCGAGGACCCGGTGGCCAGGACGAGGGCGTCGTAGCCGACCTCGCGGCCGGCGCTCGTGGTGACCCGGCGAGCGTCCCGGTCGATCGCGGTGACCGCCTCCCCGCGGCGCAGCTGCACCCCCGGGGTGTCCCAGAGCCCCGGCTGGCCGAGGGAGAGGTCGTCGGGGTCACGGCCGGAGAAGTAGGAGGTGAGCGCGACCCGGTCGTAGGGCGCCCGCGGCTCCTCGGCCAGCACGGTCACCTGCCAGCCGCCCTCGGCGACGGCGCCGCGGTCGACCAGCGCCTCCACGAGCCGGTGGGCGACCATGCCCCCGCCGACGACGACCAGCTGTCGGCAGTCTGCGAACGTCATGCGGGGAAGTTATGACCGCGTCGTTACGCGCCGCCGCCACCGGCGTTACGTGACGGCAAGGTCCGCCGCACAGCGGCCGCGACCCCCGCGTGAGGTCGCGGCGCGACCGGTCAGGCCTGGGGCAGGGGGGCGAGCTCGGTGTCCTGCTTGGCCTGCATCCGGGCCCGCAGCCGCTCCCGGCTCTCCACGAACCGGGTGGCCTGCGCGTCCAGGCCGGTCAGGAACTCGGCCAGCTCCTCGCGCGCCTTCTCGCCCTCGGGCCCGAGGTCGGTGCGCTCGAACACCTTCCAGGCGCGCAGCACGGGGGTGATGACCTCGTCGTGGTGCAGGCGCAGGTCGTAGATCCCGGCCTTGGCGATGATCACCGAGTTCTTGCGGAAACCGGCCATGGTCGCGCCGGGCATCTCGAACCGGATGACCTCGTCGGTGACGGCGCGCATCGTGGCGTCGGGGTCGATGTCGAACGCCCCGGAGACCAGGTTCCGGTAGAAGACCATGTGCAGGTTCTCGTCCTTGGCGATCCGGCCGAGCAGCCGCTCGGCGATCGGGTCGCCGGTGGCCTTGCCGGTGTTGCGGTGGCTCACCCGGGTCGCAAGCTCCTGGAAGGAGACGTAGGCGACCGTCTGCAGCGGGGTCCGGTCACCGGAGTCGTAGCCGGAGGTCATGTAGTCCATCCGGGCGCGTTCGAGCTCCACCGGGTCGACGCCGCGGGTGACGACGAGGTAGTCGCGCAGCGCGATGCCGTGCCGGTTCTCCTCCGCCGTCCACCGGCCGACCCAGGTCCCCCAGGCGCCGTCCCGGCCGAAGCGGGTGGCGATCTCCCGGTGGTAGCTGGGGAGGTTGTCCTCGGTGAGCAGGTTGGTGAACATCGCGGCCCTGGCCGTCTCGTCGAGCCGGGACTGCTCCGGGGACCAGTCCTCGCCGCCGAGGAGGGCGAAGTCCCGCCCCTCGGACCACGGGATGTAGTCGTGCGGGTGCCACTCCTGGGCCAAGGCGAGGTGGCGGTCGAGGTTCTCCGCGACGACCGGCTCGAGCTCGGTGAGCAGCGCCCCCTGGCGCGACGTCTGGGACACGAGGGCCTCCTGGGTCCGTTGCCTACGGTCTCGGAACCTACGGCACCGTAAGAACACCGCAGGGATGGGTCCTACCCCCTCCGGTGATCGACAGTCCGCCGGAGTCGAGGCGGAGGTCACCGCCGCGCCCGCCCGATGCTCGGCCGCGGTCACGCGGGCCCGTGTCAGCGCGCTGAACAGTGGGAACATGTCCGGATGACCGGCATCGGCGAGCAGACGGGCCCCGCGTGAGCGACTCCGCACCGACGTCCCGTCGACCCGGCCGGGACGCCGGCGCGCCCGAGCGTGACGAGGAGGCGATCGAGGTGGCGACTGCCCGCCGCCGCGGGTTCGGCTCCGCTCTCGCGCTCACCGTCGTCGGCGCCGTCCTGCCCGGCACGGCCCACCTCGCCGCCGGCCGCCGCAAGGTCGGGGCCACCCTCCTGGTGCTGCTCCTGCTCCTCGTCGGTGCCGGCGTGTGGCTGGCCACCGGCGGGCGGCGGGAGGCCCTCCGGCTCGCGGTCGATACCGCCGCGCTGCGCTGGGTCCTCATCGGCGCCGCCGCGCTGGGGCTGGTGTGGCTGGTCGTCGTCGTGTCCGGGTACCGCGCGCTGCTGCCGCGCGGCAGCCGGCCGTGGCAGAAGGGCCTCGGCGCCCTGGTCGTCGCGCTGCTGTGCGCGGGGGTGGCCGGCCCGGCGTACCTCGTCGTCCAGTTCGCCGCCGCGCAGCGCGAGCTGGTCGACAACGTCTTCGCCGACCGCGAGAGCGCCACGGTGCCCACCCCGGCCGACGAGTCCGACCCGTTCGGCAACCGGTCCGACCCGTTCGGCAACCGGGACGAGGTCAACTTCCTGCTGCTCGGCGGCGACGGCGGGGTGGGGCGCGAGGGCGTGCGCACCGACACGGTGATCGTGGCCAACGTCCAGACCGAGACCGGCCGGACGACGCTGTTCAGCCTGCCCCGCAACCTGGAGGACCTGCCGTTCCCGGCCGACAGCCCGCTGGCCGAGGTCTACCCGGACGGCTTCGAGGCCGGCAGCGAGGCCGAGAGCCTGCTCAACGCCGTCTACCGCAACGGGCCCGAGTGGTACCCGGACATCCTGGGGCCCACGGACGACCCGGGCGCGGACTTCTTGAAGCTGGGCGTCGGCGAGGCGCTCGGCCTGGACATCGACTACTTCGTGCTGGTGAACCTGGAGGGGTTCGCCCGGCTGGTCGACGCCCTCGGCGGCATCACGGTCAACGTCAACTACTTCGTCCCGGTCAACGGGATCGAGGGGCAGGAGCTCCCCGACGCCTACATCGCCCCGGGGCCGGACCAGCACATGGACGGCACCCGCGCGTTGGACTACGCGCGCGGCCGGTACGGCCTGTCGGACTACCTGCGGATGGACCGGCAGCGCTGCGTGATCGACGCGATCGTGGACGCCGCCGATCCGGTGACCGTGCTGGCCCGCTACCGCCAGCTCGCGGCCACCACCCAGGACATCGTCTCCACCGACCTGCCGCAGTCGCTGCTCGACGACGTCGTGGACCTCGCGTTCCGGGTCAAGGGCCAGACGATCCGCAGCGTGGTCTTCGACGACACCGTGATCAACCCGGCCTACCCGGACTACGACCTCATCCGCTCCGTGGTGCAGCAGGCCCTGGCGGACCCGGCGGACACCACGCCGACCGGCAGCGCGCCGTCCTCGGCCCCCTCCACCGCACCCGCCCCGGTGCCGACGGGGTCGGCCGCGCCGACGTCGGCCGGGAACCCGGCGGCCGCGGTCACCGACGTGTGCGCCTACGACCCGGTGCGGGCGCAGGCCGCGCTCGACGAGGGCGAGCCGCCCAGCAAGCAGGGCTGAACCTCCGGGCTCAGCTCAGGCCGCGAGCACGACCAGCAGGGTGCGGGGACCGTGCACGCCCTCGACGCGTTGCAGCTCGATGTCGCTGGTCGCCGACGGTCCGCTGACCATGGTCAGCGGGCGCAGCGGGTCCAGCCGCCCGATGCCCTCCGGGACGCCGCCGACCACCTGGTCGGCGGTCACGACGCACACCAGGCAGTCGGGGAGCAGGGACAACGCCCGCCGCCCGCAGTCGGGGGAGCCGTCCAGCACCAGGGTGCCGGTCTCGGCGATGGCCACCGCCACGGCGGTGACCGACGCGGACCGGTCGGCCAGCTGCACCGGTGGGCGGTCGTCGTCGACGTCGCAGCCCTCCGGGCGCCAGTCCGCCGGCAGCCCGGGCGCCACGACGACGTCGGCGGCCGCCCAGCCGGCGCCGAGCCCCTGGTCCAGGGCGGCGCGCACGGTGGCCCCGACCTCGGCGGGCGCGCAGCGCAGCACGGTGGCCCGGTAGTCCTCGACCCGGTCGACCAGCAGGTCCAGCAACTCCGGTCCGGTCGCCGGGTGCTCGCCGGCCTGCCGGTAGTCCCGGACGACGTCGGGGACGGCGGCCCGGGTCGCGCCCAGCGCCGTCCGGATCCGGCCGAGCACCTCCTCGCGCGCACTCACTTCGCACTCCGGTGCTCGCGGGTCCACTGCTCGACGAACGTGCTGGTCGGCGGGGTGGGCAGGTCACGGCTGCGGGTCCAGCCGGAGATCGGTGGGGGTAGGGCGTTGGGCAGCGTGGGCCGCCCGCGGGAGAGCAGCCGGCCCAGCCGGGAGGCCCGCTGCGCGAGGTGCCACAGCCGCGGGTTCGACATGACCTTCGCCAGCGCCCGGAACGCGACCGCCTCTGCCGTGGTCTTCTCCTGCGCCTCCACGTGCTCGGCGCGCAGGTGCACCAGGATCGACGGGATGTCGATCGCCACCGGGCACACCTCGTAGCAGGCCCCGCAGAGCGAGGACGCGTAGGGCAGCGAGGCGTTGTCCTCCACCCCGGTCAGCAGCGGGGACAGGATCGCGCCGATCGGCCCCGGGTACACCGAGCCGTAGGCGTGGCCGCCGGCCCGCTCGTACACCGGGCAGACGTTCAGGCAGGCCGAGCAGCGGATGCAGTGCAGCGCCTCCCGGCCCACCTCGTCGGCGAGCACCGCGGTGCGCCCGTTGTCCAGCAGCACCAGGTGGAACTCCTGCGGGCCGTCGCCGGGGGTGACCCCGGCCCAGGTCGACGTGTAGGGGTTCATCCGCTCGCCGGTGGAGGACCGGGGCAGCAGCTGCAGGAAGACCTCCAGGTCCCGCCAGGTGGGCACCACCTTCTCGATCCCCATGACTGTGATCAGCGTCTCCGGGAGGGTCAGGCACATCCGGCCGTTGCCCTCGCTCTCGACGACGGTGAGCGTGCCGGTCTCGGCGACGCCGAAGTTCGCCCCGCTGATCGCCACCCGGGCGCGCAGGAACCGCTCGCGCAGGTGCTTGCGGGCCGCCATCGCCAGCTGGCGCGGCTCGTCGGTGAGCCCGGGGTCCACCCCGGGGATCGTGCGGGCGAAGATCTCCCGGATCTCGGCCCGGTTCTTGTGGATCGCCGGCACCAGGATGTGCGAGGGCTTGTCCTCGCCCAGCTGCACGATCAGCTCGGCGAGGTCGGTCTCGAACACCTCGATGCCCACGGCCTCCAGCGCCTCGTTGAGGGCGATCTCCTGGGTGGCCATCGACTTGACCTTGACCACCTCGCCGGTGCCGGTGGCCTGCACCAGCCGGGTGACGATCTCGTTGGCCTCGTTGGCGTCGCGCGCCCAGTGCACGGTGCCGCCGCGGGCGGTCACCTGCCGCTCGAGCTCCTCCAGGTGCTCGTCGAGGTGGGCCATGGTCGCGGCCTTCAGTGCCTTGCCGGCGGCGCGCAGCTGCTCCCAGTCGGCCACCTCGCCCACCACCTTGGCCCGCTTGTTGCGGATGGTGGTGGTGGCGTGGCCCAGGTTGGCGCGCAGCTGGCCGTCGCGCAGGGCGGTGCGGGCGGCGTCCGGGAACGACTGGTCGCCGCGCAGGTGCCCCACGCCGCGGGGGGCGGTGGGCAGGCCGAGGAACGTCGGCGCTTTGGGAGGGACGGTCGCGGTCACGCGGTCACCGCCGGGGTGGTGGGGCGGGAGACTGCCGGCTTGGTGCTCTGGTGCGGGGTCACGGCTTCCTCCGTCGAGGCGAGGATCTCGGCCAGGTGCACGGTGCGGGTGCCGGCCCGCAGCCGGGAGAGCCCGCCGCCGATGTGCATGAGGCAGGAGGCGTCCCCGGCGGTGCAGATCTCGGCGTGCGTGGACAGCACGTTGGCCATCTTGTCGGTGAGCATCGCGGTGGAGGTGTCGGCGTTCTTCACCGCGAACGTGCCGCCGAAGCCGCAGCACTGCTCGGCGCCGGGCAGCTCGGCCAGCTCCAGCCCGCGCACCTCGCGCAGCAGCCGCAGCGGCCGGTCACCGACCTTGAGCAGCCGCAGGGAGTGGCAGGTGGGGTGGTAGGTGACCCGGTGCGGGTAGTAGGCGCCGACGTCGGTCACGCCGAGCACGTCGACCAGGAACTGGGACAGCTCGTGGGTGCGCCCGGCCAGCTCCTCGGCGTCCCGGGCCAGCGTCTCGTCCCCGGCCCGGCGGGCGACGTCGGCCTGCTGGTGGTGGATCGAGGCGACGCAGGAACCGGACGGCGACACGATCGCCTCCGCGCCGGCGAACGCCCGCACGTGGTTGGCGACGATGGACACCGCCTCCCGCCGGTAACCGGTGTTGACGTGCATCTGGCCGCAGCAGGCCTGGGTGGGCGGCACCACCACCTCGTGCCCCAGCCGTTGCAGCAGCGACGCGGTGGCGTGTGCCACCGACGGCGTCATCGTGTCCACCAGACAGGTGGCGAAGAGCGCGACCTTCACTCTGAGACCTCCGCTCAGCTCGCGACGGTCCGGGAGCGCCGGACCATGCTGGACTCACGGACCACGAGCACGGGCTCGAAGACCGGTTGCTGGTGCTGGTGCTCGCCGTCCCCGGCCTCGTCGAGCAGGAGCTCGGCCGCCCGGCGGCCGAGCTCCTGCCGGGGCTTGCGGACCGAGGTGAGCGGCACGGCGGCCGCGGCGGCGAAGTCGATGTCGTCGTAGCCGACGATGGCGAACTCGTCGGGCACCCGGACCCCGTGCCGCACCATCTCCTGCAGCACGCCGAGCGCCATGAGGTCGTTCGCGCAGACCGCCGCGGTCGGCCGGCGTCCGGCGGGCATCCCGATGATCTGCGCGGCGGCCTCCCGCCCCCCGGCGACCGTGAGGGTGGCGGGGGACAGCACGAGGAGCGAGTCGTCGCTGCCGGTGCCGTCGCGGACGGCGGCCGCCACGCCGTCGTGCCGCTCCTGGACCTGCGGGAGCCCCGACGAGCCGCCGATGAAGGCGATCCGCCGATGCCCGCGCTCGAGCAGGTGGTCGGCGGCCAGCCGGCCACCCAGGACGTCGTCGACGGCGACGGCGCACTGGTCGGGCCCGGGCGCCCGGCGGTCGAGCAGGACCACCGGCGTGCCGCGGTCGCGCAGCGCCTGGAGGTTCGGCGAGAGCGCGGCGGTCGGCGTGATCAGCACGCCCTGCACCCGTTGCTCGGCGAGGACGTCGAGGTGCGCGGCCTCCTTGGCCGGGCGGTCGTCGGAGTTGCAGAGGATCACCGCGAGCCCGGCGGGGTTGGCGACGTCCTCCACCCCGCGCGCGACGTCGGTGAAGAACGGGTTGGCGATGTCCAGGACGACCAGGCCGATCGTGCGGCTGCGGCCGGCACGCAGGTGCCGGGCCGACTCGTTGCGGACGAAGCCGAGCTGGGCGATCGCGGCCTGCACCCGCTCCCGGGTCTGCGGGCTGACGACGTCGGGCCGGTTGAGGACGTTGCTGACGGTGCCCACCGAGACACCGGCCCGCACGGCGACGTCCCGGATGCTGGCGGTCAGCGCTGACCTCCTCGTTGGATGCGTGGAGCCACCGTAGCGGTGACTCACCGTGGCCGGTCTCTTGAAACGTGTCAACACCGTTCCGGGCCCGGGATCACGGCCCGAATCCGATATGGCGGTGACGGTTGACACATTCCTAGCAGCCTCTCTATGGTTTGCGCCACACCGGTCTGAAACGTTTCACATATCTACCCGACGAGGAGGTCACGTGGCCGACGGCACGCCGTCCGGAGCCCCAGCGCCCGTGGTGCTCGCGCTCCAGGACGTCTCCAAGTCCTTCGGCGCGGTCGCCGCGCTGCGCGGCGCGCAGCTGGAGCTGCGCGCCGGGGAGGCGCATGCCCTGGTCGGCGAGAACGGCGCCGGCAAGTCCACCCTGGTGAAGATCCTGGCCGGGGTGCACGGCCCGGACAGCGGCCGCGTGCTGCTCGACGGGCAGCCGCTCGTCCTCGACGGCCCGGCCGCCGCGCGGGCCGCCGGCATCGCGGTCATCTACCAGGAGCCGACGCTCTTCCCCGACCTGTCGGTCGCCGAGAACATCTTCATGGGCCGCCAGCCGCTGGCCGGCGGACGGCGGATCGACCGCAAGGCGCTGACCGAGCGGTGCCGCGCCCTGTTCGAGCGGCTCGGCGTGCACATGGACCCCGACCGCCCGGCCCGCGGTCTGTCGATCGCCGACCAGCAGATGGTCGAGATCGCCAAGGCGCTGTCCTTCGACGCCCGCGTGCTGGTGATGGACGAGCCCACCGCCGCCCTCTCGGGCGTGGAGGTCGAGCGGCTGTTCGTCGTGGCCCGGGCGCTGCGCGACCAGGGTGCCGCGGTGCTGTTCATCTCGCACCGCTTCGACGAGGTCTTCGACCTCTGCGACCGGATCACGGTGATGCGCGACGGGCAGTGGGTCTCCACCGACCTGGCCGCCGACCTCACCGTCGACCAGGTGGTGCGCCGGATGGTCGGCCGGGACGTCGCCGACCTCTTCCCGAAGCAGGAGGTCACCGCGGGGGACGTCGTCCTCGAGGTGCGCGGTCTGACCCGGCGCGGGGTCTTCAGCGACATCTCCTTCGACGTCCGGGCCGGCGAGATCGTCGCCCTGGCCGGGCTGGTCGGCGCCGGCCGCAGCGAGGTCATGCGCGCCGTCTTCGGCGTCGACCGCTACGACGCCGGCAGCGTCCGGGTGCACGGCCGTGAGCTCGCCGGGGGCAGCCCGTCGGCGGCGATGGCCGCCGGCATCGCCCTGGTGCCCGAGGACCGCCGTCAGCAGGGACTGGTCATGGAGCTCTCCGTCGAGCGCAACGCCACCCTCACCCGGCGCTGGAAGCTCGCCCGCGCGGGCCTGCTCTCCGCCCGCCGGGAGCGCGCGACGGCGGCGGAGTGGACCAAGAAGCTGCAGGTGAAGGCGGGCAAGCTGAGCGACCCGGTGTCCACCCTCTCGGGGGGGAACCAGCAGAAGGTCGTGCTGGCCAAGTGGCTGTCCACCGAGCCCACCGTGCTGGTCGTCGACGAGCCCACCCGCGGCATCGACGTCGGCACCAAGTCCGAGGTGCACCGGCTGCTGTCCCAGCTCGCCGCCGACGGCCTGGCCATCGTGATGATCTCCAGCGAGCTCCCGGAGGTGCTCGGCATGGCCGACCGGGTCCTGGTGATGCACGAGGGGCGCCTGGTCGACGACATCCCGCGCGCCCGGGCCGACGAGGACGGCGTGATGCTCGCCGCCACCGGCCAGACGGCCCGCGCCGCGCAGCTGGGGGTCGCGTCGTGACGACGACCCAGCAGACCCCGACGGGTGCGGCCCCGGCCGCCGCGGAGGCCCGGTCCCGCCGCGGCACCGCCCTGGCCCACCGGCTGTTCGTCGTCCGCGAGCTGGGCATCCTGGCCGCGCTGGCCGTGCTGATCGGCGTCACGCTGATCGCCAACCCGCGGTTCCTGTCCGGGCAGAACCTCCGCGACCTGATGCTCTCCGCGGCGATCCTGGTCGTGCTGGCCGCCGGCCAGACGATGGTGATCATCACCCGCAACGTCGACCTGTCGGTCGGTTCGATCCTCGGCCTGTCGGCCTACGCGACGGGCACGCTGCTGGTCGACCGGCCCGGCACGCCGGTGCTCGTCGCGCTCCTCGCCGGGACGGCGGTGGGCGCGGTGTGCGGCCTGGTCAACGGCGCGGTGGTCGCCGTCGCCAAGGTGCCCTCCCTGGTGGTCACCCTCGGCATGCTCTACGCCATCCGCGGCCTGGACTCGCTGTGGGCCAGCAGCAGCGACCGGCTGCAGGTCAACGCCGCGGACCTGCCCAGCGGCTTCAAGTCCTTCGGCGGCGCCCGCGTGCTGGGCGTCCCCGTGCTGTTCCTCATCGCGGTGGCCGTCGTCCTGGTGATCGGCTGGTATCTGCGCTCGTACCGCAGCGGCCGGGAGCTCTACGGCATCGGCTCGGCGCCGGAGGCCGCGCGGCTGTCCGGCATACCGGTGGGACGGCGGGTGCTGATGGCGTTCGTCGTCAACGGCGCACTCGCCGGGCTGGCCGGCGTCCTCTACGCGGCGCGGTTCCAGACGCTGGACACGACCGCGGGCACCGGGCTGGAGCTCAACGTGGTCGCGGCCGCCGTCGTCGGCGGGGTCGCCATCGCGGGCGGCACCGGCAGCGCGTGGGGCGCGGCGCTGGGCGCCCTGCTGCTCACCACGATCGGCACCGCCCTGCCCCAGCTGGGGCTGAACCCGTTCTGGCGGGACGCCGCCGTCGGCGCGCTGATCATCGCCGCCATCGTGCTCGACCGGACGCTCACGCTGCGCCTGGCCGCCCGCCTCCGAGGGAGGAACCTCCGTGGCAGTTGACACCGCCCCCGCCCCGAGCGCCCCGGCCCGCGCCGGCGGACGCCGGCTCACCCTGCCCTCGGGCAGCGTGATCAGCACCTTCCTGGTGCTGTTCCTGGTGATCGCCTCGTTCAGCGTCGAGAACTTCGCCTCCAGCCGGAACGCCGGCTTCCTGCTGCTCGACGTCGTGGTCATCGCGCTCATCGCGCTGCCGCTGACGCTGATCGTGGTCACCGGCGAGATCGACCTCTCGGTGGCCAGCGTGGTCGGCCTGTGCAGCGCGGTGATGGGCAGGCTGTGGTTCGCCGGGCTGCCGCTGGAGCTGATCATCCCGCTGTGCCTGCTGCTGGGCGCGGTGCTCGGGGCGGTCAACGGGCTCCTGGTGACCAAGGTGGGGCTGCCGTCGCTGGCGGTGACCATCGGCAGCCTCGCCCTCTACCGGGGGCTGGCGTTCGTCGTCCTCGGCGACCAGGCCGTCGCCGACTTCCCGCGGGCGTGGACCACCTGGGCGATCGGCTCGATCGGCGGCACCGGCATCCCCAACGCCGTCCTGCCGCTGCTGGTCCTCATCGCGGTCACCGCGGTGCTCCTGCACGCGACCCCGATCGGCCGCTCGCTGTACGCCATGGGCAACAGCGAGGACGCCGCCCGGTTCAGCGGCATCGACGTCGCCCGCACCAAGCTCTGGCTGTTCGTCGCGGCCGGCGTGGTCAGCGCGCTGGGCGGGGTGTTCTGGACGCTGCGCTACGGCAGCGCCCGGGCGGACAACGCCGCCGGCCTGGAGCTGCAGGTGATCGCCGCGATCCTGCTCGGCGGCGTGTCGATCTTCGGCGGCAGCGGCGGGCTGCTCGGGGTGCTTGCCGGCGCGCTGCTGCTGGCCTCGGTGCGCAACGCCCTGCAGCTGGTGAACGTGCCCTCCGACGTCCTGAACATCGTCACCGGCGTGCTCCTCATCGTCGCCGTCGTCGCGCCCCAGGTCACCGCCTGGGCCCGGACGAGGGCGGCGCGACAACGACCACCGGGCTGAGGCCGAGCCCTCCCCGGATCCACCGACCTCCGGCAGCGACGTCGCGCCGGCGCACAGAGAGGGAACCAATGACCAGCTTCCTGACCGCCCGGCGTCTGCTCACCGGGACCGCGATCGCGGCCCTGGTGGTCACCACCGCCGCCTGCGGGGGCACCACCCGCGGGGAGGAGGAGACGGCGGCCGACGCGGGCGCCGGCGCCTCGGCCAACCCGGACGCCGACATCCCCTCGGGCCTGGCCATCGCCTTCCTGCCCAAGCAGCTGAACAACCCCTACTTCGCCGTCGCCGACGCGGGCGGTGAGCGCGCCGTGCAGGAGATCGACGGTGAGTTCAGCGAGGTCGGCCCGACCGAGGCCAGCGCCTCCTCGCAGGTGAGCTACATCAACACGCTCACCCAGCAGGGCGCCGACGTCATCGTCACCTCGGCCAACGACCCCAACGCCATCTGCTCGGCGCTGGACCAGGCGCGGGCCGGCGGGGCGAACGTCGTCACCTTCGACTCCGACACCTCGCCGGAGTGCCGGGACCTGTTCATCAACCAGGCCACCCCCCAGGGCATCGCGGAGGCCCAGATCGACCTGATGTCCGAGCAGATCGGCGGCTCGGGCCAGGTCGCGATCCTCTCGGCGACGGCGAACGCCACGAACCAGAACGCCTGGATCGAGCTCATGAAGAGCTACGCCGCGGAGGCCCACCCCGGCCTGGAGATCGTCACGACCGTCTACGGCGACGACGAGGACGAGAAGTCGTTCCAGGAGACCCAGGGTCTGCTGCAGACCTACCCCGACCTCAAGGGCATCATCTCGCCCACCACCGTCGGCATCTCCGCGGCGGCCCGGTACCTGTCCGGCTCCGAGTACAAGGGCCGGGTCGCGCTGACCGGCCTGGGCACGCCGAACCAGATGCGTGAGTTCGTCAAGGACGGCACGGTCACCGCGTTCGCGCTGTGGAACCCGGAGGACCTGGGCTACCTGGCCGCCTACGCCGGTGCCGCGCTGGCCGCCGGGCAGATCACCGGCGCCGAGGGCGAGACCTTCGAGGCCGGCGAGCTGGGCGAGTACACGGTCGGCGCCGACGGCGAGGTCGTCCTCGGCGACCCGACGGTCTTCAACGCCGACAACATCGACGACTTCGACTTCTGAGTCGTCCCCGCTGCCGCCGGCCGTGCGCCGGCCGGCGGCAGCGGGACCCGCACCAACCCGAGCTGAGGAACCCCCCGTGCCTCGTGTCTGCTTCACCCTCCAGGTCCGCCCGGACCGGCTCGCCGAGTACCGCGAGCGCCACGCCGCCGTCTGGCCGGAGATGCTGCGCGCCCTGCGCGACGCCGGCTGGCGCGACTACCAGCTCTTCCTGCGCGAGGACGGCCTGCTCGTGGGGATCGTCGAGACCGACGACTCCGCGGGTGGACTCGCCGCGGCGCAGGCCGCCGTGGACGCCACCGAGGTGAGCGCCCGCTGGGAGGCCGAGATGGCCCCCTTCTTCGAGACCGGGGACGGCCGCGGCAAGTCCTCCCTCGACCTCGTCTTCGACCTCGACGCCCAGCTGCGGGCGGCCGGGGAGCCCCCCGCAACGAACGGAGAGACGCCGTGACCGACCAGCGCACCCGCGCCCTCGACGCCCTGGCCCAGCAGACGATCGAGCTGCCCTCCTGGGCGTTCGGCAACTCCGGCACCCGGTTCAAGGTGTTCGGCCAGCCGGGGGTGGCCCGCGACCCGTTCGAGAAGCTCGAGGACGCCGCTCAGGTGCACCGCTACACCGGGGTGGCCCCCCGGGTCTCGCTGCACATCCCGTGGGACCTGGTCGACGACTTCGGCAAGCTCGCCGCGCACGCCACCGACCTCGGCGTCCAGATCGGTGCGATCAACTCCAACCTGTTCCAGGACGACGACTACCGGCTCGGCTCGCTGACCCATCCCGACCCGGCGGTGCGGCAGAAGGCGATCGACCACCACGCCCGGTGCGTCGAGGTCATGCGGGCCACCGGCTCCACCGACCTGAAGCTGTGGCTACCGGACGGCACCAACTACGCCGGCCAGGACGACCTGCGCGCCCGCCAGGACCGGCTCGCCGACTCCCTGCGGCAGGTGTACGCCCTGCTCGACCCGGAGCACCGGCTGCTGGTCGAGTACAAGTTCTACGAGCCGTACTTCTACGCGATGGACATCCCCGACTGGGGCACCTCGCTGGTGCACTGCCTGGCCCTCGGCGAGCAGGCGCAGGTCGTGCTGGACACCGGCCACCACGCGCCGGGCACGAACATCGAGTTCATCGTGATGCAGCTGCTGCGGGTCGGCCGGCTCGGCGCGTTCGACTTCAACTCCCGCTACTACGGCGACGACGACCTCATCGTCGGCTCGGCCGACCCGTTCCAGCTGTTCCGGATCATGAACGAGATCGTCGAGGCGGACGCGCTGCGCCCGGAGTCGCAGGTCAACTTCATGCTCGACCAGTGCCACAACATCGAGCCGAAGATCCCCGGCCAGATCCGCTCGGTGATGAACGTGCAGGAGGCCACCGCGAAGGCGCTGCTGGTCGACCGGGAGGCGCTGCACGCCGCGCAGCAGTCCGGGGACGTGCTCGCCGCGCACGGCGCGCTGACCGACGCGTTCAGCACCGACGTCCGCCCGCTGCTGGCCGAGCTGCGCGAGAGCAAGGGCCTGGACGCCGACCCGTACGCCGCCTACGCCCGCTCCGGCCATCAGGAGCGGATCGCCCGCGAGCGCGTCGGCGGCCAGCAGGCCGGCTGGGGCGCCTGACGCCGTCCCCCGGGCTTGAGCCCGATCAAGCCCCTGGGCTTGAGCCCGATAAAGCCCCTCGATCCAACCCGAAGGACTGATCGACCGTGACCAACTCCGTGGTCAGTGACCTGCTCGGCCGCTCGAACCGGCTGGGCGCCGATCCGCGCAATACCAACTACGCCGGCGGCAACACCTCCGCCCAGGGCAGCGAGACCGACCCGGTGACCGGCCAGCCGGTCGAGCTGCTGTGGGTCAAGGGCTCCGGCGGTGACCTGGGCACGCTGGAGGAGGGCGGCCTGGCGGTGCTCCGGCTGGACCGGCTCCGCTCGCTGGTCGACGTCTACCCGGGTGTGGACCGCGAGGACGAGATGGTCGCCGCCTTCGACTACTGCCTGCACGGCCGCGGCGGGGCCGCGCCGAGCATCGACACCGCGATGCACGGCCTGGTGACCGCCGCGCACGTCGACCACCTCCACCCGGACTCCGGCATCGCGCTGGCCACCGCGGCCGAGGGGGAGGCGCTGACCCGCGAGTGCTTCGGCGACCGGGTCGTGTGGGTGCCGTGGCGCCGTCCCGGCTTCCAGCTGGGCCTGGACATCGCCGCGATCGCCGAGAAGAACCCGCAGGCCATCGGCTGCATCCTCGGCGGGCACGGGATCACCGCGTGGGGGGACAGCAGCGAGCAGTGCGAGGCCAACAGCCTGGAGATCATCCGGACGGCGGAGCGCTTCCTCGCCGAGCGCGGCCGTGCCGAGCCGTTCGGGCCGGTGCTGACCGGCTACAAGGCGCTGCCTCGAGACCAGCGGCGGGCGAAGGCGGCCGCGCTGGCCCCGGTGGTCCGCGGGCTGGCGTCCACGGACAAGCCGCAGGTCGGGCACTTCACCGACACCGACGTCGTCCTGGACTTCCTGGCCGCCACCGAGCACCCCCGGCTGGCCGCGCTGGGCACCTCCTGCCCCGACCACTTCCTGCGGACCAAGGTGCGCCCGCTGGTGGTCGACCTGCCGGCCACCGCCCCGGTGGAGGACGTCGTCGCGCGGCTGAAGGAGCTGCACGAGGCCTACCGGGCCGAGTACGCCGCCTACTACGCCCGGCACGCCACCCCGGACAGCCCGCCGATGCGCGGCGCGGACCCGGCGATCGTGCTGGTCCCCGGCGTGGGCATGTTCAGCTTCGGCGCCAACAAGCAGACCGCCCGGGTCGCCGGTGAGTTCTACGTCGACGCGATCAACGTGATGCGCGGCGCGGAGGCCGTCTCCACCTACGCGCCGATCGACGAGAGCGAGAAGTTCCGGATCGAGTACTGGGCGCTGGAGGAGGCCAAGCTCGCCCGGATGCCGAGGCCCAAGCCGCTGGCCACCCGGGTCGCGCTGGTCACCGGCGCGGCGAGCGGGATCGGCAAGGCGATCGCGCTGCGGCTGGCCGCCGAGGGCGCGTGCGTCGTGATCGCCGACCTGGACCTGGCCAAGGCCACCGAGGCGGCCGCCGAGATCGGCGGCACCGACGTCGCGGTGGGGGTGGCCGCCGACGTGTCCGACGGCGCGGCGGTGGCCGCGGCGTTCCGCGAGGCGGTGCTGGCCTTCGGCGGGATCGACCTGGTGGTCAACAACGCCGGGCTGTCGATCTCCAAGCCGCTGCTGGAGACCACCGAGCGGGACTGGGACCTGCAGCACGACGTGATGGCCAAGGGCAGCTTCCTGGTCTCCCGGGAGGCGGCCCGGATCATGATCGAGCAGGGGATGGGCGGCGACGTCGTCTACATCTCCAGCAAGAACGCGGTGTTCGCCGGCCCGAGCAACATCGCCTACTCCTCGACCAAGGCCGACCAGGCGCACCAGGTGCGGCTGCTGGCCGCAGAGCTCGGCGAGCACCAGATCCGGGTCAACGGCATCAACCCCGACGGCGTCGTGCGCGGTTCGGGCATCTTTGCCGGGGGCTGGGGCGCCCAGCGGGCGGCGGTCTACGGGGTGGCGGAGGAGGACCTGGGCAAGTTCTACGCCCAGCGGACCCTGCTCAAGCGCGAGGTGCTGCCCGAGCACGTGGCCGACGCCGTCTTCGCCCTCACCGGCGGCGAGCTGTCCCGCACGACCGGGCTGCACGTCCCGGTCGACTCGGGCGTCGCCGCCGCCTTCCTCCGCTGACGGGGGCAGAAGTGGCCACTTCTGCCCCTCAGGGGGGCGAGCGGACCTTCGCGGCCGTCGACCTGGGCGCCTCCAGCGGCCGGGTGATGGCCGCGCGGGTCGGCCCGGAGCGGCTGGAGCTGCACGAGGCGCACCGGTTCCCGAACCGGCCGGTGCGCACCGCGGGCACGCTGCACTGGGACGTCCTCGGGCTGTACGGCGGCGTGCTGGACGGCCTGCGGGCCGCCGGGCGGGACGCCGGCCGGCTGGACGGCGTGGGCATCGACAGCTGGGCGGTCGACTACGGACTGCTGGACGCCGACGGCGCGCTGCTGGGCAATCCGGTCCACTACCGCGACACCCGGCACGAGACCGCGGTGCCGGCGGTGCACGCCGCCATCGGCCCCGACCAGCTGTACCGGGTCAACGGGCTGCAGCACCTGCCGTTCAACACCGTCTTCCAGCTGGCCGCGGCCCGCGGCACCGCGCAGCTCGGGGTAGCGCGGCAGCTGCTGCTGATCCCGGACCTGCTGGCGCACTGGCTCACCGGCGCGGTCCGGGCCGAGGTCACCAACGCCTCGACCACCGGGCTGCTGGACGCCGGCAGCCGGCAGTGGGCCGGGGAGCTCATCGACCGGCTCGGCCTGCCGCGGGCGCTCTTCCCGCCGCTGTGCCAGCCGGGGGACCGGATCGGGGCGCTCACCACCGAGGTGCTCGCCGAGACCGGGCTGGCCGGGCCGGTGCCGGTGACCGCGGTCGGCTCGCACGACACCGCCTCCGCCGTCGTCGGCGTGCCGGCGGCCACCGACCGGTTCGCCTACGTCTCCTGCGGCACCTGGTCGCTGGTCGGGGTGGAGCTGGAGAAGCCGGTGCTCACCGAGGAGAGCCGGGCCGCCGGGTTCACCAACGAGCTGGGCGTGGACGGGACGGTCCGGTACCTGCGCAACGTCATGGGCCTGTGGCTGCTGCAGGAGTCGCAGCGCACCTGGGCGGCCCACGGGCTGCCCGCCGACCTGCCCGACCTGCTCGCCGCCGCGGCGCAGGTGCCGGCGTTCACCGCGCTGGTCGACCCCGACGACGCCCGGTTCCTGCCGCCGGGCGACATGCCGGCCCGGATCGCCCAGGCCTGCGCCGAGACCGGGCGGACCATGCCTTCGAGCCAGGCGGAGACGGTGCGCTGCATCCTCGACAGCCTGGCGCTGGCCTACCGGCGCACCGTCCGGCGCGCCGCCGAGCTGTCCGGCCGCGACGTGGAGGTGGTGCACGTGGTCGGCGGGGGAGCGCGCAACACGCTGCTGTGCCAGCTCACCGCCGACGCCTGCGGGCTGCCGGTCCTCGCCGGGCCCGTCGAGGCGGCGGCGCTGGGCAACGCGCTGGTCCAGGCCCGCGCGGGCGGGGTGCTGTCCGGCGGGCTCGCCGAGATGCGGGCGCTGCTGCGCGCCACCCAGGACGTGCGTCTGCACCTGCCGACGCCCGGCGCGGAGGCCGGCTGGCGGGCCGCGGGGGAACGGGTGGGCCTGGCCGGCTGAACCGGCGCGGCGCGGCCGGTGGTCGGCCCCCGGTTGCGGGCCGGCAACGCCGGACGCTGCAGCGCGGAGGACCGCGGAGTCGGAGCTTCAGTCGACGGCGGTGGCTTCGATCTCGACCATCATCTCGGGGAAGGCGAGGCGGGTCACCCCCACGAGCGTGCTTGTCGGGGCCACGCCGGCTGCTTGGAAGCGCTTGGCCAGGTCACTCCAGGCCGCCATCATGGCGTCGACGTCGGTGGTGAACACGTTGATGCGCACGACGTTGCTCAGCGTCATGCCGCCTGCCCTGAGCACGGTCTCGATGTTGTCCAGTGACAACGACACCTGCCCGGGGAGGTCACCAGCACGCTGCGTCATGCCGTCGGCTGCTGCCGCGCCCTGCCCGGAGAGGACCAGTACCCGGCTCGCGCCCTCCACCAGTTCGGCCTGGTTGAACCCGTAGCCGAGCGACCACGACCACGGGTTCACGGGTGTCCGTGTAGCGCTCATCCCGACTCCTGATCTCGGCTGTCGGTCGACGGTGCCGACGTGGGAGTCCATGGTGGATCCGACGGAGTGGACGGGCGGGGCGTGTCCCCTGCGGCGATCGACACGGCGAGGGAGCCGACGCTCCGTGCCCTGCGGGCTTCGGCTGGTGAGCAGGACGCCGAGAGCCTGCCTCTGCCGCCGGGCTCACATGGCGACGAGCTGGATCAGGTTGCCGCAGGTGTCGTCGAGGACGGCGACGGTCACCGGGCCCATCACCACCGGGTCCTGCGTGAACGTGACGCCCAGGCCGGTGAGCCGTGCGTGCTCGGCGTGCACGTCGTCCACGGCGAAGGCGGTGTACGGGATGCCGTCGGCCACCAGGGCCTCCTTGAACGGCTTGGCGGCCGGGTGCGCGTCGGGCTCGAGCACGAGCTCCACGCCGTCCGGTGCCTGCGGGGAGACGACGGTGATCCAGCGGTGCTCGCCCATCGGGACGTCGTTCTTGGGCAGGAAGCCCAGCACGTCGGTGTAGAACCGCAGCGCCTTCTCCTGGTCGTCGACGAGGACGCTGGTCATGGCGATCTTCACGGGGGTCCCTCCGGGGGGTCGGTGGTGGGCCAGCGTTCGGTGATGGCCCGCAACGGCGCGGTGTCCAGGTGCAGGAACGTGTAGCGGCCCTCCCGTCGCCGGCTGACCAGCCCGGCGTCCTCGAGGACGTCGAGGTGCTGGGAGACGGCCTGGCGCGTGGAGCCCACGCCGTGGCGCATCACCAGCCGGCTGCAGAGCTCGAACAACGTCTGGCCGTCCCGTTCCTGCAGCTCGTCGAGGATCGTGCGCCGGGTCGGGTCGGCGAGGGCCTTGAACACGTCGCCCACGGGGCAAGCATGGGCAAGTGCTCACTTGCCTGTCAAGGTGGGCCCGTGTCTCCACAGCCCCCGCACAGGTCCTCCCGAGCTGCCGGAGTGGTTCCGGAGTGCATGCTCCGAGCCGATCCGCACGCGGCACCGATGGGGGAGACGTGACAGACCACCTGCAGCCCGGAACCAGGTACGAGGGGCGCCCGCTGCCCAGACCGGCGGAGGAGGTCGTCGACCAGGGGCTCGGCTTCGACCTCGGCACCCTGCTCAGCCGCCGGAGGCTGCTGGGCGTCCTCGGCCTCGGGGTGGCCGGTGTCGGCCTGGCCGCCTGCGGCTCCGGGTCCAGCGGCAGCGGTGCGTCGGCAAGCGCGTCGTCGGCGTCCACCGCCTCGGGTGAGATCCCCGACGAGACGGCCGGGCCCTATCCGGGCGACGGCTCCAACGGGCCGGACGTGCTCGAGCAGAGCGGCATCGTGCGCAGCGACATCCGGTCCAGCTTCGGCGACGCGAGCGGCACCGCCGAGGGCGTTCCGATGACCCTCGAGCTGACCGTGACCGACCTGGTCGCCGGCGCACCCTTCGAGGGCGTCGCGGTCTACGTCTGGCACTGCGACCGCGACGGTGGCTACTCGCTGTACTCCGACGGGATCACCGGGGAGAACTACCTGCGCGGCGTGCAGCTCGCCGACGCTGCCGGCACGGTCCGCTTCACCAGCATCTTCCCGGCCTGCTACACCGGGCGCTGGCCGCACGTCCACTTCGAGGTGTACCCCGACGAGGCCTCCATCACCGACTCGACCAGCGCCATCGCGACGTCGCAGGTCGCGCTGCCCCAGGACGCGTGCGAGGCGGTCTACGCGACCGCGGGGTACGAGGTCTCGGTCGCCACCCTCGCCCAGGTTGGCCTCGACAGTGACAACGTCTTCGGGGACGACGGCGGTGCCCTGCAGCTCGGCACCGTCACCGGCAGCGTGAGCAGCGGGTACGCCGTCTCGCTGGCCGTCGGCGTGGACACCTCGACCGCCCCCACCGGGGGTCAGCTCTCCGGCGACGGCGCCCCCTCCGGTGCCCCGGGCGGCGAGGGCAGCGGCGGCGCGCCGCCGTCCGGCGGACCGGGTGGCACCCCGCCGAGCGGTGCGCCCGAAGGATCCCCGCCCACCGGCGGGCCGACGCCCTGACCGGGCGCGCCGGGTCCGTCCGTAGGGTCGGCGGCATGACCTCACCGGCGCCGCGCGGCCGCCACGAACGACTGGTCGGCCTGCTGGTGCTGGGGATCGCCGTCGTGCTGCTGGTCTCCAGCGTCACCTGGTTCGGCAGCGACCGGACCGTCGTCGGCATCGGCCAGCTGGCCCTCGGGCTGGTGCTGGCCGGGGCCGGCGCCTTCCTGGTGCGGCGGGCGCGGGCGCGCTGACCCGTCGGCTGGCGCCCGCGCGGGACCGGCGGCAGGCTGATCTGCACCACGTCGACGGGCGGGCCGGCGGGCCCGCCGGGGAGGAGGCGCCGTGCAGCTCAGCAGGGACGAGCTGGTGCGGGTGCTGCACACCGAGGGCGACAACGAGACGGCGGACGCCGTGGCCGCGCAGCTGCCCGAGCAGATCGACACCGATCGGGACGGCGACGCCCTCGCCGCGGTCGGCCTGGACCGCACGCAGCTGATGGCCAAGCTGGCCGGAGGCTCGTTCGGGACCACGCTGAGCCCGTGAGCCGCCCTGGGCGGGCCCGGGACCCGGGCCCGCCCAGGTGCGTTCGTCAGGCCCGCGCGGGCCGGCGGCCCAGAGCGATCGCCTGGTCGAGGAACTCCAGCAGCACGTCGGGGTCGGCGTCCGCGGCGTCGTGCAGCTCAAGGGAGCGGACGGTGCGCCCGGTGCCGACCAGCCGGCGCTCCGGATCGGGCAGCAGGACGCCCCGCTCGAAGACCAGCTGCACGTGCCCGGCGAGCGGGAAGAGCGCGCAGACGAAGCCGGCGTGGGGATGCGCGTAGTTGATGCTGTGCCACCCGCGGCGGACCCGTTCCCGCAGCTTGGGGTGGCCGTCGAGGAGCACCGCGCGGGCCCGGCGGGTGAGCGCGGCGACCTCGTCGGTGTGCTCGGCCAGTAGGGCCTCGACGTCGTCCGGGACGGTCACCCGCGGATCATCGCGTTCCCCACCGACAGAACGGAGGCTCATCCCGGCCAGGGCCGCTCGCGCGCCAGCTCCTCGCGGGCCACCGAGCGGATGTGCACCGCGTCGGGGCCGTCGACGATCCGCAGCGTGCGGGCGCTGGCGTAGAACCGGGCGAGCACCGTGTCGCCGCTGACACCGGCACCCCCGTGCAGCTGGATGGCGCGGTCGATGACGTCGCAGGCCACCTGCGGGGCGGCCACCTTGATCGCCGCGATCTCGGTGCGGGCTCCCTTGGCCCCGTGCCGGTCGATGAGGTCCGCGGTCTGCAGCACGTACAGCCGGGCCTGGTCGATCTCGATGCGCGAGCGCGCGATCGACTCCCGCACGGTGCCCTGCTCGGCCAGCGGCCGGCCGAACGCGACCCGCGACCTGGCCCGCTCGACCATCAGCGCGAGCGCCCGCTCGGCCATGCCGATCGCGCGCATGCAGTGGTGGATCCGGCCGGGGCCGAGCCGGGCCTGGGCGATCATGAAGCCGTCGCCCTCACCGGCCAGCAGGTTCGTCGCCGGCACCCGGACGTCGGTGAACCGCAGCTCCGAGTGACCGTGCTGGTCCTGGTAACCGAACACCGGCAGGTGCCGGACGATCTCCAGCCCCGGGGTGTCCCGGGGCACCAGCACCATCGACTGCTGCCGGTGCGCGGGGCCGTCGGGGTCGGTCTTCCCCATGACGATGAAGACCTGGCAGCGTTCGTCGGCGGCGCCCGTCGTCCACCACTTCCGCCCGTTGACCACGTACTCGTCGCCGTCCCGGACGATCGAGGTCTGGATGTTGCGGGCGTCGGAGCTGGCGACGTCGGGCTCGGTCATCGCGAACCCCGAGCGGATCTCCCCCTCCAGCAGCGGGTCCAGCCAGCGCGCCTTCTGCTCCGGCGTCCCGAAGAGCATCAGCGTCTCCATGTTGCCGGTGTCCGGGGCGCCGCAGTTGATCACCTCGGGGGCGATCACCGGCGACCAGCCGGTGATCTCGGCAACGCTGGCGTACTCGAGGTTGGTCAGCCCGCCGAGCTCGTGGTGGAACAGGTTCCACAGCCCCCGCCGGCGGGCCTCGGCCTTGAGCTCCTCCAGGACCGGGGGGTGGGCGTGGTCGTCGTGGCCGCGCGCGGCACGCCACTGCTCGTAGACGGGCTCCGCGGGGAGCACCCGCTCCCGCATGAAGTCCCACATCCGGCCAGTGACGTCCTCGGCCTCGGCGGAGAGGGTGAAGTCCATGGCCGGACCGTATCCGGGGCGAGCGGCCCCCACCGCGGACGGGGGCGGACGCACCACCGCCCCGGACACGGGGTGGCCGGGGCGGTGAGGTGGGTGCGGGAGTGCAACTCCCGCGGACATCAACGGTGGGTGCGGTGCAGCACGCCCCGCCCTCGCTCGACCGGTGTGTCGCGCACCGGGCCGAAGGCGATGGCCGCGCCGACGACGGCCGTCACCAGGTGCAGGATGTTGTCCGCCCAGTTCAGGTTCAGGAAGTCCCAGTCCTGACCGACGGCGAACAGCCCGTAGACGAACGCGGCGCCGTAGCCCGCCAGCAGCACCAGGCCGTAGGTGCGGGCACCGCGCAGCGTGCGGGAGAGGGCGATGCCGACGACGCCGATCAGGAGGTGCACGACGTTGTGCATCGGGTTGATCATGAACCCGAGCAGCGTCTCGCCGTGCGACATCGTCGGACCGGTGTGGTTGCCGAAGAAGTCGGCGAAGCCGGTGATGAAGAAGCCGACGACGCCGATCAGCGCGTAGACGACGCCGAGGGCGAGGGCGACCTGCTGGGGCCAGGTCATCCCCCGGCGGCCGGTGCCGGGGGCATCTGCAGTGGACATGGGTGGTCCTCCGTGTGTGGCAGCACCGCCGGGTCTCGGCGGCTCACAGCCACTCCCAGCTTCCGGCCAGTGGGAGGAACCCAGCACCCGATCGGCGACGTCGTTCCCGGATCGTGACCTCAGGCGGGACGGCGGGTCGGCACCGGCCGGCGGACGACGAACGGGCCGATCGCGAGCAGGTCCACCGGGGCCGAGCCGAAGCACTCCAGCGCGTCCCGCGGGTCGTCGACCATCGGCCGGCCGGCGGTGTTCAGGCTGGTGTTCACCACCACCGGCAGCCCGGTGCGCCGCTCGAACGCCGCGATCATGCGGTGCACCAGCGGCTCGGTCTCCGGGTCGATCGTCTGGATCCGCGCCGTCCCGTCGACGTGGGTGACCGTGGGGATGCGGTCCTTCCACTCCGGCGCCACGTCGTGCACGAACAGCATGTAGGGCGAGGGGATCGGGCCGCGGCTGAAGATCTCCGGCGCCTTCTCCAGCAGCACCATCGGCGCCACCGGCCGGAACTGCTCGCGGCCCTTCACGTCGTTCATCCGCTCGAGGTTGGCCTCGTAGCCGGGGTGGGCGAGCAGGGAGCGGTGGCCCAGCGCGCGCGGCCCGTACTCGCTGCGGCCCTGGAACCAGGCGACGATGCCGTTGTCGGCCAGCACCTCGGCGACGGCCTCGGCGACGTCGTCCGGTCGCTCGTAGTCGATCGCGGCGGTCTGCAGCCACCGCTCGATCTCCTCGTCGCTCCAGCCCCGGCCGAGCGCGGCGCCGGGCATCGGCTCGGTGCGCTCACCGAGCTCGGCGGCCACGTGCAGCGCGCTGCCCAGCGCCGTTCCGGCGTCCCCGGCGGCGGGCTGCACCCAGACCTGCTCGAACGGGCTCTCCGCGAGGATCCGGGTGTTCGCCACGCAGTTCAGCGCCGTCCCGCCGGCGAGGGTCAGGACCTCGTCGCCGGTCTGATCGTGCACCCAGCGGGCCAGGTCGACCAGTACCTCCTCCAGCCGCTGCTGGACGCTGGCGGCCAGGTCGGCGTGGTCCTCGGTCCAGGCCTCGTCCTTGCCCAGCCGCGGGGCGAACTCGGTGAAGTCGATCCGCTCGGTGACGAAACCGCCGTCCCCCGTCGCCCGGATCAGCTCGGACAGCTCGCCGAGGAAGCGCGGCTTCCCGTAGGAGGCCATCGCCATGACCTTGAACTCGTCGGAGCTGCGCAGGAAGCCCAGGTGGTCGGTGAGCTCCTCGTACATCAGGCCGAGCGAGTGCGGCAGCGCCTGGCCGGCGAGCACCTCCAGCCGGCCGTCGACGTAGCGGCCGGCGAGGTGGCTGTGCGCCTCCCCGCGGCCGTCGAGCACGAGCACCGAGTTGTCCCGCTGCGGAGCGGCCAGCCCGGCGGAGGCCGCGTGCGCCACGTGGTGCTTGACGAACCGGACCTTGGCCGGGTCGAGCCCGGGCAGCGCGTGGGCCAGGAAGTCCGGGGCCATCTCGGCGTACTTCTTGCGCATCACGTCGCCGTCGTCGAACAGGCCGGACTCCTCCGGCGTCCCCATGAGGGCGGGGTCGAAGGAGTACGCGACCGCGTCCAGCTCCTCCGGACGGATGCCCGCCGTCTTCAGGCACCACGCGGCGGACAGCTCCGGCAGCTCCCAGGCACTCCACGGCAGCGGGCGCTTGCCGTGCTTGCGCCGGCTGAACCGCTCCTCCTCGGCCGCGGCGACGACCTTGCCGTCGATGACCAGGGCGGCCGCCGGGTCGTGGTAGATGGCGTTGATGCCCAGGACCTTCACGCGCGCGCTCCTCCCGGCCGGGCTCCGTTGCGGCCCGGTCCGGTTTCATGATCACGGGAGTCGGCGCATCCCGCAGGTCGAGCGGCCGGTGCCCGGGGTCAGGACCGCTGCCGCACCGCGGCGTGGACGACGTCCGACGCGACCTCGCGCAGCCGCGTGCCGGACGCCCGGGAGGTCTCCAGCAGCAGGTGCAGCGCCGTCTCCTCGTCCACGCCGTGCCGGGCCATCAGCACCCCCTTGGCGGTGCTGATCACGTCCCGGTCCCGGAGGGCGGCCCGCAACCGCGCGCCCGGCTCGTCGGCGTCCTCCCGGAGCCGCGCGGTGGCCAGGGCGGTCGCGGCGTGCGCGAGCAGGCGCAGCCACTGCTCGTCCCGGTCGTCGAAGGCACCTGGTTCCCCGGCGTACACCGTCAGCGACCCCAGGCCCGCCCCGCCGTCGTCCAGCGGGACGCTGAGCGCGGCGCCGATCCCCAGGTCCGCGGCCGCCGCAGCCCAGCTCGGCCAGCGCCGGTCGGACCGGACGTCGGGCACCCGGACGACCTCCCCGTCGCGCCAGGCGCTCTGGCACGGACCCTCGTCCAGCCGGTACTGCAGTTCGTCGGCGGCGGTGACCAGCGGGGTGGTGGCGGCGCACGTGGCCCTGCCGCCCGTGGCCTGCAGCAGGCTGATCCCGGCGCCGGCGGCGGCCGGGATGCCGCCCTGCGCGAGGCCGGTGACCACCCGGAAGGCGAGGTCGGCGTCCGGCCCGGGCGGAGGCGTCCCGGCGGGGTGCTCGTCCCGGGACCCCGACCGGATCGACCGGACCTCGGCGACCTCGGCGGGCTGGTCGGCGGCCACCGGACCGGCCCGCACTCAGGCCGGGGTGCCGGCCGGGGCCGGACGGCTGCCGGTCCGGCGCCGGCGGTAGGCCTTGGCCCGGCAGGCCTCGGAGTCGTACACCCGGCGCCGCCCGCTGTCGGCGGGCTGGCAGAAGGCCCGCTCGCACACGGGGCAGATGCTGGTCATCGTCCGGGACAGCGGCTCCGGCCCGGGATCCGGCGTCCGGTGCGCGGCCGCCACCACACCCAGCAGCGCGGACAGCGGGCCACCGCTGCCCGGCACGTCGCCCAGGCTGCGCGAGTACGGCGCGCGTGGCGGCGCGAGCTCGTCCAGGCGCTCGTTGACCGCGTGCGCGACCAGGTCCCGCTCCTCCGCCGGCAGCCGGGTCAGGCCGAGCAGGTAGGCGCCCACCTCTCCCTCACCGGCGATGCCGCCGAGGGCCAGGTACCGGGTCCACAGCTGGCCGGGGGACAGGCCGCTGCGCTCGAACGCCGCGCGGGTGGCGGCGCACTGCACCTCCGCCGAGGGCACGCAGCCCGACGTCGGGTCGCTCGTCGGGTCCATGGCAACTCCCCGAGCCGTACCGGTCGTCCGGTCGACGTCCGCCGCGGTCTCGGCGGTGTCCTCAGTGTGCCGCGAGCGGTCGCCCATGAGGAGGAGGGGAGCCCTCCCCTGGCCGTTCCCGGTGGGCTGGGTGCATCCTGTGCTCAGCCCCAGAGGTGGGGAGCCGGGCGACACCGGGAGAGCCCGTGACCATCGCACCGTCACGTATCGTCAGTCAGCCCAGTCCTGCGCACGTGGCGGAGAAGGGGTCGCGGCTGCTCCCCCTGCTGCGGACCACCGATCACAAGGTGATCGGGCTGATGTACACGTTCACGGCGTTCATCTGGTTCTTCCTCGGCGGACTGATGGCGCTGCTGATGCGCGGCGAGCTGGCCCGCCCGGAGCTGCAGTTCCTCTCCCCCGAGCAGTACAACCAGCTGGTCACGATGCACGGCACGATCATGCTGCTGTTCTTCGCGACGCCGTTGTTCTTCGCGTTCGCCAACCTGGTCATGCCGCTGCACATCGGATCTCCCGACGTCGCCTTCCCGCGGCTGAACGCCTTCTCCTTCTGGCTGTTCTTCTTCGGGTCGTCGCTCGCGGTGTCGGGGTTCCTCACCCCGGGCGGCGCGGCCGACTTCGGCTGGTACGCCTACACCCCGCTGTCCACCGGCGCGCACAGCCCCGGCTCCGGCGGTGACCTGTGGATCGCCGGCCTGGCGGTCAGTGGCCTGGGCACGATCCTGGGCGCGGTCAACTTCATCGCCACCATCGTCTGCCTGCGGGCCCCGGGCATGACGATGTTCCGGATGTCGATCTTCACCTGGGGCACCCTGACCACCAGCCTGCTGGTCCTCTTCGCCTTCCCGATCCTGACCGCGGCGCTGTTCGCGCTGCTGGCCGACCGGCACCTGGGCGCGCAGGTGTACACCGCCGCGAACGGCGGGCCGATGCTGTGGCAGCACCTGTTCTGGTTCTTCGGGCACCCCGAGGTCTACATCATCGCGC
>NZ_JABGCH010000035.1 GCF_019799945.1 Modestobacter marinus
CCTCACTCGGAGGTCTTCCTCATGTCATCGACCCACGCCGCTCGCCGTCACCAACGTCCGTGTTCAGAACAGCTAGACCAGGACATCGCGCTGTCGGTCGCGGTCAACCTCTCCGCCCGGTCGCTGTCCGAGCCCGACCTGGTCGACCGGGTGCGGCGGGCGCTGCGCCGGCACGGCGTCCCGGGGGAGCTGCTCACCCTGGAGCTCACCGAGGGCAGCGTCATCGAGGAGCGGGTCCGCAACGGCACGGTGCTCGCCGACCTGCACGCGCTGGGGCTGCGGCTGTCGATGGACGACTTCGGCACCGGCTACTCGTCGCTGTCGCTGCTCCGTCAGCTGCCGCTGGACGAGCTCAAGATCGACAAGAGCTTCGTGCTGGGGATGTCCACCAGCCAGAACGAGTCGTTCATCGCCCGGTCGATCGTGGAGCTGGCGCACAACCTCGGCATGCGCGTGGTCGCGGAGGGTGTCGAGGACGAGGTCACCCGCGACCTGCTGACCCACATGGGCTGCGACAAGGTGCAGGGCTTCCTGGTCAGCCGACCGCTGCCGGAGGACCGGCTGGAGGGCTGGCTGCTCGCCCGCACCGGGGTGCGCACCGCCGCGCCGGGCGCCGTCCACCGCCGGCTGTTCGTCCGGACCTGAGGAAGGATCTCCCTGCCCCCCACCACTCGCAGGTTCGCGGCGGGCCCCCTCCAGGGAGGCCGAAGGCGTCAGGTAGAGTCTCGGACAGCTCCTCGGAGCACGCCCCTTTAGCTCAGTCGGCAGAGCGTCTCCATGGTAAGGAGAAGGTCTACGGTTCGATTCCGTAAAGGGGCTCTGACCACCGATCCTGTCGCGAGACCGGGCCGTGGGGTCACCCGGCGGTGTAGCTCAGCCTGGTAGAGCAAGCGGCTCATAATCGCTGTGTCACCGGTTCAAGTCCGGTCACCGCTACCCATGACGGACCCCGGCACCGGGGTCCGTCGTCGTGTCCGGCACCCGTCGGGCACGGTCGACACGACCGTCTCCGGACGGTCGTCCAGAACAAGGCGAGGATGCGCTCATGGCAGCCACTGACGTCCGTCCGAAGATCACCCTGGCGTGCCAGGAGTGCAAGAACCGCAACTACATCACGCGCAAGAACCGGCGGAACGACCCCGACCGGATCGAGCTGAAGAAGTACTGCCCGAAGGACCGCAAGCACACGGTGCACCGCGAGACCCGCTGACCCGCAGCGGACGTCGCAGCACGAGCGAGGGGGCGGGAGCATGGCGCTGGACGCACGACTGGTCGGGCGCAGCTACCCGCCCTCTGCCGTGTACGAGGTCGGGCGGGAGAAGATCGCCGAGTTCGCCACCGCGCTCGGTGACCCCGACCCGGCCTACCGCGACCCGGCCGCGGCCCGCGCGCTCGGTCACCCCGACGTCATCGCGCCGCCGACCTTCCCGATCGTGCTGAGCCTGGGCGCCGGCCACGTCGTCATCGAGGACCCCGACGTCGGGATCGACTACAGCCGGGTGGTGCACGGCGAGCAGCGGTTCACCCACCACCGGCCGGTCCGGGCCGGTGACCGGCTGGTCGCCACCGCGACCATCGACGCGGTGAAGACGGTGGCCGGCAACGACATGCTCACCACCCGGGTCGACCTCACCACCGAGGACGGCGAACCGGTGTGCACCACCCGCTCCATGCTGGTCGCCCGGGGCGCCGCATGAGCCGCTTGAGCGCGGCCGACGTCGCGGTCGGCACCGAGCTGCCCGAGCAGATCACCCGGGTCACCCGCGCCGACCTGGTGCGCTACGCCGGCGCGTCCGGTGACCTCAACGTCATCCACTGGAACGAGCGGGTCGCCCGCGAGGTGGGCCTGCCGGGGGTCATCGCGCACGGCATGCTCACCGCGGGGATCGCCGTCCGAGCGGTCACCGCCTGGGCCGGGGACCCCGGCGCGGTGGTCGACTACCACGTGCGGTTCAGCCGGCCGGTCGTCGTCCCCGACGACGACGCCGGCGCCGAGGTCACCGTCCGCGGGCGAGTCGCCGCCGTCCTGGACGGCGACCAGGTGCGGGTCGACCTGACGGTGACCAGCGGCGGCGAGAAGGTCCTCTCCCTCGCGCGCGCCGTCGTCGCCCTGGCCTGACGGTCCCGACGGACATGCGCCGGGTGCTGGGCCTGGTCCTGGCCGGCCTCCTCACCGCCGGGTGCACCGCGTCCGAGCCGGCGGCGGCACCGGCGCCGGCGAGCTCCTCGCCAGCCGGCCCGGGGGGCTGCCCGGCCGAGCGGGCGGCGCCGGACCCCGACCGCCCCGTCGTCGACCTGCGGTTCTCGCTGGCCGAGGACCGGCGCACGGTGACCGGCACCGAGACCGTCGTCTTCACCCCGGACCTCCCCACCGCCGAGCTGGTCTTCCGGCTCGTGCCCAACGGGCCCGACAGCACCGCCCGGGGCAATCGGCTCGCCGTCGACGCCGTCCGCGGCCCGGACGTGGCGGGGAGCCGCTACGAGGGCGCGCAGGCCGAGGAACCCGGCGGCCTGCACGTCGTCCAGCTCCGGAGCCCGCTCGCGGCAGGGGAGTCGACCGAGGTGGCACTGGACTTCACCCTGCAGCTCGGCGGCGCCGGCTTCGAGCGGCTGGGCGTCGCGGAGGACGTCTCCTGGTGGGGGAGCGGGGCGCCGTTGCTGGCCTGGGAGCCGGGCGTCGGCTGGGCGCGCGACCCGTTCGTCCCGCTGGCCGGGGAGACCGCGGCCAGCCCGGTCGCCGACACCACGGTCACCGTCGAGGCGCCGGCGGACCTCACCGTGCTGATGACCGGGGCGCAGGACGAGCCCACCCGGCCGCGCGAGGGCCGGCGCACCTGGACGGCGCACGAGCCGGTGGCCCGGGACGTCAGTGTCGCGGTGGGGGAGTTCGTCACCGCGGAGCTGGACGTGGCCGGCGTCCGGGTGACCACCGGCGTGCTGCCCCGGTCCGGGCGGGACCCGGCGCGGCTGGCCCGGGAGGCGGGCGAGGCGATCGAGCGGCTCGCCGACCGCTTCGGCCCCTTCCCCTACGCGTCGCTGACCATCCCGTGGCTGCCCGAGGCCGGCGGCGGGATCGAGTACCCGTCGTCGATCCTGCTCGCCACCGGGTCCGGGCAGGTGCTGGTGCACGAGGTGGCGCACATGTGGTTCTACGGGATGGTCGGGGACTCGCAGTTCCGTGATCCCTGGCTGGACGAGGCGTTCGCCAGCTACGCCGAGTCCGTCATCGCCGAGCGGCCCGCCCCGCAGGTGACCCGGGCGCTCGCGGCCGAGGGGGACGTCGGCGGGTCGATGGCGGAGTTCCCCGACGACCGCCGGTACGTGACCGCGGTCTACGCCAAGGGCGCGGCGATGCTGCTGACCGCCCGGGAGCGGGCCGGGGCCGCCGCGTTCGACGCCGCGCTGCGCTGCTACGCCGACGCGCAGGCGTGGGCCATCGCCACGCCCGCGGACGTCGGCGCGGCACTGGCCGACCTGCCGGCCGCACTCACGGTGCTCCAGGAGGCGGGTGCGCTGGACCCGGAGGACCTGCCCCGCTGAGGGACGGCGCGCCCCGGCGGGCGGGGGTGTGCCAGCCGTGTTGGCCGCCGCTCGCACGGGTCCCGTACACTCGTCGTCCTGGGGCCGTGCGACCCCGCCACCGGCGTGCCCCGGGGCTCCTCTCGGAGCCGAGCGTGGGAACAGGGATGCGCCGCGGTGCGGTCCGGTCGGTCCCAGACGGTGGTCCCCGTTCGACGGGGCGCCATAGGGGTGTAGCTCAATTGGCAGAGCAGCGGTCTCCAAAACCGCAGGCTGCAGGTTCAAGTCCTGTCACCCCTGCCACCACCGACGACCTGGACCCGACCGAGAAGAGCGAGGCGCTGTGAGCGAGAAGGACCGCGAGCCGTCCGGCGAGCGGCTCGACGCCGAGACGCCGGGTGTCGACGACGCCGCCGAGCTCGAGGCGGCCGAGGCCGAGGTCGCCGAGGACGCCGCGGCGGACGAGGACAAGGTCGTCGCCACCCCGACCCGGCGTCGCTCCCGGGCCGCCGACCGTCCCGCGGGCCGGCCGGTGGAGTCCCGCACCGGCGAGGGCACCCGGTCCCGGGCCGCCGCCGAGCGGGCACGGGCCGCGGAGCTGCGGGAGAGGCGGAGCATCGGGCGGTTCCTCCGGGAGGTCGTCGCCGAGCTGCGCAAGGTCATCTGGCCGGGCCGCAAGGAGCTGATCACCTACACCACCGTGGTGATCATCTTTGTCGCCGTCATGGTCGCCCTCGTCGCCGGCCTCGACCTGGCCTTCGCCCAAGGCGTCCTCGCCGTCTTCGGCTGACCCGCCCGCGCCTGCACCGCCACCATGGAGGAATGACGAACGTGACCGACCCCCGCGAGCCCTTCGAGACCGACAGCGCGATCGAGGGCATCGACCTCGACGACGCCCGGTCCGACGTGCGCGGCAGCGTCGACCTCGAGACCGGCGCCGACGAGCTCGGCTCCGCCGAGGGCTCGTCCGACACGACCGACCAGGACACCGCCACCGGCGTCGCCGACGTGACCCCCATGGTCGAGTCCGGCGGCCGGGACAGCCTGGTCGGCGACCCCCTGGCCGCTCCCGCCCCCGACCACGACCCGCTGGTCACCGAGACGCTCGAGGCCGCGGCCGAGGCGGACGAGGACCCGCGCGAGGCGCTGCGCACCACGCTGCGCCAGCAGTTCGGCGACTGGTACGTCATCCACTCCTACGCGGGCTACGAGAACAAGGTGAAGACCAACCTCGAGTCCCGCATCCAGTCGCTGGACATGGAGGACTACATCTTCCAGATCGAGGTGCCCACCGAGGAGGTCACCGAGATCAAGAACGGCAAGCGGACACTGGTCAACCGCAAGAAGCTGCCCGGGTACCTGCTCGTCCGGATGGACCTCAACGACGAGTCGTGGGGCGCCGTCCGCAACACCCCCGGCGTCACCGGGTTCGTCGGCGCCACCTCGCGGCCGTCCCCGCTGAGCATCGACGAGGTCGTCAACCTGCTGGTCCCCGCGACCCCGGCCAAGCCGGCCGCGGTCGCCTCCGAGGCGGCCTCCCCGACCGCCGGACCGGCGCCGGTCGTCGACTTCGAGATCGGCGAGTCGGTCACCGTCATGGACGGGCCCTTCGCCACCCTGCCGGCCACGATCAACCAGATCAACGCCGAGCAGCAGAAGCTGCAGGTGCTCGTGTCCATCTTCGGTCGCGAGACGCCGGTCGAGCTGTCGTTCACCCAGGTCGCCAAGCTGTAGTCGAAGGACCCCCTCGCCCCCCACCCTTCGCACGCTGAGAGTGGGGCCTGCGAGAGGGCCGTCCCACCACGTCACCATCGTCAGAAGAAGGAAGTCATGCCCCCCAGGAAGCGGTTGACCGCGGTCATCAAGCTCCAGATCAACGCCGGTGCGGCCACCCCCGCGCCGCCCGTGGGCCCCGCCCTCGGCCAGCACGGCGTGAACATCATGGAGTTCTGCAAGGCGTACAACGCGGCGACCGAGTCGCAGCGCGGCAACGTCATCCCCGTCGAGATCTCGGTCTACGAGGACCGCTCGTTCACCTTCGTCACCAAGACGCCGCCGGCAGCCCGCATGCTGCTCAAGGCCGCCGGGGTGGAGAAGGGCTCGGGCGAGCCGCACAAGACCAAGGTCGCCACGGTCACCCGTGACCAGGTCCGCGAGATCGCGCAGACCAAGATGGCCGACCTGAACGCCAACGACCTCGAGCAGGCCGAGAAGATCATCGCCGGCACCGCCCGGTCGATGGGCATCACCGTGAAGTAGCAGAAGGACCCCGGTGCCCCCAGCCCTCGCTCCGCTCGGGCCGGGTCCCTGCACCGGGGCCGTTCCATCCAGTCTTGAGTGGGAGGGCCTCGCCAGGCCCGTTCACCACACGACCCCCGTCCCGGGGGGAAGGAGCACCACCATGGCGAAGCACGGCAAGAAGTACCGCGAGGCGGCCGCGCAGGTCGACCACGAGAGGCTGTACAGCCCGCTGCAGGCGGCCGGCCTGGCCAAGCGGACCTCCACCACCAGCTACGACGCCACCGTCGAGGTCGCGATCCGGCTGGGCGTCGACCCGCGCAAGGCCGACCAGATGGTCCGCGGCACGGTCAACCTGCCGCACGGCACCGGCAAGACCGCCCGCGTCATCGTGTTCGCGACCGGGGACAAGGCCGCCGAGGCCGAGGCCGCCGGCGCGGACGTCGTCGGCGCGGAGGACCTGATCGAGCGGATCCAGGGCGGCTTCCTGGACTTCGACGCCGCGATCGCGACCCCCGACCAGATGGCCAAGGTCGGCCGGATCGCCCGCATCCTCGGTCCCCGTGGCCTGATGCCGAACCCGAAGACCGGCACGGTGACCCCCGACGTCACCAAGGCCATCACCGACATCAAGGGCGGGAAGATCAACTTCCGCGTCGACAAGCAGGCCAACCTGCACCTGGTGATCGGCAAGACCTCCTTCGAGGAGACCAAGCTGGTGGAGAACTACGCCGCCGCCCTGGACGAGGTGCTCCGCGCCAAGCCGTCCGCGGCCAAGGGCCGGTACGTCAAGAAGGTCACCGTCTCCACCACCATGGGCCCGGGCATCCCGGTCGACCCGAACCGCACCCGCAACCTGACGGTGGACGAGCCCACCTCCTGATCGAGGACCCGCTCCTCGCCCGACGGCGTCGCCCCTCGCGGGGCGGCGCCGTTCGTCGTCTCCAGGATGTGTCCAGGCCGACGGCGGGTGCCGCTGAGCGGCGTGTACTCTTGCTGCTGTTCCCCCCAAGACCGCTGGTCGTCGCACGCCCGCGTGCGATCGAAGGTCCGGACCCCCGGACGGCCCGCGCAGGAGGACGGTTCGACGAACGTGTCGTCGGCCCCGGGTCCCGGCCCGCCGGCTGCGGCCTTCCTCGCCCCGTGCGCCCTGCGCCGGGGCGTTCCGTGTGTCTGGGCCCCCGACCGCCCGCGTGCGCGCACCGGCCGGTGGTCGCCCGACCGACGAGAGGAGGCCCAGCCCATGCCCACGCAGGCCAAGGCCGCGGTGATCGAGGAGATCACCGAGCGGTTCAACGAGTCCAGCGCGGCCGTGCTCACCGAGTACCGCGGGCTGACCGTGGCGCAGCTGACCCAGCTGCGCCGTTCCCTCGGTGCGGGCAGCAGCTACGCCGTCGTCAAGAACACCCTGACGAAGCGGGCGGCGGACTCGGTCGGCTTCTCCGACCTGGCTCCGCTGCTGAACGGCCCCACCGCGATCGCCTTCATCCAGGGCGACCCGGTCGAGGCCGCGAAGGCCATCCGTGACTTCGCGCGCGCCCACCCGATGCTCGTCGTCAAGGGCGGCGTGGTCGAGGGCCGCACGGTCGACGCCGCTGAGGTCACCCGCCTCGCCGACGTCGAGTCGCGCGAGGTCCTGCTGTCTAAGCTGGCCGGCGCGCTGAAGGGCACCACGACCAAGGCCGCCGGGCTGTTCCAGGCCCCGCTGTCCCAGGTCGCCCGCCTGGCCGCCGCGCTGCAGGAGAAGAAGTCCGCCGACGCTCCCGCCGCCGACGCTGCTGCTGACACCACCCCCGAGACGACCGACGCTGCCGCGGACACCGCGGTCAGCGCCGACTGACCCCCCAAGGAGAGATCATGGCCAAGCTGTCCAACGACGAGCTGCTCGACGCCTTCAAGGAGATGACGCTCCTCGAGCTGTCCGACTTCGTGAAGCTGTTCGAGGACACCTTCGACGTCACCGCCGCTGCGCCGGTCGCCGTCGCCGCTGCTGGCCCCGCCGCTGGTGGCGCCGCTGCCGAGGCTCCCGCCGAGCAGGACGAGTTCGACGTCGTCCTCGAGGCCGCCGGCGACAAGAAGATCCAGGTCATCAAGGAGGTGCGCAGCCTGACCTCGCTCGGCCTCAAGGAGGCCAAGGACCTGGTCGACAACGCGCCGAAGCCGGTCCTGGAGAAGGTCGCCAAGGACGCTGCGGAGAAGGCCAAGGCCGCCCTCGAGGGCGCCGGCGCCACCGTCACCGTCAAGTAAGGACCCGGCGCCCCAGCCCCCGCTCCGCTCGGGCCGGGTCCCCCTACGCCGGGGCCGTTCCATCGCGTCACCACAGGGGCCGTCCTCCTCCGGGAGGGCGGCCCCTGTCGCGTCCGCCGCACCCGAGCGGTGGTCGGCCGGCGTGCCCGCACGTGATCTAGGACACCAGCGGCGCCCGTCGTCCCGGGCGCCCAGCGGCACCGCCCGGTTCCGGAGGCGTCGGCGTGGCAGCCCTCCTCCGGGCTCCGGACTGGCATCATCGAGCCGCGACCGCACCTGGTTCGCCCGCCCCCGTGGCCCGGACCCCCTCCGCGGGGCGCCCGGGCCCCTGGGTGGGAGAGCGCCGGACACCTCTCGTGGGTGGCTCCTCGGGGTCGGCCTCCCTCCGGGGGGCCCCGACCCGACGTGGACACCGGCGTGGATCAGGGGTAGGGTCTCCTGTTGCGCTGCCCTCTGACTGCCTGCCCCGCCGAGCCGGGTCACCAAGGGTGCCCGGGACCAGGAGTGAGACCCCCGGGTGACCCCGTGGAGACCTCCGGTGGGCGCCCCGGCCGTCGCGGACAGCCTCGCCGATACCGACGACGACCCAGGACGAACTGCACCCACCGCCCGCACGTCGTGAGGTCCTTGGAAGGACGCATCTTGGCAGGCTCTCGCCCCACCAGCATCACCCCCGGCACCACCGAGTCCGGCACCACCCAGACCACTCCGCAGGAGCCGCAGCCGGGCACCCGCACCGCGGAGACCGACCTGCAGAAGATCCCCGGCGCCCCGCTCCGCGTCTCGTTCGCCAAGATCCACGAGCCCCTCGAGGTGCCGGATCTGCTGGCCCTGCAGACCGCCTCCTTCGACTGGCTGGTCGGCAGCCCCGCCTGGAAGGCCACCCTCCCGGCCGACGAGCAGGCCGGCGCCATCGGCGGCCTCGCGGAGATCCTCGAGGAGATCTCCCCGATCGAGGACTTCAGCGGCTCGATGTCGCTGTCCTTCTCCAACCCGCGCTTCGAGGACGTCAAGGCGTCCCTCGAGGAGTGCAAGGACAAGGACATGACCTACGCGGCCCCGCTGTTCGTCACCGCCGAGTTCATGAACAACACCACCGGCGAGATCAAGAGCCAGACGGTGTTCATGGGCGACTTCCCGATCATGACGCGCAAGGGCACGTTCGTCATCAACGGGACCGAGCGCGTCGTCGTCTCGCAGCTGGTCCGCAGCCCGGGCGTCTACTTCGACAAGACCCTGGACAAGACGTCGGACAAGGACGTCTTCAGCGCCAAGGTGATCCCCAGCCGTGGTGCGTGGCTGGAGTTCGACGTCGACAAGCGCGACACCGTCGGCGTCCGGATCGACCGCAAGCGCCGTCAGCCGGTCAGCGTCCTGCTCAAGGCGCTCGGCTGGACCGAGGAGCGCATCCGCGAGCACTTCCAGTGGTCGCCCACGATGCTGGCCACCCTGGAGAAGGACCACATCGCCGGGCAGGACGAGGCGCTGCTGGACATCTACCGGAAGCTGCGGCCGGGCGAGCCGCCGACGCGCGAGTCGGCGCAGGCGCTGCTGGAGAACCTGTTCTTCAACCCGAAGCGCTACGACCTGGCCAAGGTCGGCCGGTACAAGGTCAACAAGAAGCTGGGCGTCGACCTGCCCACCCCGACGACCACGCTCACCGAGGACGACATCGTCGCCACCATCGAGTACGTGGTGCGCCTGCACGCGGGCGAGCCCGACCACGGCGTCGACGACATCGACCACTTCGGCAACCGCCGGCTGCGCACCGTCGGTGAGCTGATCCAGAACCAGATCCGGGTCGGCCTCTCCCGCATGGAGCGCGTGGTCCGCGAGCGGATGACGACGCAGGACGTCGAGGCGATCACGCCGCAGACCCTGATCAACATCCGGCCGGTCGTCGCCTCCATCAAGGAGTTCTTCGGCACGAGCCAGCTGTCCCAGTTCATGGACCAGACCAACCCCCTCGCGGGCCTGACCCACAAGCGCCGCCTGTCGGCGCTGGGCCCCGGCGGTCTGTCCCGTGAGCGGGCCGGCATGGAGGTCCGCGACGTGCACCCGAGCCACTACGGCCGGATGTGCCCGATCGAGACCCCCGAGGGTCCGAACATCGGTCTGATCGGCTCGCTGTCCTCCTACGGCCGGGTCAACCCGTTCGGCTTCATCGAGACGCCGTACCGCAAGGTCGAGAACGGTGTCGTCTCCGACCAGATCGACTACCTGACCGCCGACGAGGAGGACCGCTTCGTCGTCGCCCAGGCGAACTCGCCGCTGGACGCGCAGGGCCGGTTCGCCGAGGACCGCGTGCTGGTCCGCACCAAGGGCGGTGAGGTCGACTACCTCGTTCCGGAGAACGTCGACTACATGGACGTCTCGCCGCGGCAGATGACCTCGGTCGCGACGGCGATGATCCCGTTCCTCGAGCACGACGACGCCAACCGCGCGCTCATGGGCGCCAACATGCAGCGTCAGGCGGTGCCGCTGCTGCGCAGCGAGGCCCCGCTGGTCGGCACCGGCATGGAGCTGCGTGCCGCCGTGGACGCCGGCGACGTCGTGGTGGCCGAGAAGGCCGGTCTGGTCGAGGACTCCACCGCCGACTACGTCACCGTCATGGCCGACGACGGCACCCGGCAGACCTACCGGCTGCTGAAGTTCCGCCGCTCGAACCAGGGCACCTCGATCAACCAGACCCCGGTCGTCGAGGAGGGCCAGCGGGTCGAGGCCGGTCAGGTCATCGCCGACGGGCCGTGCACCGACCAGGGCGAGATGGCGCTGGGCAAGAACCTGCTTGTCGCCTTCATGCCGTGGGAGGGCCACAACTACGAGGACGCGATCATCCTGTCGCAGCGCCTCGTGCAGGACGACGTCCTGTCCTCGATCCACATCGAGGAGTTCGAGGTCGACGCCCGCGACACCAAGCTCGGTGCCGAGGAGATCACCCGGGACATCCCGAACGTCTCCGAGGAGGTCCTCGCCGACCTCGACGAGCGCGGCATCATCCGCATCGGTGCCGAGGTCGTCCCCGGCGACATCCTGGTCGGCAAGGTCACGCCCAAGGGCGAGACCGAGCTGACCCCCGAGGAGCGCCTGCTGCGCGCGATCTTCGGTGAGAAGGCCCGCGAGGTGCGCGACACCAGCCTCAAGGTCAAGCACGGTGAGTCCGGCAAGGTCATCGGCGTCCGCGTGTTCTCGCGGGAGGACGGCGACGAGCTGCCCGCCGGCGTCAACGAGCTCATCCGGGTCTACGTGGCCCAGATGCGCAAGATCAGCGACGGCGACAAGCTGGCCGGCCGCCACGGGAACAAGGGCGTCATCTCCAAGATCCTCCCGGTCGAGGACATGCCCTTCCTGGAGGACGGCACGCCGGTCGACATCGTGCTCAACCCGCTGGGCGTGCCCGGCCGGATGAACATCGGCCAGGTGCTGGAGACCCACCTCGGGTGGATCGCCAAGCAGGGCTGGGAGGTCGAGGGGACGCCGGACTGGGCGGCCAAGCTGCCTCCCGCGGCGCGTTCGGCGGCCCCGGGCACCCGCACCGCGACCCCGGTGTTCGACGGCGCCAAGGAGGAGGAGCTCATCGGGCTGCTCGGCTCGACCGTCCCGAACCGGGACGGCGACCGGATGGTCCAGGAGACCGGCAAGGCGCGGCTGTTCGACGGCCGCTCCGGCGAGCCGTTCCCCGAGCCCATCTCGGTCGGCTACGTCTACATCCTGAAGCTGCTGCACCTGGTCGACGACAAGATCCACGCCCGGTCGACCGGCCCGTACTCGATGATCACGCAGCAGCCGCTGGGTGGTAAGGCGCAGTTCGGTGGCCAGCGCTTCGGTGAGATGGAGTGCTGGGCGATGCAGGCCTACGGCGCGGCCTACGCGCTGCAGGAACTGCTGACCATCAAGTCCGACGACATCCTCGGCCGCGTCAAGGTGTACGAGGCCATCGTCAAGGGCGAGAACATCCCCGAGCCGGGCATCCCCGAGTCGTTCAAGGTGTTGCTCAAGGAGCTGCAGTCGCTCTGCCTGAACGTGGAGGTCCTCTCCGGCGACGGTCAGGCGATCGAGTTGCGCGACACCGACGACGAGGTCTTCCGGGCCGCGGAGGAGCTGGGCATCGACCTGTCCCGCCGCGAGCCGTCGTCCGTCGAGGACGTGTGATCGGCAGCCGGCCGGCCCTGATCAGTCAGGGCCGGCCGGCGGCCCCCCTTCATCAATGAAGAAGAACTAGCCCCGGGAAAGGGGTCCCCCTAGTGCTCGACGTCAACTTCTTCGACGAGCTCCGCATCGGCCTTGCCAGCGGCGACGACATCCGTCAGTGGTCGCACGGTGAGGTGAAGAAGCCCGAGACCATCAACTACCGCACTCTCCGTCCGGAGAAGGACGGTCTGTTCTGCGAGAAGATCTTCGGTCCCACCCGGGACTGGGAGTGCTACTGCGGCAAGTACAAGCGCGTCCGCTTCAAGGGCATCATCTGTGAGCGCTGCGGCGTCGAGGTGACCCGCGCCAAGGTGCGTCGCGAGCGGATGGGCCACATCGAGCTGGCCGCGCCGGTCACGCACATCTGGTTCTTCAAGGGCGTCCCCTCGCGCCTGGGCTACCTGCTCGACCTGGCGCCCAAGGACCTCGAGAAGATCATCTACTTCGCCGCCTACCTGATCACCTCGGTCGACGACGAGACCCGCCACCGCGACCTCCCGACCATCGAGGCGGAGATCAGCGCGGAGAAGCACAACCTGGAGACCCGTCGCGACGCCGACGTCGAGGCCCGCCAGCAGAAGCTGGAGGCCGACCTGGCCGAGCTCGAGGCCGAGGGTGCCAAGTCCGACGTGCGCCGCAAGGTGCGCGAGGGCGGTGAGCGCGAGATGCGCCAGCTGCGTGACCGCGCCCAGCGGGAGATCGACCGCCTCGAGGAGGTGCTCGACACCTTCCGCAAGCTGGAGGTCAAGCAGCTCATCGCCGACGAGGGGCTGTACCGCGAGCTGCGGGACCGCTTCGGCGAGTACTTCGAGGGCGGCATGGGTGCCGCGGCGCTGCAGAAGCTGCTCGCCGACTTCGACCTGGACGCCGAGGCGGTCTCGCTGCGCGAGACCATCCGCAGCGGCAAGGGCCAGCGGAAGCTGCGGGCGCTCAAGCGGCTGAAGGTCGTCGCGGCCTTCCAGCAGACCCAGAACTCGCCCATGGGCATGGTGCTGGACTGCGTGCCGGTCATCCCGCCGGACCTGCGCCCGATGGTGCAGCTCGACGGTGGCCGCTTCGCGACCAGCGACATGAACGACCTGTACCGGCGCGTGATCAACCGGAACAACCGGCTCAAGCGACTGCTCGACCTGGGCGCTCCGGAGATCATCGTCAACAACGAGAAGCGGATGCTCCAGGAGTCCGTGGACGCGCTGTTCGACAACGGCCGTCGCGGCCGGCCGGTCACCGGCCCGGGCAACCGCCCGCTGAAGTCGCTGTCCGACCTGCTCAAGGGCAAGCAGGGCCGGTTCCGCCAGAACCTGCTCGGCAAGCGCGTCGACTACTCCGGCCGTTCGGTCATCGTCGTCGGCCCGCAGCTGAAGCTGCACCAGTGCGGCCTGCCCAAGCAGATGGCGCTGGAGCTGTTCAAGCCCTTCGTCATGAAGCGGCTGGTCGACCTCAACCACGCGCAGAACATCAAGTCCGCCAAGCGGATGGTGGAGCGCGCGCGGCCGGTCGTGTGGGACGTGCTCGAGGAGGTCATCACCGAGCACCCGGTGCTGCTGAACCGTGCGCCCACCCTGCACCGTCTGGGCATCCAGGCCTTCGAGCCGCAGCTGGTCGAGGGCAAGGCCATCCAGATCCACCCGCTGGTCTGCACCGCCTTCAACGCGGACTTCGACGGTGACCAGATGGCGGTGCACCTGCCGCTGTCGGCCGAGGCGCAGGCCGAGGCCCGGATCCTGATGCTGTCCAGCAACAACATCCTGAGCCCGGCCGACGGTCGTCCGATCACCGCGCCGACCCAGGACATGGTGCTCGGCCTGTACCACCTGACCACGCTGAGCGGGTCGGTGGAGGTGGCCGAGGGCGAGCGGCCGAAGGCCTTCGGCTCGACGTCCGAGGCGATCATGGCCTTCGACATGGGCGCGCTGGGCCTGCAGGAGCGGGTGCTCATCCGCCTCGACGAGGTGTTCGGCGTCGACAGCGGCCCGAACGAGCCGTGGGAGGCCCCCGAGGGCTGGGAGCCCGGCCAGCCGGCCGTCGTCTCCACCAGCCTGGGCCGGGTGCTGTTCAACGAGGCGCTGCCCGAGGACTACCGCTTCGTCAACTACCAGGTGCCGAAGAAGGCGCTGGGCGCGATCGTCAACGACCTCGCCGAGCGCTACCCGAAGGTCCAGGTGGCCGCGACGCTGGACGCCCTCAAGTCGGCCGGCTTCCGCTGGGCGACCCGCTCGGGCGTGACGATCGCGATCGACGACGTCGTCACCCCGCCGGTCAAGCAGTCGATCTTGGACCGGCACGAGGACGAGGCCCGCAAGATCGAGCGTCAGTACGAGCGCGGTGTCATCACCGACGCCGAGCGCCGGTCCGAGCTCATCGAGATCTGGACCCGTGCCCGGGCCGAGGTCAGCCAGGCGATGGTCGACAACTTCCCGACCACCAACCCGGTCTGGGTCATGGTCAACTCGGGCGCCCGAGGCAACATGATGCAGATCAGCCAGATCGCCGGCATGCGTGGTCTGGTGGCCAACCCGAAGGGCGAGATCATCCCGCGGCCGATCAAGGCCAACTTCCGGGAGGGCCTGTCGGTGCTGGAGTACTTCATCTCCACGCACGGCGCCCGCAAGGGGCTCGCGGACACCGCGCTGCGGACCGCGGACTCCGGGTACCTCACCCGCCGGCTGGTCGACGTCTCGCAGGACGTCATCATCCGCGAGGAGGACTGCGGCACCGAGCGCGGCGTGATCATGCCGATCGGCACGGTGCACGAGGGCGTCGTCACCCGTGACGCGCACGTCGAGACCAGCGTGTACGCACGTTCGCTGGCCACCGACGTGGTCGCCGCGGACGGCACGCTGATCGCGCAGGCCGGGTCCGACCTGGGTGACGTGCTGATCGGCCAGCTGGTCGACGCCGGTGTCTCCGAGGTCAAGGTCCGCTGCGTGCTCACCTGTGAGTCGCTGCTGGGCACCTGCGCCACCTGCTACGGCCGGTCGCTGGCGACCGGCAAGCTGGTGGACGTCGGCGAGGCGGTCGGCATCATCGCCGCCCAGTCGATCGGTGAGCCCGGCACCCAGCTGACGATGCGCACCTTCCACACCGGCGGTGTCGCGGGTGAGGACATCACCCACGGTCTGCCGCGTGTGGTCGAGCTCTTCGAGGCCCGCGTCCCCAAGGGCAAGGCCCCGATCGCCGAGCTGGCCGGCTCGGTCCGGATCGAGGACGGCGAGCAGTTCCGCAAGCTCACCATCACCCCGGACGACGGCTCCGACGAGGTCGTCTACGACAAGCTGTCGCGTCGCTCGCGGCTGCGGGTCGAGGACGGCGGCCACGTCGAGGTCGGCGAGCAGCTGACCGAGGGTGCGGTGGACCCGCACGAGGTGCTTCGGATCATGGGCCCGCGCGAGGTGCAGCTGCACCTGGTCCGCGAGGTCCAGGAGGTCTACCGCAGCCAGGGCGTGTCGATCCACGACAAGCACATCGAGGTGATCATCCGCCAGATGCTGAAGCGGGTGACCATCATCGACTCGGGCGCGACGGAGTTCCTGCCCGGTGCGCTGGTCGAGCGGACGCTGTTCGAGACCGAGAACCGTCGGGTCGTCGCCGAGGGCGGCGAGCCCGCCTCGGCTCGCCCGGTGCTGATGGGGATCACCAAGGCGTCGCTCGCCACGGAGTCCTGGCTGTCGGCCGCCTCCTTCCAGGAGACGACCAAGGTCCTCACCGACGCCGCGATCCAGGGCAAGAGCGACAGCCTGCTCGGCCTCAAGGAGAACGTGATCATCGGGAAGCTGATCCCGGCCGGCACCGGCATCAGCCGCTACCGGAACATCACGGTCGAGCCGACCGAGGAGGCGCGCGCCGCCGTCTACACCATGGCCGGCTACGACGACGGGCAGTACTACAGCCCGGACGTCTTCGGTCAGGGCTCGGGCGAGGCCGTCCGCCTCGAGGAGTACGACTGGCGCTGATGCGCTGAGTGACGGAGCGGCCCCGCACACCACCGGTGTGCGGGGCCGCTCTGCGTCGCGTCACGTGACGGAACACGGCACGCGGGCTGTTCACCGCACGGCGTCGGCCAACCTGCGCATGGTCTCGACCGTCCGCAACCGGCCCTCACGGCTGTCGTCGAGCGGCTGGAGGTTCAGCGTGGTGACGCCGGCCTCGGCGAAGGCGGCGATCCGCTCGGCGACGTAGGACTCGGGCCCGATGAGGGACGTCGCCCGCACCAGGTCCTCGGGGACCGCGGCGGCCGCCTCGTTCTTGCGCCCGGCCAGGTACAGCTCCTGGACGGCCTCCGCCTCGGCCCCGTAGCCGTACCGGCGGACCAGGTCGTTGTAGAAGTTCTTCCCCTTGGCGCCCATGCCGCCGATGTAGAGGGCGATCCCCGGGCGCACCGCCTCCACCAGGTGACCGACGTCCTCGCCGACCGCGACCGGCACCCCGACGACGACGTCGAGCTCCCCGAGCGCCGGGTCCCGCTTGGCCTTCCCGGCCGTGAGGGACGCCCCCCAGACCTCGGCCGCCCGCTCCGGGTGGAAGAAGATCGGCTCCCACTTCTCCGCGATCTCGGCGGCCAGCTCGACGTTCTTGGGCCCCAGGGCCGCCAGCAGCACGGGCACACGCTCGCGCACCGGGGTGTTGATCAGCTTCAGCGGCTTGCCCAACCCGGTGCCCTGGGCCGCCGGCAGCGGCACGGTGTACTTCGGGCCCTCGTGGACGAGCCGCTCGCGGCGCCACACCTGGCGGCAGATCTCCACGACCTCCCGGGTCCGCTGCAGCGGGGCGTCGTAGGGGACCCCGTGCCACCCCTCGACGACCTGCGGGCCGGAGGCGCCGAGCCCGAGGGTGAACCGCCCGTCCGAGACGAAGTCCAGCCCGGCGGCGGTCATCGCGATGAGGGCCGGTGTGCGGCTGTAGATCGGCAGGATCCCGCTCATCAGCTCGACCCGCTCGGTCACCGCGGCCAGGTACCCCAGTTGGCTCACCGCGTCGAAGGTGTACACCTCGGCGACCATCGCGACGTCCAGCCCGGCCGACTCGAGGTCGCGGACCTCCCCTGCCGTCTGCCTGAAGTCCCCGGCATAGCCGGCCTGGATCCCGATCCGCACGCGCCCTCCCCGGCGTCGGTGGCCCCACCGTCGCGGCCACTGCGCCGGACGCTATCGGGGCGGCCCGGTGGGGGAGCCGGGTGGGGAGGGCGGCGCCGGGCTCAGAGCGGCCGAACCGGGCCGATCACGTGCGTGACCACCCGGACGCCGTCGATGGCGCGCGGCACGCGGGCGCCGGCCCCCGGCTCGGTCAGGTCCACCCGGACCACGTACTCCGCGTCCTGCCGGGCCAGCCCCACGCCGGCGACACCCGGGTCCCCGGCGAAGCGGGAGGCCAGCGCCGTCTTGACGGCGCGGGCAGCGGCGCGGTCGGTCATCACCCCATGGTGCCCTCCCCGGCCCCGTGGGAACAGTCAGAGGACCCCCGTGCCCCCCGCCGCTCGCACGCTCGCGCCGGGACCCTGCACGGGGCTGTCAGGAGTGGGCCACCCACTCGACCCCCAGGCTGCTCAGCACGGTCGCCAGGGGGTTGGCGAACGTCACCCCGCCGCCGGCGCTGCCCCCGGTCGCGGAGCCGGCGAACAGCAGCCCCAGCGGGGCCCGGTCGGCGCTCCGCCAGATCACCGAGCCGCTGTCCCCGCCGGCGCTGAAGGCCCCGGCCAGCCCCTCGATCTCCACCTGGTCGTCGAAGGTGTGCACGCCGTCGTCGTACCGGACGCCCACCCCGTCGACCTCCACCGCGGTGATCCGGCCCCGGGTGTGACCGGTGGTCCGGCCCACCTTCTCGACGAGCTCGTCGGGGTCCAGCTCGTCGGGCGAGACCACCGTGGCCAGCAGCGCACCACCGGGGTAGCCGGCCGGGTCGGCGTCGACCCGCTCGTCGAGGGCCGCGACCGCGGCGTCGACCAGGTTCCCCGGCTCGGGGGCCAGCCGGACGAAGCCGCTCAGCGTGCCGATCCGGTCGGCCGCCGTCCCGCCGTCGGCCGTTCCCGGCTGCAGGGCCGGGTCCCCCTCCGCGGCCGCGTTGCCGTCGGCGAGCACGTGGTTGTTGGACAGCACCAGCAGCCCGTCGTGGCCCGGCCGCCGCACGAACCCGCCGAGGGTCCCGGCGGACACGCCGGGGTGGCTCAGCGACAGCCCGGGGCGTAGCGGCCGCATCCGCCGCTGCAGCTCGCCGGGAGCGGGAGAGCCCAGCGGGTGCACCTGCCCGATCACCCGCACGTCGACCTCCTCACGGGCGCCGTCGGGCAGGCCGGCCAGCACCACGTCGGCGTCGGCCTGGTCGATCACCCGGATGGCCAGGTGCACCTGGCCCGCTCCCACCGGCCGCAGACCCAGGGCCACCCCGCTCCAGCGGCTGCTCCCGCTGGCGACGGTCCCGCCGGAGTCCGTCTTCTCACCGACCTTGCGGGGCTCGACGCTGCCGTCGGACGCCTGCCACAGCCGCCGGGACAGCCGTGCCTTCAATTCGCGGGCGGAGTCGGGGAGCACGGCGTACCTCCGGTGTCGGCCCGCGGAGTGCGGGGTGATCGGGTCGCCACTGACGGTAGGGCGGAGGACCGACAGGAGCGACGTGGGCGACACGGGGGAGGGCCGGCGACAGGGCGCGGTGGCGGGCGCTACAGTGCCGCGGAACGGTCCCGGCCGGTCACCGTCCAGGCGTCCGGCAGCCCACCCGGGCTGCCCCCCGCCGCGGTGACCGGGCACCGGTGCCGCCGACCACCGGGCGATGACGGTCACACGGGCGGGACGGCGGGTCAGGAATGGCCCGCGCCACCCCGTCGTTCTCCCCGGCAGTCGGCCGACACGGTGCCCGCACAGGCATCCGGACCCGGTTTGCACCGGGTCGACATGCCCGGGTATCGTGGTCAGCCGTGCCCAAGGTGACTTGGGCCTGCTCCCGTTCGCGGTGCACCTGGGTGTCCGATGGTCCTTCCGACCGCCGGCTGCCGGGGGCCACGCCCACCGTCTGGTGGGGAAGTGGTGGTGCCGAGTCGCGAGGGGCGACGAGTCCGGCTCGGACCAGCTGGCCGGTTCACGCGGAGGGCAACACGCCCGAGCGCGGGGGCCGGACGGTACGTCACGTGCAGACTCGGGGCCGGGACACCGGGCGCACAGACCATGTACCACCATCCAGAGCACGACCCAGCGCAGGTAGGAGATCAAGGCCACCCATGCCCACGATCAACCAGCTGGTCCGCAAGGGCCGCGAGGACAAGGTCGAGAAGACCAAGACCCCGGCGTTGAAGGGTTCCCCCCAGCGCCGCGGCGTGTGCACGCGCGTCTACACGACGACGCCGAAGAAGCCGAACTCGGCGCTGCGCAAGGTCGCTCGCGTTCGTCTCACCAGTGGCATCGAGGTGACCGCCTACATCCCGGGCGTGGGTCACAACCTGCAGGAGCACTCGATGGTGCTCGTGCGCGGTGGCCGCGTGAAGGACCTGCCCGGCGTCCGCTACAAGATCATCCGTGGCTCGCTGGACACCCAGGGCGTCCGCAACCGCAAGCAGGCTCGCAGCCGGTACGGCGCGAAGAAGGAGAAGAGCTGACATGCCCCGCAAGGGTCCCGCTCCCCGCCGTCCGCTCGTCGCCGACCCGGTGTACCAGTCGCCGCTGGTCACCCAGCTGGTGAACAAGGTGCTCGTCGACGGCAAGCGCTCGGTCGCCGAGTCGATCGTCTACGGCGCCCTCGAGGGCTGCCGCGCCAAGAACGACACCGACCCGGTCGTCACGCTCAAGCGTGCGCTGGACAACGTCAAGCCGGCCCTCGAGGTCCGCAGCCGCCGCGTCGGTGGTGCGACCTACCAGGTCCCGGTCGAGGTCCGCGCCTCCCGCAGCACCACGCTGGGTCTCCGCTGGCTGATCCAGTACAGCAGGGCGCGCCGGGAGAAGACGATGACCGAGCGCCTCATGAACGAGCTGCTCGACGCCAGCAACGGCCTGGGGGCCGCGGTCAAGCGCCGCGAGGACACCCACAAGATGGCCGAGTCGAACAAGGCCTTCGCGCACTACCGCTGGTAACTCGCCACACCGGCGCCGCCGTCGGCGGGGCCCCCGGGGGATCCCCGGCACCCGCGCACGGACACACACGCAAGAGGAGTTCTGGACATGGCCAGCAATGCGGCCCACCTCGCCAAGACCCGCAACATCGGGATCATGGCGCACATCGACGCCGGCAAGACGACGACGACCGAGCGGATCCTCTTCTACACCGGTATCAACTACAAGATCGGTGAGGTCCACGACGGCGCGGCCACGATGGACTGGATGGAGCAGGAGCAGGAGCGCGGCATCACCATCACGTCCGCCGCGACCAAGTGCACCTGGAACGACCACGACATCAACATCATCGACACCCCGGGTCACGTCGACTTCACCGTCGAGGTGGAGCGGTCGCTGCGGGTGCTCGACGGTGCGGTCGCCGTGTACGACGGCGTCGCCGGCGTGGAGCCGCAGACCGAGCAGGTCTGGCGGCAGGCGGAGAAGTACGGCGTCCCGCGCATGTGCTTCGTCAACAAGCTCGACCGGACCGGCGCGGACTTCTTCCGCTGCGTCCAGATGATGATCGAGCGGCTGGCCGCCAACCCGCTGGTGCTGCAGCTGCCGATCGGCGCCGAGGCCGACTTCATCGGCGTCGTCGACCTGGTGCAGATGAAGGCCCTCACCTGGCGCGGTGAGACCAAGATGGGCGAGGACTACGCCATCGAGGAGATCCCCGAGGAGCTCGCCGACCAGGCCGCCGAGTACCGCGAGAAGCTGCTCGAGAACATCGCGGACTTCGACGACTCGCTCATGGAGGCCTACCTCGGCGGCGAGGAGATCTCCGTCGAGCGGCTGAAGGCCGCGATCCGCAAGGCGACCATCGCCGCGCAGGTCAACCCGGTCCTCACCGGTACCGCCTTCAAGAACAAGGGCGTCCAGCCGCTGCTCGACGCGGTCGTCGACTACCTGCCCAGCCCGCTGGACGTCGAGGCCATCGTCGGCACCGCGCTCGACGGTGAGACCGAGGTGCTCCGGCACGCCGACGAGGACGAGCCGTTCTCCGCGCTGGCGTTCAAGATCCAGACCGACCAGCACCTGGGCAAGCTCACCTACGTCCGGGTCTACTCGGGCCGGCTCGACGCCGGGTCCCCGGTGCTCAACAGCACCAAGGACCGCAAGGAGCGGATCGGCAAGATCTACCAGATGCACGCCAACAAGCGCGAGGAGCGCGATGGCGTGGGTGCCGGTCAGATCGTCGCGGTGAACGGCCTGAAGCAGACCACCACCGGTGACACGCTCTGCGACCCGCAGAAGCCGGTCATCCTGGAGTCGATGACCTTCCCGGCCCCGGTCATCTCGGTGGCCATCGAGCCGAAGACCAAGGGTGACCAGGAGAAGCTGGGCACCGCGATCCAGAAGCTCGCCGAGGAGGACCCGACCTTCCAGGTCCGCCTGGACGAGGAGACCGGCCAGACCGTCATCTCCGGCATGGGCGAGCTCCACCTGGAGATCCTGGTCGACCGGATGCGGCGGGAGTTCCGCGTCGAGGCGAACGTCGGCAAGCCGCAGGTCGCCTACCGCGAGACCATCCGCAAGCGGGTCGAGAAGGTCGACTACACCCACAAGAAGCAGACGGGTGGGTCCGGCCAGTTCGCCAAGGTGCAGGTGACGATCGAGCCGCTCGAGGTCGCGGCCGACGGCCCGACCTACGTGTTCGAGAACGCCGTCACCGGTGGCCGCATCCCGCGCGAGTACATCCCCTCGGTCGACGCGGGCATGCAGGACGCCATGCAGTACGGCATCCTGGCCGGCTACCCGATGGTCGGGGTCAAGGCGACCCTGGTCGACGGCCAGTACCACGAGGTCGACTCCTCGGAGATGGCCTTCAAGATCGCCGGCTCGATGGTCTTCAAGGAGGCCGCCCGCAAGGCCAGCCCGGCCCTGCTCGAGCCGATGATGGCCGTCGAGGTCGTCACGCCCGAGGACTACATGGGCGACGTCATCGGCGACCTGAACTCCCGCCGCGGCACCATCCAGGCGATGGACGAGCGCTCCGGCGCCCGCGTCATCCGGGCGCTGGTCCCGCTGTCGGAGATGTTCGGCTACGTGGGTGACCTGCGCAGCCGCACCCAGGGACGGGCGAGCTACACCATGGTGTTCGACACGTACGCCGAGGTCCCGGCCAACGTCGCCAAGGAGATCATCGCCAAGGCGACCGGCGAGTGAGCGGAGGGCGGGTCACCCTCCCGCCCTCCCCCTGAGCACAGCCCACCCCAGAGTTCGCGCACCACGCGACACCACGAGGAGAGGAACCCAGTGGCCAAGGCCAAGTTCGAGCGGACCAAGCCGCACGTCAACATCGGCACCATCGGGCACATCGACCACGGCAAGACCACGCTGACCGCGGCGATCACCAAGGTGCTGCACGACAAGTACCCGGACCTCAACGAGGCGTCGGCCTTCGACCAGATCGACAAGGCGCCCGAGGAGAAGGCCCGCGGCATCACGATCTCGATCGCCCACGTCGAGTACCAGACGGAGCACCGGCACTACGCGCACGTCGACTGCCCCGGGCACGCCGACTACATCAAGAACATGATCACCGGTGCGGCGCAGATGGACGGCGCGATCCTGGTGGTCGCGGCGACCGACGGCCCGATGCCGCAGACCAAGGAGCACGTCCTCCTGGCCCGCCAGGTCGGCGTCCCCTACATCGTCGTGGCGCTCAACAAGGCCGACATGGTCGACGACGAAGAGATCCTCGAGCTCGTCGAGCTGGAGGTCCGCGAGCTGCTGTCCGAGTACGAGTTCCCGGGTGACGACGTCCCCGTGGTCCGCGTCTCGGCGCTGAAGGCCCTCGAGGGCGACGCCGAGTGGGGCGACAAGCTCATGGAGCTCATGACCGCCGTCGACACGGCGATCCCCGAGCCCGAGCGCGAGATCGACAAGCCGTTCCTCATGCCCGTCGAGGACGTCTTCACCATCACCGGTCGTGGCACCGTCGTGACCGGTCGCGTCGAGCGCGGCATCGTCAAGGTGTCGGAGGAGGTCGAGATCGTCGGCATCCGCCCGACCTCGACCAAGACCACCGTCACCGGTGTCGAGATGTTCCGCAAGCTGCTCGACCAGGGCCAGGCCGGTGACAACGTCGGTCTGCTGCTGCGTGGCATCAAGCGCGAGGACGTCGAGCGCGGCCAGGTCGTCGTGAAGCCGGGTTCCATCACCCCGCACACGAACTTCGAGGGCTCGGTCTACATCCTCTCGAAGGACGAGGGTGGCCGGCACACGCCGTTCTTCAACAACTACCGTCCCCAGTTCTACTTCCGGACGACGGACGTTACCGGCGTGGTCACCCTGCCCTCGGGCACCGAGATGGTCATGCCCGGTGACAACACCGAGATGACCGTCGAGCTGATCCAGCCCATCGCCATGGAGGAGGGCCTGCGGTTCGCCATCCGTGAGGGTGGCCGCACCGTCGGCGCCGGCCGGGTCACCAAGATCGTCAAGTAACACCTCGACGGGCGGCGGCCGTCCCACGGCCGCCGCCCGTCGCCGGGTCAGCAGACCCGACCCCCAGGGTCAGCAGACCCCACAGACACGAACACCGATCGGCAGGAGCGAGAACAGGCGATGGCGGGACAGAAGATCCGCATCCGGCTGAAGGCCTACGACCACGAGGCCATCGATGCCTCGGCGCGGCGCATCGTGGACACGGTGACGAAGACCGGAGCGCGCGTCGTCGGCCCGGTGCCGCTGCCGACGGAGAAGAACGTGTACTGCGTCATCCGCTCGCCGCACAAGTACAAGGACTCGCGCGAGCACTTCGAGATGCGTACGCACAAGCGCCTCATCGACATCCTCGACCCGACGCCGAAGACGGTCGACGCGCTCATGCGCATCGACCTGCCGGCCTCGGTCGACGTCAACATCCAGTAAGGGCTGTCCCAGACATGGCGAGCACATTTCGTGGGCTCCTCGGCGAGAAGCTGGGGATGACCCAGGTCTTCGACGAGAACAACCGCATCGTGCCGGTGACCGTCGTCAAAGCGGGTCCCTGCGTGGTCACCCAGGTGCGCACCCCCGAGCGCGACGGCTACTCCGCCGTCCAGCTCGGGTTCGGCGAGATCGACCCGCGCAAGGTGAACCGCCCGGTGGGCGGCCACTTCGCGAAGGCGGGCGTCACGCCGCGGCGGCACCTGGTCGAGCTGCGCACCGAGGACGCCGGCCAGTACGAGGTCGGCCAGGAGCTGACGGCCGAGGTCCTCTCGGACGTCGCCAAGGTCGACGTCATCGGCACCAGCAAGGGCAAGGGCACCGCTGGTGTCATGAAGCGGCACGGCTTCAAGGGCCTGGGCGCGAGCCACGGCACCCAGCGCAAGCACCGTTCGCCCGGCTCGATCGGTGGCTGCGCCACCCCGGGTCGCGTGTTCAAGGGCCTGCGCATGGCCGGTCGCATGGGCGCGGTCACCACGACCACGCTCTCGCTGAAGGTGCACAAGGTCGACACCGACAAGGGCCTCGTGCTGATCAAGGGTGCCGTTCCCGGCCCGCGCGGTGGGCTGCTGCTGGTCCGCTCCGCGGTCAAGGGCGGCCCCGTGGGGAGTGACGCCAAGTGACCGCCTCGACGAGCGAGCGCGCCGACCGCCAGGTCGACGTCCGGACGCCGGCCGGCACCACCTCGGGGCAGGTCACCCTCCCCGGTGAGCTGTTCGACGCCCCGGCCAACGTGGCGCTGCTGCACCAGGTCGTCGTGGCCCAGCTGGCCGCGGCCCGCCAGGGCACGCACTCGACCAAGACCCGCGGCGAGGTCAGGGGTGGTGGCGTCAAGCCCTACCGCCAGAAGGGCACCGGCCGCGCGCGGCAGGGCTCGATCCGCGCTCCGCAGTTCGCCGGCGGTGGCATCGTCCACGGCCCGCAGCCGCGGAACTACGAGCAGAAGACCCCCAAGAAGATGAAGGCCGCCGCCCTGCGCGGTGCCCTCTCCGACCGGGCCCGGGAGAACCGGGTGCACGTGGTCTCCGGGTTCGTCGAGGGCGACGCCCCCTCCACCAAGGCCGCTCTCAAGGTGCTCGACGCCCTCACCGCCGCCAAGCGGGTGCTGGTCGTCCTGGACCGCGAGGACGTCCTGAACTGGATCAGCCTGCGCAACGAGCCCCGGGTCCACCTGATCGAGGCCGGCCAGCTGAACACCTACGACGTGCTGGTCAGCGACGAGGTGGTCTTCACCGAGGCCGCCCTCGCCGAGTACGTCGCGGGTCCCGCCAAGGGCGGCAAGGGCCGGGCCAGCTCGGCCGAGCTCCCCGACCTGCACACCAGCGAGGTCGACGACGTCGTGCCGTCGATCGCCCCGGCCACCGCGCAGACGGCGACCGACGAGACCACTGAGGAGAAGGCGTGAGCGTCCGCGACCCCCGGGACGTACTGCTGTCCCCGGTCATCTCGGAGAAGAGCTACGGCCTCCTGGACGAGAACAAGTACACGTTCATCGTCCGGCCGGATGCCAACAAGACCCAGATCAAGATCGCTGTTCAGCAGGTCTTCAACGTGAAGGTCCTGTCGGTCAACACGATCAACCGTCAGGGGAAGAGGAAGCGCTCCAAGGGCGCTGTGATGGGCAAGCGCAAGGACACCAAGCGCGCCATCGTCTCCGTGGCCCCCGGCGACCGCATCGAGCTCTTCGGGGGGCCGGGCGCCTGACGCCCGGACCCACCGATCGGACCAGAGGACTCTGAGGAACCATGGCCATCCGTAAGTACAAGCCGACGACGCCGGGCCGCCGCGGCTCGTCCGTCGCCGACTTCGCCGAGGTCACCCGCGACCACCCCGAGAAGTCGCTGGTCCGGCCGCTCCACGGTCGCGGCGGGCGCAACGTCCACGGCCGCGTGACCGCGCGCCACCAGGGCGGCGGGCACAAGCGCGCCTACCGGGTGATCGACTTCACCCGCGCGGACAAGGACGGCGTGCCGGCCAAGGTCGCGCACATCGAGTACGACCCGAACCGCACCTCGCGGATCGCGCTGCTGCACTTCGCCGACGGTGAGAAGCGGTACATCATCGCGCCGGCGAAGCTCAAGCAGGGCGACACGGTCGAGTGCGGCCCCGGGGCCGACATCAAGCCCGGCAACAACCTGCCGCTGCGCAACATCCCGGTCGGCACCGTCATCCACGCCATCGAGCTGCGGCCCGGTGGCGGGGCGAAGATCGCCCGTTCGGCCGGCACCAGCGTCCAGCTGGTCGCCCGTGAGGGCCGCTTCGCGCAGCTGCGCATGCCCTCCGGCGAGATCCGCAACGTCGACGTGCGCTGCCGCGCCACCGTCGGCGAGGTGGGCAACGCCGAGCAGTCGAACATCAACTGGGGCAAGGCCGGCCGCATGCGGTGGAAGGGCAAGCGTCCCACCGTCCGCGGTGTCGCGATGAACCCGGTCGACCACCCGCACGGTGGTGGTGAGGGCAAGACCTCCGGTGGTCGCCACCCGGTGAACCCGAACGGCAAGCCCGAGGGCCGTACGCGCAAGCGCAAGGCCAGTGACGCCCTGATCGTGCGCCGCCGGCGCACCAACAAGAAGCGCTGAGCGGGAGAGGAGTCCGTCAGACATGCCACGCAGCCTGAAGAAGGGCCCGTTCGTCGACGACCACCTGCTCGCGAAGGTGGACGCACAGAACGACAAGGGCACCAAGAACGTCATCCGCACCTGGTCGCGGCGTTCGACGATCATCCCCGACATGCTCGGGCACACGATCGCCGTGCACGACGGCCGCAAGCACGTCCCGGTGTTCGTCACCGAGGCGATGGTCGGGCACAAGCTCGGCGAGTTCGCGCCCACCCGCACGTTCCGTGGGCACGTCAAGGACGACCGCCGGTCGCGGCGCGGCTGAGCGACCAGGTAGAGAAGAGAGTCAGATGACTTCCCAGTTGGGACAGGAGACGCAGGTCGCCCGGGCCACCGCCCGGTTCGTCCGCGTCACCCCCATGAAGGCCCGGCGGGTGGTGGACCTCGTCCGCTACCTGCCGACCGACGAGGCACTGGCGCTGCTGCGGTTCGCGCCGCAGAGCGCCAGCGAGCCGGTCGCCAAGGTCGTCGCCAGCGCCGTCGCCAACGCCGAGCACAACCTGCGGCTGGACCCGGCAGCGCTCGTCGTCAGCGCGGCGTACGTGGACGAGGGCCCCACGCTCAAGCGGATCCGTCCGCGGGCGCAGGGCCGGGCGTTCCGGATCAACAAGCGCACCAGCCACATCACCATCGAGGTGAGCGAGGTGACCACCGACGCGGAGCTCGCTCGGCGGTCGCGCAAGGCCCGTCGGGACACCGGTCAGTCCGGCCCGGCCACCCAGCAGAAGAGCAACACGAGGGGAGGGACCCGCTAGTGGGTCAGAAGGTCAACCCGCACGGGTTCCGGCTCGGCATCACCACCGACTACAAGTCCCGGTGGTACGCCGACAAGCTGTACGCGGACTACGTCAAGGAGGACGTGGCCATCCGCAAGCTCATGGGCAAGGGCATGGAGCGCGCCGGCATCTCGAAGGTGGAGATCGAGCGCACCCGTGACCGCGTCCGCGTGGACATCCACACCGCCCGTCCGGGCATCGTCATCGGTCGTCGCGGCGCCGAGGCCGACCGGATCCGCGGCGAGCTGGAGAAGCTCACCGGCAAGCAGGTGCAGCTGAACATCCTCGAGGTCAAGAACCCGGAGGCCGACGCGCAGCTGGTCGCCCAGGGCGTCGCCGAGCAGCTCTCCAGCCGGGTCAGCTTCCGTCGCGCCATGCGCAAGGCCATGCAGTCGGCCCAGCGCAGCCCGCAGGTCAAGGGCATCCGGGTGCAGTGCTCCGGTCGCCTGGGCGGCACCGAGATGAGCCGGTCGGAGTTCTACCGCGAGGGCCGCGTGCCGCTGCACACCCTGCGCGCGAACATCGACTACGGCATCTACGAGGCCCGCACCACCTTCGGTCGCATCGGCGTGAAGGTGTGGATCTACAAGGGCGACGTGAGCGGCTCGCGCGCGGAGCGGGAGGCCCTCGAGGCCCTCGCCCAGCGTCAGGCTCGTCGCGAGCGCCCGCAGCGTCCGCGTCGGTCCGGCTCCTCGGGCACCACTGCCGGGGGCACCGAGGCCGGCCGCGCTGCCGCCGAGGGCACGACTGGTCCCGCCGAGGACACGACCGGTCCCGCCGAGGACACGACCGGTCCCGCGGAGGACACCGTCGCGGCCAGCTCGGGTGACGTCGCCGTGGAGCAGACCCTGGCCACGGCCGCCGGCACCGAGGGTGCCGCGACCGCCGAGGCGGCTGCCACCGAGAACACCACGTCAGAGCAGGGGGCCTGAGCCATGCTGATCCCCCGTCGGGTCAAGCACCGCAAGCAGCACCACCCGGACCGGTCCGGCCGGGCCAAGGGCGGCACGGCGATCAACTTCGGTGACTTCGCCATCCAGGCCCTGGAGCCGGCGTACGTGACCAACCGGCAGATCGAGTCCGCTCGTATCGCCATGACCCGTCACATCAAGCGTGGCGGCAAGGTGTGGATCTCGATCTACCCGGACCGTCCGCTGACCAAGAAGCCCGCCGAGACCCGCATGGGCTCCGGTAAGGGCTCGCCCGAGTGGTGGGTGGCCAACGTCAAGCCGGGCCGGATCATGTTCGAGCTCTCCGGTGTGGCCGAGCCCGTCGCCCGCGAGGCCATGCGCCGCGCGATCCACAAGCTCCCGATGAAGTGCCGCTTCATCACGCGTGAAGGAGAAGTGTGATGGCCGCCGGACTGACTGCGCCCGAGCTGCGCGAGCTGTCCGCCGACGAGCTGGCCACCCGGCTGCGCGAGTCGCGTGAAGAGCTGTTCAACCTGCGCTTCCAGGTGGCCACCGGCCAGCTGGACAACAACCGGCGACTGCAGACCGTCCGCCGCGACATCGCCCGGATCTACACGATCATGCGTGAGCGCGAGCTGGGTCTCTCGGTCGCCCCGAACGAGGGTGTGGCATGAGCGAGAGCGAGCAGACGCAGGCCGCCAGCGGCCCGGGTCTCGCCGGTCGCGGCTACCGCAAGGTCCGCGAGGGCCTCGTGGTGAGCGACAAGATGGAGAAGACCATCGTCGTCGAGGTCGAGGACCGGGTGAAGCACGGCCTGTACGGCAAGGTCATCCGGCGCACCAGCAAGCTGAAGGCGCACGACGAGCAGAACGTCGCCGGCATCGGCGACCGCGTGCAGATCATGGAGACCCGGCCGCTGTCCGCCACCAAGCGGTGGCGTCTGGTCTCCGTCGTCGAGAAGGCCAAGTGACCCGGTCGGCTGCGCAGGCCGACTGAGCGCCAGGTACTCTGGACGACTGGCGCACCCGAGTGGTGCGCCGCATCCCGGTACCCGTGCACGGACGGCCGGTGGCGCACGCCACCGGCTGTCCGCGTGTGGGTGCCGGACAGCCGGTTCACCGATCCGGCCCGGCTGTCGAATCAAGGACTGAGGAGCAGGAAGTGATCCAGCAGGAGTCGCGTCTGCGGGTCGCCGACAACACCGGTGCCAAGGAGATCTTGTGCATCCGCGTGCTCGGTGGCTCGGGGCGTCGCTACGCGGGCATCGGCGACGTCATCGTCGCCACCGTGAAGGACGCGCTGCCCGGCGCCGGCGTGAAGAAGGGCGACGTCGTCAAGGCCGTCATCGTCCGCACGGTGAAGGAGCGTCGGCGTCCCGACGGCTCCTACATCCGCTTCGACGAGAACGCCGCGGTGATCATCCGCGACAGCGGCGACCCGCGCGGGACGCGCATCTTCGGCCCCGTCGGCCGGGAGCTGCGCGACAAGCGCTTCATGCGGATCATCTCGCTCGCTCCGGAGGTGTTGTGACCATGGCTCAGCAGTCCAGCGGGAAGACCCCGTCGATGAAGGTCAAGAAGGGTGACGAGGTCGTCGTCCTGGCCGGCAAGGACCGGGGCGCGAAGGGCCGCGTCATCGCCGCCTTCCCCAAGACCCAGAAGGTCCTCGTCGAGGGCATCGGCCGGGTCAAGAAGCACACCCGCATCAGCACCAGCCAGCGCGGAGCCCAGCAGGGCGGGATCGTCACGCAGGAGGCCGCCATCCACGTGAGCAACGTGATGGTCGTCGACAGCGAGGGCACGCCGACCCGGGTCGGTCACCGCAAGGACGAGGAAGGCCGCAGCATCCGGGTCTCGCGGCGCACCGGTAAGGACCTCTGAACCCATGAGCGCACCCACCCGTGAGCTGCCCCGCCTGCTCGCCCGCTACCGCGCCGACATCGCGCCTGCTCTGCAGAACGAGTTCGGCTACCCCAACGTCATGCAGATCCCCGGTCTGGTGAAGATCGTGGTCAACATGGGCGTCGGTGAGGCCACCCGCGACGCCAAGCTGATGGACGGCGCGGTCCGCGACCTCACCGCCATCACCGGCCAGAAGCCGGCCGTCGTCCGCGCCCGCAAGTCCATCGCGCAGTTCAAGCTGCGCGAGGGCATGCCGATCGGCGCGAAGGTCACCCTCCGCGGCGACCGCATGTGGGAGTTCCTGGACCGGCTGCTGTCGCTGGCCCTGCCCCGCATCCGCGACTTCCGCGGCCTGAACCCGAAGCAGTTCGACGGGAACGGCAACTACACGTTCGGTCTGACCGAGCAGTCCATGTTCCGCGAGATCGACGTCGACAAGATCGACCGGCCCCGCGGCATGGACATCACCCTGGTGACCACCGCCACCACCGACGAGGAGGGCCGCGAGCTGCTCACGCTGCTCGGCTTCCCCTTCGCCGGCCAGACCGTCGTGAACGCGACCCGCTGAGCGCGGGCGAGGAGATCCCGAGATGGCCAAGAAGGCTCTGATCAACAAGGCGGCGCGCAAGCCCAAGTTCGCCGTCCGTGGCTACACCCGTTGCCAGCGGTGCGGGCGGCCGCACGCCGTCTTCCGCAAGTTCGGCCTGTGCCGGATCTGCCTGCGGGAGATGGCGCACGCCGGGGAGCTCCCCGGCGTGAGCAAGTCCAGCTGGTAGGCACCCTCGCCCCCCACGACGCGCTTCGCACGTCGTAGGGCCCCTGCGAGGGGGCCGGTTCCAGGCGCAAGGCAACACCGCACGTCACCTTTCCCAGCAGCACCGATCGCTGACAGGCCGCACCCGAAACCACAGTGCGGAACCGCGGCGAGAGAGGCAACACACACCCATGACGATGACCGACCCGATCGCGGACATGCTCACGCGGCTGCGCAACGCCAACCAGGCGTACCACGACGCAGCGACCATGCCGTCGTCGAAGCTGAAGACGCACATCGCCGAGATCCTCCAGAAGGAGGGCTACATCGGCGGGTGGACCGTCAACGACGTCGAGGTGGACGGCCACATCCGCAAGGAGCTCGTGGTCACCCTCAAGTACGGCCCCAACCGTGAGCGGAGCATCGCCGGCGTGCGGCGGGTGTCCAAGCCGGGCCTGCGGGTCTACGCGAAGTCGACCGCCCTGCCCAAGGTCCTGGGCGGCCTCGGGGTGGCGATCATCTCCACCTCCACCGGGCTGCTGACCGACAAGCAGGCGACCAAGAAGGGCGTGGGTGGGGAAGTCCTCGCCTACGTCTGGTAAGAGGAGCGAGCAGACATGTCACGGATCGGACGACTCCCGATTCCGGTGCCCAGCGGGGTGGACGTCGCCATCGACGGGCGCACGGTCAACGTCTCGGGCCCGAAGGGGGCGCTGAGCCACACGGTCGCAGCCCCCATCACCGTCGAGCGCGGTGAGGACGGCACGCTGCTGGTGCAGCGTCCTGACGACGCGCGTGAGAGCCGGGCCCTGCACGGCCTGTCCCGCACGCTCATCGCCAACATGATCACCGGGGTGACCCAGGGGTACGACAAGACCCTGGAGATCGTCGGCGTCGGCTACCGCGTGCAGGCCCGCGGCGCGGACCTCGAGTTCGCCCTCGGCTTCAGCCACCCGGTCGTCGTGAAGGCCCCCGAGGGGATCGCCTTCACGGTCGAGGCCCCGACCCGCCTGCGGGTCAGCGGCATCGACAAGCAGCGAGTGGGCGAGGTCGCCGCGAACATCCGCAAGATCCGCAAGCCCGACCCGTACAAGGGCAAGGGCGTGCGGTACCAGGGCGAGGTCGTCAAGCGCAAGGTCGGGAAGACGGGTAAGTGATGGCCACCACCGAGAAGACCGCTCGGGTGCACAAGCCCGTCGGCACCGACATCAGCACCGCCCGCCGCGTCTCGCGGCTGCGTCGCCACAACCGGCTGCGCAAGCGGGTCTCCGGCACGCCGGAGCGCCCCCGCCTGGTGGTCAACCGCAGTTCGCGGCACATGCACGTCCAGGTCGTCGACGACACCGTCGGCCGTACCCTGGTCAGTGCCTCGACCCTGGACGCCAGCCTGAGGGGTGCCGAGGGCGACAAGTCCGCCCTCGCCCGCCGGGTGGGCACGCTCGTCGCCGAGCGCGCGAAGGCCGCCGGCATCTCCGCCGTCGTCTTCGACCGCGGTGGCAACCGGTACGCCGGCCGCATCGCGGCGCTGGCCGACGGTGCCCGTGAGGGTGGGCTGGACTTCTGATGAGCAACACCGTGATCGAGATCGAGAGGGACGTCTGATGCCAGGACCACAGCGACGCGGCGGCGGCGCCGGCGGCGGCAACGACCGCCGGGACCGCCGTGACGGCGGGCGGGGGCCCGGGGGCGCGCCCGCCGAGAAGAGCAACTTCATCGAGCGCGTGGTGGCCATCAACCGCGTGTCCAAGGTCGTCAAGGGTGGTCGGCGCTTCAGCTTCACCGCCCTGGTGATCGTGGGCGACGGCGACGGCACCGTGGGCGTCGGCTACGGCAAGGCCAAGGAGGTGCCCGCGGCGATCGCCAAGGGCGTCGAGGAGGCCAAGAAGCACTTCTACCGCGTGCCGCGGATCGCCAGCACCATCCCGCACCCGGTGCAGGGTGAGGCGGCGGCCGGTGTCGTGCTGCTGAAGCCGGCCAGCCCGGGTACCGGTGTCATCGCCGGCGGTCCGGTGCGCGCCGTCCTCGAGTGCGCCGGCATCCACGACGTGCTCTCCAAGAGTCTCGGGTCCTCGAACCCAATCAACATCGTCCACGCGACCATGCAGGCGCTGAAGGACCTCGTCCGCCCCGAGGAGATCGCGGCCCGCCGTGGTCTGCCCCTGGAGGACGTCGCCCCGGCCGCCATGCTGCGCGCGCGGGCCGGTCAGGGGGTCTGAGATGGCTCAGCTGAAGGTCACCCAGATCAAGTCGGCCATCGGCACGAAGCCGAACCAGCGTCAGACGCTGCGTTCGCTCGGGCTGAAGCGCATCAGCGACTCGGTCGTCAAGGAGGACCGTCCCGAGATCCGCGGGATGGTCGCGACGGTGCCGCACCTGGTCACCGTCGAAGAGATCGTCTGAGCAGGGGAACACCATGACTCTCAAGGTCCACCACCTGCGTCCTGCCCCCGGCGCCCACACCAAGAAGACCCGCGTGGGTCGTGGTGAGGGCTCCAAGGGCAAGACCGCGGGTCGCGGCACCAAGGGCTCCGGCGCCCGCACGCAGGTCTCGGCCCGCTTCGAGGGTGGCCAGACCCCGCTGCACATGCGGCTGCCGAAGCTCTCGGGCTTCAAGGCCCCCAACAAGGTCGTCTTCCAGGTCGTGAACCTGGACCGGATCGCCTCCCTCTTCCCGGAGGGCGGCTCGATCAACCCGGACACGCTGGCTGACGCCGGCGCCGTCCGGCGCGGTCAGCCGGTCAAGGTCCTCGGCACCGGCGAGCTCGGCGGGGTCCAGGTCTTCGTGCACGCGCACGCCTTCTCCAAGTCCGCCGAGGAGAAGATCGCCGCGGCCGGAGGCAACACCACCCAGATCTGACCGAGGACCCTCCTGCCCCCCGGCAGGGGGTCTTCTCCGGCCCGCCCGGCACCCGTGCCGGGCGGGCCGATTGCTAACCTCACACGACCGACTCGGGGAGGACCAGTGCTGCAGGCGTTCGCCGCGGCGTTCCGGACGCCAGACCTCCGGCGGAAGCTGCTGTTCTCCCTCGGGTTGATCGCGGTCTACCGGCTGGGCGCCAGCGTGCCCGGCCCGGGCGTCTCCATCACAGCGATCAACAGCTGTCTGGAGCAGGCCCAGGCCTCCGACCAGCGAGACCTGTACTCGCTGGTCAACCTGTTCTCCGGTGGCGCGCTGCTGCGCCTGTCGGTGTTCGCGCTCGGCATCATGCCGTACATCACCGCGAGCATCATCGTGCAGCTGCTCGTCGTCGTCATCCCGCGCTTCGAGCAGCTGAAGAAGGAAGGGCAGTCGGGTCAGGGGAAACTGACCCAGTACACCCGCTACCTGACCATCGCGCTCGCCGTCCTGCAGAGCACCGGCATCATCGCCCTGGCCCGCAGCGGTCAGCTGTTCGTCAACTGCTCGCTGGACATCATCCCCTCGGACTCGGTGTGGACCACCGTCGTCCTGGTCGTCACGATGACCGCCGGCACCGCCGTGATCATGTGGCTCGGTGAGCTGCTCACCGAGAAGGGGATCGGCAACGGCATGTCCGTGCTGATCTTCACCTCGATCGCCGCGCGCATCCCGGCCGAGGGCGGCGCGATCCTGCAGACCCGCGGCGGCTTCGTGTTCACGCTCGTCTGCGTGCTCGCCGTGGTGATCATCGCCTCGGTCGTCTACGTCGAGCAGGCGCAGCGGCGGATCCCCGTGCAGTACGCCAAGCGGATGGTCGGCCGGCGGATGTACGGCGGCACCTCCACGTACCTGCCGCTGAAGGTCAACCAGGCCGGCGTCATCCCGGTGATCTTCGCGTCCTCGCTGCTGTACCTGCCGCAGCTGATCAGCCAGCTGCAGGGCAGCGAGACCGGCCCGGTGCGCCGCTTCATCGAGAACTACATCATCGACCAGAGCAGCCCGGTGCACATCGCCGTCTACTTCGGCCTGATCGTGTTCTTCACGTACTTCTACGTGTCGATCACCTTCAACCCGGAGGAGCGGGCCGACGACATGAAGCGCTACGGCGGTTTCATCCCCGGCATCCGCCCGGGACGCCCCACGGCCGAGTACCTGCAGTACGTGCTCTCGCGGATCACCCTGCCGGGGGCGATCTACCTCGGTCTGGTGGCCGTGCTGCCCAACCTGTTCCTCTCCATCACGCAGGAGGGGCAGAACCAGAACTTCCCGTTCGGCGGGACGGCCGTGCTGATCATGGTGGGAGTGGGCTTGGAGACGGTGAAGCAGATCGAGACGCAGCTCAACCAGCGCAGCTACGAAGGGTTCCTGCGGTAGTGCGCGTCGTGCTGCTGGGCCCGCCGGGAGCCGGCAAGGGGACCCAGGCCCAGATCATCGCCGGACGCCTGCGCGTCCCGGCCATCTCGACCGGCGACATCTTCCGCGCGAACGTCAGCGGCCAGACCAAGCTCGGCCAGAAGGCCAAGGTCTACATGGACGCGGGTGACCTGGTGCCCGACGAGATCACCGTCGCGATGGTCACCGATCGGCTGGCCGAGCCCGATGCCAAGGCGGGGTTTCTGCTCGACGGGTTCCCCCGGACCATCGCGCAGGCCGAGCAGCTGCAGGCCTCGCTGGACGAGGTGGGGTACTCCCTGAACCGGGTGCTGGAGCTCGTCGTCGACGAGGAGGAGCTGGTGCGCCGGCTCTCCGGCCGGCGCATGCTCGTGGACGGCGAGTGGGTGCAACGCGACGACGACAAGCCGGAGACCATCCGGCACCGTCTCGGGGTGTACCGGGAACAGACGGCGCCGCTGTCGGGCTACTACGACCAGGTCGGGCTGCTGAGCAGGATCCAGGCGATCGGCAGCATCGACGAGGTCACCGATCGGGCGCTCCGGGCGCTCGGCGCGGTCGACGGCCCGGCCGGGGCCTGAGCGCGCGAGGCGCGAGGTGCACGGCGACCGCGGTGCCGCCCTCCTGGCCCGGCTGCCGCTGCTGGTGAAGTGGAGTGGACGGATGATCCAGATCAAGACGGCGCACGAGATCGAGCTCATGCGCGCCTCCGGGCTCGTCACGGCGGGCGCTCTTGCGGCGGTGCGCGCCGCCGTCCGCCCAGGTGTCACGACCAAGGAGCTCGACGCCGTCGCCGAGGACCACATCAGGTCCCAGGGCGCGGTGCCGAACTTCCTCGGCTACCACGGGTTCACCGGGACGATCTGCGCGTCGGTCAACGACGAGGTCGTGCACGGGATCCCCAACCCGGACCGGGTGCTCGCCGAGGGCGACAACATCTCCATCGACTGCGGCGCGATCCTGGAGGGCTGGCACAGCGACTCGGCGATCACCGTCACGGTGGGGGAGCCCTCGGCGGAGGACGCCGCGCTCATCGCCGTCACCGAGCGCTCGATGTGGGCCGGGCTGGCCCGGGCGCTGGCCGGCGGCCGGCTCACCGACATCAGCCACGCGGTCGAGGAGTCGATCCGCTCCGCCGAGCGCCCGTACGGGATCGTCGACCACTACGGCGGCCACGGCATCGGCACCGAGATGCACCAGGACCCGCACGTGCTGAACTACGGCCGCGCGGGCCGCGGTCCACGGCTCGTCCCCGGCATGGCGCTGGCCATCGAGCCGATGGTGACCGTCGGCGACCCGGCCACCGAGGAGCTCGAGGACGGCTGGACGGTCGTCACCAAGGACGGCTCCCGCGCCGCCCACTTCGAGCACACCGTCGCCATCACCCCCGAGGGTCCTTGGGTGCTCACCGCCGAGGACGGCGGCGTGTCCGGGCTCGCGCCCTTCGGGATCACCGCCCGCCAGTAGGCGGCCCTCGTCACTCCGCCCCGGGTTGGTGAGGGGTCAGCGGCTGGAGTACAGTGGCCGTTGGCGTTCGCGCCGTCCGTCGTCCTGCTGTGGCCGCAGAACGCCGGACGCCCTCTGCGAGATCGTCATCCAGAGCAGTTCCGCATCCAGCACGACGTCCGTGCCGCTCCGGCATGGACGACGCAGTCGAACGAGGAGGCCGTGTAGGGCATGGCGAAGAAGGACGGGGCCATCGAGGTCGAGGGTCGCGTCGTCGAGCCGCTGCCCAACGCGATGTTCCGGGTCGAGCTGCAGAACGGACACCGGGTGCTCGCCCACATCAGCGGCAAGATGCGACAGCACTACATCCGCATCCTGCCGGAGGACCGCGTGGTCGTGGAGCTCTCGCCCTACGACCTGACGCGCGGTCGCATCGTCTACCGCTACAAGTGACCGTCGGCGCTGCGCGCACCGCGCGACGTCGGCACATCGACATGAGGAATGAGGGGCGGCACCGGTGAAGGTCCAGCCGTCGGTGAAGAAGATCTGCGACAAGTGCAAGGTGATCCGCCGGCACGGCCGGGTCATGGTCATCTGCGACAACGCCCGGCACAAGCAGCGCCAGGGCTGAGGGAGTACCTGAACATGGCACGACTGGCTGGCGTCGACCTTCCCCGCGACAAGCGGATGGAGATCGCGCTCACCTACATCTACGGGATCGGCAAGACCTCCGCGAAGGAGACCCTGGCCGCGACGGGCGTCAGCCCGGACCTGCGCGCCCGGGACCTCACGGACGAGGACCTGCTGAAGCTGCGCGACTACATCGACGAGCACTTCCGGGTCGAGGGTGACCTCCGCCGTGAGGTCGCCGCCGACATCCGTCGCAAGATCGAGATCGGCTGCTACCAGGGCCTGCGGCACCGCCGCGGCCTCCCGGTCCACGGTCAGCGCACCCGCACCAATGCGCGCTCCAGCAAGGGCCCGCGCAAGACCATCGCCGGCAAGAAGAAGGCCGGCAAGAAGTAAGCAGTTCGGCGCGCCGTCGCAGCGCACCCGCAGGGGGGAGCGACGGCGCGCTGCTGCGACATCTGGCCACGAGCAGACAGGACACGCTGAAGAATGCCTCCCAGGGCCCGCGCGGCAGCCGGCACCAAGAAGGTGCGCCGCAAGGAGAAGAAGAACGTCGCCCACGGCGCGGCGCACATCAAGAGCACGTTCAACAACACGATCGTGTCGATCACCGACCCGACCGGGAACGTGATCAGCTGGGCCTCCGCCGGCCACGTCGGTTTCAAGGGCTCCCGCAAGTCGACCCCCTTCGCCGCGCAGATGGCCGCCGAGAACGCGGCCCGCAAGGCGCAGGAGCACGGCATGCGCAAGGTCGACGTCTTCGTCAAGGGCCCGGGTTCGGGCCGCGAGACCGCGATCCGCTCGCTGCAGGCCACCGGCCTCGAGGTGGGTCAGATCCAGGACGTGACGCCGCAGCCGCACAACGGCTGCCGCCCCAAGAAGCGCCGCCGGGTCTGACCGGTCACTGACGAGAAGAACGAGGAGTACCTGACGTGGCCCGTTACACCGGAGCCGACTGCCGCCTGTGCCGGCGCGAGAAGATGAAGCTGTTCCTCAAGGGCAGCAAGTGCGAGTCCCCGAAGTGCCCGATCGAGATCCGGCCGTACCCGCCGGGCGAGCACGGCCGGGGCCGCAGCAAGGACAGCGAGTACCTGCTGCAGCTGCGTGAGAAGCAGAAGGCGCGCCGCATCTACGGCGTGCTGGAGAAGCAGTTCCGCGGCTACTACGAAGAGGCCAACAAGAAGACCGGTAAGACCGGTGAGGTCCTGCTGCAGATCCTGGAGTCGCGGCTGGACAACGTCGTGTACCGGGCCGGCTTCGCCGAGTCCCGTGACATGGCCCGCCAGCTCGTGCGCCACGGCCACATCAAGGTCAACGGCCGCAAGGTGGACATCCCGTCCTTCCGGGTGAGCGCCCAGGACATCGTCGAGGTGACCGCGAAGTCCACCGAGATGGTGCCGTTCCAGATCGCCCAGGCCAAGGCCGGCCAGCGTCCGGTCCCGCCGTGGCTGGAGGTCATCAGCACGCAGCTGAAGGTGCTGGTTCACAGCATCCCGGCGCGCCAGGTAATCGACACCCCGGTGCAGGAGCAGCTGATCGTGGAGCTCTACTCCAAGTAGTCGAAGGACCCCCGTGCACCGCCCCACGCCACGCTTCGCGCGGCGGGGGCTCTGCACGGGGGCCGCACGACGGCGGGACGGGCGGACCGATGTCCGTCCCGCCGGCACCATCCCTCTCGGCGTCATATGGCGGGTGCCGGAGGACCTGAAGGAGATCACCATGCTCATCGCACAGCGTCCGACCCTCACCGAGGAGACGATCGACGCCCAGCGTTCGCGGTTCGTCATCGAGCCGCTGGAGCCGGGCTTCGGCTACACCCTCGGCAACTCCCTGCGTCGCACCCTGCTGTCCTCGATCCCCGGCGCTGCTGTCACCAGCATCCGCATCGAGGGCACCCTGCACGAGTTCACCACCGTGCCGGGCGTCAAGGAGGACGTCACCGAGATCATCCTGAACCTCAAGGGCCTGGTCGTCAGCTCCGACTCCGACGAGCCGGTGACCATGTACCTGCGCAAGCAGGGTCCCGGTGAGGTGACCGCGGCCGACATCGCGCCGCCGGCCGGGGTCGAGGTGCACAACCCCGAGCTGCACATCGCGACGCTCAACGCCAAGGGCCGGCTGGAGATCGAGCTGGTCGTCGAGCGCGGCCGCGGCTACGTGCCGGCCACGCAGAACAAGCAGCCCGGTCAGGAGATCGGCCGCATCCCGGTCGACTCGATCTACTCGCCGGTGCTGAAGGTGACCTACGCCGTCGAGGCCACGCGCGTCGAGCAGCGGACCGACTTCGACCGCCTGGTCGTCGACGTCGAGACGAAGCCGTCGCTCGAGCCCCGCGACGCGATCGCCAGCGCGGGCTCCACCCTGGTCGAGCTGTTCGGCCTGCTGCGCGAGCTGAACATCGACGCCGAGGGCATCGAGGTCGGGCCGAGCCCGGCCGAGGCGGCCGACATCGCGAACTTCTCGATGCCGATAGAGGACATGGACCTCACCGTCCGGTCCTACAACTGCCTCAAGCGCGAGGGCGTCCACACGGTCGGGGAGCTCGTCACCCGGTCCGAGGCCGACCTGCTCGACATCCGCAACTTCGGTGCGAAGTCGATCGACGAGGTCAAGATGAAGCTCGCCGCCATGGGCCTGGCCCTGAAGGACAGCCCGCCCGGGTTCATCCCCACCTCGGTGGAGAGCTACGACGAGGGGTACGAGACCGACGCGTACCAGGGCGACGCCACCTACGGCGACCCGGCCCAGTACGACGAGGGCAACTACCAGGAGACCGAGCAGCTCTGAAGAAGGACCCCGCTGCCCCCGCTCGCACGCTCGCGGCGGGGGCAGCGGGGCCGACCCGGCCAGCCGCACGGGTGGCCAGCACAACGCAGTACGGAGACGCAGCCGGCAGCCCCCCGCCCGGCAGCCTGAGGAAGGACCGACATGCCCACCCCCACCAAGGGCCCCCGTCTCGGCGGTTCGCCGTCGCACGAGCGGCTGATGCTGGCCAACCTGGCCACTTCGCTGTTCGAGCACGGGCGGATCACCACCACCGAGACCAAGGCCAAGCGGCTCCGTCCGTACGCCGAGAAGCTGGTCACCTTCGCCAAGCGTGGTGACCTGCACGCCCGTCGCCAGGTGATGACGCAGATCCGGGACAAGGACGTCGTCCACCACCTGTTCGCCGAGATCGGGCCGCGCTACGCGAACCGCCCCGGTGGCTACACCCGCATCGTCAAGGTCGGTCCGCGCAAGGGCGACAACGCCCCCATGGCCATCATCGAGCTGGTCGAGGGCCTGACGGTCGCCCAGGAGGCGGTCGGCGAGGCCGAGCGCGCCCGCGGCACCCGTTTCGCCGCCGGCGCCGGCGCCGCCTCGGCGGCCGGTGAGGTCACCGCCGACGAGGTCGAGACCACCGGCCCCGGCGGGGACACCAGCCCCGCGGTCACCGCCGGTGCCGAGGGCGTCGAGGACGCCCAGGAGGTCGTCGCCGACGTGTTCAACCCGGACGGCGAGCGCCAGGACGACGGCGACGTCACCCCGCAGCCCACGGCCGAGAACCTCGCCGTGGTCGACGACCCGGCGCTGTCCCCGGACGTGGCCAAGGCCGCGGCCGCCGAGGTGGAGGCCGCTGAGCTCGGCGACGCCGCCACCGCCGGCACCCACGCCCCGGGTGGCGAGCCCGAGGTCGACCCCAAGTGATCCGGCCGGCCTCACGCTGAGGCCGGGATCGATGGACCACCTGCACGCAACGGACGAGCCCGCCACCGCACCCGGTGGCGGGCTCGTCCGCGTCCGGCTGGACGTCTCCTACGACGGGACGGCGCTGCACGGCTGGGCTCGCCAGCCCGCCCAGCGCACCGTGCAGGGCGAGCTGGAGCTGGCCCTGGCCACCGTGCTGCGGCACGACGTCGACCTGACCGTGGCCGGCCGCACCGACGCCGGGGTGCACGCCACCGGCCAGGTCGCGCACACCGATCTGCCCGCCGAGCTGTTCGCGCAGCACCAGCCGCGGCTGCTGCGCCGGCTGCGGGGCGTGCTGGCGCCGGACATCGCGGTCACCGCCGTCCGGACGGTCAGCCCCGACTTCGACGCCCGGTTCGCCGCGCTGGCCCGGCACTACGTCTACCGGCTCACCGACGCCGACGCGGGCGCCCCGCCGCTGCGCCGCGCGGACACGGTGGCCTGGCCGCGGACGCTGGACGCCGACGCGATGCGGCTGGCGGCCGGGCTGCTGCTCGGTGAGCACGACTTCGCCGCCTTCTGCCGGCGGCGTGAGGGGGCGACGACCGTCCGGACCCTGCTGGACCTGCGGGTGCGCCGCGACGGCGACCTGATCGAGGTGGCGGCCTCGGCGGACGCCTTCTGCCACTCCATGGTGCGCAGCCTGGTCGGCGGGCTGACCGCGGTCGGCGAGGGCCGCCGTCCCCCGGAGTGGCCCGGGTCCCTACTGTCCCGGCGGGAGCGGGCCAACGACGTCCCGGTGGCCCCGGCGGGCGGGCTCACCCTCGTGCGGGTCGACTACCCCGACGACGACCAGCTGGCCGTGCGGGCCCGCGTCACCCGGGCCCGGCGGGACTAGGGAAGGGCGGCGACCGCCTCGGGGATGGGGGTGTCTCCACCGACCAGCTCCACGACCTCGTTCCACTTGCCGGCGACGAGGATCTCGGCGAGCACGGCCGCGACGTCGTCCCGGGGGACGGTCCCGGGTGCGACACCGTGGGTGAGGGTGACCCGCCCGGTGCCCGGCTCGTCGGTGAGGCCACCGGGCCGCACGATCGTGGTGTCGAGGGCCCGCCGGGGCAGGATCCGGTCCTCGGCTGCCAGCTTGGCCTGCAGGTACGCGGCGAAGACCGGGTCCATGCCCCGTGGCGTGCCCTGCCGGGCCTGCTCCACGCCCATGGAGGAGACCAGCAGGTAGGGCCGCACCCCCGCGCGCTCGGCCGCGTCGGCGAGCAGGAGGGCGGCGCCCTTGTCGACCGTGGACTTCCGCTCGGCGCCGCTCCCCGGGCCCGCGCCGGCGGCGAAGACGACGGCGTCGGCGCCCTTCAGGACGGTGGCGACGTCGTCGACCGTCGCCTGCTCGAGGTCCACCACCACCGGCTCGACCCCGTCGGACTCCAGGTCCGCCCGGTGGTCGGGGTTGCGGATGATGCCGGCGACCGAGTGGCCGTCGCCGGTGAGCAGCCTGCCGAGACGACGGGCGACCTGACCGTGGGCTCCTGCGATGACGACGCGCATGCCCGGGGGCTACCCGCTGGGTCGCCCGGCAGTCAGCGGCGGCGGGGGGCGGCGCGGGCGCGGGCCAGCTCGGCGGGGGTGTCGCAGTCGGTCCACGGCGGGGGCGCGCCCGGCGGCACCGGCGGGTGGTACCGGCGGACGGCGAGCGGGGATAGCACGGCGCGCAGCGGGGCGTGCGGCCGGACGCCGACCAGCGCGCTCCGCAGGACGGCGGTGCGCCACACGCCGAGGAGCAGCTGGTCGGTGCCGGTGTCGTCGACGACCAGCACGCCGTCCCCGGTGAGCCGGGAGCGCAGCTCGGCGACCACGGCCGGGGTCACGAACGGCAGGTCACCGGCCAGGACGGCGACCACCTCGGTGTCCACGGCTCCCAGGCCCGCCGCCAGCGCGGGCACCGGCCCTCCGCCCGGCGGGTCCTCCCGCACGACGAGCACTCCGTCCGGGACCGGTTGCGGCGGGCCGACGACCACCCGCGGGCTGGCCCCCTCGACCGCCGCGAGCACGGTGGCGAGCATGCTCCGGCCGCCCACCTGGAGCTGGGGCTTGGCCTGCCCGCCGAGGCGCTTGGCCCGCCCGCCGGCGAGGACGACGGCGCCGAACGGCGGCAGAGCGGTCATGGGGAGGAACGGTAGGGGGCGACGGGTGGGTACCGTCAGTCCTCGTGGGACGAGTCACCAGCCGGATGCCCGTGCTGCGCATCCGCGGGCCGGTGCACACCCGGCGTCCGGACACCGTGGCGGCCGAGGAGCCGCTGGAGATCCGGCTGGCCGGGCGGCCGCTCGCGGTCACCATGCGCACGCCCGGGGACGACTTCGACCTGGTGCACGGCTTCCTGGCCACCGAGGGCGTGATCCGCACGTCGGCGGACCTGTCCGGGCTGCGGTACTGCAACTCGGTCGACGACGAGGGGCGCAACACCTACAACGTGGTCGACGTCGATCTGGCCCCGGGCATCGAGGCGCCCGACACCGCGCTGGACCGGAACTTCTACACCTCCAGCTCCTGCGGCGTCTGCGGCAAGGCGAGCATCGACGCCATCCGGACCAGGACGCCCTACGACGTCGCGGCGGACGACGTCCGGGTGACGCTGGAGACGCTGCTCGCCCTGCCGGACCGGCTGCGCGCCGCGCAGGAGGTGTTCGACCGGACCGGTGGCCTGCACGCCGCGGGGCTGTTCACCGCAGGAGGTGAGCTGGTCGCCCTGCGCGAGGACGTTGGCCGGCACAACGCCGTGGACAAGGTCGTCGGCGACGCGGTGCGGGAGGGTCGGGTGCCGTTGACCCGGCACGTCCTGATGGTCAGCGGCCGCTCCTCCTTCGAGCTGACCCAGAAGGCCGCGATGGCCGGGGTGCCGGTGCTGGCCGCGGTCTCCGCGCCCAGCTCGCTGGCGGTCGAGCTCGCCGCGGACGCCGGCATCACGCTGGTCGGCTTCCTCCGCGGCGACGGCTGCAACGTCTACACCCACCCGGACCGGATCGTCTTGCCCGAGTGACAACGGGAGAGGACCCCGTCGTGCCCACCCCACGCGCCGTCGCGGAGGCGTTCTCCGGTCACCGCTTTCCCGACGCCTACGGCTCCCTGCACCCCGACGTCCGCTGGACGCAGGTCGGCCAGGAGGTGCTCACCGGCCGGCAGGCGGTGGTCGACGCCTGCGAGGCCACGCTCGCTGAGCTGGTGACGACGACGGTGGAGTTCTCCCGCTTCCTCGTGGTCGCCGACGAGAACGCCGCAGCCGTGGACGTCGTCGGCCGCTACGTCGACGCCGACGGCGCGACCAGCGTGGGGTGCTCCTGCGACGTCTACGAGTTCCGAGACGGGATGGTCACCGCGATCACGTCCTACGCCGTCGAGCTGTACCTGCCGGCGCTCGACTGAGGCCGCCGGCCTCGGGCTGCGTCATCCCGCCGGATGGGAGCCCACAGACCCGTGAATAGGTGTGTTGCAGGCGCGCGTCAGCGCGGGCGGACGAAGTCCGCCGCCCGTCCGGCACCGCGATCAGGTTGGGGTCAGGTGGCG
>NZ_JABGCH010000036.1 GCF_019799945.1 Modestobacter marinus
GAACTACGCCGGCGCCATCAACCTCGCCGCACTACTCACATGGCTCCCGTGATCCGCCAGACACGTCCTAGTGCTGCGGCTGCCAACCTTGGTCCCGCTTGGTGACACACCGGCCGGCGTCCCTGGTTGAGGTCCTAAGTGGGTGGACCGTCGCGCTCGTCTGATCCTGTCTTCCCCGCAGGAGATGAGAGATGGTGCATCGCGTGCAGGTCCGGCCCATCAGTAACGACGAGGGCAACAAGTTGCTGCGCATCGTCCGCCGGTCCAGCGGTTCGGTGGTGACCTGGCGGCGGGCTCAGATGGTGTTGCTGTCGGCCCAGGGCATGGCCGTGCCGCAGATCGCCGAGGTGACGTTCACCAGCGCCGACCGTGTGCGAGACGTGATCCACAACTTCAACGCCGACGGCTTCGACTCGCTGAGACCGCGCTACGCCGGCGGCCGACCACCGAAGTTCACCCTGGCCCAGCGGCAGGAGATCAAGAGAGCCGCGCTGAGTCGGCCGACCGACCACGGGCTGCCGTTCTCCACCTGGAGCCTGTCGAAGCTGGCCGATTTCCTGGTCGCCGAGGGGGTGGTCGACGACATCTCCCACGAGGGCCTGCGCACGCTGCTGCGCGAGGAGGGCGTCTCCTTTCCAAGCCGTCAAGACCTGGAAGACCAGCACCGATCCTGACTACGAGGCCAAGAAGAACCGGGTGCTGGAGCTCTACGCGATCGCCGACGGACACCGCCAAGTCGGCCCCGGCGACCCGGCCGTGGTGATCTGCATGGACGAGTTCGGGCCGCTGAACCTCCAACCCCACCCGGCAAGCAGTGGGCCCCGGTCGCCGCCGGCAAGGGCGAGCCCGACGCCCCGCGGCGGCGCCGCCGGCGGGCCACCTACACCCGGCCGCATGGCGTGCGGCACCTGATCGCCGGCTACGACCTGTCCACGAACAAGCTCTACGGCCACGTCAAAGCCCGTAAGGGCCGCACGGAGTTCCTCGCCTTCTGCCGCTACCTCCGCTCGCTGCATCCGGCCGGCGTGCGGATCGCGATCGTGCTGGACAACTTCAGCCCGCACCCGTCCACCCGCACCGATCCCCGGGTCGGTCGGTGGGCCGCGGCGAACAACGTCGAGCTGGCCTACGTGCCGTTCTACGGCTCCTGGCTCAACCGGATCGAGGCCCAGTTCACCGCGCTGCGCTACTTCGCCCTCGACGGCACCGACCACGACTCCCACCGCGAGCAAGCAAGCATGATCCGCCGCTACATCGCCTGGCGAAACCGGCACGTCACCGATCCCAGGCTCCGCAAGGTCATCCGCCGAGCCGAGACCATCAACAGGGCGAAGGTTGCCTGACCCGGCACTAGCCGCCGATGGCGCTGCTGCTCCGGTACCTCCCCACGCCGTGGGGCGACACACGGGTCACCCACACGAGATGCTCGGCTGCACGCTGCAAGCCCTCTACGACGACTCGATCCTGGAGGGGGCGCAGCTGTCCGGCAGCCTCGCCGGCAGCACGGATGCACTGCGGTCCACCTTGGCGCTGCTCTCCCTCGAGCAGAAGTCCTGGGTCTGGTACGCGCTCCAGAAGCCGCACCGCCTGTCGCTGAACTACGAGGTCCGGGTCGTCAACGTGGACGCGGGAGTCGGCCAGCCCGTCGTCCCGGTGTCCACTCGCAGCCTGGTGCCGGCGGCCCATCCCGGGCCGTCGACCCCGGCCCCGGAGCCGGTCCCGTGACCACCGCGGGGGCGCGTCCTGTTCGCCGACGAGCGGCGGACCACGAGCAGCCCGGTGTGCCTCGTCTCGGTCGACGACTTCCGCCGCGCCGGACATCTGGGACGGGACGCGGTGGCGCCCAACGGAGGTGCGGCCTTGCCGGACTCCCGGCGACGCGATCGTCTACCCGGGGCTGAACCGCCGCACCTGGCCGTTCGACCCGCAGCCCCAGCTGTTCCGCTGCCGTCTCACCGCAGCCGGTCGGTATGCGCTCGGACTCGCTGAGGACGGCTCGTTCTCGGCCAACGCGGTCTGGGGTCGAGTTCCTCGCCTATCCCACGACGACGACCACCCGCCGAAGACACGGGTGGTCCGCGGCACTGCCCGCGACGCGAGCACCGGCCGGCCGGCGGGAACTGCCCTGGCGCAGGCGGGGGGCGCCACCGACCCGGACGAGTGGACTGGACCGAGCGTGCGCTCACCGGGCCGGACGGCGCCTTGCACTGGCCCTGTGCTGCCAGGGGCAGACGGAGCCCAAGGGCGAGGCATTCCACCTCACCGCCACCGGAAGCCCGGAGCGCACCGGGACCCGGACGACATCTGACTCGGCTCTGATGTCGATTCTCCGCGCCGGCTGACGCGGAGCTGATCGAGGCCTGAGAACGCCCGGTAAGAATCGCGGCAGTCGAAACTCTTGAGGACCTGGTGTCTAGCTCATGCAACCGAGAATCACTCTCCCGGAAACGCACGGCGATCGCCGTCGTCCGGCTGGTGGTGAATGGCTCCGGAAAGCTCACCCACGGCGAGGTGCTGAACGGCACGGGCCGGGTCGTGGCTCGGTTTCGCGCGTGGCCGGGACTCGTGCCGGCATTGCAGAGTTGGTTGGCGCGGCAAAGCGCGGGAAACGGCACGGTGGAAGCCGAGCGAATAGACCGGACGCAGGCCGGCAAGGAAAGTCGGCCGGACCAGGTGTGGAGCGCTGAGATGGCGGACTCCACCGTTGTCGATGACGTTCCGAGGATCTCCGTCCGGAGACAGCCGGAGGCGTTCGCGAAGCTGCCGCCCGTGCCGGTGGTCGAGCTGAACTCGGCCGCGATAGCACCACTGACGGAATGGCTGGAGCTCAGGCTCGGTCATTCGCTGTTGCGGCGCATCGGCCGCGACGCGCCCGGTGTGCCCGGCTGGTCGATCGCCCCGGTCGAGGCGCTCGACCTGCTGGCCCTCGACCCGCAGTCGAGGACCGAATCCGCGCTCGTCGATCGCCTGAACTCGGCCGACGACGCCCTCATCGTGACGCGCACCTCCCTGCCCGGCCCGCTGGCACGCGTCGCCGAGGTGTTCTCGCTCTCCGATCTCGAACTGCGGCTGCTCGGCCTGGTGCTGGCGCCTGAGCTGGACGGTCGATACGCGACCGTCATCGGTGTACTGCAGGACGACCTGACCCGCCGCCGGCCCGGCCTCACGCTGCTGGCTGAGCTGCTGGCGCAGAACGAGGTCGGCACCTGGGACCTCCGGCGCGCGATCCACGCCTCGAACTCGGTCAGCTCGCAGGGATTGTTCCAACCGGCCGGGGCGGAGGGCCTTCCGGTCGACGCGGGCGTCGCTCCCAGTCGGGCAATCGTCTCCCTCCTGCTCGCTTCGTCGATCGAACGCGCAGTCACCGAGTCGGAAGCCGTGCTGCGCCGTCCGTCCCCGGTCGAGGTCCCGTTGTCCGCCGAGGAGACCGAGCTGGCGCTGCAGCTCGAACGGTGCATCTCGACGTCGTCGGCCGCGATCCACCTCGTGGGCGGCGGGCCGTCGAAGGGATGGTTCGCCAGACTGGCCGCCTCGATCGGCCTTTCCCTCGTGACTGGGGACCTGGGACAGGTCGAGCCCGGCCCACAGCGGGTCACGGCCGTCAGCGACTGGGGAGTGCTCAGCCGTCTGGCCGGAAGCGGGCTGATGGTCCTGGGGAGCGACACACTGGACGCGGTCGAACGGAGCCGGGTGGGGGCACGGCTGGCGGACATTGCGCGAACGGCGCGGTTGGTGGCCACGGACGGGGAGCCTTCGGCCGACTGGTCATGGCAGGGATCCGCCCTGCAGATGCGCGCCCCGACCATCTCGACCGCCCAACGGGCCGCGTGGTGGAGGGGCGCAGCGGCGAAAGCCGGGCTTCCGCTCGGCGCCGACGACATCCGGCGGCTGGCCGCCACCGTCCCGATCGACCCGGAGCGCATCGACCGGAGCCTGGCCGCGGCCGTCCGGCACGGGCCCGACCCCGAAAGCTTGACCGTCGCCGTGGTGCAGCGCGCGGCCCGGGAGCTCTCGTCGACGCCACTTCCACAGGGCGTCCGACAGATCGTGCCCACCTACACGTGGAACGACATCGTGCTGTCCGGCCCGCGCAAGGAGCTGCTGCAGGCGATCCCCGTGCACGTTCTGCAGGCGGGTCGCGTGCTGGAGGAGTGGGGGTTCGCCAGCCGCATCCCCTACGGGCAGGGCGTGGCCGCCCTGTTCAGCGGCCCGAGCGGCACCGGAAAGACCATGGCGGCGCAGATCATCGCCGGTGCGCTCGGCGTTGAGCTCCTCCAGGTCGACCTTTCGAAGACGATCTCGAAGTACATCGGTGAGACCGAGAAGAACCTGGAGCGCATCTTCGAGGCGGCCGAGGCATCGGGAGCCGTCCTGCTCTTCGACGAGGCCGACGCGATCTTCGGCAAGCGGACCGAGATCAAAGACGCGCACGACCGGCACGCCAATGTCGAGGTGGCCTATCTGCTCCAGCGGATGGAGTCGTTCCGCGGTTTGGCAGTCCTCACCACCAACTTCAAGCAGAACATCGACAACGCCTTCGTGCGCCGGCTGCGTTTCGTCGTGGAGTTCGCCCTTCCCACCGCGGCCGAGCGGGAACGGATCTGGCGCAAGGCCTTCCCGAAGGACGCGCCGCTGGCTCGCAACGTCGACGTCTCGCAGATGGCGAACCGGCTGCAGCTCCCGGGCGGCAGCATCCAGAACATCGCCCTGCACGCGGCCTTCATCGCGGCCGGGGACGGCGGCCCAATCTCCGCGGCGCACCTCCTGGCCGCCACCCGCCGGGAGCTGATCAAGATCGGCATGCTGACCGCGGAACGCGGCCTCGACGAGCTGGCGGCGACGTCGTGAGCGGGTCATGAGCGCCGACGCCATCGCCCGCGTGACCGTGGCGCTGCAGAACCGGCTGGCGAGCGCCATCGCAAGCCCTGTGTACGTCGGTCCGCCCATCCCCGATGACGTCGGCGGGCACAAGGCCGCGCTCTTCCTGTTCCACGTCGTCCCCAACCAGGCGCTGCGCAACGAGCCGCACTACGTGGCGCGCTCCAGCGACCCCGCGGGTCCGCTCGTCGAAGCCCCGGCGCTGCCGCTCGACCTGCGGTTCCTCGTGTCCGTCTTTCGGACGGCGGGTTCGGGCGGGGGCGGCGTGAGCGACCCGGACGAGCTGCGCACGCTGGGCCTGATCGTCCGGGCCCTCCACGAGCATCCCTTCATCGACGGCAACCAGGTGCCTGACCAGCTCGTCCGGATCACGCCCGAGCCGTACCCGATGGAAGAGCTCAGCCGAGTGTGGGCGCTGTTCCCGCAGACGTCGTACCGGACGTCGATGGTCTACCTCCTCAGCCCGGTGTCGGTCGCCGTCCCGGCGCCACCCGCAGGCCCGCCGGTCCTCCAGCGCACCTCGCGCCAAGGCCCGCTCGTCGAGGGGGTGGCGCCATGACGACCCGCCCGCCGATCGCGTTCGAGCAGGGACGGACCGACGTCGTCACGGCCGTGCTGATCCCCGTGGACGGGGTGACCCGACGCCCGGTGCGCGGCGGCCTCGACGCGCAGCTCTGGGACCCGGTGCGACAGGCCGCCCGGCCCCGACGCCTGGTGCACAACCTCAGCGGCCATGTTGTGCTCCTGAACGAGCCCGCCGAGCAGGACCTGACGTTCCGAGTCGATCCCGCAGCCGCGGGCTACCGAGGCCCGCTGTTCGTCAGGTTCAACCCCGCAAGGGACGGAGTCAGCAAGGTCGTGGCCCTCGAGCCACGAGCGGACCGCGCGTTCGACGACGGCACGACGCTGGTGCGCGGGTCGGTCGTCCGGTCGGGCGGCGGCAGTCCCGCCCAGCCCCTCCCGGTCGAGGGACTCACCGTGACGGCGAGCCCGCCGGCCGGCTCCGCGGGCCACCAGTTCCCAGCCACCACCGACGAGCGGGGGGTCTTCGCGCTCGCCGTCGGCCTGAAGCTGGCCGCGACGGCCGAAGGCCCGGCCCCGATCCCGACGGTCCTGCGCTTCGAGAAGCCGGGCCTCCCGGTACGCGAGTTCACCCTCGCCCTCGACGAAGGGCGCGCCCATGTCTTGGCGACGGCCGTCGACCTCGACAGCGACGACCAGCCCCACTTCACCCACCAGGCCCGACCGTGACGAATTGGCGTACGACGAGGAGCGGAAGGAGCACGCAGCCGTGAGCGACGACGCAGCCACGGTCGCACCAGGCACGGAGAAGCCGGGTTACGGGGCCACGCCGCCCCCGCCACCCCCGACGGACCCACTGCAGGGTGCCATCGACGAGATCCGGACGAAGGCCGACGACGCGAAGGAGGCCAAGGTCAAGGCCGAGGGCGTGTCCGCCGCGCTCGACGGCCAACTGGCGGCCTTGCTGAGCCTGAAGAAGGACAGCGACAAGGCGAAGCAGGCCTACGAGGCGGCTCACGAGCAGCTGACGATCGATCAGCAAGCCTTCGAGGACTACGACGAGTCGGCGAAGGAGGAACTCGAGAAGCAGCTCAAGGACAAGGGGATCAAGGCCGTCAACGACCTGGTCGCCGCAAAGAAGAAGGCGGACACGGACCGCGCGAACGCGGTGGCCACGGCGAGGAAGAACCTGCAGGACGCCAAGGACGCCGCCGAGGCCGCCGAGCAGGACCGCAAGGCCAAGGCGGACGACCTGGCCCAGTACAAGCAGCTGGCCACCACGATCGGCGCCAAGCACGCGAAGCTGAAGGCCCTGCGCGACGAGACGACGAAGGCCCGCCAGGCGAGCCAGCCCGGCCTCGCCTACTGGCTGCTCACGCGCAAGACCGGTTTCGAGGCGCAACTGGAGGACGTCGGCGGCTGGCTCATCGAGCCGAGCGAGCTGCCAGACCGCTTGCTCGACGCCATCAACAAGCTCGCCGCGGCCGAGGCGACGAAGGCCGCGGCCGACGGCACCGTCGCCAAGCGCCAGGCCGAGCTGGCCGAGGCCGAACGGCAGAACGCGGACCAGACGGCCAACGCCGAGAAGAAGCTCCGCGACGACCTCGCCAAAATTCCCGCTGCCCCGGCCGCCGCGGCCGCCGCGGCCGCCCCGGCCGCCACGGCGCCCGAGAAGCCCGAGGAGTGACTCCCATGCCCGAGTACCTGTCGCCAGGGGTCTACATCGAGGAGATCGAGCGCGGGCCCAAGCCGATCGAAGGCGTGGCGACGAGCACCGCCGCCTTCCTCGGCGAAACCCAGCGGGGGCCGCAGGCCCCGACGCTGATCACCAGCTACAGCGAGTACCTGCGCCTGTTCGGCGACATCTTCGGCCCCGACAAGTACATGCCGTACGCGGTCAAAATGTTTTTCGACAACGGCGGCCGCCGCTGCTACGTCACTCGCATCGTGGGCGGCGGGGCCGAGACCGCCACTGTCACGCTTTCGGGGCTGAGGGTGACGGCGACCGGCCCCGGGAACGACTACAACAAGGTCTGGGTCCGCATCAGGGAGGGGAGCACGAAGGACAAGGCTGGCAACCCGGTCGGGTTCCGCCTGACTGTCTACTACTGGGCCAATGCGCAGGACGTGCCCGCCGACGAGGGATCGATCGACACCGGCAAGCCGGCGACAATCGTCGAGGACTTCAACGACCTGAGCCCCGATCCAGCCTCTACCTCCCACGTCGAGAAGCGGGTCAACAACGGCAACTCGGCGCTGGTGAACGTCGTTCCGGAGGACCCCGCGGCGGTGCCGACGATGCCCGCGCCGGCCGCCGCGCAGCTGCCGGCCGTGAACGACGGCAATCCGGTCACCGCGGCTGACTACGAGGTCGACAACCCGGATCCGGGCAAGCGCGCGGGCCTGGCGGCGCTGGACCTGGACGCGTTCCGGGCGGTGGCGATCGTGCACGCCCCCGGCGCCCCCTACGAGGCCGCCAAGAAGGTCGTCACCCACTGCGAGAACAACCGGTTCCGGTTCGCCGTCGTCGATGCCGAGCGCGGCCACGCCAACACCTCCCTCATCGACGCCCGCAGGGACGTGGACGACACCCAGTACGGCGCGTTCTACTACCCCTGGATCTGGATCAGCGACCCGCGCAGCGGGGTACGGACGCTGGTGCCGCCCGGCGGCGCGACCTGCGGCATCTACGCGCTCACCGACAACAACCGAGGGGTCTTCAAGGCGCCCGCCAACGAGACGGTTGCAGGCGCCCTCGGTCTCGAATACGACGTCAACCAGCGCGTCCAGGACACGCTGAATCCCGCCGGGGTCAACGTGATTCGGCGTTTCCCGGGCCGGGGCATCCGGGTGTGGGGGGCGCGGACACTTTCCAGTGACCCGCTGTGGAAGTACGTCAACGTCCGGCGGCTGTTCATCTTCCTCGAGGCGTCGATCTACAACTCGACTCAGTGGGTGGTGTTCGAGCCCAACGACCAGCGGCTGTGGGCCCGAGTCAAGCAGACGGTCACGCTGTTCCTGCGGACCCAGTGGCGCGAGGGAGCGCTGCTCGGCGCCAAGGAGGAGGAGGCATTCACCGTCGCCGTGGGCCGGGAAACGATGACGGAGGACGACATCCTCAACGGTCGCCTGATCATCGAGATCGGCGTCGCGCCCGTGCGACCGGCCGAGTTCGTGGTCTTCCGGATCTTCCAGAAGACCCAGGAGGCGAAGTCATGATCCCCGTCATTCCACCGAGGAAGAAGGCCTGACCGATGGCCCGTCAAGACCCACTCCGCAAATTCCGCTTCCGGCTGGAGATCGACGGTATCGAGCAGGCGGCGTTCTCTGAGGTGACGATCGGCGACCTAGCGAGCGACCCGATCGACTACCGGGAAGGCGATGAGATCCCGACCGTCCGAAAGCTCAGCGGTCTGACGAAGTACGCCAACGTCACGTTGAAGTGGGGCATCACCGACTCGGTCGAGCTTGCCGAATGGCACCAGCAGATCGTCGGGGGCGCCACTCTGCTCACCGACATCCGCAAGACCGTGGTCATCCGAATCCAGGACGAGGCGGGCACCGACAAGGCGGCCTTCGAGGTCACCCGGGCCTGGCCGTGCAAGTACGACCCGAGCGACCTCAACGCGACCGGGAACGAAGTCGCCATCGACTCCCTCGAGCTCTGCAACGAGGGCATCCGGCGAATTCAGTAAACGGACTCAGTAGCGAGGAGCTGCCATGTTCGCGACCGAGATCGACTTCACCCTGCCGAAGGGCTATCTCGACCCGGACGGGGTGTTGCACACCGAGGGTGTGATGCGGCTGGCGACGGCCGCGGACGAGATCCTGCCCCTCAAAGACCCACGCGTGCAGCAGAACCCGGCCTACCTGACGATCATTGTGCTGGCCCGCGTGATCACCCGCCTCGGTGCGGTGCGCGACGTCAACACCAAGGTGGTCGAAGGGCTGTTCGCCAGCGATCTGAACTATCTGCAGAAGCTGTACGAACAGCTCAACCTCGAGGATCTCGATGCGGTCGAGCCCGCCGTCGACCACCCTTCTTCGCCGGGTTTCCAGATCGTGGGAAACCCATGAGGGCTTATCCCGTCGACGAGCTCTTCGAGGAGATGGCCTTCATCGCCTACCACTTCCACTGGGCGCGGACCGAGCTGATGGCGTTGGAGCACGGCGAGCGGCGCCGGTGGTGCGAGGAGATCTCCGCGATCAACCGGCAGCTCTCCGGGTCCCCGAGCAATCCCTTCGAGATCGCCTGAGGAGGTGACACATGGCTCGACCCGATCCCTATCGGGCGTTTCGCTTCATCGTCGAATTCGACGGCACCGAGGCGGGCGGATTCCAGTCGGTTTCCGGCATCGATCGCCAGACCACGGTCGAGCCTTATCACGAAGGCGGCGTCAACGAGTTCGAGCACCAGTTCGTCGTCAAGACCACCTATCCGCCGCTGGTCCTGAAGCGCGGACTCGTCGACGCCATGCTGTGGGACTGGCACCAGGACGTCATCGCGGGCACGGTCGTGCGGCGGACGATCTCGGTGGTCCTGTTGGACGACGCCCGCGACGAGGTTTGGCGCTGGATCTGTGAGAACGCCTACCCCACCAAGTGGACCGGCGGCGAACTCGACGCGCTGTCCGCGGCCGTGGCCACGGAGGCGGTCGAGTTCGCCCATCGCGGAATCACTCGGCAGGCATGATGATCGGCCGCCTCCCCGTCCGGCCCCTGCCCATGGGCAGGCACTCCGCCCCCAGCCGCACGCTGGAGGTGCGGTACCCGGCGCCCCGGTTCGGTCATCGACCGCTCTCCCTGGTGTTCCGCCGACCCCCGACCGCGCAGGCCCCGCCGCGGCCCTCCGCCGGGCCGCCCATCGAGGTGTCGGTGCACTTCGCCGTCCTGCTCCACTGGGCCGACCGGCTGCGGCTGATCGTGCAACAGGCCGTGGCGCCTGCGCCGCTGCCGCCGATTGCGCCGCGCCTGCTGACCCGCGGGCCCGTCGAGCCTGCAGCGCGGACGACTGCACCGCGGCCGGATCCGCCGGGCAGCCTCCTCGCCTGGCCACGCCCCGCCCCGATGGAGGGCGCGCCGGGCGTCGCTGGGGCAGCCGCCGCGATGGACCGAACGGTGATCCGGCTCGTCCGCATCCTCGAACACGTGCTGCGCCGGGCTTCGATCGCTCCCGTCGCCGCACGCGTGCCGGCTCTGCCGCCCGCGCTCGCCCCGATGCGGTGGTATATCGAAAAGCCGGCGGCGGTGGCGCCGCTGACCGTCGGCCGGGCCGGGCCATGGCAGGCGCGGCCAAGAGGGACGGGCCGGCCGCAACCGATGCGCCCGGAACGCGTCGCCGGACCGCCGCTCGTCCGGGCCTCCGCCGCGCCTGCCGCCTCGGCCACGGCGCCGCCGGTCCGCGGTCAGCGGGCAGCCACCGACCTCAGGCCGGAACCGGCCCGCCGCCCCGACACCGCACGTCGTCGGCCGGGCCGCCCGCGGCCCGCCGCCGATGTCGCCGGGACGCCGGGTCGGGCGCCGCGCCGCCCGACCGGGTTCCGACCAGCGTGGTCTGGCGCGCAGCCGCGGATGACCCCAACTGCCGGGCCGATCGGGCTGATCGGGTCCGGTGCGGCGGCGGAGCACGGGGTGCAGGCCGGGGCGATTCGCCGCCTGCCGACGCCGCAGGCCGGGCCGGAGCCGCATCCGACGACGTCCGAGCCGCGTCCCCTGGCTAGGCGGACCTTGCTGCACCGACATCCAGGTGCGCCCGACCCGCTCGCCGGCGCACGTCGGACGGGCCGCACGGGCGCGCCATCCGTCCACGACGGGATCAGTGCGTGGGCGACCCGGCCGGCCGCACGGATCCACCGGAGGACCCCAGAGGCTCCGGCCGGTCCGAGGCCCGGTTCGGTCGTGCCGGACGTGCCGGCCGGGCGGCCTGCGCCCAGCTCCCCACCGTTCGACCTCGACCAGCTCGACCGGGATCTGTGGCGGCGGTTCGAGAAGCGGATCCGGGTGGAACAGCAACGGCGCGGGCGGGGGTGATCGGGAATGGCTCAGGAGTTGGCGAAGGCGACCATCGTCCCGTTGGATGGCGGCGCCGCCCGAACGGCTTTCGAAGTGTTGTTCAACCCGACCGAGTACAGCGTCGAGTACTCCGCGGCTTTCGCCGAGACCGCGCTGCCCGGCCTCAACAACCCCATCATCCAGTTCGTCAACGGCAACGCCCAGGTGCTGACCATGGACCTGCTGTTCGACACCTTCACCAACCACGGCAGCAAAGACGTCAGCACGGTGACCAAGCCGTTCATCGACATGGTGTTGATCGACGGGGAGTTGCACGCCCCGCCGCGGGTCGAGTTCCGCTGGGGCGAGTTCGTGTTCACAGCCGTGGTGGAAAAGATCACCCAGCGGTTCACGATGTTCCGTTCCGACGGCATCCCGGTTCGGGCCACCCTCTCCGTCACCTTCAAGCAGTACCAGACTCTCGCCGACCAGCTCATCAATCCCCGGCGCAACTCGGCGGACAAGACGAAGCGCCGCGTCTTCGAGGCGCACGACAGCATCTGGCTGCTCGCCGCGCGCGAATACGGGCAGCCCCGTTACTGGCGGCTGATCGCCACCGAGAACGACATCGACGATCCCCGGCGTATCGAGCCCGGGCGGGTGTTGGTACTGCCGCCGATCGACCGGGACGAGCAGAGGGAGGCCGCCGATGCGGATCGCGGAGCTTGAGCCGAACCTCGGCGCCTTCTACGTACCCGCCTTCGTCATCAAGGTCAGCGGCGAGGACGTGCTGCGCGATTTGTGCCTGGCGGTCTCGCAGGTCAGCGTCGACCTCAAGGAGAAGGCGGCGGGCCGCTTCTCGTTCACCATCGAGAGCGCGTTCGACTGGAAAGCGGGCGAGTTCCTGGCCACCCGGAAAAAGGAGCGGATCGACCTGCTCGAGCTGTTCGCGTTCGGGAAGAAGGTCGAGATCGCGGTGGGCTACGGGGGTCCGGCGGAGCTGGCCACGCCGATGCTGACCGGCGTCGTCACCGAGATCAGCACCGACTTCCAGGCCGGGGGGAGCCCCGCGCTGTCGATCAGCGGCTTCGACGACCTCTACCCGCTGACCATCGGCAGGAGCTCCCGGGACTGGGAGAACAAGCCCGACAGCTTCGCGGTGAACGACCTCGTGGAGCCTCTGGTGACCGCCGACGTCCGCCCGACCACCCCGGTCAAGCTGCGCATCGACCAGAACAACGAGAGCGACATGGCGTTCGTCGGCAAGCTCGCCGAGCGGAACGGGGCCACGTTCTACTACCGCGACCGGACGTTCTACTTCGGCCCCCGCCAGAGCGCCAAGAGCGAGGTCGTCGAGCTGCTGTGGGGCCAGGGCCTGCTCGGGTTCAGCCCGGAAGCGAACCTGTCGCGCCAGATCACCGAGGTTCAGGTGCACGGCCGGTCGGCGAACAAGGGCGAGGTGATCGTCGGCAAAGCCAAGCGCGGCGACGAGTCGGGGCGCGAGCCGGGGACCAAGAGCGGTGGGCAGCGCCTCGTCCCGCTGGCGGCCGATCCGGTGCTGCACATGCGCGCCGCCGTCCGCACCCAGGCCGAGGCCGACGCCCGGGCCAAGGCGGTGCTGGACGACCGGGCCCAGGATTTCGTGACCGGCAGCGGCGAATCGATCGGCGTTCCCTCGATCGTGCCGGACACGACCATCGGCTTGCGCGGGCTCGGGCGGGCGTTCAGCAGGGACTACCTCGTGGCGGAGGCCACCCACAAGCTCGACCACGGGGGTTACCGCACGAGGTTCACCGTTGCGAGGGCGTCGATCTGATGGACGCGACACTGTGGCAACCGGCCGCCGAGTCCGAACGGCAGTCCGACGGCTTCCTCGCAGGCCTCGCCGTCGGCGTGGTCACCGACAACCAGGACCCGGATGACCTGGCGCGCGTGCGGGTGCAGCTGCCGTGGCACATCGGCACCGACACAAGCTACTGGGCCCGCTCGGCCATGCCGCTCGCCGGCGACGACCGCGGCACCTACTTCGTCCCCGAGATCGGCGACGAGGTACTGGTCGGGGCCGAGGACGGGGACCCCTCGCACCTGTACGTGCTCGGCATGCTGTGGAACGGCAAGCAGAAGCCCCCGGTGCAGGGCGACGCCGGAAAGAACAACACTCGGCTGATCAAGAGCCGGTCGGGGCACACCGTCCGCTTCAACGACGACCCGGCGAAACCCGAGGTCGAGGTGGCGCTGGCCGACGGCAAGCGGATCCTGCTCGACAAGGACACGGTCGTCATCGACGACGCGAACCGCAACGTCATCACGTTCACCGCGACCTCGGGAACGATCCAGATCAGCGCCGCGCAGAAGCTCAGCCTGACCGCGCCCACGGTCGCGATCGAGGCCACGACATCGCTGAACGTCAAGTCGTCGGGAACGCTCGCGCTCAGCGGCTCCCTCGTCCAGATCAACTGAGGAGACACGATGGGGCAGCCAGCCGCCCGGGTCGGTGACATCACCAGCCACGGCACCCCGCTCAGCCTCGGCCCGGGGTGCCCGACCGTGTTGATCGGGGGCAAGCCAGCGTGGCGCGCGGGCGGCGACGCCCACGTCTGCCCGCTGTTCGACGGGCCGAAGGCGCACGTCGGCGGCGTGCTCGCGGTCGGGAGCGCCACCGTGCTCATCGGCGGCCTGCCCGCCGCGCGCCAGGGCGACCAGGTCGTCGAGGTGGGCGCGCCCAACAAGATCGCGGTTGGCCTGCCCACCGTGCTGATCGGCTAGCCATGACCGTCAGCGACGACCGACTGGGCCGCGAATTCCTCGGGGTCGGCTGGGCGTTCCCGCCCCGCATCGACTCCGCAACGGGCCTGCCCGCGCGGGTGTCCTACGAGGAGGACATCCGGCAGTCGATCCTGATCATCCTCACCACGGCCAAGGGCGAGCGGGTGATGCGGCCCGACTTCGGCTGCGGCATCCACGACCTCGTGTTCGCGGCGGTCTCCGCCCAGGTCGTCGCGCAGATCGAGGCGACGGTACGCGACGCGCTGCGCACCTACGAGGCCCGCATCGAGGTCCGCGCGGTGACGGTCGGCACCGCCAACCTGGCGCGAGGCTTCCTCGAAGTGGTCATCGATTACGAGGTCCGGGCGACCAACCAGCCCGGCAACTTCGTGTACCCGTTCTACTTCCGGGAGTCGGCGAGCCGATGACCACCTATCGGACCCTCCTCGCGGCAGGCGCCCACCCGACGGTCGATCCCCGTCGGGCCGCGGCGCTGCGGACCTATCTGCGTCGTCTGGCGTCGTCGCTCACGCCGTCCTGGAGGCCGACCGAAGAACGCGACGATTTCGGCTGGGCCCTGCTCGCGATCGCCGCCCGGCTCGGCGAGGAGACGACCCGGCGGCTGGACCAGACGCCCGAACGGGACGCGATCGCGTTCTTCGACTTCCTCGGGCTGCCGCCGATGCCACCGCGCGCCGCCACCGGTGTGCTGGCCATGGCGCTGGCCGAGGGCGCGCTCCTTCCCGTGGTCGCGCCGGTCCGCACGCAGGTCGAGGTGACCGCGGGGGACGACGACGTGCCGTTCGAGACGCTCCACAAGCTGCGGATCGTGCCGGGCCGGATCGCCGAACTGGTCGCCGTCGATCCCGCCACCGATCACATCGAGCTGGCTCCGGCGCAGGTCACCGCGCTGGAACGACCCGCGCCGACCCTGGCGGGCTACTCGGTGGTGGCCGCCGCGGCCGCGGGCAGCGCGACCCTGCAGCTCAGCCCCACGGTCGGGCTGGCTCCCGAGGACGTCCTGCGCATCGGGACGGCGGCGTACCGGATCTCGACGGTCGACAAGAGCTCCGGCATCGTGACCCTCCACGACGAGCTGGAGGCCCCGGTCGCCCCCGACACGACCGTGACCAGGATCGCGACGTTCACGTCGTTCACCCTGCGGGACCAGCAGGGGCACGCCTTCTACGTCGGGCACTCCACGCTGTTCGACCTGAAGCAGCGCGCCACGATCTCGCTCGTCGTCAGGCCGCCGCACCTGGCCCGAGAGCTGGCCCGGCTCGACGTCGACTACGCGATGTGGGGCACGAAGGAGGGCGCGTCCGCGCCCGACTGGCATCCGCTGGTGCTGCTCGGCACCACCGACGGCACCCTCGAGCTCCGCAAGCCGGACGCGGGCACCGTCGAGGAGGTCGCGGTCGACGGCCGCAAGAGCCGCTGGCTGCGCGCCCAGCTCCCCGGCCCGGTGAGCCGGCTGCGCAGCCTCAGCTCGCCCGTGGCGCAGATCCAGGTCAGCGTCGCCTCCGCTGAGCCTTCCGAGCCTGGGCCGACCGCGCCGGCTCCGGCCACGGCCGAAGGCAGCGGCACCATCGCTCAGGCCTTCTACAACGGCACCCCGCTCTCCACGGCGCGCCGGTTCTTCCCGTTCGGCCCCGAGCCGCTGCGGTTCGACACGTTCGCCCTCGCCGCGCCCGAGGCGCTGTCCAAGAAGGGCGCCACCGCCACGGTGGACATCAGGATGGTGGACTCTTCGCTGGCCACATTTGACATCGTCACCGTGGCCGCCGCGGCGACCGTTCGCGGCTACGGCGTCGGCCTCAATGGTGATCTCCAGGCGCTGACGTTCCGCTCCGACGGCGGCCTGCGCTGGAACGCGCTGCCCGCGATCAGCGGCGACGGGCGGCGGATTCTCCTGGCGGGCGCCACCGCGCTCGAGACCGCGACGACGGGCACCGACCTGGTGGTCGCCGTCGACCGCACAGCGAAGGTGTGGGCGGCCACGATCAAGCGGACCGACGCGCAGCCGGCGCCGACGGTCGATGTGGCGTGGAAGGAGCTGCCTGACCTCGAGGCGTCGGCCGACACGGCACTGACGACCACCAACGGTCGGCCGCCTGGTCCGGTCCTCGCGCCTGCGCCGTCCGCGTCCGAGTTGTCGGCGGTCCTGTTCGGCGTGGCAGGCGGCAAGCTGCACGCGCTGAAGATCCCCAAGACCGCCCCGCCGGTCGGCGGCGTCTGGCAGGAGGTGGCGGGCGGCGCGGGGCCGACACTGGATGGGGCCTGGCGGCTCACCCCGGTGCAGGGCCCGGACTGGCCCGGGCGTCCGGAAAAGGTCGAGCTGGTGGCGCTCGCCCCGGACGGCGCCTTGTGGCTGGGCGGGGTCAGCAAGGTCGAGACGACGGCGGACCCGCCGACCGTGACGTGGAACCAGCTGGACGGCGCGGCTCCCGCGGCCGACGACATCGCGCCCGCCGCCACCCGGTTCCGGCCCCCTGGCGGGGGCGCAGATCGGCTCTGGATCGCCTACGCGCGGCGCGGCGACGCTGAGGCGAAGCCGCCGACACCACCGACGCTCCAGGGCCTGCTCCGTGTCGGGGAAGGCACACCGTCGCCCCACAACGGCCCGCCGGGTTCGGTGCTGGCGACGCGGACCGCGCTGCACGCCAACCCGGGCGTGTACAGCACCGACGATCGCCCCGTCACGGTCGGCCTCGGCGCGAACGGCGCGCTCGTCTGGCGGGTCCCTGACACGATCGACGCCACCCCGCCACCCCCGCGCGAGACGCCGACCGGGCGGCCGCTCCTGCTGCCCGGCGGAACCCCCCGCCCGCCCGAGGTGGTGCTCGGCGGGACCGAGGAGCGCCTCTTCCGCGCCGCGCTCGTACCGTTGATCGTCGTCGACTACGCGCTGCACAACGTCGTCACGCCGGACAGCAAGGACGCCCCGCATTGGGTCGAGATCGGCGACCCGCCCACCGCCTTGGTCAAGCTCGACGCGGTGAACCGTCAGTTCGTGCAGGGGACCTTGCGCGTCTACCGGGTCGACGTCCCGCTCGAGGTCGGCGCATCGCTCACCTTCCTGCAGCGCGTCAAGTCGTCCAAGGGGGACTTCACGGGCACGGTCGACCCGGCCGACCGGACCCTCGTGACGCTCGACACCGCCGACACGGTCACCAAGGTAGGCGCGCGATTGATCATCGACGAGGTCAGCTACCGGGTGGACGGCATGACCGCTGCCACCCCGCCGGTCGCCACCCTGTCCACTGCGGTGCTCGGGAACGCAGCCACTGTCGTCTACGAGCCCACCCGACCCATACAGTCGCTGGCGGGTGCCACGGTGCGCGCCACCGACGTAGCCACGTTGGCCGAGCTCACCACGACGGCCGCCAGGGTCTCCGCGCTCCGGTTCCGGCCGCCTGCCGACCCCGTCCGCCAAGAGCCGAGCTTGCAGGGGCACAGGGCGGACGGGGGGCCGCTGCGCGTGCTCGTGGCGGAGGCCTGGAAAACCCAACCGCCACTGCAGGGGTTGGTCCAGGTCCTGGGCGTGCGCACCGATCTCCTCGAATGGACGGAGAGCGCGCTCGAGCGCGGCTACCAGAACCCCGAGCTGTCCTGGGAGTACTACGACGGGGAAGGCTGGCGGCGCATCGCGACCGGCTTCGTCGACGGCACCGTCAACCTGTCCCGCAGCGGATGCGTCCAGTTCGAGGTGCCCGACGATCTCGCGACGACCGACGTCGGCGGCAAGACCGACTACTGGATCCGGGCCCGGCTCATCGGCGGGGACTACGGCCGCCCGAGCTATGTCGTGGTGACCGACGGCAAGAAGCAGACGGTGACCATTGACACCGCCGACATGCACCCGCCCGAGATCCTGTCGACCGAGGCAAGCTTCGTGCTGGACAAAGAGCTGGACCCGGAGGTCCTGCTCGTCGAGAACAACCTCGACGTCCGCGACCAGACCCAGGCTGCGGTGGTGCCCGAGGCCCGGTTCGACCTCTTCCAGGGCGCGGTGGCCCTGTACGACGCCGACGACGCCGATCGCGCGGTGTACGTCGGGCTCACCGGTCCGATCGGCCGCGGGTCGCTGTCCCTGCTCGTCGACGCCACCGACCAGGACGGCACCGGAACGCTCACCGTGGACCTCCGCACCGCCGACGGCTGGCGGGCGGTCGGCGTGGACGACCGCACCGCGGCCCTTCGCCGCCGCGGGATGCTCACCCTGACGCTCGAAGTCGACCCGGTCACGGTCCGGCTGTTCGGGACCGAGCGGGTCTGGCTGCGGTGCCGTCCCGCTCCGGCGGAGGCCGCGACCTGGGCGCCCAAGGTGCGGGGGCTCTTCCTCAACGCCGTCGAGATCAGCCAGGCGCGCACCGTCCAGAACGAGGTCCTCGGCTCCAGCCTGGGCGAGCCGGCCCTCACCGTCGTGCTCGCCGAGGCGCCGGTGCTGCCCGACACCGTCCGGATCCGGGTGCGCGAGCGGTTGAGCGACGAGGAGCGGGCCGCCCTCGAAGCCGCGCAGAAGACTGCGGGCGAGCCGGGTCGCGAACCGCCGGACCCCGTGGTGGTCACGGGGATCGAACAGGTCCCGGGGGCGTGGGTGCTGTGGCGGCGCGTGGACAGCCTGATCGGGCAGAGCGCCGACGCCCGGGTCTACGTGCTCGACCCCGGCTCGGGCCGGGTGACATTCGGCGACGGTCGCCACGGCAAGATCCCGCCCGCCGGGCGGGACTGCATCCGGGCGTTCGCCTACCAGCAGGGCGGCGGCGAGGCGGGCAACGTGGCGGCCTGGTCGGAGGCCAAGGTGACCTCGGCGGTGGAAGGCGTCGACACGGTCGTCCTGCCGGTCGACGCCGCGGGCGGATTCGGCGCCGCGGGCGCCGCGTCGGAGGTCGCCGCGGCCGTCCGTGCGTCCCTGCTCGCCACGGCGCCCGACCTGCTCCGCCACGCGGGCCAGGGGCTCAGCCCCGCGGACATCGAGGCGTTGGCCGTCGCGTCCGCCACCGACGTCGTCCGCGCCCGGTGCGCCCGTCCGACCGGCCCGCGCACGCCGATCACCGTCACGCTCTCGGTGCGCGACGGTGATCGGCGACGTCCGGTGCCGACGCTGGCCCGGCGCGACGCCGTCGCCGCGTTCCTGCGCGACGTCGGTTGGGGTGCGTTGGGCGAGCACGGGATCGACGTCACGGCGCCGACCTACGTCGGGGTGGCGGTGCGCGTCGACCTCGTCGCCGCGCGGGGGTTCATCGCCGACGTCGAGGATGCGGCGAAGGCGATCCTCACCACGCTGTTCCATCCCGTCGACGGCGGTCCGGACGGCACCGGCTGGCCGTTCGGCCGCACCCCGACCGACAGCGACGTGCTGCGTGCGCTGCACGGGATCGCCGGGCTCGACCGGGTGTCGGCGATCGCGCTCACCCCGATCGGCGCCAGCGTCCACGTGCCCGACGACGGCCAGGTGACCGCCGAGCCCATCGACATCACGGTGGTCGTGACCACGCTGGAGGGGCAGCCGTGAGCGACATCGTCCCCCGCATCGACACCATCGAGTTCGACGAGCTGGTCGAGCAGGCCCGTGGTGACATCCCCCGCTACGCCCCGCACTGGACCGACCACAACCTCCACGACCCCGGCATGACGCTGATCGACCTGCTGGCGTGGATCGTCGACCAGCAGGTCTTCCGCGCGGGTTTCGTCGGCGGGCGCCACCGCACGGCGTTCGCCGCGCTCCTCGGGCGGCAGGCCACGGGCCCGACGCCCGCCCGGGGCCTGATCTGGCCCGACCGCCCGGTCCGGGAGGGACGGTTCGTGGCGGTCGGATCCGACGTGGTCTGCCAGCAGCACGTCGACCTGGACTTCGCCCTCGCCTGGGACAACCCCACCGGCGACATCGGGGCGGGCTCGCTCTACTTCCCACCGGTGCGCCTCGTCGGCGTCGGCCGCACGCTCGACGGCGTCGCGCTCGCCGCGCCCTCGGCGTCGGGCGGCGGCGGCTCGTGGACGCTCGGCGCGAGTGGCCGGCTGGCGAACACCGCGGTGTCGCTGCAGTTCGACGGGCCGCTGGGCGCCACGGGCCCGGCCCAGGTCGCCCTCGGCATCGACGTGGCGCCGCCGCCGGGCCCCGCGCCCGCGCCGGGCGACCGGGAGTGGGGTCCGGTGACCTTCACCTACCGGGCAGGCACGGACCGGTGGGTCGAGCTCGACGTCGTGCACGAAGGCACGGCGGGCCTGGCCGTCACGGGCGTCGTCGTCCTCACGGTGCCGCCGACCGGAGGCGCGACCGGCAGTTCCGAGCTCCGGCTCGAGTTCGCGCGCGGGTTCTTCCCCGTCGCCCCGCAGATCCGGGCGGTGGACGTCAATGTGCTCCCGATCGTGCAGCGCCGCCGGGAGGCGCCCGCGAAGCTCGGTGACGGCAACGGCCAGCCCGACCAGGAGTTCGCGCTCGACACCACCGATCTCGTGCCGCCGCCGTCACGGCCGCGCGGTCCGGACCTGGAGATCCGGGTTGGAGGGGAGACCTGGCAGCAGCAGACCGACTTCGCCCGGTCGGGCCCCGACGACCCGCACTACGTCCGCTACCCCGATCACGTGCTGTTCGGCAACGGGGTGAACGGCCGACGCCCCGGCCGGGACATGCCGATCGTCGTGACCGAGCTGGCCCGCACCCGGGGGGTGGCGGGCAACCTCCGCCACGGCCTGCCGTGGTCAGTGCCCGCGCTCGGGCCGGGCACCTACGGGCAGAACCGCCAGTCGCTCGCGGGCGGTGCGGACCGCACAACCGCCGACGATCTGGTTCTCGCGGCCCGCGAAGCCGCCGTCGGGCGCGCGGCGCTCCTGACCGACGCCGAGCTGGCGGCGGCGGCCCGCGGGTTGACCGGGATGGCTGTCGGCCGCGCCGAGGTCGTCGCCCGCTTCGACCGCAGGCTGGGCGACCGCCGCATCGACGGGGTGCGCACCCTCGTCGTCCTTCCCCAGCAGCCTGCGTGGACCGATGACGGCAGCCCGCCGGACGTCGAGACGCCGTCGCAGGCCTACCTCGACGAGGTGGCCACCCGGCTCGCGCCCCGGCGGGTGCTGGGCGAGCGGCTCGTGGTGCAGGGCCCGGTCGTCGTGGCCGTCGACGTGGCGATCACGGCCACCGTCGAGGCCGGGGCGGTGCTCGCCGACGTCGAGCGCGCTGTCCGTCGGGCGGTCCACCGCAGGCTCGCGGCGGTGGCGGGCGCCGACGCGGACCCACCGTGGCCCCTGGGCCGGGACCTCGCCGCGATGGACCTGACGGCCGTCGCCGCCACCGTCCCCGGGGTGCGCGACGTCCTGACCGTGCGGATCGGCCGGGCGGGCGGCCCGCTCGGTACGGACCCGATCCCGGCGCCGCCCGACGGGCTCGTCGTGGCCGGGCGCGTCGACGTGGACGCGACGGGAGGTGCCCGATGACCGTCGTCGAGGAACGGATGTACCGGTTCGAGCGGGCCGAGCAGTGGGCCGCAGGCGCGCGGCGCGGCCTGGAGCTGCGCGGCGACCGGCTGGTCGTGCCGGACCGGCTGGGCCTCGTACCGATCCCGGGCCGCGCCGAGGGCGACGTGCTGCCCGCCGTCGACGGCTGCGGCGTCCTGTGGTGGCTGCGGCCTGCGTCCCGGCAACTCGTCCGCCGACCGCTGCCGGGCACCCGCGGCCCGGTCGAGTGCGGAACCCTCGACGGCCCCGGCCGCGCCCGCCGGTTGCTCTGCGGGCGGGGGGTCGTCTGGGTCCTCGGTGACCGGCGCCTCGACCGCTACGCCGCCGCCACGCTGCAGGGCCTCACCCCGGTCGATCCCGTCGAGGGCTGGCGCGCGAGCGACGCGGCCGAGGACGGCGCCGACGGGGTGTGGCTGGTCGAGGTCGACACGGTGGGGGAGTGGCGGCTGCGGCACGTCGACTGCTGGGGACGGACCTGCAGGCCACCGATCGCTGTTCCCGACGCCCACGGCGACGCGCCCGTCCTCGCCGCGACCGGCGACGGCGCGTGGATCGTGGTCCTCGACCCGGCAGCACCTGCTGTCGGCTACGTGGTCGAATCCGCCACCGGCGAGGTCCGGCCCGTTGCGCTCGACCTCGCCGGACCGACGCTGATGACCACCGCGCGCGGCACCCGGATCCACCTCCTCGGCGCCGCTGCCGCAGGCCGCGCTGTCTACCAGGTGCTGAACCTGGCGGGCGGTGTCGAGGACCACCAGGAGCTCGACCTGCCGCTCGGCGGGCCGACGGCACTCGTCGGCGGCCCGGCGGGGCTCGTCGTGGCCTGCGAGCGCGGCCTGGCTGACCTCACAACCCGACCGGGCGGCGCGGGCGAGCGCACGTCGACGTTCATCACCCCGGCGCTGGTGTCGCCGCTAGGCCCGCGCTGGGGCTGGAGCCGGGCCGAGATCGACGTGGCGTTGCCCGCGGGCACGGCGATGGACGTCACCTTCGCGGCGGCCGATGAGGAGTGGCTCGCCGTCCGCACCGCAAGCCTGCTGGCGGGGCCGCTGCCCGCCGACCTCGTCGACCGGCTGGAGACGCTGCTGCCCTGGCGGGACGATCGGGCCATCACCTACCGCGGCGACGCGGGCAGCGGGGAGGTCGAGCGGCTCGCAGGGCTGCTCGACGGGGTGCCGGAGACCACGCTGTGGGTGCGCGTGCGCCTGCGCACCCCGCCCGGCCGCACCCCGCCGGAGTTGGTCGCGCTCCGGGTCCGCTACCCCGACGTGTCCTATCTCGACCACCTGCCCGCCGTCTACCGTGACGACGAGCTGGCGGCCGCGGAACTGCGCCGGATCCTGGCCCCGTACGAGGTGGTCTTCGACGGCCTCGACGAGCGGCTGGCCCTCGTCGCGGCGGCCGTCGACCCGGCAACCGTCGGCGACGACCGCACCGACTACCTGCTGAGCTGGCTGGGGTTCCCGCCGCTCGGCGATCTCGCGCCCGGGCGGCGGTGGGCGCTCGTCGACCACGCCGCGAAGCTGCTCGAGCTGCGGGGCACGCGCCTGGGCCTTGAGCTGCTGCTCGAGCTCGTGACCGAGGGGCGAGCCACCGTGACCGACAGCGCTGACGAGCCCGCCGCCTGGTTCCTCGGGGCGGGCGCGGGCGCCTCCGTCGGCGCGGCGCCCGCCCGCCTGGGCGTCGACACGATCAGCCTGGGGCAGCGGCCCCCCGCTGCGCGGGCGGGAACGATGGTCGTCGGCTGGACGCCGCTGGGGCGGGGCTGTCCGGACCCGGAGCTCGTGCTGGCCGAGCGGGCCGCCACGGTGACAGTCACCGTGGAGGTTGACCGGGCGCAGCAACGGAAACTGCAGCCGGTGATCGAGCGGCTGGTGCCCGCGTTCGTCCCCGCCCACTGCCGGCTGAACGTCCGCTACACCGCCGCCGACGCCGCCGACCGCAGCAGGCGACTGGACATCGACTTCCAGCTGGACGCGGCGGCGCTGCACAGCGCCGTGCACTGGCGCCTCGGCGCCACGACCCGGCTCGGCGCGTGGACCCTGCCCGCACCGCCCCGCCGCCCCGTCGTCCTCGACCACGGCGTCCCGCCGCGTGGCCGCCAGCGACTGCACTAGCGACGAAGGAGCGATCGATGTCCACGACGAACCCGGCAGAGCGCAGCGTGTGGTCGGCACGACCCAGCTTCCGGCCCAGGCAGATGCTCACCGCCCACCAGCTCAACGCGGGTCTGGCCGACGAGGTCCTCCGGGAACGGCTACTCAACCGGGCCGTGCACGGCTACGGCGTGGTCGTCGGGCTCGGGCTGGTCGTCGACGAAGCCGGCAACCTGGTCGTCGAGCGCGGGTGCGTCGAGCTGACAGGCGGGCTCGCCCTGGACCGCCACGGCCGCATGCTCTACTGGAAGGGCGGGCACCTCGGTCCGTCCGACATCGTCGGCGGGCCCCCGACCGCCGCGGGGCGCTACACCCTCACCGCCCACTTCGCCAGCCACCCGCCGGAGGCCGACGGCTGCTTCCCGTTCGCGGGCGAGCGGGCCCAGTGGTGCAAGGAGGGCGTGGTCTTCAGCCTGCGACCGGAGTGCGACCCGGTCGACCGACGCTGCGCGGTCCACCCGGACGGCGCATGCATCGGCCACGACGCCTACATGTGCCGCCGGACCGGAGCCCGCCCCGGCCCCGATCCCTCGAACGTCCCGGTGAGCCCCGACGTCGGCTGGGTGCTCGCCAAACCGGGGGAGCTGTGCGCCACGGGCCTCGACGGTTGGTGGTACGACCCCGACCCCGAAGTCGGCGTCCCGATCGCCTGCGTGGCGATGCGCGACCTGGCCGAGCCGGGATGTGAACCGCGCTACGGGTTCGCGGCAGAACAGCAGGACGTCTGCGCGGTGCGGCCCATCGTCTACCGCAACCCGCTGCTGTACGAGCTGGTGGAAGGCTGCGACGTGCGGCTGCCGCGGGTGCAGGAGATCTCGTGGCAGGACTGGATCGCCCGCGGCTGGCGGGAACGGATCCCGTGGGCCGAGTTCGCCGAGCGGATCGCCGCGGGGTTGGAGATCCGGTTCACCCAACCCATCCAGATTCCGACGATCCACCATGCCAGCATCTTCGTTACGGTCGTCCGCGAGGACGAGGACACCGGTTACTGGATGAGCCGCAGACTGCCGACGCGGTTGGCCCCGATCGACGAGGAGCAGGGGACGGTGCGAGGCGTCCGGCTGGAGCTGGACCGCGACTGGCTGCAGGACGAGGTGAAGTTGCGCCGGTCGTGGCTCAACGGTGGGAGCCGGTTCGAGGTGACGATCCGGGGCCAGCTGTTGCGCGACGCCTGCGGACGCATGCTGGACGCCCGTCCCCTCGACATCGCACCCGGCGAGCGCGGTCACGAGCGGCCCGGCGGTGACTTCGTCTCGGCGTTCCGCGTCGCCGAGCGCCCACGCATCGACTACGGCGTCAACGCCGGCGTCGACCCCGGCACCGCGGACAGCTCCGCGGACTGACCGCGCCACGACCCGAGGGAGACGGCCATGACGACCACCGAGCGCACCCACGCGCTTCCCGAGACGACGAAGCCGACCACCATCGAGGCTGTCACTTTCCGTGACGGCATGATCGTCACCGCGGACGACCTGGACGCGGCCATGCGGTACCCGACCAGCCTGCTGCTCACCGTGTTCCGGGCCTTCTTCGGGTGCGGTGTCGTCTGCGGCCTGGAGTTGCGGCTGAAGCAGCCGACCGGCGGAGGCTGGGTGCTGTGCATCGACCGCGGGGTGGCCGTCGACGGCCACGGCCATCCCATCGAGCTGTGCGCCGCCGTGGAGCTCGACCTGAGCCCCGAGGCGTGCGCCTGCGAGCCGCCGCCGGACAAGGTCGGCATCGCTGTGCGGCGCATCACCTCCGACCAGGCGCCGCACGACGCCTGCACGTGTGACCTCGATGAGCCCCGGTTCGACTGCCGCCGGGTCCGCGACCACGTCGTGGTGAAGGCGTTCACCGAGCCGGAACTCGAGGCGCTGGGCGACCGGATCTGCCGTCGGACAGCGGACGACAAGACCCCGGTTTGCACCGTTCTGACCGCCTGCTCGCCGGACGCCTGTGGGGAGAGTTGGATCCTGCTGGGCTGCGTGACTCTCGACAAAGACAAGGGCGGCATCGTCGGCCCGCCGGACACCAGCGGCCGGAAGTGGGTGAAGCCGGTCGAGGCCCTCTGCGGGGGCCTTGTCGACCGACTTGTCGACGGCATCACGTCGCTGGAGAACACGGCGACCGACCTTTCCAAGCTGTCGGATCGGGTCGCCGCCCTCGAGAAGCAGCAGCCTCCGGTGAACCCGTAGCAGACCGCGATGGCTCCGACTGCTGCGTCTCTGGTCCACCAGGCGGCCCCGGAACGCCGCCCGACCGCGGCCGCGGGCACGCCGCGGCGACCGACCCGGGTGGCGCCCGCTGACCTGCAGCGTCGCCTGGGTAACCGCGGCGTGGCGACTCTGCTGCGTCGCGACGCGGCCGGTGGCGCACCGTCGACCTCTGGTGCGATCTCGGCGACGACGACGCCCGCGGGTGGACGGCAGCTCGGAGGCGGCGCTCGGGTGGAGGCTGTACCCGCCGTGCCGGGTCGCGTGCTCGAGGCGACCCTCACGGCGGTCGCGCCCGGGGGGACAGGCCCGCGCGGATCGGCCCCGGACGTAGCGTCCCAGGCGGCCCTGGGCGATCCGTCAGGCGCGGTGTCCTCCGTGGCGCCCCCGCCGGCAGGCGTGGGTGTTAGTGAGCCGCCGGCGCCCGCGCGCTCGCAGGAGTCGCCTGCGCCCGCGCGCTCGCAGGAGTCGCCTGCGTCCGCCAACCTTGCTCCGACCCCCTCCGGTGAAGCGGCACGCGGTGAGGAGCCGCAGCAGCCGCAGGCGCCGGGACCGGGGCAGGCGGTCGCGGCGGGGCCGCAAGCAGAGACCGAACAGCCACCGTCGCCGCTCGAGGCGATGGCTCCGACGGTCACCGCGATCACCCGGCGAGCAGCACAGACAGCACGCCACAGCCCAGCCCCCTCCACCGTGGCCAACGCGCAGGCCGCGGCGATGCGTCCGGCGACCGAGCAGCAGAGAAGCGCGGCGCTCGCGACGGTGAACAAGCTGGACAGCGCGCAGGAGAGCACGCAGGACTTCGAACGGGCCGCGTTCAGAGCCGCCCTGCGTGAGGCGATCGAGAAGGCGACACCGACTCCGACCACCGAAGAAAAGGCGCACGAGGTGGTCGAGAGCGGCGCGCAGACCGCGAGCGCGACCCTTCAAGGACAGCTGGCGGGCCAGAAGGACGCCGCGGTCGGTCCCTTGAGGCAGCCGGGCGACGTCCGGCCGCAAGACCTGGGGCCCGAGCCACCGCAGGTCGCCCTCCAGCCGGAGCAGGTAGGCGAGATGCCGGCACCGGTCTCCGCCGCAGCCGCCGTGCCACCCGCCCTGCCCCCGGAGCGGCTGGACTACTCCGAGGACCGGCAGGCGACCAACCAGGCGATGGAGGAGAACGGCGTCTCCCGCGCACAGCTGGAGAAGGGGAACGAGCCGGAGTTCGGACAGACCCTGGAAGCCAGGTCGCAGGCGGAGCAGCACGAGGCGCAGGCGGCCACGACGTACCGAGCCTCGGAGGCCGACCTCCGCGCCGGCGCGAAGAGCCGCGCGCAGGGCACGCTGGCGGGCGGGCTCACCGCCATGCATGGTGCCCGCGCGGTGGCCATCGGGAAGGTCGCCGGCCGGCAGGTCGGGACGATGACCAAGGACGAGGGCGAACGCCGCCGCGTCACCGCGACCATCGAGGGGATCAAGAACCAGACCCGGGCCGACGTCGACACGATCCTCAAGGAGATGGACAGCGAGGCCAGTCGGATCTTCGGCGAGGGCCTCACTGCTGCCGAACGTGCTTACGAAGAGGTCTTCGAGGAGGAGAAGGGCGGCGTCGGCACGTGGCTGACGACCTGGGGCTCCGACTGGGAGGAGCTCATCGAGAGCTCCCTGAAGAGGGCCCGGGACGAGTACCTGCGACAGGTCGACATCGCCATCGACAAGGTCGCCGACTGCGTCGACACCAAGCTCGCCGCCGCGAAGAAGCGGGTCATCGAGGGGCGGGCCCAGGTCCGGGCTTTCGTCGACGGCCTCGATCAGAGCGTCCGAGCGTTCGGCCAGGAGGCGCTGACCTCCGTCGAGGGCGAGTTCGACGCCATGACCCAGACCATCGATGCGCGCAGGGACGCGCTGGTCGACAACCTGACCACCCAGTTCACGGCCTCCTACGAGCGGATGTCCGCGAAGGAGCAGGAGCTCCGCGAGGCCAACAAGTCCCTGTGGCAGCGGGTCTACGACGCCACGGTCGGTGTCATCCAGAAGATCCTCGCGTTCAAGGACCTGCTGCTCAGCATCCTGGCGAAGGCGTCGGACGTCGTCGGCAACATCATCACCGACCCGATCGGCTTCCTCGGGAACTTGGTCGCGGGCGTCGCCCTCGGTCTGGAGAATTTTGTCGCCAACATCGGCAAGCACCTGCAGAAGGGCCTGATGGACTGGCTCTTCGGCGCCCTGGGCAAGGCGGGGATCACGATGCCCGAGACCCTGGACCTCCAGGGCATCGTCAGCATCGCCCTGCAGGTCCTCGGTCTCACCTACGCCAACTTCCGTGCCCGCGCGGTCAAGATCGTGGGGGAGCCGGTCGTCTCGGCGCTCGAGAAGACGGCGGAAGTCTTCACCATCCTCGTGACCGAGGGCGTCCCCGGGCTCTGGCGGTTCGTCAAGGAGAAGCTCGCCGAGCTGAAGTCGATGGTGCTGGACGCCATCTGGGACTTCATCAAGGGGGAGGTCATCGAGGCGGGCATCGCCTGGCTCGTCGGCCTGCTGAATCCAGCGTCCGCCTTCTTCAAGGCGTGCAAGGCCATCTACGACATCATCATGTTCTTCATCAACCGGGGCTCGCAGATCGTCGACCTCGTCAACGCCGTGCTGGACTCGGTCGGTGCCGTTGCCAAGGGCTCGATCGGGGTGGCGGCGAAGTTCGTCGAGGATGCCCTCGCCAAGGCCATACCCGTGGCGATCGGCTTCCTCGCCAGCCTGCTGGGACTCGGCGACATCAGCGCCACCATCCGCAAGACGATCGACAAGGCGCGCGCGCCGGTCGACGAAGCGATCGACTGGGTGATCGGGCAGGCAGTCAAGCTCGTCAAGGCTGCAGGCAAGCTGATCGGCGGAGCGTTGGGCAAGAAGAAGCGGCCCGACGAGGTCGCCGAGGACGACCCTGAAAAGGCGGCGAAGGTCGAAGCCGGCCTCGCGGCGATCGATGCCGAAGAGGAGAGCCGCCTTGAGGAGGAAAGACTGACTCGGGAGGCTGCGGAAGCCGTGGCGGCCACGGTGCGGAAGGATCATCCGGTGTTCACGTCGATCACTGTCATCGACGCCGAGGGCAGGTGGGACTACGACTATGTCGCCAGCCCGGGAAAGAAGAAGGAGGGTGCGCTGCACGCAGAGGATTCCGGGATAATCTACCTAACCGGCCTTGACTCGGTGGAGCCGGTCCTGAGTGATGTCGGCAGGCTTGAACACGGGGTATCGAGTCCGCAGAAGAGGGATTACTCGTCGGCTCCAAAGGTTCTTGAGCGGGACATCGGAGAGAGCCTGGCACGCGCGACGAGCCTTCCGCTTGAGGGGAAGGACGACCCCTGGAGGATGCTGACGACCAAGGGCGCGACCGTGGAGACTCCAGACGGTTCTCCGGACCAGCAGCCCCCGCCTGCCAGTCTCTCGCCGACGCCTGACCGTCGTCTGCTGGAGCAACCGACGGTCACATCGCCGATGGATGAGACCTGGGACCCGCTCACGAAGAGGGGTAAGAGAAGAGAGCACAATCCCGCTCACTCGGTGCAGCCTGACTTCCTCCTCGTCGGACCGAAGAAAATCGAGGTCTTCGAAGTCACTCTAGACGCGTCCTTCAGGCTGGGCCGTCAAGAGAAGGGCATGAAATTGAGCAAGGGCGCTAAGAAGTATCACGTTGCGCACAAGATCGAGCAGCTTGCCAACGTCGAACACCTCGCACGGCGCTTCCCGGGCCTTCCGATAGTCTTCAACATCCAGACGGGAGGGCAGCCATTGTTTAAGGACGGCGAAGTTCAGAAAGCGATCGAGGTGGAGTTACGAAATCTCCGAACGAAGTTTGCGAAAGAAGGGCTGGGCAACACCGTCACAGTTGCCTGGCGCACGTAGTGCGTAAGGACTCTGTCCCTCAAGCGCGAAAGTCGGTCTCCACTGGTGTCTCGTCGGGTTGAGCATCAGTCCGAGACTCCGCGGGGGATGCTGCCCAGGTCGTGGATGCCGGGCCGCCGGGCGTGGCATGAGGCAGAAGGTCGCGCACAAGTTCAGGGCAGGTCGGCAGTCCATCAGCAAGTGAAACGCCAGTACCCAGGACGAGGTGGGACTGGGCTTTGGCGTAAGCCTCCCGGAGCAGTTGCCCCCTCGTCGTCGCGTAGGGAAGTCCCAGACATCCGCCCCCTCGCGTCGAGGCCGGATCGAAAGGGCTTGTAGGTGAAGGTTGTGGGCAAGTCTGGCTGCGGGGGCGACGTGGGGACAAGCCCTTCAAAATATTGCCAACACGGTGATGGATGACTGTCTTGTCGACCTCGGCCGGGAACGTCACTGCATGGCACGGGTTGACCGACTCGCAGCGCCCGAAACTCCAAGGGACAGCATCCCTACAGCTATCTCTGGGACCAGGTTGGTCAAGGGCGCGACCTGTGGCTTCTCCACAGCGCCGCCCCGTCCGCGTGCACGCGTTAAGAGCCTGTTGATCCGGGGACTTTGGCGGCGGACGATGGGAGGCGTGCACGGCAGACTGCCGGCGAGCCGGTGGAGGTCGTCTTCGCGCGGCTCGGACACGCCGGCGCGACCATCACCTTGACCGTGTACCAGCAGGTGCACTCCGGCATGGGGGCGGCAGGCCGCAGACCGGTTCGCCGCGTTGCTCGACGGCTGAGCGCAGCGCCCAAGCCGCGATGTATCAAACTTCATCACGAGCCCCTTCCGGGCCCTGAAAGAGAACCACCCCCGGCTCCTGACCTGCAGGAACACCGGGGTGAAGGTGGTGTCCGAGGGGGGACTTGGGCACCCCGAGCAGCGACGGGTGGAGCCGGGTGAGTGTCTCCACCAGGCCGGCAGCCAGCCGGACCTGGTCTTCTTCGTCACCTCGGGTCGCTTCATCCTCCGAAACAGCACCGGAGATCGGGTGGCGGACAAGACCGGCGGTCAGCTGATTGGGGAGACCGCCGCACTTGACGGAGGAGCGCGGACCGTGACGGTCGAGGCCGAGGGCGTCGCGTCGGTGCTGGCTCTGCCTGCGGAGAGCTTCCGGCGGCGACTGCAGGAGGATGCCCGGGCCGCGTACGAGGTAGCGGTGTTCACCGCCAGGATTCTCCGAGACGTGAGTCGAGCCTGACAGGCGACTGATGCCATCGCCGTCCTGATCGTGGTCGCTCTGGCCGGAATCCTCGGTGTCCACATCAGCCCTCCTCGCCCGACGGAGGCGCCCGGCGCGCGAGCGTCCGTGACGCCGCCGCCCTCAGCTCGCCATCGGGCGCCGCCACGGCGGGTCTGTGCGCCGAGTCCTCAAGCGGCGATCGGGGGCCAGGTACCGGAGCGGGCAGTCGATGGCCGTCGGACTCGCCCGGGGCGAGCGGCCGCGCGAGTCTGACGGGACCCTCTGCTGCGCGTCATGGCAGGCTGCGGCGCACAGCACCCGGTGGGCCTGAGATCGCTCCCGTCCCGGCGCTGTCGCCGTCCCGCCCGACCGGGCCGGTCGGGTCGAGCACCGCTCAGTCAGCTCCGAGGTCGGGTCGACGGCGCAGATACACGACGGCTGCGGCCAGAACACCCAGGAGCGTGAGCACGTGCACCCTGGAGGCGGCGTCCCACAGCAGAGCGGCAAAGCCTACGAGGGCAGCGAGCACCCCGGGTGTGAACAACCAGCTCCACGCGCTGACCATGCCCGGGAAGACGGGACCGTGCTCCCGGGACCGGGCCTCGCGCTCCCGCTCCCGCCGCAGCCATCGCTCCTCCTGACCGGAGCGCTCCGCTCGAGCGACCGCTTGGGTCCAGCGCTGCTCGCGCCGCCGGGTGGCCCTCCGGGCCAAATGCCGGCGCAGCCGCGAGCGGGAGCCGTCGGTCCAGAAGCCCTCCGGCATGGCCAGCAGGTCGTACACGTAGACGGCGGCGACGAAGAACGCGAGGGACGTGGCGAAGGCCACGATCGCCAAGTCGTCGGCGAGGAGACGTTCCCCGGGTTTCGGGCCCTCGATGAGCATTCCCACGAGTGCCGTCAGGACGAAGCCGGCCAGCAGAGCCGCGACGGTCTTCTTGGAGTCCACCTTGGCGCGGAGTTCGGCCTCCTGGTGGTCCACGGTCGGCACGGCGAATTCGATGCTGCCGTTCCCGTGCAGGAGGTTCTGGACGGACTCGGCAGTCACGCACACGGCGCCGGCCTCGGGGAACGGCCGGTGACGTGCTCGGGTGAGTTCCGTCAGGAGGTTGCTGAGTCGGCCCTCGTGCCCAATCAGGACGACCGTGGTCTGGGACTCGAGCGGCGCCTGGGTCGAGTGGACGAGGGCGTCCAGCCCCGCAGTCGGGCTCTCCGGAGTCAGCGCGGTGCTGGTCTCCTGTGGAGCCCGGAGGGACGCCGAACGGCGGAGATGGCAGCACGTCCGCTGGGCCTGACGACGCGCGCTCACCAGGTAGAGCGTCGGTCGGACCTGGCGCTGCACCAGGGCGTCGCGGAGCCGGGCGACTTGGTCCTGCCCGTGCTCACCGAGCCAGCCGTCGACGTGCGCCGCGTGCCGGACGAGGATCCACCGGACCACCGCGTCGTCCCCTCCCGGAGTCGGCCGTCAGTGAAGCGGGCACAAGTGGCGGACGGGGCGGCGAATCCGCGCCGGGTCGAACGGTGCCCTGCGAGCCAGCCAGTCGGCGTACGGACGTGCTATCCGAACGTACTCGGAAGCCTCCGCCGGGTCCTCAAGTGCAGGAAACGTGCCGGGGAGGTGCTCCAGGTCGAGCAGGTCCAGCCCGTCCCTACTGCGCTCCACCTCGACCCACCAGCCTGGGGAGCCGGTCTCGCCTGCCCACTTGGCGCCCTCGATGGCGGTCTTGCGCACCGACGGCCTGTCTGGCTCGACCGCCGGGCCCCGACCGCCGGTGAGGACGACGCATCCGCGCCGGACCACCGAGCGTCCGATCACTCTTGCCGGCTCCAGGGCCTCCCTGTCGTCGCCGCCGAACACGGCGACGACAGGCGTCCGGGGGACGGCGTTGACCACTGTCGTCGGTGCATCCTCTGGAGACATGTCCCGAGCGTGCGCTCTGACCCGTCACGCGGGCGTCACTGCGCAGTCAGTGAGCGGCATGCCGCGGCGAGTGGCCCGAGGACGGGGGGACTGTCGCTCGTGGCTGCGGAGATTGGGCGCGCTGGTAGGACCATTGAGACCATCCTTGCCGTGGATCCCTCGGCTCAGAACACGGCCTTCTTGAAGTTGATGTGGACGGCACTTTGGCCGGAGACGTTCTCGAGCTGGGTGCTGTTGATCGGGAAGGCGCCCCCGGCGGCGAACTCCGGCACCTTCGTCTTGACCTCGGAGTCCAGGATGGTCAGGTCGGGAGCGTCGACGTCCATCGCCTTCCCAGCGATATGCGGGGAGGCATTGGCCGTTCTGCTGCCGCCCTTCTTGTCGGTCCAGGTCGTCTGGGCAGGTGACGCGACGAGGGGCAGTGTGCGGGCGTCTGACTTCACGCGGCCGCCGCCGCCGTAGTAGAGGGCGAAGAAGAACGGCAGCCAGACTGACTCGTCAGCGAGGGACGCCTCCGCGAACGTGTCCCAGTCGAGCGAGTCCTTGAGCCAGTCGGTTCTATTGGCGTACTCGTCGACCGCGGCCCGGTTGGCGTTGCAGTAGTCGCGCAGGATCTGCAGCTGCTTGTTGCCGTCGCGCTTGGTCGAGTTGACGGTGACGACCTGGCTGAAGGTGCCGTCGGCGTTACGGGCGGTGATGACATCGACCGGTGTGCTGACCGCAGGGGGCCCGGCCGGTGGGATCACCGGCTTCCCCGTCACGGGCGCGGCCCCGGGCGGGGCGGGCTCCGGGCCAGGAGGGCCTGGCTCGCCGAAGATGCTGTCCCAGGCGCCCCGCGCCCACTCCACTGCGCCCCCGACCCGGTCGAGGATGCCGCCGTCCTCGGTCGTGCTAGGCACCGGCGCGACGGTGGGCGGCTCGACGGCAGGACCTGGCGCGGGCGCGGCGTCGGGTATCACGATCGTCTCACCGGCGTTGAAACCGAACCGATCACCCTTCGGTGTTGACCACTTCTTGATCTTGTCGGCGTTCGCGTCCGAGAGTGCCTGCAGAGTCACGCCGAAAGCCGTGGCGATCGACTGCAGGGTCTCCCCAGGCATGACAACGTGAGTCCTCTGCGCTACTGCGGAGGCGGACGGCGGCGCGGCCTCTGGGGCGCGGTCGATCAGCGTCGTCCGCAGGAGCCGCCCGACAGCCGCGTTGCCGACCGACCGCTGTAAGGCGTGGAGTTGCCGCCCGCGCTGGGATTCGACCGCGGCACCGGCCTGACGCACCTTGCTGCCGACGCGGCGCTCATTTCGCTCGGGGAGCCTGGCCGGCGGCGAGTAGGACATGGAAGCCACCCTAGGCACCCTGCGGCATTCCCAGTAGCGGGCGGCCGTGCGACTTGAATGGACACGCCGAGGGTGCGCGGCGTGTTGGGTCCCACCTGAAGAGGTACGCGGAAACGTGGCTTGAAGGTCGGCTGCACTGTGCGGATGGGCGCTCGCCACTGACATCGCCGTGTCCTACACACTGGCCAAGGGGAGGTCGTCCGGGACGGCTTGTTCGCGCCGGGAAACACGATCAGCAGCGGCTTGTCCTATGGGGGATGGATGGGCCTTCGACCACCACTCGGCGGACGAGTTCAGCCCGACCGTGCACGGTCAGGCGGGCATTAGCGTGGGACACGGGGACCTCCGGGTCGTCGGTGAGGCGTCAGCACCCACACCTTCGCCCGGAGGTCTCCATGCTGTCTCAGCTCGACATTCCTCTCCACGAGAACCCTGCGGTCGTGACGGTGTCGTGACGCGCACGGCTCTAGCCTGCGCACGCCGGAGACGAGAGGCAGGGAGGTCGTCCCTCACTACCTCGTCACGGCAGCACACCGTCGGCCACGGGACCGGGAGCAGCACCGGGGGAGCGCAAGAGATGACGGTCGAGGAAAGAAGTCCCGCGCTGCCCCAAGCGCGGCCGGTTCTGATCTGCCTCCTTGGGGACTTCCGGTTGCTCAAGGCCGGAGCTGAAGTCCCGATGCGAGGGGCCGGCAAGACGGCCATGCTCCTGACCCTCCTGGCGCTGGGCCGCGAGCACCGCGTCTCCCGCCAGGTCCTGCTGGGGGCGCTGTGGCCCGACAGCGAGGAGTCACGCGGCTCGCACGCCCTCAGCAGCATGCTCCACGGGCTCCACGAGACGCTGGGCGACGCGCTGGCCGGGGCCCCGCCCGTGGTCCACCGGTCCGGCGGCCTGGAGCTGCGGCCCAAGTCCGACGGCGGCTGGGTGTTGTGCGTCGATCCGGGCGTGGCCATCGACGGCCGCGGCTACCCGATCGAGCTGTGCGCTGCCGTGGAGCTCGACCTGAGCCCGGAGGCGTGCGCATGCGAGCCGCCGCCGGACAAGGTCTGCATCGCCGTCCGGCGGATCACCTCCGACGAGGCGCCGCACGATGCCTGCACGTGCGACCTTGATGAACCCCGGTTCGACTGCCGCCGAGTCCGCGACCACGTCGTCGTGAAGGCGTTCACCGAGCCGGAGATCTTCGCGCTGGGTGACCGGGTGTGCCGTCGGACGGTGGACGACAAGACCCCGGTCTGCACCGCCCTGAGCGCCTGCTCCGCGTGCGCCTGCGGGGAGAGCTGGATCCTGCTGGGCTGCGTGACCCTCGACAAGGACAATGGCATCGTCGACCCGCCGGACACCAGCGAGCGGCGGTGGGTAAAGCCCATCGCCGCCCTCTGCTCGGGCGTGCTCGACCGGGTCAACGAGCTGGAGAAGACGGTGGAGGGCCTGAAGCCGTCGGTCGCGCCGAGCCCCACAGGCGCGTAACCCCACCTGATGGCCACGCCTCAGCCGACCACGACTCGCCGGTCCGGGTCGGCTCCCAGGCAGGCCGCGTCCGCCCCGGTCCCGGCGACCCGCGCGTCGATGACGCCTGCCCAGATGCAGCAGCGTTTCGGCAACCGAGGCGTCTCGATCCTCCTGCGGAAGGCCACGGCTTATCCCGAGGGCGATGCGGGCCGTGCGAACCCGGACGCCGAGTCCGTCGGGTCGCTCCCGGCTGAAGGCGAGGCGCTCGCCCCTCCTCAGACGGCCCGGATGGAGAGGGCCTTCGACCACGACTTCGGCGACGTTCGAATCCACACGGACAGCGCCTCGGCAGGAGCTGCGGAGCAGCTGCAGGCTCACGCCTTCACCATCGGCTCCGACATCTACTTCGGCCGAGGGGAGTTCAGGCCGGGCACAGCCGAGGGTGACCGCCTGCTCGCGCACGAGCTCAGCCACGTGGTGCAGCACGACGAGGGGCGGCTCGACGGCCCGGGCGTCTCACGGCCGACGGATCCGAGCGAGCGCGAGGCCGACCAGGGGATCCCCGCGGCCGAGCCGGCGATCGACACGGCGGCAGAGCACGCAGTGGTGGTCGAGCCCGGCCCCGAACCCGGCGGGGCGACCGCACCGACTAACACGATCCACCGCTCGGCGACGACGGCGCTGCAGCAGGACGTGCCCAGCTCGGAGTACCCGACACCCGAAAGTGCCGTGCCGCAGCCGGCGGCGGCGCCGGCTGGTGCGGAGGACGACGCGCCGATCCGGCCCGCGACCACGACTGCGGCACCGGAGCCGGCTGCGGCCACCGCTGCGGCGCCGGCACCCTCCCGAGCACCGGCGCTCACCGCCGCGACAGGTCCAGCCACCGCGTCCCCCCGCGGGCCGTCGCCCGCCGCTGCCGTCCGGTCACCGGCCTCTGCGGGGCGGACCGGCGCCCAGGTGGACAGCGCTGGTGCCGCCCTAGCGGTTCCCGCCCTCGACGTCCAGGGCGGCGCGCCCGGTGGCGCACTCGCGGAAACGCCCGCAGTGGCGTCGGCGACGCCGGACCTGGTGGACGCCACCGAGTGGGCCGCGCGAGCGCGGGCCACCGAGTGGGCCGCGCGAGCGCGGGAGGAGGGGGTGCGTGCGGGCGCCGGCCTTCGCGCCACGGCCGCGGAGACGCTCGCCCGCATCGAGGCCGCTGCGCTCACGGCCGTGGCCGAGGTCCACATCCGCTTCGCCGACGCCCGGGGCCGGCTCGAGGTCGCCGCAGCCGACGCGCGCCAGGTCATCGCGACCGCCGAGCAAAGCGGCGCCGCGAGGGTCGAGGCAGGCGTCGGCGCGGCGGAGGCAGGCCTCGAGGCCTACTTCGCCCAACGCAGCGCTCAGGCGGCCGAGACGGTCGGTGGTGCCCGGGGACGGTATGCCGCCGTGGTCGAGACCGAGGCCACCCGCGTGGTCGACGAGTCGGCGGTGCGCGCCGAACGGGCCAAGGCCCTGGGCGAGCAGTCCGGCCGCAGCGACGAACCGGAGCTGAGCGAGGGTCTGGTCGACATCGCCCGGCAGGTTGCCGAGGGTGTGGCCGAGCAGTGCATCCAGACGGGCGCCGACGCCGCGGTCGAGGTCCGCAACGCAGGTGCCGCCCGTGACGACGGTTTCGACGGCTACGCCGAGGACTACTTCGCGACCCTTGCCGACGCCCGCCAGAAAACCCTCGCTGCGCTGGCCACCATCCGCGACGACGCCCTCGAAGGACTGTCGGCTCAGGCCGAGCGGCTCTCCGACGAGGTCGGCGCGCAGCTCACCGTGGCCATGAGCGGTCTCGACGGCCAGGAGGAGAACCTGGTCGGCTGGATCACCGAGGAGGGCGGGACGGAGAGCGCCTCGACGTCGGACAAGGCAGAGGCGTGGGCCGACTTCCTCGGTCAGGCTTTCTATCAGCTCGCCGAGTCCTACGACCTGGCCGGCGCGGACGTGGATGCCGCCCTCGCCGACCCGGGCGAGGACCTTGATCCGGCCGCCGTCGAGCAGGTCCGCCGGACCGTGGGTGCGGAGCTGGCTTCACTGTGGGTGCAGTACGCCGCTCCGTTGCTGGCCGAGGAGATGCGCCTGACCGGCTTGCTGGACTGGCAGGGCGGTGAGCTGGAGACGGGCCTCGCCGCGGCGGTGCGGAGCGCCACCGGCGAGCTGGAGGGAGCGGCCGCGCAGGCTGTCGACGGCCTGGCGGACCTGGGCGCGCGGTCTGCCGACTTCGCCGGACAGTGTGCCGAGCAGGCCGTACGGGTTGCGCAGGAGGGCACTGCGGCGGCCCACAGCGAGGTGGGCCGGGCCGAAGCGGAATTCCGCTCGGGTCTCGACGGCGAACTCGAGGACGCCACGTCGACGCTCCGCGATGCCGTCGACGAGCAGCTGTCCTGGGAGGACGAGCAGATCGGTAAGGCCGCCCAGGAAATTGCCCGGGGCCAGGCCCGGGCCGCCGTCGAGTACGAGACCACCAAAGTGGAAGCCGAGGCCCGCAACGAGCAGACCTCGGAGCCCACCATCTCGCGCAGTTGGCTCGGCGACTTGTGGGACGTGTTCAGCAACTGGGCCCAGAGCGTGTTGGAGTGGTTCCAGGAAAAGCTCGGGCGGATCTGGGGCTCCATCATCGGCGGCATTCTCGCCGCCTTGATCTACGTCGTCGGCGTGGTGGTCGCCGCGGTCGCCTGGGTGCTGGCCCAGGTCGTCAACCTGGTGTGGGGCTTCCTCTGGGGCGAGACGGCGATCCCGGGCGCCGGCGGCGGCGTGGTCGCCTTCATCGGGGACCTGATCGCCGGAATCCTGATCTACGGGGACGTCCGCGACATCATCAAATACGGGTTGATCCGCCCATTGCAGGGCGAGGGACCCTGGTGGTTCAACCTGACGATGGTCGTGATTGCCGCCATCGGCCTCATTCCGGTGTTCGGCGACATATTCAAGGCGGTGAAGGCCAGGAAGCTGCTCAAGGCAGGGTTGAAGGAGATCGCCGAACGCCTGGTCAAGGAGCTCGGTCGGGAGCTGGCCGACAAGCTGATGAAGGAGGTCGGCGAGGAGGCGGCCGAGGAGCTGCTGGAGAAGCTCGGCAAGGAAGCCCTGCAGAAAGCGGCCGCCGACCTCTCGGGCTCAGCGATCAAGGAGATCATCGAGAAGCTGGGCGAACGCGCGGTCAAGAAGCTCCTGGAGGAGCTGGGCGGCGCCGCCGTCGAGCGGGTCGGCAAGGAGCTCTCCCAGGATGCCGTCGAGAAGCTGCTGCGCACGGTGGGCGGGAACACGGTCCACGAGCTCTCCGAGAAGCTGGGCAAGGACGCGGTTGAGAAGCTGCTCACCGGCCTGCGGGGCGTCACGGTCAAGGAATACCTGGACCTGCTCGGGGACTCGGTGCTCAAGAGGCTCGCCGGGGATCTGGACGGCTACGCAGTCAAGGAGTTGGTCGACGAGCTGGGCGGCGACGTCATCAAGAGGCTCGCAGCAACCCTGGACGGATCCGCGGTCAAGAGCCTCCTCGACGAGCTGGGCGGCGAGGCGCTGAAGAGGCTCGGCGCGAAGCTGGACGGCACCGTGGTCAAGCAGCTCGTGGGCGACCTCGGTGCCGCCGAAGTCAAGCGTCTCCTCCAGGTGCTGGGCGACGACGCCTTCACCAAGCTGGCCGGCGAGGTCGGCGGTGCGGTCATCAAGGAGCTGGAGCGGGATCTGGGCTCTGCGGTTCTGACGAAGCTGTCCGCCGACCTGACCGGCACGGCGATCAAGCAGCTCGCCGACGACCTCGGCGCCGAGGTCGTCAAGAAGCTGTCCGCCGACCTCTCCGGCACCGCCGTCAAGCAGCTCGCCGATGACCTGGGCAAGGATCTGCTCCAGCGACTCGTTGCCGACCTCTCCGGTGGGGTGATCAAGCAGCTCGGCGACGAGCTCGGCACCGACGTGCTCAAGAAGCTGGCCGGCGACCTCTCCGGGACAGCCATCAAGGAGTACTTCGACGCCCTCGGCGGCCCGCTGCTGAAAGAGCTCGGCGAGAGCATGGACGGACAGGCCATCAAGGCCCTCGTGGACGAGCTGGGTGCCCAGACCGTCAAGGACCTGGGCGGCAAGGCGATCAAGGAGATCGGCACTCACCTCGGCCCGGCGGAGATCAAGCAGTGGGTCGCCGACCTCGGCGTGGCGCGGCTCAAGGTGGTCGCCGAGAAGTACGGCGGCGACGCCATGAAGCACTACGGCAGCGCCTGGATGAAGGCCTACCAGGGCATCACCGCCCAGACCTTCCAGCACGTGGTGGTGGGCGACGGCATCGCAGGGGCGGTGAAGGGCTGCCACGACACCGCCAACTTCGTGGCCCGGCACGTCACCTCGGTCGGTGCGGAGAGGGTGCACATCGTCAGTCAGACGGTGGCGGGAGCCATTACGCGCTTTAGGTACTCGACCATCAACGCGGTGAGCGGACTGCCCAACCAGGGGATCAAGCTCAAGACCACGATGCAGGACCTAGCGGCCAACTGGGGGACCATCTCCGACGAACTGACAAAGGCTCTGGACCAGCTCATCCGGAACAAGGCCTTCCCCTCCGCCCCGGGCCCGGGACCAGCGATTCATGGCGTGCAGGGCGCCACGTGGAACTGGTTCTTCCGCAACGGCATGATCGACAGCATCTTCCCAATCTAGGTGGGTTCCATGACGCAACGGCAGTCCATCGTCACCCTCCGGCCGAGTCCACAGCCCGACCGGATAGTCGAGGTCGCAGACGCGGATGCCGACGTGGTCTTCCGAGACTGGCTCGGGACACTCGACTGGCCCCTTCTGGAGCTGCTCGTGGAGTGCACCGCTGTCCAGGTCGGTGCGGGCGGCGACTTCGCCCACACGATCTACGACGACGACGGCGATGCCGCGGACGACCCGTTCGACGGCGTGCGGATCACCGCGGGATTCCGTGACGATGCCAGCGTCGTCGTCAGCCGGCCGGACTACGACCGGATCGTCGCCGACGTCTGCGACATCGCCAGGGCACATCCGCCCGAGCCGCTCCCGCAGTGGTGGCCCAAGTTCCTCGAGAAGTGCCGGTCGATCGCCGATCGCGCGGACCGCGCTTGAGCCCATTGGGTCCAGCGTCCCGGAGCATCAGGCTTACGCGTCGGGCGTCTTGCCATCCAGCTCGACGAGTGCGCTCAGGTTGATGTCGTCCGGGACTGGCCCCGGTTCGGTTGACTCCTTGACCTGCCCCATGGGTCGGTTACCTCGAGAGCTTTGAGGGTTCGGGCTTTCCAGTGAAGGTTCGTGCCGTGCCGAGACCGTATCCATCCGAGTTTCGTGCCCGCGCTGTTGCCCTGGTGCGCGCCGGTCGTCCGATCAGCCAAGTCGCGGTTGAGCTCGGCATCACCCGAGTTCCGCAGTTGATGGGCACACGAGGCGGGTAGCGCGGGAGAAGCTGCTGGTCGGCGGGTCGCG
>NZ_JABGCH010000037.1 GCF_019799945.1 Modestobacter marinus
ATGGATGCCGTCAGACAGCTCCACCCGACCCGGAGGTCGCTCCCACGTCAACAACGGTCCTGGTCAGTACAGCTAGACCCCCGAGGGGGTGGACGGCCGGACCCGCCCGAGCAGCAGCAGTTCCGCCTCGGCTGCCTCCAGCGGCGCGGCGAACAGGTAGCCCTGGGCCAGGTCGCACTGCTCGGCGCGCAGCCGGTCCCGCTGGGCCGTCGTCTCCACGCCCTCGGCGACCACCTCCAGGCGCAGCCGGCGGCCGAGCTGCACCAGCCCGTGCACGATGGCCGCGTCGTCGTCCGGGCCGTCGAGCAGGCCGACGAACGAGCGGTCGATCTTGAGGACGTCGACGGGGAACTGGCGCAGGTAGCTCAGCGACGAGTAGCCGGTGCCGAAGTCGTCCAGCGCCAGCCGGACGCCGAGCGCGCGGAGCTCGCAGAGCCGCTCGGCGGCCGAGTCCGGGTCGGGGACCAGGGCGGTCTCGGTGACCTCGAGCACCAGGGAGGACGCCGGCAGCCCGCTCACCGCGAGCGCCTCGGTGACGTGCTGGACCAGCGCGCCGCCGGACAGCTGCCGGGCCGAGACGTTGACCGCCACCGTGATCGGGGTGGGGGACGGGTGCGCCCGTTGCCACCGGTGGCCTCGGCGAGCGCCCAGCGGCCGATCGGCACGATCAGCCCGGCGTCCTCGGCCACCGGGACGAACCGGTCCGGACCGACCGGGCCCAGCCGCGGGTGGTCCCAGCGCAGCAGCGCCTCGAAGCCGACGACCTGCTCGGTGCGCAGGTCGACCACCGGCTGGTAGACCAGCCGCAGCTGCCCCGCGGCCAGCGCCCCGGCGAGGTCCCGCTCGAGCTCGATCCGCTCCAGCTCCTCCGCCCGCATCCCCGGTTCGAAGACCACCCACCGCGCCCGGCCGGCGGTCTTGGCCCGGTACATGGCGATGTCGGCGTCCCGGAACATCGACAGCGGGGTCGCCTGCGGCTCGGCCACGACGATGCCGATGCTGGCCGCCACCGAGACCCGCTGGCCGTCGAGGTCGATCGGCTGCCCGATCACCGCCAGCAGCCGGTCGGCGAGCGCGGCCGCCGCGGGCAGCCCGCCGGACGTGTCGCCCACCAGGACGGCGAACTCGTCCCCGCCCAGCCGGGCCACCGTGTCCGCGTCCCGGACCACCCCGCGCAGGCGGGTGGCCACGGTGCGCAGCAGCTCGTCGCCGGCCAGGTGGCCCAGGCTGTCGTTGACGTCCTTGAACCCGTCGAGGTCCAGGCACAGCACGATCGGCGGGCTGCCGGACCACCGCGCGCGGCGCAGGGCCTGCTCGGCGCGGTCGAGGAACAGCGACCGGTTGGCCAGCCCGGTCAGCCCGTCGTGGAACGCCTGGTGGGAGAGCTCCTGCTCGGCGACCTTGCGGGCGGTGATGTCGTAGACGCTGACCACGGTGCCGGCGACGTCGGGGGTCGGCGTGCAGGTCGACCGCCCGGCCGCCCAGCCAGACGGTGCCTCTCGGGGAGTGGGCGCCGCACAGCTCGATCTCCACCGGCGTCCCGGGCTGCGCGGCGGCCCGGCGCAGCACGGCGAGGACGGCGACCGGGTCGACGCCCACCGAGCCCAGCAGCTGCAGCAGCGACCGGCCGGCATCGGCGGGCTGGCCGAGCAGGTCGGCCAGCGAGCGCGACTCGGTGGTCAGCCGGCCGGCCGGTCGACCACGACGACGGCGTCGGAGGAATTCACCGCCAGGGCCTCGTACCGGCGGGCCTGGGAGCGCACCGCCTTCCACGCCCGCTCGCCGTCGAGCGCCAGCACGCGGGTGCGGATCGACGCCAGCACCAGCAGGACCGCCCAGACGACCAGGACGGGGACGGGGTTGACGTCCACCCCCCGGTGCCAGCCGATCACCTCCACCACGGCCGGGGCGGCGGACGGGGCGGTGTTGAGCAGCATCCGCCAGCGGCTGTGGGCCGGCCGGCGGGTGGTGCTGGGCTCGGCCGGGGCCGGCCGGGTCCACGGCACGCCGGCCAGCAGGGCGATGCCCACGAGCCAGCCGCCGGACTGCCAGCCGCTGGCTACGTCCGGGTCGGCGAGCAGGAGCCGGGCGAGGTCGGCGACCAGCCAGCTCACCACGCCGGCGAGGCCCATCAGCGCGGTGAGCCGCACCCGGCCGTCCAGGACGACCCGCCAGGCGAGCAGCCCGATGAGCACGGCGTCCAGCACCGGGTAGCCGATCCAGGTGATCCGGGCGAGAGCGCTGACGCCGTCGGCGGTCAGCGTGCCGACGACGGAGCTCTCGAAGAGGAGCAGCAGGGCCACGGTCAGCGCGGTGCAGCCGTCCAGCGCCGCGTGCAACTGGGCGCCGGGGCGGTGCCGGCGGTCCAGACGAGCACCTGCCAGAGCACGTCACCGATGGCGTTGAAGGTGAGGGTCAGGGCCACCCAGGGCACCGCGCCCCGCCGGCCGCCCCGGCGCAGCCGGCCGTACCAGGCGGCGCACGCGCCACCGATGCTCACGGTCAGGTAGGCGGTCGCGCCGGGCAGGGTCCCCGGCCAGGTGACCACGACGGCGAGCAGCGCGCCGACCAGCGCGACGAGCAGCACGGCGCCCGGCCTCGTCCACCGCGGGACGCTCCGGGCTGCGTTGCTCACCGGTTCGGGTTCGGCCCCGTGGCCGACGTCACTTGAGGCGGGGACCGGCGGTTCCGCCCGTCCGGGTGAGTCAGTCCTCCAGCGCCGCCTGGAACGCGGCGAGCTTCGCCTGGGTCTCGGCCAGCTCCGCCGTCGGGTCGGAGCCGGTGACGATGCCGCAGCCGGCGAACAGGCGCGCCTGGCGGCCCTCCTCCGCCCCGGTGAGCTGGGCGCAGCGGATCGCCAGCCCGAACTCGCCGTCGCCCCGCGCGTCCAGCCAGCCGACCGGGCCGGCGTACCGCCCGCGGTCCATCCCCTCGAGCTCGCGGATCACCTCGGCGGCCCGGGCGGTGGGGGTACCGCCGACGGCCGCGGTCGGGTGCACCGCGCCGACCAGCTCCAGCAGCCCGGAGGGGTCGTCGTCCCGCTGCCGGCCGCGCACGTCGCTGGCCAGGTGGCGGACGTTGGGCAGGGTCAGCACGGCGGGCTCGCCCGGCACGTCGAGCTCGCTGCAGAACGGCCGCAGGGCGGCGACCAGCGAGTCGACGGCGTAGGCGTGCTCGCTGTGGTCCTTCACGGAGCCGGCGAGCGCAGCGGCCAGCCGCGTGTCGTCCGCCCCGGCGCCGCGGCGGGCGGTGCCGGCCAGCACCCGGGACTCCAGCGCGCGGCCGGTGCGGCGCAGCAGCAGCTCCGGGGTGGCCCCGAGCAACCCGTCGACGGCGAAGGTCCAGGTGTCGGGGAAGCGCTCGGCCAGCCGCAGCAGCAGGCGGCGCGGGTCGAGCGGGCGGTCCGCGGTGACAAGGAGGTCGCGGGCGAGCACCACCTTGGCCAGCTCGCCGGCGTCGATCCGGGAGACCGCGGTGGAGACCGCGCCGCACCAGGCCATCGGGTCCAGCGCCCCGTCGGCGTAGGCGAGCTGGCCGATCGAGGTGGCCGCCTCCTGCGGCGAGGTCTCGACGACGGCGCGCTCCTCGCTCCCGGCGTCCCCGGTGACGGTCACCCAGGTCTGGCCGTTCCGCCGGCCGACGACCACCTCCGGGACGACGAACACCGACGTCGAGGCCTGCGGGTCGAACGCGATCGAGCCGAAGACGACCGGGCCGGACCCGGGGACCCCGAGCGGGTCCTGCACCTCGGTGTGCGCGCAGCGGTCGGCCCACCACGCACTGGCCTCGGCGAGCGCCCCGGGGCCGGAGACCTCGAGCCGGTCGGCCTCACCCCAGCCGACCAGGCCCTCCCCGCGCCGCACCCAGGCCAGCGCGCCGTCGGCGGGCAGGAGGGTGAGCAGCGGCGTGCGCCGGCGGCCGAGGGGCGTGGTCGTGACCGAAGCGGAGGAGACGGCTGCCGTGGTCACCGGTCCAGGGTAAGAGGCGCGCAGGTAGCGTCGCCGCCGTGGCGAGCGGTGGACGACCTGAGGCGGCGGGGATGCGGGCCGGGCTGGACAAGCGCCCCACCGACGTGGCGGCGATGTTCGACCGGGTCGCCGGCCGCTACGACCTGACGAACACCGTGCTGTCCGGCGGGCGGGACGCCGGCTGGCGGCGGGCCACCCGGGAGGCGCTCGGCGCGCGCCCCGGGGCGACCGTGCTCGACGTGGCGGCCGGGACGGCGGTCTCCACCGTCGAGCTCGCGGCCGGGGGTGTGTACGCGATCGCCTGCGACTTCTCCCAGGGCATGCTGCGCGCCGGCGCCGACCGGGACGTGCCCAAGGTGGCCGGCGACGCGACGGCCCTGCCGCTGGCCGACGAGAGCGTGGACGGCGTCGTCATCTCCTTCGGCCTGCGCAACGTGGCCGACCCGCGGGCGGCGCTGCGCGAGTTCCGCCGGGTGACCCGCCCCGGCGGAAGGCTGGTGGTGTGCGAGTTCTCCAGCCCGACCTGGCGGCCGTTCCGCACCGTCTACACCGAGTACCTGATGCGGGCGCTGCCGGTGATCGCCCGCGCGGTGAGCAGCAACCCCGAGGCGTACGTGTACCTGGCCGAGTCGATCCGGGCCTGGCCGGCGCAGGCGGAGCTCGCGTCGTGGCTGCAGGACGCCGGCTGGACCGACGTCGCCTGGCGGGACCTCACCGGCGGGGTCGTGGCCCTGCACCGCGGCACCCGGGCCTGAGGCCCCGAGCGACGGAATGGCGTCGGGCATTTCCGGGCGAGCGCCGGGAATGGCACGCGAGAAGGGGGCCGAGGTGCTCTCGGCCCTTCTCCGCGACCGACCGTAAAAGGCGGTCCCCCCGGGCGCCAGGGAGCGCCGGAGCGCGCCGGGTGGGGGTGACGATCAGTGACGTCTTGTGGGCGAACGGTGATGTACGGGGCATGGTCGATCGCTCCCCGTCGAGGTCGGCCGCCGATTCCGGCCGACCGAGGCCGATGTCTAGCGGTCCGTGGTGCCGATCTCACCCGCGGCGACGGCGCGCGCTGGACCCGGCCGCGGACATCCCGGCCGTGTCGCATTCGTAATTTCCGTTCGCTAGATAGTCCACACGCCCTGCGAACGGCGAGGAAGCGACCCACGGTCGGGGGTCGCACATTTCCGCGGCGCATTTCCCGAGTCGCCCGTCCGCACTCGCGACCCAGGAGTGCACCTGTGTCAGACGTGTTGTCCGTAATCGTCCGTGACTGGCAGCTGCTGCTGCCGATCGGCGTCATCGGTGCGCTGTCCTGGTCGATCTGGCTCATCCGCAAGGTGCTGTCCGGGCGGTACCGGCCCGTGGTCAACGGCTTCCGGACCACCACGTCGGTGGTGGTGCCCTCCTTCCGGGAGGATCCCGACGTGCTCGAGCGCTGCCTGGACACCTGGCTGGCGCAGAGCCCCACGGAGGTCATCGTGGTGCTCGACGTCGAGGACACCGAGGCGTTCGCCCGGCTCACCGCCCGGCGCAACCCGCAGCTGAGGGTCATCTCCTTCCCGCACCAGGGCAAGCGGTCGGCGTTGGGCGTGGGCATCCGCGCCGCCAGCGGCGAGGTGCTCGTGCTCGCCGACTCGGACACCCTCTGGCGGCCCGGCCTGCTCAGCGCGGTGCAGATGCCGTTCGCCGACCCCACGGTGGGCGCCGTCGGCACCCGGCAGAACGTCTACCGCCCCCGGTCGAGCATCTGGCGGCGGGTGGCGGACTGGATCATCGACCTGCGCTACCTGGACTACGTGCCGGCGACCGCCCGGGCGGGGGCGGTCGTGTGCGTCTCGGGCCGGACGGCGGCCTACCGGCGCAGCGCGGTGCTGCCGGTGTTGGAGCACCTCGAGCACGAGTTCTTCCTGGGCCGCCGCTGCGTCGCCGGGGACGACGGGCGGTTGACCTGGCTCATGCTGGCCAGCGGCTACCGGACGGTGCACCAGGACAGCGCCCGCGCCCTGTCGATGTTCCCCAACACGTTCCGGGCGTTCTGCAAGCAGCGCGTGCGCTGGGCCCGCAACTCCTACCGCTGCTACCTGACCGCGGCGTGGCAGGGCTGGCTGTGGCAGGTGCCGCTGGTCAGCCAGGTGACGGTGCTGCAGATCCTCTTCACCCCGGTCACGATGTTCGCCGCGGTCTTCTACGTGGTGGCGGCGGGGCTCTCCGACCGCGGCTGGCACGCCCTGGCGCTGTCGCTGACCTGGGTGCTCGTCGGACGGGCGATCCGCAGCGTCAGCCACCTGCGCCGCCGTCCGGCCGACCTGGTGATCCTGCCGCTCGTGGCGGTGGTGATCGCACTGATCGCGCTGCCGATCAAGACCTACGCGCTGTTCACCATGAACCGGCAGGGCTGGCTGACCCGGCGCACCGACCTCACCGGCGGCGAGGCGCAGGACGAGGCGAGCCTCGGTGCCGCGTTGGCTCCCGGGACGGCGACGGCATGAGGGGCCTGCCCCGACGGTTGGTCACCCGGCGCCGGCTGGCCGCCGCCGTGGTGTTGACGGCCGGGCTGCTCGCGGCCGGGGGGCTCCCCGGCACCCCCGGCGACGAGGGCGGCACATCCGACCGGGCCGCGCCGCCGGCTCCCCGGGAAGCGGCGCTGGCGGGCAGCACCACCGTGCAGGGCGAGCGGCAGAGCGCGGTCCTCGCCGCGGACGACCGGCGGCTGCTGGAGCTGGTGGGCTCGATCTCCGCCGGTGCGGGCACCTACGTGCAGGCGGTCGGCGGCGTCGACACCCAGGTGCTCACCCGCAGAGAACGAGCCTGGACGCTGGAGGACCTGATCGCCCTCGGCGCCGCACAGGTGCAACCGGACGACGCGGTGCTGGTGACCCGGCACGTCCTCGTCGCACCGGGCGCCCGGCTGACGATCGAGGCGCCCGGGAGGGCGGTGCGCCTGCGGAGCCAGCCGTCCGGGTTCGCCTCGCTGGTGGCCTGGAAGGCGGAGCTGACGCTCAGCGGCGCGGCGGGCCGGCCGCTGCGCCTCAGCAGCTGGGACCCCGGCCGGGGCACGGCGGACGTCACTCCCGTCGACGGGCGCTCCTACGTGCGGGAGGTGGGCGGCGCGATGTGGTTGCGCGACGTCGACGCCACCCACCTCGGCTTCTGGGCCGGCCGCACCAGCGGCGTCGCCTGGACCGGCAGCGCCACCGCCCCGGCCACCGGGGGCGCCGTCGGGTCGTCGTTCCGGTCCAACCACTACGGCGCCTTCTCCTCGGAGGGCGCGGACCTCGTGTTCACCGGCTCGGTCTTTGCCGGCAACACCGTCGACGGGCTCGCCCTGCACCGGCGCACGGTCCGGACGACGGTGCAGGACTCGACCGCCCGGGACAACGGCCGGCACGGCTTCTCCGCCGACCGGGGCTCCCAGTCGGTGACCTACCGCGGGGTCACCGCGGTGCGGAACTCCGGCTCGGGCGTCTGGTTCAGCGGCTCACCGCTGTCGACGAACCTGTCCGCCGGGGGCGCGCCGCTGCGGGCCTACGGGCAGCTGAGGGTGGCCGGCGGGCGGTTCGCCGAGAACGGCAGGGCCGGGATCCGGGTGGTGGACGGACACCAGGTGGTGATCAGCGGCGCGGAGGTGGTCGGCAACCGCGACGGCGTCGTGCTGGACGGGACGACGTCTCCGACGCGGGTGGACGACACGGTGGTCACCGGGCAGCACCGCTTCGGCATCGCCGTCAGCGGGGGGACGGCGACCGTCGCGGACAACCGGGTCACCGGGAGCACGACCGGCATCCGGGTGCAGGACGCGGACGTCGCGGTCACCGGCAACGCGGTCACCGAGGCCACCGCCCACGGGATCAGCGTGATCGGGCGGGCGGAGGGCACGGCGCTGGCGGACAACACCGTGGCCGGCCGCGGACCCAGTGCGCTGGACGCCTACCGGCTCGCCGCAGGGCTCTCGGTCGTCCAGTCGGGCAACGACGTCACCGGCTGGGCGCGGGACCGCGACAACAGCGACTACTGGGCGTCCTTCGTCCCGAACCACCCGATGCTGGTCCTGTGGGTCGTGGTCCTGGGCGTGCCGCTGGCGCTGCGGCTGCGCGCCCGCCGGCACCGGGGCTCGCCGGGGAGGGCGCCGTACCAGGACGACCTCCTCCGGGAGCGGTCGGGACTGCTGCGGGTGGACGCCGCCCGGTGAGCCGGCCCCGCCCCTACCGTGGTGCGATGCGCATCCGGCGCGGCGTGCCGGCCGTTCTCGGGCTCACCCTGCTGGCCGCCTGTTCCTCGGGGGGCGGGGACACCCGGGCCGAGCCCTCGGCGGCGGCGCCGTCCGCCGTCCCGCTCCCACCTCCCGCGCCGGTGAGCTGCGAGGGGGTCCCGGCGGTCGAGGTCGGGGACGCGGACGGGCTGCAGCGGGCGCTCGGCGAGGCGGTGCCCGGCCAGCTGATCCGGCTGGCCGACGGCCGGTACGAGGGCCACTTCACCGCCTCGGCGGTGGCCTCCGCGGAGGCGCCGATCCGGCTGTGCGGCGGCCGGGGCGCGGTGCTCGACGGCGGTGACGTGGACAGCGACTACACGCTGCACCTGAGCGGTGCCGCCTTCTGGCAGATCCAGGGGTTCACCGTGACCGGTGGGCAGAAGGGCGTGATGGTCGACGGCGGCGTGGGCAACCGCATCGAGGGCCTGCTGGTGACCTCCATGGGCGACGAGGCCGTCCACCTGCGCCGCGACAGCACGGACAACGTGGTGAGCGGCAACACCATCCGCGACACCGGACTCCGCAAGCCGCAGTACGGCGAGGGCGTGTACGTCGGGACCGCGGAGAGCAACTGGTGCCAGATCATCGACTGCCGGCCCGATCGCAGCGACCGCAACGTGGTCGAGGGCAACGACATCGCCGGGACGACGGCCGAGTCGGTCGACGTCAAGGAGGGCACCTCGGGCGGGGTCGTGCGGGGCAACACCTTCGACGGTGCCGCGATGGTGGAGGCCGACTCGTTCGTCGACGTCAAGGGCAACGACTGGACGGTGGAGGACAACGCCGGCACGACCGCGCCCGAGGACGCCTTCCAGGTGCACGAGGTGGTCGACGGCTGGGGCCGGGGCACGGTGTTCCGCGCCAACTCGGCCAGCGGCGTCCCCGGCCTGCTGGTCAACGTGGCCGGCCCGCGGGAGATGCGGGAGGCCACGACCGTCGCCTGCGACAACTCGGCGACGGGGGCCGAGGGCGGGCTGAGCAACGTGGACTGTCAGCGCGTCCGCTGACCGCCGGGCCCGGGGCGCGTTCTTGCGCCGTGCGCGGACGGCGGCGGGACCGGTTCCGCCGCCGGGCCGGCAGGAGCAGGGTCGAGGCATGACGTTCCCCCCGCCCCCCGGGCCCCCGCCGCCCTCGCCGTCCCCCTCGCCGATCGACCCGATCCCCTCGCCGGACCCCGCGCCGGTGCCGCAGCCCAGCCCCACCGACCCGACGGCGCCGCCGCCGACGCCTGACCCCGGACCTCTCACCTGACCTCGACGAACGGCCTGTCAGGACCCCCGGTGTGAACTCGGTCACCGGGGGTCCTGGCTTCCGGGCCCGCGGGGGCATAGGCTTCGACCGCTCGACTTTGTGAAGTTGTTCACAAGCGTCACGTGCCGGTCCACCGGCGCGGAGTGGAGGTCGTTGCGGTGCACGGCACGACGAGGCGCGCCCCGGACCGTCGGGAGGGGCGCCGCTGATGCTCGCCACCTACGTCCCGCTGATCGGGCTGTTCGTCCTCGCCGCCGGCTTCGCGGTGTTCTCGGTGACGGTCGCGCCGTTCATCGGCCCGCGCCGCTACAACCGCGCGAAGCTCGAGGCCTACGAGTGCGGCATCGACCCGGTGGACCAGCCGCTGACCGGCGGTCGCTTCCCGGTCAAGTACTACGTCACCGCGATGCTGTTCATCGTCTTCGACATCGAGATCGTCTTCCTCTACCCGTGGGCGGTCGCCAACGACGCCCTCGGGGTGTTCGGTCTGGTCGAGATGGCCGTCTTCATCGGCACCGTCTTCATCGCCTACGCCTACGTGTGGCGGCGCGGCGGCCTCGAGTGGGAGTGAGGCACTGACATGGGACTCGAGGAGAAGCTGCCCAGCGGCGTCCTGCTGACGTCGGTCGAGAAGCTGGTCAACTGGACCCGCAAGTCGTCGCTGTGGCCGGCGACGTTCGGGCTGGCCTGCTGCGCCATCGAGATGATGGCCTCCGGCGCCGGTCGCTACGACCTGGCCCGGTTCGGCATGGAGGTCTTCCGCGCCTCGCCCCGGCAGGCCGACCTGATGATCGTCGCCGGCCGGGTGAGCCAGAAGATGGCGCCGGTCCTGCGGCAGATCTACGACCAGATGCCCGAGCCGCGCTGGGTGCTCGCGATGGGCGTGTGTGCCAGCTCCGGCGGCATGTTCAACAACTACGCGATCGTCCAGGGCGTCGACCACATCGTGCCGGTGGACATGTACCTGCCCGGCTGCCCCCCGCGGCCGGAGATGCTGACCGACGCGATCCTCAAGCTGCACCACAAGATCCAGCACGAGCCGCTCGGCCCCAAGCGCGCCCGGGAGCTCGCCGCCGCGCGGGCCGCGGGCACTGCTCCCGACCTGCACGTCGAGATGCCCTCCACGGTCCGCGCGGACAAGGAGAAGCGGCGCGCCTACGAGGAGGCCGCCGCGGCCGGGCGCACCGGGCAGTTCGCGATCGAGCAGCGCGGTGGGTTCGTGATCGAGCCGGAGCGCACCCGATGACCACCCCGGCCGACGGCTTCCGGCGCGGCGCCTTCGGCGTCAGCGGCAGCGGCGACACCTCCGGCTTCGGCGGCCTGGTCCGCGTCGAGCCCGGCGGGGCCGTCGCGCTGCACTCCACCGAGCGGCCCTACGGCGGGTGGTTCGACGAGGTCACCGACGCGCTCATCGACGCGGTGGGGGAGGCCACCTACGCGGCGGCCGTCCAGCGGGTGCTGGTCGACCGCGGCGAGATCACCTACTTCGTCGTCCGCGAGCACCTGCTCACCCTGGTGCAGGCGCTGCGGGACGACGAGGCGCTCCGCTTCGAGCTGCTGTCCAGCCTGTCCGGCGTCGACTACCTCGACAGCGGCGGCCCCGCGGTCGCCCCGGGCCGGCCGCGGCTGCACGTCGTCTACCACCTGACCTCGATGACCTACCGCCGGCGCATCCGGCTGGAGGTCGCGGTGACCGCCGAGGACCCGCACGTCCCCTCGGTCACCCGGGTCTACCCGACGGCGGACTGGCACGAGCGGGAGACCTGGGACATGTTCGGCGTCGTCTTCGACGGCCACCCGGCGCTGACCCGGGTCCTCATGCCCGACGACTGGGAGGGACACCCGCAGCGCAAGGACTACCCGCTGGGCGGCGTCCCGGTCGAGTACAAGGGCGCCACCGTGCCTCCCCCGGACGAGCGGAGGAGCTACCGATGAACGGATTCGAGGCGATGTCGTCGTGACCACCCTCGACGACCCGTACGCCGCCGGTTCCCGGGAGACCACCGAGGGGCGGGTCTACACCGTCACCGGCGGCGACTGGGACCAGACCTTCGGCGCGGACCCGCACGAGGACGAGCGGCTCGTGGTCAACATGGGCCCGCAGCACCCCTCCACCCACGGGGTGCTGCGGCTGGTGCTCGACCTCGAGGGCGAGACCGTCACCAAGGCACGGGTGGTCATCGGTTACCTGCACACCGGCATCGAGAAGACCACCGAGTACCGCACCTGGACCCAGGGCACGACGCTGGTCACGCGGATGGACTACCTGGCCCCGCTCTACAACGAGACCGCCTACTGCCTGGCCGTGGAGAAGCTGCTGGGCATCGAGGCGCCGCCGCGGGCCCAGACCATCCGGGTCCTGGTCATGGAGATCAACCGGATCGCCTCCCACCTCGTGGGGCTGGCCACCGGTGGCATGGAGCTGGGCGCGCTCACCGCCATGACCAACGGCTTCCGCGAGCGGGAGTTGGCGCTGGACCTGCTGGAGGAGATCACCGGGCTGCGGATGAACCACGCCTACGTGCGCCCCGGCGGCGTCGCGCAGGACCTCCCGGAGGGCGCGGTGGAGCACATCCGCGAGTTCCTCGCGGTGATGCCGGAGCGGGTGGCCGGGTTCCACCGGCTGCTGACCGGCCAGCCGATCTGGCAGCGGCGGCTCAAGGACGTCGGCTACCTCGACGTCACCGGCTGCGTCGCGCTCGGCGTCACCGGCCCGGTGCTGCGGGCCGCCGGGCTGCCGTGGGACCTGCGCAAGGTCGAGCCGTACCTCGGCTACCAGACCTACGACTTCGAGGTGCCGACCACGGACACCTGCGACGCCTGGGGCCGGTACCTGGTGCGCATGGCCGAGATCAACGAGTCGCTCAAGCTCATCGGTCAGGCCCTCGACCGGCTCGAGCCCGGCCCGGTGATGGTCGAGGACAAGAAGATCGCCTGGCCCGCGCAGCTCTCGCTCGGCGCCGACGGTCTCGGCCAGTCGATGGAGCACGTGCGGCACATCATGGGCCAGTCGATGGAGGCGCTGATCCACCACTTCAAGCTGGTGACCGAGGGCTTCCGCGTGCCGGCCGGCCAGGTGTACGTGCCGATCGAGTCCCCGCGCGGCGAGCTGGGCTACCACGTGGTCAGCGACGGCGGCACCCGCCCGTTCCGGGTCCACGTCCGCGACCCCAGCTTCACCAACCTGCAGGCCACGGCCGCGATGAGCGAGGGCGGCATGATCGCCGACGTCATCGCGGCGATCGCCTCCATCGACCCGGTGATGGGAGGAGTCGACAGGTGATGAGTGCTCTTCCGGGTTCGCCCGAGGGGACGGCGGTCACCGGGCTCGACTCGAGCCCGGTGGAGGCCCGCCCCGAGGTGCTGACCCAGCTGCCGCCGCTGACCGCGCAGACCGAGGCCGAGGCGCGGGAGATCATCGCCCGCTACCCGCAGCCGCGGTCGGCGCTGCTGCCGATGCTGCACCTGGTCCAATCGGTGCAGGGCTACGTGTCCCCGGAGGGCGTCGGCTTTTGCGCGCGCATCCTCGGGCTGACCAAGGCCGAGGTCGGCGCGGTCGCCACCTTCTACACGATGTACAAGCGGCACCCGACCGGCCGGCACCTGGTCAGCGTCTGCACCAACACGCTCTGCTCCTTCCTCGGCGGGAAGCGCATCTACGAGGCGCTGTCCGCCGACCTCGGCGTCGGCCACGACCAGACCGCCGCCGACGGCTCGGTCACCCTCGAGCACGCCGAGTGCCTGGCCGCCTGCGACTACGCGCCGGTCGTCACCGTCGACTACGAGTTCTACGACCAGCAGGACGTCGAGGCGGCCCGGGCCCTGGTCGCCGCCCTGCGTCGGGGCGAGAAGCCGTTGCCCACCCGCGGCGCCCCCCTCACCGACTTCCGCGGGATCTCCCGGCAGCTCGCCGGCTTCTCCCAGCACCCGGACGTCGCGGCCGAGCGGGCGGCGATCGACGCGCCCTCCGCGGGCGCGCCGACCCTGGCCGGGATCGTGCTGGCCGCCGAGCGCGGGGAGACCGCACCGCCGATGCACGAAGGGCCCCGTCCGGGGGCCCACCCTTCGCAGGCTCAGGGCGGGCCCCCGGACGGGGCCGGAAGGACAACGGGGGAGACCCCGGAGGTCCGCGCCGCCGACACCGCTCTCGCCTCGGCGGACACCCCGGCCGAGCGGGCCGGCGCCGCGCAGCACCACCCGGACACCCCCGAGCCCGCCGGCCGGCAGCCGGCCGAGCGGGGCGCCGAGGGCACCGACACACCCCCGACCGGCACCGGAGCCGGGCAGCAGAGTTCCGTCGAGCGAGAGGTCTGACACAGATGCCGCTCACCCCCGTCCTCACCCAGCGCTTCGGCCTCGAGCGCTCCTGGACGCTGGACGCCTACGAGGCGACCGACGGCTACCGCGCGCTGCGGCAGGCCCTGACGATGGCACCCGACGAGCTGGTCGCGATGGTCAAGGACTCCGGACTGCGCGGCCGCGGCGGGGCCGGCTTCCCGACCGGCATGAAGTGGAGCTTCATCCCGCAGCCCAAGCCGGGGGAGAGCCCCACCGGGCCGGCCGCGGCGCCCAAGTACCTCGTGGTCAACGCCGACGAGGGAGAGCCGGGCACCTGCAAGGACCTCCCGCTGATGACGACCGACCCGCACGCCCTGGTGGAGGGCGTGGTCATCACCGCCTACGCCATCCGGTCGCACTTCGCCGTCATCTACGTCCGCGGGGAGGCGGTGCACGCACACCGCCGGCTGATGGCCGCGGTGCAGGAGGCCTACGCCGCCGGGTACCTGGGCCGCGACGTCCTCGGCTCCGGCTACGACCTGGAGCTGGTCGTCCACGCCGGCGCCGGTGCCTACATCTGCGGCGAGGAGACCGCGCTGCTGGAGTCGCTGGAGGGCTTCCGGGGCCAGCCGCGGCTCAAGCCGCCGTTCCCGGCGGTCGCCGGCCTCTACAGCTCGCCGACGGTGATCAACAACGTCGAGACGCTGATGACCGTGCCCTACGTGGTGCGCGGCGGGGCGGACTGGCTGAAGCTCTTCGGCCCGGAGCGCTCGCCCGGCCCGAAGGTCTACTCGCTGTCCGGCCGGGTGGTCCGGCCGGGCCAGTACGAGGCCCCGATGGGGACGACGATGCGCGAGCTGCTGGAGATGGCCGGCGGCGTCCGCCCGGGCCACCAGCTCAAGTTCTGGACGCCGGGCGGCTCCTCGACGCCCTACTTCACCGCCGAGCACCTCGACGTCCCGCTCGACTTCGACTCGGTGGCCGCCGCCGGCTCGATGCTCGGCACCACCGCGCTGATGGTGTTCGACGAGACCGACTCGATCGTCGAGGCCACCCTGCGGTTCACCGAGTTCTACGCGCACGAGAGCTGCGGCAAGTGCACCCCGTGCCGGGAGGGCACGTTCTGGCTGGCCCAGGTCCTGCAGCGGCTGCTGGACGGTGCGGGCACGGCCGGTGACCTGGACCTGCTCACCGACATCGCCGACAACATCCTGGGCCGGTCCTTCTGCCCGCTCGGGGACGGTGCCACCAGCTGCATCGCCAGCTCGATGAAGTACTTCCGCGACGACTACGTCGCCCTGCTGCCCCCGGACGAGCAGGTGCGGCTGGGCCGCTCGCTCCGGATCGAGCCCGTGGGAGTGGCCTCGTGACGTTGACCCCCGCCGTTCCCGAGCCGGCTCCGGCGCTGCCGCCGGGAGCCCCCGGTCCGCACACCCCGCCGGACGCCGTGCACTGCACCATCGACGGCTTCCCCGTCGCGGTGCCCAAGGGCACGCTGATCATCCGGGCCGCCGAGCAGATCGGGGTGCAGATCCCGCGGTTCTGCGACCACCCGCTGCTCGACCCGATCGGCGCCTGCCGCCAGTGCCTGGTCGAGGTCGAGGGGCAGCGCAAGCCGGTCGCCTCCTGCACCACCCCGGTCGCCCCGGACATGGTCGTGCGCACGCAGCTGACCAGCCCGGTCGCCGACAAGGCCCAGCAGGGCACGATGGAGATGCTGCTGGTCAACCACCCGCTGGACTGCCCGGTCTGCGACAAGGGCGGCGAGTGCCCGCTGCAGAACCAGGCGATGAGCAACGGCCGCGCCGAGTCCCGGTTCGTCGACGTCAAGCGCACCTACCCCAAGCCGCTGCCGATCTCGTCGCAGGTCCTGCTCGACCGGGAGCGGTGCGTGCTGTGCGCCCGCTGCACCCGGTTCAGCCAGCAGGTGGCCGGTGACCCGTTCATCGAGCTGTTCGAGCGCGGGGCGCTGGAGCAGGTCGCGGTCTACGAGGACGAGCCGTTCTCCTCCTACTTCTCCGGCAACACCACCCAGATCTGCCCGGTCGGCGCGCTGACCAGCGCGACCTACCGGTTCCGGGCCCGCCCGTTCGACCTGCGCAGCGAGCCGAGCGTGTGCGAGCACTGCGCCAGCGGCTGCGCGCAGCGCACCGACTACCGCCGCGGCGTCGTGACCCGCCGGCTGGCCGGGGAGGACCCGGCGGTCAACGAGGAGTGGAACTGCGACAAGGGCCGGTACGCGTTCCGGTACGCCACGTCGAACGAGCGGTTGGTGACGCCGCTGGTGCGCCGGGACGGTGAGCTCCGGCCGGCCTCCTGGCCGGAGGCGTGGACGGTGGCCGCCGAGGGGCTGGCCGCGGCCCGCGCGGCCGGGGGCGTGGGGGTGCTCCCGGGCGGCCGGCTGACCGTCGAGGACGCGTACGCCTACGCCAAGTTCGCCCGGGTGGTGCTGGGCACCAACGACGTCGACGCGCGGGCGCGGGCGCACTCCGCCGAGGAGCTGGCGTTCCTCGCCGCGCACGTGGCCGGCACCGCTCCGGGCGCGGGCGCGTTGAGCTACGAGGAGCTGACCGCAGCCCCGGTGGTCCTGCTGGTCGGGTTCGAGCCGGAGGAGGAGTCGCCGATCGTCTTCCTGCGGCTGCGCCGCGCGGTCCGCACGAACGGCATGCGGGTCTTCGACGTCGCGCCGTTCACCACCCGGGCGGCGGAGAAGCTGCAGGCCACCGTGCTCAGCACCGTCCCCGGCGACGAGGCCCGCTCGCTGACCGCGCTCGCCGCGGGCACCTGGGGTGGCCCCGCCGTCGAGGCGATCCGCGAGCCGGGGGCCGTGGTGCTCGTCGGCGAGCGGCTGGCCGAGGTGCCCGGCGGCCTCTCCGCGGTCGTCGCCCTGTCCCGGGCCTCCGGTGCCCGGATCGGCTGGGTGCCGCGCCGGGCCGGCGAGCGCGGAGCGGTGGAGGTCGGTGCGCTGCCGGGCCTGCTGCCCGGCGGGCGCCCGGTGACCGACGCCGCGGCCCGCGCCCAGGTGGCCGAGCGCTGGGGCGCGCCGGTGCCGACCACCCCGGGCCGGGACACCGCCGGCATCCTCACCGCCGCACGGGACGGCGCCCTCGGCGGACTGCTGGTCGGCGGGGTCGACCCCGCGGACCTGCCCGACCCCATCCTCGCCGCGGCGGCGCTGGCCGCGGCCGGCTTCGTGGTCAGCCTCGAGCTCTTCCCCTCGGCGGTCACCGCGCACGCCGACGTCGTCCTGCCGGTGGCCGCCGCGGCGGAGAAGGCGGGCGCCTACCTGGACTGGGAGGGCCGGGTGCGGGCGTTCGACGCCACCCTGCACGGCAGCGGGCAGCTCAGCGACGCCCGGGTCCTGCAGGGCCTGGCCGCCGCCCTCGGGGTGGAGCTCGGCCTGCCCACCGTGACCGCCGCGCGCGGCGAGCTGATGGCCCTCGGCGGCGCCACGTCGGCTCCGCCGTCCACCGGACTGGACGTCGCGCCGCGGCCGACCCCGCCGGTCGGCCGGGACCAGGCGGTGCTCGCCTCCTGGCGGCAGCTGATCGACGACGGCACGCTGCAGCGCGAGGAGCCGGCGCTGGCCGGCACCGCCCGGCCGCCCGCCGCCCGGCTGGGCAAGGACGACGCCCGGCGGCTGGGGCTGGCCGACGGCGACCTGCTCACCGTCACCGGCCCCGCGGGCTCGGTGACCCTCCCGGTGCTGGTGACCGAGATGCCCGAGCGCGTGGTGTGGCTGCCCATGCGCTCTCCGGGCAGCCACGTGCGCACGACCCTGGGCGCCGGCCCGGGGAGCATCGTGACCCTCAGTGCAGGAGGTGCGGCATGAGCCCGCTCGCCGCCGCGGACTCCCCGACGCTGGCCGACTTCGGCTCCGACCCGTGGTGGATCGTGCTCATCAAGGTCGTCGGCGTCTTCGTCGTGCTGGTCCTGATGACGTTGTTCGCCATCGTCTTCGAGCGCAAGGTCGTCGCCCGCATGCAGCAGCGGATCGGCCCCAACCGGGTCGGCCCCCGCGGCAGCCTGCAGAGCCTCGCCGACGGGCTGAAGCTGGCGTTCAAGGAGGACATCATGCCGGCGCTCGCCGACCGGCCGGTGTACTTCCTGGCCCCGGTGATCGCGACGATCCCGGCGTTCCTCGCCTTCTCGGTGATCCCGCTCGGGCCGACGGTCAGCATCTTCGGTGAGCGCACGCCGCTGCAGCTCACCGACGCCCCGATCGGGGTGCTCGTCGTGCTCGCCTGCTCGGCGATGGGCGTCTACGGCATCGTGCTGGGCGGCTGGGCGTCGGGGTCCACCTATCCGCTGCTCGGCGGGCTGCGCAGCGCGGCGCAGATGGTCAGCTACGAGATCGCGATGGGGCTGTCGATCGTCGCGGTGTTCCTCTACGCCGGCACGATGTCCACGTCGGAGATCGTCGCCGCGCAGGCCGACGGGATCCCGCTGTTCGGCGGCGCGGTCACCGGGCCGAGCTGGTTCGCCGTCCTGCTGCCGGTCTCCTTCGTCATCTACGTGACCGCGGTCGTCGGCGAGACCAACCGGGCGCCCTTCGACCTCCCCGAGGCCGAGAGCGAGCTGGTCGGCGGGTTCCACACCGAGTACTCGTCGCTGAAGTTCGCCCTGTTCTTCCTGGCCGAGTACGTCAACATGGTCACCGTCTCGGCGCTGGCCGCGACCCTCTTCCTCGGCGGCTGGCGGGCACCGTGGCCGCTGTCGGAGTGGGACGGCGCCAACTCCGGCTGGTGGCCGCTGCTGTGGTTCTTCGGCAAGGTCATCGTCGCGCTGTTCGTCTTCATCTGGCTGCGCGGCACCCTGCCCCGGCTCCGCTACGACCAGTTCATGCGCTTCGGCTGGAAGGTGCTGGTCCCCACCGCGCTGGTCTGGATCCTCGCCGTCGCCACCATGCGCACCGTCGCCCGGGAGAGCGGCGCCGACGTCGGCGAGGTCGCGGTCTTCGTCGGCGTGCCGCTGGCCCTGCTGGTGGTCGCCGGGCTGCTGATCGCCTCGCGGGCCAGCAACCGCGACACCCGGCTCGCGGCCCGCGCCGCCGCGGCGGGGTCCACCACGCCCACCGTCCCGGAGGTGCTGCCCCCGGCCGGGAAGCAGCGGCCGGCCGCCGGTGGGTTCCCGGTCCCGCCGATGGACCTCGTCGTCCCGCCGTCCCCGCGGCTGGGCCGCCGCGAGCCGGTCGGCGCCGGCGCCCCGTCACCGCAGGAGGACGCGGATGTCTGAGAACACCCCGGCCCGCCGCGAGCCCGGCGCGCTCGCCCGCCGGTCGGACGACGCGCCGGCCGCACCGGCCAAGCGCCTGAGCAAGCTCCCCGGGCCCGCGCAGGGCTTCGGCGTCACCTTCGCCACGATGTTCAAGAAGGTGACGACGGAGGAGTACCCGTACCAGCCGAAGGAGACCAAGCCCCGCTACCACGGGCGGCACGTGCTCAACCGGCACCCGGACGGGCTGGAGAAGTGCGTCGGGTGCGAGCTGTGCGCCTGGGCGTGCCCGGCCGACGCGATCTACGTCGAGGGCGGGGACAACACCGAGGACGCCCGCTTCAGCCCCGGTGAGCGCTACGGCCGCGTCTACCAGATCAACTACCTGCGCTGCATCTTCTGCGGGTTGTGCATCGAGGCCTGCCCGACCCGCTCGCTGACGATGAGCAACGACTTCGAGCTGGCCGACGACGACCGGCAGAGCCTGATCTTCACCAAGGAGCAGCTCATGGCGCCGCTGCTGCCCGGCATGGAGGCGCCACCCCACCCGATGCGGCTGGGCAAGGACGAGCAGGACTACTACGTGCGCCCGCCCGGACCGGCGGAGTCCGGCGTGGGTGAGGCCCCGGTGGCCGGAGCGCAGGCGTGACCCCGCTGGCCGCGGCCGCCGAGGGGGTGCAGATCGGCACCGGCGAGGCCGTCGCGTTCTGGATCCTGGGGCCGATCGCGCTGGCCGGCGCGCTGGGCATGGTGCTGTCCCGGAACGCCGTGCACTCGGCTCTCTGGCTGGTCAACACGATGCTCGCGCTGGGCGTGTTCTACGTCGTCCAGGGGGCGCCGTTCCTCGGCGCGGTGCAGATCATCGTCTACACCGGCGCGATCATGATCCTCTTCCTGTTCGTCCTCATGCTGGTCGGGCGCGAGTCCTCCGACTCGGTGGTCGAGACGCTGCGCGGGCAGCGGGTGGCGGCGATCGTGCTGGGCATCGGGTTCGCCGGGCTGGTCGGCGCCGGGGTCGCCCGGGCGGCCGAGGGCGCCGTCGTCCGCGGGCTGGGGGAGGACGCCGGCGGCGAGGGCAACATCCATGCGATCGCCGAGCTGCTCTTCACTCGCTACCTGCTGGCCTTCGAGGTCACCAGCGCGCTGCTCATCACCGCCGCCGTCGGCGCGATGGTGCTCGCCCACGTCGAACGCGAGCCCGGCGAGCGCCGCACGCAGAAGGAGCTCTCCCGGGCGCGGTTCCTCGACGGTGACCACCCGCAGACCCTGCCCGGCCCCGGCGTGTACGCCCGGGGCAACTCGATCGCACTGCCCGGCCGGCTGCCCGACGGCACCCAGTCGCGGCTCAGCCTCGCCACCGGGGTGGAGGCGCAGCAGGTCGACGAGTTGGCGCCGACCGGCTCGCTCGGCATCGAGCGCGAGGGGCTGCCGCACGCCGGCGGGACGGACGCGGCGCTGGGGACGGCGGACCGCGGAGAGGACACGCCCCGATGAGCCTCGCGAGGACGACGGGCGAGCGAGCATCGCAGCGAGGAACGAGCGAGGAGCGGAACGAGTCCGGAGTGGAGCAATGAGCCTCGCGAGGACGACGGGCGAGCGAGCATCGCAGCGAGGAACGAGCGAGGAGCGGAACGAGTCCGGAGTGGAGCAATGAGCCTCGCGAGGACGACGGGCGAGCGAGCATCGCAGCGAGGAACGAGCGAGGAGCGGAACGAGCGAGGAGTGGAGCAATGAGCCTCGCGAACTACCTGGTGCTCGCCGCGGTGCTGTTCACCATCGGCGCGATCGGGGTGCTGGTCCGGCGCAACGCGATCGTCGTCTTCATGTGCGTGGAGCTGATGCTCAACTCGGTGAACCTCACCCTGGTCACCTTCGCGCGGGCCAGCGGCACCCTCGACGGCCAGTTGATCGCCTTCTTCGTCATGGTCGTCGCCGCCGCCGAGGTCGTCGTCGGGCTGGCGATCATCATGTCGGTCTACCGCACCCGCCGGTCCTCCTCCGTCGACGACGTCAACCTGCTGAAGTACTGAGAGACGGGGACCCCGCCGGATGGAGACCGTGCCCGCCACCGGGCTGCTCAGCGCCGTGTGGCTGCTCATCGCCCTGCCGCTCGCCGGCGCCGCCGTCCTGCTCGTGGGCGGCCGGCGCACCGACCGGTGGGGCCACCTGCTGGCCACCGCGACCGTCCTCGCCGGGTTCGTGCTCGGCCTGCTGTGCACCGTGCAGCTGGCCGGCCTGGACGAGCGGTCTGCCGGCGTGGAGCTGTTCACCTTCATCTCCACCGGCAGCCTTGACGTGCAGGCCGGCCTGCTGCTCGATCCGCTGTCGGCGGTGTTCGTGCTGCTCATCACCGGGGTCGGCGGCCTGATCCACGTCTACTCGATCGGCTACATGGCGCACGACCCCGGTCGCCGCCGCTTCTTCGCCTACCTCAACCTGTTCGTCGCGGCGATGCTGCTGCTCGTCCTCGGCGACAGCTTCGTGGCCCTCTACGTCGGCTGGGAGGGCGTCGGCCTGGCGTCGTACCTGCTCATCGCGTTCTGGTACACCCGACCGGCCGCCGCCACGGCGGCGAAGAAGGCGTTCCTGATGAACCGGGTCGGCGACGTCGGCCTCGCCCTCGCCATCTTCGTGATGTTCGCCCAGCTGGGGACGACGAGCTACGCGGGTGTGCTCGGCTCGGTCGGGCTGCTCGCCGGCGGCACGGTCACCGCGCTGGGCCTGCTGCTGCTGCTCGGGGCCTGCGGCAAGTCCGGCCAGTTCCCGCTGCAGGCGTGGCTGCCCGACGCGATGGAGGGCCCGACCCCGGTCTCCGCGCTGATCCACGCGGCGACCATGGTCACCGCGGGCGTCTACCTCATCGCGCGCAGCGCGCCCATCTACGACGCCACCCCGACCGCACGGAACGTGGTGCTGGCGGTCGGCGCGGTGACGTTGCTGATCGGGGCCATCGCCGGCTGCGCGCAGGACGACATCAAGAAGGTCCTCGCGTACTCGACGGTCAGCCAGATCGGCTACATGTTCCTGGCCGTCGGGCTCGGGCCGGTCGGTTACGCCGCGGGCATCGCGCACCTGCTCACCCACGGGTTCTTCAAGGCCGGGCTGTTCCTCGGGGCCGGGTCGGTGATGCACGCGATGGGCGACCGGACCGACATCCGCCGGTTCGGCGGGCTGGCCCGGCGCCTGCCGGTCACGTTCGTCACCTTCGGCCTGGGCTACCTCGCGCTGATCGGCTTCCCGTTCCTGTCCGGCTACTGGACCAAGGACGCCATCATCGAGGCCGCCCTCGACCGGGGCGGCTGGTCGGGCTGGCTGCTCGGCGCGGTCGCCGTCGTGGGCGCCGGGCTCACCGCCTTCTACATGACCCGGCTGGTGCTGATGACCTTCTTCGGCCGGCCCCGCTGGGAGGACGACTCCGCTCTGCCCACTGGCACACCGCACGAGGCGCCGCCGGTGATGACCGCGCCGATGGTGCTGCTGGCGGTCGGCTCGGTGGCCGCCGGGTTCCTGCTGGTGCAGGTGTTCCCGCTGGACGCCTGGCTGGAGCCGGTGTTCGGCGAGCCGGCAGAGGCCGCGCACGTCGTCGCGCCGGCCGTCGTCGGCGTGGTGGTCACCGCGGTGATGGCGCTCGGGGTGCTGGCGGCCTGGCTGGTCGTCGGCCGCCGCGAGGTGCCGACGACGGCGCCCGCCCGGGTCTCCCCGGTGGTGGCCGCCGCCCGCCGGGCGCTGTACGCCGACGCGGTGAACGAGGCGCTGATCATGCGGCCGGGTGTCTGGCTGACCCGGGCGCTGGTCTTCCTGGACAACCGCGGGGTCGACGGACTGGTGAACGGCACGGCGGCGGCGCTGGGCGGCTCGTCGTCCCGGCTGGGCCGGGTGCAGACCGGCTTCGTGCGCAGCTACGCGCTCGGCATCCTCGGCGGCGCGGTGCTGGTCGCCGGCGCGCTGGTGGCCGGGACGACGGCATGACCCACACGACCCGACCGGAGGGGAGCCGATGAGCGACGTCCCGTGGCTGCTGGCGATGATCGTGGTCCCGGCGGTGGGAGCCGGCGTCGTCGCGGCGCTGCCGGCCGCCAAGGCGGGCCTCGCCCGGCTGCTGGCCCTCGCGGTCAGCCTCGTCGTCCTGGTGCTCGCGGTGCTGGCCGCGGTGGCCTTCGACCCGGGCGGCCCGCGCTTCCAGCTGACCAGCTCGGCGCCCTGGATCCCCGATTTCGGCGTCGAGTTCGCCCTCGGCGTCGACGGCATCGCCCTGGTCATGCTGCTGCTGGTCGGCGTGCTGGTGCCGGTCGTCGTCGGGGCGTCCTGGCACGAGACGTCCACCGGCAAGCGCTCGATGCGGACGTTCTGGGCCTGGCTGCTGGCCCTCGAGTCGACGATGGTCGGGGTCTTCGCCGCCACCGACGTCTTCCTCTTCTACGTGTTCTTCGAGGCGATGCTGGTCCCGATGTACTTCCTCATCGGCGGCTTCGGCGGGCCGAACCGGCAGTACGCGGCGGTGAAGTTCTTCCTCTACAGCCTGCTCGGCGGGCTGGTCATGCTCGCCTCGGTCATCGGGCTGTACGTGGTGAGCAACTCGCAGCTGGGGGAGGGCACGTTCGCCTTCGACGCGCTCCGCCAGCTGGACATCGACCCCGGCGTGCAGAAGCTGCTGTTCGCCGGGTTCGCGCTCGCCTTCGCGATCAAGGCGCCGCTGGTGCCGTTCCACACCTGGCTGCCCGACGCCGGTGCCGAGGCCCCGATCGGCGGGGCGGTGCTGCTGGTCGGCGTCCTGGACAAGGTGGGCACGTTCGGCTTCCTGCGCTACTGCCTGCCGCTGTTCCCCGACGCCTCCCGCGAGCTCGCCCCGTGGGTGCTCACCCTCGCGGTCATCGGGATCCTGTACGCCGCGCTGCTCGCGGTCGGTCAGACCGACCTCAAGCGGCTGGTCTCCTACACCTCGATCGCCCACTTCGGCTTCATCGCGCTCGGCATCTTCGCCTTCAGCACCGAGGCCGCCACCGGCGCGGTGCTGTACATGGTCAACCACGGCATCGCGACCGGTCTGCTGTTCGTGGTGGTCGGCATGCTCATCGCCCGCGGCGGCTCCCGGCGGATCGCCGACTACGGCGGCGTCTCGTCCCGGGCGCCGCTGCTGGCCGGGGTCTTCCTGCTGGCCGGCCTGGCGTCGCTCGCGCTGCCCGGCACCAACAGCTTCGTCAGCGAGTTCCTGGTGCTCATCGGCTCGTTCCCGAACCGGCCGGTGTTCACCGTCGTCGCGACGGTAGGCATCATCCTGGCCGCGCTCTACGTGCTGCTCGTCTACCAACGCACCATGCACGGGCCGTTCCGCGGCGTGCTCGCGGCGGCGGAGGAGCCGCCACCCCCGACCGCGGCCCGACCGGACGGGGGCGGCGCCACCGCGGTGCTCACCGCACCCGCGCCCGGCCGGACCGCGCCGGTGCGCGACCTCTCCCCGCGGGAGCTGGCGGTGGTCGCGCCGCTGGTCGCGCTGGTCCTGCTGCTCGGCTTCTTCCCGCAGCCGCTCATCGCGCTGGTGGAGCCGGCGGTGCAGGCGACGATGAGCGACGCCGGCGTCGACCCGGCGGGCACCAGCCCCGCCGTGGGCGAGGAAGGAACCGACTGATGCCCCCGATCGAGGCACCCGACCTCTCCTTCGCGGCGCTGGCCCCGCTGCTGCTCGTCTTCGGCGCCGCCTGCGTCGGCGTGCTGGTGGAGGCGTTCGCCCCGCGCGCCGTCCGGCACCCGGTCCAGGTCGGGATCGCGCTGGTCGGCACGGTCGGCGGCTTCGTGACCACCCTGCTGCTGGCCGGCACCGGCGAGGTCACCGCCGGCGGGGCGCTGGCCGTGGACGGCGTGGCGCTGTTCCTGCAGGCGACGATCACCGCGCTCGGCGCGCTGTCGGTCCTGCTGTTCGCCGAGCGGTCGCTGGACCCGGCCCGGTCGGCGTTCGTCGCCTCCGCGGCCGTGCCCGCCGGCAGCGCCCGGGACGTGCAGCTGGCCGTCTCCGAGCGGGTGCAGACCGAGGTCTACCCGCTGGTCACCTTCGCCGTCGGCGGCATGATGCTGTTCACCAGCGCCAACGACCTGCTGCTGATGTTCGTCGCGCTCGAGGTGCTCAGCCTGCCGCTGTACCTGCTCTGCGGGATGGCCCGCCGCCGCCGGCTGCTCTCCCAGGAAGCCGCGCTGAAGTACTTCCTGCTGGGCGCCTTCGCCTCCGCCTTCTTCCTCTACGGCCTGGCCCTGGTCTACGGCGCGACCGGCAGCGTCCGGCTCGCGGTGATCCGCGAGGGCGCGACCGGTGCGGGCAACGACCTGCTGCTGGTCCTCGGCCTGGCGTTGCTCGTCGTCGGGCTCATGTTCAAGGCCAGCGTCGCGCCCTTCCACGTCTGGACGCCGGACGTCTACCAGGGCGCGCCGACCCCGGTCACCGCCTTCATGGCCGCGGCCACCAAGGTCGCCGCGTTCGGCGCCGTGCTCCGGCTGCTCTACATGGCCTTCGGCACCGCGGAGGAGATCTGGCGGCCCCTGGTCTACGCCCTGGCGATCGCCTCCATGGTCGTCGGCGCGGTGCTGGGCCTGACCCAGACCGACCTCAAGCGGCTGTTCGCCTACTCCTCGATCGCGCACGCCGGCTTCCTGCTCACCGGCGTCATCGGGCTGAGCGGGGACGGCGAGGACCCCGGCCTGGCCGCGACGATGTTCTACCTGCTCACCTACGGGCTCACCACGATCGGCGCGTTCGCCCTGCTCACCCTCGTCAGGGACGGCTCCGGGGAGGCCACCCACCTGTCCCGGTGGGCCGGCCTGGCGCAGCGCTCCCCGCTGACCGCGGCGCTGATGACCCTGTTCCTGCTCGCCCTCGCCGGGATCCCGCTCACCAGCGGCTTCACCGGCAAGTTCGCGGTCTTCCGGGCCGCCATCGAGACCGGGGCGTGGCCGCTGGCCGTCGTCGCCCTCGTCACCAGCGCCGTCGCGGCCTTCTACTACCTGCGCGTCGTCGTGCTCATGTACTTCTCCGACCCGGCGCCCGACGGCCCCACGATCGGCGTGCCCGGGTCCCCGACCACGGCGGTGCTGGCGGTGACCGCGGCCGCCACCCTGGTCCTGGGGATCGTGCCGGGGTCGGTGCTGGACCTGGCGCAGTCCGCTGCGGTGCTGGTCGGATGAGGCAACCGCTCTCGGGGACACCGGGAACGGGCTGTATCTTCCTCGGTTGATGACCGGAGCCGGCACCACCAGCCCTCGGGGCGGGAACGACACGCAGGTGGACGCCCAGTCGTGGCACCGGCCCTCGACCCCTGCCTCGACGATCGGACCCTGGCTGCCCGAGGGGGCGCTGGGGGAGTCGATGTCCGCGGGGCTGGCCCGGGTCGAGGCCGCGCTCACCGCGGCCGTCGCCAGCGAGCACGCCTTCGTGCGCGAGACCGCCGGGCACCTGATGGCCGCCGGGGGCAAGCGGTTCCGGCCGATGCTCGCGCTGCTGGCCGCGCAGCTCGGCGACCCCGACGCCCCCGAGGTGGTCCAGGCCGCCGTCGTCTGCGAGCTCACCCACCTCGCGACGCTCTACCACGACGACGTGATGGACGAGGCCGCCGTGCGCCGGGGCGCCCCCAGCGCCAACAGCCGCTGGGGCAACAGCGTGGCGATCCTGACCGGCGACTTCCTCTTCGCCCGGGCCTCGGACCTGCTGGCCGACCTCGGCCCGGAGGCCGTCCGGGTGCAGGCCCAGACCTTCGAGCGGCTGGTCACCGGCCAGCTGCGGGAGACCGTGGGCGCGCAGCCGGGGGAGGACCCGGTCGACCACTACCTCGGCGTCCTCGCCGACAAGACCGGCTCCCTGGTGGCCACCTCGGCGCGCTTCGGCGCCTCGTTCGCCGGCGTCGCCCCCGAGCTGGTGTCCGCCCTCACCGCGTTCGGTGAGGAGGTGGGGGTGGCCTTCCAGCTGTCCGACGACCTGCTGGACATCCTCAGCGAGGAGGGCGCCTCCGGGAAGTCCCCCGGCACCGACCTGCGCGAGGGGATCGCCACCCTGCCGGTGCTGTTCGCGCTGGCCGACGACGACCCGGCCGAGAGCCGGCTCCGGGAGCTGGTCGCCGGCCCCGTCGTGGACGAGGCCGAGCACGCCGAGGCGCTGGCCCTGCTGCGCAGCTCGGCGTACCTCGAGCGCGCCACCGGCGTGCTGGCCGAGTACGCCGAGCGCGCCCGGGCCCGGCTGGTCGACGTCCCGGCGGGGCCGGTGCGCGAGGCGCTGTCCGCGCTGTGCTCCTACGTGGTGACGCGCACCAGCTGAGGCAGGCATCCTGGGGCGGTGCGCCGACGGCCGTGGTCGCTGCTCTGCCTGGTCCCCCTGCTGCTGAGCTGCGGGGTCGGGAACGGCGACCCGGCCGCGGCGTCCGCACCGACCAGCTCGGCGAGCCTGGCCCCGGCGCCCGCGGAGCCGACCCCCGGCCCGCCGTCGGCTGCGGCGTCGACCGTGGTGCCCGCCCTGCGGGTCGAGGTGCTCGCCGACGGCCTCGACCACCCCTGGGACGTCGCCCAGGCCCCGGACGGCACCCTGCTGCTCGACGAGCGCTCCGGTGGCCTGACCGCGGTGCGGCCCGACGGGACGGTGCAGGAGGTGGCGGCCGACTTCAGTGACCTCTTCGCCCGCGGGGAGACCGGCCTCATGGGCCTGGTGCTGGACCCGTCGTTCGCCGCGGACCGGCGGTTCTACACCTGCGCGGGCATCCGGGAGGGCGACGGCGCCGAGGTGCAGGTGACCGCCTGGACCGTGGACGAGCAGTGGCGCACCGCCACCCGGGTCGCCGACCCCCTGCTCGGCGGCATCCCGGTCAACGAGGGCAGCGGCCGGCACGGTGGGTGCCGGCTGCGCTTCGACGCCACCGGCGCCCTGCTCGTCGGCACCGGCGACAACGCGGTCGGCAGCAACCCGCAGGACCGCGCCTCCCTGGCCGGGAAGGTGCTGCGGATCGACCCGGCCACCGGCGGGCCCGCGCCGGGCAACCCGTTCGCTGCCGACCCCGACCCGCGGACCCGCCTGCTGCTGAGCTACGGGCACCGCAACGTCCAGGGGCTCGCCGTGCAGCCGGGCACCGAGCGGGTCTTCGTCGCCGAGCAGGGCACCCGGCGGGACGACGAGATCAGCCCGTCGGTACCCGGTGGCGACTACGGCTACGACCCGGACGGCCCGGGCGGCAGCTACGACGAGAGCGTGCCGATGACCGACCTCACCCGGCCCGGCGTCGTCCCGCCGGTGTGGGCCTCCGGTGCGCCGACCATCGCGACCTGCGGCATCTCCTTCCTCGACGGCGCGGCCTGGGGTGCCTACGAGGGGCTGCTGCTGGCCGGCGTGCTGAAGGACACCGGTGTGCTCGCCCTGCGGCTGGACGGCGCCGGCGCGCTGGTCGAGCAGTTCCGGCTCCCCGAGCTGGAGGACACGTACGGCCGGATCCGCACCCCGCAGGCCGGGGCCGACGGCGTCCTCTACGTCACCACCGACAACGGCAACGGCACCGACCAGCTACTGCGGGTCACACCGGCGGCCTGAGTCGCCCTATGGACCACAGCAGGGGTGCGGGTTGCTGCTGCCCGTGACGCCCCGCCGGGGTTACGGAACCGTTCAGCCTCGGTTCATCTGGGTGTGGATGTGGTCCCGGACACAGCTCGGAAGGGTCGGCCCCGCCATGTCAGAGGGCCGCATTCGCGGCTGATGAGAGGGAGATCCCATGCGTTCTGCTCGACTGTTCCTCGTCGCCCCCGCGGTGACCGCGCTCGTGTTCGCCGGAGCCGGGCCCGCGCTGGCCAGCGGGGGTGGCCACGACGGACACGACGACACCGACGCCGAGGTGCTCGAGATCGACGACGAGGCCTGGATCAAGGACGACGGCGACAAGGTCAAGGTCGAGTTCGACTACAAGTGCTGGGGCGACGAGGACGACATCACCACCAAGGTCACGCTCAAGCAGTGGGACGACGACGTCAAGTACGAGAAGGAGTTCGACAACGAGCTCGACTGCGACGGCGACGAGCACACCAAGGAGGTGACCCTCGACAAGGAGGGTGACGACGAGGTCGAGGAGGGCAAGGCCAAGGTCACCGTGCGCTTCGAGGACGAGGACGGCGACGAGCTCGACGAGGAGAGCGAGTACGTGGAGGTCGAGGAGAAGCACTGGAGCTGACCACGAGTACCACTGACCTGCCGACCTGACGAGCGAGGGGCGTCCGGCACCACCCGGTGCCGGACGCCCCTCCTCGTGGATCTTGCAGCTCTAGCCGACGGTCCAGCTGTCCGTGCCGGTGAGCAGCGCGTCCAGGTCGGCCGGCGTCTGATCGGCGGCGTCGGTGAGCTGGTCGGCCATCATCCGCTCGTAAGTCGGCTTGACCACCTTCCGGAACACGCCCATCGGCGTGTAGCGGAGGTCCTGCGTCGCGAGCCGGGACAGCGCGAACGCGTAGGACGGGTCCTGCCGCTGCGCGTCGTGCACCACGATCTCGGACGCGTCGACCTGGTTGGTCTCGGCGATCCGCAGGCCACCGAAGTCGTCCCGAACGACGCAGGAGGCGCCGTCCGGACCGAACACCAGGGGCTTGCCGTGCTCGAGCGGGATGGTCCACATCGGGCCGGTCGTCGGGTCCTTGAGCAGCTCGAACGCGCCGTCGTTGAAGATGTTGCAGTTCTGGTAGATCTCCACCAGCGCGGTCCCCCGGTGCTCCGCGGCCTGGCGCAGCACGTCGGTGAGACCCTTGCGGTCGGAGTCCATCGCCCGGCCGACGAAGGTCGCGTCCGCGCCCAGCGCCAGCGACACCGGGTTGAACGGGTGGTCCAGCGAGCCCATCGGCGTGGACTTGGTGACCTTCCCGACCTCGGAGGTGGGGGAGTACTGGCCCTTGGTGAGCCCGTAGATCCGGTTGTTGAACAGCAGGATCGTCAGGTTCAGGTTGCGGCGCAGGGTGTGGATCAGGTGGTTGCCGCCGATGGACAGCGCGTCGCCGTCCCCGGTCACGACCCACACCGACAGGTCCGGCCGCGACGCGGCCAGGCCGGTCGCGATGGCCGGCGCCCGGCCGTGGATCGAGTGCATCCCGTAGGTGTTCATGTAGTACGGGAAGCGCGAGGAGCAGCCGATGCCCGAGATGATGACCATGTCCTCGCGGGCGATGCCGAGGGTGGGCAGGAAGCTCTGGACGGCGTTGAGGATGACGTAGTCACCGCACCCGGGGCACCAGCGGACCTCCTGGTCGGTCTTGAGGTCCTTGGCCTTCAGCGTGGTGGTCTTCTCGCCGGAGGCGGCGACCGCGTCGGCGATGGGACCGGGCGCGGGCATCCCCAGGTCGTGCACGTGGGCGTCGAGCGTGGTCACAGCGCGGCTCCGTTCCCGGCCGGGACGGCGCCCGGCGTGCTGGTGCTGTCGATGACGTCCTGCAGCACCCCGGCGAGCTCGGCGGCCCGGAAGGGCAGCCCGCGCACCTGGGTGTGGCTCAGGACGTCGATGAGGTACTTCGCCCGCAGGACCATCGCCAGCTGGCCGAGGTTCATCTCCGGGCAGACCACGCGGTCGTACCGGGCCAGGACGGCGCCCAGGTCGGCCGGCAGCGGGTTGAGGTGCCGCAGGTGCACCTGGGCCACCGACCGGCCCGAGGTGCGGATCTGCCGGCAGGCGGCGCCGATCGGCCCGTACGTGGAGCCCCAGCCGATGACCGCGACGCGGGCGTCGCCGTCCGGGTCGTCCACGTCGGTGGGCGGGATGGACGCCGCGATGCCGTCGACCTTGGCCTGCCGGGTGCGGGTCATGAAGTCGTGGTTCGCCGGGTCGTAGGAGATGTTGCCGGTGCGGTCGGCCTTCTCCAGCCCGCCGATCCGGTGCTGCATCCCCGCGGTGCCGGGGATCGCCCACGGACGCGCCAGGGTCTCCGGGTCGCGCAGGTAGGGCAGGAACTCGCCGTCCTCGCCGTTGGGCGCGGTCGCGAACTCGACCCGCAGGTCGGGCAGGTCCTCCTCGGCGGGGATCGCCCACGGCTCGGCGCCGTTGGCCAGGTAGCCGTCGGAGAGCAGGATCACCGGGGTCCGGTAGGTGAGCGCGATCCGGGCGGCCTCGAGGGCGGCGTCGAAGCAGTCGCCGGGGGACTTCGGCGCGATCACCGGGACCGGGGCCTCGCCGTTGCGCCCGTAGAGGGCCTGCAGCAGGTCCGACTGCTCGGTCTTGGTGGGCAGCCCCGTGGACGGGCCACCGCGCTGCACGTCGACGATCACCAGCGGCAGCTCGGTCATCACGGCCAGGCCGATGGTCTCGGCCTTGAGCGCGACGCCGGGGCCGGACGTCGTCGTCACGCCCAGCGCGCCACCGAAGGAGGCGCCCAGGGCGGCGCCGATGCCGGCGATCTCGTCCTCGGCCTGGAAGGTGCGCACACCGAAGGCCTTGTGCCGGCTCAGCTCGTGGAGGATGTCGCTGGCCGGGGTGATCGGGTACGCGCCGAGGAACACCGGCAGGCCCGAGCGGCGCCCGGCGGCCACGAGCCCGAAGGCGAGCGCCTGGTTGCCGGAGATGTGCCGGTAGCGGCCCGGCGCCATCGGGGCGGGCTTCACCTGGTAGGAGACCGCGAACGCCTCCGTGGTGTCGCCGTAGTTGTAGCCGGCGCGGAAGGCGGCGATGTTCGCCGCGGCGATCTGCGGCTTGCGGCGGAACTGCCGCTCCAGGAAGCGGATCGTGCCCTCGGTGGGCCGGTGGTACATCCAGGACAGCAGGCCGAGTGTGAACATGTTCTTGCTCCGCTCGGCCTCCTTCTTGCCCAGGCCGGAGTCGGCGAGCGCCTCGAGCGTCATCGCGGTCAGCGGCACGCTCACCAGCTGCCACTTGTCCAGCGACCCGTCCTCGAGGGGGTTGCTGGCGTAGCCCACCTTGGCCAGGTTGCGGGCGGTGAACTCGTCGGAGTCGGCGATGATGAGGCCGCCGCCGGGAAGGTCGGGCAGGTTCGCCTTCAGCGCGGCCGGGTTCATCACGACCAGGACGTCGGGGGCGTCACCGGGCGTCATGATGTCGTGGTCGGCGAAGTGCAGCTGGAAGGAGCTGACCCCCGGCAGGGTCCCCGTCGGTGCACGGATCTCGGCGGGGAAGTTCGGCAGCGTCGACAGGTCGTTGCCGAAGGACGCCGTCTCGCTGGTGAAGCGCCCACCCGTCAGCTGCATGCCGTCGCCCGAGTCCCCGGCCAGCCGGATGACCACGCGGTCGAGCTCGACGACGCTCTTGACGAGCCCGCCCGGGGCGGAGCTGTGGGCTGCGGTGTCCATGGTCGGGGCAACGTCGTCCGCGAGAGTGGTGATTCCGGGGTTGGTGCCAGTCATGGTGTGAGCTACCTCCGGATGGCCAGGTTACGTGCGTGGCGCGCCGGTACCGACCCCTCGGTGCGCGAACGTGAGACAAGCCACAGTCCGGCCGCCACTGCGGCGAGTACCCCGCGTCCCACCAGGGGAACGGCCCGGAGCCCCGTCGCGTTCGAAGGGCGTGCGACGGTGGAGCAACGGGCTGAAGACGGCCGTGCTGCTGGGCCTGATGGCCGGCGTCATCCTGCTGGTCGGCAGCTTCTTCGGTCGCACCGGGCTGTTCGTCGCCGTGCTCGTCGCGCTCGGCGTCAACGGGTACGCCTACCTCAACTCCGACCGGCTGGCGCTGCGGGCGATGCGCGCGTTCCCGGTGACCGAGACGCAGGCGCCACAGCTGTACGCGATCGTCCGCGAGCTGGCGACCGAGGCCCGCCAGCCGATGCCGCGGCTCTACGTGAGCCCGACCAACCAGCCGAACGCCTTCGCCACCGGGCGGAACCCGCGCAATGCCGCGGTGTGCTGCACCCAGGGGATCCTGGAGCTGCTGGACCGGCGCGAGCTGCGCGGCGTCCTCGCGCACGAGCTCTCGCACGTCTACAACCGGGACATCCTGATCAGCTCGGTCGCCGGCGCCATGGCCACGGTCATCACCTACGCGGCGCACATGGCGATGTTCGCCTCGATGTTCGGTGGCCGCTCGGACGAGCGGGAGGGCGGGAACGTCCTGGGCGGACTGCTGCTGCTGTTCCTCGGGCCGCTCGCGGCCGGGGTGGTGCAGATGGCGGTCAGCCGCAGCCGCGAGTACCAGGCCGATGCCTCCGGCGCCGAGCTCTCGCAGGACCCGCTCGCGCTGGCCAGCGCGCTGCGCAAGCTCGACCGGGGCATCGCGGCGCGGCCGCTGCCGCAGGAGGATCGGCTGGTCGCGCAGAGCCACCTGATGATCGCCAACCCCTTCCGGGGGCAGGGGATGGCCTCGATGTTCTCCACGCACCCGCCGATGCCCCAGCGCATCGCGCGGCTGGAGGAGATGGCCCGGCAGCGCGGCCAGCACTGATCGACCGGCACGGAGGACGGCGAGGGGCGATGGGCTCGATCGGCGGACGGCCCGGCCCCGGCCCGGCGACCGTGTTCCGGGACGTGCGGCCGATGGGCGGCGCTCCCCGCGACCTGGTCGTGGCGGACGGGGTGATCGCCGACGGCCTGGTCGACGCGCAGCAGATCGGTGACGTCGTGGACGGCCGTGGCCTGCTGGCGCTGCCGTCGCTGGTCGACGCGCACGTCCACCCCGACAAGACGTCGTGGGGCGAGCCGTGGTCGGCCCGCAGGCCGGTGACCGACGGCATCGCCGGCTACGTCGAGCAGGACGTCGAGTCCTTCCACCGCCTGGCGTCGCCCGTCGCCGAGCGGTCCGGCCGGCTGATGGCGCACGCGGCGGCGATGGGCACCCGGGCGATGCGGGCGCACGTCGACGTCGCCCCCGCGTACGGGCTCGCGGGCCTGCTCGGGGTGCACGAGGCCCGCCGCCGGCTGGCGCACGCCCTCACCGTGCAGGTCGTGGGCTTCCCGCAGCACGGTGTGCACCGGGCACCCGGCACCGCGGAGCTGCTGGCCGAGGCCGCGCGGGAGGGGCTGATCGACGTCGTCGGCGGGATCGACCCGATCGGTTTCGACGACGCGATGGAGGCCCAGCTCGACCTGGTCTTCGGGCTGGCCGAGGCGCACGGCCTCGGCGTGGACGTCCACCTGCACGACACCGGGCCCGCCGGCCTGGTGCCGCTGCGGGAGATCATGTCCCGGACCCGGGCGCTGGGCCTCGGCGGCACGGTGACCGTCAGCCACGCGTTCTGCGTCCCGGCCGCGCCGGATGCCGAGCGGCTGGCCGACGAGCTGGCCGAGGCCGGGGTCGCCCTGACGACCGTGGTGCCCGACGTCGTCCGGGTGCTGCCGGTCGCTCGCCTGCGCGCCCGTGGGGTCCGCGTGGGACTGGGCTCCGACGGGGTCCGGGACTCGTGGAGCCCCTTCGGCAACGCGGACATGCTGCACCGCGCCCACCTTCTCGGCCTCATCACCCGCGTGCGGCTCGACGAGGAGCTCACCGACTGCTACCTGAGCGCGGCCCACGGCGGCGCGGACGTGCTGGGCCTGCCCCGGGCCGACCTCACCCCGGGTTCACCCGCCGACTTCCTGCTCGTCGAGGGCGAGTGCCTGCCGCAGGTCGTGGTGGACCTGCCGGCCCGCGCCGTGGTGGTGCGGGCCGGCCGGGTGGTCGCGCGGGACGGCCAGCTGGTTCAGCGGTAGTTGTCGAACTGCAGGGCGACGTCGAGGTCCTTGCCGCGCAGCAGCTGCTGAACCGCCTGCAGGTCGTCGCGCTTCTTGCCGCTGACCCGCAGCTGGTCGCCCTGGATCTGCGCCTGGATGCCCTTGGGACCCTCGTCGCGGATGATCTTCGCGATCTTCTTGGCGGTGTCGGACTCGATGCCCTGCTTGATCGTCGCGCCGATCTTGTACGACTTGCCCGAGGCCTGCGGCTCCCCGGCGTCGAGCACCTTCAGCGAGATCCCCCGCTTGACCAGCTTCTCCCGGAAGACCTCGAGCGCGGCGCTCACCCGCTCCTCGGTGTCGGCCTGCAGCGTGACGCCGCTCTCGCCGGCCCAGGCGATCGAGGCGTTCGTGCCCCGGAAGTCGAATCGTTGGGACAGCTCCTTGCCCGTCTGGTTGAGCGCGTTGTCGACCTCCTGCCGGTCGACCTTGCTCACCACGTCGAAGGACGCGTCGGCCATCTCGCCACCTCTCTCTCACGCGCGGGCGACCCGCGCGCACCGGGACCCTGGGCTGACCCTGGTCCGTCGTCTTGTACGCTCTCCCGGTACCACCACGGCGGGTTGCCCGAGTGGCCAATGGGAGCGGACTGTAAATCCGTCGGCTTAGCCTACGAAGGTTCGAATCCTTCACCCGCCACGCCTGGTACGACGGCCCCCGACCTCACCGGTCGGGGGCCGTCCTCGTTCCCGGGCCGGATCACGGCGCCGTCGGCGCGCGGGCGCCGGCCACCGCGGTGCGCTCCAGCGGGCCGCCGCCGAGGAACAGCCAGTCGAAGGCCACCCGCACCCACCGCGTGCAGGTCACGGTGACCTCGGCCCCGTCCGTCGCCGCCGACCACGAGTCCAGCCGCACGCCGGCGTCGGCGAGGTGGTCGGCGACGGCAACCTCCGCCGTCGCCCGCGTGAGCGGCAGCTCGCTGCCCACCCCTCGCGTGTAGACGATCGACTCGTCGGCCTGGTTCGCCGCCGCGAGCGCCGCGCCGTCGCACGCCGACTGCACGTCCTGCTGCTCCAGGAAGGCGTCCGAGGCGGTGATCGCGCCGAGCACCATCAGGGCGGCGACGAGCCAGCAGACCAGCACGAAGGGCAGCGTCGAGCCCGCCTCCGGGTCGACGGCGGCAGGCCGGCGTGCTCGCACGGCGCGGAGGGTAGCTGGTCCCGGCAGTCGGTCGCGTCACTGTCCACCGGTTGTGGACAGCGCCTGTGGACGGTGTGGACGACGGGGCATCGACGCCGCCCACCCGGTCCGCAGCCTGTGGACGACGCCCCGCCCGCGCCCGGCGGGCCGCAAGACTCCCGGGATGGCGATCGAGGTGGTGCCCGAGCGGCTCTACGCGCTCTCCGCCGTGCTCGACGCGTCGGCGCTCCGGGTCGCACAGGTCGGGGCCGCGGTGCCCGACGGGACGATCGCGGGCTCACTGGGCGTGGGACTCGCCCGCTTCACCGGGACGCTGCGCACCGCGACCGGCTGCGTGGCGGGCGAGCTGGGGTGGCTGGCCGGCGCGGTGGCGGCCGCCGCCGACTCCCGGCTCCGGCTGGACGGCTCGCTGTCGCCGCGGGCCGATGCGGCGGTGGCGGAGTGACCGTCGTCCTGCCGGTCCCGGAGGCCCTGCCCGACCCCGCCGGGCTCACCGGCCGAGCTGGACGCGGTGCTGCAGGGGCTCACGGCGGCGGGCTTCTCCGCGGGCCTCGCCGTCCACCTGCTGGAGCCGGCCGCCGTCCTGGACGGCTGGCGGGGCGCGGATGCCCGGGTGGCGGCGGGGGAGGTGGCCGCCGTCACCCAGCTCACCGCGGCCCTGCGAAACGCCCTCGCCGCGGGCGTCGCCCGCCTCGTCTCGCACCACGAGCTGTGGCTGCAGGTGGCCGGCCGGGTCGCGGAGCTGCGCGAGGAGCAGCGGGTCGCCTTCCGCGCCGCCCGCGCCCGGCTGGCCGTGCTCCTCGCGCCCACCGCGGCCGCCGCCGTCCCCGTCCCGCCCGGCGCCACCGCGCTGGTCGCCGACGTCGCCGCGGGGCGGACGCGGATCGCCGGACCGAGCACGGGGCGCTGCTCGTCGCGCTGGAGGAGGACGCCGGAGCGACCACCGCGGCGCTGGCGCGCGCGACCACTGCGCTGGACGGCGCCGATCCCGGCACGGCCGCCGCGCTGACCGTCCGGCTCGCCGCCCGGCTCCCCGGCTGGGGCACGGGGAGCTGACCCGGCTCGCGGTCGAGGCGGCCGCCGACCTGACCCGCCCCGGCACCACGGACCAGCTGCTGGCCGCCGCCGACCGCTGGCTGCCCCTCGCGGCCGATTCGGTCTTCGCCGGTGTCCTGGTCGGCCGACCCCGACGGCGCCGTCGACCAGGTCGCCGTGGGCATGGGCGTGGTGCTTGCCGCCCCGGCGGCGGGAGCGGGCCTGGCGGCGTCGTGGGGAAGGCAGGTGCGCGAGGACGCGAGGACGCGAGGGCGTCGGCGCGGTCGACCGGACGACCGGCACCCACCCCGACCCGGTCGCCGCCGCGCTGACGGTGCTGGCCCGGGCCGGGGACCCGGCCGCGGCGGCCACGTTGCTGGCCAGTGCGCCTGCGTGGCGCGTCCTGCTGGAGCGGTCCTGGCCGGCGGGGGAGACTCGGCCCGGGTGGTCGGACTCGCCACGGCCGCCGCCGGGACGCCGGCGGTCGCCAGGAGCCTGCTGGAGTCGCTCGGCCGTGGCCTCGACCCCGATCCCGGCGAGCGGGACGACCCGGTGCTGCGCGACGTCGACGTGCCACGCTGCGGCTCCTGGCGGCTCCGCTGGGCGAGCTCGTCGCCGATCAGCTCGACGGGCTGGTCCCCGCGCTCGTCGCGGCCGGCGCGGGCACGCCGGTCGACGCCACCACCGAAGCGGCGCTGCGGGGGCTGGGCCTGCTCGTCAGCGAGCCGGCCGCCGAGACGTCGGTCACCGACCGTGGCGGCGAGGTCGCCGGTGCCTACGTCGCGGTGCAGGAGTTCGGCGACCGGATCCGCTACTCCCTGGAGTACGCGCGGGCCCTCTCCGACGCCACCGACTGGCACCGCCTGTGGACGCTCGTCACCGCACCGGGGCACCTGGTGCGGGGACCGGCGGAGGACCTGGTCGACGGACTCCTCGACGCTGCGGGGACCGGTCTGCACGCCGACGGTGAGGCGCGCCTGCCGCCGGACACCGGCCGGGTCCGCGTGGCCGACGACGCCGTCGGCTTCCTTCGGCGGGCGCGGCACCCCGGCGGGACGACGGGAGGAGCCGAGACTGCTGCGCGGGGGGGGGGCATGTGCGGCCTCGAGCGCGCTGCTGACCCGCCCCGCGCCTCCCGCGCCCGACCCCCTCGACGTGATCGACAAGGTGGCGCCGCCGTCGGGGCGGCAGCGTCGCCCGATCGGGTTCTCCAGATGATGATCTTGTACTAACGATAGTCACGCAGTGCGACGACACTCGCGGTGTCGGGGACACGTCCGTGTCAAGACTTGCATCGTGTGGGTGACCCGCTGCAGTCTCCTCGTTGCGGTCTGTGCCGGACGACGCTCTGCCCCCGCGCGGGCGGCTGCCGCATCCCTGCAGCCTGTCCGCGCCACGAAGGAGCACCCATGTCCGCCACCACCTCCGTCTTCGCTGCTCAGTCCACCTCCGCCGCCCGCGGCTGGAAGTGGGGCCGTGGTTGGAAGTGGGGTCGCTGACGCGATGACGACCCCGACGGGGTGGCGCGCGGACGTGCCCACCCCGTCGGGGTGAGACGTCTGCCACCGGCAGATGCCCCGCTGTTACCGTCGCGCCGACGCCGCTCCTATCAGACAGGTCCCCGTTGGCCGACACCACCGCCCCCGAGCAGCAGGGGGTCCCCCTGCTCCGGCGGCCCTGGAGCATCGCTGCCCTCGCCGCCGCGCTCGCCGTCATCGCGGCCCTGCCGACCCTGCCGGTGTCGTGGACGACCCCGCCGTTCTGGGCGGTCGCCGCCCTCTTCGCCGCCTTCGTGCTCACCGAGTCGGTGCAGCTCGACCTCGAGGTCGGCAAGCAGACGATCTCCCTGTCGCCCACCGAGATCGCGTTGGTGGTGGGGCTGGTCGAGGTCGGCGGCACCTGGACGGCAGTCACGAGGGTCGCCGCGATCGTCGTGGTGATGTCCTGGCAGCACTACCCCGCGGCCAAGCTGGCCTTCAACGCCGCCCTGGGCGTCGCCGAGCTGGGTGCCGCGCTGGCGGTGCTGTCGCTGCTGCCCCCGCTGGACATCACCGACCCCGTCACCTGGTTGTCGCTGGTGCTCGCCATCCTGGTCACCGGGCTGGTCGGGATGGTCGGTGTGGGCGCCGCCATCTCCCTCAGCCAGGGCTTCCCCGGCTGGTCGTTCTGGCTCTCCGCGCTGCCCAGCACCGCGGTGGGCCCGCTGAGCGTGGTCGTCGGCGTGATCGCGCTGCTCCTCGTCGAGGAGAACCCCTGGGCCTGGACGCTGATCCTGCCGCTGCTCGTCGGTTTCGTGGCGATCTTCCGCCAGTCCACCCGGGCCTCCCGCGAGCGCCGCACGGTGCAGCGGGTCTACGACTTCGCCCGCCGCGTCGAGCTGGTGACCCCGGACGAGGCGGGCACCCGGGAGATCGTCAGCGCGGTCCGCGAGCTGCTCAACGCCGAGCGGGTGGCCCTCTGGCTGCCGCCGTACCTGGACGAGGGCCCGCGGCTCGTCGTCGACGGGGAGGGCGGCCTCGAGTGGTACGCGGGCCCGGGCGACCCGGACGACCTGGTGCGCCGCCGCGCGCTCGCCCCCGAGGCCGACGGCCCGGTCCTGTTCTCGGCGGCCCGCGCGGACACCGGGGAGCTCGCCGCCCTGGCCCGGCGCGGAGCCCGCGAGGTGCTGGGCGCCCCGGTCACCACTGCGGCCGGTGAGCCCGGGTACCTCGAGGTCTGCGACCGCCGCAGCGACATCGTCACCTTCGCCTCCGGCGACCGGGGCGCACTCGACTCGATGCTCACCCACGTCAACGCGGCGATCCGGCAGCAGCAGCTGCTCAGCCAGATCCGCCACGACGCCGACCACGACCGCCTCACCGGCCTGCCCAACCGGCAGCGGCTGGCCGTCGAGATCGACGCGATCCTGCGTGAGGACCCCGCCGGCTCCCGGGCCGGTCTGGTGCTCGCCTCCCTCGACGGCTACACCAACGTCACCGACACGCTCGGTCACGGGGCCAGCGACGAGTTGCTGGTCGTGACCGCCGGCCTGCTGCGCGAGCACGCGCCGCCCTCGGCGATGCTGGCCCGGATGGAGGGCGGCCAGTTCGCCGTCCTGCTGCCCGGGCTGTCGCTGCCGGCCACCGAGCGGGCCGCGCGCCGGCTGCGGGAGGCGGCCTCCACCCGCGCCTCGGTGGCGGGCCTGGACCTGGAGGTGTCGCTGACCATCGGTGTCGCGGCCGCCCCGGTGCACGGTTCGGACGCCGGCACGCTCATCCAGCGGGCCGACGTCGCCCTGCTCGCCGCGCACGGCTCCGGTGGGGTGGCCACGTACCACCCGGTTCTGGACCAGCAGAGCCTCCGTCGCCTGCAGTTGGGCACGGAACTGGAGACGGCGATGGCCGAGGGGCAGATCTCGGTCGTCTTCCAGCCCATCGTGGACACCAGGACCAACGACATCGTCTCGGTCGAGACGCTGTTGCGCTGGTCACATCCGCGCTACGGACCCGTGCCGCCCGACGACTTCATCGGCCTCGCCGAGCAGATCGGCCGGATCGGCCAGCTCACCGACTTCGTCCTGGACCGCGCGCTGGACCGGTGCCGCCGCTGGCTAGATGTTCTGTCCCGTCAGGTTGGTAACGCGGGCGGCGGGAGGGAGTCCGCCGAGTGCGGTGTGGCCGCGGTGA
>NZ_JABGCH010000038.1 GCF_019799945.1 Modestobacter marinus
GATGAACTTGAATCCATGGCCGAGAACCGAGAATTGGCACTCTCGATATCAATCAACCAAAGGAACCCACCGACATCCCCCCAAAAAAGAAGGACCCCGGATGGGGGAATTGTTACATGGCACTGACTTTCGGCACGCTGTTGAGTTCTCAAGGAGCGGACGCGCGCGGACCCCGACCGAACTGCTCCGGTCATCATCCGCGGCGGTGATCTCACACTACACCGGGCTCCGCAACAGCCTCACCACAGGGGCTCGGCCGGCGGTTTCCCAGACCCTTCCAGGCCCGGTCCGTTCTCGCTCGGTGCAGAAAGAACAGTACACGCCCCGCCCAGCCCCCGCACGGGGACCCCCGGCGCCCGGGACTCGCCCGCTGGCAGGCGGCTGTAGGACCCCGTTGGCAGAGTGGGACCCCTCGTCCCCGACCACTCGGGAGGTCCCCGTGACGGCGCTCATCCCCCGCTCGCACCGGGTCGCCGGCGCGCTGATCGGCTCCGCCGTCGGGGACGCGCTCGGCGCCCCCTTCGAGTTCGGGCCGCCCGGCCGGTTCACCGCCCGCTTCCCCGTCGACGCCCGCGGCGCCCGGACCGAGATGTGCGGCGGGGGGTCGCTGGGCTGGGAGCCGGGCGAGTTCACCGACGACACCCAGATGGCCCTGCTGGTCGCACAGTCGCTGATCGAGTGCGGCGGGCTGGACGAGGCGGACGTCTTCGCGCGGTTCCGCACCTGGGCGAGCGCCGGTCCGCCGGACATCGGCAACCAGACCCGCGCCGTCCTCGGCTCCGGCCGGCCGTGGGACGTCGCCGCCGCCGAGCACTTCGCCCGCAGTGGGCACGCGGCCGGCAACGGCTCACTGATGCGCACGACCCCCGCGGCGATCCGCTTCAGCCGAGAAGGCCAGGCGGCCACCGCCGAGGCCGCCCGCCGGCTGTCCGCGCTCACCCACGGGGATCCGGCCGCCGGTGAGGGGTGCGCGGTCTTCCACGAGCTCGTGCGGATCGCGCTGGACGGCGGCGATCCGCTCGCCGCCGTCCCGACCGCGATCGACCTCGTCCGGCCCGAGCACCAGGACCGGTGGGCGGCCGTGCTGGCTCCCGACTGGACCCCCGACCAGGCCACCGAGAGCAACGGCGCGGTGTGGCCGACGCTCGGCCAGGCGGTCTGGGCGCTGCGGCGCGGGCGGGACTTCGCCGAGGTCCTCCGCCTGGTCATCGACCTGGGCGGCGACACCGACACGGTGGCCGCGGTCGCCGGTGGCCTGGCCGGCGCGGTGTACGGCATCGTCGGCATCCCGATCCGCTGGACGTCGGCGGTGCACGGGCGCATCCCCGGCTTCGGGGACCGGGTCTGGTGGCTGGCCGACCTGCACCACCTGGCCGCCGCGCTCGACGGGTCGGCCGCGCCGCCGTACGAGCCGGTGGAGCTGGAGGGGCTCGAACCGCGGCAGGTCACCGACGGGGTCTGGGCGGCTGACCTGGCCGGCGCCCGGCGCAGCTCGACGGAGTTCGCCGTCGTCTCGCTGTGCCGCACCGGCACCCGGTTCCCGCACGACCTGCAGCGGTTCGCCTACCTCACCGACGACGACGCCAACCCGGAGCTGGACGCCGTCCTGACCGATGTGCTCGACGACATCGACGCGCTGCGGGCCGAGGGGAGGCCGGTGCTGGTGCACTGCTTCGCCGGCCAGTCCCGGACCGGGCTGGTGCTGCGCGCCTGGCTGCGCCGCACCCGGGGCATGTCCGCGGCCGAGGCGACGGCGTACGTCCGCGAACGGTGGCCGCACCTCAACGAGTGGAACGCCAGCTTCACCGCCGCGCTGGAACGGGTCCGCTGACCGGGCGACCAGTCAGCGCGGACGGCCGGTCAGCCTGGCGATCGGCCAGCGCCGGGTGGCCGCTCACTGGAGGACCCTCGACGGGGCCGGTGACTGACTGAGAGGGTCGCTGGCGCACCCCGGGTCCCCACCGGATCACTGCCAAGACCGCTAGCTGGAGGTCACAGCCAGACTGAGTTCCGCAGGATCCGGTGGCCCGGGACGTGCCGACGGCAACAGGGCTGAGCGCCATGAGCGCCGATCAGTGAGCGACCGGCGTGCACGTCCCGAGACCACCGGGTGCTTCCCGCTGCTGCAACAGCCAGGAGGCACACATGCACGATCCCACCGCCACCGCCGGCCCGACAGGGCCGCTGTTCGCCGGCGTGGACTGGGCCAGCATCGACCACGCCATCTGCGTCATCGACGTCGCCGGGGCGGTGCTGTGGCGGCACACGGTCAGCCACAGCCGCACCGGCCTGACCCGGCTGACCGGTCGGCTGATCGAGCTGGGCGTGATCCGGGTCGGTATCGAGCGCCCCGACGGGCCGGTGGTCGAGGCCCTGCTGGCCGCGGGCCTGCGGTGGCGGTGGTCCCACCGCGGCAGGTGAAGAACCTACTTTCCCGCTACAGCCGGGCGGGCAAGGACGACCGCTTCGACGCCTACGTCCTCGCCGATGCGATGCGCACCGACGGGCACCGGTTTACCGATCTGACTCGAGACACTGCGCCGACGGTCGGGCTGCGGGCGCTGGTGCGGGCCCGCCAAGACCTCGTCGCGGTCCGGGTCGGGCTGGTCAACCAGCTGCGGCACACCCTCGAGCTGGCGTTTCCCGGCGCGGTCGGGCTCTTCTTCGACCTGCACAGCCCGATCGCCCGGGCGTTTCTGCGTCGCTTTCCCACCGCCGCGGAGGCCGCCGTGCTCGACGAAGACAGCATGGCGGCCTGGCTGGCCGCCGAGGGCTACTGCGGGCGCACCCCGGCCGCGGTCTTCATCCACCGGCTACGCACCGCCCCGGCCGGACTCACCGGCACCGAGGCCGCCGCCCGCCGGCACGTCACCCTGGCCCTGCTGGCCAGCATCGACGCCCTCGAGGCCCAGGCCGCCGAGCTCAGCCGCCGCATCAAGGAAGCACTCGCTCTGCACCCGGACGCACCGATCTTCACCAGCCTCCCCCGCGCCGGCCAGATCCGCGCCGCCGCCCTGCTGGCCGAGATCGGCGACGCCCGCGGCCGCTATCCCGATCCGCAGACGCTGGCGGCCGCGGCCGGGGTCTGCCCGTTCACCGACGCCTCCGGCAAACACCACGCCGTCGGCTTCCGCTACAAGGTCGACACCAAGCTGCGCCGGGCACTGACCGACTTCGCCGATGACTCCCGTCATGCCAATCCCTGGGCCGCCGACCTCTACGCCCGTGCCCGCGGCATGCGCCACCCGCACGCTATTCGCGTCCTCGCCCGCGCCTGGACGTTCGTGCTCTGGCGCTGCTGGCAAGACGCCACGCCCTATGACCCCGACCGCCACGGCGCCCTCGGCCGATACCTCGACCAGGAGGACGCGACGGCGGCTTGACACAGGGCTACTCAGTCGGGGTCGACCGGGAGGCCCTGGTCGGGCAGCTCGGACACACCGCCGGGCTGATCGGCCATGCCGCCGTGCTGCGCGACCGGGGGCTCCGGTGCCGGGCCGACCCGGTCTCCGGCCGGCCGCTCGCCCGGCAGCGGCTCGTCGTCGTTCGGTGTCCGGTTCGCGCCCTCGTAGGGACTGCCGGTCAGGTTGCCCTCGGTCATCGCTGACCTCACCTCCGGTGGAGTGCAACGCCGTCCCGGGGTAGCCGGTGCCGGCACCGCGGAAACCGCGGCCGGCAGGGCAGGTCAGTCGCCGACGAAGTCGGTGACGCCGAAGTGCTGCTCGCCGTTGTCGTCCTCCTGCACCAGGACGGTGTAGGCCGCGCCGTTGATGACCGCGGCGCAGGTGCCGCCGTCGCACTCGACCGTCTCCAGCGCCGCGCCCTGGCCGGACACCATCTCGGCGAAGGCGGCCTCGGTGTCGGCGTTGGCCTCGTCGACGCCGTGCCGGTAGAGGGTCAGTCCGGTGATCGCCGCGGCGGCGACGATGACCGCCACCATCAGGGTGATCAGGGTCGCGCTGTGCCGGGCGACCCAGCCCTGCTCGGCGTCCTCGCCGGCCGGGGACCCGTCGCCGATCGCGCCGGTCGTCGTGCCGGCCGCGGGCTGCTCGGCGGCAGGCTGCTCGGCGGCGTCGGGCTGCTCCGCGGCCGGGGCCTCCGGCGCGGCGGTGTCGGGAACCGGGGTCGCGCCGGTCGGGGTGGTGCTGTCCGTGCTCATCGCTGCATGCCTCGCTCTGGTGGGTCGGGGGGTCCGTGGCGCGGGGGCACCACGACGTGGTCGCCGGACGACGGTCGGCTCCGACCGCGCTCCCCGCGCGACCGCGGCGGCCGCGGGGTGGCCGTCCAGCAGTCCCCTCGACTGTGCCACAGCGCCCGCCCGTGCCCGGGGCACGCGACGGGCGCCGCGGCGATCAGGTCCCCGGGTCGAAGGCGAGCCGGTGCAGGGCGGTGGCGAGCACCGACGCCCCCCGGACGCAGTCGGCGAGCTCGGTGAACTCCGCGGGGCTGTGCGAGCGGCCCTCCACGCTGGGCACGAACAGCATCGCCGTCGGCACCCGGGTGGCCATGAGCTGGCTGTCGTGCCCGGCGCCGCTGGGCATCGACCGCGAGCTCACCCCGCAGCTGTCCACCGCGTCCCGCAGCACCGCCAGCAGGCCGGCGTCCATCGTCGCCGCCTCCTCGTGCTTGTCGCGGACGACCTCCACCTGCACCCGGTGCTGCCCGGCGACCTCGGCGCAGGTCCGGTCGACCTCGGCCAGCAGCCGGTCGCGCACCTGCTCGTCGGGGTGCCGCAGGTCCACGGAGAACCGGGCCAGGCCGGGGACGATGCTCGGCAGGCCCGGCTCCACCTCCCACCGCCCGGTGGTGAGGACGGCGGGACGCCCCTCCCCCTCGACCAGCCGGGTGATCCGCCGGGCCATCTCGGCCGCGGCCTGGAACGCGTCCCGCCGCAGGTCCATGGGAGTCGCGCCGGCGTGGTCCTGCTGGCCGCGCACGGTGACGGTCTGCCAGGTGATCGCGGGGATCACCTCGACCAGGCCCACGTCCACGCGCTCGTCGGCGAGCACCCGGCCCTGCTCGATGTGCAGCTCGAGGAACGCGTCCAGGTCCGACCGCCGTGCCGTGGCGATGGCCGCGGGGTCCAGCCCGACCTGCCGCATCGCCTCGGCGAGGGTGATGCCGTCGGCGTCCACCAGCCGGTCCGGCTCGTCGGGCTCGATGAGCCCGAGCATCGCCCGGGTGCCGAAGAAATTGCCGGTGAACCGGCTGCTCTCCTCCTCGCACAGCGCGACGACCTCGAGGGTGCGCTCCGGCGTGCCGTGCTCGCGCAGCGCGGCGAGCGCGGCCAGGCCCCCGACAACGCCGAGGGCGCCGTCGTACCGGCCGCCCGAGGGAACCGTGTCCACGTGCGAACCGGTGAGCACGACCCGGTCCGACCGCCCGGGCAACCGCCCGAAGACGTTCCCGACCGCGTCGACCCGGGCCTCCAGCCCGGCCTCGCCGATCCACTGCAGCAGCTGGTCGCGGGCCTGCTGCCAGGCGGCGTCGTACTGGAACCGGAAGAGGCCGTGGCCGGGCGCCTCGCCTATCCGGCCGAGCTCCTCGACGTAGGTGCCCAGCAGCCGCTCGTCGACTCCGACCGCGCGGGTCATGCGGCGGTGGGGACCGCGGCGCCGGTCTCGGCCAGCTCGTTGCGCTGGACGACGCCGTCCTTGACCACCAGCGACACCCGCTCGGTCGCCGTGATGTCGGCCACCGGGTCTCCGTCGACCACGACTAGGTCGGCGAGCTTGCCCACCTCCAGGGTGCCGATCTCGTGGGCCAGGCCGAGGTTCCGCGCGGCGCTGGACGTGGCGGCGACCAACGTCTGCATCGCGGTCAGCCCGTGCTCGACCATCAGCGCCAGCTCCCGCGCGATGTCGCCGTGCCCGTTGAACGGCGTCCCGGCGTCGGTGCCCGCGGCGATCCGCAGGCCGGAGGTGACGGCCGCGGCGAAGCTGGTGCGCTGCTGCTGCGCCTCCGACTCGGCCTTGTCCACCACCCAGCCGGGGATGCCGGCGGCCCGCCCGTTCCGGATGATCCCGTCGACGGCCAGCATCGTGGGCACCAGGAAGGTGCCCTGGTCGATGGCCAGGTCCAGCAGCTCGTCGTCGAAGTAGAAGCCGTGCTCGACCGAGTCGATCCCGGCGAGCAGCGCGTTGTGGATGCCGGCCCGGCCGATCGCGTGGGTGGTCACCCGCCGGCCGGAGTTGTGCGCCTCCTGGGCGACGACGGCGAGCTCCTCGGGCAGCAGCGCGGTCTGCGTCGGCGACACCCCCGGGGTCAGCACGCCACCGGTGGCCATCACCTTGATCACCCCGGCGCCGGCCTTGATCTCGGCGCGGGTGGCCTTGCGCACCTCGTCGGGCCCGTCGGCCTCCCGGCCGATGAAGTGCCCGTGCCCGCCGGTCATGGTGATCACCCGGCCGGCGGCCTGCACCCGCGGCCCGGGCACCAGCCCGCGGTCGATCGCCTTGGCCAGTTCGATCACGATGTCGTCGGCCGCGCCGCAGTCGCGCACCGTCGTCACGCCGGACATCAGCGTGATCCGGGCGCCGTCGGCCGCGCGCAGCGTGGCCAGCGGGACGGTGTCCCCCGCGACTTGGGCGAACAGGTCGGGTGCGCCGTCGGCGGTCAGGTGTACGTGGCAGTTGATCAGCCCGGGCAGCACGGTGCGCCCGCCGCCGTCGACCACGGCCTCGGCGGCGGTGCTGGGCGCCTCGCCGTCCGGTCCGATCCAGGCGATGCGGCGCCCCTCGACGACCACCGCCTGACCGGGGACGGGCTCGGCGCCCGTGCCGTCGACGAGCGTGACGTTGCGGAGCAGGAAGCTGGAGGTGGTCATGGGCCCTTCCGGTCAGGGGTTGGCGAGGCGCCCGAACAGCGCCAGGTCGACGTTGCCGCCGCTGAGGACGGAGACGACGCGCGTGCCGGGCGGCAGCTCCAGCACGCCGGTCATGAGAGCGGCCAGCGGTGCGGCGGCCGAGGGCTCGAGCAGGAGCTTCGTGCGCGTCACCGCCAGCGCCAGCGCGGCCAGGATGTCCGCGTCGGACACCCGCACCACGCGCTCGACGAAGGCCTGCACGTGGGCCACGGTGACCTCGCCGCTCATCGGCGGGGCCAGCCCGTCGGCGACGCTGCGCGCCTCGGGCATCCGCACCGGGCCGCCAGCGGCCAGGCTGCGGGTCATCACGTCGGCGGTCTCCGGCTCGACGCCGATCACCCGGGCGCCCGGCGCGACCCGGGCGAGGGCCGCGGCGACGCCGCTGATCAGCCCGCCACCGCCGACCGGCACGAGCACCACGTCGGCGTCGGGCACGTCCTCGGCGATCTCCAGGCCGACGGTGCCTGCGCCGGCGACGACCGCGGGGTCGTCGAAGGGGTGCACGGGGATCCGGCCGGTCTCGGCGACGACGGACAGGTAGGTCTCCACCAGGTCGCCGTCGGTGAGGACGACGTCCGCGCCGTACGCCCGGCAGGCCTCGACCTTCGCCGGCACCGCCGTCGCCGGCATGACCACCGTGCCCGGCACCCCGACGCTGGCCGCGGCGTAGGCGACCGCCGCCCCGGCGTTGCCCGCCGAGAGCGTGACGATGCCCCGGGCGCGCTCCTCCGCGGGCAGGGGGAGCACCTTGTTGAGCATGCCGCGGGGCTTGAAGCTGCCGGTCCGCTGGAAGAGCTCGGCCTTGAGGTCCAGCCGCACGTCCCCCCACAGCCGGCCCAGGCTGGCCGACCGCAGCACCGGGGTGCGGTGCAGGCGGCCGGCCAGCCGGTCGGCGGCGGCGCGGACGTCGTCGAGACCGACCAGTGCCGCTCCGGTCACGCGGCCGGCCTGTCCACGGTGCGCATCCGCGGGTCGAGCGCGTCCCGCAGCCCGTCCCCGAGCAGGTTGAAGGCGAGGATGGCCAGGAAGATCGCGATCCCGGGGAACGTGGTCAGGTGCGGCGCGCTGAAGATGAACTGCCTCCCCTCCCCCAGCATCGTCCCCCACTCGGCGGTGGGTGACTGGACGCCGAGGCCGAGGAAGCCCAGGCCCGCGGCGAGCAGGATGCTCACCCCGATGCTCAGCGTGCCGTGCACCAGCACCGGGGTCAGCGAGTTGCGGAACACGTGCCGGACGATGATCCGGCCGTTGCCCGCGCCCAGCGCCCGCGCCGCCTCGACGTAGGGCTCCTCGCGCAGGCTGAGCACCGAGGAGCGCACCAGCCGGATGATCACCGGGATCACGCTGATCCCGACCGCGACGATGACGTTCTGCAGGCTGACGCCGAGGACGGCGACCAGGGTGAGCGCCAGCAGGATGCTGGTGAAGGCGAACATCATGTCGGCCAGCCGCGAGATCGCGAGGTCCGCCCAGCCGCCGTAGTAGCCCGCGATCATGCCCAGCGGCACACCGATCACCAGGCCGATCGCCACGGCCAGCACACCGATCATCAGCGAGATCCGCGCGCCGTACATGAGCCGCGTGGCGATGTCCCGACCCAGCTGGTCGGTGCCCAGCCAGTGCGAGCCCGACGGGCCCTGGATCGCCGCGGCGAGGTCCTGGTCGTTGGGGTCGTAGGGCGAGATGACCGGCGCCAGGGCGGCCAGCAGGACGAACGTGACGATGATGCCCAGGCCGATCATCGCCGGGGTGTGGTGACGGAAGCGCCGCCAGGCTCTCATCGGGGTCCCTCCGCCATGTCAGTACCGGATCCGCGGGTCGACGACGACGTAGAGGACGTCGACGATCACGTTGAGGAGGATGAAGAACGTCGCGTAGACCAGGACGAGCCCCTGGACGACGGCGAAGTCTCGGGCGCCGATCGAGTCGACCATCAGCCGCCCGATGCCCGGCCATCCGAAGACGGTCTCGGTGAGCACGGCACCGCCGAGCAGCGCGCCGAACTGCAGGCTGATCACGGTCAGGATCGGGATGAAGGCGTTGCGCAGGGCGTGCTTGACCACGACGGTCTGCGGTGGGGCGCCCTTGGCGTGCGCCGTACGGACGTAGTCCTGCCCGAGCACCTCGAGCATGCTGGCCCGGGTCATCCGGGAGACCAGGGCGGTGGAGAACGCCGCCAGCGTCACCGCCGGCAGCACGATGCTCAGCGGCTCCCCGCTGCCGGCCGCGGGCAGCCAGCCAAGGGTCACGGCGAACAGCAGGATGAGCAGCAGCCCCAGCCAGTAGACCGGCATGGAGACGCCCATCATCGCCACGCTGGAGATCACGTGGTCGACGATCGAGTTGCGCCGGACGGCGGCGATGACGCCGGCCGTCACCCCGATGATCGAGCCGATGACGGTGGCGACGACGGCCAGGATCAGCGTCGCGGGCAGCCGGACGGCGATCTCGGTGGCCACCGGCCGCGAGGTACGCGCCGAGGTGCCGAGATCGCCGGTGACCACCCCGGAGATGAAGGACCAGTACTGCGACAGCAGCGAGTCGTCCAGCCCCAGCTCGTCGCGCAGCCGGGCGACCTGGTCCTCGCTGGCGTTGAGCCCGGCCAGCACCCGCGCGGGGTCACCGGGCAGCACCCGCAGCATCAGGAAGATCAGCACCGATACCCCGAAGAGGGTGATCAGCGACAGCAGCAGGGTGCGCACGATGTGCGCGGCCGTGCCCTTCATGGGGTGTCCATCCGTTCAGTTCCTCCTCCGCCGGGGGGTGGCGGCCGCCCCTGCCCCAGGGCAGGGGCGACCGCCAGGGCCAGTGGGTCAGTTGGCCGGCCGGGCGTAGATGGCGTCGAACTTCTCGGTCGGCGTGGTGTCGATGCCCGTCACGTCGGCTGAGTGGACGACCGGGAAGGACTGCGTCCACAGGAAGATCCAGGGCGCCTCGTCCCAGATGACCTGCGACGCGTCGCAGTACAGCTGCTCCCGGGTGTCCCGGTCGGTCTCCACGTCCGCCCGCGCGAGCAGCTCCTCGACCTGCGGGTTCGTGTAGAACGCCGTCCCCAGGCCCGCCGGCGGGTGGTTCGCCTGGCGGAACATCTGCATCTGGAAGTCGGCGTCGAGGTAGGGCGGCGCCCAGCCGAGCAGGTGCGCGTCCACGGTGTTCTCCGAGTGCGGGGCGTTCACCCGCGACAGGAACGAGGGGAAGTCGCTGGTGGTGACGTTCACCGTGAGGCCCACCTCGCGCAGGTAGCCGGCGATGGCCTCGGCGGCCTGCTGGTCCTGGACGTACCGGCCGCTGGGGGTCAGCAGGTCGATGCTGGCGCCCTCCGCGCCGGCCTCGGCGAGCAGCTGCCGGGCCCGGTCCGGGTCGTAGTCGTAGGAGCCGGTCTCGCAGTAGCCGAACAGGCTGGAGGCCATCGGCCCGTTCATCACCTCGGCGGCGCCGAACAGCACGCTGTCGACGATGGTCTGCTTGTCGACGGCGTAGTTCAGCGCCTGGCGCGCCACCGGGTTGGACCACAGCGGGTCCAGGGTGTCCAGGGCGATGAAGATGCTGCGGTCGCTCTCGCCGAGGATCACCTCGACGTCGCTGTTGTTCTGCAGCGCCTCGAGGTCCGACACCGGCGGCAGGATGATCATGTCGACCTGGCCGGCGAGCAGCAGGCTCTCCCGGGTGGCCGCCTCCGGCACGACCCGGAAGTTGACGGTGTCGTAGTGGGGCTCCTCGCCCCAGTAGTCGGCGTACTTCTGCACGGTCACGCTCTCACCGGCGGTGTAGCTCTCGAACGTGTACGGGCCGGTGCCGACCGGGTTCTGGTAGTTGTCGTTGGTGTTGCCCTCGGCGGTGACCGAGCCGGGCGCGATCATCGCCGCCGTCGTCACCGACAGGGCGCTGAGGAAGCCCGGTGAGGGCCGCAACAGCTTGATCTCCACGGTGCTCTCGTCGACCGCGGTGACCGACTCGATGACCTCGAACGGCGCGCCCAGCGGCACGGTCAGGTTCGGGTCCTTGATCCGCTCCAGGTTGAACTTCACGGCCTCGGCGTTGAACGGCGTCCCGTCCTGGAACTGCACGCCCTCCTTCAGCCCGAGGGTCACCGTCAGGCCGTCCTCGGAGACCTCGAAGGTCTCGGCGAGCTTCCCGCTGACCGTGCCCTCCTCATCGACGGTCACCAGGGTCTCGACGACGTAGTCGACCATGTTCTGCACGGTGGTCGTGGTCTGGCCGGCCGGGTCGAAGGTGTCCGGGTCGATGCCCACGGCGATGTTGAAGGTGCCGCCGCCGCCCTCACCGCTGTCCGAGGCCGGCGCCTCGGGGTCGCTCACGGAGCAGGCGGACAGCAGGATCCCGACCGCCGCCGCGGCGGCGAAGGACCTCATCCGGGTGGTGCGACGTCGTGCTGTGGACATGATCAGGGCTCCTGCGCTGGACGAGATGGTGCACAACAGGGGTCGGTGGGCCGTGCTGGGGAACGCATGCGGCCGTCAGGGGACGACGGCGCGTACCTCCGGGAAGTGGCAGGCGCTGGGGTGCCCGTGCCCCTCCCGGTCGATCAGTTCGGGCTCCTGCTCCGCGCAGATCGCCTGGGCCTTGAAGCAGCGGGTGCGGAAGTTGCAGCCGGACGGCGGGTTGGCCGGGCTGGGGACGTCGCCGGTGAGCACGATCCGCTCCCGGCTGCCGCGCCGGGTCGGGTCGGGGATCGGCACGGCCGAGAGCAGGGCCTGCGTGTAGGGGTGCGTGGGCCGGCTGTAGATGTCGGCCCGGGTGCCGATCTCGACGATCTTCCCGAGGTACATCACCGCGACCCGGTCGGAGATGTGCCGGACCACCGAGAGGTCGTGGGCGATGAAGACGTAGGACAGCCCGAACTCGGCCTGCAGCTCCTGCAGCAGGTTGACCACCTGTGCCTGGATAGAGACGTCGAGGGCGGAGACCGGTTCGTCGAGCACCAGCACCTGAGGGTTGAGCGCGAGCGCCCGGGCGATGCCGATGCGCTGCCGCTGGCCGCCGGAGAACTCGTGCGGATAGCGCCCGGCCTGCTCCGGGGTGAGCCCGACCGCCTGCAGCAGCTCGTCGACCCGGGCCTTGAGCGCCGAGCCGGAGAGCAGCCCGTGGATCTGCAGCGGCTCGTTGATGATGCTCCGGACGGTCATCCGCGGGTTCAGCGACGTGTAGGGGTCCTGGAAGACGAACTGCATCTCCCGCCGGACGGCCTTCATCTGGGCCCGGCCGTAGCCGGTGATCTCGGCGCCCTTGAACCAGACCTTGCCGGCGGTGGGTTCCTGCAGCTTGACCAGCGTCCGGCCGGCGGTGGTCTTCCCGCAGCCGCTCTCCCCCACCAGGCCGAGGGTCTCCCCGGCCGCGACGGTGAAGCTCACGCCGTCCACCGCGTAGACGGTGCCGATCTGCCGGCGGGTCACCCCGCCACGGATCGGGAAGTGGGTCTTGAGGTCCTCCACGCGGAGGATCTCGGTGCCCGCCGCCGCGCGCGCGTGCAGGTCGGCGCTCTCCACGGCGGTCACGACCCGCTCCCGAGTCGCGCGCCCATCTCACGGGAGACCGTGACCATCTCTGCGGGGACCTCCTCGGAGAAGTGGCAGGCCGCGGCCTTGCCCTCGCCGGTGTCGTAGAGCGGCGGCACCGTGGTGCGGCAGATCTCGCGACCCCGGGTCACCCGGCAGCGCGGCCGGAAGGAGCAGCCCTCCGGCAGGTCGACCAGGTTGGGCGGCGAGCCGGGGATGGGGTCGAGCCGCTCCAGGTCGACGTCCAGCCGCGGCAGGCTGCTCATCAGGCCGAGCGTGTAGGGGTGCCGGGGGGCGGAGAAGATCGACCGGACGTCGGCGACCTCGACGACCTTGCCGCCGTACATCACCACGACCCGGTCGGCGTGCTCGGCGATGACGCCGAGGTCGTGGGTGATGAGGATGGTGGCCGCGTTGGTGCGCTCCTGCGCCGTGCGCAGCACCTCGAGCACCTGCGCCTGGATCGTCACGTCGAGCGCGGTGGTCGGCTCGTCGGCGATGAGCACCTTCGGGTCGTTGGCGATCGCCATGGCGATCATCGCCCGCTGGCGCATCCCGCCCGAGTGCTCGTGGGGGTACTGGTCGAAGCGCCCCTCGGGGTTGGGGACGCCGACCATCGCGAGCAGCTCGATCGTCCGGGTGCGCGCCTCCGCCCGGCTGAGCGTGCGGTCGTGCAGCCGCAGCGCCTCGCTGATCTGGGCGCCCACCGTCAGCACCGGGTTCAGGCTGGTCATCGGGTCCTGGAAGATCATCCCGATGTCGCTGCCGCGCAGCTTCCGCAGCTCCTTGGCCGACATCTTCAGCAGGTCGCGGTCCTCGAGGAGGATCTCGCCGGCCACGATGCGCCCCGGCGGGCTCGGCACCAGGCCCAGGATCGACATCGCGGTGACGCTCTTGCCCGACCCCGACTCCCCGACCACACCGAGCGTCTCGCCGGGGTAGAGGTCCCAGCTCACGTCGTTCACGGCCTTGACCACACCGCCTGGGGTGACGAATTCCGTCGTCAGACCCCGGACGGAGAGAACGGGATTGCTCACGAACCGCGCCTCCTCGACCGATCTGTGCGTGAAACCTAAGCCAGAAATACGGCCGTGAGGTGACACTCCGATCACGACGGTGAGTCGTGACTGTCCGCTACATGCGATTAACCGAGCGTTCAGACGTCGGTTCCGGCGGAACCGGGTCGTTCCAGACCTCCATCCGCACCGCGCCGGTCGTCCGGCCACTGACGTCGAGCAGGTGGCCCATGCGCTTGACCGGGCGGAGCACCACCAGCCGGTCGACCACCTCGGCGTCGGGCACCTGGTGCACGAGGTCCTGCTCGAAGCGGTGCACCTGGTCCAGCGAGGTCAGCCAGGCGGTCACGAGCAGGCTGGGGGTCCCCGCCAGCGTGGCCGACAGCCGGACCTGGCGCATCCGGCCGCACCGGGCGGCCGCCTCGTCCAGCCGGCCGGCCGGCGCGTTCGCGGACAGCACCACCGTGACCGGCCAGCCGGCCAGCGGAGCGGCGACCTCGGTGCGCAGCAGCACGGCACCGGAGGAGATGAGCCGGTCGACCCGGCGGCGGGCGGTGGGCTGGCTGATCCCGGTGGCCTGCGCCAGCGACGCGTAGGAGGCGCGGCCGTCCACGCCCAGCCGGGCCATCAGCTCGCGGTCGACGCCGTCCAGGACGACCGGCCGGGGCGCCGGGAGCACCGCCCCGGTCGCGCTGCCGTCACCGTTGCCGGTACCGGCAGGCAGGACGCCGAGGCGCCACAGGCTCCCCTCGGCGAACAGCCGGGTGGCGACGCGGACCCGCGAGCCGGTGACGCCGGGCACCCGGTCCAGGCGTTCGAGCAGGTAGCGGGCCAGCGTGGGCAGGTCGACGGCCGCGACGGTCATCAGCAGGTCGCGGCCGCCCGCGGTGATGTCCACCGAGAGGGCGTGCGCGTCGCCGGCGAGCTCCTGGGCGACCCGGGTCTTCTCACTCGGCGTGCACGTGACCTCGACGTAGGCCAGGACCTGCGCGTGGTACGAGTGCGGACCGGGGGCACCGATGATCCACGCCGCGCCGGCCGCCCGCAGCCGCTCCCAGCGCCGGGACGCGGTGACGGCGTTGGTGCCCACGACCTCGGCGACCTCCGTCCACGGCGCGCGCGGATCACGCTGCAGCGCCTCCACGAGGGCCAGGTCGTCTTCGTCCAGGGCAACCAGTTCGGACATCGCGGGGGCCTCTCGTGACGGATTCCTGCGAATCCTCCCGCAGATCCGTCGGGAGTCATAGCCTCCGCACCACCCGTACGAGGAGGCTCCATGACCCGGTCCGAGGCCCTGCGTTCCGATGCGCAGGCGATGTCCGACGAGCTCCGGCAGCTCCGGCACCAGCTGCACCGCCGTCCCGAGATCGGGCTGCACCTGCCCAGGACGCAGGAGACCGTGCTCGCCGCGCTCGACGGCCTCGGCCTGGAGGTAAGCACCGGGACCGAGCTGTCCTCGGTCACCGCGGTGCTGCGAGGGGCCCGGCCCGGCCCCGCGGTGCTGCTGCGCGGGGACATGGACGCCCTGCCGGTGCAGGAGGAGACCGGGCTGGACTACAGCAGCGAGGTCGACGGCGTGATGCACGCCTGCGGGCACGACCTGCACACCGCGATGCTGGTCGGCGCGGCCCGGCTACTGGCCGCCCACCGCGAGTCGCTGGCCGGCGACGTCGTCTTCATGTTCCAGCCGGGCGAGGAGGGCTGGGACGGCGCCGGCTACATGCTGCGCGAGGGCGTGCTCGACGCCGCCGGTTCCCGGGTGAGCTCGGCGTACGGCATGCACGTCATGTCCTCGGCGACGCCGCGCGGGCAGTTCACCACCCGCCCGGGCACGCTCATGGCCGCCAGTGACGAGCTGCGGGTGACCGTGCGCGGGTCCGGCGGGCACGGGTCGGCCCCGCACCTGGCCCGCGACCCGATCACGGTGGCCGCGCAGCTGGTGGGCGACCTGCAGACGATGGTGACCCGCCGGTTCAACGTGTTCGACCCGGTCGTGCTCACCGTCGGCACGTTCCACGCCGGCACCAAGCGGAACATCATCCCGGACCAGGCGGAGTTCTCGGCGACCGTGCGGTCGTTCTCCGCGGAGGCGCGGGAGCGGATGCGGACGGCGTCGGTGCAGCTGTGCGAGTCGGTGGCCGCCGCCTACGGGCTCGAGGTCGACGCGGAGTACGTCGAGGAGTACCCGGTGACGGTGAACGCCCCCGACCACGCCGCGTTCGCCGCCGACGTGGCGCTGGAGGTCTTCGGCGCCGACCGGTACGCGCCGCAGGCGTACCCGCAGGCCGGGTCGGAGGACTTCTCCCGGGTGCTGGCCGAGGTGCCCGGCGCCTACCTGTTCCTGGGCGCGGCGCCCGGCGAGGACCACGAGACCGCGCCGAACAACCACAGCCCGCGGGCGGAGTTCAGCGACAGCGTGCTCGGGGACGGCGCGCTGCTGCACGCCGAGCTCGCGGTCCGGGCCCTGGAGCGGGACGCCGCCCTGGCGTCCGCCTGAGACCCCGTCCGGACGGCGCCGGCCGCATCCGGCGCCGTCCGGACGGACTCGACCCCACCTCACTGGTCACAGTGCGGCGGGGTTCCCCGACCGGACGCCTCCCCGGCGGTAGACACCTCCCATGGGCACCTTCCCCTGCCCGCAGCGCTCCGGGACCGGAGCGGAGGGCGGCATCTCGATCCAGGCCGACGCCGTTCCCGTCCTCAGCGAGGCGCTCGCCCGCGCCGGGATCCCCGTCGTGGCCGGCCTGCGGCTGACCACGGACGGCGACCCGGTGCGGGCCGCGCGGGTCACGGTCACCGTGGGGACGGCGGACGGCGACCTCGCCCGGCCCGTCGAGCTGACCGCCGACCTGCTCGTCGGCCGGACCACGGTGCTCACCGACATCCCCCTGCTGCTGGACCCGGCCCGGCTGGCCGCGATCGCCGAGCCCGGCCCGGCCTCGCTCACCGTGCAGGTCGAGGCGGACGGCGCGGTGCTCGGCAGCGCCACCACGTCCGTGCGGGTGCTGGCCGCCGGGCAGTGGCTGGCCTCCCCTCCCCCGCTGGCCCTGGAGCTGCTCGCGGCGCACGTGCTGCCCGACGACCCCGCGGTCGCCGGCCTGGTCGGCGCCGCCACCGACCTGCTGCGCTCGCGCACCGCCGATCCGCTGCGTGCCGACGAGACCGCCGCCGCGATCGTGGAGGGGATGCGCCGCCGCGGGATCCGGCCGCGACCGGTGACCGCGGACTGGCGGGACGTGCCGCAGCGGGTGCGCACCCCCGCCGAAGTGCTGGAGGAGCGCGCCGGCACCACCCTCGACGTGGCCGTGACCCTCGCCGCCGCGTTCGAGCACGCCGGGCTGCGTCCGCTGCTGTGGGTGGCCGCCGACCGGCCGCACGGCTTCCTCGGCTACTGGCGGGTGCCGCACCGCGCCGACGGCGCCGCGGTCACCGACGTCACCGGCCTGGCCGAGCTGGTCGAGCGCGGGCTGGTCCAGCTGGTGGAGACCGCGCTGCTGCGGGTCGGCGCGGAGCCGGCGACGTTCGGCGACCTGCACCGCACCGCGGCCGCCACCTGGCTGACCGGGGACCTGCACCGGCTGGTCGGCGTCACCGACGTCCACCGGGCCCGGCTGGACGGCGTCGTCCCGCTGCCCGGGGAGGACGGGCGGCTCGGCGCGACCCGGCGGGCGGCGCGCGACCGGCGGCGGCGGGCGGCGGGGCCGACGGCCGCGCTGCTCGACCTCGACCTCCGCGGCGGAGAGGAGGGGCCCCTCCCCCTCACCGTCCCTCCGGGCCGGCTGGCCGCCATCGCCGACCAGCTCGGCGCGGGCGCCGCGCTGACCCTGCTGCCCGCCGACCAGCTGGGGGCCGGCGCGCGCCGCCGGGGCATCCGCGCGGCGCGCGACCTGCCTCCGCACCAGCTCGGTGAGCTGCTGATCGAGCACGCCGGGCTGTACACCGAGGTCCCGTCCGACGACTACGCCGTCCGGCTCGGTGAGCTGGCCGAGCGGGCCCGCCGGGTGGTCGAGGTGCGCGGCGCCAACGACCTGTGCCTGGCACTGGGCTCGCTGGCCTGGGAGGTCGACGGCCGGCCGGCCCGCTCGCCGCTGGTCCTGGTGCCCGTCGTCCTCGCGCCCGGGGTGAGCCCGGGCTCGTGGCGGATCGCCGCCGACCCGGCGGGCACCGTCACGCCGAACGGCTGCCTGCTCTCCGAGCTCCGCCGGCGGCACGGCGTCGCCGTCCCGGAGGACGCCGCCGACCTCACCCCGGTGCTGCGCCAGGCCTTGGCCCAGCAGGGGCTGCCGTTCCGGGTGGAGGCGACCGCCGAGCTCACCCTGCTGCCGGCGGCCGCGTTCCGCGTGCGGGAGGACGCCGACCGGCTGGGTGCCGCGGCGCTGCGCAACCCGCTGGTGCCGGTGCTGCTGCGCCCCGGCCAGCCGTTCTCCGAGCCCGACCCGGCTCCAGAGACTGACCTCGACGAGCTGGCCGCCGCGCTGCCGCTGCCCGCGGACGGCACCCAGCTGCGGGCGGTCGCCGACGCGGCCGCCGGGCGCTCGTTCGTACTCGAGGGGGCGGCGGGGACCGGCAAGACCCAGACGGTCGCGAACCTGGTGGCGGCCGCGGTGTCCGGCGGCCGGCGGGTGCTCGTCGTCGGCCCGCAGCCCCCGGCGCTCGACGTCCTGGCCCAGCGCCTGGACGCCGCGGGGCTGGGCCCGCTCACCCTCGCGCTGCACGGCGCCGCCGGGCAGCCGACGGCGGTGCGCGCGCACCTGCGCCGGGCTTTTTCGGGATCAAGCCCGGGGGCTTTTCCGGGATCAAGCCCGAGGGCTTTTCCGGGGTCAAGCCCGGGGGCCGCGCGACGGGACGAGCTACGGCACCTCCGGCGGCGCATCGCTGCCTACACCGAGCGGCTGCACGCGCCCAACGCGGCGGGGATGTCGGCGTACTCGGCGCACGCCGGCCTGCTGTCCGCGACCGACGGCCCGCCTGCCCTGGCGGTGCCCCCGGAGTTCGTCTCCCACGCCTCGGCTCGCACCACCGCGGCCGTCCGCCGGCTGCTGGCCGGGCTGCCCGAGGTGGCGGCGCGGACCCGGCCCCGGGCCGGGCACCCGTGGGGGTTCCTCGACTCCGCGGACGCCGACCCGGTGGCGGTGCAGGCGGCCGTCGTCGCCGTCGACCGAGCACTCGCCGCCCTGCCGCCGGCCGGTCCGCTCGCCCGGGTCGTCGCCGCTGCCCGGACGCCGGAGGACCTCGAGGCGGTGGCCGAGGTCCTCGACGGCCCGGCCGTTCCGCTGCCCGCGCTCGACGAGACCTGCGCGCCGGGCTGGGACGACGAGGTCGAGGAGCTGCTCGCCGAGGTCGCCGACCTCACCGCGGTCGAGCACCCGGGGCTGGACGTCGCCGACCCGCGGGTCCTCGACCTGCCGCTGGTGCGCATCGCCGCGGACGCGCAGGAGGCGGCCGCGTCGGGCCGGATCGGCCGCGGCCGGCGACTGGCCGCCGTCCTCGCCGAGCTGGCTCCGACGCTGCGGCCCGACGCCGTGGTGGAGCCCCCGGCCGTGCCCGAGCTGACCGAGCAGCTGCTCGAGGTGCACGACGCCGTCCGGGACCTGGCCGCCCGCGCCGCCGCCGTCCCTGGGCTGCTGGTGCCCTGGAACTGGAACCCGCTCACCGACCCCCACCTGCTCGACCGCCAGGTCGCCCACCTGCGGCGGCTCCGCGCCGCGCTGACCACCGCGCCGGCGTTCCTCCCGCACCTGCGCCGCTTCCTCGACACCGCTCCGGTCGCCGACCGGGTCCGGGCCGGCCGGGTGCGCGCGCTGCGCGCCGCGCTGACCGCCCTCCCCGCCGCCTGCGCCACGTCAGCGGAGCGGCTGCAGGAGTGGGCCGGGGACGGCGGTCTGCCCGCGCTGTGGGAGTCCACCCAGCCCGGGCGCGCGATCGACGAGTTCGGCCTGCCCTCGCTGGCCCGCTGGCTGGACCTGCTGCGGCACCTGCACCTGCTCGACGCCGCCGGGCTGTCCGGGGTGCGCGAGGCCCTGCTGTCCGGCGCGGTGCCGGCCCGGGACGCCGTCGCCGCGTTCGACCGCGGGTTCGCCCAGGCGTCCTTCGCCGAGCGCCGCGCGGCCACCGGGCTGTCCGCCGCCGACGCGCGTGACCAGGAGAAGGCGGTCCGCCGGTTCCTCGCCGCGTCGGCGGAGGCCCGCGCGGAGGTGACGGCCGGGCTGGCGGCCCGGGCGCTCGCCGCCCGCACCCTCCCCGAGGAGCTGCCGCTCGACGCCCCGGACGTCCGCGGGCTGCTCACCGACCCGGGGGCCGCCGCGCTGACCCCCTGCGTGCTGGCCACGCCCGACACGGTGGCCCGGTCCCTCCCGCCGACCGCGGGCGCGTTCGACCTCATCGTGGTGCTCGAGGCGTCCCGGCTGCGGGTCGCGGACGCGCTGGGCGCGCTCGGCCGCGCCACGGCCGCGGTGGTCGTCGGGGACCGCCGTCAGCTGCCGCCGCCCGGCGCCCGCCCGGGTGAGGACCTGCTCACCGCCTGCCTGCAGGCCGGCGTGCCGCACCGCGAGCTCGGCTGGCAGCACCGGGCGACCGACGGGGTGTCCGCGTTCGCCGACGCGGTGGCCTACGGCAACCGGCTCTCCGCGTGCCCGGCGCCCGGCGGACCGGAGGTGTCGCTGGTGCGCGTGGCCGGCGCGTTCGCCCGGGCGGGCGCGGAGCGGCACACCAACGACGTCGAGGCGCGGGCGGTGGCCGGTGAGGTGCTACGGCGGTTCGCGGCCGCGCCGGCCGCCGATCCGTCGATCGCCGTGGTGACGCTGCACCCACCGCAGCGGCGGCTGGTGGAGCAACTGCTGCGCGGGTCCGGTGACGACCGGGTGGTCGCGGCGCTGGACGCCGGCGCCCTGCTCGTGCGGGACGTGGAGACGGTGTCCGGCGAGCACCGGGACCTCGTGCTGCTCTCCCTGGCCTGCGCGCCGGACGCGCGCGGCCGCCTGCCGCTGGACCTCGGTCCGCTGGGTCGGGCCGGCGGCGAGCGGCGGCTCATCGCCGCGGTCACCCGCGCCCGCCGGCAGGTCGTCGTGTACGCCTCGTTCCCGCCGGCGCTGCTGCGGCCGGCGGAGACCTCGGCCCTCGGCGTCCGGCAGCTGCGCGCCTACCTCGACGTCGCGGCGCAGGGCCCGGACGCCGTGCCGCAGGACGGCCGGTCGGCGCCGCCGCCGGACCCGCATCGCGAGGACGTGGCCGCGGCGCTGCGGAGCCACGGGTTCGTGGTGCGCACGGACGTCGGGCTGTCCGGCTTCCGGCTGGACCTGACCGTCGCCCGTGCTGCCGCCCCGGAGCGGCCGGTGCTGGCCGTGCTGCTCGACGGGGCGGCGTGGGCGCAGCGCTCGCCGGTGGTCGACCGGGTCGCGGTGCCGGCCGGACTGCTGGCCGCCCGCGGGTGGCCGGCGGTCGAGCGGGTGTGGCTGCCGGAGTGGCTGGCCGACCGGACCGTCGTGCTGGACCGGCTGGTCTCCGCCGCGGCCGGCGCCGGTCTCCCTCCGCCGCTGGTGCCGGCGGCCGAGCCGGTCGCCGAGGCGGAGCCGGAGGAGGTCGACGAGCCGCCGGTGCCGGAGGCGCCGCGGCGGGTGCCGGCCCGTCCGGCGGTGCCGCCCGCGCGGCTGGCCGACGAGCAGCCGTTCCGGCCCTGGACGCCGGCGGAGGCCGGCGAGCCGCGGCTGCTGCGGCAGCTCGACGACCCGGAGACCGCGCGCCTGGTGCGCCGGGTGCTCGCGGCCGGGATCGCCGCGGAGGGGCCGATCCACCGCGACCGGCTGGCGGCGCTGACGGCGTCCGCCTTCGGCATCCCGCGGGTGAACGCCACGCGGATCGAGTCGATCCTGGCGCTGCTGCCCGACCCGTCCGCGCCGTTCCTCTGGCCGGCGGAGCTGGATCCGGAGACCTGGACCGGCTTCCGCCGGCACGGCCGCGGTGTCGAGCGCCCGCTGGAGCACGTGGCGCCGGAGGAGATCGGCAACGCGATGGTGGCGCTGTGCCGGGCCGGCTCGGGGATGACCCGCGACGACCTGTTCCTGCAGACGCTGGTGGTGTTCGGCCACCGGCGGCGCCACCCGGTGCTCATGCCGCACCTGGAGAGGGGGCTGGCCCACGCCGTCCGGGCCAGCCGGGTCGTCCGCGCCGGCTCGGGTCAGCCGATCACCGCCGCCTGAGCCCGGTCAGCCGACGGCGACGGCTCCGCTGCCGAGCGGCACCAGCTCCACCCAGGTGGTGCCCGGAGCGAGCCGGACGGGGGCGCCGTCCGCACCGGTGAGGACGACGCGGTCCCCGACCCCGGCCTTCGACCAGGTGGCGGGGACCGCCGAGCCGCCGGTCATGACCAGCGCCTCCCCCGACCCGGTCAGCACGGTCTCCGGCACGGGGGTGCCCGCGGCGTCCCGGGCCGACGTGTTCACGACGGTCACCCGGAGGACGACGACGTTCGTCGCCCGCAGCCGGGTGCCGTCGGCCTCGACGGCCGGCCGGCCGTCCTCGGCGCGCAGCCAGCTCCGGTCCGGCTCGCTCCACGTCCACACCGGGTGGCTCAGTCCGGAGAGGGTGAGCCGCACCGCCGCGGCCGGGGTGCCGGCGGGGAGCGGCTCCCCCGGGGCGGCGAGGTCGAACTGCACCGGCGGCGGGGCCTGGTGCGCGGCGTCGGCCTGGGCGAGGAGGGCCGCCGGGTCGGCGTAGACGTTGTGCGGCGCCGACCGGGCGCCGATCCGGTGGAAGCCGCCGTCCCCCCGGTCGAAGCTGACCGTCTGCAGACCGGCGGCCGCGAGCGCGTCGACGTACCCGGCCTGCCCGCCGGAGAAGGCGATCAGGCCGTGCAGCGGCGCGGCGATCGCCGGGTCCATCGGCCGGACCGAGCGCACCGGTCCGACCTCCGGCGGCAGCGTGGAGTGGTAGACGGCGACGAACCGGGTGATGCCGCCCTCCACCACCTCCTCCCAGACCACGTCCGCGGCGCCGAGCCCGGTCTGCGGCCGGGCGTCGACCGAGTTCTCGATCTTGACCGCGAGGGCCGGGCGCGGCGGGACGGGGCCGCTCTCGATCCCGGTGAGCGGCCAGAGCACGGGAGGCGGAGGTGGGGGCGGCGGGGGCGGTGTCGGCGTCGGGGTGGGGCTGGCACTCGTCGTGGGGGCTGCCGCGGCGCTCCGGGAGGTCTCCGCGGAGGAGGTGCAGGCGACCGAGCCGACGAGCGCGACGCCGACCAGCAGGACGGCGCGGAGTGCGGTACTGCGACGGGCCACGAAGACACTCCCGGGTCGGCCTGCGGGCGGGCTCGTCACCCTAGGGAGCCGCGAGCCGCCGCGGGGCCGCTCAGCTCGCCGTCCGACCTCGGTGCCGGGCTAGGTTGCTCCGGTGGACGAGCGCTGGTTCGAGGACTACGTGCCGGGGACGACGGCGGAGGCCGGCCCGATCCGGGTCGAGGAGGCCGAGGTCGTCGACTTCGCCCGGCGCTTCGACCCGCAGCCGTTCCACGTCGACGCCGAGGCCGCCGCCCGGGGGCCGTTCGGTGGGCTGATCGCCAGCGGCTGGCACACCTGCGCGCTGATGATGCGGCTGCTCGCGGAGGAGTACCTGTCCCCGGTGTCGAGCCTGGGCTCGCCCGGCATCGACGAGCTGCGGTGGCTGGCGCCGGTCCGCCCCGGGGACGCGCTGGTGCTCCGCACGACGGTGGAGGACGCCCGGCTGTCCCGCAGCAAGCCGGACCGGGGCATCGTCACCACGCTGGTGGAGATGGTCGACCAGGCCGGCCAGGTGGTGCTGCGGCTGCGGGCGATGAACCTCGTCCGCACCCGCCCGGCCGGCACCGGCTGACCGTCGTCCGGTCGCGCCGTCCGAGGGAGTGTCATGCCATCGACCCGCGACGTCCCCGTGCTGCTGCTGGACGTGGACGGCGTCGTCAACGCGCTCCGGCTCGACCCGCCCGACGGCTGGCAGCGCGGTCTCTTCCAGGGCTTCCTGATCACCTGGGACCCCACCGTCACCGCCCGGCTGCGGGACCTGCACGAGTCCGGCCGGGTGGAGATCCAGTGGCTCACCACGTGGGCGGAGAACGCGGACCGGGTGCTGGCCGAGCCGATGGGCCTCCCCCGCGGACTGCGGACCCACGCGCGGCCCGGGATCGGGCCGACCGGCTTCGCCGGCCCGCTCGGCGGCGAAGCGGCGTGGTGGAAGCTGGCGGCGGCCCAGGAGGTCGCCGAGGCGGAGCCGGACCGGCGGATCGTGTGGGTCGACGACGACCTGGTGGAGCGGACAGCGGAGACCGTCGAGTGGCTGAGCGCGCATCCGCAGGTGCTGGTGGTCGCCCCGGACGTCTTCGAAGGCCTCACCCACGCTCAGCTGGACGAGATCGAGGCCTGGCTCTGAGCGCCGGGCGTTCCGCGGTGGCCATGGTGGCCAACATGGCCGCCGCGGGTCGCCTCTTCGGGCGGGGTGGAGCCGGGACGACGGGCTGACCGGCGCGTTTCCTGTCATCGTGTCCGGATGCCGCTGACCGCCGCCGGGTTGCCCGACCTGCCGCCCGAGCTCTCCGGGCCCGTGGGCGTCGCGCTGACCAAGCCGGTCGCTGCGCTGCCGCATCCGAGCGCGCTGCCGGGTGGCTGCCGGTACGAGCCGAAGTGGGACGGGTTCCGGCTGGTCGTCGTCCGGGGGGTGACGGCCACCCGGGTCTGGTCCCGGCAGGGTCGCGACCTGTCGGGGTGCTTTCCCGACGTCGTGGCGGCCGCGCGGGCGCAGCTGCCGCCGGGCACGGTGGTCGACGGCGAGGTGGTCATCTGGAACGGGGACCGGCTCGACTTCAGCCTGCTGCAGCGCCGGATGGTCACCGCGCCCAGCCGGAACGGCCCGCTGGTTGCCGAGCACCCGGCCTCCTACGTCGCCTTCGACGTGCTCGCCGTCGGCGGCGCCGACCAGCGGTCCGAGCCGCTGTGGCGGCGCCGGACGCAGCTGGAGTCGCTGGCCGGGGGCTGGTCGCCGCCGCTGCAGCTGTCCCCGATGACCGAGGACCCGGCCGAGGCCGAACGCTGGTCGCGTGAGTACCGGGCGGCCGGCGTCGAGGGCCTGGTGGTCAAGTCGGCCAGCGGTCGGTACCTGCCCGCCCGGCGGGACTGGCTGAAGGTGAAGTCGTGGGAGACGACGGAGGTCGTCGTCGGCGGGGTGATCGGTGCGCTCGAGAACCCGAGCCAGCTGGTGCTGGGCCGGTACCGGGACGGCGAGTTGGTCGTGGTCGGCCGGACCAGCCCGCTCGATCCGGCGCAGGCCGCCGGGCTCGCCGCCGTCCTGACGCCGGCCGGGCGGGAGCACCCGTGGCCCGACCGGATCGGCACCGGGCGCTTCGGCGGCGGCCGGCTGTCGGTGCCGCTGACGAAGGTCGAGCCCTCGCTGGTCGTCGAGGTGAGCGCGGACGCCGCCCTGCACGCGGGTGTGTTCCGCCATCCGCTGCGGTTCGTCCGCACCCGCCCCGACCTCACCCCGGACGACGTCCCGCCGATCTGACCGTCAGCGGACCAGCAGGTCGATCGCCAGGACGGCGGCGAGCGCGGCCACCACCGTCAGGCTCAGGTTGCCGAACCGGCGGGCGATCCCGGCGACGACCGCCATCGCCCCGAGCGCGAGCAGGTTGCTCCGCAGGTCGCCGGCGCCCATCGTGCCGGTCAGCTCCACGGCCGCGATCCCGGCCAGCACCGCGGGCGCCAGGTGGTCCAGCCCGCGGCGGACCCGCGCCGGCAGGGCGGTGGCGGGGACGAGCAGCACGAACACGATGCGGAAGACCCAGCACACCGCGCCCAGGACCAGCATCGCGACCAGCTCAGTCATCGCGGCTCACCGCCATGGCCGCCGCGACACCGGCCACCGCGCCCGCGACGATCCCCGCCGCGGGCAGCACCCACGACACCGCGGCGGCCACTCCCCCGCCGACGACGGCCGCGACCACGGCGGGCCGGTCGACCAACCGGGGCACGAGCAGCCCGAGGAACATCGCCGTCCCGACCAGGGTCAGGTGCGGCAGCGGCGGCAGCATCGGCGCCAGCACGACCCCCAGCGCGATCGAGCCGGTCCAGACCACCAGGACGGTGCCGCCGAGCCAGGTCCAGTAGCGGCGGAAGTCCCGGCCGGCGAGCTCCGGGTGCGAGTCGGCCATCAGGTACGTCTGGTCGATGATGAAGTGCGGTGCCAGCCAGCGGAACAGCGCCGGCTGGGCGCGGAAGCGGTGCCCGAGCGCCGCGCTGTAGAGCAACAGCCGGGCATTCACCACCGCGGCGCTGAGGACGACTGCCGCCAGGCCCAGCCCGCGGTCGAGCAGGGTCAGCGCGGTCAGCTGCGCGCTGCCGCCGTAGACGATGGGGCCGCCGAGGACGCCGGCCAGCCCGCTGGCGCCGGTGCTCACCACGGTGACCCCCAGCAGCATCCCGAAGGGCAGCAGGCCGGGGGCGACGGTGCGCGCGTCGCGCAGCGCCAGCCGGCGCGAGTCGACGACGGCCGCGTCGGGTGCCAGGACGGCGGCGGTCATGACGGGACCTGCGGGGTCGTACGGGAGTGGCGGGTCATCTCCGGTCCTCTCGTCCGGCGGGTGGCCGGCGGTCGCCGACCCGCGGACGACCCTGCTCCTCGTCGGCGGCCCGGTCTTGGCGCTGACCTGGAGACGAGGTGGAGAACGCCGGGGTCAGCCGGGGGTGGCGAGGAACTGCTCGACCTGGTCGAGGAACCGCGGCCACGCCGGCTCGTCCGGCAGCAGCAGGTGGTTGCAGCTGTCCAGGGACACGAAGCGGCTGCCTGGGATCGCGGCGGCGATCAGCTGGCCCTGGCTGGGCGGCACGAGCTTCTCCCGCCGGGCGTGCAGCACGAGGGTCGGCGTGGTGACGAGGGGCGCCCGGGCCGCGACGTCCACGGCGTTGAACGCCTCGAGGAACCGGACGGCGTTCGGGCTGGGCGTCGTGCGGCGCTGCAGCTCGTCGAACGCCGTCCACGCCTCCGGCGGCCCCTCGGGGAGGAAGCGGAGGGTGAACACGTGCCGGAAGATCGGGTGCTCGCGACCCCAGCCGAGCTGCGCGAGCTCCGGCATCAGCAGGGCCTCGCGGACGTGCTCGGGCTTGCGCGCGCTCAGCGCCGGGCCGGTCATGAAGGCGCCGTAGAGCACCAGGTGGCTGACCCGCTCGGGATGCCGGACGGCGTACTCGATGGCGACCGCGCCGCCCTGCGAGATGCCGAACAGCGGGAACCGGTCCAGCCCGGCCGCGTCGATGACGGCCTCCAGGTCGTCCACCCAGGCGTCCACGGTGTAGCCGTCGGCGTCCAGGTCGGAGAGTCCGGTGCCCCGCTCGTCGTACCGGAGCAGCCGGTACCGGGCGCCGAGCGCCTCGTACCAGTGCCGCCAGACCGGGCTCTCCAGGTCGTACTCGAGATGGGTGAGCCAGTTGGCCACCTTGACCAGTGGCGGGCCCTGTCCGAGGAATGCGTAGGCGAGCCGGACGTCGTCCCGAGTGCGGCAGAAGCGGACCTCCTGCTCCAGGGGGCGCGCCGGCGGGGCGACCGGGCGTGCGCCGTCTGGCTGCGCCGGGTGGATCCCGGCGACGAACCGGAAGCCGTGCCCGTGCGCGGTCCGGATGACCGACTGGCTCTGGCCGTCGTCCCCGAGCGCGCGGCGCAGCGCCTTGACCCGTGAGGTGAGCGCGGACTCGCTGACCATCCGGGTGTGCCACACCAGGTCCAGCAGCTCCTCCTTGGTCACCACGCGGTGCCGTTCGCGGAGGAGGACGACGAGGACGTCGAAGACCTGCGGCTCGACGGCGACCCGCCGGCCCGCCCGCCGGATCTCCCGGGCGCCCACGTCGACCACGAAGTCGCCGAAGGCGTAGCGGCCGTCGTCGGGCATGGGCGCAGGGACGTCGGTCCGCCGCTCGGCACCGTCCATCGGACCCCACCCTCTGCCGCCCGCGACGACCCTAGGGCGGTCGGCGCCGGCTGGCGAGCACCTTCGGCGACAGCACGACGTCCCGGCTCCGGATGCGGAGCCGGGACGTCGTCGGGGGCGGATCAGGCGGTGCGGACCTCGACGTCGACGGCGGTGCCGTGGGTGAGGACGTCGAACACCGCGGAGCGGCGCCGGGAGCGCTCGACCAGGCCGGCCAGCTCCTCCGCGGAGGCGTCCCCCTCGACGGTCATCACGACGCGGATGCCCGAGTAGCCGTTCCGGACGCCCGGGTCGAGCCCGAGGATGCCGAGCAGGTCGATGTCCCCCGCGACGGTCGAGCTGACCGAGGTCAGCGTGATACCGCGGGCAGCGGCGATGTTGACCAGGCCGGCGGTGAGGCACGCGGCGAGGGCATGCAGCAGGAACTCCACGGGCGTCGGCCCGTTGTCCGAGCCGGTCAGCACCGGCGGGTGGTCGGCGTCGAAGGTGAACCCGCCGTTCCGGTCCAGCTCCTGACCGGCACCGGAGTACCCGTCGATGGTGCTGCGGTTGTGCGTGCCGCTGATCCAGCTGTTGGTCGCCCGGAACTGGAACCGCGCCAGCTCCGGGTGGTTCCGGACGGCCTCGCGGGTGGTGAGCAGCGCGGTGGTGTCGACGCCGTTGACCGTGGCCGGGGTCGTGGTGGTCATGGTGGTCGTTCCTCTCGGTGGGTGGGTGGGTGCTGCGGTCAGTCGGTGGGGAGGACAAAGCGGACGCCGAGCTGCAGGAGCCGGCCGAGGTCGTCGGCGTTGCGCCAGGTCTCGGCGATCAGCCCGTCGGCCAGCCGGAAGGTGAAGGTGGCGGTGAAGACCTGGCGGACCCCGGCGGCCGGGACGCCGAAGAAGCTCTCCTGCACGCAGGTGTTGGTGGCCCGGACGACGACCCGGTCGCCCTCGGCGATGACGTCGTCCACCGTCCAGGTCTGCTCGATGGGGCCGATGGAGGCGAACAGGGCGTGGATCCCCGCGGCGCCGCGGGGCAGGCCGGGCGGCCCGCCGGTCATCTGCCAGTCCGGGGTGATCAGGGTCAGCAGGGTGTCGACGTCCCCGGCGGTGATGGCGTCGAGGAACCGGACGGCGGTCGCCTTGTTGTTTGCGAGGTCGGTCATGGCGGGTCTCCTCTCTCAGGCAGCCACGGACAGGGCGCTGCCGGGAACCGGGAGGCCGGCCAGCCAGGACGCCTCCCGCTCGATGGCAGCGGACAGCTGCTTCTGCAGGGTGGTGAACTGGTCGAGCGGCGGGAAGGCGGTCAGCGCCCGGGTGATCGCGAGGACGTCGCGCAGGGCGGCGGTGCGGGTGCGGTCGTAGCGGTCGGCGACCGCGGCCAACGACACGTGTCCGTTGAGTTCGTCGTCCAGGGCGCGAGCCAGCAGCTCGGCGTCGCGGAAGGCGTCGGTGATCCCGTGCCCGGTGATCGGGTCGCGGTGGTAGCCGGCGTCGCCGACCAGCGCCCAGCCGGGGCCGGTGGGCTGCAGCACCTGGTTGGGCAGGTTGAGCGCGCCGCGGACCGGTGCGTTGATCCGGCATCCCCGCAGCCGCCGGCCGAGGTCGGGCGCCTTGGTGCTGATCAGGTGTCGCAGCGCGGTGGGCTTGTCGCCGCCGGCGCTCCTGAGTCCGCTCAGGGCGGTGGCGGGGGCGGAGATCCAGACGCACGCCTGGTCGCCGTGGGTCGGGAAGACGCCGATCAGGGCCTGCGGCGCGGGGTGGAACTCGAAGCCGCGGGCGTCCAGGCCGTCGACGTAGGCGTAGAAGGTGCCGCTGGGCGACAGGGTGCGGTCGCGGACCTGGGCGCCGACGTCCCGCGCCGTCCTCGACCGGAGGCCGTCCGCGCCGACGACCCAACGGCCGTGCAGCTCCTGGTCCCCGGCTTGCACGCCGCAGACCCGGCCGGTGGCGTCACGCAGGAGACCGCTGACGGTGGTCGCCTCGTAGGGGGTGGCCCCGGCGTCGGCGGCCGCCTCGCGGAGCAGCGTGTCCAGCACGTGGCGGCGGGGGGCGACGAGCAGGTCGACGCCGGCGGTGGCCTTGACCGTGCGCTCGGCGAGGCCGTCGGGGGTGCCGAAGCCGATCGAGCGGATGGCCGGGGCACCGCTGGCCAGCACCGCGTCGAGGAGCCCCCAGCGGTGCAGCTGGACGACGCCGGAGCGCGAGATGGCGTGGGTGGAGAGGGTGTCGCTGGGGAAGGTGGCCCGGTCGACGAGGGCGACGTCGTGCCCCATCCGGGCCAGCAGCAGCGCGGTCGCGGCGCCGGCGCAGCGCCCGCCCACGATGACGACGTCGTGCTTTCGAGGTGTCACGGCTCGTCTCCCCTGGAGTCCGCCCGCCGCACCGTCGCGGCGGATGACTGCAACGGTGGCGGCCAGGAGGCGGCCGGTCTTGGAGACGATGTGGTGACGGGCTGGAGAGCTCCGGGACCTCGCTCGGCCGTCGCACCGAATCTCCGGCTCTGGAAGAGCGCTCACTCTCGGGAGGCATGCACCCCGGCTGAACCCATCACCTCGCTTTTCCGGTGAGTTCTCCTGATCTGGTGAAGCCGCCCCGTGCCGAGATGGTCGCTCTTCTCTCGATCGCCCTCAATGTTGTGTTGGCGGGCGGCATCGTGGTCGGCGCCGTGACCGTGACGAACCTCAGCGACCAGGTGGACGCTGTTGCCAAGCGGGCCGCAGTGCCCGGTCCAGCTGGCCCCGAAGGACCGCCGGGGCCAGCGGGACGCGACGGCGAGGACGGCCAGGACGGCGAGGACGGCGACGATTGCCCCTTGGGCGGCGTAACGAGGTCCGTCCAAGTTCTCACGGACGTCCATCTCAATGACTTCGGCTCGTTCTCCAGCCTTCAGCCGTACACCCGGACTATCTATGTCTGCGTCCGGTGACGAACAGCTTCCATGCAGGTCTCTCGGGGCCGTGACCAATAATCACCGGCCGACGAGGTGACCCGGCGGTCGCTGGTTGGGCGATCTGGCGCTGTTCGGTCGAGAGACGCGAGACCGGCGGCCAGGGACAACGGTACGAACGCACTCCCCGGTCTCGACCGAATGGTCGACCACGGCCGTCCCTATGCAGACCCGTCCGGCACCAGTGGAACCACCGAAACGTCACCCGTCTCAGGAGGCGGACACGGCTACTCGCAGCCGACGCCGTCGTTGTCGCGGTCGAACTTCGGCTCCCAGCCCGGGTCCCCGGCGTGGATGGGTGCAGCTCCAGCCGCCCGGACGGCGTCGCAGTTCTGGAAGTAGACGTCCGCGGCAGGTGCCGGGGCGGGGGCGGAATCCGGGGCGGGCGCGGGCGTGGGAACGGCCACTGGTGCCGGCGCCGGCTGCGGGGCAGCGGAGGCGGCCGGCTGCGGAGCGGCCACTGTCGCCGTCACGGGCACGTTGGCGACAACGCCACCGGGCAGCAGTTCGCCCGGGCACGTGCCGAGCACGGTGGCGATCGCGTTGCGCTCCGCCTGCGTCATCCAGAGCCCGTAGGCGACTTTGACCGCCACCTGCCGCGCCACGTAGGCGCAGCGGTAGGACTTGTTCGGCGGCAGCCAGGTCGCGGCGTCGCCGTCCCCCTTCTGCATGTTGAGCGAACCGTCGACCGCGAGAAGGTTCAGCGGGTCGTTGCCAAAGGCCGTCCGGCGGGCGGCGTCCCAGCCCTGAGCCCCGGTCTGCCAGCTGTTCGACACCGCGACGACGTGGTCGATCTGCACGTCGTCGCTGGTGCTCTGCCCACGTTGGAAGGCGATCGTCCGGCCGGAGTACGGGTCGGCGAGCGAGCCGGTCAGCACGACGCAGTTGCGGGTGCCGGGCTTGAATGTCTCCCCGCTCAGGTCCCGGGCGAGCATGTCGTTGCGGGTGTCGCAGCCGTTCCGGTCGACGTCGACCCAGCCGGCGCCGAACAGGTCGCGGTCGTAGCCGGTCTTGGCGGCCCTGCCCTGGACCGGAACGGCGGCCAGCGCGGCCAATGCGGTCGAGGCCGGGGCGGCGACGACCGCCGTCTCGGCGGCCGCGTCGGTCACCAGGCCGGTGTCGCTGGGGGCAGCGGTCGGGGTCGTGTCCGCTTCCGTCTCGGCGGCCGGCGAGGACGGCGCGGCGCTCGACGTGGCCGCGGTGGGCTCGGTCTCCGGGGTGGCGTTTCCGCAGCCGACCACCAGGGCGGCGGCGACGACGAACGGGACGAGCCCGAGGACGACGCGCCGACGGGTGGACCTCCGCCCGATCAAGAGCTGCGACGACATGAGCGGACCCCCGTTGGACGTGCGACGAACCGCCCCATCGTGTGATCATCCCGGCCCTGAGCTGGGAGGACATGCCATCGACGCCCGCCCGTGACCTCACCCGCCCCGGTGGTCGCGCCCGCCCCACGGGACGACCGGGCCGTCGGCCACTGTGTGCGACAGTCCCGCCGTGTCAGCTGACGTGCTCGCCGCCTTCTCCTCGTTGCGGCAGCACCAGCGCAAGGGTCAGCGCTCGCCGCACAAGCCGTTGCTGGCCCTGCTCGCCCTCGGCCGGCTGGCAGCGACCGGCAGCAGTGAGGTGTCCTGGTCGTTGGCCGAGGAGAAGCTGGCGGACCTGATCGCCGAGTTCGGCCCGGCGTCCCACACCGGTCGGGCCCAGAGCGCCGCCTATCCCTTCACCCGTCTGCGCGCCGACCACATCTGGGTGCTCGACCGCGACGTGGACGACGACAAGGTGAGCCCACTGCGCGCCGGCGTCACCGGGCGCTTCGAGGCGACGCTGGAGCAACGGCTCGCGGAGGACCCCGCGCTGGTCGAGACCGTCGCCCGCACGCTCGTCGACAGCCACTTCCCGCCCACCGTGGCCGGGGACCGGCGGCACCTCGGGTTCGACCCCGAGGTGCCGCCGGTCCCCGGCACCGCGCCGGTCAGCGCGCGGAAGCGCAGTCAGGTGTGGCGGACGGCGGTGCTGCAGGCGTGGGACGAGCAGTGCGCCTGCTGCGGCTTCGACGGCCGGTCCGGTGGCACGGCGATCGGCGTGGCGGCCGCGCACGTCCGGTGGTTCGCCTTCGACGGGCCCGACGAGACGGACAACGGGCTCGCGCTCCGCTCGTTGCACCACAAGCTGTTCGACCGGGGCGTGCTCGGTCTGGACGACGGTCTCGGGGTCATCGTCTCGCAGCGGTTCACGGCCCGGACGTCGTCCGGCAAGGCCGTCTACGCGCTGCACGGCCGCCGGCTGGACCCGCGGCCGGGCACCGCACCACCTGCTGGCGAGCACGTCAGTTGGCACCGCCGCCAGGTTTTCCAGGGGCTTCCGCTCGCCGGCTGACCGCGTCGAGCTCCACCGGCGTGCCGAGCGGCAGCCAGCGGAACCGCCGGCGGATCTCCTCCGGCGCCCGGGCCAGCTCCCGCTCGACCGCAGCGCGCCCCTGGCGGAAGTGGCTCCAGCCCTCGTGGTGCACCGGGACGACGGTGGTCGCGTCGAGCTGTCGGCACAACCGCACCGCCTCCCGGCCGGTCATCGAGTAGCGGACCGGTCCGGTGACCGGGAAGCGGACGCCGCCCAGGTGCAGCACGGCGGTGTCCACCCGCACCCGCGCGGCGACGTCCCGCAGGCCACGGAACAGCACGGTGTCGCCGGAGATCCACAGCGCTCCGTCGTCCCACGAGTGCCGCACGACGAACCCGACAACGTCCCCGGCGACCGGCCGGCTCAACGGCGGACCGTGCCGCGCCGGCGTCGCCGTCACCGTCAGCCGCGGGCGCCCCGGCGCTGCCAGCACGGTCGTCTCCCACGGGCGCAGGCCGCGCGCTCCCCCACCCAGCCGGGCGGCACCGGACGCCGTCGTCACGACCACCGGCACGGTCAGCAGCAGCGCCCGGCCGGCGTCGTCCAGGTTGTCCCCGTGGTGGTCGTGGCTGAGCAGCACCGCGTCGACCGGCGGCAGCTCGTCGGGCTGCAGCGCGGGCCCGACCAGCTTGCGGGAGCCGGTCCCCCAGCCGAAGGCGTACTGCCTGCCGGGCGGGTCGAAGGTCGGATCGGTGAGCAGCCGCCAGCCGGCGACCTCGATCAGCAGCGTCGGCCCGCCGATGTGGGTCAGCCTCACGAAGCCCCGGTCACCTTAGGCGGCGACCCCGTCGCGTGCGCGAGCGCCCACTCCAGCACCTCGTCGGCGATCCGCTCCCAGCCGGCCTGGGCGGGGAGCAGGTGGGCGTAGCCGGGGTACTCCTTCACCTCGGTGACCGTGTTGCCGGAGTAGTGCCGCGCGTTCGACCGCTGCACGCTCGGCGGCTGGATGTGGTCCTCCCCGCCGGAGACGAACAGCAGCGGCGGGCGGGCATCGTTCTCGTAGTCGACGTGGGCGTCCTGCGGGCCAGGCATCAGGTTGGCCAGCACCGTGCTCCAGAGGATCCCGCCCGGTGCGGGGATGTGGTACCGCCGGTACAGCGCCCGCGACTCCTCCTCGTCCCAGGTGTTGGCGAAGGCATAGTGCCATTGGTCCTCGGTGAGCCCGACGGCCTTGTGCCGGTTCGCCGGGTTCTTGAGCACGGCCCACGCCGAGCGGAGCTGAGACAAGGGGAGCACCCGCACCCCCTCGGTGGGCGCGGAGTTGAGGGCGACGCCGACGGCGCCGAGGCCGCGGTCGAGGAGCAGCTGCACGAGCGTGCCGCCGGCGGAGTGACCGATGAGGATCGGCGGCTTGTCCAGCTCCCGCACCACGCCGGCCAGGTGCTCGACGATCCGCGGCAGGGTGGACTCGGCGATGGGTGTCGGGTCGGCGTTGAGCGCCTCCACCTCGACCTCGAACCCGGGGTAAGCGGGGGTGAGCACGCGGAAGCCGCGGCTCTCGTAGTGGGTCTTCCAGTTCTCCCAGCTGCGCGGGGTCACCCAGAAGCCGTGGACGAGCACGATGGTGTCGGGTGCGGACGGCGCGGTCATGGTGGTTCTCCTCGGCTGCACGGGGACGTCGACGTCGTGACCCTGGCAGTGCGGCCCGTCCGGTGATCGGCTGTCCGTGCATTCCTCTGGTCTGAACGCGCTTCCCGGAGGCGCGGTGCTCTGCCAGGCTCGACGGGTCACCCGGGAACGTCCGCCACCGGCAGACCAGGGACCGCCGATGCTGCTGCTCGACACCCGCGACATCCCGCGCGCCGACCGCGCCGAGGCCTTCGCCGCGGCGATGCACGAGGTCTCCTCCCCGTGCCGCATCGAGCAGCGGGAACCACAGGACGAGCTGCAGGTGCACATGCAGCTGTGGCCCTACGGCCAGGCGGCGCTGCTCAGCACGGACGCGTCGCGCTTGCGGCTCACCCGCACGCGCCAGCACATCGGTGCGGACGGCGGACCGGTGGTCGGGGTGTCGTTCCAGGCGGCCGGCCGCGGCGAGTTCGCCCAGCTGGGCCACGAGCAGGTGGTGCGGGACGACGAAGTGATGCTGGTCGACATGGGGACGCCGTACTCGTTCGGCTGCGCAACCGGGGGCGGGGCGCAGGTGTTCTTGGTGCCGTACGAGCTGCTGGCGCTGCCGGAGGACGTCGTCCGGCGGGCGATGCCGCGGCTGCGGGCCAGCCCGCTGCACGACCTGGTGCACGCCCACCTGTCGCGGCTGGCGTCCTCCGCTCCTCAGCTGGCGGCCGACCCGGGCGCCGCCGCGCTCGGGACGGCGACGGTCGAGCTGGTGCGCGCGCTGATCGTGTCGGCCGCCGGGGACGCCGTCCGCAGCGCGCCGGTGCGGGAGCAGACGCTGGTCACCCGAGTGCGGGCCTACGTCGGGCAGCGCCTGCACGACCCGGAGCTGACCCCGGCCGCGATCGCCGGCGCCCACAACGTGTCGCTGCGCCAGCTGTACAAGGCGTGCAACGAGGCAGGTCTGCGGCTGGAGCAGTGGATCATCGAGCAGCGGCTGGAAGCCGCCCGGGCGCACCTGGCCACGCCCGCCGGACTGCGCCGGTCGATCGCGGCGACGGCGCGGGCGCACGGCTTCGCCGACCCGAGCCACTTCACCCGGCGGTTCCGGCAGGCCTACGGGATGACCCCGCGCGAGTGGCAGCGCGCCGCCACCGCGGCGTGACCCGTCAGGCGGCGAGGGTCAGGAGGCCCGCAGTGGCCCAGCCGGGCGGGAGCGGGCGGGCCGTCTCGCCGCCGCGCAGGAGGAGATAGGGGCGCGCGAGGCGCTCCTTCTCGATCCGGTCCCAGGCGGTCAGCAGGTCGGCGACCCACCGGGCGAGGGTGAGGGCGTTGGTGGCCAGCGGGTCGCCGGCGACCTCGGCCGTGGGCCGGGTGGGGATCCGTGGCCAGCGCGGGCTGACCAGGGTGCGCTTGGCGGACGGCAGCGAGGCCACGTGGGCGGCGAAGGCACCGTCGAGGGCGCTGGTCTCCGCGACGATCGCGAAGGCGAGGCCGGCGACGTCCGCGCCGATGCCGAACCGCGGCGCGGCCTTCTGGGTGGTGACCAGAATCCGGCCGGTCAGCAGCCGGGCGATCCGGTCGTCGTCGGACGGCAGGACCCAGGCGCCGGCCATGGTCGACTCGAGCCCCTCGCCGACGTTCACGTGCCAGCCCACGACCCGGTCCTCAACCGGCTGGTCGACCACGACGATCCCGCGCATCCGGACTCCCGCTCTCAGTAATGAGCCCCGTACGGGGTGTGAGGGACGCTGCCACGGAGGCGGTCGGATGCCAACGGTGTTTCGCCGACGTCGCCTCATTCATCACACGCACCACAGGCGCCTCACCCGACTTGCGTCACGACGCTCCCGGGGGGAGAGCGAGCACATCGACGTGGCCGACCACGAGCCGCAGCCGCCCGGCGCGACAGGCTTCGAGGCGGCGCTCGAGGTAGGGACCGGCACAACGACCCAGGTCCGGCTGCTGGGCGCACGCGGCGGCGATCCAGGCACGCAGCCACTCCTCGGCCAGCTCGGCCTGGTCGGCACCGAGGCGCCACGGGCTGGGCCGGGTCTCCACCGCTGCGCCCCGCCGGGCGAACAGGTCTGCGGCGACGGCGCCGGCGTCCGGCCCCAGCAGCCGCCGGCCGTCCGTGCGGCGCCGTTGATGAGCGTTGAAGGCATCGGCGAACGCGGCGTCGAGGGAATCGGTCGGCGCCAACTCGACGTCCCCGGTGACCGACAACGTCAGCAGCGCCGCGGCTCCGGCCTCGACGCACGCGGCGGCAAGCCCGTCCAGCTGCTCGGCGGTCAGCAGGTCCAGCACGGCGGACCCGGTCACCAGCGCCGTCCCGGAGAGGTCGGCGGAGCGCAGGTACGTGAAGTCGCCCTCCTGCGTCCGCGCGGAGACCGGGGCGCCATCGGCGGCCGAGCTGGGCATGGTCGCCGCGGCGGAGGCGAGCAGCCCGGGATCACGGTCGTGCAGGACCCACTCCTGGGGCCCGGGTAGCCGCGGGGCCAACCAGCGGCCCATCGACCCGGTGCCGCAACCGAGGTCCCGGATCACCACCGGGGCACCTGGCCGGGCGGTGGCCGCCAGGTGGACCCGGACGAGCTCGACCAGGTCGGGCGCCCGCGCCGCGGCGTCGGCGTCCTCGCGCAGCGCCAGCCAGTCCGGGGCGCACACGGGTGAGCCGGGGCTGCTCAGCCGAGCGTCCCAGGGAGCGGGCATCCACCCATCGCCTCCCCATGCTTAGCGTGCGAGCCGCATCTCCCACGCACCCGATCCGCGCACCGTCAGCTTCACGTCACGGTCCCGGACGGCGTGGACCCCACCGCGTCGCGTCCGCATCCTCTCGGATCCGTGCAGGGGAGAGTGGATCTACCGGGATGGCATCGGGTCAGCCGCCGCCACGCTGATTGACGGGGCCGGCCATCGGCGGAGGGGTCAGTCGGTCGACGGCGGAGGTGGTCGGTACGCCTCGGCCCGGTGCGCGATCCGCAGGACGAGGACAGTGCGTGCGCTCTCGTCGACCTCGATGAGGACCCGGTAGTCGCCCCGGCGGGCACTGCGGAGCCCCTCGAGTTCGCCGGTCAAGGGCTCGCTCAGCCTCACCGGGTTCTCAGCGAGGACCGCGGTGATGAACTCGACCACGGCCGGTGTGACCCGGGACGGGAGCCGGCTCAGCTGGCGATGCGCCGGTGAGGAGACCCGAACTTCGTACGGAGGAGTCACTCAGGACGTCCGTGCTCCCGCCTCAAGTCACTCGCGGCGACGGTCCGCCCCTCGGCCAACTCGCGGCGCCCCTCTTCCACGTCATCCCGAACGCCTGGCTGGGACAGCCAGAAGATCGTCTCGTGCAGCGAGTCGAGGTCGGCCTTGGCCATCGGCACGGCCGCCTCCCGCCCGTGCCGCGTGATCGTCACGATCTCGTGCGTGGTCTCCGCAGCCTCGACCAGGGCAGACAGCCGGTCCTTGGCCTCGCTCAACGGAACGGTTGTCATGAGCGCAGTCTCGCCAGGGTTCTAGCCAGAACTTTCTCGGCCGCAGCCCATTCGAACGACTGTTCCATGCTTGACTGACCATGCGGCACAGCCTCTACGGTCCTGGAGTGCGGACTCCGCGGAGCATCGACGACGTCGAACGGCTGGAGACCTCTGCTCGCTCGCCCCGCGCCCACCGTGAGGCGGCTGCCGTGCTGTCGGCATGGGCGGAACATCCGCACCCGGACGACGAGGCGAACCCCGCGGAGCTGCTGTCCGCGGCAGCGTGGCACCTGGATCAGGCTGGTGACACGGACGCCGCACTCCAGCTCCATCGCCGCGCGGTCACCGCCGAGGGCACCACGACGCCCGGCGCCCGGTGCCTGCTGCATGCCGCGCTGATCGACGCGGGCCGGCTGGACGAGGCTCGTCACGTGGCCGATGACCTGCGCCGTTCCGGACCGACTGTGCTCGACTGCGCCGGTATGGCCGAGAACTTCGAGAACGTCGGCGACCTTCAGCAGGCGCACCGCTGGGCGTCCATCGGCGTGAACCGGATCCAGCTGGCCAACGACACGGACGTCGATGACGACGACTTCGACGTCGTCGAGCTGCTCAACGTCCGTCGACGCATTCGCCAGGCGCTCGGCTTCCCACCCGACGATCTGGATGAGGTCGACCTCTAGCCTCGATCTTTCGTTCGGCCCGGCATGAGGACGGGCGACACGGGGCGTGCATGCACGGAAGTGCCTGCTCAGCTTGGGATTCTGCTGCTTGTCGAAGGCGCAGGATCACCGGGCTGAGAGGCACTCCGTGGGTGAACGGTAACCGGCGTTCCCGGCGGGTCCAGGTAGTCGCTGGGAGCGAGT
>NZ_JABGCH010000039.1 GCF_019799945.1 Modestobacter marinus
GACACCCCCGCCCGGACCTGGGAACCCAAACGGCTACGCCTGCGGCTGCTCAACATCGCCGGCCGCACCATCCGGACCGGCCGCCGCCACCTGCTGCGATTACCCCGCGGCTGGCCCTGGGCCGATCATCTGCTGCGCGGACAGCGTCGGCTCAACACCTTCGCGACCTGACTCCCCGCACCATCCCGACGATCAGGAACCGGAAACCGCGGCAGACGCGGAGCTCGATCGCGCCCTGCTGTGATCAGCCACGCCGATCACTCCGCGCACACCCACCCGGTCAAGATCACGAAAGATCGAGGCTAGCTGTTCGCGCGAAGGCCACCAGGTCGATGACCCTGCCGCCCCGGCTGATTCCGCATGCGCGCCGGCGTTGTCGCTGCTGCCGGAGGACGGCCGACGCAACGGCCAGGCGGCGCTGGAGCTGCTGTGCTCCGGACTGGCGACGGCCGTAGGAGTCCGGCTGCTCGTCGCCCCGCAGCTCGATGTGCGGCGGCAGACTCACGGCCATGGGGCGGCGCAAGCGCGGGACCCACCCGTACGACTACACCCCCGGCGATGACAGGCGCTTCGCCGACAGCGGAGTGGGCGGCACGCTGCGTGTGCTGCACGGACCCGGCCGCGGCATGGGCGTGTCTGAGGGCGTCTCCTGTGACGTCGAGGTCTTGGCCGCGGACGGCGGTCTGCTGGACGAGTGTCACGAGGGGAAGTTCGGCAAGGAGCACCGCCTGCACGGCACCGCGCCTGGGGACCGGATCACCGTCACCGTGCGGGGCGGGTTCGGAGACGAGCGGCTGACCGCGTCGCGGACGGTGCGGCTGACCGGCGACCTCGCTGACGTCGTCCGATTCGGGGTCGGCCCGGCCTGGCACTTGGTGGAGACCATCGACACCGGAGAAAAGGACCCCTGGCCGCATTCACCTACCGCCGCCTCCTGGGGTGCGGGCGTGAGGCTGCGCGGGGCCGAGCCGGCGTGATGGTCCTCATCGTCGGCACGAGCGCCTGGTCTGGCGCTCGCCCCGGTGTGTGCTACCGACGGCGGCGCTGTCGCGTGTGCCGGTCGTAGAGCTCCAGCAGGTCGTTGGTGGCGGAGACGTCGAAGGCCTCCGGGTCGAAGGGGCCGCTGATCCACTCGGTCAGCTCGGCGTGCTCGGGATCACCCGGATCGGCCAGCGCCTGGAGCAGACGTTGGTAGCCGGGGGCACCGCCGCAGTCCTCCGGTGGGCAGGCTCCGGCCCCGTCCAGGCAGTGCGGCGTGTCGGGCGCCGACGTCCTTTCGCCGACCCGGAGCCGGTGCTCCCAGCCGTCACCGAAGTCGTAGTCGTAGCTGAACTCGACGGACCTGTTCGCGACGTCGCCGACCGTGGTCGCCTCTTCGTCGCCCAGCTGGCCGGGGAAGTCCTCCGCGTCGCCGTACTGCACCCCCTGCACGCGGAAGAGGTGCAGGTGGGCGTCCTGCCAGCCCATCACGGTCTGCAGCACCGCGTGCAACTCCCGGAGGGACATCGACTCGGGGACGACGAGCCGCCGCCACACCGGTGGCTGGACGTCGAGGAGCGTGACCGTGAGCTCACGCGCGGACGCCTCGACCACCCCGTCGGACTTCGGGAGGTCGAGCGGCTCGTCCCCGATGAGCACGGCTCGAGACAGCGCCGGCGCGTTCGGATGGGCCCGTCGCCTCGCGCGGGAGGTGATCAACCCGAGTCGTTCGAACACCATCCGGGTGGGGCGGACGAGGGCGTGCACATCGGCGGAGTGCACGGGCCGCCGCGATGCTCGGTCGACCCAGCCCAGGGCCGCGAGACCGCGCACGACCGGTTGGACCAGCTCGGACCGCCCGGCCGCGACAGCCAGCAACCAGAGGAGGCCGGCCTGCCGCTCGGCGTCACTGCTGCCCAGGGGCAGCCGCCGGGCGATGTGGGCCCACAGCGCGGTGGGGTCCTCGGCGTACCGGCGCCCGGCCGAGGTCGGCAGCAGGCGACCGCGGTAGACCCGGACCAGGCCCAGCTGCCGCGCGGTGTCCCGCAGATCGCGCACGGGACCGGTCAGGTCCTCTCGGTTGCCGGCGCCGATCCGGTCCGCATCCCAGCCGAACCGCTGCATGGTGTCGCGGACCAGCGCGGGCGGCAGGTAGCCGGCCGCGGTCAGCTTCACCCCGTCGCCGACACGGGCCACGAGCCAGCGGTAGGGCTCGACGACGTCCGGATCGGGCAGTGGTTCGACGCCGTCCGGGAGCGCCTCGTCGACGAGCCGCAGCAGCTCTGGCACCCGGGCCGCGCGGAGTCGCTCGACCATCTCGGCGACGTCCGCTCGCATGCGGCCATCCTGGCAAGCGCGGCTCGTCGGTGGTGCGTCTGCGTAGCTGTGCCAGGCGCAGCGTCAGAGCTATCACCGCTGAGACCATGTGGGGCATGGCAATAACCGTGCGGCTCGACGACCAGGAGACCGAAGCCCTGCGCCGCCGGGCCGAACTCGAGGGCCAGTCCATGCAGGAGATCGCCCGGCAGGCAGTTCGGGACTACATCGAGCGCACCAGCAAGCGCGAGCTGCTCGATCGCGTCCTGGACGAGGAACTGCCTCGCTACGCCGACGCGGTAGAGCGACTTGGGCAGTGATGCATCTCGACGTCGACAACCCTCCTGCACATCGCGCGCCGGATTCTCGGGAGGTCCACTGCGCGACTCAGGTCTGCCGACGTCCGCACGTCGAGCCGATCGCCGACCGCTTTGCCGTCGGGAACGGCAGCCTGGCCGTGAGGCCGGCTCCCCCGGTGGCCATGTTGGCCAACATGGCCACCGGGGAGGCGTCAGGCGAAGGGGTCGGCGGGCAGCCGCGGGTTGAGCAGGTGCGCCACCAGCGCCGTCCAGCCGGTCTGGTGACTGGCGCCCAGCCCCTCGCCGGTGTCCCCGTCGAAGTACTCGCTGAACGTCGGGTGCGCCGACCACAGCGGTGAGTCGCTGGACTCGATCCGCTTCCCGTCCGCCGGGCGCTTGCCGTCCACGGGCCGGAACAGCCCGGTGAGGCTGTCGTCGATCAGGTCCGCGGCCTCCACCAGCGTGCGGTGGTTGCCCGACCCGGTCGGGATCTCGATGGTGAACGAGTCGCCGTAGTGCCGGCCCAGCGTGCGCAGCTTGTCGGCGAGCAGCACGTTGACCGGGAACCAGATCGGCCCGCGCCAGTTGGAGTTGCCGCCGAACAGCTTGGTGCGCGACTCCCCCGGCTCGTACTCGATCGAGACGTCCCGCCCGCCGACGTTGGCGAACACCTGCCCGGTCGACTTCGACAGCGACCGGATGCCGTAGGGCGAGAGAAACTCCTCGGTGTCGAACATCCGCTGCAGGATCTTCCGCAGCCGTTCCTTGCCGACCAGCGACAGCAGCATCTTGCGGCCCTGGGGCGTCGACCGGCTCCGCAGCGGGCCCATCAGCTCCGGCCGCCGCTTCTGCAGCCAGCGCACCCGGTCGGCGACGTCCGGCAGCTGGCTGACCCACCCGGGGATCTCGGTGGACCCCAGGATCGGCAGCAACCCGACCATCGAGCGGACCCGCAGCGGCTCCGACGTCCCGTCCGGTGCGACCAGGACGTCGTAGAAGAAGCCGTCGTCCTCCTGCCACAGCTTCACCTCGTGCGACCCGAAGGCGTTCATCGCCTGCGAGATCGCGAGGAAGTGCTCGAAGAACTTGGTCGCGGTGCCGTCCCACGCCTGGTCGAACCGGGACAGCTCGAGCGCGATCTTCAGCATCTGCTGGCAGTAGAACGCCATCCAGCTGGTCGCGTCGGACTGCTCCAGCCGGTAGCCCGGGGGTAGCGGCGCGGAGCGGTCGAACAGCGCGATGTTGTCCATCCCGAGGAAGCCGCCCTCGAAGACGTTCGACCCGTCGGCGTCCTTGCGGTTGACCCACCAGGAGAAGTTCATCAGCAGCTTGGTGAACACCCGGATGAGGAACTGCTGGTCGCGGTAGCCGTCGAGCCGGTACACGTGCCAGGCCGCCCAGGCGTGCACCGGCGGGTTGACGTCGCCGAACGCCCACTCGTACGCCGGCAGCTGGCCGTTGGGGTGCATCGCCCACTCGCGGCACATGAGCACGAGCTGTTCCTTGGCGAACGCGGGGTCGACGTGCGCCAGCGGGATGGTGTGGAAGGCGGTGTCCCACGCGGCGAACCACGGGTACTCCCACTCGTCGGGCATGGAGATGACGTCGGCGAGCGCCAGGTGGCGCCAGTGGGTGTTGCGCTGCCCCTTCCTGCGCCGGCCCTCGGGCGCGGGGACGTCGGGGTCGCCGTCGAGCCACTGGGCGACGTCGAAGCGGTAGAGCTGCTTGGTCCACAGCAGCCCGGCGTAGGCGCGGCGGGCGACGTGCCGGTCCTCGTCGTCCAGGCTCGGGTGGATCACGCCGGCGTAGAACTCGTCGGCCTCGATCTTGCGCTGGTCGAAGACCTGGTCGAACTGATCGCCGAAGGTCTGCTCGTCCGGGTCCTGCTGGCGTAGCCGGAGCTTGACGCTGACGGTCTCCCCCGGCGCGACGGCGTCCCACTGGTACCAAAAGGCGGCCTTGGTGCCGGAGCCGCCGGGGTTGACGGCGGCGAGGTCGCCCTGGACGACGCGGCGGTTGACGCCGTCCTTCGTGTACCTGCTGGCGTTGCGTCGCTTGGCACCGAAGAGGTCGACGGCGTCGGTCTCGTTGTCGCAGCAGAGGACCTCCGGCGCGCCCTCCGCGGCGAGGACGTAGCGGCCGAGAAAACCGTGCTCCGCCTCGACCGCCTCCAGGCCGTTGACGGTGAGAGTGGGCGCGAGGAGCTGGGTGAGCATGCCCTGGCGCTTGTCGCCGCCCCAGGACCAGGTGTTGCGGAACCAGACCTGCGGCAGCAGGTGCAGCGGCGCGGGGTCGGGGCCGTGGTTGGTGGCGGTGACGACGATGCAGACGTCGTCCGGGGCGTTCTTGGCGTAGGTGACCTGGACGTCGAAGAACCGGTCCTCGTCCAGGACGCCGGTGTCGGCGAGCTCGTACTCGCGCTCGTCACGGCTGCGCCGGGCGTTCTCCTCGCGCAGTTCCTGGTACGGGAACTCCGCCTGCGGATAGCGGTAGAGCCACTGCATCCAGGAGTGGGTGGGCGTGCCGTCGAGGTGCCACCAGTACTCCTTGGCGTCCTCGCCGTGGTTGCCCTCCTCGTTGGTCAGCCCGAAGAGGCGCTCCTTGAGGATCGGGTCCTTGCCGTTCCACATGGCGACGGAGATGTTGAGGAAGCCGTAGCGGTCGCAGATGCCGCCCAGGCCGTCCTCACCCCAGCGGTAGGCACGGCGGTGGGCGTGGTCGAACGGGAAGGAGCCCCAGGCGTCGCCGTCGGCGGAGTAGTCCTCGCGGACGGTCCCCCACTGCCGGCCGGCCAGGTAGGGCCCCCACAGCCGCCAGGGGGCGGACATGTCGGACGACTCGGCCAGGCGCGCGTGCTCGGCGCTGCGAGGGGCTTCCGCCTCGTTCGGGATGGGCTGTCCGTCGAGCGGAACGTCAGATGCTGCGGCAGACACGACCTCCACAGTGCCACGGCGCCGTTGCAGTCCCGTGTCACGCGGGGACAGGCGTGACCAGAGTGACCGACTGGTCTCACTGGCGGGTGTCTACTCGCTGCACCCAATGAGGAGCATGCGCAGGAGGTCCCGGTGCCCCGTCTCCAGGTCGTCGTCGCCCATCCGGACGACGAGACGTTCGGCTGCGGCTCGATGCTGCTGCACGCCGCCGGCGCCGGCGCCGAGACCGCTGTCGTCTGCGCGACCCGGGGCGAGGAGGGCGGCGACGTCGACGGTCTCGGGGCTGTGCGCGAGCGGGAGCTGCGCGAGGCCGCCGGGTTGCTCAGGGTCTCGCGCGTCGACCTGCTGGACTTCGCGGACTCCGGCATGAGCGGTGAGGCGCCAGCCGGCAGCCTGGTGTCCGCGCCGTTCGAGGACGTCGTGGCCGCGGTCGCTGGGGCCGTCGCCGCGTTCCGGCCGGACGTGCTAGTCACGCTGGACGCGAGTGACAGCCATCGGGACCACGTGCGGATCCGGGACGCGGCACTGGCCGCGGCGGAGACCGTCGGAGTCCCGCGCGTCTACCTCTCCTGCATTCTGCGGTCACTGATGCGGCGCTGGGTCGACCACGTCAAGGTCGCCCGGCCGGACATGGAGCACCTGAACGCGGACGTCGCGGGGTTGGGCACCCCAGACGAGGAGATCACCACCGTCATCGACGTGGCCGCCCATCTACCGGTGCGCGAGAAGGCGATCGCCCTGCACGCGTCGCAGACGTCGCCGTTCGAGGGGTTGCCCGAGGAGCTGCGCCGGGCCTTCCTCGCGACCGACCACCTCCGCCGCGTCGTCCCGCCCTGGCCCGGCGGCGCACCCGAGACCCGCCTGCTCGACTGACCGCGAGGGCGGCGAGCCATACGCCTCCTCTGCGCCGACCGGGTGCGGAATGGAGCAGCCGACCGACAGAACTGGCGGCGCCTTGCGCCTGAGATGAGCGCGCTGGCTACCCGCGGGCGTTCTTGTCGTCCCGCTCGATCTCATCGAGGACTTCGATCATGTCGATGACATCGGCGTATTCAGTCAACTCGCGCGTAGCGGGCAACGCGTCATCCGCGGGGAGGCCGTAGCGCTCCCGAAGGAGACGTTCGCGGTAGACACGCTCGGCGTCGGCGAGATGTCCACGACGTCGGCGATGTTGACGCCGCGGCGTCGCTCGATCAGCTCTCGTCCGAAGCGTCGTCCGGTCCCGGCGCCCCCGAGGCCAGTCCCGCCGGCAGCACCAGTCCGTACTTCTCGACCAGGAACCGAGTCTCTGCATACCGGGTGGCCTGGCTGGCGATGTCCCGCAGAAGATGCGCGTTGGCCCCGGCACCAGCAGCCACCGCTACAACGGGGACGGCTTTGACAACCTGCTTGACCGGAATGTGTTGTTTGCCCGCGGCCTCCTTCATCAGCTTCTCGAGCGCGGCCATGAGCTTGTGGTTGTCGCGGAGCTGCTGGCTCCAGTTCTTCCTGCCCAGGCCATCGCGAAAGGCAAGTGCGGACTTGTGCACTGCCTCTGCCTTGGCTGCTTGCTGCGTGAAGGTCCGCCGCACCATCCGATCGATCATGTGACGCTCAGCCTCAGCGGAGGCGTCGAATCCGTAGGCGTAGGCGATCCGCGTCGCGATCGCGGTGCTCAACACGTGCACGACAACCATGTCCGCCGTGATGGCCAGGGCGCCTCCCGCCACCGGCACCATCGCCAACACGCCCAGGGCAGCGCCTTCCGCCGCTCCCACGGCACCCCAGTGCAGCGGCATTCGGCGCGTCAGTTCGTCGAGCTGCTCCAGGTCGTAGCCGCGTAGGTCCTCCAGGGAGGCAGCAGCTCTGCCCTGGTCTCGGTGGAATTTGAGCACCTTTTCCTGATCGGTCAGCTCAGCTGCCCAGTCGGTAGCCAACTCCAAGAGGTGCACGGCTCCCTTGACTGCGGGCATCAGGGCTGCGTCCACCACGACCGCACCGGCATCCTTCACCTTCTGAGGGATCACCTCGCCGACGCGACCTGTGGTGCGACCCGCAGCCGTCCGCGCCCGTGCGCCGGCCTGTCCGAGCGCCGCGCGCGCCTTGGGCGGGAGAATGGCCTTCCGCTCGGAGCGACGACCCCAATGGGCCTCGAGTTCTGCCCAACGTTGGTTCTCGTAGCGGGACATCACGGACATCTGCTCGGACGTAGGCACCACGAGGCGAACCTAAGTCAGCGAACGGACGCTGCTGGCTCACCGCGCCGTCGACTGACCCAAGCGGGGGCTCGCCGGGCACACCCGTCACAGCAGTGGCGTTCGCGGGTCAGGCCCGCTGGCGTGCTTTACCACGCCGCCATCCAGGGGAGCCCCCTTCGCCGAGAGAGCGCCAGGTCGAAGCCGACGTCGTCGCCGTACTCGAGCGACCACTGGTGATGAGCTTTGGCTACTGCGGCAAGGATCCTGCGTCTCGACTAGATCGTCCCATTACCTACTAATGCCACAGTTCGCCATTCGATCTTCACACAGCAGAAAGGAGGGCCTTGGGGACAGCGAACGCCCCGCAAAGGACGGAACAATCGGTCTCTGCGCAGACAGGCGTCAGGAGAGCACGGACGCCATCTCGGTCAGGCGGCACAGCGCGTTCACCTGACGCAGCTGTTCCGGCGTTCGCACCGGGGCGTCGAGCAGTTCCTCGCTCATCACCACGACGGCCAGCGCCTTGGCCCGGGAAACCGCCACGTTCAGGCGGTTGAGGTCGTAGAGGAACGACACCCCGCGGGGTGCGTCCTCGGCGCTCGTCGACGTCATCGAGTACAGGACGACCGGCGCCTCCTGCCCCTGGAACTTGTCCACGGTGCCCACCCGGGCGCCGTCGGGAAGCAACCCACGGATCAGGGCGACCTGGCTGTTGTACGGCGCGACGACCAGCACGTCCTCAGGACCGATCACGTGCCGCTCGCCGGAAGCGCCCACCCAGCCGACGCCCTGCAGCGAGCGCCACAGCTCCGCGACCGCCTGCGCCTCATCAGCCGACGACGCTGACGCCGGCCGGGTGTGCTCCACGAACCGGACGGCCAGCCCGCTGGCCCATCCGTCCACCGCGATCCGCTCCCGTCTGGGCGCCGACTCCAGCCGGCCCTCGTAGGCGAGGTCGGACACGAAAGCGGTCAGCGCCGGGTGCATCCGGTAGGTCCGGTCGAGGAAGACACCGCGGTCCTCGGGCACGGTCGGGTGCCCCTCGAGCAGGTGCTCCAAAGCCGACAGCCCCGACTCCCCCGGGTGCACGGCCTGCGTCGGCTGCGCCAGCTGCTGCGGGTCGCCGAGCAGGACCAGCGACCTTGCCGCCCGTGCCACCGCGACCGCGTTCGCCAGGGAGAACTGCCCCGCCTCATCGATGACCAGGACGTCGACCGCCTCCGCCAGGTTCTCCCGGCACCAGAACCACGACGTCCCGCCGACCAGCGCGACGTCACCGCCCAGCAGCCGGTTCTCGACGTCGGCGGCGTCCCTGGACCACTCGACCCCGGGTGCGCCGCATGCCTGGCTCTCCTCGCACTTCTGCGGCGCCGGCCGGCCCACCGCCCGGAGCACGTTGCCGATCACCGCGTGCGAGGTCGCCGTGACGCCGACCTTCTTGCCGGCGTCCAGCAGCTCGCGGATCAGCCGGGACGCCGCACGGGTCTTGCCACTGCCGGGCGGCCCCTGCACCGCGAGCACCTCGCCGTGCAGCGACCGACCGAGCCGGACGACGGCGTCGCCGGCCTCCTCCCCCGGCAGCCGGCGGGTGTCGGCCGGGACGACGCGGTCGAGCAGTGCCTGCCCCAGACGCGACCGGTCGGCGAGGACGTCGTCCGCCGTCGCGGCGATCGCCGCGCGCAGGGCCTTGTCGTCGAGCGGCCCCTCCGGACCGAGGCCGCGGACGGCGGCGGGAGCCTTGGTGCTCTTGACGACGAGGCGCCCGCCGACAGCATCGAGCTCGCGCACCTCGCCGACCCGCGTGCGGGTGTCGACGTCGAACGCGGGCTTGCCGACCGACAGCTTCGCGTCCTGCGGCGGGAAGGTGAACTCGTACAGCTTGCTGCGCTTCTCGGTGCCGACCTCGACCGCGGCGGACAGGCCGCCGACCGCCGTCCGGTCCTCGACCAGCTGCTCGTCCTCCAGGTCGCCGCGGCTGAAGAACTCCCACCAGCCGGGCCGGGCCTCGCGGCGGTGCCACTGCACCAGGTCGCCGAGCAGGCCCTGCCCGGCGTCGGTCAGCCGCTCGACCAGCGCGAGCTCGGCGACCTCGGCGTCCGACCGCGGGGCGGGTCCGGACACCTCGGGCACGGTCGGTCGCGGCTGCGGCCCGTGCAGTGCCTCCAGCTCGGCGCGCTCGGTCTCCAGCCAGTCGTGCAGCTCGCGGGTGGAGTCGACGTCGTCCTTGTTGTAGTTCTCGATCGCCTGTAGGCGGGCGGGGTCGCGGTCGGCGAGCCACTGCTCGTACTCGACGACGCTGGACATGGCGTCGGCGACGTCCCCGGTGTGCTCCCGCCCGTAGAAGGCCTCCACCTTCTTGATCGAGTACGACTCCTTGCTGATCCGCATCCCCTGGCGGACGACGGGATAGAGGTCGACGAACCGCTCGGCGCGCAGCAGCTGGTCGAGCTCGGCCTCCCGGACGCCGTACCGGCCGGTCAGCCGCTTGAGCGCGCTGACCTCGTAGGCGGCGTAGTGGTAGACGTGCATGCCGGGGTTGGCGCGCCAGGCGTCGACGATCCGGTCGATCAGGTCGGCGACCATCCGCCGTTCCTGGTCGGCGTCGTGGGCCCACAGCGCGGTGAACCGGCCGGTGCGGTCGCCGAGGCCGGCCAGGTACTCCAGCCCCGCGCCGTCGCCGGACAGCGGGTCGCCCTCGAAGTCGAGGTAGAGGTCACCGAAGCTCGGCGCGGGCAGCCGCAGCAGGCCCTGCGCGGGAGCGGGCGTCAGCAGCGTGCGGGTCGGCGCGCCGGCGGCGCGGCCGCGGAGCTGCTCGCGGGCCTGCTCCTGCAGCCGCTCCCGGGTCGCCTTGCCGATGCTGGAGGCCTTCAGCGTCTCGGCATCCGCCTCGGCGAGCTGCTGCAGTGTGCTGATGCCGACGGCGTGCAGGGCGGCGCGGTGGTCGCGGCGCATCCCGGCGACCAGGCTGAGGTCGTCGCCGTTCCGGAGCTCGGACTCGCATCTCGCCTGCCAGGGGCACTGGCCGCAGTGGCCGACGGGGACCGGCTGGGTGGGCGGGGCGTCGCCGAGGAAACCCTCCAGCCGGAGCCGGGCGCGGCGGGCGTAGGCGGCGACGTCGACCAGCCGCCACGGCCGCGCAGCACCATCTCCGGTGACCACGAGGAGCCGGTCCGGCTCCCGGCCCTGCAGGACGGCGAGCCGGTCGGCGTAGGTGGCCATCTGCAGGAGCGCCGGCACCTTGACCCGGCGGGCGAGCTTGGCGTCCGCGACCTCGTACGACCAGTTCCCGAGCGCCGACGGCGTCGCCGTCTTCAGCAGGAAGTCGGCCTGCCCGCCCCAGGTCCCGTCGAAGAGCGTGGCCTGGTAGATGACGTCGTAGCCGGCCCGCATCGCGTCGTCGGTCGCGGCCTCGTCCCGTTCGCCTTCCAGCCGCGCGACACTCCTGCCCTCGGCCTCGAGCGAAGCCAGGTAGCGCTGTTCGTGGGCGATGCCGAGGTCGACGACGAGCTGGCCCTGGTCACTCGTGCCCGTGGCGGGAGGCTCGAGCCGGCCGGCGGCAACCGCGAGGTTGAGCGTGGTGAGGTGGTGGCACTCCTGGTGCCGCGTCAGGTCGGTGGGGCTGAGGACCAGCCGGCCATCGGCGCGATACATGGCTCAGCTCCCCGTCGGACGGACGACGGGCAGGGACTGGTGCGGCAAGGTTCCCCCGTGGTGCGGCGTGCAGAGCCCGCTGAGGCTGTCACGTCCGGCACCGATCCGGAATCGCTGCGCGCCGATCTGGGGCTCGTGTGACTACTGGACTATCCGGTGGCGACGGCGCCGGTGCGGTTGGGCACCAGTTCGACCCAGGTGTTGCCGGGCGCCAGCGTCACCTGATCGCCGTCCGTGTCGGTGAGGGTGACCGGGTCACCGATCCGGGGCTTCGACCAGGTGGCCGCGACCGCGTGGCCGCCGGAGGCGACGAGCGCCTCACCGCTGCCGGTCAGGATGGTCTCCGGGACCGGGTTGCCGGCCGGGTCGCGCGCGTCGGTGGAGACGACGTCGACCCGCAGGACGACGACGTTGGTGGCGCCGATCTGGCTGCCGTCCGCCTCGACCGCGGGAGCGCTGCCCTCGGCGCGCAGCCAGCGACCGGACTCGGCATCCCAGCTCCAGTGAGGGCGCCCGACGCCGGACATCGTGAGCGCCAGGGTGCCGGTCGGCTGCCCCGCGGTGACGGCGGTGGGCTGCTGGCCGGCCGAGGGGTACGCGAACTGGGCGGTGGGCGCAGCTCGGTGCGCGTCGTCGGCCTGGGCGACGAGGGCCTCCGGCGCCGCGTAGACGTTGTGCGGCGCCCGGCGGGTCGTCCAGCGGTAGAAGCCGTCGATGCCGGAGTCCTGGGTGAGCACCTGCAGCCCGGCGCTCCCGGCGGCGTCGACGTAGGTCGGCACGCCACCAGAGAACGCCAGCAGGCCGTGCAGCGGCGCGGCGATCGCGGGGTCCATCGGCCGGATGGAGCGCACCGGGCCGATCTCGGGCGGCAGGGTCGAGTGGTAGACGGCGACGAACCGGGTGATGCCGCCCTCGACGACCTGCTCCCACACCACGTCGGCGGCGTTCAGCCCGGTCTGCGGGCGGGCGTCGACCGAGTTCTCGATCTTGACGGCGAGCGCCGGACGGTCGGCGGCCGCCTCGGCCGGGACGCCGGTCAGCGGCCAGGTAGGTGTGGTGGGTGCTCCGGCGATCGAATCGAGGAACGGCAGGTCGGTCAGGTCCCGCCCCGTTGCTTGCCACCCGAGACCCACGGCCGCCACCAGGAGGACGAGCAGCGCTGCTCGTCGACCGCGCCGGGGCCTCTGCTTTCGGCGGCCCTTGGCCGACGTCCTCTTCTTGGCCGGGGCGCCCTTCTTGGGGCGCGAGCCATTGCTGGGTCCGGAGCGGCGCCTGGGCGCGGTGGACCTGGGCACGTCAGGGCTCCCTGGCTCGGCGGGGCATCCCTTCTCGTATCGGCACGGCGCGAGGGTGGCGACACCACGGCTTGTCGTCGCGGACGCTCGTTGGCACAGGCCCTCCGGCGCTGCGCCTACCGCAGGACCTCGCCACCTCGGTGCCATTGGCTGTCAGCCCGAGTCTCCAAATTCACTTGGCGCCACTGCGCATGACGTTAGGCGCCCTCTCGTTGTGTGCTAGCAGTAGGACAACAGCAAGAAGCCCGCCCCGGTCGACCGGGGCGGGCTTCTTCATCCCTCTGATTCATCGGACGGGCCGCGCTCAGGCGTCGGCTGACTCCTGAGGAGTCAACGCCTTCAACGCCGTGGCGTGAAGCCAGCGGCTATGACACCCTGCCGGCCCATCTCTATCAGTTGTCCTGATGCAGTTTGCGAGTACGCGAGGTGAGTCGCTACACCCACCGTGGCGGCTACGTCAGGTGTACCCCGGTGGCTCCAGTCGCAGATGACATCACCGCGGTTGCAAAGCTCGACCACCATGGCGTTCCTGCGTGTGGTGATGGACCCTAGGTCGATGCCGGTCGCCTGGTAAACGCCGTAACCGGATCGCGCGCTGCCAAGGTTCTTGCCCGTCTGCTTAGGAACGCGTCCCGGATCGGCTACGAGTAGGACGCCAACCACGTTACGGGCGTTCCGAGCCACCATGTTGGCAACAAGAGCGCCCTGCGAGTAGCCCGCCAGAACAATCTTCTGGTCACCGCAGTCGCGTTGCGCTTCAGCAAGACGCTTGTGAAGTTCTTTCACACCGTGATCGATACTACCGAAGTAATTGCTCATCCCGGAAGGCGGGACGAAGAAACTTAGGACCGAAGCAGCCGTGTAATCGAGAGCCACTGTCTGAAGTCGCTTGTCTCCCGGCATGTATGCGACCATGCCTGCCCGGACCGCGTTGATCATATCGCCGTATCCGCCGGCCTCAGTCGCCTCCTGACCAGAGCCGCGTATACCGATGAAGAGTACGTCCGCGCATGCGTTGCCGGTCGCGCCAGGCTGCCCGGTACAGGGCTCGAAGCGGCCACTTGAGAATTGATCTTCGGAATTCGGGTCGCCACTGAAAATGGCCTGGACCGTGTAGGTGCCGGCATTGATGGTGGAGTGCGGTATGGTCACCTCCATAGTGAAGTCACCAGTTGTGGGATCAGTTACGAGACTCCGTACCCCACTACTCGTCTGGCCGGCGGTATTCTTAGCTGTCCCCGTGGTCACTCTGGCGTTTCTCATAGGTACGACGTTACTGATCTTGACGACAAGCTGATTGGCCGCCGGCTCGAAGTATCCGCAGGCGATGGTTTTCTCCACGGCGGCGTTGATAGCCGTCGGTACGAGGAGACTCACTAGTACGGCCGTGATGGAAATGATGAGCAAGGAACGGTGCTTAACAGCCACTGGACCTCCAGGGTCAGTGAGGTGGACGCCAGCTGAGTCTCAGACGCCCCCGCGAGGTGCGGCGGAGGTTAGGGCTTGCTTGAGGTTGGGGACAAGTGGTTGGGTCTGGATCCCAGACAGGGCATCACAAGCGCGCCAGTCGATCACGACATGTTTCGCCTTGAACACCCAGCCGCACCATCGGTGGGACTTTGTCATGCCGGTGGTGTCGCTCGGGTGGATCACGACGCGCAGGATGAGCAGAGCCAAGACGCGGCGCTGCCACTCAATGCCGCCAGCGTCCCAGGCTTCGCGGGCGGCAGTGCCGGCGCTCAGCAGGTGGTGAGGCCGCTGACTTGGTGCGCAGCGCGTACAGCTGTTTGATCCGTCGCCTCTAGCTTGGCCTGCGCCGTAGTCATTGCGCGGTTGAACTACTGCCGGGTCACAACCTCCACATCGCACGTACCCGCGAAGCACGGCGCAATCGGCACACCACCGCAACGAGCCGTACCTGCTCGGCGCATTACATGCCTCGTTTTCGGCGGGACCGTCGCCGACATCGTCGAGGCCTGCAGCGACTCGCTCAACGAGACCGACGCGGGCAAGGCCCCCTGGGCGGACCGGAAGCGCGACTACATCGACGGGCTGCGCGACAAGGCGAAGAAGTCGGACGAGGCGCTGCTGGTGACGTCCGCAGACAAGATCCACAACGGGTCCCGCATCGCCGCCGACCTACGCAACTACGGCTCGGAGTTCTGGTCGACCTTCAACGCCTGCTAACACGGACTGCTTTGGTAGTACGCCAGCGTCGACGCCGCGATCGCCCAGCGCTTGCCCGGAACCAGCATCGCCATCGCGCTGCACAGGGCGGTCGAGGACCTCGTCGCTGCAGCAGGCGCCGACCGAGACTCGATCACCGGCGGAGTCCCGGAGTGCGACTGCTCCCCGGGCGAGTGACCGTCGCGCAGAAAGCGCCAAGTGCCGGGCGCAATCAGCGGGCTGCGCACGAACCCGTAACGGCCCGGCTACGTTGAGCACATGGGGGACCTGCGCACGGGCATCTACGAGCACTTGGTCACGTCGGAGTTGGCCGATCAAGTTTCGGCAACCGATGCCTCGTTGGTGCAGCTGGCGACGCTCGACCCTGCCGAAGCTCATGAGGCCCTGACACGTCACGTTGCCGGGGTGGTGAACCGAGCCCTTCGAACGGCAGGTGGCGACGACCAGGCCGCCGTGGCCCGACAGGTCGACCTGGCAAACAGCATCGTCAAGGCCGTCAGCGCACTGTCCCCCGCTGCCGCCCCGGAGGACGCGATCGGCGAGCCGGCACGGTCGGTACTCGCGGTGGTCAGCCCGCCGAACACGCCGGGCCCGATCACCTTCCCTGAACGGCCCGAAGTACCGCTGTCCGCGAGCGCGCTACTGGTCAACGGGCGCGGCCAGCCGCGGATCGGTCATGAGGTCAACCGCGAGCTCGCGTCCGCCGACCGGGTAGACCTGCTGTGCGCCTTCATCAAATGGCAGGGACTGCGCGTCCTGGAGAAGGGCCTCACCCACCTCCGCCAGCGCGGCGGCCGGCTCCGCGTCATCACGACCACGTACATCGGCGCCACCGATCAGCGAGCCTTGGACCGCCTCGTCGAGCTCGGCGCCGAGGTCAAGATCTCCTACGAGACCAGGACGACGCGGCTGCACGCCAAGGCCTGGCTCTTCCATCGCTCCACCGGGATGTCAACCGGGTATGTCGGCTCGTCCAACCTGTCTGCCCCCGCACTGACCGACGGGCTGGAGTGGAACGTCCGGCTCTCCAACGTCGAGCAGGCGCACCTCCTGGCGACGTTCGCCGACACGTTCGACAGTTACTGGGAGGACCCGTCCTTCGAGACGTACGAGCCGGGACGGGACGGCGACCGGCTGCGACGCGCCCTGAGCGTCGAGCGCGGCGGGAGCAGAGACCTGCCCCTCGAGATCGCCACGCTCGACGTCCGTCCGTTCGGCTATCAGCAGGAGATCCTGGACGAACTCGACGCCGAGCGCACAATCCACGACCGCTGGCGCAATCTCGTCGTCATGGCAACGGGAACCGGGAAGACCGTCGTCTCGGCGCTCGACTATCGGCGACTGCGGGCCGCGGGCACCGCGGAATCGGTCCTCTTCGTGGCTCATCGAAAGGAACTGCTGGCTCAGAGCCGATCGACCTTCCGCCACATCCTACGGCGCGGTGACTTCGGCGAGCTCCTCGTCGACGGCGAGCGGCCGCGCGAGTGGCGACACGTCTTCGCGTCCGTGCAGTCCCTGGCCCAGTTGGACCTCACGGAGCTGGACCCGGCGCGCTTCGACCTGGTCATCGTCGACGAGTTCCATCACGCCATGGCGGCGACCTACCGTCGACTGCTCGATCACCTCCAGCCCAAGGTCCTGCTCGGACTCACTGCGACCCCCGAGCGGACGGACGGCGCCGACGTGCGCAGCTGGTTCGACGGCCGGACGGCCGTGGAGTTGCGGCTGTGGGAGGCCCTCGACCAGGGCCTGCTCGCGCCGTTCCAGTACTTCGGCATCCATGACGACGTCGCGCTGCAGCAGCTGCAGTGGAAGCGCGGCCGCGGCTACGACGTGACGGAGCTGAGCAACCTCTACACCGGAGACGACCACCGAGTACGGCTGGTTCTTCATGCCGTTCGGGACAAGATCGTGGATCCGGGACAGATGCGGGCGCTGGGCTTCTGCGTGAGCATCCAGCACGCCGAGTTCATGGCCGCTCGGTTCAACTCGGCCGGCATCCCCAGTCTGGCGATCACGTCGCGGACCGGCAGCGACGACCGCAACGCTGCCTTGACCGCGCTTCGCGACGGCACCGTCAACATGCTGTTCACGGTGGACCTCTTCAACGAGGGCATCGATCTGCCCATGATCGACACAGTGCTGTTCCTCCGCCCCACGGAGAGCGCGACGGTCTTCCTCCAGCAGTTGGGCCGCGGGCTGCGCCTGTCCGAGGGCAAGGCGTGCCTGACCGTGCTCGACTTCATCGGCGCTCAGCACAAGGAGTTCCGATTCGACCTGCGCTTCCGAGCTCTCACCGGCGCATCGCGACGAGGCCTGCAGCGGGAGGTTGAGCAGGAGTTCCCCACACTCCCCGCCGGCTGCCACATTGAACTCGACAGCGTCGCGCAGCGCATCGTTCTCGACAACATCAAGCAGTCGCTCACCGTGTCCTGGAAAGGACTGGTCAACGAAGCCTTGGCCTTGCCCCGCCCGAGCATGCGGACCTTCATTGAGGAGACCGGCGTCGAGGTCGAGGACCTGTACCGAGGGAACGGACGCAGTTGGCTGGACCTGAAGCGGGCGGCCGGCTGGGACGCCGCTGAGCCTGGACTGGACGACCGGACTTTGGGCAGCGCGTTCGCCCGCATGCTGCACATCGACGACCTCGAACGACTGCGGTTCATCCGCACGCTGGCCGAACAGGGAGCTGGCGCGGCAGCAGCGTCCGAGCGAGCACGTCGGATGGCCGCGATGTTGCACTTCTCGGTCTACGGGTCGCGAGGGCCGTTCAGCAGCGTCGAGGCGACGTTGTCACGGCTGCTCGCCAATGCCGGCCGACCTGAAGAACTGGTCGAGCTGACGGGGGTGCTGCAAGACCGCATCCATCGGGTGGCGCCGGCTCTCGAACTCGCCGGGCCTCGCCCGCTGCACGTGCATGCCCGCTACAGCCGGGACGAAGCGCTAGCAGCGTTCGGTTTGGAGGACCTCAATGGCACGTGGGGGTCCGGCGTGCGCTGGGTTGCTGGCGACCAGGCGGATGTCTTCTTCGTGACGCTGGTGAAGACGGAGGCCCACTTTTCCCCCACCACGATGTACGCGGACCACGCCATCTCGCCAACCCTCTTTCAGTGGGAGTCGCAGAACACGACAGCAGAGGCGTCCAAGACCGGGCAGCGATACGTCCATCACCGTGAGATGGGTACGTCGGTGCACCTGTTCGTCCGCGAGTCGAAGACAGCTGACGGCACCCTCGGCACCCCGCCCTACCTCTACGCCGGTCCGATGTCCTACCTCTCCCATACCGGAGAGCGTCCGATGCGGATCATGTGGAAGCTGGAGCACGCGCTCCCCGCCGCGGTCTTCGCGGCAGCCAAGATCGCGTAAGGCATGACCGTGGTCTAACCGAGCCTTCGACGACGAGTTGCAGGTGCTTGACGCCTCGGGCCCACCCCAAGCTCTAACCCAGCAGCATCTCCCCGCTCACACGCACGGGACTGCCCAGAGTTGAGTTGACTCGATTGGGTAGGGGCGGTCAGGCCGCGCACATCGTTTTCAAGGTGGCGAGCGGGATGTGGTCTTGTTCAGTCCTGTCCTCGCCGCGGGGGCACGGATGGGCAGCGCCCGGTGGGTCGAGGACCAGCGCAACTTGGTGAACGTCGCGGTTAGTCGCGCTCAGCGTGCCTTGATCGTGGTCGGCGACGCCGCCACGCTGGCCTCGCTCCCCGTGCCGACGCTAGCTGCCCTCGCTGCAGCCGCGCGTGACGAATCTGGCGGGACGAGAGCGAGCCGGGAGGACCCTCAGCTGCATTCGGAGGCCGAACAGCGGCTGCACTCCGCGCTGGTGGAGGCGGGCCTCACGGTTGAACTCAAGCCGCTCGTGGACGGGTACGAGCTGGACTTCGCCGTGATGTGCAGCGACGGACGCCAGATCAACATCGAGTGCGATGGCGTCCAGCACATCGATGCCCGGGGACGGCAGCGGCGCCAGGACCTCGCCCGCGATCAGATCCTGCAACGTTGCGGCTGGCACGTCCTGCGTTATCCGGCCTGGCGTTGCCTCACCGAGCCAGAGTCTGTAGCCAAGGAAATCAGGCGTCACGCGCATCGGGAGACCGCGTAGACGAGCCCTCTTACGAGTTACGACCTTGCGGATCGCCCCACGCGGCGCACCTGCCCCATCTGGGCCTTGACCTCCCCCGCGTTGCAGTGAGTAAGACAACGACCCTCTAGTGTCACGACGAATCGACACGGGGGTGGGGCGTTATGGACGTCTTCAAGGTCCACGAGCAGGTCATCGCGGACTACCGCGCCTTCACGTCCGGCTTCGTTCGGGTCCGGGACGAGCGCATCACCGAGTTCGTCGACCAGCAGTTCGCCGAGGGCGTCCAGTGGCCCGACCCCTGGCTGAGCCTGAACCCGTCCTTCGCATCAGGCGGCTCCGTGCCCGAGCTGGTGGGCAAGGGGCTCCTCCACCCGGAAGCCGAGCGCATCTTCCGCCGTAAGTCGGATAAGACCGACGCCGGGCGCGATCCGATCGTCCTGCACCGCCACCAGCGCGAAGCCGTCGAGGTCGCGCGCTCCGGCAAGAGCTACGTCCTGACGACCGGCACGGGGTCGGGTAAGTCGCTGGCCTACATCATCCCGATCGTCGACGCCGTCCTGCGCGACCGAGACGCCAACGGTGGACGCCGCCAGCCCGGCGTCAAGGCAATCGTCGTCTACCCGATGAACGCCCTGGCCAACTCCCAGGTCGGGGAGCTGGAGAAGTTCCTGCGCTTCGGCTACCCCGAGGGCGGCGAACCGGTCACCTTCGCGAGGTACACCGGGCAAGAGAGCCCCGATGAGCGGCGCCGGATCCTCGCCGAGCCTCCGGACATCCTGCTCACCAACTACGTGATGCTCGAGCTGGTCCTCACGCGACCCGACGAGCGCAAGCACCTGGTCCGGGCCGCGCAGGGCCTCCGCTTCCTCGCGCTCGACGAGCTCCACACCTACCGCGGCCGCCAGGGCGCCGACGTCGCCATGCTCATCCGGCGCCTCCGCGACCAGTGCGCAGCCGACGACCTCCAGATCGTTGGGACCAGCGCCACGATGGCAAGCGCCGGGACGACGGCTGAACGAAACGCCATCGTCGCCGACGTTGCGACCCGACTGTTCGGCTCGGAGGTCACCCCGGAACGGGTCATCGGCGAGACCCTCACCCGGGCCACGACCGCGACGAACCCGACGACCGAGCAACTCCGCGCAGCCGTTGCCGCGGCGCAGGGCCCCGAGCAGACACGCAGCCACGCCGAGTTTGTCGACGACCCGCTCGCCGGCTGGATCGAGACGACCTTCGGTCTCGACCACGAGCCAGGAACGGATCGGCTCGTCCGCCGGGCGCCCACCACCCTCCCCGAAGCTGCTACCACCCTCGCCGAGCTAACCGGGCACACCGAAGAGGCCTGTCGGACGGCATTGCGTCGGGTGCTCGAAGAGGGCTCCCGCGTCCGCCAGCCGGTCATCGACCGTCCGGTGTTCGCCTTCCGGCTGCACCAGTTTCTGTCCAAGGGCGACACCGTGTACGTCTCCCTGGAGCCGGAGGACAGCCGGCACATCACCGGCACGTACCAGGTGACGGTCCCGGGCAGCCCGGAGAAGGCCCTCTTGCCGTTGGGCTTCTGCCGTGAGTGCGGTCAGGAGTACCTGGTGGTCGCCAAGGTGAAGCAGGGCGGTGGCAGCGCCCTGGTCTCACGCCGGGACGTCGACGCCAGCGGCGGCGACAGCATCACCGGCTACCTGTACGTGTCATCCGACCTGCCCTGGCCCAACGATCCCCTGGCCACCGGACGGCTGCCCGAGTCGTGGCTGGTCACCGACCCGGACACCGACCGGATCGAGATCCTCGACAGCAAGAAGAAGTACCTCCCGGAGAAGGTCTCCGTGCTGCCCGACGGCACCCTGGACAACGCCGGACTGGGGCTCCCCGCGTGGTTCGTGTCCACTCCGTTCGCCTTCTGCATGCGCTGCGGCGTGTCGTACGAGCAGGTGCGCGGACAAGACTTCGGCAAGCTGGCCACGCTCGACTCCGAGGGGCGGTCCAGCGCTGTCACGCTGCTCAGCGCTTCCATCGTCCGGCACCTGCGTTCTGTGCCTCTCGATGACCTCGACGCGGACGCCCGCAAGCTGCTCACGTTCGTGGACAACCGGCAGGACGCCAGCCTCCAGGCCGGCCACTTCAACGACTTCGTGCAGGTCAGCCAGCTGCGGGCGGCACTGCACGCAGCACTGGAGAAGGCGGGGCCAGAGGGGCTGACTCACGACACGATCGCCGGCGCGGTGACCGACGCACTTGGCCTGCAGACCGTGGACTTCTCCGCCAACCCGCAGGCGAAGTTCAGTGCCAAGGCGGCCGCGGAACGAGCGCTGCGCGCCGTCGTCGAGTACCAGCTGTACGTCGACCTCCAGCGAGGCTGGCGGGTCACCATGCCCAATCTCGAGCAGACCGGCTTGCTTCGGGTCGACTACCGCGACCTTAAGGAGCTGGCTGCAGACGACGAGTCTTGGGCCGGTACATATCTGCTCGACCAGATCTCCGCCGCTCATCGCGAAGAGCTGGGCCAGATCCTCCTCGACGAACTCCGGCGCGTCCGCGCCATCGACGTCGACTGCCTCGCGGAGGAGGGGTTCGAGCGGCTGCGTAAGGAGTCCCGCCAGCAGCTCATCGAGCCGTGGGCCATGTCGGAGGACGAGCGGTTGGTCGAGGTCGGGCACGCCGCTCCGCGCCCATCCAAGCCCGGCGGCCCGCGCGGCCGCCTGGCGCTGACCGGGCGCGGCGCGTTCGGTCGCTACCTGCGGACGGACGCGGCCGGGCTGCCCGGTGTGGTCAAGACCGAAGACGCGAGCAAGGTGATCATCGACCTGCTCCGCGTGCTCGCCGAAGCCGGCCTGCTCATCCAGTCCGACGGCCCGGACGGGTCTGAGTACCGGCTGCGCGCGGCGGCACTTCGCTGGGTCGCGGGTGACGGGGAAGCCGGCGCCCCTGACCCGCTCCGGAAGAAGTTCCAGGGCGAGGCCTCTGCGCGAGTCAACCCCTTCTTCCAGGACTTGTACAAGGAATTGGCTGCAGGCTTCGCCGGCATGCACGCCAGCGAGCACACCGCCCAGGTGCCGCAGCGGATGCGCCTCGACCGGGAGGACGCCTTCCGCACGGGAGACCTGCCGCTCCTGTACTGCTCCCCCACCATGGAGCTGGGCGTCGACATCTCCAGCCTGAACGCCGTGGGACTGCGTAACGTGCCGCCCACCCCGGCGAACTACGCCCAGCGCTCCGGGCGTGCGGGTCGCAGCGGGCAACCAGCGCTGGTTCTCACGTACTGCTCCACGGGCAACGCGCACGACAGCTACTGGTTTCGCCGGTCCCGCGACATGGTCGCCGGCTCGGTCGTGGCACCTCGCCTCGATCTCACCAACGAGGACCTCATCCGGTCACACGTGCACGCCATCTGGCTGGCCGAGACCGATGAGTCGATGCACTCCTCCATCACCGACCTGCTCGAAGCGGACGGCGACACCCCGACTCTTCGGTTGCTGCCCAACCTGTGGCAGGCACTCTCGGACTCAGAAGTCACACTGCGGGCAGAGCGCACCGCCCAGCGAGTGATGGCTGACCTGCGTCGGACCTGGCAGGCCACCGGTGGTGAGCCCCCGTGGTGGAGCGACACGTGGGTCCACGACCAGGTCAAGCACGCCGCCCGGTTGCTGGACGAGTCGTTCGACCGCTGGCGTCAGCTCTTCCTCGCCGCGCTGATCGAGTACCACGAGCAGCACAAGCTCGCCATCAACGTGAAGTCCAGCAGGCGTGATCGGCAGCAGGCCGAACGTCGCCGGGCGGACGCGCGCAACCAGCTCATCCTCCTGCGCAACGAGGACCGGGAGGTCGGCGCCACCGACTTCTACTCCTACCGCTACCTGGCCAGCGAGGGCTTCCTCCCGGGCTACTCGTTCCCCCGGCTGCCGCTGGCGGCGTACATCCCGGCACGGCGCGGTGTGAAGGTCGATGGCGACTTCATCCAGCGCCCGAGATTCCTGGCCATCAGCGAGTTCGGGCCTGGCGCGCTCATCTACCACGAGGGGGCTCGGTACGAGGTCAGTCGCATCCAGCTCCCCCGCGACCCGGGCGAGACCAACAGCAGCGGCGCGGTCACCGAGACCGCCAAGCGGTGCGAGCACTGCGGCTACCACCACCCTGTCGTCGTCGGCACCGACACCTGTGAGCACTGCGGCGCACAGCTGGGCGTCTCCCAGTACGGCCTGCTGCGCCTGCAGACCGTGTTCACCCGTCGGCGCGAGCGCATCAGCAGCGACGAGGAGGAACGCCGCAGGTCCGGGTTCGACCTGGAGGTCTCCTTCCGCTTCCCCGACCGCGGTGGGCGTCCGGGTTACACCAAGGCGGAAGCGGTCGTCGATGGCCATCCGGTGCTGGAGCTCGTGCATGCCGACGCTGCCGTGATCCGCATCGCGAGCGTCGGCCGCCGGCGTCGGAAGAACCCCAGCGATCGGGGCTTCTGGCTCGACCTGCGAGAGGGCCGTTGGCTTTCGGAGACCAAGGCGACCGACAAGACGGTCGACACTGAGAGCCTCGACGCGGCAGAGGACGTCGCCGCGAAGGAGAAGGTCACGCCTTACGTCGAGGACCGTCGCAACGTCCTGGTCGTCCGCCTGTCTGAACCCGCCTCGGAGACCGTCACCGTGACGCTGCGCGCCGCCCTCGAGCGTGCCGCCGAGGCCACCTTCCAGCTGGAGGACTCCGAGCTCGACAGCGTCGAGCTCCCTGACTCTGAAGACCGCGGGCGAATGCTGCTGAACGAGTCCGCCGAAGGTGGCGCCGGTGTGCTGAGCCGTCTGCTGGAAGAGCCCCGCAAACTGGCGGACGTCGCACGTACGGCGCTGGAGCTCATCCATTACGACCCCGACAGCGGAGCTGATCTCGGTCATGCCCCTGGCGCTAGGGAGCGGTGCGAGAAGGGCTGCTATGACTGCCTGCTGTCCTACGGCAACCAGTACGACCACAGCGCGATCGACCGGCACGAGATCGTCCCGCTGCTGCGCGAGCTGCTGAAGGCCGACGTCACAACCGGCGCTGGGGAACGCGACCGGTCGGAGCAGCAGGAGTGGCTCAACGCCCTGTCGGACTCCGGCTTGGAACGCCGGTTCGTCGACTGGCTGCAGGAGAACGGCCACCGCCTGCCGGACGACGCGCAGCAGACGGTCAGCGCCGCCAATGCCCGGCCCGACCTCGTCTACAACCTGCCCGGCAACCCGGTGGCCGTGTTCATCGACGGTCCGCACCACGACGACGCGGTGCAGCAACTGCGCGACGCGCAGGCGGCTGAACGGCTCGAGGACCTTGGCTGGGCCGTGGTCCGCGTGCACCACAGCGAGGACTGGGCGGCGCTCGTCGGCCGCCACACATGGATCTTTGGACCTGGAAGGACTGCACGTTGAGCATCCCCGAGAAGACCGTCGACTTCGCCGTCGGCGGGCTGGTTCGCGCCCGCGGCCGTGAGTGGGTGGTGCTCCCGAACACGACTCCGGACTTCCTGCTGCTGCAGCCCTTGGGCGGCGGACCGGACGACGTCGTAGGCGTGTTCCCCGACGAAGGCGTCGAGCCGGCGACCTTCCCGGTCCCCGCCGCCGACGACCTGGGCGACGCCGCCTCGACCGAGCTGCTGCGCACGGCACTCCGGGTGGGATTCCAGTCCTCCGCCGGCCCCTTCCGCTCGCTGGCGGGGATCAGCGTCAGCCCGCGCAACTACCAGTACGTGCCTTTGATGATGGCCCTGCGTCAGGACACGGTCCGGCTGGTCATCGCCGACGACGTCGGCATCGGCAAGACCATCGAGGCCGGCCTGATCGCGGCCGAGCTCCTCGCCCAGGGAACCGTCAAGCGCATGGCGGTTCTGTGCTCGCCGTCGCTGGCCGAGCAGTGGCAGCGCGAGCTCCGCGAGAAGTTCGGGATCGATGCCGCGCTGGTCCTCACCAGCACGGTCAAGAGCCTGGAACGCGGGCTCATGCTCAATGAGTCGCTGTTCGACCGGTATCCGCACGTCATTGTCTCGACCGACTTCATCAAGTCTGACCGGCGCCGGCATGAGTTCGTGCTCCGTTGCCCGGAGCTCGTCATCGTCGACGAGGCGCACAACTCCGTCGCCGGCAGCGCCGCTGGACAGCAGTCTCGCCACCAGCGGTACGAGCTGCTCAAGTCCCTCGCCGCCGACGCGAGCCGCCACCTCATCCTCGCCACTGCGACGCCGCATTCCGGTGACGAGACGGCATTCGCCAACCTGGTCGGTCTCTGCCACCCGGACCTCGCCGCGGTTGACCTCGGCAGCACGGCCGGGCGGACGTTGCTGGCCCGGCACTTCGTGCAGCGTCGGCGTGCAGACATCCGCCACTACCTGGACGAGGACACACCCTTCCCCCGCGACAGGGAGACCAAAGACGTCCCCTACACCCTCAGCCCGGCCTACCGCGACCTATTCGAGGACGTGCTGTCCTACGCCCGAGAACAGGTCCGCGACAGCGTTTCGGGTGCTCGCAGCCGCGTCAGGTGGTGGTCGGCGCTGGCGCTCCTTCGCGCCATGGCATCCAGCCCCCGCGCGGCCGTTGCCACATTGAGCACGCGCGCGTCGAACGCTGATGTCGCGAACGCGGCGGAGGTCGACGCACTCGGCCGCGCGGGCGTTCTCGACAGTGCGGACGACGAGACGCTGGAAGGCCTCGACATGACGCCCGGCGCGCTCGTGCACCAACCCGAGGAGCTCGAGGCCACGAGCGGTGCCGCGGAGCGCCGGCGCCTGTCCGCCTTCGCGCGTCGAGCCGCGGAGCTCGAGGGCGTTGACCAGGACCGCAAGCTCGCGCTGGTCATCAGCCAGGTCAAGCAACTGCTCGCGGACGGCTTTGCGCCGATCGTCTTCTGCCGCTTCATCCACACGGCCGAGTACATCGGCGAGCACCTCGCTGCCGCACTGAGCGGAAAGCGCGGAGCCGACGTCAACGTCGGCGTCGTCACCGGCCTTCTCCCTCCCGCCGAGCGAGCGCGTCGAGTGCAAGATCTGGTCGAAAAGCCGGGCCGGCACGTCCTGGTGGCTACCGACTGCCTCTCCGAAGGCGTCAACCTGCAGGAGGCCTTCTCCGCTGTCCTGCACTACGACCTCGCCTGGAACCCCACTAGGCACGAGCAGCGCGAGGGCCGCGTCGACCGATTCGGCCAGCGCCAGGACGTCGTCCGCGCGCTGACGCTCTACGGTGAGGACAACGGCATCGACGAGATCGTCCTCGAGGTGCTGATCCGCAAGCACCGCGCGATCGCCAAGGCCACCGGGGTGGCCGTTCCCGTTCCTGGCAACGGTGACGGGCTGATCGATGCGCTGGCCGAGGGCCTGCTGCTGCGCAACCGCCACCCGGAGCAGCTGACGATCGACCTCGACCTGGATCAGCGCACCATCGACTTCGACGCTGCGTGGCAGTCCGCCACTGAGAAGGAGAAGGCGTCCCGCACTCGGTTCGCGCAGCACACGATCAAGCCGGACGAAGTGGTCACGGAAGTCACCGAGATCCGTGAGGCCCTCGGCGCCCACGGGGACCTCGAGCGCTTCCTGGTGCACACCTTGCGAGCCCTCGGCTCCACGGTGACCACGGTGGACGACGGCTTCACCGCCGTCCTCGGCACGCTTCCACTCGGGCTGCGACACAGCCTGCCCGTGGGGGTTCGTGACCCGCTCCTGTTCCGCGCTGAGCCACCCGCTGGTCGTAGGGAGGCGGTCATCGCCCGCACCGATCCGACCGTGCAGGCCATCGGTCGTTACGTCCTGGAGAGCGCCCTCGACCGCGCGGTGCCCGAGCGCGACCGTCCTGCCAGGCGAGCCGGAGTCATGCGCACCGATGCAGTGCAGACCCGCACGACCTTGTTGCTCGTCCGCTTCCGCTTCCAGCTCACCCTGCCGACCCCGGACGGCGTGCATTCGCAGGTTGCGGAGGACGCCCGGGTCCTGGCCTTCGAAGGGGCGCCGAGCAATGCGGTCTGGCTCTCCGACGAGCGCGCCGAGGTCCTTCTCACTGCAACCCCGTCCGGGAACGTCCCCGCCGATGCAGCTCGACTCGCCGCCGAGCGAGTTCTTAACGGGCTGCCGGAACTAACGACGTACCTGGAGCAGGTTGCCGACGAGCACGCCGACCGGCTGCTCGGTGCGCACCGCCGCGCCCGCCTCGGAGCCGGTGCCGTGCGCCGCGGTCTGTCGGTGACCGCTCAACGCCCCGTCGACGTACTGAGCCTGCAGGTGCTCCTGCCGGCTGTTGGGAGCAACGCATGACCGGCTCGTTCATCTCCGTGCGTGTGGGCGGAGGCCTGCTTCCGTCTGACGTGTTGTCGGCGGTGCTGGGCGGCAGTCTGGACGGGCTGCGCTCGACCGACTATCACCTGGCCGGGGAGAACCCACGGGAAGCCTCCGCCCGGGTGTGGACTCATCTGCTTGGCGTGTACCGGCGGTTTCGCGATGACCTGGCCCGGCTGCCCGAGGGTGATCCGGCGGTCGGGTTGACGCGCGAGCGGTGGCTGACGGTGGTGCTCAGCGAGCTCGGCTACGGCCGGGTGCCGGTGACCGGCACCGGCGGGCTCACCGCGGGAGACAAGCAGTACCCGGTCAGCCACCTGTGGGGCGCCACCCCGATCCACCTGCTCGGCTGGGGGGTGCCGCTGGACAAGCGCACGCCGGGTGTGCCGGGTGCCGCGCAGCGGGCTCCGCACGCGATGGTGCAGGAGCTGCTCAACCGGACCGATGACCACCTGTGGGGGGTGATCTCCAACGGGCGGGTGCTCCGTCTGCTGCGGGACTCCACCACCCTCACCGGGCAGGCCTTCGTCGAGTTCGACCTGGAGGCGATGTTCGACGGCGAGCTGTTCGCCGAGTTCGCCTTGCTCTTCCTGTTGGCGCACCAGTCCCGGGTTGAGGTCTCAACCGATGGCGTGCTGTCGGACTGTTGGCTGGAGCGCTGGCGGACGACGGCGATCAGCCAGGGCGTGCGCGCCCTGAATCTGCTGCGCGATGGCGTGCAGGACGCCCTGGAGACGCTGGGCACCGGCTTTCTGCAGCACCCGGCCAACGCCGCGCTGCGCGAGGGCCTGGCCAGCGGTGCGCTCCGGCTGGAAGACGTGCACGCCGCGCTGCTGCGTACCGTTTACCGGCTGCTGTTCTGGTCTGTCGCCGAGGACCGCGACGCCCTCCATGCCCCGGACGCCCCCCGGGAGACGCGGGACCGCTACGCCCAGCACTTCTCGTCTGGTCGCTTGCGTCGGCTAGCTGTCCGCCGGCAGGGCAGTGCCCACGACGACCTGTGGCAAGCCGTCGACCTGGTGCTGAATGCGCTTGGTCGGCAGGACGGCGAGCCGCGCCTCGGCCTGCCCGGGCTGGGAGGCCTGTTCACCACCACCCAGGCCGACGTGCTGGCCGGCGCCCGCCTGGGCAACCAGTCTCTGCTGAAGGTGATCCGGTCCCTGTCGGTGGTGCAGCCCAAGGGCCAACCGCGCCGGCTGGTCGACTTCCGTCACCTCGGCGCCGAAGAACTCGGTTCCATCTACGAGTCGCTGCTCGAGCTCGTCCCCCGTCACGACCCCTCCCGGCTGGTCTTCACCCTGGAGACCCTGGCGGGCAACGACCGCAAGACCACGGGTAGCTACTACACCCCGAGCGACCTGGTCGACCTCGTCCTGGACAGCGCCCTGGATCCGGTTCTCGACGATGCGGAGAAGCAGCCCGACCCCGAGCAGGCGCTGCTCGCGGTCACCGTCTGCGACCCGGCAATCGGCAGCGGCCACTTCATGGTCGCCGCCGCCCGCCGCATCGCCAACCGCTTGGCCATGGTTCGCACAGGAGAGGTCGATCCCACCCCGGCGGATTCTCAACAGGCGATGCATGACGTCGTGGCGCGGTGCATCTACGGCGTTGACCTCAACTCGATGGCCGCCGACCTGGCGAAGGTCAGCCTCTGGCTGGAGGCGATGACCCCTGGCCAGCCGCTGTCCTTTCTCGATCATCACATCAAGGTCGGCAACGCCCTCCTCGGCACCACACCCAGGCTGCTTCACGCCGGCATCCCCGACGCCGCCTACGCGGCCCTCGGCGACGACAACAAGAAGACCGTCACCGCCTGGAAGAACCACAACAAGAAGCTCCGCGACGGACAGCTCCAGCTACTCTCGGAAGCAGGCATTCCGGTCGGCAACGAAGGTCTCCGGATCGCCGCCGAGGAGATCGCCGAGCGTGCCACTGACGGCCACACGCTCGCCGACATCGCGTGGGCTGCGCAGCGCTACACCGTCGGCCAGTCCTCCGAGACCGCCATCCGTGTTCGACGTACCGCCGACGCCTGGTGCGCCGCCTTCCTCGGCCACAAAACTGCAGATCACGAGCCCATCACCCACGCCACCCTCGAGCAACTCAGCGCCGGCATCGCGCCACAGCACGTTACCGAGTCAGTAGACGCTCTAGCAGTTCAATACCGACTGTTCCACTGGCACCTCGAGTATCCCGAGGTTTTCCGCGTGCCCGGTGACGAACCCGCCAACACCCCCACCGGCTGGACCGGCGGGTTCTCCGCGGTGCTCGGGAACCCACCTTGGGAACGCATCAAGCTCCAAGAGCAAGAGTTCTTCGCTTCGCGCGACGCAAACATTGCCGAAGCCAAGAATGCCGCCGCCCGCAAGAAGGCCATCGCCATGCTGGCCCAGTCCCAGCCGGCGTTGCTGAGAGAGTTCAATAACGCCAAGCGTCAGTCAGAGGCCGCCAGTCACTTTCTTCGCACTTCAGGCCGTTACCCCCTCTGCGGAGTCGGCGACGTCAATACCTACAGCGTTTTCGCCGAGCACTTCCGCGCGACCGTAGCCCCCACTGGCCGCTCAGGCATTATCACGCCAACAGGTCTAGCCACAGACGCAACCACCGCAGCTTTCTTCGCAGATACGCTCAAGGCATCTCGTCTCGCCTCCTTCTATGATTTCGAAAACGAGGCGAAGATCTTCCCAGGGGTTCACAACCAACTTCGGTGCGCAGTCACCTGCATGACGGGCGGGGAAGAAGTTAAAGATGTTCGGCTGGCCTTCTACACTCGTCACGTCTCGGACGTACAGCAACGCCGCTTTTTTCTAGCGTCCGATGAAGTGCTGTTGATCAACCCCAACACCGGCACCCTGCCTGTCTTTCGGAGCCGGAGAGATGCCGAGATCACCCTGGATTGCTACCTACGTCACCCGATCCTGCATCGCGAAGACGAGGTCGACGGTAACCCCTGGGGTCTGCGCTTCGCTCGCCTTTTTGACATGGCCAATGATTCACAGAACTTTGTCTCCGAAGCAGAACTCGCAACCAATGGTGCGGAGTATGAGGGCTGGGCGTGGACGACGGCAACGAAGCGATGGCTCCCGCTATATGAAGCAAAGATGTTGTCGCACTGGAATCACAGGTATGCCACCTACTCAGGCGCAACCCAGGCACAACTGAACAAAGGCACTCTTCCGCACCTTGACATCGATCGGTTGGACGACCCAAACGTTGAGCCCATGGCTCACTACTGGGTCGCAGAGGGCACAGTGGATGCCGCGATCAGCCCGGCATGGACTAGGAAATGGTTCTTGGGCTGGCGAGACATTGCAGGCGCAAGTAACGTTCGAACGTTCATCCCAAGCGTCCTGCCGCGAAGCGCTGTAGGGCACAAATTTCTCCTCGCGATGCCCTCACCCGCACAACTTGGTCCACTTCTGCACGCAGTATGGTCGAGTCTGATCTTTGATTACATCAGCCGCCAGAAAGTCAGCGGAGCCAGCATGACTTATACGACCGTGCGGCAGCTAGCATGTCCTCGACCCGAGGCGTTTGAGTCGGTTCCCGAATGGGCCACGGACAAGTTCGCCGACTTCGTTCGTCACCGAGTCTTGGAGCTTAGTTACACATCCTGGCAACTGAGCACTTACGCAGCGGACATAGTTGGAGCCGATCCGGGCGCGCCATACCGATGGATTCCTGAGCGACGCTCACAGCTTCGCGCCGAAGTTGAGGCGGGGATGTTTCACCTCTACGGATTGTCTCGTAGCGACGTTGAGCACGTCCTCGAATCCTTCTTTGTCCTTCGCAAGTACGAGGAGCGGGACCTTGGCGAGTTCCGCACCATGCGAGAAATTCTGGCCGCCTACGACGCCATGGCCGAGGCCGCCCGCAGTGGCGTGCCTTTCGTCAGCCCCCTCGACCCACCTCCCGGGCAGGGTCCGCGACACAAGGAGCGCATGTGACCGCGGAAGCGCTTGAGTCGCCGATGCTCTTCGAGCCCGGTCAGCCGGTCCAAGACCCAGAGTGGGTGCTGCGGTGCCGCAGGCGGCTGCGCGCGGCGCTCGAGGTGCTCGAGGTGCTGGCCGAGCAGGATCGTCCGCTGAAGTACAGCGAGCTGCAGGAGCTGACCGCGCGGCGCGTGCCGCTCAACGACTACGACGCGTCGGTCACTCAGAGCGGTTCCGTGCGTGCGTGGACCAACCTCGGCTGGAACCTGACCACTACCTATGAACACGCCGGCTGGCTGCACGCCACGTCGGACGGCGGGTTTCGGTTGACGCGGGAAGGTCGCGCAGCGCTCGCGAGGTACCCGGACCCGCTGGAGCTGTACGACGTAGCCGGCCAGGCGTACGACGACTGGGATGCTGCGCGCAAAGAGGTCCTGCCCGAGCTGCAGCTCTCCCCCGCCGACGTCCTTCACGGGGGCTCGGGGACCGCGCACGCGCTCCGCGCCGTCGCGCCAGTGCTCCTCGCATGGCAAACCAGCGGATCGGCCTTCCTCACCGACACGTCGGTCTGGACTCCGGCCACCACAACGGCGCTGCTCGAGTACCTCGAGTCGGCACCGCAGCCCACGCCTGCCACGCTCCCCGGACTCATCGGCCTGGCCCCGCGGACGTTGGCTTCAGAAGCACTCGTTCTGCTGGTCGGTCCGCTCAGCGACATGGTCGGCAGCACCAAGCGCAGCCGGGTCCGTAACCCGCTCATCCCCGCAGAGGATCCGCCCGGCTTGCCGTGGCAGTTGTCGGCCGACCTCGAGCAAGGGTTTGTGCACGGCGGGAAGGCCCTGATCGCCAGCCCCGTGGCGATGCTGACCTCGTGCATCCGCATCCTCGACCACTGGTGGCAACAGCCGCAGGGAACCCGTGACGCCGCCTGGTCGGATCCCTGGCTCTTCCGCGATCTCGTCAGCGGCGTGCCGGCCGCCGACGATCGCATCGCCTCGCTGCTTTGCCTGCTCGCCCATCATGCGTCGTTCACCACGCTGCTGCGCCGGGCCGACCGCGAGCAAGTAGTCGCGGCCTTCAACACTCATCTCGAGGCCCCCTCCGGCGACCTGGAACGAGACCTCAAGGCCATCACGCTGAGCCTGCAGGCCGAGCAGGGTGGCAAGCCGGTCCGCTTCGACACCGCGCCGTTGTTGCAGCAGTGGAGCCAGGATGTCGACGGGGGCCGCGCCTGGCTGGTCCGCGGCGAACTCGACCAGCAGAACCGCGTACCGGCCTGGGTCAGCCAGGGCCGGGTGACCCTCACGGTCGGACGGCTGACCCACCTGCCGGCGGAGCCCACCCAAGATGCGGTGAGCACCCTGGTCGATGAGCGGTACTCCGACTGGCAGGTGGTCAAGCGTGAGGCCAAGAAGCGCGACGTCCTCGCCTTCGTGCTGGGGATGCAGCCCGGCGACCTCGTGGCCACCGTCGACGGCGAGCAACTCCGCCTCGGACGCCTTGAGGACAGTCCGGCCGCTCTGAAGCAGATCGGCGGCTCCATGCTCCTCACGCGACCGGTCGCCTGGAGCGCCGATTCCACCCCGTCCGTGAAGGACCTGCCCGGATCTGTGCGCACACGAGTGCGGTTCAAGGGCGAGGACGTGCTCGACCTCACCGAGATCAACGCCGCCCTTGAAGCGCTGGCCGAGGTGGACGAGGACCTGACCGGCCCGGTCGACCTCGAGGACGACGACCTTCTGATCGATCCGGAGGTCGTGGTCACCGAGGTTCGGCCGACCGTGCCGGCGGTTCTCGAGTGCGACGTGGACGCACTGGCCGAGTCGCTCCACCACGCCGACGCCAGTTGGGTGAAGGAGCTGATGATCAGCCTGAACGAGCGCAAGCAGGTCGTGCTGGAGGGCCCTCCGGGTACGGGGAAAACGTTCTTGGTCCAGCGCCTTCTGGAGGCGTGCGGCGTCGTCGAGGGCCAGTCCGCCCTGGTGCAATTCCATCCCACGTACTCCTACGAGGACTTCGTCGAGGGCTTCCGCCCGGTGGCGACTGCGGACGGCACCGGAGCAGCGCTCACCGTGCAGCCCGGGCCGCTCAAGCGAATCGCCGACGAGGCCAGCAAGGCGCCGAACAAGCCCTTCGTCCTGGTGATCGATGAGATCAACCGGGCCAACATCGCGAAGGTCTTCGGGGAGCTCTACTTCCTCCTCGAGTACCGCCAGCAGGAGATCGAGCTGCTGTACAGCGCAGGTGAGCGCTTCAGCCTGCCGGACAATCTGTTCATCATCGGAACGATGAACACAGCGGACCGTTCAATCGCCTTGTTGGACGCCGCGATGCGGAGGCGGTTCGTCTTCCTGTCGATGGACACGTCCGAGCCGGCGCTCAGCGGCGTGCTCCGGCGGTGGTGCGAGACGAACCGGCAACCGACGGCCGTCGCCGATCTCTTCGACCGCCTCAACAAGCGGATGGGGGAGCGAGGACTGGACCCGTCGCTGGCCTTCGGGCCGTCCTACTTCATGCGACCGAACGCTGGGGAGCCGGCGGCGCTGGACCGTCTGTGGCGACGTGAACTCCTACCGATGCTGAAGGAGCACCACTACGACGCCCAGGACCAGCTCGCGACCTGGTACCCGTTCGCGAAGTGGATGACCGAGGTGGGCCTCGCCGCCGCGCCACAGACTGAGGGCGCCGAGGGTTGAGTCGGGAAGCACTGCAGCACCTGTCCGAAGGCCAAGTGCTGACCGGGGTCGATCTCAACCGCGCTGAGGCGGTTGCGTTGAGCGGCACAAAGCTCGTCACCGCCACGCCTGAGAGAGACGGGTGGAAGGTTGCGGCCGGCCAGTGGGTGGGGGCGGTTCGCTGCGGTGACCTCGAGGTGCGGGTGGCCCCGAAGGTCGGCGCGGTCAAGGTCCTTCAACTGCTGGCGCGCGCGAACGGCGTCCGCAACATGCATGTGGACGCCGACCGACTGGGGCTGGCCGACGACGCGGACCTCAGCACGGTGTTGGCGGTCCTGTTCGAGCGGGAGGCGCAGACGGCTCTGGCGCAGCGGCCGCAGCGGGGTTACCGCACGGAGGACCAGTCGCTGCACGTCGTCCGGGGACGGATCCGCCTGGTCGACCAGGCGCTGCGCCGCTTCGGCGTCGTGACGCCGATCGAGGTGACGGTCGACGAGTGGACGCTCGACACGGACGAGAACCGGCGTCTACGGGCCGCGACTCGGGTTCTGCTGAGCCTGCCCGGACTCCCCAAAGCGACGCGTGGCGGACTCCGCCGAGTCGACCGCATGCTCGCGGAGGTCAGGCTCGCTCCTCAGGGAGTTCGTCTACCGCCGTGGACACCCACGCGACTCAACAGGCACCTCCACCGGCTGCTGTATCTGGCCGACCTGGCGCTCGGCGGGGGGAGCGTCGAGCACCGGGTCGGTGACGTCGTCGCCCACGGCTTCGCGCTCAACATGGCATGGGTGTTCGAGGCGCTCGTGGCGCAGATCCTCAAGGAGGAGTGCCTGGCCGTCGGCCCGGGCCGACTGCTCGTGCAGCAGCAGTATCCGCTTGACGAGGACGAGCGCATCACAATCAAGCCGGACCTCGTGGTCGTCGACGGAGCGGACGTCCTTGCGGTCGGCGACACGAAGTACAAGCTGCTCGGTGATGGCGGTGCCTTCCCGAACGCCGACGCCTACCAACTCATCACCTACTGCCTGCGACTCGGACTGACGACGGGCCATCTCGTCTACGCCGGCGAGAACTCCGGGGAACCGGATCACTACGCCACGCGCGGGGCCGGCATTGATTTGCGCCTCCATTCGATCGACTTGCGTTCCCCCCTGCCTGACGTCGAGGAGCAGGTCAGGAGCCTGCACCGCGGGTTGGTTCACAGCCTCGACAGTGCTCCCACACGATGATGTCGAGTGCCCGGAGGGCCGTCATGCGCCGCCCATCCGACGTCTCGTAGTCCCTGGCCAGTCGTTGCAGCCGGTCTCCGTGGGCTCGGAGGTCCGCTTGGATCAGCGGCCAGAACAACCATGGCTTCCCTGCACTCACGCCGTAGTAGCTAGCGACCTTGCTGTCGAAGATCGGCACGAGCGCTGGGCGCTTCCTGTGCAGTACCTTCGTGACCTTCGACGCCTTGATGTGCGGAGTCGAGTCGCTGGCATGCAGCGCAGCCCGGACGAGTGACCAAGGGCCGACATCAGCGGTCAGGTCCTGGTCCTGGAACAGAGCAGTGGCCGCTTCCTCGTCCGACACGACCTTCGCCATGGCGTCGCGGAGAACCCGGTAAGGGCCGTCGGGTCGGTGCATCTTGATGACGTCCCGACCGCGGAGCGGCGCATCGAGCCAGTGCCGGCGCGAAGAAATCGTCCGGTTCAAGTTGTGCGGAATCACCCAGTCGGTCATACGTCTGCCACGCCCGACCGCCCGCTGGGTCGGCGTAGTCGCGCAAGTGTGTCTGCGCACAGGGAAACAACTGCTCAACACTCGACAAAACGAACCTCACAAACGGAAGGGGAGATGGCGCGAGATGGCGGGTGAATGATCAGCCGAGGACTAGGTGTACTGACTCGGGACCGGAAGTAGGGCCTGTTGCACCCCATCGACTCCTAGTTGTGTCGGCCGGTAGCCCGCCCGCATTTCCCCGAGTTGTTCGAGCAGCTTCCCCGTCCTGTCCTTGACCCATCGCGAGTTCAACGGGGAGAAGATGTTCTGGAATCGTGAACTGCCGCCTGCGGCCTCTACGGCGTCCTCGATGGCGTTGTACAGGCCGGCGATCAGCTCGGCCTGCTCGGTGATGGCGGCCCGCAGTTCGAAGACGTAGGCTTCCAGCCCGGCGTCACCGGCGACAGTCAAGTGCCACAGCCGCAAAGCCTGGAACTGCACGAGGGCCCGGTTATCCCGTTGCAGGTCGTCGAACACTGCCTGCAGTTCACCGCTCTCCAGCTCACCGAGCCGCGTTCGACGGTCCTTGACCGGCTTCTTGCGCAGCTCCTCGAGCTCCTGGCGCAGTGCCTTGGCCTCGAGCGCGGACCGGGCCTGGAGTCTCCGCACATCCTTGTTGACCGGAGCCAGCTGATCCCACATGGCCCTTGTCAGCGTCCCCGTCGATTGAGCCGCCCGATAGACCTCGAGAATGACCCCACGGATGGCTTCTCCGTCGGCCTCACGGTCGCGTTCGGCCGACCGACCAAGTGCATCCACCTGCTGAGACACGGCACCGATGGCCTTCTCGATCCGTGCGAGCTGCGCCTGCGTCGCGATGGCGCTCAGAGCGCCGGTCACCGAACTGGCCGTCTGAAGCATCTGCGCCGGCTGGAAGCGGATGACGTGCGTGAACGTCCCATCAGTCCCTCGCAAGACACCGAGAGCCGCTCCCGAGGCGTCCTTGATCGTCTGTAGTTCGCGCAGACGTCGCGTGGACTCAGGCGTCAACCGGACCAACAGTCCCGCTTGCTCGGACATGGCGAGCCCGGCCTTGACCAGGGCATCGACGCCGACTGCCACGCGGGCGAGGTCGCGAGGAACTGACGCCACCACCTCTCCGTGCTTGTGTGCCGCGGCCGGGTCACCAAAGAAGATGAGCTCGCCCACAGTGTCGGTCGGGTAGACCAGCGCGTCCCCTGCAATCAGGTCATCGAGGCCCCCGTCCGCGGAGAAGCAGGCACTCAGATCGAGGCCGGTCTCCGTCACTGACGGCGCTCAGATGAAAGTCCCCAGACCTGCTCACTGAATTTCCCCACCCGTGGAGCTCCGCCGGAGAC
>NZ_JABGCH010000040.1 GCF_019799945.1 Modestobacter marinus
TCGCAGGCTCGCGGCGGGACCCTGCAAGGGGGCCACCTGCCCCCGCCACTCGCAGGCTCGCGGCGGGACCCTGCAAGGGGGCCACCTGCCCCCGCCACTCGCAGGCTCGCGGCGGGACCCGGCAAGGGAGCCACCACGGCCGCCGCTCCGCCCCCTTCCCCGGGCGGGGTGGCGGCCGTGGCCGTTCCGGGCGACCCGACGGCGCGCAGCGGCCACCGCACCCCAGGGAGCACGCTTCACTCTCGAGTGGTCGACCCCTCCACGGAGCGTGATCAAGTCCCCACTCAACGGCAGCAACGCGCAGCCGTCCTCCGTTCGCCGTAGCGCGAGCGGGTGACGGCCGCGTGGCGTTCCGTGGCGGGTCCCTCCACGATGGTCCGACCACCCACTTGGAGGCGACATGCCGTATTCCCTGGTCAGCGCAGCGACGCTCGGCTTCGACCTGGTCCGCCTGCCCGAGGGCCAGCGGGTGGCCGACGCGCTCCTGGCCGGCCTCGGTGCCGACGCGGCGACCCTGCACCGGCTCGCCGCGGCCCACCCGGGCGCCGGCCGCAGCCAGGAGGAGCGCGCCGCCCGAGCCCTCCGCACCCGGAAGGCCCACGAGCTGGCCGCAGCCGGCGTGCCCCAGCTCCGGGACGCGGTCGCGGGCGCGACGGACCGTGAGGCCCGGCTGGTCGCGCTCCTGGAGCGCAGCACGATCGGCAACACCCCGGCGCTCGAGCGCCTGGTCCGCGACGACGTCCTCGGGCCCGACCACGCCGCCGTCGCCGACCTCGACCCCGCGGTGTCCGCGCTGGCCGCCGACGTCCTCGCCGACGCCGCCACCGGCTGGTGGGCCGCCGACGCGCTGGAGTCCCCGGTCCGCCAGGAGCTGACCGGCGCCTACGACACGGCGGCCGCGCTGGAGCGGTTCCCGCAGCCCGACCTCGGGCCGGCCGCCGCGGACGTCGCCCGCCTCCTCGTGCACCTCTTCACCCTCGACGACGCCGGGCGCCGGCGGTGGCGCCTGGCGGTCGACGCCGGGCGCGCCCAGCGCCGCCCGTGGGCCGCGGCCATGCACGGGGCCGCCTGGGCCGCGCACGTCTCCGGACGCACCCGCACCGTGGCCGCCGCGCAGCTGATGGCGGTGACCGCCTTCGGCGCGGCCGGCTTCACCGCCCGGGACGGCGCGGACGGCGTCTGGAACGCGCTCGCCGGCTGCGTGGCGGGGGTGGCGATGGCCGACCTGCTCGACGAGGAGTCGATGACCGTGCTCGGCTCGCCGTGGGCGATGGTCACCGGTCGCGCCCTGCCGACGGCGGGACAGCGCTGACGGCCCTGTAGCGCCTCTCTCCACCACTCCCGCGCTTTTCTGGCAATTCCCGCTCCATTCCGCACTCAAGCACCCCGCCGGCGCTGCCGATGACAGTTGTGTGCGGCCCTTCGGCCGGTACTTCGGCGGCGGGCGGGGGAGCACGTGCAACCAATCAAGGTCATGGTGGTCGACGATTCGGTCGTCGTCCGCAAGATCGTGACCGACGTCCTCTCCGGGGACCCGATGATCGAGGTCGTCGGGACCGCCCCGAACGGGCGTCTCGCGGTGACCAAACTCGAGCAGCTCAAGCCCGACCTGGTCACCATGGACATCGAGATGCCGGACATGAACGGCATCGAGGCGGTGCGCGCCATCCGTGCGACGCGCAGTCGCGTGCCGATCATCATGTTCAGCACGCTGACCGAGCGAGGCGCGTCGGCCACCCTCGACGCGCTGTCCGCCGGCGCCAACGACTACGTCACGAAGCCGGCCAACGTCGGCAGCGTGGGCCAGTCGATGGAGAGCGTGCGCCAGCAGCTCATCCCCAAGATCAAGGCGCTGACCGGCCGGCCGATGACCAGCGGACCCGCCGCGGCCGCCCCGGTCGCCGTCCGCCCCCCGGCACCGCGCACCCGGGCGCCCAAGGAGCCCGCCGTCCTCGTGATCGGCTCCTCGACCGGTGGCCCCGACGCGCTGACCAAGGTGCTGCCGCTGCTGCCGGCCGGCCTGCCGGTGCCGGTGCTCCTCGTCCAGCACATGCCCCCCGTCTTCACCCGCCAGTTCGCCCAGCGGCTGGACCGGCTGTGCGCCCTGGAGGTCGTCGAGGCGGTCGACGGGACGCCGCTGGCACCGGGCACCGTGCACGTCGCCCCCGGCGACCACCACCTGGTGGTCAGCTCCAGCGGCGGTGTCCGGCGGACGGCGCTGAACCAGGCCGCCCCGGAGAACTTCTGCCGACCCGCGGTGGACGTGCTGTTCCGCTCGGCGGTCGCTGCCTACGACGGCGCCGTCCTCGGCGTCGTCCTCACCGGGATGGGGTCCGACGGCAGGATCGGCGCCGGCCAGATCCGGGAGGCCGGCGGCACCGTCGTCGCCCAGGACCAGGCCAGCTCCGTCGTCTGGGGCATGCCTGGCGCGGTCACCCAGGCCGGTTTCGCCGACGAGGTCCTCCCGCTCGACCGGGTCGCCGACGCGATCACCCGACTCCTGCCCAACCCCCGCCCTCCGGCGGGCTTCCCCCGAGCCACCACCGGCGCCGGGATCGGAGGTGTGCGATGACCCTCACCGCGATGGGATTCGACTGGGTGCGCCAGCTGGTGCACCGCGAGAGCGCCATCGTGCTGCAGCCCGGCAAGGAGTACCTCGTCGAGGCGCGGCTGCTGCCGATGGCCCAGCAGCTGGGCTGCGCCGGCGTCGGCGAGCTGGTCGACTCGGTGCGGCTGCACCCCGACCCGGCCAAGACCCGGCGGATCGTCGAGGCGCTGACCACGAACGAGACGTCCTGGTTCCGGGACGGCGACCCGTTCACCGCGCTCACCGGCACGGTGCTGCCGAAGCTGCTGGCGGCCCGCGGGCCGAGCGACCGGATCAAGATCTGGTCGGCTGCCTGCTCCAGCGGGCAGGAGGCCTACACGATCGCGATGCTGCTGTCAGACGCGCTGCCCCACGCGGCCACGCGGGTGCAGATCACGGCCACCGACATCTCCCGGCAGATGGTCGAGCGCACCCGGGCCGGCCGCTTCAGCCAGCTCGAGGTCAACCGTGGCCTGCCGGCCGCCATGCTGGTGCGGCACTTCACCCGCAACGGCAACGAGTGGGAGATCGCGCCGGCGCTGCGCCAGATGGTCACCGCCAGCGAGTGCAACCTGGCGGCACCGCTGCCGCCGCTGGGCCTGTTCGACGTGGTCTACCTGCGCAACGTGCTCATCTACTTCGACCTGCCCACCAAGCAGGCGATCCTGACCCGCGTCCGCCAGCTCATGCGCCCCGACGGGTGGCTGTTCCTGGGCGCTGCCGAGACGACCCTCGGCGTCGATGACAACTGGGAGCGGGTCGTCGTCGGCCGCGGCTCCGCCTACCGCCCCCGGAAGGGATCCTGATCATGCGAGCACTCGTCATCGACGACTCCCGCGCCATGCGGCGCATCGTCGGGACCATCCTCACCGACTTCGGGTACGAGGTCCGCCAGGCCGGCCACGGCCGCGAGGCCCTCGACGTGCTCGAGAGCGGCAGCGCCGAGGGCTGGGTGCCCGACCTGTGCTGCATCGACTGGAACATGCCGGTGATGGACGGGCTGCAGTTCGTCTTCGCCGTCCGTGCCAACCCGGCCTACCGCCAGGTGACGCTGATGATGGTCACCACCGAGAGCGAGACCGGGCAGATCGTGAAGGCCCTGGCCGCCGGGGCGCACGAGTACCTCATCAAGCCGTTCACGCCCGACGCGCTGCGCGACAAGCTCGCGCTGCTGGGCCTGCTCCCGGAAGGCGCCCCCGCATGACCACCGCTGAGTCGACTCAGCCGATCACCGCGCTGCTGGACGCGGAGACCGTGCTCGGGATCGCCGACCAGGTCTGGCCGTCGCTCGTCGGCGACGGCGAGGTCTTCGTCCCGGTACCGGCGCCGCCGCCGGCCGAGACCGTGTCGGCCTGGGTGGACATCACCGGGCCGTGGACCGGCTCGGTGGTCCTCACCTGCGCCCCGGCCACGGCCGAGGCGCTCACCGCGAGCGTCCTGATGACCCGCCCGCCGGTGGTCGTGGACGACGAGGACGTCGAGGACGCGCTGGGTGAACTGGCCAACGTCCTGGGCGGCAACATCAAGAGCGTGCTGCCGGGCGAGTCCCGGCTCGGGCTCCCCAAGATCGGGTCCGCGCCCTCCCAGGGGCGGCTGGACGACGTCTGCCGCGTCGCAGGTCAGTGGCGCGGACAGTTCCTGACCATCACCGTGCAGGGCGCTGCCGACGCGCCCCACGCCGAGCGGAACGAGGTGCCGCTGTGAAGATCCTGGTGACCGATGACAGCCGCGTGATGCGGCAGATCGTCATCCGGACCCTGCGCCAGGCCGGGTTCGACGACCACGACATCATCCAGGCCGAGAACGGCCGCGAGGCCTTCGAGATGGTCGGCGCGGAGACGCCCGACCTGATCCTCTCGGACTGGAACATGCCCGAGATGACCGGCATCGAGTGCCTGCAGGCGCTGCGCGCCGCCGGCTCGCAGGTGCCCTTCGGGTTCGTCACCTCCGAGGGCTCCCCGGAGATGCGGGAGAAGGCGGCCAACGCGGGCGCCCTGTTCCTCATCGCCAAGCCGTTCACCGAGGACACCTTCAAGGACGCGCTGGACGGGGTGCTGGCGTGACGGCCCCGGCTCCGGCGCTGCTGCCGAACCCCAAGGACGTCCGCGACCTCCTCGAGGGCCTCTTCGGCAAGGACGTCGTCGTCGCCCCCGGCGACCCGGTGTCGCTCAACGACAAGCCGGCCGTCGCCGTCTACGTCGACCCGACCATGGCGACCACGGCGCTGTGCCTGGTCGACATCCGGTTGGCCGCCTGGTTCGCCGGCGCCCTGGCCCTGCTCCCCAAGGGCGGGCTCGAGGACGCGATCGACGAGGGTGAGCTCTCGGAGATGCACCTCGAGGTCGTCTACGAGGTGGTGAACGTCGCCGCCTCGATGTTCAACGGCGAGGGGGTCAACCACTCGAAGCTGTACAAGCTGTACGCCCCGGGCGAGGCGGTCCCCGGTGACATCGCCGGGCTGAGCGCCGCGTTCAACCGCATCGACCTGCGGGTCGACGTGGCCGGGTACGGCTCGGGCAACCTGTCGATCGTGCTGGCCAACTGACCGGTTGAACGACCCCGGGACCGGGGGAGCGGGACGGAGACGTCGCGCTCCCCCGGTCCTGCGCTGTGCAGAACGGGACTGCGCGCCCCGGTGTGCGGGTGGAGGATCACCTCGCAGGCACACCAACCGCACAGGAGCTGTCATGGCCACTGGGAGCAGGCCCTCATCCGAGGCGGCCGGGGGTGCCGCACCGGTCAAGCGCAAGGACCGCACGCACTGGCTCTACATCGCCGTGGTCGCCGCGGTGGCACTGGGCATCGCCGTCGGGTTCGCCGTGCCGGAGTTCGCGATCAGCCTGAAGTGGCTGGGCACGGCCTTCGTGGCGCTGATCCGGATGCTCATCGCGCCGGTGATCTTCTGCACCATCGTGCTGGGGATCGGGGCGATCCGGCAGGCGGCCAAGGTCGGCCGGATCGGCGGGCTGGCGCTGGGCTACTTCATCATCATGACGACGGTGGCGCTGGCCATCGGCCTGGTGGTGGGCAACATCGTGCACCCCGGGGGCGGGCTGGAGCTGTCCGAGGAGCTGCGCGGGCAGGGCTCGAGCCTCGCCGGGGAGGCCGAGGAGAGCGGCGGGACGGTCGACTTCCTGCTCGGGTTGATCCCGACCACGCTGTTCTCCGCGCTGACCGAGGGCTCGGTGCTGCAGGCGCTGCTGGTCGCGCTGCTGGTCGGCTTCGCCATCCAGGCCATGGGCCGGGCGGGTGAGCCGCTGCTGCGCGGCATCGGCCACCTGCAGCGGCTGGTCTTCCGGGTGCTGTCGATGGTCATGTGGCTGGCGCCGATCGGCGCCTTCGGGGCGATCGCGGCGGTGGTCGGGGAGACCGGCCTGGACGCGCTGAAGAGCCTGGCGGTGATCATGCTGGCCTTCTACGTGACCTGCGCGATCTTCGTCTTCGTGTTCCTGGGCGGCATCCTGTGGGCGGTCGCCCGGGTCGGGGTGTTCCGGCTGTTCAGGTACCTGGGCCGGGAGTTCCTGCTCATCGTGTCCACCTCGTCGTCGGAGACGGCGCTGCCGCGGCTGATCGCCAAGATGGAGCACGCCGGGGTCAGCCAGCCGGTCGCCGGGATCGTGGTGCCGACCGGGTACTCGTTCAACCTCGACGGCACGGCGATCTACCTGACCATGGCCTCGCTGTTCATCGCCGAGGCCCTGGGTGACCCGCTGACCGTCGGGGAGCAGCTCAGCCTGCTCGCCTTCATGATCATCGCCTCGAAGGGGGCGGCCGGGGTGACCGGCGCCGGGTTGGCCACCCTGGCCGGCGGGCTGTCCGCGCACCGCCCCGACCTGCTCGACGGGGTGGGGCTGATCGTGGGCATCGACCGGTTCATGTCCGAGGCCCGCGCGGTCACCAACTTCGCCGGCAACGCCATCGCCACCGTGCTGGTCGCCACCTGGACCAAGGAACTGGACCGCGAGCAGTTCGACGCCGTCCTGGCCGGCGACCGCCCGTTCGACGAGGCCACCATGCTCGACGACGACGGCCACGGCGGCGGCTCCAGCGACGACACCCTCGCCGACCTGCGTGACGCCGCAGAACGGGAGGCCGCCGAGCAGCAGGCCGCCGCGCGCGCCGTCCGCTGACCGGGCGCACCGCACCCTCACCCCCGCGGGGAACCGGGCGCCCCGCAGGGGCCCCGGTTCCCGGGTGCGCGCCCGCCGATGGTGCACAGTGGCCGCATGACCCGGGACGGCGGAGGGCCGCCTGCGGGCCTGCTGGTGGAGGCCGTGCATGGCATGGCCCGCCCGCTGTTCGTGCTCGACCGGGACTGGCGCTTCAGCTACGTCAACCCGGCCGGAGCCCGGCTGCTCGGCCGCTCGGTCGACCAGCTGCAGGGCCGGGTCGTCTGGGCCGAGTTCCCGGAGGCGGTCGGCGGCCCCTTCCAGGCCGCCTACGAGCAGGTCGCGGCGACCAGTGAGCCGGCGTCCTTCGAGGCCTGGTTCGAGCCGCTGGCCGCCTGGTTCCAGGTCGACGCCTTCCGGACCGAGGCGGGGATCGTCGTCACCTACGACGACGTGACCGGACGCCGGCGCACCGAGCAGGCGCGGTCGGAGGCCATCGCCGCCCGGGAGGCGGAGGCCGAGCGGGCCGCCCAGGCCGCGCACCGGGCCGAGCTGGCCGGCCGGCACCTGATGCTGCTGGGCGACATCAGCCAGGCGATGACCTCGACCCTGGACACCGACCGGGCCGCGCAGCGCTTCGCCGAGCTGGTCGTACCGCTGCTCGGCGACTGGTGCCTGGTGACCGTCGTGGAGGCGGGGCGCCGCCGGGACGTCGGCCGGGCGCACCGGGACCCCGCCCTGGTCGACGCGGTGCACGCCTACGCCGACCTGCGGGTGGAGACCAACCAGACCTCCGCGCCGGTGCCCACCGCGCTGCGGGAGGGCCGACCGGTGGTCCTGCAGCAGCTCACCGACGCGCAGGTGCGGCGGATGACGACGCCGGCGGCCCGGGCGGCGCTGACCCCGCTGCGGGTCAGTGCGGCGGCCACGTTCCCGCTGCTCGCCCGCGGGGAGCTCTTCGGCGCGCTCACGCTGGTCAACGCGCCCGAGCGGGGCCCCTTCACCGACGCCGAGCTGCGCACCGCGGAGATCGCCTCGCGCCGTGCCGCGCTGGCCCTGGACAACGCGCGACTGGCCACCGCCCAGGGCCGGATCGCCGAGCGGCTGCAGCGGAGCCTGCTGTCCGCGCCCGTGCAGCCGGACAACCTGCAGCTCGCGGTGCGGTACCGCGCCGCCACGCAGGACGTCGCCATCGGCGGGGACTGGTACGACGCCTTCCTGCAGCCCGACGGCTCGACGGTGCTCACCATCGGCGACGTCATGGGGCACGACCTCGAGGCCGCGGCCGCGATGGCGCAGCTGAAGAACCTGATGCGGGCGATCGCCTACGACCGGCAGGAGGAGCCGGCCAGCGTGATGCGCCGGGTCGACCTGGCCGTCGTCGGGCTGGACGTGTCGGCCCTGGCGACGGTGCTGGTCGCCCGGATCGAGCAGGACGAGGACGACCGGGCGGCGGGGTTGCGCCGGCTGCGCTGGGCCTCCGCGGGTCATCCCATGCCGATGCTGCTGCAGCCGGACGGCAAGGTCGTCGACCTGGAGGCGCCGGTCGGACCGCCTCTGGGCATCGGCTGGCAGGGCCCCCGAACGGACGGCATCGCGACGATCCCGCCGGGCAGCACGCTGCTGCTGTTCACCGACGGGCTGTTCGAGGGCCGGACCGGCGACCTGGACGAGGGGCGCGCGCGGCTCGCGGCCGCCGTCGCCGACCTGGCGGGGGAGCCGCTGGAGCGGCTGTGCGACGGGCTGCTGGCCGCGCAGCTCGTCGACGGCGCCGAGGACGACGTCGCCCTGCTAGCGGTGCGGGCCCACCCGGGGGACGCGCCGAGGCCCACCGATGCGGGTCCCCGGTCGGTGCCCGCGGGCCGGCCCTGGCCGGAGGGCGCCTGATCAGCGACCGCGCTCGGCGGCGGCCCGGACCGCCGCGCTGATCGCGGCGACCCCCTGCGGAGCCCACAGGATGGAGTCGTGGTCGGTGTCGGGCACCTCGCGGGCGGTGACGTGCGCATCGGCCAGGCCCATCCCGGCCAGCCGGACCTCGTCGTAGAGGCCGGGCGGCTCGGCCTGCGTGCCGCGGGTCGCCCACAGCAGCGTCGCGGGGACCGGCAGGTCGGTGGTGGCCTCCAGCACGGCCTCGTTGCGGAGCAGGTCGGCGCCGTCCACCCGGACCGCCTCGCGCACCACCGAGCTGCGCAGCTCGGGTGCCGTGCCGGCCAGGTCGCGGGCCAGGTGGGCGGCGACGGTCGGCTCGTCGACCCACGGACCGACGGTCGGGTGCGCGGCCCAGAAGTCCCGGACAGCGGTGAGGTCGGGGAAGGTGCGGTCCAGCCGGTCGAGGGTGGCGCCGAGCAGGGCGGCGAGCAGGGCGTCGGTGTCGGCTCCCACGGGGACGGCGAACGGCAGCCCCCCGTCGACCAGCACCAGCCCGTGCACGAGGTCCCGGGCGAGTCCGCTGGCCGCGAGAGCCGCGACGAAACCGCCCATCGAGTGGCCGACGAGCACGGTCGAGTCGGCCCCGGCCTCGGCGTCGGCCCCGAACTGCTCGAGCAGCGCCGTGACGTCGGCCGCGTGCGCGGAGAAGCCGTAGGGACCGGGCAGCCCGGCGCTCTGTGCCCGCCCGCGCAGGTCCGGGGCCACCACGTCGCACTCGCCGGCCAGGGCGTCGGCCACCCGGGCCCACACCATGGCGTTGCCGGTGATGCCGTGCAGCAGGACGACCAGGGGCGCGGCGGGGGCGTCGGCGGCCCAGTGCAGCGCGGCCAGCTCACCGCCGCGGACCGGGACCCGAACCTCCTCGGGCGGTCGGGTGGCGTTGCTCGTCGCGTCGGGCGTGATCACGCCGTCACCCTCTCCCGCGGCCGGGCCGGTTGCACGTGGAACACGGTCTCAACCTCCGGAGCGGGCGTGCCGATGTAGGTGGTGCACGGCCGAGTCCACGGCCGTACGACGCGAGGAGGAGCACGTGGCCGGCCAGGCAGCGCTCGAGACGGCACCGGACCCGGTGCTCGCCGAGCACGAGCGGCTGCTCGACCTGGCGGCACTCGACGTCCTCGGTCGCGGTCCGGAGGAGCGGTTCGACCGGATCACCCGGATGGCCCAGCAGCTGTTCGGGGTGTCCGCGGCGGCGGTCACGCTGGTCACCGACGCCGCGCAGGTCCACAAGTCCCAGTCCGGCCCGCTGCCGCTGGCCGACGGCGCGCGTGAGCACGCCTTCTGCGACGTCACCATCCGTCGTCCGGAGCTCCTCGTCGTCGAGGACGCGACGCAGGACGAGAGGTTCGCGGGCAACCCATCGGTCACCGGCGCCCCTGGCATCCGCTTCTACGCCGGCCATCCGGTGCAGGGCCCTGGCGGCCACCGGGTGGGCGCACTCTGCCTCGTGGACGAGCGCCCGCGGCACTTCGGCGCCGAGGAGCGGGCGCTCCTCGCCGAGCTGGCCGGCTGGGTGCAGCGGGAGCTCGACCGCAGCACAGAGCTCGAGAGCGCCGCGCGGGTGCAGGCGGCGCTGCTCCCGCTGGGCACGCCGGACATCGCGGGCTACGAGGTCGCCGGCATGTGCCTCCCGTCGGGGAGCGTCGGCGGGGACTTCTTCGACTGGCACCCCGCGCCGGACGGTCAGCTCGTCCTGACCCTGGCCGACGTCATGGGCAAGGGACTGCCGGCCGCGATCGTCACGGCGATGGTCCGGGCCGTCATGCGCTCGACCGCCCGCGACGCCGGCCCGGCCGAGGCCGTCCGCGAGGCGGCCGCCACCTTGCACGAGGACCTGGAGCGGACCGGCCGGCTGGTGACGATGTGCCACGCCAAGCTCGACGCCGTGGGCCACCGGGTCCGCTTCGCCGACGCGGGCCACGGCCTGATGCTGCTGGTCCGGGCGGACGGCTCGTTCGCGCGTCCGGCGGGCGGCGGGCTGCCGTTGGGCGTGCTGGCCGGCGAGGAGTGGCCCGAGGGGGTCGTCGACCTGGCGCCCGGCGACACGGTGGTCGCCTTCAGCGACGGTCTGCTGGACCTGTTCGACGGGACGACGGACTCCCTGCCGCAGATCGCCGCGGCGGTGTGGGACTGCGTGGACGCCGCGCACGTGGTGGACCGCTTCACCGTGCTCGCCCGACGGGTGGGCATCCGCACGGACGACGTCACCCTGGTGGCCATCCGGCGGACGCCGTGAGCGGCCGTCACCAGGCGCTGCTGCAGGTCGGGGACACGCGCCGCTGGGGGATCCGGGCGCTGGTCGTCCTCACCCTGGTCACCGGGGCCGACTACCTGGTGTGGCGGTGGCTGGACTCGATCAACTGGGCCCAGTGGTGGCTGGCGGTGCCGCTGGTGCTCGCCGAGACCTACAGCCTGCTCGACGCCTTCCTCTTCGGTGCGACCGTCTGGCGCATCCGGCAGCGGGCCGAGCCGCCGCCCCCGCCACCGGACGCGACCGTGGACGTCTTCGTCACCACCTACGACGAGCCGGTCGACCTGGTCATGGTCACCGCCCGGGCCGCGCGGGACATCCGGTACCCGCACCGCACCTGGGTGCTGGACGACGGGGCGCGCCCCGAGGTGCAGGACGCGGCCCTCACCGCCGGCGTGGGCTACCTGACCCGCAGCGCCGACTGGGCGGGGATGCCCCGGCACGCCAAGGCCGGCAACCTGAACAACGCGCTGCTGGCGACCGACGGCGAGTTCCTGCTCGTGCTCGACGCCGACCAGGTGCCGCACCCGACGATCCTGGACCGCACGCTCGGCTGGTTCGACGACCCGCGGGTGGCCCTCGTCCAGACGCCGCAGTGGTTCGCGAACGTGGACGACGACGACGTGCTGGGCAGCCAGGCGCCACTGTTCTACGGCCCGATCCAGCAGGGCAAGGACGGCTGGGACGCGGCCTACTTCTGCGGCTCGAACGCCGTCCTGCGCCGTGAGGCGCTCATGCAGCTCGGCGTGGCCGGGTACGTGCGGGCCGTCGAACGGTCGATCCGGGACGCGCTCCGCACGGCCGGGCGGGTGATCGCTCGGGCGCGGACCGAGGCCCGGGCCGCCGGTCCCGCCGTCCATGCCGCCCTGGGCGAGGTCGCCGGGGCCGTCCGCCGGGCCCGCGTCGAGGTCGCGGCCGGCGAGCCGGTCTCCGAGGTCACCTACCGGTTCCAGCAGCGGGTCGACGCGGCCGGCCGGGGCGTCGTCACCGACGACCTCGCGCGGATGGAGGCCGACCTGGCCGAGATCGCGGGGATGACGGGCCGGTCGGGCGCCGCCGTCCTGACGGCCGAGCTGGACGGTGCCGTGCTGACCCGGCTCGCCCAGCGGGACTGGTCGCCGATCGCCGCGCTGGAGTCGGTGAAGGCCTTGGTCTGCTCCGTCGACGTCGACCTGGCCGGGGAGGCGCAGCCGGTGATGCCGCTCGCGACGAACTCGGTGACCGAGGACATGGCGACGTCGATGCGGCTGCACGCGATGGGCTGGCGGACGGTCTACCACCACGAGGTGCTGGCCCGCGGGCTGGCGCCGCAGGACCTCGCCGCGATGCTGGCGCAGCGGCTGCGCTGGTCGCAGGGGACGCTGCAGCTGGCCCTGCGGCAGAACCCGCTGGTCCAGCGGGGGCTCAGCGTCGGGCAGCGGCTGATGTACCTGGCCACGATGTGGAGCTACCTCGCCGGCTTCGCGGCGCTGGTGTACATCGCGGCCCCGATCGCCTACCTGTGCTTCGGGGTGCGCCCCGTGAACGCCGACGGCGACGCGTTCCTGCTGCACCTGGTGCCCTTCCTGCTCACCACCCTGCTGCTCTTCCGCGTGGTCGGCCACGGGATGCGGACGTGGCGCGGGCAGCAGTACAGCCTGGCGCTGTTCCCGGTGTGGATCCGCGCCTGCACGACCGCAGCGGCCAACGTGCTGTTCCACCGGGACCTCGGCTTCGTCGTGACGCCGAAGACCCCGACGGCGACCCCGCGGCCTGCCTGGCGGCTGGTCCGTGTCCAGCTGGTCACCATGGGGCTGCTGGTCGCGGCCGCGGTGGTCGGGCTGGTGCGGCTGCACCTCGGCATCGCGCCGAGTGCGTACGGGACCTGGGTCAACCTCGCGTGGGTGGCCTACGACCTGCTGGTCCTGAGCGTCGTCGTCCCGGCGGCGCGCCACCTGGGGCTGGCCACCGACGAGAGGACGACGGCATGATCGAGCTCGACACCCACCCCACGGGCGCGGCGGTGGTGCGCGTGGACGGCCGGCTGACCATGGTCGACGCCCCCGCGTTCCGCTCCGCCGTCGCCGAGGCCGTCGGAGAGGCGGCGACCACGGTGGTCGTCGACCTCTCGGCCTGCGCGTTCATGGACTCCTCCGGACTGGGCGCGGTCATCGCCGGGCTGAAGGCCGCCCGCCAGGCCGGCGGCGACCTGCGGATCGCCGCGCCCAGCACCCAGGTGCTCACCGTCCTGCAGCTGACCAACCTGGAGCGGGTGCTCCGACCCTTCGGCAGCGTCGCCGAGGCACTCCGTGCCGGCTGAGCTGTCCCTGCGTGCGCCGGGGGTGCCCGCGTCGCTGGACGACGTGCACGCGCTGCTGAGCCGTGCCTGGGACCGGCACCCGGACGTCGGGGACGACGACCGCATGCGCTTCGAGATCGCGGTGGTGGAGATCGCCGGCAACGTCGTGGAGCACGCGGGCGACCCGCACCCGGTGGACTTCGAGCTCGCCGTCCGCGTCGAGGACGACCGGCTGGAGGCCCGGTTCCAGGACCCGGGGAGGCGCGTGGACGTCGACTTCAGCACGGCGGACATGCCGGACGCGCTGGCCGAGACCGGGCGGGGGGTGGCACTGGCCCTGGCCACCGCCGACGAGCTGACCTACCGGCGCGTCGGCGCGGTCAACCACTGGCTGGTGCTGCGCCGCCGGCGGCCCTGACTCGGCCGGCCCGCCGTCGGGTCAGCCGGAGCAGTCGGGCAGGTCGCCGGCCCAACGGGCCCACGCCGGGTCGTCGGTGAGCCCGCCGTCCCGCAGCTCGGTCGAGCCCACCGCCCGCCAGTCGACCTCGGCGCCGACCTCGGGCTCCTGCTTGGACCACTCGAACCAGTTCACCATCGCCAGCCGGGGCAGCAGGGCGGGCAGCCGGGGGTCACTCACCTGCTGCCACCAGGCCCGCTTGACGGCGAGCTCGCCGGCCCCGCCGGCGCCGCGGGCGGAGAAGGCGGCCGTCTCGGGGACGGCGACCGGCTTGCCGTGCTGCACGCCGTACACCTCGTGGAACTCCGGCAGGCCGCGGTCGTCCCCGCCGAGCCCCACGTACTCGCCGGTCAGCTGGGCCACGAACTTGCTGGGCTCGGGCACCTCGTTCTCGCCCCAGGGCCAGGCGTCGCCCCAGTGGTACAGCGTCATGCCCGCCCAGTCGACGGCGTCGTCGCCGGGCCAGCACGGCGCGTAGGGGTCGTCGGCGATGGTGACGACCCCGTCGCCGTCGGTGTCCAGGACCACGGCGTCCCCGGTCCCGGGGACGGCGGCGAACCGGCCGCCGGTGAACGGGTAGCCGCCGCCGTAGTCGGGGGCCCACATCATGAGAGACCCGGGTGCGCCGGCATGGATCGCCGCGGCGACCCGGCGGAACGCCGCGACGTAGGCGGCCGGCTGCTGGCCCCAGGCGTACCAGGAGCCGTTCATCTCGTGGGCGAACCGGACGACGACCGGCACGCCGCCGCGGTTGTAGCCGACCAGCCGCGCGGCGAGCTCCGCCGCGGCCTCGTCGGTGACGGTAGCCAGCCCGCCGGTGGGCTCGAGTGTCAGCAGCAGCGACCCGCCGCCGTCCCGGACCTGGCTCTCCGCCGGGGTGGCGCAGCCCGCTGCCGCCACCAGGGTCAGGAGTGCGGCCACCAGCGCCAGGGACGCGTCGGTCCGTCTCGTCGTCCGCACGATCCCACGATCGGCCGGTCCGGGCGGGTGTCCAGCCGACGTCGGTACCCTGCCGCAGTCCACCGGACCGAGGAGGAGCGCCGTGGCCGCTGCGCCCACGTTGCAGCAGCTGGGCTACTTCGTCGCGGCGGTCGAGCACGGGTCGTTCGTGGCGGCCGCGGAGGCGGTGCACATCGCGCAGCCGAGCCTGTCCGAGCAGATCCGCCGCCTGGAGCGCTCGCTCGGGGTGACGCTGTTCGTGCGGACCAACCGGCGCCTGCAGCTCACCGAGGCCGGCCGGGTGCTGCTGCCGCAGGCGCGGCGGACCCTCGCCGACGTGTCCGCGCTGCGGGAGAGCGCGCGGCACATCCAGGAGCTCTCCGGCGGCACGGTCTCGTTCGGGACGTTCTCCAGCGCGCACCTGTACCTGCTGACCGCGCTGGTCGGCGACTTCCGGTCGCAGTACCCGGGGGTGACCACACGGGTGGTCGGGCTGAACAGCTCCGAGGTCGCCGAGCAGGTGCGTCGCGGTGAGCTGGAGGCCGGCCTGGTGCAGCTGCCCATCGACGAGCGGGGGCTGGACGTCGGCCCGCCGGTGCTCGTCGACTCGGTCGTCTACGTCAGCACCGACGGTGAGCGGACGCGCGCGCCGGTGACGATCGAGCAGCTGGCGGCGGCGCCGCTGATCCTGTCCGAGGCGCGCTGGGGCGCCGAGGACCCGCTGCGGCGGTCGCTGACCGACCGCGCGCGGCGGGCCGGGGTGACCCTGCAGCCGCAGATCGAGGTGGAGTTCCAGACGGCGGCGGTCGAGCTGGCCGCCCACGGGCTCGGCGACTCGCTGGTCAGCTACCTGGTCACCCGGTGGCCGGGATACCCGGGCCGGCTGCACTGGGTGCCGCTGGACCCGCCGGTGGTGGAGCGGTTCGCCTTCGTCACCCGGACCAACGGCGTCCTGTCGCCGGCGACGCGCATCTTCATGGACCTGGCGCACCGGCACGTCCGCGCGCTCCAGCGGGCCGCGGACGCGGGGCCGCCGCGGGGGGAGGACGGCGGCGTCCCGGCAGTCCAGCCATAGGCGGAACCTCTGGACGGCGCTCGGAGTTGGTTCTTCACGGCGCGCCGGGTGGCCGCCCAGACTCGACTCGAGCACGGGCCTCCCGGTCCGTCGCGGAGGGGAGTCGGACATGACCGAGGTCGGGCAGTCGCCCGCCACCGGACAGCGCACCTGCGTGATCGGGGCCGGTGCGGCTGGGCTCGAGGCGGTCCGGGTGCTCCGCGACGCCGGGCACGACGTGGTGGCAATGGAGCGGACCGAGCGTGTCGGCGGCCACTGGCACACCGACTACGAGGCGCTGCACCTGATCACCCCGCGGGACGTCTCCGGCTTCGACCGCGTCCCGATGCCCGCCGACTACCCGCTGTTCCCGAGCAAGGAGCAGGTGATCCGGTACCTGGACGGGTTCGCCGACCGGTTCGGCCTGCGCGAGCACGTCCGCACGGGCGTCGAGGTGGTGTCGGTGACCAGCCCGGACGCCGGCCGGAGCGGGTGGGACGTCGCGACGGCGGACGGGACGACGGAGCACTTCGACGCCGTCGTCGTCGCCAACGGCCACCACTGGGACCCAGCGCTGCCGGCGATGGCCGCGGAGTTCACCGGCCGGTCCCTGCACTCCTCGCAGTACCGCACCGCTGACGACCTGGTGGGGGAGCGGGTGCTGGTCGTCGGGGCGGGCAACTCCGGCTGTGACCTCGCCGTGGACGCCGTGCACGCCCGCCGGCAGGTCAGCATCGCGATGCGGCGCGGGCAGGTGTTCCAGCCCAAGACGTTCTTCGGCAAGGGCCGCAACCAGCTGCCGCTGCTCGCGAAGCTGCCGATGTGGCTTGCCGAGCGGGTGCAGCGCGAGCTGGTCCGGATCTCGGTGGGGAGCGCCGCGGACTACCCGGGGCTGCAGGAGCCGGTGACCCGCAACCTCAACCAGCAGCCGCCGGTGGTCAACGACCTGCTGCTCTACTGGCTGCAGCACGGGCGGATCACGGCCCGGCCGGGCGTGACCGGGGTGTCCGGCCGCACGGTCACCTTCGCCGACGGCAGCACCGGTGAGTTCGACACGGTGCTGTGGGCCACCGGGTTCCGCGTCACCCTGCCGTTCCTGGCGCCGGAGCTGCTGACCTGGCGGAGCGGGGCGCCGCTGCGGGTCGGCGGGATGACCGTGCCGGTGGGGGTCGCCCGGCTGTACACCGTCGGGCTGGCCAGTCCCCGCGGGCCGCAGTTCCCGGTGTTCAGCGCCCAGGCGCGGCTCGCGGCCCGGGTGCTGGGGCTCGAGGGCCGGACCGCGCGGCCGCTGCACCAGGAGCTGCTGGTCGCCGGGCCACCCGACGACCGGGTCGACGTGCTGCGGCCGCTGTGGACCGCGCAGGTCACTCGCAGCAACCGGGTGCTGGACCGGCTGGAGCAGACCGCCTCGCCCGCCGTCGCGCGCCCGAGCCTCACCGAGGCCGTCCGATGAGCGGCACGGTCGTGGTCACCGGTGCGGCCAGTGGGATGGGCCGGGCGGTCGTCGACCGCTTCCTGGCCGCGGGTGACCGGGTGGTCGCCGTCGACCGGGACGCCGGGCAACTCGAGGCGCTGGCGGCGGAGGCCGGTCCCGCGCTGCTGCCGCTCGCCGTGGACGTCACCGACCGGGCGGCGGTCGAGGAGGGGCTGGCCGGGCTGCTGGACGGCGCCCCGGTGCGGTCGGTGGTGAACGCCGCGGGCATCTACCCGCCCACCACGCTGGCGAACTACACCGCCGAGCTGCACGACCGGATCTTCGGCGTCAACGTGCTGGGGACGCTCAACGTCACCGCCGCGGCGCTGCCCAACCTGCGGGCCGCCGGGGGCGGGGCGGTGGTGAACTTCGCCTCCGTGGACGCCTTCGCGGTGTCGCCGGGGCAATTGCTCTACAGCGCCTCCAAGGCCGCGGTGCTGTCGCTGACCAAGTCGCTGGCGATCGAGCTGGCCCCGGACCGGATCGTGGTGAACGCGGTCGCGCCGGGCTGGGTGGACACCCCCGGTAACGCGGCCACCGGCCGGATGGCGGACGTGGCGGCGGGGATCCCGCTCGGCCGGGTCGCCCAGCCCGACGAGGTGGCGCTGTGGGTCCAGCGGCTGGCCGAGCCCGGCTACGTCACCGGCGAGACGGTCGTCATCGCCGGTGGCAGCGCGATGCGCTGACCCGTACGACCGCACCACGCCTGGCCCCGAACCGTCCCTCTCGAAGGAGCACCGCGATGCGCACCGCCACACCCCTGCGGGCCGCCGCCCTGGCCGCCGCCGCGCTGTTGACTGTCACCGCCTGTGGCGGTGGCGACGACGCCGCGGAGAGCGCCGACGGCGCGGGCAGCGCCGAGAAGCAGGTCAACGTCTACGGCGCGGACGGCAACATGAACAACGGGCTCGGGGAGGACTTCACCGAGCCCGGGGTGCTCGCCGGCATGCGGGGCACCGTGCTGCTGACCGACCTCGGGCCGGAGTTCCGGGACCGGCTGCTGGCGATCGACCCCGGCCTGACGAACTTCAACACAGCGGGGGAGACCTACGACGCGGTGGTGATCACCGCGCTCGCCGCGCAGCTGGCGGGCAGCAACCAGGCGACGACGTTCGCCCCGTACGTGAACGGGGTGACGTTCGGCGGGGAGGTTTGCACCGACTTCGCGTCGTGCCTCGCCGTGGTCTCGGCCGGCGGGAACCCGGACTACGACGGGGTCGTGGGTCCGCTGGCGTTCACCGACGTGGGGGAGCCGTCGCAGGCGAGCTTCGCGATCGAGAGCTTCACCGAGGACAACGCGATCGACGAGGCGGCGCGGGCGTTCCAGCTCGTGGGTGACCCCGCGGACGCGAGCACCGACGAGGGTCCGGCGCCGGCCGCCCCGGGGACGACGGGGGAGTCACTGGTCATCGGGAGCCTGACGCCGCAGACCGGGACGCTCAGCTACCAGGGGCCGCAGCAGCTGGCGGCCCTGCAGCTCGCGGTGGACGACGTGAACGCGGCCGGGGGAGTGCTCGGGCAGCCGGTGCAGCTAATCACCGGTGACTCGGGGGACGCCTCCACCGACATCGCCACGCAGACCGCCGACCGGCTGCTGCAGTCCGGGGCGAACGCGATCGTGGGCGCGTCGTCGTCCGGGGTCAGCCTCACCGTGATCGACAAGATCACCGGCGCGGGCGTGATGATGATCAGCCCGGCCAGCACATCGGACGAGCTGACCGGCTACGACGACAAGGGGCTGTTCTTCCGCACGGTGCCGCCGGACACCCTGCAGGCCCGGGCGCTGGCCGACCTGATCGGCGCGGACGGCAACAACACGGTCGGCATCCTGGCGCTGAACGACCCCTACGGCGTGGGGCTGGCGGAGAACACCCGCGCGAACCTGATCGGTGACGGGCTCGCCGAGGACGCTGTGGTCAGCATCGTCTACGACCCGCAGGCCGCGAACTACGACTCCGAGGTGCAGCGCATGGTGGACCTCAACCCGGACGGCATCCTCGTCATCGGGTTCGAGGAGACCAGCCGGATCATCGAGGGCCTCAACGCCCAGGGGATCGGCCCCCAGCGCTGACCCGTACCCGATCACGGTCCGCCCCGGCCCCTCGGTCGCCTCTTCGGAGGTGGCCGGGGGGCCGAGGCGTGTCAGGAGATCTCGGGTCGGGTAAGCCCGGTGACGGAGGCGGGGTCGACGGCGGCGCCCTCGCCAGCGTCGGTGTCGGTGTCGGTGTCGGTGTCGAAGATCTCAAGCTCGGACACGGTGTGGGTGCCTGCGCTTCTCCGCCAACCGCTGGGGGAGCACTTAAGGGCGGGCGTGAGTCCGCCGCTCAATAGCGCGCCGGCACAGGCGGCAGCAGCGCATCGGCCGGCGAACACCGCGTGCCTCACGCGCTCGCGGCTGGGGCCGCAGCGGGGCACGGCGCGTCGTCCTCGGATGGACCACCGGCTGATGGTGCGTCCCGGGTGGGAGGTGCGCACATGCGGGGCTGCTGCCCGCGTGTTGCACGTGGAACGACGGCCTGCTCCCGCCGCCTACAGGCGTCGGTGGATGAGGATCTCGGTGCCGTCGGGGCGGTAGGTGCGCCATCGGCTGCCCGGTGGGGCGGTGTCGTCGCGGTCGACCCGGAAGCCGTGGTGGACCTTGGTGTGGTGCCGCTCGCACAGCAGAGCGGAGTTCTCCAACGAGGTCTCACCGCCGTTGATCCACTCGAGCAGGTGGTGGACGTCGCACCAGTGGGTGGGGGCGCCGCAGCCGGCGAACACGCAGTGCCGGTCCCGCCGCTCGACGGCCTTGCGCAGGTGCGGCGGGACGATGCGCTGCTCCCGGCCGACGTCCAGGGGCAGCCCGTCGGGGTTGAGCACCAGGCGGGTCAGCGTCGCGTCGCAGGCGACCCACCGGGCGCGGGCGGCGGACAGGGTGGCGCCGAACCCGGTCTCCGCGGCGCCCGGCCCGCGGGCGGGGTCGGTGAGGTCCTCCAGGTCGATGGTCACGATCACGTGCGGCTTGACCCGGCGCAGGAACGGCAGCTCACCCTGGGCGAGGGCGTTGTCGGCCAGCTGCACCAGCGCGTCGGCCTGCTGCTGCGCCCTGGTGCGGATGTCGCCCTTCGGCCTCGATGCCTGGACGATGGACTCCAGCGCGGCCTGCACCTTCTCCCCGCCCACCGCGTCGAGGTCGAACCGGCCGGTGATGCTGCCGTCGGCGTGCTGGGCGATGACCAGCCGCCGGCCCTCGGTGGGATCCGGCTCGGGGCCGTCGGGGTCCAGCGCGTCGAGGTAGCGGTGGACGACCTCGCCGAGGCGCTGGTGCGGCTGCGTCGTGGCGACGGTCGCCATCGCCTGGTCGACCTCGGAGACGTCGACGTCCTGCCGCTCGGCGGCGGCCAGCGCCTCCTCGGTGGCCACGGGGGCGATGACCGCGACCTGTTCGGCGGTCACCTCGCCGGCGGCGAATGCCTCCGCCACGGCGGGCAGGTGCTCCAGCGCCCGCCCCGACCGCACCAGCCGCCCAGCAGCGGCCGGGGACAGCCGACCATGCCCGCGCAGCCAGGCCGGCATCGTTTTCAGCCCGTCGAACTCCGCCGCCCCGGCCTTCTCACACTCCCGCACCGTCCGGGTCACCTCGGCGGCCAGCCGGTTCTGCACCTGCAAGAGGTCCTTGAGCCGGACCAGCAACGCCGGCCCGAACAGGCCCGACAGGTCCTCGGCCGCGAGGGCGTCCAGGGCCGACTGCAACTCGCCCACGACACCTCCCGCCAGCTTCGAACGTGTGTTCGAGTATATCGGTCTGGAGAGAGCTGCGCAGCATGAATGGGCAGCTCAGGCCGGGTTTCCACAGACTCCGGGCAACCCTTGACGGCAAGAGCTCAAGAGGTGCGGAACGCTGGTCGGACACGGCGTTCTTCGCGAAAGCCGGTGCCCATCGTGCCGGGCCAGGATCATCCCGCCGGCCAGTGGCGCGCCCCCGGGATGACGGTGAAGAGTGCGGCTCCGGGCAGCGAGGCGATCCAGCACTCGGGCTTCTGGACCAGCAGGACCCAGGACGGCGCGAACAGAGGCACGGTCAAGAACGCCCCGGGCGCCACGGCACTTCGGCAACCAGTGCCACGGTCGTTGCCATCGGGGGCGCGGCAGGCCTGCAGATCAGGCGCGTTCGATGGCGAAGGCGACGAGGAAGCCGATCGTCGTGATCAGGCCGGTCCACGTCCGCGTCGTCTCGAAGGCCTCCGGGATCATCGTGTCCGCGATCATCGTCAGGATCGCGCCGGCCGCGACCGCGGTGATCACCGCGATCACCTCCGGTGGCGCGGAGCCGAGCGCGACGTAGCCCAGCAGCGCGGACAGGCCGCTGACGGCCGCGATGACACCGTCCGGCACCCGGACCGACCACGCGATCAGTGCGCCCAGGACCTGGGCCCCGCCGCCGAGCAGCCCCCACAGTCCGGCCTCGAGGTACATCGGCACGGGTCACCTCCGCCTCAGCCGGCCGGGTGGGTGTGGCCGCGTCCGAGCGACGGTTGCCCCGGGTCAACCACTGGCTAACAGCGGGCGTCAGTCCGCGTGGCGGAGCAGGTACCGGCCGAAGTGGGGGACGGTGAAGGCGATCTGGCCCCGCTCGGCGGAGTAGACCAGTCCCTTCTTGATCAGCGAGTCGCGGGCGGGTGACAGGGACGCCGGCTTGCGGCTCAAGGAGGTCGCGACCTCCGCGGTGGCCACGGCGTTGCCGGCCGGGCCGCCGAGCTCGGCCATCGCCCGCATGTACTCCCGCTCCGCGGGGGTGGCCCGGTCGTACCGGGAGCCGAAGAACCCGACGGCGAGCTCGGCCTCGGCGGCAGGCGCGGCCATCGTGACGTCCGCCGCGGTGATGGGGGAGGCGGCGGCGAGGTCCCAGGTGACCTTCCCGTACGCCTGCACGAAGTACGGGTAGCCGTCCGCCGCGTCGTACAGCGCGTCGAGCGCCGCCTGCTCGAACGTCACGTCCTCCCGCTCGGCCGGCGCGATGAGCGCCCGGTCGGCGGCGGTCCGGTCCAGCCGGTCGATCCGCAGATAGCGGAACAACCGCTCCGAGTAGCTCTTCGACGCCGAGAGCACCGCGGGCAGGTGGGGGAGTCCCGCGCCGACGACGATGAGCGGCGCGCCCTGCTGGGTCAGCTCGTGGCAGGCGGCGCAGATGGCCGAGACGTCGTCGCTCTGCACGTCCTGCATCTCGTCGATGAACACCGCGATCCCGCGCCCGACGTCCGCCGCCAGCCCGGCCGCGTCGCTGAGCAGCTCGACCAGGTCGATCTCCATGTCGCCCGAGTCCGCGCGGCCCATCGCCACCGGGACGTCGATCCCCGGCTGCCAGCGCTCCCGGACCTTCGCCCCGGAGTCCGAGCCGCGCAGCGCGAACGCCTTCAACACCCCGAGGACGGCGTCCATCGACTCCTGGTCGGGGTGGCGCAGCTCGCGCAGGGCCATGTGCAGCGCCGCGGACAGCGGCCGGCGGAGCGACTGGTCCGGCCGGGCCTCGATCTTCCCCGTGCCCCAGCCCCGGCTGATCGCCGCCGAGCGCAGCTGGTTGAGCAGCACCGTCTTGCCGACCCCACGCAGGCCGGTGAGCACCAGGGACCGCTCCGGGCGCCCCGCGGCGATCCGCTCGAGGACGACGTCGAACGCCGACAGCTCCGCGTCCCGTCCGGCGAGCTCAGGTGGGCGCTGCCCCGCCCCAGGGGCGTACGGGTTCCGGACGGGATCCATGGCGAGGAGGCTATTCGGTCGTCTAGCATTGGCGATAGACATGCGTAGACCACGGCATCGACCGAGTCGACCGTTGTCTACGACTTTCTAGCGGCAAGACTAGACGTCGCAAGACAGCAGCAGACGTCGCTCCGATCCGTCTCCGCCCTTTTCTGGCGGCGACGACAACGGTAGCAGATTCATCGAACGTGTGTTCGAATAGACGTGCACCGAGAGCCGGCCGACGAGGGTCGTCTGCGGCTCTCTTGCCGCTGCCCTAGAAAGCGCTAGACAGCTGCAGAGGGAGGGGGCTGGTGTGGAGCCGCGCACGCGGGTGTCCCACCGGGCAGCCGCATCCGGTTCGCCGCGACGATCCGGTAGCCGACCCCGGCCAGCCAGCTGACCGGCGGGACGGCGAACAGCCACCCCAGCAGCAGCCACACCCCACCCGCCGCGCGCATGGCCCGGGCGACGGCGGTCGCGCCGCCGGACACCCCGCCGTCCGCGCCGATCCACAACGCCTCCCGCTGCGCCCGCTCCGCGGTCGTGCCGAGGGCGGCCAGGTCGGCGAACTGCCAGGCGGTGACCGCCACCCCGGCCGGGAGGATCCGCCGGGCGACCTCCGCCGACCGGGTGCAGAACCCGCAGTCACCGTCGAAGACGAGGGTGGGCTGGGGCACGACGTCCTCCAGGGAGGCTGGTCAGACCGGGGTGGTCCGCCGGCGGGACCACCAGCGTGCCCCGAGGAGGGCACCCGCGGCCAGCGCGAGCGGAACGAGGCTGAGCAGCAGCGAGGGGCCGCCGTCCACCCCGGCCGCGCCCACCGTCGCACCCACGGCGACGTGCAGCACGGTGCCGGGCACGAGCCCGATCGACGACCCGACCAGGTAGTCGCGTAACCGCGTGCCCGAGAGCCCGCCCGCGTAGCTCACCAGGGTGAACGGGGCGACCGGGAGCAGTCGGCCGGTGAGCACGGCCAGCGTGCCGCGGCGGGCGAGAAGGGCGTCGGCCCGGGCCAGCCGCGGTCCGGCCAGGCGAGCCACCGTCTCCCGGCCCAGCCAGCGGGCCAGCGCGAACCCGGCCAGCGCGCCGAGCACGCCGCTGCCCAGGGCCAGGGCGAGACCGCCCCAGAAGCCGGCGAGCACCCCGGCCAGCACCGACAGGGCGGTGCGCGGCACCGGGGCGAGCGTGGCCAGCGCCAGGACGACGACGAGGGCACCCCAGCCCGGGGCGCCGGCGTCGCCGAGCCAGTCGCGCACCGAGCCGGCCTCGGGGACGTCGGCGACCACCGCGACCAGCGCACCGGCGGCGACCAGGGCGACCAGGAGCAGGCCACGCAGCAGGGCCCGGCGGGGGAGGCGGCGGGTGGAGGAGGGGCCGGCCTCCGCCGGTGCCCGGGTGTCGGTCACGGGGTCCCAGTCTGACGGACGGCGGATGCGGACCCGGGCAGCGCAACGCAGCGGAGAGCGCTGAGCCGTCTGCCGCCGTCTAGCGACGACGCGAGACAGCCCTAGACGGGGGGAGAGGCCGGCGGAGAGTCGTGGGCGCTAGCGTCGGCGGCGTGAACACGCTCCTGAAGGTCGCGTTCCGGGTCGTGATCCTGGCGGCGATCATCTACGCCGTCACCCGGCTGGTCGACGGCATCCACGTCCTCCCCAACCCGGCCGGCACGCTCGGCGAGACCGGTACCTACCTGTGGGTGGCGCTGCTGTTCGCGCTGGTCAACTCGGTCGTGGGGCCGGTGCTCCGGTTGTTCTCGCTCCCGTTCGTGATGATCACGCTGGGCCTGTTCCTGCTCGTGGTGAACGCGGCGCTGCTGGGCATCACCGCCGCGCTGTCGGCCCGGCTCGACGTTGACGGCATCTGGGCGGCGGTCGTCGGCGGCTTCCTGATCGCGCTGTTCAGCTGGATCGCGGAGCTCCTCCTGCCGCTGCGGGTGCGCGCGAGCTGAGCGGCGCGCCCGGGCTCCCCGTCCGGGCGCCGAAGTGCGTGCAGCCGACCGGCCCGGCTACTAGCGTCGGGGAGCATGGCCCGCCCCGGTTCCGTGTCCGATCGGTCCGCCTCGCCGGACGTCCGCACCGACCCGGGGGACGCCGCGGCCGGGCCGCACACCGCCGTCCCCGCGCTGGACCGTCCGGTCGACCTCGCCTCCCTGGAGGCCGCGCAGGACGAGAAGCGCCGCCTGCTCGACCGGGCCGCCGAGGCCGCCCACGCGCTGGTGAGCGGGCAGCGCGACCTGCCCGTCGACACCCCGACCCTGCTGCACCGCTTCTACGCGGGTGAGCCCGCCGCCGAGGTCATCGGCCACGAGCCGGCCGACCTCGCGCGGCTCGCCGTCGACCACCTGCGGCTGGCCACCCGGCGCACCCGCGGCACGGCCCTCATCGACGTGGACCGCCCGCCCACGGACCGGGCGGTGCTGCGCGTGGTGGTCGACGACATGCCCCACCTCGTCGACTCCGTCACCGCCGAGGTGGTCCGGCAGGGCGTCACGCTGGACCACGTCGTCCACCCGGTCGTGGTGGTCCGCCGGAACGACGACGGCGGCCTGCTGGCCTTCTGCGACAGCGCCGACGTCGCCACGTGCGGGATCGACGCGCTCGCCGAGTCCTGGATGGCCGTCGTGCTCGGCGGCCCGGTGGACGACGAGGCCGCCGCGGACCTGCGGGAGGGTCTGGAGCGGGTGCTCACCGACGTCCGGCGCAGCCACGAGGACGCCGTCGCGCTCGAGGACCGCGCCACCGAGGTCGCGAGCCTGCTCGACCGGCTGCCCGCCGCGGGCGACATCGACCACCCCGCCGAGGACCCGGCCGAGGCCGCCGCGTTCCTGCGCTGGCTCGCCGACGGCAACTTCCTCTTCCTGGGCGCGCGCACCGTCGAGATCGCCGAGGGCCAGCCCGAGCCCACCCTGGTGGCCGGGTCGGAGCTCGGCGTGCTGCGCAGCTCCGGCGGACGGAGCACCTCCGTGGCGCCGCCCGGGCTGGCCACCGGCGGGCACCGCCGGGTCCGGGTCACCAAGGGCGACGCCCGGTCCTCGGTGCACCGGCCGGGCTGGCTGGACCTCGTCGTCGTCGACCTGCCCGCCGATCCGGCCACCGGTCCCCACCGGCAGCACCTGCTCGTCGGCCTGTTCCCCAACGAGGCGTACACCAGCAGCGTCCGCGACGTGCCGGTGGTGCGCCGGATCGTCGCCTCGGTCCTCGAGCGGTCGGAGGTGCCCGCGGACAGCCACACGGGCAAGGAGCTGCTCGACGTCCTGGAGACCTACCCGCGCGACGAGCTCCTGCAGGTCGACGTCGACGAGCTGCTGCCGGTCGCCCTCGCGGTGCTGCACCTGCGGGAACGCCGGCAGACCCGGCTCTTCCTGCGCCGCGACCCCTTCGGCCGGTTCTTCTCCGCGCTGGTCTACCTGCCCCGCGACCGCTACACGACCGAGGTCCGCCAGGCGATGCAGCAGCTGCTGCTCGAGCGGCTGGGCGGCACCCACGTGGAGTTCACGGTGCGGTCCAGCGAGTCCCTGCTCACCCGGCTGCACTTCGTCGTCCGGGTGCCGGTGAGCCGGCGGGACGGCCCCTCCCTGCCCGACGTCGACGTCCCCGCGCTGGAGGCGGCGCTGGCCGCCGCGACGCGCAGCTGGACCGACGACCTGTCCGACGCGCTGGCCACCCAGTACGGCGACGAGGCGCCGCGGCTGCTCTCCCGGGTCGCCGACGCCTTCCCCGCCGCCTACCAGGAGGACTTCCCCGCCACGGCGGCCGTCGAGGACCTGGCCCGGCTGGAGCGGCTCGCGCCCGGCGAGGTGGACCTGCGGCTGCGCGCCCCGCGCGACCCGGCCGACGGCGAGCGGCGGCTGTCGGTCTACCGGGTGGGGGAGCGGCTGCTGCTCTCCGACGTCCTGCCGGTGCTGCAGCACATGGGCGTCGACGTCCTGGACGAGCGGCCCTACGAGATCGACCGGATCGGCGCGCCACCGGCCTGGGTGTACGACTTCGGCCTGGCGTCGCCGACCGCCGAGGTGCCCTTCGTCGGCTCGCTGCCGGAGCGGTTCACCGAGGCGGTCACGGCGGTGTGGGCCGGTCGGGCCGAGGACGACGCGCTCAACGCCCTCGTGCTGCTGGCCGGGCTCACCTGGCGGCAGGTCGGCGTGCTCCGGGCGTACGTGCAGTGGCTGCGCCAGGGCGGGCTGCCCTTCGGCCAGAGCTACGTGGAGGAGACGCTCGCCGCCCAGCCGGGCATCGTGGCCCGGCTGGTCGCGCTGTTCGAGACCCGCTTCCACCCCGACCGGGCGGCCGGCCGGGAGAAGCGGTCGGCCGACCTGGTGGCCTCGCTCGCGGAGGCCATCGGGAAGGTCGAGTCGCTGGACGCCGACCGCGTGCTCTCCGCGCTGCTGGCGGCCGTCCAGGCCACCGTGCGGACGACGGCCTACACCCCGGGCGTCCTCGGCGGCACCGCGCCGCTGGCCCTGAAGCTCGACCCGCACGGCGTCCCGGACCTGCCCGAGCCCCGCCCCGCCCGCGAGGTCTGGGTGAGCTCCCCGCGGGTGCGCGGCGTGCACCTGCGCTTCGGCGCGGTGGCCCGCGGCGGACTGCGCTGGAGCGACCGCCCCGAGGACCTGCGCACCGAGGTGCTCGGGCTGGTCAAGGCGCAGACGGTGAAGAACACGGTCATCGTGCCCACCGGGGCCAAGGGCGGGTTCGTCGTCCTGCGGCCGCCGGCTACGGCAGACCCCGCCCTCCCCGCCACCCGCGACCAGGTGGTCGCCGAGGGCAAGGCCTGCTACACGCTGTTCATCGGCGCCCTGCTGTCGCTGACCGACAACCTGGTCGACGGCCGGGTCGTGCCGCCGGAGGGCGTGGTGCGGTACGACGGCGACGACACCTACCTGGTCGTCGCCGCGGACAAGGGGACGGCGACCTTCTCCGACCTGGCCAACTCCGTGGCCCTGGAGCGCGGCTTCTGGCTCGGCGACGCCTTCGCCTCCGGCGGCTCGGTCGGCTACGACCACAAGGCGATGGGCATCACCGCCCGCGGCGCGTGGGAGTCGGTGACCCGGCACTTCCGCGAGCTCGGCGTCGACGTGCAGAGCCAGGAGGTCACCGTCGTCGGCATCGGAGACATGTCCGGCGACGTGTTCGGCAACGGGATGCTGCTCTCGGAGCACCTGCGGCTGGTCGCGGCCTTCGACCACCGGCACGTCTTCGTCGATCCGACGCCGGACGCGGCCACCTCCTTCGCCGAGCGGCGGCGGCTGTTCGCGCTGCCGCGCTCCTCGTGGGCCGACTACGACGCGTCACTGATCAGCGAGGGCGGCGGGGTCTGGCCGCGGACGGTGAAGTCCATCCCGATCTCCGCCCCGATGCGCACGGCGCTCGGGCTGGCCGACGACGTCACGGCGCTCAGCCCGGTGGAGCTCATCCGCGCGGTCCTCCTCGCCCCGGTCGACCTGCTGTTCAACGGCGGCATCGGCACCTACGTGAAGGGCTCGACGGAGAGCCACCTCGACGTCGGGGACAAGGCCAACGACGCCGTCCGCGTCGACGGCGGGGACCTGCGCGTGCGGGTGGTCGGCGAGGGCGGCAACCTCGGCCTCACCCAGCGCGGACGGGTCGAGTACGCGCTGGCCGGCGGGCGGGTGAACACGGACGCGATCGACAACTCGGCGGGCGTCGACACCTCCGACCACGAGGTCAACATCAAGATCGCGCTGAACCGGGTGGTGGACGAGGGGCGGCTGGACGCCGGCGACAGGGCCCGGCTGCTGGGCGAGATGAGCGACGAGGTCGCCGCCGCCGTCCTCACCGACAACTACGCGCAGAACGCCGTCCTGGCCGGGGAGGTCGCCTCCGCCCGCAGCCTGGTCGACGCGCACCGCCGCTACCTGCGCGCCCTGGAGCTGGCCGGGCGGCTGGACCGCGCGGTCGAGCACCTGCCCACCGACCGGGTCATCGCCGAGCGACGCCGGGACAACCAGGGGCTGACCCAGCCCGAGCTCTGTGTCCTGCTGGCCTACGCCAAGATCGAGGTCGCCGACGCGGTGCTCGACTCGCGGCTGCCGGACGACCCGGCACTGGAGGAGCTGCTCAGCGACTACTTCCCGACCCCGCTGCGCCGCCGGTTCCCCGCCGCGCTGGCCGCCCACCCGCTGCGCCGGGAGATCGTGGCCACCGCGCTGACCAACCGGGCGGTCAACACCGCCGGGATCACCGGGCTGTTCCGGCTGGGGGAGGAGACCGGCGCGCCGGTGGCGGCGGTGGTGCGGGCGCACGCCGTCGCCCGTGCCGTGTACGACGCCGACCGGCTCTGGGACGTCGCGCGCGAGCTGGACAACGTGGTGCCCGCCGCGGTCCAGGTGCAGATCCGCACCGAGGTCACCCGGCTCGCCGAGCGGGCCACCCGCTGGCTGCTGCGCGTCCCCGAGCTCACCGCCGACGACGCACCCTCCCTGCAGGCCGTGGCGGACCGGTTCACCCCGTCGGTGGCCGCCGTGCGGTCCGGACTGCCGGGCTGGCTGCTCGGCGCCGACGCCGAGGCCCATGCCGCGCGCACCGCGGAGCTGCGCAGCGCCGCGGTGCCGGAGGCGCTCGCCGCCGAGGTCGCCATGGCCCCGCTGCTACCGGCTGCGCTGGACCTGGCTGTGGTGGCCGAGACGACCGGCGCGCCGATCACGCTGGCCGGGCAGGTCGCGCAGTGCCTGGCCGAGCGGCTGGGGCTGGCGCCGCTGCGGGAACGGGTGATCGCGCTGCCCCGGGACCGCCGGTGGAACTCCATGGCGCGGGCCTCGCTGCGCGACGACCTGGAGACCGAGCAGGCGACGCTGACCGCCGAGGTGCTGGGGCTGCGGCGCGACGACGGCGACCCGGCACCGGCGCTCGTGGAGCGCTGGGAGCAGCAGTGGGACGGCGGCCAGCGGCGGTCCGCGCTCCAGTTGGCCGAAGTGACCAGCGGGGACAAGCACGAGCTGCCGGAGCTGCTGGTCGCCGTCCGCACGCTGCGGGGACTTCGCCGCCGCACCTGAACGGACGCATGGCGCCCGGGCCGGTGGGGCACAACGGGACGGTGAAGACCGTCGTCGTCGCCGTCCTCGGCGGCCTGCTCACCCTGTCCGGCGTCGCCCTGCTGGTGCTGCCAGGCCCGGGGTTCGTCCTCGTCGCCGCGGGGCTGGCCGTGCTGGCCACCCGTTTCTCCTGGGCCAAGAAGCCGCTCGACTACGCCAAGGAGAAGGCGCAGGAGGGCGTGGAGGAGGTCGGCAAGAGCCCCTGGCGGGCCGCTGGGGCGGTCCTCGCCGCGCTGGTCCTGGTCGCCCTCGGGGTGCTGGCGCTGTTGGGGGTGGACCTGCCGTTGATGAACACCCTCACGGCGATCATCCTCATCATCTCGGGCCTGTTCCTGGTCGGCACCGTCCTCTTCGCGCGTCGTCAGGAGAAGCTCGAGCAGGCCCGGGCCCACCGGCCCGCCGGGGTGCGCGGGACCGGTGGTGCCTACCGGGCCGCCGCCCCAAGCCGCGACTGAGCGACCGGCCGCCTCAGCCGAGGTCGGGACGGCGGCGGCCGAAGCCCGTCGCCTGCTCGAAGGCGTGCCCGATCTCCAGCAGCCACCGGTCGGTCCGCGGCGCGGTGACCAGCTGCAGGCCCACGGGCAGCCCGTCGGCGGTCACCCCGCCGGGCACCGAGAGCGCCGGGCAGCCGGTCGCGGAGATCAGCGTGCAGGAGCGCATCCAGCCGACGTAGTCGTCCATCTGCACGCCGGCGACCTCGGTTGGGTACTCGACCTCGACCGGGAAGGGCAGCACCTGGGTCGTGGGGGTGAGCAGCACGTCGTACCGGTCGAAGAAGGCCACCATCCGCTCGTACAGCTTCGTGTGCGCCACCTCCGCGCGGCCCACGTCGGCGCCGGTGAGCTCCGCGCCGCGGGCGGCGTTCCAGCGGATCGTCTCCTTGACCTTGTCCGGGTGCCGCCGGACCAGGTCGCCGTAGCTCGCCTCGAACAGCCAGGCGCGGAGCACGCCGAACACCTCGTCGGCGTCGCGCAGGTCCGGGCAGGCCTCCTCCACGGTGGCGCCGAGATCGGTGAAGACGCCCAGCGACGCCTCCAGGGTGGCGGTGATCGCGGGGTCGACCGGGATGCGGCCGCCCAGGTCCGGCGCCCAGGCCACCCGCAGGCCGGGGAGCTCGGTCGGGAGCGGCGCGGCGAAGCCGGCCGGGTCGTCGGTCAGCGAGATCGGCACCCGCGGGTCGGGCCCGGCCAGCACCGACAGCTGCAGCGCCACGTCGGCCACCGTCCGGCCCATCGGCCCCTGCACCGACAGCTGCGACCAGCCGATCGCGGTCGGGTGCGTGGGCACCCGGCCGGGCGTCGGCCGCAGCCCGACGACGTTGCAGAACGCCGCGGGGTTCCGCAGCGAGCCGCCCATGTCGCTGCCCTCGGCGAGTGGCACCAGGCCCGCGGCGAGGGCGGCGGCCGCACCGCCGGAGGAGCCGCCCGCCGAGAAGCCGTGCCGGTACGGGTTGTGGGTCACGCCGAAGACCGGGTTGAAGGTGTGCGAGCCGGCGGCGAACTCCGGCACGTTGGTCTTGCCGACCCGGATCGCGCCGGCCGCCCTCAGCCGCGCGACGACCAGCTCGTCCCGGGCGGGGATCGTCTCCGCGTGCAGCGGGGAGCCCCACGTCGTCCGCATGCCGCCGGTGGCGTGCGTGTCCTTGTGCGCGACCGGCAGGCCGTGCAGCGGGCCGACCGGCTCCCCGGCGGCGAGGGCGGCGTCCGCCGCGTCGGCCGCCGCGCGGGCGCCCTCGGCGTCCAGCGTGACGATCGCGTTCAGCTCCGGGTTGATCCGCTCGATCCGGTCCAGGTGGGCGTCGAGGAGCTCGCGGGCGGAGACCTCGCGGTCGCGGACCAGGACGGCCAGCTCGGTCGCCGGGCGGGTGCAGAGGTCCTCGAGGTCGCTCACCCCGGCGACCGTACTGCGTTCCTCAGCGGGTCACCGCGTCAGCCGGGACGAGGAGCGTCAGCTGCGTCCCGCCGGCATGTTCCACGTGCAACCCGTTCCGGCGCAGCAGCGGCCGGAGCCGGACGACGGAGTCCGGCTCGGCGGTCGTCGTCGCCAGCAACCGCGCCAGCCGCCCCTTGTGGGCCTTGTTGAAGTGGCTCACCACCGCCCGGGTGCCGTCCGGCCGCTCGCTCAGCACCTGCACGGTCACCGCGCCGGGCACCGGGGCCAGCTCCGCGTACGCCCCCGAGCGCAGGTCGACCACCAGCTCCCCGGTCGCGTCCAGCACGTCGGTGAGGACCGGCTTCCACAGCGAGCGCAGGGTGGGGAGCCCGGGCAGGGCCGAGCCGGCCGACAGCCGGTAGGCCGGCACCGGGTCCTCCGCCCGGACGACGCCGAACAGTGCCGACCCCACGGCCAGCCGGGTCGCGGCGCGCCGGCGCTGCGCCCGGGTGAGCGACCGGACGTCCAGCGCGTCGTAGAGCACCCCGGTGTACCGCTCGATCGCCGGCATCGTCGGGCTGGTCCGCAGCGCGGCGTTGCGGGCGAGCTCGCCGTCCTGTGCGGGGGACAGCCCCAGCGCGGCACGGGCGGCGGGGACGTCGGCGGCCAGCCTGACCAGCGCGTCCACCAGCTGCTCGCGGAGCGGGGTCAGCTCCGGCGCCGTCAGCGCGGTGAGGTCGAGCGCGCTCCCGTGGCCGCCGGGGTGCTTGGTCTCCGAGGGGGGCAGCAGTACGAGCACGGACGACGACGGTACGTGGACGGCCCGGGCGGTCGCCGTGCCACGCCCGCTGGTGCCGGCGGGGACGCCGAGCGGCTCGCACCGCCACGCCGGGGGACGGCCGCGGGTGCCGCGGGACCGCGTCAACTACCGTTCGGCGACCCCTGCGTGCGCGCGGGTTCCCCGGGTCAGGTGAGGAGGTGGCGGCGTGCTCGTGCTCGACACGGCTGCCGTCTCCACGCGCGGACCCCGACCGGACAACCAGGACTCCGCCGTCGCCGGCCCCCTGCTGGTCGCCATCGCCGATGGTGTCGGGGGCAACGTCGGCGGCGCGGTGGCCTCCTCGCTGGTGGCCAGCTGGCTGGCTCCGCTGGCCTCCGGCGCGGAGGTCGACGGCGGTGAGGACCCGGTCCGCGTGGTGGCCAGCGCGAACGAGCGGATCCGCGCCGCCTACACCGAGCGGCCGCGGCTGCGGACGATGGCGACGACGCTGACCGCGGTGCACTCCGACGCCGAGGGCCTGGTGCTGCTGCACATCGGCGACTCCCGCGGCTACTTGCTGCACGACGGCGCGCTGCGCCAGGTCAGCACCGACCACACCCTGGTGCAGGCGATGATCGACGCCGGGTCGCTCACCCCGGCCGAGGCCAGGGTGCACCCCCAGCGCTCGGCGGTCTACGCGGCCCTGCACGGGGCGGACGACGACGTCGCGGCGCTGGACGTGATCCGGCTCGACGCGCAGCCCGGGGACCGGGTGATGGTCTGCTCCGATGGCCTGTCCGACGTCGTCCACGCCGACGTGATCGCACACCTGCTGCAGGCCGGCACCCCCGCCCAGGCGGCCGCGGCGCTGCGCGACGCGGCCCTCGCCGGCCCACCCACCGACAACATCACCGTCGTGGTGGGGGATGTGCGCGGGGCCGGGGGCGAGGACGCGCCGAGGCGGCTGCTCACCGTGGGCGCGGCGAGCGAGCTGCGGGAGGAGACGGCGGAGGCGCTGGAGGCCGCCTGGCCCGGCCCGGTGCCGGTCGGCCTGGCCCAGCACCGCCCGCACTGACGGTCAGTCGGCCAGCTCGACGACGACAGGCGCGTGGTCGCTGGCGCCCTTGCCCTTGCGGCTCCTCGCGGTCGATCAGCGCGCCGCTGACCCGGCGGGCGGGCGCGGTGAAGGCGAGCACGAAGTCGAACTGCATGCCCTCGCCGCCTCGCCTGCGGGTCCAAGCGCCGCACATGCTGATGATGACGGTGACGATCTAGTGCTCCGTCGCGGTGTTCTTTGAGGTCATGCCGGAGCGGGTGGACCATGTCTCATGGCCGCGCATGTGCGGACGGTGAACGTTCCGGAGGCCGATCGGCGGGAGCTGGAGCGGCGGGTCCGGGACAGGGGCGCGCCGGCCCGGGAGGTGGAGCGGGCCCGGATCGTGCTGCT
>NZ_JABGCH010000003.1 GCF_019799945.1 Modestobacter marinus
GATGAACTTGAATCCATGGCCGAGAACCGAGAATTGGCACTCTCGATATCAATCAACCAAAGGAACCCACCAGAATCCGAAGACCCCGGATGGGGGAATTGTTACATGGCACTGACTTTCGGCACGCTGTTGAGTTCTCAAGGAGCGGACGCGCGGAGAACCTGGCCTCTCGGCCGTCGTCTTCGGCTTGTGTTGTCCTGCTCGGCGTCCGGGCCCGGCCTCGCGGTCGTCCCCGGCGCAGAGAGAAAGTTACGTGGCTGTGGCTCGGCTTGTCAAACCGGGCCCCTGGTGACGAGCGCCACCTGCCCGCAACCCGCTCGTGACACGGTGTTCACACAGGCAGAGGCCCTGGTGGGGTCTCCGGACGGGTCCAACCGGCCCACCGACCCGCGTGTTCCGGGGCCTCAGGCCGGGTGGGCAGCCGGGCGCTGGACGCCGGCGACGTTCCGGCGCCCCCGCCGGAGGACGAGCCACCCACCCGGCAGCCAGTCCTCCTCCCCCGGCACCGCCTCGGCATCCGCGACGCGCTCGTTGTTGAGGTACGCGCCGCCCTCCTTCACGGTGCGGCGCGCCTCCGAGAGGCTCGACACCAGGCCGGTCAGCTGCATCAGCTGGGCGATCGTCGGAACGTCACCGTCGACCGTGACGCTGCCCGCCTCGCGCAGCGCCGCACCGAGCGTCTGCTCGCCGAGTGCCGACAGGTCGTCCCGGCCGAACAGGGCTCGGCCGGCCGCCTCGGCCTGGCGCAGCTCGTCCTCACCGTGCACGAGACCGGTGAGCTCCTCGGCGAGCGCACGCTGCGCAGCGCGGGCCGCTGGGCGCTCGACGGACTCGGCGATCAACGCCGCGACCTCGTCCGCCGGCCGCTCGGAGAACAGCGGGAGCCAGTTCCGGGCGTCGACGTCGTCGATGTTCAGCCAGTACTGGAAGAAGGCGTACGGGCTGGTGAGCTCGGGGTCGAGCCAGACGGTGGCGCCCTCCGTCTTCCCGATCTTCTTGCCGTCCGCGGTTGTGATCAGCGGCGTGGACAGGGCGTGGGTGCCGGCGCTCTCGGTCCGCCGGACCAGGTCCACGCCCGCGGTGATGTTGCCCCACTGGTCCGAGCCACCGCTCTGCAGCGTGCACCCGTGCCGGAGGAACAGCTCGCGGAAGTCGTTGGCCTGCAGGATCTGGTAGCTGAACTCGGTGTAGCTGATCCCGGCGTCGCTGTTCAGCCGCGCCGACACCGCCTCCTTGGCCAGCATCTTGCCGACCCGGAAGTGCTTGCCGAGGTCGCGCAGGAAGTCGATGGCCGACAGCGGCGCGGTCCAGTCCAGGTTGTTGACGTAGATCGGCGTCCGCAGGCCCTGCTCAGCGGCCGGCCGGTCCAGGAACGGCGCGACTTGCCCACGGATCCGCTCCACCCACTGGGCCACGGTGGCCGGGTCGTTGAGCTGCCGCTCCGAGGTCGGTCGCGGATCGCCGATCAGTCCGGTGGCGCCGCCCACCAGCACGATCGGCTGGTGGCCGGCCCGCTGCAGCGCCCGCAGCACCATGAACTGGATCAGGTGGCCGACGTGCAGGCTCTCCGCGGTCGGGTCGAAGCCGCAGTAGTAGGTGACCGGCCCCTCCGCGAGGTGCGCCCGCAGCGCCTCCTCGTCGGTGCTCTGGGCGATCAGCCCACGGCGGTGCAGGTCGTCGATCACGTCGCTCACGAGCGTCCATCCTGCCCGGCGGTGCTCCGGCGCGGTTTCCCACCCGCCCGGAACACGCTGACCGTCGGTGCGCCGGTCTCCCAGAACCGCCACGGCAACTCGGTGGCCAGGCTGATCCCCACCCGGGGGCCGACCGACACGGCGTCCGGCGCCGGTCCCCGGTGCAGCCGCACCGTCGACGCCGGGTCGAGCAGGTCGGCGTCCCTGTCGCCGGGCCCGATGGCCAGCGTCTGGGTGAGCCGGGCCGGTCCGCGGGCCAGGTCCCGGGCGGACCGCGCGGCGGGACGGCGAGAGCGGGCGACGTCCTCCCCCACGACCACCTCCCCGGCCCGCAGCAGCACCGCCGACCCGGTCCCGTCCGGCCCGACGACGACGTTGGCGCACCAGTGGACGCCGTAGCTGAAGTAGACGTACAGCCGTCCGGGCGGGCCGAACATGATCGCCGCCCGCGGGGTCGGGCCGCGGTGCGAGTGGGCCGCCGGATCCGAACCGTCGCCGGTGTAGGCCTCCACCTCGGTCAGCCGGACGGCCACCTGGCCCTCCGGCCGGTCGGTGACCACCCAGCAGCCGAGCAGGGCGGGTGCGACGATCTCGGCCGGCCCGAGGAGGTCCCCGGCGGTGAGCAGCGGGCCGGGAGCGCTCAGAGTGCCGCCGCCACCGGTGAGGACGCCGACCAGTCCGCGTGCTCGGTGGCGGTCGCCTTGAGCGACGCGAGCTGCCCGGCCACCCGCTCGGGCGCCGTCCCCCCGCGCGCCTTGCGTGCCGCCAGCGCGCCGGGGACGGAGAGCACCGACCGGACGTCGGGCGTGAGCCGCTCGTCGATGCCGGCCAGCTGCCCGTCGTCGAGCTGGTCGAGCTCGAGGCCCGCCTGCTCGCAGAAGGCGACCATCTCGCCGCTGATCTCGTGCGCGGAGCGGAACGGCACACCCTGGCGGACCAGCCACTCGGCGACGTCGGTGGCCAGCGCGAACCCCTGCGGCGCGGCGGCCTCCAGGACCTCCGGGCGCAGCGTCAGCGTGGCGATCATCCCGGTGACCGCCGGGAGCAGCAGGAGCAGCTGCTCCATGGAGTCGAAGACCGGCTCCTTGTCCTCCTGCAGGTCGCGGTCGTAGGCCAGCGGGAGGCCCTTCAGCATGGTGAGCAGCCCGGTCAGGTTGCCGACGAACCGGCCGGACTTGCCGCGGGCCAGCTCGGCGATGTCCGGGTTCTTCTTCTGCGGCATGATCGACGACCCGGTGGCCCAGGCGTCGTCGAGCCGGGCCCAGCCGAACTCGGTCGACGTCCAGAGCACGACCTCCTCCCCCAGCCGGGAGAGGTGCACGCCGATCAGCGCCGCGGCGAAGCAGAACTCCGCGGCGAAGTCGCGGTCGCTCACGCCGTCGATCGAGTTGTCCGACGCCCGGTCGAACCCGAGCTCCGCGGCCACGGCGTCGGGGTCCAGCGGCAGCGACGAGCCGGCCAGCGCGCCGGAACCGTAGGGGCTGACCGCCGTCCGCCGGTCCCAGTCGCGCAGTCGGTCGACGTCGCGGGTGAAGGCGTGCGCGTGAGCGAGCAACTGGTGGGCGATGAGCACCGGCTGGGCGTGCTGCAGGTGGGTCATGCCCGGGGCGGCGACGTCGGCGTACCGCTCGGCGAGGCCGACCAGCGCATACTCCAGGGACGCCAGCTCCGCGACCAGCGCGCGCACGGAGTGCCGCAGGTACAGCCGCAGGTCGGTGGCGATCTGGTCGTTGCGGCTGCGGCCGGCGCGCAGCTTGCCGCCCAGGGCGCCGAGCTTCTCGGTCAGCCCCCGCTCCAGGGCCTCGTGCACGTCCTCGTCGGACTCGATCGCCACGAACCTGCCGTCGGCCACCTCGGCGGACAGCTCGGTGAGCGCGCCCACCATCCGGTCCAGCTCGTCCTCGGTGAGCAACCCGGCCCGGTGCAGCACCCGGGCGTGCGCCCGGGAGCCGGCCAGGTCGAACGGGGCCAGCCGCCAGTCGAAGTGGGTGGACTTGGACAGGGCCGCCATCGCCGGGGACGGCCCGCCGCCGAAGCGGCCGCCCCACAGCCTGGTCTGGCTCGGGGCGGTTCCGGTCTCGCTCACCATCAGCTCTCTTCGTCGTCTGCGTAGGGCGGTACAGAGGCGGCGGCCCGCGAGCGCTCGGTGAACGCGCGCAGCCGTTCGGCCAGGCGTGGGCCGCCGTCGGGGTCGCGCGCAATCACCAGGACGGTGTCGTCGCCGGCGATCGTGCCGAGCACGTCGGGGAGTCCCACCTTGTCCAGCCCGGAGGCGAGGAACTGCGCCGCCCCCGGCGGGGTGCGGAGCACGGCGAGGTTGGCGCTGCCCTCCGCGCTGGTGAGCAGGTCGGCCAGCAGCCGGGTCAGCCGGGGCGGGGCCGACTGGGCCGGGCGGAGCGGGGCGTTCTCCGGCGGCAGCACGTAGGACGCCGGAGCACCGTCGGAGCCGCGCAGCTTCACCGCGCCGAGCTCCTCGAGGTCCCGCGACAGCGTGGCCTGGGTGACCTCGACGCCCGACTCGGCGAGCAGCCGGGCGAGCTGGGTCTGCGAGGTGACCGGGCCGGCGTGGATCAGCTCGACGATCCGGGCGTGCCGCGCCGACCGGGTCACCGCAGTGGTCACGGGGACCGCTCCAGCAGCCACAGCAGGAGGGCTTTCTGGGCGTGCAGCCGGTTCTCCGCCTCGTCCCACACCGCACTCTGCGGACCGTCGATCACCGCGGCGGCGATCTCCTTGCCGCGGTAGGCGGGCAGGCAGTGCAGGACCACGGCGTCGCCGGCCGCCCGGGCGAGCGCCGCCTCGTCGACCGCGTACGGCAGGAACGGCGCGATCCGGGTCTCGTACTCCGACTCCTGACCCATCGACACCCAGGTGTCGGTGACCAGGACGTCGGCGCCGTCGGCGGCCGCGGACGGGTCCGCCGTCCACTGCACCGAGCCGCCGGTCTCCGTGGCGATGTCGGCGGCGCGCTTGAGGACGGCCGGATCGGGCCGGAAGGTCTCCGGGGAGCCGATCCGCACGTGCATGCCGGCCAGCGCCCCGCCGAGCAGGTAGCTGTGCGCCATGTTGTTGGCGCCGTCGCCGAGGTAGCTGAAGGTGAGCCCGGCCAGCCGCCCGCGGCGCTCCTGCACGGTGAGCAGGTCGGCGAGGATCTGGCACGGGTGGTACTCGTCGGTGAGCGCGTTGACCACCGGGACCCGGCTGGTCGTTGCCATGGCCTCCAGCCGGTCCTGGCCGAAGGTGCGCCAGACGATCGCCGCGACCTGCCGGTCCAGCACCCGGGTGGTGTCCTCCACCGGCTCGCCGCGGCCGAGCTGGCTGGCGCCGGCGTCGATCACCAGCGGCTGGCCGCCGAGCTCGGTGACGCCGACGGAGAAGCTGACCCGGGTCCGGGTGGAGGGCTTGTCGAACAGCACCGCGACGGTCCGGGGCGTGCCGTTGGGCGTGCGCAGCGGAGTGGGCGCCGCGGCGGTGTGCCGGTTCGCCTTGAGCTCGGCGGCGAGCGCGAGCACCTCGACCTGCTCGGCCGGGGTGAGGTCGTCGTCCTTGGTGAAGTGCCGGGTCACTGGCCAGCCTCCTGCAGCGCGGCGTCGAGGGCCGCGGGCAGCGCGGCGACGAAGGCATCGAGCTGGGCGTCGGTCACGACCAGCGGCGGGGCGAGCCGGACGACGTCGGCCGCCACCCCGTTGGTCAGGAAGCCGGCGGCCCGCAGCCGCGCCTCGACGGCGGCGGCGACCGGCGCGGTGAGGACGACGCCGAGCAGCGCGCCCCGCCCCCGCACCCCCGAGATCCCGGGGTGGCCGAGCGCCTCGATGCCCGCGGTGACCCGGTGCTCGATGTCCTTGGCCCGCTCGAGCAGCCCCTCGTCGCGGATCGTGTCCAGCACCGCGAGGGCGGCGGCCGCGACGATCGGGTTGCCGCCGAAGGTGGAGCCGTGGGAGCCCGCCGTCAACAGCTCGGCGGCCTGGCCGAACGCGAGCAGCGCACCCAGCGGGAGCCCCCCGCCCAGCGACTTGGCCAGCGTGATCACGTCCGGCTGGAGGCCGTCGGCTTGGTGCGCGAACCAGTGACCGGTGCGGCCGGTGCCCGTCTGCACCTCGTCGACGGCGAACAGCGCACCCGCCGCGGCCGCGGCCGAGGAGGCGGCGGCGAGGTAGCCGGCCGGGGCGGGCAGCACGCCGCCCTCCCCCAGCATCGGCTCGAGCAGCACCATCGCCGTCCGGTCGGAGAGCTGCAGCGCGTCGACGTCGCCGTAGGGCACGTGCCGCACACCGCCGGGCAGCGGGCCGAAGGCGGCGGCCTTGCTCGGCTGGCCGGTGAGCGCGAGCGACCCCATCGTCCGGCCGTGGAAGGCACCGAGCGCGGCCACCACCTCGGGCCGGCCGGTGAGCCGGCTGATCTTGAAGGCGGCCTCGTTGGCCTCGGCGCCGGAGTTGCAGAAGAAGACCCGGCCGGGGCGGCCGGCGAGCTCCAGCAGCCGCTCGGCCAGCCGGACGCCGGGCTCGTGCATCGCCAGGTTCGAGACGTGCCCCAGCGTCGCGGCCTGGGTGCTGATCGCCTCGACGACCTTCGGGTGCGCGTGCCCGAGGATGGTCGTCGCGATGCCGCCCAGCAGGTCGGTGTACTCACCGCCGTCGACGTCCCAGACGGTTGCGCCGGCGCCCCGGGCGAGCGCCACCGGCGGGGTCTTGTAGTTGCTCATCATCACCGCCGACCAGCGGGCCGACAGCTCCTCCGTGTGCGTCATGCCGTCGCCTCCTCCTCGGTCGGCGGGGCCGGCACGACCATCGTGCCGGTCCCCTCGGTGGTGAACATCTCCAGCAGCAGGGCGTGCGGGAGCCGGCCGTCGACGACGGTCGCCCGCTTCACCCCGCCCTCGACCGCCCGCAGGCAGGCGGCCATCTTCGGGATCATCCCGGCGTCCAGGGTCGGCAGGATCTCGGACAGCTCGGCGGCGTCGATCTGCTCGACCAGCGAGTCGCGGTCGGGCCAGTTGGCGTACAGGCCCTCGACGTCGGTGAGCACGACGAGCTTCACCGCGCCCAGCGCCACCGCCAGCGCCGCGGCCGCGGTGTCGGCGTTGACGTTGTGCACGACGCCGTCCGAGTCGGGGGCGACGGTGGCGACGACCGGGATGTGCCCGGCCTCCAGCAGCGCGGTCACCGGGGTGGGGTCGACCGCCACCACGTCCCCGACCAGGCCGACGTCCACCGGCTCCCCGTTGACGAGCGCCGCGGTGCGGGCGGCGGTGAACAGCCCGCCGTCCTCACCGGAGAGCCCCACCGCCAGCGGACCGTGCTGGTTGATCAGCCCGACCACCTCGGGGCCCACCTGGCCGGTGAGCACCATCCGGACCACGTCGATCGCCTCCGGCGTGGTCACCCGGAGCCCGCCGCGGAACTCGCTGGGGATGCCGAGCCGGTTGAGCATCGCGCTGATCTGCGGCCCGCCGCCGTGCACGACCACCGGCCGGATGCCGCAGGTGCGCAGGAACACCATGTCCTCGGCGAACGCGCGCCGGCACTCCTCGTCGACCATGGCGTGCCCGCCGTACTTCACGACGACGACGTTGCCGTGGAACTCGCGCAGCCACGGCAGGGCCTCGGTGAGGACGGCGACTTTCTGCGCGTCGCCCTCCGGGTCGTTGGTCCGCATGACCCGGTGGGTCCCGACGGTGCGCTTGCGGGCCGGCACCGCCTCGTCGAGGGCGACGTCCGGCGGGGTCGGGTCCTGTGCGTTCGTGTCGCTGCTCATGTGGAGTAGGCCGAGTTCTCGTGGACGTAGGCGATGGACAGGTCGTTGGTCCAGATGGTCGCCTGCTCGGCGCCGGCCTTCAGGTCGACGTCGATGGTGATCTGCCGGCCGGTGAGGTCCACGCCCTCCCGCGGGTCACCGATCGAGCCGCCCCGGCACACCGTGACCCCGTTGATCGCCACGTCGACCTGGTCGGCCTGGAACGCCGCGTCGGTGGTGCCGATCGCGGCGAGCACGCGGCCCCAGTTGGGGTCGTTGCCGAAGAGCGCGGTCTTGAGCAGGTTGTTGCGTGCGCAGGCCCGGCCGGCAGTCAGCGCGTCCACGACGCTCGCCGCGTTGCGGACGGTGATCGCGATGTCCTTGGTCGAGCCCTCGGCGTCGGCGAGCAGCTGCATCGCCAGGTCGGTCGCCGCCGCGGTGAGCGCGGCGGCGAACTCCTCGGCGGGCGGGGTGATCCCGCTTACGCCGTTGGCCAGCGCGATCACGGTGTCGTTGGTGGACAGGCAGCCATCGGAGTCGACCCGCTCGACGCTCACACCGGTCGCGGCCTTCAGGGCGGTCTGCAGCACGGCGGCGTCGACGACGGCGTCGGTGGTGAGGACGACGAGCATCGTGGCCAGCGAGGGTGCGAGCATGCCGGCGCCCTTGGCCATCCCGCCGATCGTCCAGCCGTCGCCGTGCTGCACGGTCGTCTTGGGTACCGAGTCGGTGGTCATGATCGCCCGGGCCGCGTCGGCGCCGCCGTCCTCGGAGAGCCCGGTCACCGCGGCGGTGACGCCGGGCAGCAGCTTGTCCATCGGCAGCCGGACGCCGATCAGCCCGGTGGAGGCCACCGCCACGTCGATCGCGCCGATCCCGAGCTCGGTGGCGAGGTGCTCGGCGGTGGCGTGGGTGTCCTGGAACCCCTCCGGACCGGTGCAGGCGTTGGCCCCGCCGGAGTTGAGGACCACGGCCCGCACCCGGCCGGACTGCAGCACCTGCCGGCTCCACTGGACCGGGGCGGCCGGGAAGCGGTTGGTGGTGAAGACGGCGGCCGCGGCGTCGTCCGGACCGTCATTGACGACCACGGCGACGTCCGGGTCGCCCGACGACTTCAGCCCCGCGGCGACGCCGGCCGCCCGGAACCCCTGAGGCGCGGTGACGGTCACGATGTCCTCCGTTCGCTCCCGCGGGGCGCTCCGCTCCTCGCTCGTTCCTCGCTGCGATGCTCATGCCCCTGTTCGCTCACGGGGCCACCCCCACGACGGGGAGACCGGTCGTCTCGGGCAACCCCAGGGCCAGGTTGGCGCACTGGATGGCGGCGCCGGCGGTGCCCTTGGTGAGGTTGTCGACCGCCGCGACGACGACCAGCCGGCCGGCGTCCGGGTCGACGGCGACCTGCAGTGCGGCGGTGTTGGCACCGAGCACCTGCGCCGTGGTCGGCCACTGCCCCTCGGGCAGCAGGTGCACGAACGGCTCGTCGGCGTAGGCCTTCTCGTAGGTGGCCCGGGCGCTCGCCGCGTCGGCGCCCGGTGCCAGCGGGGCCGAGCAGGTCGCCAGGATGCCCCGGCTCATCGGGACCAGCGTCGGCGTGAAGCTCACGCGGACCGTCCTACCGGCCGCCCCTGACAGGTTCTGCACCATCTCCGGGGTGTGCCTGTGGACGCCGCCGACGCCGTAGGCGCTGACCGAGCCCATGACCTCGCTGCCGAGCAGGTGCGGCTTGGCCGACTTGCCGGCGCCGGACGTGCCGGAGGCGGCGACCACCACGACGTCGGGGTCGACCAGCCCGGCGGCCAGCGCGGGCACCATCGCGAGGGTGACCGAGGTCGGGTAGCAGCCGGGGACGGCGATCCGCCGCGCGCCCTGCAGCTGCTCCCGCTGACCGGGCAGCTCGGGCAGGCCGTAGGGCCAGGAGCCGGCGTGCTCGCCGCCGTACCAGCGCGCCCAGGCCGCCGGGTCGTTGAGCCGGTGGTCGGCGCCGCAGTCGATGACCAGGACGTCGTCGGGCAGCTGCGCGGCGATCGCCGCCGACTCCCCGTGCGGGAGGGCCAGCACGACGACGTCGTAGCCGGCCAGGTCGTCCGCGGAGCTCGGCCGCACCTCGAGGTCGGCGTACGGCAGCAGGTGGGGCTGCAGCTCACCGAGGCGTCGGCCGGCACTCGAGTTGGCGTGCACCCCGGTCAGCCGGAGCGCCGGGTGCCCGGCCAGCAGCCGGCACACCTCGCCTCCCGCGTACCCGGTGGCGCCGGTGACCCCGACCGTCCACGTCTGCCCGTCGCTCACGATGCATGACCATACACGGTCATGCATGACCGTACGTAGGTGCCGAGTCGAGCGCGCCGCCGATGAGTTCTCGGCCGAGGCCCGGTCCTGGAAGGCATGACGACTCCAACGGCTCAGCCCACGACCATCACCGAGCTGGCGCTCACCATGTTCACCGTGTCCGACCAGGACGCCGCGCGCACCTTCTACACCGAGGTCCTCGGCTTCGAGGTCCGCGGCGACGACCGGTACGGCGAGAACGGCGAGATGCGCTGGTTGGAGGTGGCTCCTCCAGGATCGCGGGCGCGGCTGGCGCTCAACCCGCCCATGGGTGGCGCGCCCGGCGGCGGCGGGATCGGCCTCGAGTGCACCGACCTGCGGGCCGAGCACGCACGGCTCGTCGCCCGCGGCGACGTCGACGTGGACGCCGACCTGATGCAGACCCCCGGCGCGCCGCTGCTGTTCATGCTCCGCGACCCGGACGGCAACCACATCGTGGTGACCGAGGCGACCGCCTCCGCTCCCAGCTGACCGACGGGTGGCTGACAGCTGTTCTGTCGGTCCCCTCGGGCACGGTGTCCCCGACCCGGCGACCGGTGCCGGTCAGGGGTGAGGAGCGTGGCCATGGGGGACGTCGAGCAGTTCGGGGGCCTGCCCGGGGGGATCGACCTCGTCGAGGAGGACGGCGGGCCGGTGCTGCGGCTGCGTGGCGAGGTGGACTCCCTCGTGGTGGCCGCCTGGCAGGCGACTGCCCCCACGGTCGGGCGCGCGCCGGTGGCGGTCGACGTCTCGGCTGCGACCTTCCTGGACTGCCGGGGGTTGCGGCTGCTGGTGCGCGCCACCGAGACGACCCGCAGATCCGGACAGGTGCCCGAGCTGCGCCGGCCGTCCCGCACGGTGCGGCGGATGGTGGAGGTCGCCGGTGCGGCTCCGCTGTTCGCCACCGTGCCGTGACGGCCGAGGCGGCCTCAGCCGACCGGGTCGGTGTCCCCGTAGGGGCGCAGCCGGAGCTGGCGGGCCCCGTCGGGAGGCGGCGTCGTCCGCAGGGTGGCCAGGTCGTCGGCGCCTGCGCGGAAGAAGCGCCCGGACCACTGGTCGAGCTCGCCGGCGGCGATCGCCACGGCCAGCGCGACAACGTCCTCCGGGCGGGTCCACTCGGTGCGGCCCGCGTGCATGGCCATCGCCCGGGTCATCTCGGTGTCCACGACCCCGGGGGCTAGGTCGAAGGCGCGCACGCCGTGCGCCGCCCCGGCCAGGTCGATCGCCTCGGTGATCCGCATCTGCGCGGTCTTGCCGGCCGAGTACGCGCTGTAGACGTCGCTGCCCCGCGTCCCGAGCCCGCTGCCCAGCCCGATCACCCGGCCACCGCCGGCCGCGATCATGCCCGGGACGACGGCGCGCGATACCAGGTACGGCCCGCGCACCTGGCTCTCGACCACCTGCCACCAGTCGTCGGGGTCGGTCTCCCACAGCGGCACCTCGGCCGCGTCGATGGACCCGGCGTTGTTGATCAGCAGGGTGACCGGCCCGAGCTCGTCGGTGACGCGGGCGACGGCCGCCTCGACCGCGGCCCGGTCGGTCACGTCAGCGGGGACGGCGAGGGTCCGCGCGCCGGTGGACCGGGCCACCTCGGCCATCGCCTGCTCCAGCCGGCCGGCGGACCGGGCGATGCCGGCGACGGCGGCGCCGCGCTCCGCCAGCCCCTGCACCAGGTACCGGCCGATCCCGGCCGAGGCGCCGGTGACCAGCGCGACGGTCCCGCCGAGGTCAGGTCCTCCTTCAGCCACGGACGACCGCCCCGGTGCGCTCGGCGGCCAGTGCGACCGCCGCGTCGCGGGCGGCGTTGGCCTCCTCGTGCGTCAGCGTCCGGTCCGCGGCCCGCAACGTGAGCGCGTAGGCCAATGACTTCGCCCCCTTCGGCACCGGTGGCCCGGTGTAGACGTCGAACAACCGCAGGGCCTCCAGCAGCTCGCCCGCCCCCTCGCGGACCGCTTCAGCCACGTCGGCGGCCGGCACCTCGCCGCCGACGACGAGCGCCAGGTCCACGAGCACCGGCGGGAACGTGGAGATCGACGGCGCCACCGGAACGGTGTGCTCCGGGAACGCGTCGGCGTCCAGTTCCATCACCGCGGTGCGCGCGGGCAGGTCCAGCGCCGAGCAGACGCGCGGGTGCAGCTCGCCGGCGTACCCGACGACCCGGCCGCCGACGAGCAGCTCGGCGCAGCGGCCGGGGTGCCAGGGCGCCCGCTCGGCCGCCCGGACGGTCAGCTCGACGCCGGCGGCCTCCGCAACGACCCGCGCGGCCTGCACGGCGTCGGCCCAGAGCACGGACCGGCCGGGCCCCCACCAGCCGCGGGGCTCGCGGTGGCCGGCCAGCGCCACGCCCACGTGCCACGGCTGCGGCGGCACCGCGCCGAGCAGCGCGGCCAGGGTCTCGTCGTCCGGGCGGTGCTCGACACCGGGCAGCGGAGCCGGTCGCCGCTCCCCGCCGGGGAACACCGAGCCGTGCTCGAACAGGGCGACGTCGCGCTGGCCTCGGGCCAGGTTGCGGGCCAGCGAGGCGAGCAGGCCGGGCAACAGGGTCGTCCGCAGCGCCGGCAGCTCCTCGGACAACGGGTTGCGCACGGTGATCACCTGCCGGCGCTCGTCGTCCGCGTCGAGGCCGAGCGCGTCGAGCTGCGCCGTCCCGATGAACGGGAAGGTGGGCGCCTCCACGTACCCGGCGTCGGCGAGCGCCCGGCCGATGCTGCGCTTGCGGCGTTGCCCGTCGGTCAGTCCCCGCCCGGGCGGCGCGGTCGGCAGCACGGAGGGGATGTCGTCGTAGCCGACCCAGCGGACGACCTCCTCCACCAGGTCGGCCGGGTCGGTCAGGTCGCCGCGCCAGGACGGCGGGGTGACCTCCAGGCCGTCGCCGTCGCCGTCGACCGTGGCCCCGATCGCCTGGAGCGCCTCGAGGACCTGCGAGGGCGGGTAGGCGACCCCGGCGATCCGGCTGGGCAGCCCGGCGTCCAGGGCGATGACCGGCCGCGGCCCGCGCACGTCCAGGTCGACCGGCGCACCCACGACGGTGGCCTTGCCGTGCTCGGCCAGCAGAGCGGCCGCGCGGGCCAGCGCGATCACGGTGACCTCCGGGTCGGTGCCGCGCTCGAACCGCTTGGCCGCCTCGCTGGGCAGCCGGTGCCGGCGGACGCCGCGGGAGATCCCGGCCGGCTCCCAGTGCGCGGCCTCCAGCAGCAGGTTCGTGGTGCCGTCGCCGATCTCGGTGGACGCGCCGCCCATCACGCCGGCCAGCCCGATGGGCCCGGACTCGTCGCTGATCAGCAGGTCGTCGGGGTCCAGCGCCCGGTCCGCGCCGTCCAGCGTGATCAGCCGCTCCCCGGGCGCCGCCCGTCGCACGGTGATGGGGCCGGTGACGGTGTCGCGGTCGAAGGCGTGCATCGGCTGGCCGAGCTCGAGCATCACGTAGTTGGTGACGTCGACGGCCAGCGAGATGCTGCGGACCCCGCACTGGCCGAGCCGGCGGCGCAGCTCCCACGGGCTGGCCGCGGCCGGGTCGAGGCCCTCCATGGCGAGCATGGAGAAGCGGTCGCACCGGTCCGGATCAGCCACGGCGACCTGCCAGCCCGGCTGCCCGGACCACGCGGGCGGGGTCAGCGCAGCCGGATCGCGCCACTCGACGCCGAGCGCGCCGGCCAGGTCGCGGGCGATGCCGCGCAGCGACATGGCGTAGCCGCGGTCGGGGGTGACCTCCAGGTCGAACACGACGTCGTCCAACCCGAGCAGGCCGGCGGCCGGGGTGCCCGGCGCGGGGCCGTCCTCGCCCGAGCCGATGACCAGGATCCCGGCGTGGTCCTCCCCGATGCCGAGCTCCCGGACCGAGCAGATCATCCCCTCGGAGACGCGGTCGTAGGTCGTCCGCGCGGCGATGGCGAAGTCCCCGGGCAGCACCGCGCCGGGCAGCGCGACGACGACCAGGTCGCCGACGGCGAAGTTGCGCGCGCCGCACACGACGCCCTGCGGTTCGGCGTTCCCGACGTCGACCTGGCAGTACCGGATCGGCTTCTTGAAGCCGGTGAGCTCCTCGATCTCCAGCACCCGCCCCACGACGAGCGGCCCGGTGGTCTGCGGTGGCCGGACGACGTCCTCCACCTCGAACCCCAGCCGTACGAAGGCGGTGTCCAGCTCCTCGACGGTGATACCGGCCGGGAGGTCGACGTGCTCGGACAGCCAGCTGACCGGGACCTTCACTGTGCTTCCTCTCCCAGGTGAGGGTTGGTCACTGCTCGACTCCGAATGCGGTCGTGAAGCGGACGTCGCCCTCGGCGATGTCGTGCATGTCCGACACCGCGGAGCGGAACTGCAACGCCCGCTCGATGCCCATGCCGAAGGCGAAGCCGGTGTACTCGTCGGGGTCGATGCCGCAGGCGCGCAGCACGCGCGGGTTCACCATCCCGCAGCCACCCCACTCGACCCACTGCGGGCCGTCCCGGTGCTCGGGGAACCAGACGTCGAACTCCCCGGAGGGCTCGGTGAACGGGAAGTAGTGCGGCCGCCACCGGGTCAGCGCGTCCGGCCCGAACAGCTGGCGCGCCAGGTGGTCCAGCGTGCCGCGCAGGTGGGCCATCGTCAGGCCGCGGTCGACGGCCAGGCCCTCGACCTGGTGGAACACCGGCAGGTGCGTCGCGTCCAGTTCGTCTGTGCGGTACACCCGGCCGGGGGCGACGATGTAGATCGGCGGCTTCCGGGCCAGCATCGTACGGGCCTGCACCGGGCTGGTGTGGGTGCGCAGCACCAGGCCGGAGTCCTCCGGCGCCACGAAGAAGGTGTCCATCATCGAGCGCGACGGGTGGTCGGGCCCGATGTTGAGCGCGTCGAAGTTCAGCCACTCGGCCTCGAGCTCCGGGCCCTCGGCCACCTCGTAGCCCATCCCGACGAAGACGTCGGCGATCCGGTCGGTGAGCGTGGTCAGCGGGTGCCGGGCGCCGCGCGGGGCGCGGTCCCACGGCAGCGTGACGTCGACCCGCTCCTCGGCGAGCACCCGCTCGTCGCGCTCCGCCTCCAGCACAGCCAGCCGCGCGGTGTAGGCATCGGTGATCGCCGCGCGCGCCGCGTTGACCCGCTTGCCGGCGTCGGAACGGGCAGCGGGCGGCAGCGCACCCAGCTCGCGGCGGGCCAGCAGCACCGGTGCGCGGTCACCCAGGTGCCCCGGCCGGACGGCGGCCAGCGCCTCAAGGTCGGCGGCGGAGGCGAACGCCTCGGTCGCCGCGGTCACCGCCGCGTCGAGGGCCTCCGGGGACAGCGCGGCCACCTGCTTGGGGTCGTACGGGTCGTTGGCGCCAGACACGGGAGGCCATTCTGCCCGGCAGAGCCCGGGGGCCGCGCCCGGGCTCCGCCGGGCAGCACCGGCAGCGCCCCCGCGCCGGGGTGAGGGGGCCGATCGGGTACACGGCGGCGCCTGCCCCGGACGAGGATGTCGACGTGGCGGTCCTGCTGGCACTGGCCTCGGCCGCGGTCTACGGCGCCTCGGACTTCCTCGGCGGGCTGGCCAGCCGGCGCGCGTCGGTGTTCGGCGTCGTTGCGCTCTCCCAGGCGGTCGGCCTGCTGGCGTTGCTGGCCCTGCTCCCCTGGCTGGGCGGACCCGTGGCGACGGCGGACCTGGCCTGGGGCGCCGCCGCCGGGCTGGCCGGGGCCGCCGGGCTGATGGTCTTCTTCCGCACCCTGGCCCGCGGGACGATGAGCGTCGTCGCTCCGGTCACCGCCGTCACCGCGGCGGCGGTGCCGGTCCTCGGTGGTCTCCTCGCCGGCAACAGCATCGCCCCCTGGGCCGCCGTGGGGATCGCGCTGGCCCTGGTCGCGGTGGTGCTGGTGTCGGCCGAGGGTGGCCTGTCGGCGTTGCGGTCGGCGCGCCCGGCCGACCTCGCGCCGGCCCTGCTCGCCGGCGGCGCGTTCGGCTGCTTCTTCGTCCTGCTGGACCGCACCTCCGGCGACGCCGGGCTCACCCCGCTGGTCGCGACCCGGCTGGCGTCCGTGGTCCTCGTGGTGGCGATCGCGGCCGCCGGGCGACGGTCGCTGCGCGTGGGCCGGTCGGCACTCCCGATCGTGGCGGTGTCCGGGGTCGGCGACATGAGCGCCAACGCGCTGTTCCTGCTGGCGACACAGCAGGACGGCCAGCTGGCGATCATCGGCGTCCTCGCCTCGCTGTACCCGGTCAGCACCGTCGTGCTGGCCCAGATGGTGCTCCGCGAGCGGCTCGCCGCGGTCCAGGTCACGGGGCTCGGGACGGCGGTGGCCGCCGTCGTGCTCATCACGCTGCCCAGCTGAACGCGGCACCTCCTTGCGGGCCGCGGGCGGCCCCGCTGCGGGGCTCCGCCGCGAGCCTGCGAGCGGTGGGGGGCAGCGCTGTCCTTCGGCTCACTGGGCGAGCTGGGTGGCGTACAGGCAGATCGACGCCGCGACCGAGAGGTTGAGGCTCTCCGCCCGGCCACGCATCGGGATCCGCACCCGCGCGTCGGCCAGCGCCGCCAGCTCGGGAGCCAGCCCGCGGGCCTCGTTGCCAAACAGCCACAGCACCGGTGCGGCCAGCAGTCCCTCGTCGGCGGCCGCGTCCAGGGCGACCTCTCCCCCGCCGTCGGCGGCCAGCACCGTGACGCCCGCGCGCTGCACGTCGGCGGCCAGCGACTCCAGCCGCGCGCCGCGCACCACGTCGACGTGGAACAGGCTGCCGGCGCTGCTGCGCACGGCCTTGCCGGAGTACGGGTCGGCCGAGCCGGCACCGAAGACCACCGCGCCGGCCCCGCAGGCGTCCGCGGTCCGCAGCACCGTGCCGGCATTGCCGGGGTCGTTGAGCTCGGCCAGGGCCACGGCCAGCCGCGGCGGGTCGGTGACCAGGGTGTCGGCCGGGACGTCGCGCAGCCGGCAGACCGCGACCAGCCCCTGCGGGGTGACCGTCTCCGACAGCGACGCGGCCGCCTTCTCGGTCACCAGGTGCACCGGCACCCGCGTGGCGGCGAGCAGGTCGCGGTGGGCCGCGGCCGCGGTCTCGGTGGCGAAGACCTCGGTGACGGCGGCCGGCTCGCGCTCGGCCTCGGCGAGCGCCTCGACGACGGCCTGGCGCCCCTCGGCGAGGAAGGCGTGCGCCGCGTCCCGGCCGCTGCGCCGGGTCAGCTTGCGGGCCGCGGCGACGCGGCCGGAGCGCTCGGTCAGCAGCGGAAGGACCCCGTCCGCCTCACGCCTCGCGAGCTCGGCGCGAGCCTCGGGACGGGGCCGGCCGGCGTGCGCGGGGTGAGGGGAAACGGGGTCCTCCGTCAGGCGGCCTGCTGGCCCGTCGCCTCGGGGTTCGCGGCGAGCGCGGCCCGGGCGGACCCCACCAGCGAGGCGAAGGTGGCCGGCTCGTTGACGGCGAGCTCGGCAAGGACCTTGCGGTCCAGCTCGATGCCGGCCAGCTTGAGGCCCTGCATGAACCGGTTGTAGGTCATGTCGTTCTGCCGGGCCGCGGCGTTGATCCGGGTGATCCACAGCTTGCGGAAGTCGCCCTTGCGGACCTTGCGGTCACGGTAGTTGTAGGTGGCCGAGTGGAGGATCTGCTCCTTGGCCTTGCGGTACAGCCGGGACCGCTGGCCCCGGTACCCGCTGGCCGCCTCGAGGGTCGTACGACGCTTCTTCTGGGCGTTGACCGCCCGCTTCACGCGTGCCACGTGAGAGCTCCTGTCTTCTCGTTACGGGGCGGTCAGAGACCGAGCAGCTTCTTGAGGCGCCGGGTGTCCGCGGGGGCGATCACCTGGTCGGCCTCGAGCCGGCGCTTGTGCTGACCTGACTTGTGCTCGAACTTGTGCTGGTTGTTGGCCTGCTCACGCATGAGCTTGCCGGTCCCGGTGACGCGCACCCGCTTGCTCGTGCCCTTGTGGGTCTTGTTCTTCGGCATCTCTCGGTCCTGTTCGTGTCTGCCCGGCGCAGCGCAGCATCGAGCTGCGCCGCGCGGGATGCGTCGGGGGTCGGCCGTCCTGCCGGGTCCCGCCACGAGCCTGCGAGTGGTGGGGGCAGGAGGGTCCTTTCTCAGGCCGGCGGAGCCTGCTCCGGCGCCTCGGCTGCGGCCTGCTTCTCCACCTTCGCGGAGCGCCGCGCCGTGTCCGTCGCCGCCTGGTTCCGGTGCGGAGCGATCACCATGACCATGTTCCGGCCGTCCTGCTTGGGGTTGGACTCCACCACCCCCAGCTCGGAGACGTCCGTCGCCAACCGCTGCAGCAGCCGGTAGCCCATCTCGGGCCGGGACTGCTCGCGACCGCGGAACATCACGGTGATCTTGACCTTGTCGCCGCCCTTGAGGAAGCGCTCGACGTGGCCCTTCTTGGTCTCGTAGTCGTGCGGGTCGATCTTCAGACGCAGCCGCATCTCCTTGATGACGGTGAGCGCCTGGTTGCGCCGGGCCTCGCGGGCCTTCTGCGCGGCTTCGTACTTGAACTTCCCGTAGTCCATGAGCTTGACGACGGGCGGCCGCGCCATGGGGGCGACCTCGACCAGGTCGAGTTCGCTGTCCTGCGCCAGCCGCAGTGCCTCGCCGATCGGCACGATGCCGACCTGCTCGCCCTCCGGGCCGACCAGGCGGACCTCGGGGACGCGGATACGGTCGTTGATACGGGGCTCGGTGATGGCCTCTCCTCTGCTGCTGCGGTGAGGAGTCTGCTGGCCCACCCGGCCACCGACGACAAAGGCCCCGTGAGCTGGTGCTCACGGGGCCCACTCGCCGGACACCACACGAGGACACCCCCAGGCGGGGTGCTCGTGTGGTCGCGCGGGCCGGACGGGCCGACCTGCGACGACCGGGGACCTGAGCGCCTGTGCGGCACCAGGTGGGAGCGGGCTCCTCTTCGGTCAGTGGCCGTTCACTCGCGATCCGGGCCACCGGTGGTTCTCGCGCCTCGGTGTAGCGGGGGGAGGCGCGCTCATGTTACAGCGCTCGCCGACGGTCCGTCATTCCTGGGGGTACAGCAGGTCCTCCCGCGGTTCGGGGTGGGCCTCGCGGTGGGCGGCCAGCAGGCTCCGCAGCCCGCGGACGGCGGCCACGGCCCGCTCCCCGTCGGACGCCTGCACGGCCAGGACGGCCACCTCGTCGTCGTTGGTGAGCAGCAACGTGACCCACGGGGAGTGCCGGTCGAACCGGACCGCCTGGACCACGGCCCAGGGCAGCTGGTGGGCGACGAGGATGTTCTGGATCCGGATGCCCTCGGCGTCGGCGTCCACCCGGGGCCGGCCCAGGCACAGCACCCCGGCCGCCATGGCCAGCCCGAGACCGACCATCGCCACCTGGTCGGCGGTCCGGAACGCGACGACCCCCGTGGTCGAGGACTTGAGCAGGACGGCGACCACCGTCATGACCGCCACCAGCCCGATCGCGGCGAGCCAGGTCATCACGCGCAGGCGGCGGGGCACCGCGGAGACCGTCGGGGACGGGGAGGCGGTCGGCACCGCCCCATTGTCCACGGCCCCTCGGGTCCGGGGCCGACCGCGGGGTGTCACACGTCCGGAACATCCAGGACGCACCATGGGGACGTGACCGAGACCCCGCCCGTCCCCCCGGCGGAGGACGACCCGGCCGACGAGCTGCTGCCCCTGGCCGGCTACACGGTGGCCGTGACCGCGGCCCGGCGGCGGGAGGAGCTCGGCGCGCTCCTCGACCGGCGCGGCGCGCGGGTCGTCTACGCCCCGGCGATCCGGATCGTGCCGCTCTCCGACGACGCGGAGCTCGTGGCCGCGACCAAGGCGGTGCTCGCCGAGCCGGTCGACCTGGTCGTGGCGACCACCGGCGTCGGGTTCCGCGGCTGGCTGGAGGCGGCCGACGCCTGGGACCTGCCGCTGCGCGAGCACCTGCAGACCGCCCGCGTGCTGGCCCGCGGCCCCAAGGCGCGCGGCGCGATCCGGGGTGGCGGCCTGGTCGACGCCTGGTCGCCGCCGTCGGAGAGCTCCGCGGAGGTGCTCGAGCACCTGCTGTCCGGGGCGGAGGGCCGGCTGGCGGGACGGCGGATCGCGGTCCAGCTGCACGGTGACCCGGTACCGGAGCTGGTGGCCGGGCTGCAGCGCGCGGGCGCCGACGTCCTCACCGTGCCCGTGTACCGCTGGGTGCTGCCCGAGGACACCGCTCCGCTGCGCCGGCTGGTGGCCACGATCGCGACGCGCGGGGTGGACGCGGTCACCTTCACCAGCGCGCCCGCCGCGGCGAGCCTGCTGCAGATGGCCGACGAGGAGGGCGTGCTCCCTGGCGTGCTGGCGGCCTTCGCCGACGCGGTCCTGCCGGTCGCGGTGGGACCGGTGACCGCCGGGCCGCTGGAGGCCGCGGGGCTCCGCACCGTGCAGCCGGATCGGGCCCGGCTGGGTGCGCTGGCCCGGTCGGTCGTGGCCGAGCTCCCCGCGCGCCACCCGGTGCTGGCCTCCGGCGGCCACACGCTGCAGGTGCGCGGTCACGCCGTCGTGCTCGACGGCCGGATGGTCGAGCTCCCGCCCGGCTCCATGGCGGTGCTGCGCGCGCTGGCCCGGCGCCCGGGGGTCGTCGTCTCCCGGCCGGAGCTGCTGACCGAGCTGTCCGGCGGCGGGGACGCGCACGCGGTGGAGATGGCGGTGACCCGGCTGCGCGCGGCACTCGGCGCGCCCCTGGTGGAGACCGTGGTCAAGCGGGGCTACCGCCTGGCGGTGTGACCGCGAACAGCACGGACCCGCCGTCCGCGGCCGCGTGCCCGTAGCGTCCGGCCGTGCCCGCCGACGACACGACCCCGCCATTCGCGGACCTGCCGCGCATCGACGAGCACACCGTGACCGTGTCCGGCCCGCCGGCCGCGGCCTGGGACGCCGTGCTCCGGGCGCTGGGCTCGGCCTTCGGCCGCCCGCGCGCCCGCCGGATCGCCGCGGTGCTGGGCTGCGAGCCGGCCACCACCCGAGCCTGGGACCGGCCGGGGGTGGGCTCCTCGGTCCCCGGCTTCCGCATCGTGTCGGCCGCCCCGCCGGACCTGCTGGTCGTCGCGGGCCGGCACCGGTTCTCCCGCTACGGCATCGTGTTCCGCTTCGAGCCCGCCGGCGAGGGCACCAGGTGCCGGGCCGAGAGCCGGGCCGAGTTCCCGGGAACGGCCGGACGGGTCTACCGGGCCGCCGTCATCGGCACGGGAGGCCACGCCGTCGCCGTCCGTGCGCTGTTGCAGCAGGTCCGGTCGGCCGCCGGCTCCGATGACCGGCCGACCGGCCGGTGACGGGGTCGCACCGGGGTCGACTGCTCCGGGGGCACTCGCTGGTGGTCCAGGGCGAGCCGGGGATCTCGGTTGACCGTCGCCTGCGGGGGGCGGGACCGTCCGGGCGTGCACGCCGCTCCCGTCCTGCACGACCCGCCGCGGCTCACGCCCGTCGGTGAGCTGCACCTGTGCTGGGACGCGTTCGGGAACCGCGCGGACCCTGCACTGCTGCTGGTCATGGGGCTCGGCATGCAGCTCGTCCACTGGCCCGACGACCTCTGCCGGCAGCTCGCCGCAGAGGGCTTCCGGGTCATCCGGTTCGACAACCGCGACGCGGGCCGCTCGACGCACCTGCCGGGAGGGCGCTACACCGTCGCGGACATGGCCGACGACGCCGTCGGCCTGCTCGACGCCCTCGGGATCGGGTCCGCGCACGTGGTGGGGGCGTCGCTGGGCGGCATGGTCGCCCAGACGATGGCCATCCGCTCGCCCGGCCGGATGAGCTCGCTGGCCTCGCTGATGTCCACCACCGGCCGCCGCGGCGTGGGCCGGACCTCCCCGCGGGTCCTGCGCCACCTCCTCGCGCGGCCGCCCCGCACCCGGGCGGAGGCGGTCGAGCGCCGGGTCCGGGTCCTCGCGTCCGTCGGGTCGACCGGCTTCACGCAGGACCTCGACGAGCTGCGCCGCATCAGTGCCCTGGCCTTCGCGCGGGACCCCCGGGCGCGGGACGGCCGCCGTCGTCAGCACCGGGCGGTGCGCGCCGCCGGCGACCGGACCGACGCGCTCCGCCAGGTCCGGGTGCCCACGGTCGTGGTGCACGGCACCGCGGACCCGATGTGCCACCCGTCCGGTGGGCGGGCGACGGCCGAGGCCGTGCCCGGCGCGCGGCTGGTGCTCGTCCCCGGGATGGGGCACGACCTCCCGCGGGGTGCGTGGCCACAGCTCGTCCGGGCCGTCGTGGACAACGCCTGCCGGGCCGACGCTCCCTGACGCCGCGGGGCGGGCTGCCTACCAGCGACCCGCCCCGCGGCGTCAGACCAGCCCTCTGCAGGGTCCGGCCCCGAACAGAGGTGTGCTTCCTCAGACGCCGGCGAGGCGGGTGCCCGGGCGCAGGTAGACCACCCAGGTGACGGCCACGCAGACCGCGTAGAACGCGATGAACGCGAGATAGGCGCCGTCCCCGCTGCCGGTGGACAGGAAGGACTGCCGGAAGGCGAGGTTGACCAGCACGCCGCCGAAGGCGCCCACCGCGCCGGCGATGCCGATCAGCGCGCCGGACAGCCGCAGCGCCTGCTTGTCCGCGGCCGCGGACTCCGTTCCGGCGGCGACCGCGTCCATCGCCTTCGCCCGGAAGATCGCCGGGATCATCTTGTAGGTGGAGCCGTTGCCGATGCCGCTGAACACGAACAGCAGCACGAACCCGACGAGGAACAGCGGGAGCGACTCCACCAGGCTGGCGGCGAGGACCACCCCGGCGCCGACGGCCATCGCCACGAAGTTCCAGAAGGTGATCCAGGCGCCGCCGAAGCGGTCGGCCAGCGAGCCGCCGAGCGGCCGGATCAGCGAGCCCAGCAGCGGGCCCAGCCAGGTCAGCGAGGCGGCGGCCAGCGGGGTGGCGAAGTCCTCGGTGAACTGGTTCTGCAGCACCTGGCCGAAGGCGAACCCGAAGCCGATGAACGAGCCGAACGTGCCGATGTAGAGGAACGACATGATCCAGGTGTGCGGCTCCCGCAGCGCGTCGCGGATGGCCCGGGGCTGGTTGGTCGCCGTCCGCAGGTTGTCCATGAGCAGCGCCGCACCGACCGCGGCCACGACGATGAACGGGATGTAGACCAGCAGCACCAGCCGCGGGTGCTCGGCGCCGGCGGTGGCCAGCACCAGCAGGCCGATGAGCTGGATGACCGGGACGCCGAGGTTGCCGCCGCCGGCGTTGAGGCCCAGCGCCCAGCCCTTGAGGTGCTGCGGGTAGAAGGCGTTGATGTTGGTCATCGAGCTGGCGAAGTTGCCGCCGCCGACCCCGGCGAGGCAGGAGACCACCAGCAGCGTGGTGAACGAGACCCCGGGCTCGAGCACGACCGCGGTGGCGATCGTCGGGACGAGCAGCAGGGCGGCGCTGAGGATGGTCCAGTTGCGGCCACCGAACCTGGCCACCGCGAAGGTGTAGGGCAGCCGGACGAACGCACCGAGGGCGGTGGGCAGCGTGGTGAGCAGGAACTTGCCCGCCGGGTCGATGCCGAAGACCGCCTCGGGCAGGAAGAGCACCATCACCGACCACAGGCTCCAGATCGAGAAGCCGATGTGCTCGGAGAAGACCGAGAAGAACAGGTTGCGGCGGGCGACCCGCCGGCCGGTCGACTTCCAGAACGCCGGGTCCTCCGGCCGCCAGTCGTCGATCCACCGGCCTCCGGTGCGGCCGGTGGCGGGCGCGGTCGTGGGAGCAGTCGTGGGGGTGGCTGTGGCCATGCCCAGACGGTGCGGTGCGGTGGTTCCCCCACCGTTGCGGCGGCGATGAACGTGTGTTCCGTTGTGCTCACGCCCGGTGCCCCGCGGTGGTGAGACGGCCGGCCGGCCAGGTGCACGGACGGCCTGGACCGGCGATGATCACCGGGTGCGCAACCCCCTCGACGGCGAACGGGCCCCCGGCCGGGACCTGGTGGAGGCGGGCGGACTCGTCGCCGGCTCGATGAGCAGCGCTGCGGCCGGCCTGCTGTTCGAGCCGGGGAAGACCGCCGTCCGGCTCGACGAGCAGCTGGCCGCGTGCCTGCGCGAGGCCGCCACCGCCGCCGCCGACCTGCCGCTGCACTGGGAACGCGCCCGGGCCGGCGCGGCGCTCGCCTTCACCGCCGAGCTCGCGGTCACCCGCGGCCACCAGGGCCGGACCGTCCGCCGCGACGAGTTCCTGCGGCCGGGCACGGGCTCCCGCTCCCCCGCCGAGCGCCTCGTGGAGGCCGTCGTCCAGGCGGCGCGGACGACGACCGAGGACCGCCGCGTGCGGCACCTGGGCTACCTGGTGGCCGAGGTCGCCGTCTCCCCCGACATCGACCCGGCCCTCGCCGTCCGCGCGCTCCAGCTGGCCGAGTCCTGCAGCTGGCGGCAGCTGGTGTTCCTGGCCGCCGTCGGCCGGCGGGACCGGGCTCCCCTGCCCATGGCGTCGCTGGAGGACGAGCCGCGCGCCTGGACCGCGTGGGGCGCCCGGGAGGACGTGTTCGACCTGCAGCGCGCCGGCCTGCTCGACCCGCCGCCGGCCGTCGTCCGTCCCGGCGGCGCCGCTCGCCCGAAGCTGCGCCCGGCCGACCTGCGGCTGACCCGCCGGGGCGTGCTGGTGCACCGGCTCCTGGCGCTGGACTTCGTCCGCGAGGACGACGTCACCGAGGCGATCGCCGAGCTGGACCTGCCGGCCGCCTGAGCTCCGACCGCTCAGGCCGACCGGGCGTAGGCGGCCGGCGTCGTCGCCAGCATCCGGCGGAAGTGCCGGGTCAGGTGCGCCTGGTCGTAGAAGCCGACCGCCGTCGCCACCTCGGCCGGTGGCACCCCGTCGAGCAGCAGCCGGCGCGCCCGGTCGATCCGGCGGCCGGTGAGGTACCGGTGCGGCGGGAGGCCGTGCCGGCGCGTGAACGCCCGCACCAGGTGCGTCTGGTGCACGCCGAGCTCCGTGGCCGCCGTCTCGAGGGACAACCCCTCGGCGATCCGGGCGTCGAGCAGCTCCCGCAACCGGTCGGCCAGCCGGTGGTCACGCACGACGAGCGGTGGGACGACGGCGCGGTCGAGGTGCTGCCGCAGCCGCTCCAGCACGAACGCCAGCCGGCTCTCCGCCTCCAGCCCCTCGGGATGCGGGCGCAACGCCGCGTGCAGCCGGGACACCCGGTCCCGCAGCACCGGATCGGCGAACGCCGGCCGGTCGACGGCGCTGCCGACCTTCTCGGCGCCCAGCGTCGCGGGCTCCAGGTACAGCACCCGCTTCCGGAAGCCGCCGGGGAACTGCGACCGCCCGTCGTGCGGCACCCCCGGCGGCAGCAGGGTCACCGCGGTCGGGGTGGCACCGTGCGCCTGCCGGTCCAGGTCGTAGCGGACGGCGCCGTCGTCGATCAGGAGCAGCGTCCAGGCGTCGTGGGTGTGCGCCGGGTAGACGTGGTCGGTGAAGTGGGCGTGCAGGACCTCGGTCAGCCCGGCGACGCCGGGCCGCCATGCCACCACCTCGACCACGCGCAGGAACGTACAAGACCCGGTGGTGCGGGGACACGACGCTCAGCAGCATGGACACCGCCGACGAACGCCCCCGCTGGGCCACCAAGATCGCCGTCCTGCTGCGCGAGGACCTGGCGCCGTGGCAGGCGCTCAACGTCACGTCGTTCCTGGTCAGCGGCATCACCGCGAGCGAGCCGGGGCTGGTCGGCGAGCCCTACGAGGACGCCGACGGCACCGGGTACCTGCCGATGATCCGGCAGCCGGTGCTGGTGCTGGCCGGGACCGGGGAGCTGCTGCGCACCGCCCGCACCCGCGCGCTGGAGCGGGACCTCACCCCCGCGGTCTTCACCGCCGAGCTGTTCAGCACCCCCGGTGACGTGCAGAACCGGGCCGCGGTCAAGGCGGTGGCCGGCACCGAGCTGGACCTGGTCGGGCTCGCCGTCCACGGTCCGAGGAACGCCGTCGACAAGGTGGTCAAGGGCGCCCGCATGCACCCCTGAGACGACGCCGGAGGCCGTTGTCCGGCCCCCGGGTCCGGTGCCACCATCGCGCCGTGCCCGGAAGCGCGGTTGCGCGGCTGGCCCGCCTGGCCGACGGCTACCTCGTCACCCAGCTGCTGCACGTCGCCATCGCGCTGGACGTGCCGGAGGCGCTGGTCGCCGGCCCGCGCAGCGCCGCGGAGCTCGCCACCCAGGTGGGCGCCCGACCGGAGCCGCTGCACCGGGTGCTCCGTGGACTCGCGTCCGAGGAGGTGCTCGACGAGCTGCCCGACGGGCGGTTCGCCCTCACCCCGGTCGGGCAGCTGCTCCGCGCCGGGGTGCCCGGGTCACTCCGCGGCGCGGTCACCGCCCGGGCCCGGCTGTACCACGCGGCAGCGGCCGGGCTGGTGGACGCCGTCCGCCATGGGGGCACGCCGTTCGAGATCGTCCACGGGCAGCCGTTCTTCGACCACCTCGGCGCCGATCCGGAGCGGCTCGCGGCGTTCCAGGCCTCGATGGCCGACCGGTCCGCCCTGGAGGCCGGCGCGGTCGTCGACGCCTACGACGTGTCGGGCCTGCGCTCGGTCGTCGACGTCGGGGGTGGCACCGGGACCCTGCTGCGCGCGGTGCTGGCGCGGGCCCCCGCCGCCGATGTCGTCCTGGTCGACCGGCCGGAGGTCGCGGCCCGGTCGGACCTCCCCGCCGTGGCGGGCGACTTCTTCGTCGCCGTGCCCGGCGGCGCGGACGCCTACCTGCTGTCCCGCGTCCTGCACGACTGGGACGACGAGGACGCCCGGCGGGTGTTGCGGACCTGCCGGGAGGCGATGCGGCCGGACAGCGTGCTGCTGGTGGTCGAGGCGGTGCTGCCCGAGCGCGCCGTCGACGACCCCGCCGCGGTCCGGATGGACCTGCACGTGTTCCTGCTGCTGCACGGCCGGGAGCGGACCGCCGCCGAGTACGCCGCGCTGTTCGCGTCGACCGGTCTGCAGCTCACCGCCGACGTGCCGACCGACGCCGGCGTGCACGTGTTGGTAGCCCGGCAGGAGGGTCCCTCAGCACACCTCGACGACGAGGGCGCCGTCCCGCTCGTGGACGGGGTACACCCGGACGCCGGTCACGCCGCTGGGTGAGGAGCCATCGGTCCACCGGTACGTGTAGAGGTGCAGCGGGCAGACCAGGACGTTCACATCGGTCTGCCCGTCGGCCAGCGGTCCGCCGGCGTGTGGGCACGCGGCCTGGGTGGCGTGCAGCGAGCCGTCGCGCAAGCGGAAGACCGCGACCGGGGTGCCGCCGGCCACGAACGCCCGCCCCTCGCCGAGGGGGACGTCCTCGACCCGGCCGACGACGTGGGCGGCGGTCGTCGACGTGGCCGTGAGGCTCATCGGACCGGCACCTTGGGCAACTCCACCAGCGGCAGGGCGGTGCTGAACTGGCCGGGCGTGGCCGGCGTCCGTCCGTCCTGGCCCCACGGATCGGTGTAGGCGTCGATCGAGCGCTGGATGCCCTCGTCGAGGTGGAGCACGATCCCCTCGCTGTCCTCCAGGAGCACCTGCTTGACCTTCTCCAGGCCCACCCGGGGCACGAAGTCGTAGGTGCGCTCCAGCCAGTTGGCGTTCTCCCGGTAGTACTGCAGGAACCGGCCGGTCAGCTCGATGACCTCGGCCGCGGAGCCGACGGTGGCGAGCAGGTCGCCCTTGCGCACGGTGGCCCCGGCGGCGCCGCCGACGTAGACCTCCCACTTGCCGCTGCCGACCGCGACCACCCCGACGTCCTTGACGTAGGCCTCGGCGCAGTTGCGCGGGCAGCCGACCACGGCCATCTTGATCTTCGCCGGGCTCTCGATGCCCTGGAAGCGGGTCTCCAGGTCGATGCCCAGCTGGGTGGAGTCGTCCAGGCCGAAGCGGCAGAAGTCGCTGCCCACGCAGGTCTTCACGGTGCGCATGCTCTTGCCGTAGGCGTAGCCCGAGGGCATGCCCAGGTCGTCCCACATCGCCGGCAGGTCCTCCTTGCGGACGCCGAGCAGGTCGATCCGCTGGCCGCCGGTGACCTTGACCATCGGCACCTCGTACTTGTCGGCGACGTCGGCAATCTTCCGCAGCTGGGCCGGGGTGGTCACCCCGCCCTTCATCTGCGGGACGACGGAGAACGTGCCGTCCCGCTGGATGTTGGCGTGCACCCGGTCGTTGATGAACTTCGCGTCGTTCTCCTGCTCGAACTCGCTGCCCCAGATCATCCGCAGCAGCGAGGTGAGCCCCATCTTCGACTTGGCGTCCTCCTGCCCACCCGGGGCGAGTTCGGCGAACACCGCGGACACGCTGCGCAGCCGCTGCGTCCGGATCGCCTCGGTGAGCGCGGGCTTGGCCAGCGGGATGCCGGGCACGTACCAGCTCGCGGTCGGGTCCTCGAGGACGTCGCCGTCCGCGGCCCACTCGACGATCTGCTTGACCAGGGACTTGCACGACCCGCAGCCCTTGCCGGCCCGGGTGGCGTCCATGACCCCGCTGAGGCTGGAGCACCCGCCGGCGACGGTGTCGCAGATCGCCTGCTTGCTGACCCCGTTGCAGTTGCAGACCTGCGACTCGCCGGGCAGCTCGGCGACGCCGACCTCCTCGGCTCCGTCGGACAGGTCGACCAGCAGCCGGATCCGCTCCTCGGGCAGCGGGGTGCCCCGGTCGAACGCCTGGGTCAGGAACGCGACCTTGCGGGTGTCCCCGAGCAGGGTGGCGCCGATCAGCTGGTCGTCGCGGATCACCACCGACAGGTGCACGCCGCGCCGCGGCTCGGAGATGACCAGGAACTCGTCGGTGTCCCGCTCCGGGCGGTTGACGCCCATGGTGGCCACGTCGACCCCGGCGACCTTCAGCTTGGTCGCCGTCCGGGAGCCGTGGTACTCGGCGGTCGGATCGGTGCCGGTGAGCAGGTCGGCGAGCACCCGCGCCTGCTCCCAGACCGGGGCGACCAGCCCGTACAGCTCGCCGCGGTGCTGCGCGCACTCCCCGACGGCGTACACGTCCGGGTCGTCGGTGCGCAGCTGGTCGTCGACGACGATGCCCCGCTCCACCTCCAGTCCGCTCATCAGCGCGACCTCGGTGACCGGCCGGATGCCCGCGGCGATCACCAGCAGGTCGGCGTCGATCGTGCGGCCGTCGGCGAGGACGACGCCGCGCACCCGGTCCGGGCCGACGACCTCCGTCGTGCGGGTGGCCAGGTAGACGGCGATGCCCAGGGACTCCACCGACCGCCGCAGGATCGCCCCGCCGTCGGCGTCGAGCTGCTGGTTCATCAGGTGCGTGCCGGCGTGCACCACCTCCACGTGCAGCCCGTGCCCCTGCAGCGCCCGGGCCGCCTCGAGGCCGAGCAGCCCGCCGCCGACGACGACCGCCCGCCGGTGCGTCGCGGCCGCGGCGAGCATCGCGCGGGTGTCGTCGATCGTGCGGAACCCGAAGACGCCGGGCAGCAGCTGCTCGTCGTGCGTGTGGAGCCCGCTCATCGGCGGGATGAAGGACCGGCTGCCGGTGGCGATGACCAGCTGGTCGTAGGGCGCCGTCGTCCCGTCGGCAGCGTGCACCAGCTTGGCGTGGGTGTCGATCCGGTCGATCCGGACGCCGGCCCGCAGGGTCACCCCGTTGTCCGCGTACCAGTCGTGGCTGTTGAGGACGATGTCGTCCTCGTGCTCCTCCCCCGCCAGGACGTGGGACAGCATGATCCGGTTGTAGTTGCCGTGCGGCTCCTCGCCGAAGACGGTGATCGCGAACTGCTCGCCGCCGCCGCGCTCGAGCACCTCCTCGACCACCCGGGCGCCGGCCATGCCGTTGCCGACGACCACCAGCCGCTGGCGGGGATCGACGCCGTCGACGTCGTCCAGGCCGAAGTGCAGGGTGCTGAAGGGGCGGCCACCCAGGACCCTGTCGTCCGTCTGCGGACCCATCAGACCTCCACCAGCCCGAGGTCGAGCACGAGCTCGCCGGTGACGCCCAGCGGGGCGGCGGCGTGCAGCTCGACGACGGTGCCGCCGTCGAGGTCCTCCACCACGCGCAACGGCACGTGGCAGTCGCTCCGCGCGCCGATCGGGAACCAGCGCATCGGTTCCCCGTCGCGGAGCAGCAGCACGTACACCAGCTCGCCGGTCGCGTTGCCGCCCCGGAAGTACAGCGCCTGGGCGGTCTTCCCCTGGGGCACCTGGTAGCGCAGGGCCGGGTCGAGCGGGCCGGGCTTGCCCAGCCCCTCGCCGATGACCGGGAACAGTCCTTGCAGGAACCGCGGGGTGCTCTTCACTCGGGTGGTCCTCCTCCGGGACGGGGCGTGCGGGGTGGGGGACGTCGGGGTCTCGTGGTCGCCGGTGCGGGGCTGGGCGGCGGGATCGGGTGGGCCGAACCGCTCGTCGGGGCCGCTGACCCGGGTGACGGCCACCGCGCAGACCTTGAACGCCGGCATCCGGCTGATCGGGTCCAGCGCGGGGTCGGTGAGTGCGTTCGCGCTGGAGCCGCCGCCCCAGTGGAAGGGGGCGAAGACGACGTCGGGCCGGACGGTGTCGGTGACCTGCGCGTGGAAGCGGGCGTGGCCGCGGCGGGTGGCCAGCTCGATGACGTCGTCCGAGGCGATGCCGAGCCGGCGGGCGAGGTCGGGATGGAGCTCCGCCCGGGGCGTCGGCGCGACCAGCTGCAAGCTCCTGGAGCGCCGGGTCTGGGTGCCCGACTGGTACTGGGCCAGCACCCGGCCGGTGGTGAGCACGTAGGGGTAGGTCTCGTCCGGCTCCTCGTGGGCCGGCACGTGCTCGACCTTGAGGAACCGGGCGCGGCCGTCGGGGGTGGCGAACCGCTCGGTGAACAGCCGTGGGGTGCCCGGGTGCTCGGCGTCCGGGACGGGCCAGAACAGGCCCTGCTCGGCGTCGATCCGGGCGTAGCTGATGCCGGAGTAGTCGGCGGCGCCCCCGGCGCTGGCCCGGCCGAGCTCCTCGAACACCGTCTCCGCGTCGCCGCTGAAGCCGCTGGCGCCCAGCCGGCCGGCGAGCTCGGCGAGCAGCTGCAGGTCGTCCCGCACGCCGTCGGGCGGCACGAGCGCCTGCCGACGGCGGATCACCCGGCCCTCGACGTTGGTCATCGTGCCCTCCTCCTCCGCCCACATGGCGCTGGGCAGGACGACGTCGGCGAGCTCGGCGGTCTCGGAGAGGAAGAAGTCGCTGACGACCAGGAAGTCCAGGGCACGCAGCCGGCGCACCACGCGGCGGGCGTCGGGCGCGGAGACCGCGACGTTGGAGGCCATCACCAGCAGCGTGCGGACGCCGCCGTCGGTGCCCAGCCGGTCGAGCAGCTCGAAGGCGCTGCGGCCGGGGCCGGGGATCGACTCGGGGTCGACGCCCCACACCGCGGCGACGTGCGCCCGGGCGGCCGGGTCGGTGATCTTCCGGTAGCCAGGGAGCTGGTCGGCCTTCTGCCCGTGCTCGCGCCCGCCCTGCCCGTTGCCCTGCCCGGTGACGGTGCCCCAGCCGCTGCCCGGCCGGCCCGGGAGCCCGAGCGCCAGGGCGAGGTTGATCCAGGCCTGGGCGGTGTCGGTGCCGCTGCGGTGCTGCTCGGCGCCGCGGGCGGTGAGGATGATCGAGCGGCGGCCGCGGGCGAGGGCCAGGACGATCCGCCGCTGGTCCGCCACCGGGACGCCGCTGAGCCGTTCGACCCGGTCGGGCCAGTAGCGCGCGACCGCGGCCCGCACCTCGTCGAAGCCGGTGGTCCGGGCGGCGACGTACTCCTCGTCGACCAGGCCCTCGGCGATCGCGATGTGCAGCAGGCCGTTGGCCAGCGCCAGGTCGGTGGCCGGCAGCGGCTGGACGTGCAGGTCGGCGTTCCTCGCCGTGTTGGTGCGCCGCGGGTCGATGACGATGTGCTCGGCCCCGGCGGTGCGGCCGGCGTCGAAGTACTGCATCGCCGGCGGCATGGTGTCCGCCGGGTTGCTGCCGACCAGGACGACGACGTCGGCCTCGGCGATGTCCGCGAGCGGGAACGGCAGCCCGCGGTCGAGGCCGAAGGCGCGGACCGCCGCGCCGGCCGCCGAGGACATGCAGAACCGGCCGTTGTAGTCGATCGCGCTGGTGCGCAGCGCGACGCGGGCGAACTTGCCGAACTGGTAGGCCTGCTCGTTGGTGAGCCCGCCGCCGCCGAAGCAGCCCACCGCGTCCGGCCCGTGCTGGGTCTGGGTGCGGCGGATCGCGGCGACCGCGCGGTCCAGCGCCTCGGCCCAGGTGGACTCGACCAGCGGGCTGGTGCGGTCGGCCGGGTCGGCACGCACGAGGGGGCGGGTGAGCCGCTCGGGGTGGTCGAGCAGCTCGGTCGCCGACCACCCCTTGGAGCACAGGCCGCCGCGGTTGGTCGGGAAGTCGGCGGGCACGAGGGTCGCCGGGCGGTCGCCGGCGGTCATGGTGACGCCGCACTGCAGCGAGCAGTACGGGCAGTGGGTCTGGGTGGTGCGCGTGCCGACCCCGGGGGTGGGCAGGGACACGGCGGTGGACACGGGACGAGCGTGCGTGGGCGGGATTTCCCTTCGACGGCGCCGACGTCAAGCCCGCGTTCCGTCGTCCTCACACCCGCCCGGCGGCGGTGGTGCGGTCACCCGGGCGGGTGTCCCGGCCGGCTCCTGTCCGTCGCGCCGCCTCGGCCGGGGGACGGACCGCGGAGCAGATCAGGTCCCGTCGCCGGCTTCCTGACGCAGCGTCTTCGGCGCGCGCCGGCGCCAGGCATCGTCCACCAGCGCGTCGAGCAGGTCAGCGTCGACGTCGGCCAGCTCCACCCGGACGCCGGAGAGCTTCGTCCCCCACCACAGCAGCGAGACGCCGTCCGCGCCGCCGGACGTGACGGCGCGGGCGAACTCCTCCCCCACCATCACGTTGAGGACGCCCTCGGCGGGCACGGTGGCCACCACACTGCCGCCGCCGACCCGGAAGGACCGGCGGCCGTGGTGGTCGGCCTCGGTCACCCCGGGCAGGGCGAGCAGCATCGCCACGGCCTCGTCGGGGTGCACGGTCATGCCGGCATCGTTGCCTCCGGCACCCGGTCCACGCCAGGCTGGCCGGCATGGAACACGACGTGGAGCAACGGCTGGTGCAGGCGGCGACCGACGAGATGCGGGTGCCGTTCTGGGTGGTGCTCGCCGGCGTGGGCGCGGGTGCGTTCTGGGCGCTGCTGGGCGTCCTCGTCGGGATCCGGATCAGCCGGCACAGGTGACCTCCCGCGTTCCTGTGCTCTGAGTGCGCACGGCACTCAGAGCACAGGAACGCGGCGGTTGTGCCACCGCGTCAGCAGCACCTCCGCACGGCGACGCCGAGCACCACGAGCCGGCCGCCACGGGCGCCCCGGGCATGAGGAGGGACCTGGCCGAGCGGCCGACGGTGTCGAGCCGGCTGCGAAGCTGGGGCGGCACAGCGCGACGGCAACGCGACGGTGCTGCGGCAGGCGTCGGTGGACGAGGCACAGGGAGCGACCGTGCTGCTGTCGCTCGCCGCGCCCGGTCGCCCGGTGTCCTGGCGCGAGCGGCTCCGGCTCCCCGCGTCGTCGCGAAGGCCCTCCCCGCGGACACGTCCGCCGGCCCGGTGGAGGTCGCGGGCAGTCCCCGGGCCCTGGCATGGCTCCGGCAGCAGGTGCTCGCCGGTCCTCCCGGCTGAGCCGGCCCCGGGACGACGGCGGCGCTCGACCCCGGGGTCAGTAGACGGCGATCTCGACCAGGTTCCGGTCCGGGTCGCGGACGTAGACGCTCTGCATGGGGCCGAGGGCTCCCTGTTTGGTCACCGGCCCGACCTCCACCTCCACTCCGGCGGCGGCGAGCTCGGCCTGCACCTCGGCCAGCGGCGTCTCGGTGATCAGGCAGAAGTCGCCGCTGCCGGCGGTCGCGTGCCCGGCCCGCGGGCTGAACTCGCGGCCGACCTGGTGCAGGTTGATCTTCTGCCGGCCGAACACCAGCGCACGCCGTCCGCCGTCGAACGTCTCGGCGCGCACGCCGAGCACGCGCGTGTAGAAGTCCACCGTCGTCTGGACGTCGGCGACGGTGAGCACGAGGTGGTCCAGCCGGTCGATCCGCATGCGGTCGTCGTACCAGGTCGCGACACCCCTTGGCACACTGCGCGGGTGATGGATTGGGGCGGCGGGCCGCAGTTCCTGGCCATCGGCGTTCCGTCGCTCGGCATGGGGATCCCGATCGAACCGACCTCAGTCCCAGCCGCCGCGCTGCTTCTTGAGCTGGCTGCGCTGCTTCTTCGCCTGGATCCGCCGCTCCTGGGAGCCGCGGGTCGGCTTGGTGCGGCGGCGGGTGGGGGCGGGCGGCGCCAGCGCGGCCCGCAGGACGGCGGCCAGCCGGGCCCGCGCGGCCTCCCGGTTGCGCAGCTGCTGCCGGTGCTCGCTCGCCGCGACGGTCAGCACGCCGTCCACCAGCCGTGCGCCCAGCCGCTGCTGCAGCCGGTCACGCTGGACGTCGGTGAGGCCGGGCAGCTCCAGCGGCGCCACCGACAGCTCGACCCGCGAGTCGGCGGTGTTCACGCCCTGCCCGCCCGGCCCGGACGAGCGGGAGAACCGCCAGCCGAGCGCGCCGGCCGGGATGACCAGCCGCCCGGTCACCGGCAGGTCGGCGAAGGCGTCATCCCCGGGCACGCCCTCATCCTCCCTGGTGACTGCGGTGCGGGACCAGCGAGATCCACCGTCCGCGCTGGCAGGCTCCCCTGCTGTGACCCCGCCGGACCGCACCGCCCCCGGCCGCTGGTGGTCGGCGCCGTCGCGGGCGGCTTGACCGTCCTCGCCGCGCTGGGCGCACCCGTGGTCGTGGAGCGCACCGCCGGAGCCCGGCCGAGTGACCCCGGTCGGGTGAAGGGCGGCCCGGACCGGCGCCTGCGCGCCCCGCGCCGTCGCCCTCCCCGGTGAACCCCCGCCGTCCCCCTCGCCGGGCCCGTCACTGCGTGTGACGCTCGGCGGGTGACGCAGGACGCCGCCGCCCGCCTCCACCTCGTGACCGGCAACCACGTGGTGCCCGTCGACGTGGTCGTCGAGCAGCCGGCTCCCGAGGAGCAGCCGCGACGGACCGCCCTGCTGCGCCGCCCCGTCGGCATGGCCGCGGTCATCGCCGGGCTGACCATCGTCCTCGCGCTGCTCGCCCGGCAGCCGTGGCAGCTGCCGCAGCGGGCCGGCGGTGGGGTCGCGGACGTCCCGCAGTCGTTGACCTCCTTCCTCGTGCTGTGCGCCGTGCTCTGCGTGTGGCTTGCCGGACGGCTGGCCCGGCCGGCGAGCACCCTGCGCACCTCCGCCGAGGTGGCCACGTGGTGGGCGATCGTGATCGGCGCCGCCACCGTCTCGCTGGCCGCCGCCCTGTCGCTCGCGTCCCACGCCGGCACGGGCGAGGAGCCCGAGCACCTGCTGGTGCTCTGCGCGGTGCCGATGGTCCCGGCCGTGCTCACCGGGATCCTGGCCGGCGAGGACGAGCGGGCCGCCCGGGTCCGGCTGGCCCTGAGCACCGGCGTGGTCACCGTGCCGCTGGGCGTGCTCGGCTGGGCGCTGCTCTCCTCCACCTCCGCGGCCGGCCTGGCCGACGTCCTGGCCATGACGGCCATGGCCACAGCTCTGCCGTTCGTCCTCGCGGTGACGTTCGTGGCCGCCGACCGCCGGCACCGGCCCGCGGGCTGAGCGCGGGCACGATGGGGGCATGACCCCCTCACTCGCCGAGGCACTCGCCCGGGGGACCGTCGTCCTGGACGGCGGGCTGTCCACCGAGCTGGAGTCCCGGGGCTGCGACGTCGCCTCGGCGCTGTGGTCGGCTCGGCTGCTGCGCGACGACCCGGGCGCGATCGTCGACGCGCACGCCGCGTTCGCCGCCGCGGGTGCGCAGGTGCTGACCACCGCCAGCTACCAGGCGACCTTCCCCGGGTTCGCCGCCGCGGGCATCGGTGCCGCGGAGGTGCGGGAGCTGATGACCCGGTCGGTGCGGCTGGCCCGCGAGGGTCTGGGCCGGGCGGGGCGCGACGGCTGGGTCGCCGCCTCGGTCGGCCCGTACGGGGCCTTCCTCGCCGACGGCTCCGAGTACACCGGCGCCTACGTGGACGACGTGACCATCGCGGAGCTTCGTGCCTTCCACCGCCCACGGCTGGAGGTGCTCACCGCGGCGGGCGCCGACGTGCTGGCCTGCGAGACGCTGCCGGCGGCGGCCGAGGTGGAGGCGCTGCTGACCGAGCTCGCCGACCTCGGCGTGCCGGCCTGGCTCTCGCTGACCGCCGTCGTCGGTCCGGACGGCGTGCCCCGCACCCGGCGCGGGGAGCTCCTGGCCGACGTCCTCGGCGCGGCCCGGGACGTCGACGCGGTGATCGCGGTCGGCGTCAACTGCACCGACCCGGCCGGGATCCCTGCCGCGGTGACCGTGGCGGCCCGGGCGACCGGCAAGCCGGCGGTCGCCTACCCGAACAGCGGCGAGCAGTGGGACGCCACCGCCCGCCGCTGGACCGGGCAGCCCGGCGTGGGGGACGTCGGCGCCTGGGTCGCCGCCGGGGCGCGGCTGGTCGGCGGGTGCTGCCGGGTGCGCCCCGCCGACGTCGCGGCGATCGCCGCGGCCCTCTGATCAGGCCGGGACCGGGTCCGCGCCGCGCCGCCCACCGGGCCGGCAGCGCAGCAGGCGCCGCACGGTCAGCCAGCTGCCGCGCAGCGCACCGTGCCGGTCCAGCGCCTCGATCGCGTAGGCGGAACAGGTCGGGGTGAAGTGGCAGCACGGTCCCCGCCGCGGGCTGACCTCCCGCTGGTAGATCCGCACCGCGGCGACCAGCCGGTCGGCGAGCCGGCCGCCCGGGCTCGCCGCGCGGACCCGCCGCACCGTCGAGGGCGCGACGAGCAGCATCTCCGTCCCGCACCCGAGCGCCTGCGCGAGGCAGCAGCCTGTGTTGAGGAACAGCAGGTCACGCAGGCAGGAGTCGTCGCTCCGCCGGTACCCGCGACCGCGCGGCGGCCCGTACCCCGGCCGGCCCCATCCGTAGCCGCGGGGCCCGGGCCGGCCGTAGCCGGGCCCGAAGCCACCACGCCGACGGCGCGGACCGCCACCGCCCCATCCCCAGACGAAGACCATCAGAGGATCGGGTTGCCGCCGGTGACGGCCACCCGGGCACCGGACACGTAGCTGGCCTCGTCGCTGGCCAGCAGCACGTACACCGGGGCCAGCTCGGCCGGTTGCGCGGCCCGGCCCAGGGGCACCTGCTGGCCGAAGCTGGCGACCTTCTCCGGCGGCATGGTCGCCGGGATCAGCGGCGTCCACACCGGGCCCGGGGCCACGCTGTTGGCCCGGATCCCCTTGTCGCCGTACATCTGGGCGAGGCTGGCGGTGAAGTTGGCGATGCCGGCCTTGGTCATCGCGTACGGCGCCAGGTTCGGCCGCGGCATGTCGGAGTTCACCGACGAGGAGTTCACGATCGCCGAGCCGGGCGCCATGTGGGGGATGGCGTCCTTGCAGAGGACGAACATGGCGGTGAGGTTGGTGGCCACGGTGTGGTCCCACTCCTCGTCGCTGATCTCGTCGAGGGTCTCGTGGGTCATCTGGAACGCGGCGTTGTTGACCAGGATGTCGATCCCACCGAGCTCCTCCAGCGCCTTCGGGATGATCGTCTTGGCGTGCGCGCGGTCGGAGATGTCGCCGGGGACCAGCACGCACTTCCGGCCGGCCTCCTCCACGTACTTGGCGGTGTCCCGGGCGTCCTCGTGCTCGTTGAGGTACGAGATGAGGACGTCGGCCCCCTCGCGGGCGAAGGCGATCGCGACCGCGCGCCCGATGCCGCTGTCCCCACCGGTGATGACCGCCCGCTTGCCGGCCAGCTTCCCCGAGCCGCGGTAGCTCTCCTCGCCGTGGTCCGGCTTGGGCGTCATCTCGCCGAGGACCCCGGGCGGGGTCTGCTGCTGCTCGGGCTGCGATTCGGGACGGGGTTCGGACACGTCGTCTCCTCCGGTCGGCAGGTCGGTGGGGCGTTGCCCCGCGCCTACCCCGGCCGTCCCCAGGTGGAACCCGCACGGCGGACCAGGAGCCGAGCCGTTCGGATGCAGCTGTACCCGCGACCGGCGCGCGCCGGGCGCACCCGCCGGCTGGTCAGCGGCACCCTGCGGGCGGGTGAGCTGCGTGCTCGGCCGGCAGCGCAGTGCCGACGACGCGCTCCGGCTGCTGCGCCACCACTTGGACCGGGTGCTGGGCACGAGAGGCGACTGGCCCCGGACGCCCGCGACCCGGGTGGTGCCGAGGAGACGCGCCGCTGCGCTCCTCGCCACCACCCGGGTCGCGGGCGGTCCTTCTTCAGGCGGCGCGGGCCACCTGCGTCGCGTGGGCGCCCATCGGCACCCAGCGCATCTCGAGGCGGCGCCGGCCACTCCCGTCGGTCACCACGGTCCACCGGCACTCCGGACAGAATCGATCGCGCATCGCAGCCACCTCCCGTTCATCTGTTGTTCACCTTTCTACTCCCATCGGCTCATCTCATGCGGAACACGAGCTGCCGTTACCGGATCGTGATCAACCGGTCTGCCCGGGGGGCCCGAACGGGAAGCGCAGCGCGATCGGGCACGCTGTACGACACGATGACCGTCACCGCCCCCCTCCCCCTCCTCGACGACCCCGCCGACCTCACGTCCCTGCGGGCACGCGGCACCGACCCCGACGAGCTCTTCGAGTCGTTCGCGACCTGGGCGGCCGCCGGTGGCACGGTGCTCTACCCCGCGCAGGAGGAGGCGCTGATCGAGCTGGTCAGCGGGGCGAACGTCGTCCTCGCCACGCCCACCGGCTCAGGCAAGTCACTGGTCGCCACCGGCGCGCAGTACGCCGCCCTGGCCGCCGGACGGCGCAGCTACTACACCGCGCCGATCAAGGCCCTGGTCAGCGAGAAGTTCTTCGCCCTGTGCGGCGTCTTCGGGGCGGCGAACGTCGGCATGCTCACCGGCGACGCGAGCGTCAACGCCGGCGCGCCGATCGTCGCCTGCACCGCGGAGGTGCTGGCCAACATCGCGCTGCGCGAGGGCGCGGACGCCGACGTCGGTCTCGTCGTGATGGACGAGTTCCACTTCTACGGCGACCCGGACCGCGGCTGGGCGTGGCAGGTGCCGATCGTCGAGTTCCCGAAGGCGCAGTTCCTGCTGATGTCGGCGACCCTCGGCGACGTCACCCGGCTGCGGGAGGACCTCACCCGCCGCACCGGCCGGCCCACCGCGCTGGTCGCCTCCGCCGAGCGCCCGGTGCCGCTGCACCACTACTACGCGACCACGCCGATGCACGAGACGATCGGCGAGCTGCTGGACACCCGGCAGGCGCCGGTCTACGTCGTCCACTTCACCCAGGTCTCGGCGCTGGAACGCGCCCAGGCGCTGATGAGCGTGAACGTCTGCACCAAGGACGAGAAGCAGGCGATCGCCGACCTGATCGGCGGGTTCCGTTTCTCCTCGGCCTTCGGGACGACGCTGTCCCGGCTGGTGCGCCACGGCATCGGGGTGCACCACGCCGGGATGCTGCCCAAGTACCGGCGGCTGGTCGAGCAGCTGGCCCAGGCCGGGCTGCTCAAGGTCATCTGCGGCACCGACACCCTGGGCGTCGGCATCAACGTGCCGATCCGCACCGTCGTCTTCTCCGCGCTCAGCAAGTACGACGGCACCCGGATGCGGCTGCTCAGCGTGCGGGAGTTCCACCAGATCGCCGGGCGGGCCGGCCGGGCGGGCTACGACACAGCAGGCACCGTCGTCGTCCAGGCGCCCGAGCACGAGGTGGAGAACCTCAAGCAGTTCGCGAAGGTCACCGACGACCCGAAGAAGCGCCGCAAGCTGGTCCGCCGCAAGGCCCCCGAGGGCATGGTGCCGTGGAGCGAGTCGACCATGCGTCGCCTGATCGAGGGCGAGCCCGAGCCGCTGACCAGCCACTTCCACGTGACGACCGGCATGGTGCTCAACGTCGCCGCCCGTCCCGGTGACCCGGTGGCCGCCATGCGGCACCTGCTGACCGACAACCACGAGCCCCGCAGGCGGCAGCTGCGGCACATCCGCGAGGCCATCGGCATCGCGCGGTCGCTGATCACCGCCGGGGTGATCGAGCGGCTGGACCAGCCCGACCAGCAGGGCGGGCGGTACCGGCTGACCGTCGACCTGCCCCCGGACTTCCAGCTCAACCAGCCGCTGTCGACGTTCGCGCTGGCCGCGATCGAGCTGCTGGACCCGGCCTCGGAGACCCACACCCTGGACGTCGTCTCGGTGATCGAGGCGACCCTGGACGACCCCCGCCAGGTGCTCGCCGCCCAGCTGAACAAGGCCAAGGCCGAGGCCGTCGCGCAGATGAAGGCCGAGGGCATCGAGTACGAGGAGCGGATGGAGCTGCTCGAGCAGATCTCCTACCCGAAGCCGCTCGCCGAGCTGCTCGAGCACGCTTTCGACGTGTACCGGCAGGGCAACCCGTGGGCCGCCGACGCGCACCTCTCCCCCAAGTCCGTGGTCCGGGACATGTGGGAGAACGCGATGACCTTCCGCGAGTACGTGCACACCTACGGGCTCACCCGTGCCGAGGGCGCGGTGCTGCGGTACCTGTCCGACGCGGTCAAGGCGCTGCGCTCGGGGGTGCCGGCCGCCGCGCGCACCGACGACGTCACCGACCTGGTCGAGTGGCTCGGCGAGCTGGTGCGGCAGGTCGACTCCTCCCTGCTCGACGAGTGGGAGCAGCTGACCAGCCCGGACTCCGCGCTGGACGTGCCGGTCGCCGTCCCGGCCCGGCCGCGACCGCTCACCGGCAACACCCGGGCGTTCCGCGCGATGGTCCGCAACGCGCTGTTCCGCCGGGTGGAGCTGTTCGCCCGCCGGCGCTGGTACGACCTGGGCGAGCTGGACGCCGCCTCCGGGTGGGACGCCGACCGCTGGGGCGAGGTGGTGCAGGCCTACTTCGCCGAGCACGACGAGCTGGGCACCGGCGCCGACGCCCGGGGGCCGGCGCTGCTCATCGTCGACAGCACCGACCCGCGGAACTGGCGGGTCCGGCAGATCCTCGACGACCCGGCCGGCGACCACGACTGGGGCTTCGACGTCGAGGTCGACCTGGACGCCTCGGACGAGGAGGGCACGCTCGTGCTGCGCCTGGTCGACGCCGGCCGCCGGGACTGACGCCCCCGGACTTCGTCCCGATCAAGCCCCCGGACGTCGCGGCCATGTGTGCGAGGTCACGTCCGGGGACTGTGACACCCTCGCCGTCGATGCGGCCATGACGGGGTGGGAGATGCTCGCGGTCGCCGCGGCGGGTCTGGCGGCCGGGTCGATCAACGCCGTCGTCGGCTCGGGCACGCTGGTGACCTTCCCGGTGCTGCTCGCCGTGGGCCTGCCCCCGGTGACCGCCTCGATCTCCAACTCCCTCGGGCTCGTGCCGGGCAACCTGACCGGCGCGATCGGCTACCGCCGGGAACTGCGTGGTCAGCGGCGGCTGCTGGTCCGGCTGTTCCCCGCCTCGGTCCTCGGGGCGCTGACCGGGGCCTTCCTGCTCCTGCACCTGCCGGCCGCCGCGTTCGAGACGATCGTGCCGGTGCTCGTCGGGCTGGCCGTCGTGCTGGTCGCCACCCAGCCGATGCTGCAGCGCGCCCTGGCCCGGCGGCGCGCCCGCGACGGCGTCACCGAGCCCGACCAGCTGCGCCTGGGCCCCGGCCGGCTGGCCGCGCTGCTTGCCGGCGCGTACGCCACCGGCACCTACGGCGGGTACTTCGCCGCCAGCCAGGGGGTGCTGCAGATCGGCATCTTCGGTCTGCTGCTGCCCGAGTCGCTGCAGCGGCTCAACGCGATCAAGAACGTGCTGACCTTCGGCGTCAACGCCGTGGCGGCGCTGGCCTACGTGGTCGTGGCCAGCGACCGGCTGGACTGGACGGCGGCCGCGCTGGTCGCCGCCGGGTCGGTGGTCGGCGGGTACCTGGGGTCGACCGTGGGCCGGCGGCTGCCTCCGGTGGTGCTCCGGACGGCGATCGTGCTGCTCGGGCTCGTCGCGATCGGCGTGCTGCTGAGCCGATGACCGTCGAACACGTCCTCCTGCTCCTCGCCGCCGGGGTGGCCGCCGGACTCATCGGCAGCATGGCCGGCCTCGCCTCCCTGTTCAGCTACCCGGCGCTGCTGGCCACCGGCATCCCGCCGGTGTCGGCGAACGTCACGAACACCGTCGCCCTGGTGCTCAGCGGCGTCGGGGCGGTGAGCGCCTCCCGCCCGGAGCTGGCCGGGCAGCGCCGGCGGATGGTCCGCCTCGGCGCCGCCGGTGTGCTGGGCGGCGCGACGGGGGCCGCCCTGCTCCTGCTGACCCCGGCGGAGGCGTTCGAGAAGGTCGTCCCGTTCCTCATCGGCGGCGCGGCGATCGCGATCCTGGTGCAGCCGTCCCCGCGGGAGCTGGCCGCGGAGGGGGCGCGGCACCCGCACCGCGACCACTGGGGCCTGACCGCCGGCACCTACCTGATCGGCATCTACGGCGGCTACTTCGGCGCCGCGGCGGGCGTGCTGATGCTGGCCATGTTCCTGCTGGTCACCGGCGAGGGTGTGCCGAAGGCGAACGCGCTGCGCAACGTCGTCCTCGGGCTGGCCAACGGCGTCGCGGCACTCGCCTACGCCTTCCTCGCCGACGTGGCCTGGCTGGCCGCCCTGCCGCTGGCGGTCGGCCTGTTCGCCGGCGGGCGGCTGGGCCCCGGCGTCGTGCGCCGGGTACCGCAGCTGCTCCTGCGCCGGGTCATCGCCGTCCTCGGGCTGGGCCTGGCCGTCCACCTGGGGGTCGACGCGTTCCGCTGACCTGGCATGAGGTGGGTCCCGGCTGGGCAGTCGCAGGGGCGCCACCAGCCGAGGAGGGATCGATGAGCGGACCAGCCGGTGAGCGGTTCGAGCGCGCGCTGCACTCGCTGCCCCCACCCGAGCTCCGCGGGCCGGAGATGCTCCCGACCCGGCTGGCACGCGCCGCGGTGGCGGCACTGCCCGTGGACGGCGCCGGGCTGAGCATCCACGCGATTGACGGGATGCGCACGCCCATCGGCGCGAGCGACCGCCGCGCAGCCGACGCCGAGCGGCTCCAGTTCACCCACGGCGCCGGGCCCTGCATCCGGGCCCACGACGACGGCGAGATGATCCGCTTCGACGAGGGGGACATCGCCCGCAACTGGCCGACGCTGCACGAGTCCCTGGTCGAGGAGACCCACTTCCGGGCGGTGCTGTCGGTCCCGCTGCTGCCGCCGCTCGGCCCGCTGGTGGTGCTCGACCTCTACGTCCGGGAGCCGGACCGGCTGGCCACGGTGGACCGCCGCGAGGTCGAGGACGTCACCGTCGGGGTCACCCGGGCGATGGTGAGCGCGACCATCGGCGGACCGGACGGCGCCCGCCGCTGGTGGGAGGGCCCCGACGCGCTGCGCCGGGCCCGGGTGTGGCAGGCCACCGGGCTGATCAACGTGGCGCTGCGCGTGGACACCGCCGACGCCCTGGCGATGCTCAAGGCGCACGCCTTCGCCACCGGCCGGGTGGTGGACGACGTCGGGGACGACCTGGTCGAGGGCCGGCTCTCCCTGGAGACGCTGCGCAACGCCGGGGAGGGCCGGCGCGCCTGAGCCCCGGCCGTCGGGCGATGAGGCCGGCGGATGGCGATGAGCGCGGCGGGCGGTGGCGGTCCTAGGAACGACCGGCCGCCGTCCCGAGGAGCCCCCGTGTCCGCAGCAGATCCGCAGCACCCGTTCGCCGCCCTGCTCGGGCGCTGGCAGACCACGGGCACGGTGCTCGACGACGCCGGGGCGCCGGCCGTCGCGGTCGAGGGCACCGACGAGTACGAGCTGATGGTCGGCGACCGCTGGGTGGTGCACCGCGTCGACGTCCGGCTCGGCCCGGACCGCGCCCGGGCGCTGGAGCTGATCGGCGACCACGACCCGCAGGCCCGGACCTGGGCGATGCACGCGTTCGACGCCGACGGCTCGTACTCCCTGATGCGGGCGAGCCGGCGGCCCGACGGCTCGTGGCTGTTCGCCGCCGACGAGGTCCGGGCCGGGCTGCGGGTGCACGCGGACGGCCGCTCGATGAGCGCCACCTGGGAACGGTGGATGCCGCCGGACCGCTGGCTGCGGTGGATGGACCTCCGCTTCGAGCGCCAGAACGTTTGTCAACCAACAGGTTGACAACGCGCCCGCGACCGGTCTACCTTTGCCTCAACCGATCGGTTGAGCAAGGAGGCCATGGTGGCGGCAGATGCGCTCTCCCGGGTGTTCTCGGCGCTGGCCGACCCCACCCGGCGGGACATGGTGGCGCGGCTCGCCGTCGGCGACGCGACCGTCAACGAGCTGGCCGCGCCCTACGACGTGAGCCTGCAGGCGGTCTCCAAGCACCTCAAGGTGCTCGAGGACGCCGGCCTGGTGAGCCGCAGCCGGGACGCCCAGCGGCGCCCGGTGCACCTGGAAGCGCAGGTCTTCGACCTGATGACGAAGTGGATCGAGCGCTACCGGCAGCAGGCCGAGGAGCGCTACCGACGCCTGGACGACGTCCTCGCCGCAATGCCGGACTTCGCCCCCACCCCACCACCGAAGGGCAGCCCGTCATGAGCACCAGCACGCACGAGACCCAGATCCTCGCCGACCCCGACGTCCCCCTGATCCGGATCATCCGAGAGTTCGACGCCCCGCCGGAGAAGGTCTTCCGCGCGCACACCGACCCGGAGCTGGTCGTGCAGTGGCAGGGGCCGAACGGGATGGAGGCCAGGATCGACCACTTCGACTGCCGCACCGGCGGTTCCTACCGCTACGTGCACACCCAGGACGGCGAGGAGTACGGCTTCCACGGGTGCTTCCACGAGGTCCGCCCGAACGAGCTGATCGTGCAGACCTTCACCTTCGAGGGCGTGCCGGACGGCGTCGCCCTGGAGAAGATGGTCCTCGAGGACCTCGGGAACGGCCGCACCAAGCTGACCGCCACCTCGCTCGTCGACTCCTTCGCCGACCGGGACGCCTTCCTCGCCAGCGGCATGGAGGTCGGCGTCCGCGAGGGCTACGAGCGGCTCGACGCCATCCTGGCCGGATGACGTCGAGCGCCGGCCGGAGCACGCCTGCTCCGGCCGGCCGTCAGCTCCCGGTCGTGACGTAGGCCGACAGCAGCAGCACGAAGGAACTGGCCAGGATCAGCAGCCGCGCGGGCGTGAGCCCGTTCAGCAGCCCGGCGATGACGCCCGCGCCCGAGGAGCGGGCCTCCGCGGCCCAGGCGCCCCGGCGCATCAGCCGCACCTCGTCGGCCAGGAGCGTGCCGCCGGCGCCCAGCATCGACAGGCCGAGCACCACGAAGACCAGGGCGAGCCGCTGGTCGAAGCCGGTCGCGGCGGGCGCGAGCAGCAGCACGACGACCACCCCGAGCACCAGTCCCACGCCGGCTCCGGCGACCGGCGCCCACGGGCCCATCCGGACCAGTGGCACCGGGCGGCGCAGCCGCGGCCGGGGCCGCCCGTTGACCGGCGCGGTCGCGTGCGGCGTGCTCGGCGCCGCCACCGCTCCCGCCGGGTCGGCGCCGGCTACGTCCTCGCCCGGCCCCGCGGCCGGCCCGCCTGTCGCCGGCCCTGTCGCCAGCCCGCCCGCCGCCGGCGCCGGGGGCGCTGCGGCGCCGGGTGTCGCGGGCGGAGCCGCCGGCGGCTGCGGCGAATGCTCCTCCGCGGTGCGCTGTCCGGGCACCACCACCGACGCACCGGTCTCGGCGCGCCCCCGGTCGACCCAGCCGTTGGCGGGCACCTGCTTCTCGTCGCTCATGTCCTCGATCACCTCGGGCGGCGACGCTAGGGGCCGCCCACGACCGCCCTGGGGAGGTGGGCGGGTGTGGCGCACGGGTCGTGCGGGACACCGGCGGGCTGTCACCGTGCGTCCCCATCCGCGCTCGTTAGGTGATGATCGCCGCCGTCGAGAGCCAACTGGAGGCGATCCCGGCAGCACGGACATGCGAGCACCTGGGGGTACGGCCGGCCGAGCAGTGAGGAGACACATGACCCACGGAATGACTCCTGGCAGCGCCGGATGGGCATGGCAGCACCGAATGGGCAGGCGCATGGACGGCGGCACGGAGTCCTGCCCTCAGTTCCGCAACGGGGCGGCACCGGAGGCTCGCCGTGGGTGGGTACGCGCCGGGGTTTCCGGAACGCGTTCGCCCGCGAAACCGTGTCGTCTCGTTATTGCTTGACGCTTCGAGAGCCCGCTGTCAGGGTCCGTTTGTGTGTTTCGTCACACAGCGTGCGGGGTCTGTCGGGACACGCGCGGATGACGGGGGCAGGTCCCATGGCGCGCTCTCCCGTCTACCGGCTGGGTTCCGCCTGGATCCGCACGCCGTCCCGCCCCCACCCCCGTAAACGACGACGGGCAGTTCCGAGGTGTCCTCGATGAACCAAGGCCAAGCAGCGTCGGCCAACCAGTCCTCGTCCCCTGCGCAGCCGGTGCCACCGCCGCGCTTCGCGTCACCGATCCCCTGGCCGGCCACCGGGCATGACCGAGCCCGGCCCTTCACAGCCGGGCCGACGGTCACCGGTGACCTGCCCGGCCCCCGCTCGAGGGAGCTGCTGGAACGACAGCGGCGCCGCGAGTCCAACGCCCGCACGTACCCCCGCCACCTCCCGATCGCCATCGCCGAGGCGTCCGGTCCCTATGTCCGGGACGTGGACGGCAACGTCTACGTCGACTTCCTCGCCGGCGCGGGCGTCCTCTCACTCGGTCACAACCACCCCGAACTGGTCGAGGTCGTGATCGAGCAGCTGGGCCGGCACGTGCACGGGCTGGACTTCCCGACCCCGGCCAAGGACGCCTTCGTGGACGCCATGCTGTCCATGCTGCCGTCACAGATGCAGGACCGGACGCGAATCCACTTCTGTGGCCCGACCGGTGCCAACGCAGTCGACGCGGCGCTCAAGCTGTGCAAGACCGCGACCGGCCGCGGGGAGGTCGTCTCCTTCCAGGGGGGCTTCCACGGCAGCAGCCATGCCGCCATGGCCGTGACCGGGCTGGTCGAGCAGAAGGCCCCGGTACCGAACGGGGTTCCGGGCGTGCACTTCGTCCCGTACTCCTACTGCTCACGCTGCCCGCTGGACCTGCGGCCGGACACCTGCAGCACGAACTGCGCTTCCGTGCTCGAGCACGCGCTGAGAGACCCCAACGGCGGGGTGCCCCTGCCGGCCGCCGTCCTGCTCGAGCTCGTGCAGGGCGAGGGCGGGGTCATCCCGGCGACCCGGTCGTTCGTCCGCCGGGTGCGCGAGCTGACGGCGGAGCTGGACATCCCCCTGGTGGTCGACGAGGTGCAGACGGGCTGCGGGCGTACCGGCACGTGGTTCGCCTTCGAGCAGTACGACATCGAGCCGGACGTGATCGTGGCCTCGAAGGCGCTCAGCGGGATCGGCCAGCCGGTGGCAGTCATCCTGTACGACGAGCGTCTGGACCGATGGGCGCCCGGCGCCCACACGGGCACCTTCCGGGGCAACCAGCTGGCCTTCGCTGCGGGTGCCGAGGCACTGCGGATCATGAGGAGGGACGGCGTGCTGGCGAACGTCCGGGCCCGCGGGGCCCAGATCGACCGGCTGCTCGCGCCACTGCAGGACCTGCCGTGGGTGCGCGAGGTGCGCGGCCTGGGGCTGATGTGGGGCGTCGAGATGCAGGACCCCGTCACCGGGCGATCGGACGGCGCTCTGGCCAGGGCGGTGCAGCGCCGAGCACTTCACCGCGGGTTGATCCTGGAGTGCGGCGGGCGGGACGACTGCGTGGTGCGGATGCTCCCCCCGCTCAACGTGACCGAGGCCATCATCGACTGGGCCTGCCGGGTGCTGGCCGAGTGCATCGCGGAGGCGCCCGCCTCGGTCCGCGTCGCCGGGAGTGAGCACCCGGATCTGTCGTTGGCGTCCCCGTTCGCAGGTGCAGTGACCGAACGACCGTCCGCCTGAGGCGGGAGGTGATGGACCTGCACCAGCAGACGAGCCCGCCGGTCGACGGGGCTGCCCCTCCCCCTCCGGCGGTGCTCGTCGGTGACCTCGGCCCGCGTGGCTGCCGCTGGTCCCCGGGCGGGCGGCTCCACCAGATCTTCGAGCAGACCTGCGACGCACTGGAGACCCAAGGGCACCACGACCGGCTGGCCGTGGACGCGGAGGGGCAGCAGGTGTCCTATGCCGAGCTGGACGCCGGCGCCAACCAGCTGGCCCATCTCCTGCGTCGGCGAGGCGTGCACCAGGGTGCCCGGGTGGCCGTGCTGTGCGACCGGCCGCTCGCCAACTACACCGCCCTGCTGGCGGCGCTCAAGGCGGGAGCGGCCTACGTGCCGCTGGACACCGTCTTCCCTGCCGACCGCATCGAGTACGTCCTCCGGGACGCCGACGTCGAACTGGTCGTGACCACCTCGGCGACCCGGCACCTGGCCTGCGCCGGCCCCGCTGCCGTGCTGGACCTCGACGAAGCAGCCGCGGAGATCGCCGCCGAGGACCGGCGCCGGCCGGTCCCGGAGGCGTCGCCCGCGGCCGACGCCCTGGGCTACGTCGTCTACACCTCCGGCACGACGGGGCGTCCCAAGGGGGTGGCGGTCGGCCACTCGGCCATCTGCCACTTCGTCCGGGTGGCCGCCGAGTGCTACGGCGTCCGGGCCGACGACCGCGTGTACCAGGGACTCACCATCGCCTTCGACTTCTCCGTGGAGGAGATCTGGCTCGCGTGGGCCGTGGGCGCCACCCTCGTGCCCCGGCCACCCGGCCGCAGCCTCGTCGGCGAGGACCTGCACGAGTACCTGGCTCGGCACCGGGTCACCGCTCTGTGCTGCGTCCCCACCCTGCTCACCACGCTCGAGGAGGACCTGCCCGACCTGCGGTTCCTGCTGGTCTCCGGCGAGGCCTGTCCTCCGGACCTGGTGCGCCGGTGGCACCGCCCAGGACGGCGGTTCCTCAACGTCTACGGGCCGACCGAGACCACCGTGACCGCCACGTGGACACCCGTCTCCCCGGACCGGCCGGTCACCCTGGGCCGGCCACTGCCCGGCTACTCAGTCGCGGTGCTGGCCCCGGACGACGGCAGGGCGCTGCCGCCGGGGGAGCTCGGCGAGCTGGTGATCGGTGGTGTGGGGCTGGCCCGGGGCTACCTGAACCGTCCAGACCTGACCGCGCGGGCCTTCGTTCCCGACCCACTGCGGCTGCCCGCCAATCCGGCGGGCCTCGTCTACCGCACCGGTGATCTCGCCCGGATCATCGACGGGGAGGTCGAGTACCACGGCCGCATCGATCTGCAGGTCAAGATCCGCGGCTACCGGATCGAGCTGACCGAGATCGAGTCGGTGCTGCTGGAGGTGCCCGAGGTGGCGCAGGCGGCCGTCGCGCCGCACGAGGGCCCCGGCGGGACCGAATTGGTCGCGTACGTCAGCCTCCACAGCGGCACCGGTCCGCTCGACCCGGCCGCGGTCTACGGGCACCTGCGCGGACGGCTGCCCACCTACATGGTGCCGGCCTACCTCGAGGAGCTGCCGGTCCTGCCGATGACCGTCAGCGACAAGGTGAACCGTGCGGCTCTGCCGCCGCCTCACGGACCTCGCAGCCTGGTCGCCGACGGGCCGTACGTGGCGCCGGCGACGCCCCTCGAGGAGTCACTGGCCGGGATCGTGGCCGGTGCCCTCGGCGTCGACCGCATTTCGGTCAACGGCCACCTCTTCGACGACCTCGGCGCGAATTCGCTGCTCCTGGCGCACATCTGCGCCCGTGTCCGGGAGCGAAGCGACCTGCCGGCGATCTCGATCAAGGACGTCTACCAGCACCCGACCGTCCGGGAGCTGGCCGCCACCCTGGTGGGACCGGCCGGTGCGGCCAGGGTGACCGAGCACGTGGACACCCCGGCCCCCGTCAGGACCCGCGGGGTCGAGTACCTGCTGTGCGGCGCTGTGCAGGCGGCGGTCTTCCTCGCCTGGAGCTACGTCATGGCGGTGGCGCTGGTGCGCGGGCACGAGTGGATCACCGTGGCAGACGGTGCGCTGGCGAGCTACGGGCGGGCAGCCGTCTTCGGTGGGACGGCCTTCCTGGTTTCGTGTCTCCTGCCGATCGTCGCCAAGTGGCTGCTCGCGGGCCGCTGGCGGGCCCAGACGTTCCCGGTGTGGAGCCTGCGTTACCTCCGCTTCTGGGTGGTGAAGAGCCTCGTCCGCACCAACCCCCTGGCGTTGTTCCCCGGATCGCCGCTCGCCGTGCTGCACCTGCGGGCCCTGGGCGCACGGATCGGCCCCAGAGCGGTGGTGTTGACCAACCACGTCCCGGTCTGCAGTGACATGCTGACGATCGGCGCGGGCGCGGTGGTGCGGAAGGACGCGTTCCTCAACGGCTACCGAGTGGTCGGCGGGGTCGTCGAGATAGGCCCGGTGAGCATCGGACGCGACGCCGTGGTCGGCGAGATGACCGTTCTGGACGTGCACACGACCATCGGCGACGGCGCCGAGCTGGCCCACGCATCGGCACTGCACGCCGGCCAGTCGGTACCGCCCGGACAACGCTGGCACGGCTCGCCGGCCGAGCCCGCGCCGGTCGCGCCCGGGTCCCTGCCCCCGGCACCGTGCGGTTTCCTGCGTCGGCTCGTCTACGGGACCCTGCAGTTGGCGACGGCGGCGTTCGTCTGGACGCCGCTGTTGATCAGCGCGCTGGGACTCCTCCTGCCGGAGTTCGAGGAGATCGGGAAGCAGTCGCTGACGGACCCAGGCTTCTACGCAGGCCACGCCCTGCTCGCCACTGCGCTCTTCTGGGGTGCCGTGGTCGCGGGCCTTGTCGCCGCGGTCACCCTGCCGCGCCTGCTGTACCGGGCGCTGCCGGCTGACCGGGTCTTCCGGCTCTACGGCTGGCGCTGGTCGGTGCAGCGGACCGTCACACGTTTCACGAACCTGCAGTTCTACACGTTCCTGTTCGGTGACAGCTCGGCGATCGTGCACTGGTTGCGCTGGATCGGCTGGGACCTCGGGCGGGTCCAGCAGACCGGCTCGAACTTCGGCATGGCCGTCAAGCACGAGGTGCCGGGGCTCAGCGCCGTCGGCCCGGGCACGATGGTCTCCGACGGCCTGTCCATGCTCAACGCGGACTTCTCAGCCACCTCCTTCCGCGTGCGACGGACCGCGGTGGGTGCGCGCAACTACCTGGGCAACAACATCGCCTACCCCGCCGGTGGGCGGACTGGGGACAACTGCCTGCTCGCCACCAAGGTCCACGTACCGGTCGACGGGCCGCTGCGGGAGGACGTGGGTCTGCTCGGCTCCCCGCCCTTCGAGATCCCCCGCTCGGTGGAGCGGGACGTCCGAGCGGCCCCCGTCATCAGCCGCAGGCAACGACGGGCCGCGCTGTCGGAGAAGAACCGGCACAACGCCCTGACCGCGGCCCTGTACCTGATCGTGCGCTGGGTGCACTTCGTGGTCGCCACCCTGATCTTCGTCGTGGCGATCGACCACCACGGCCGGCTGGGGCCGATGGTGGTCTCCGCCGGGATCGTCGGCGTCCTGCTCTTCACGACCGGGTTCTTCGTGCTGGTCGAGCGCCGGTTCCCACCCCGCAGCCCGCTGTTCTGCTCGATCTACGAGCCCGAGTTCTGGCGCCATGAGCGGTACTGGAAGGTGCCGGCGATGCTCTACGTCGAGGTGTTCAACGGAACGCCGTTCAAGGCCCTGGTGTGGCGGGCGCTGCGTGTGCGCGTGGGCCGCAGGCTCTTCGACGACGGGTGCTGGATCACCGAGCGGAATCTCACGAGGGTCGGGGACGACTGCACCTGGAACGAGGGCGGCACGATCCAGAGCCACTCACTCGAGGACGGCGTGTTCAAGTCCGACCACGTCGTCATCGGCGCCGGCTGCACGCTCGGAGTCGGCGCCTTCGTGCACTACGGGGCGACGGTGGGCGACGGCGCCGTCTTGGAGCCGGACAGCTTCCTGATGAAGGGCGAGTCCGTCGGGGCGCGGGAACGCTGGGGCGGCAACCCTGCTCGGTTGCTGTCCGTGTCGCAGCCGGCGGGACCTGCACCGACGGCGGCCGGACCTCCGGCCGCGGCGGCGGCGCTGCTGGCCGGGCTGCGGGCGCAGCACCAGCCCGCGCTGCCGGCCGACTCGGGCGTCCGGGTGGAACTGGTCGAGCTGGCCGCCTGCCGCCCGCGGCTGGAGGAGCTGCGCGCGTTGCTGCCGGCCTGCGAGCAGGCCGCGGCCGAGACGATGTCCTCGGCGCACCGCCGCGAACAGTGGATCGCGGGCCGTGCGCTGCTGCGGCTGATGCTCTCCTCGGAGGACCCCTCCCGGGCACCGGTGGAGTGGCCCCTGATGCGGACCGAGACCGATCGGCCGGTGGTGCCCGGCGGTCCGGACGTGAGCCTCGCGCACGCCGACGGCGTCATCGTCGCCGCGCTGGCCCACGGACGGGCGATCGGTGTCGACGTCGAGTGCCTGGAGCACGACCGGGACGACGTCGTGCTGGCCTCGGCGCTCACCGCGGAGGAGCGCGCGCGGTTGGCGGGCGCTCCGCCGGGTGAGCGGGCGGGGCTGTTCCTGCGCATGTGGACGCTCAAGGAGGCCGCGCTCAAGTGCAGCGGCGCCGGGCTCGACGGCGGACCTGAGCGGGTCGGCACCGCACTCGCTCCCGCGCGGGTCTCCGGTCCGCACGTCGCGGAGGCCTTCCGGGGAGCCCCGCTGTGTCACCAGGAGACGTGGGCCCGCGCGGGTAGGTCCTACTGCCTGAGCGTGGTGACCGGCGACCGCGGGCTGCCCGGCTGACCCCCAGGTCAGAGGAGCCGGCGGCTGCCCTCGGCGACCACCCGCAGCCAGCGGTGGCCGTAGCCCTCCAGGGCCAGCTCGACGGCGCCGTCCTCCCCGACGGGCGTCGTCCCCACCTCGAGCAGGTCCTCCAGCCGGTGCGACGCGTCGCACCCGGGCAGGGTCACCGGCACCGTGCGGGGCTCGGCGCCGAGGTTGTGCACCGCGACCAGGGCACCGTCGTCCCAGCTGCTCAGGTGGGCCAGCACCTCGGGGTGCGGCTGGTCGAGCACCTCGAAGGTGCCCCAGCCGAGCTCCGGGGACTCGCGGTAGCGGCGGACGAGCAGCTTCATGAACGACAGCAGCGAGTCAGGGTCGCGGCGCTGGTCGGCGACATTGACGAACTCGGGTGCGAAGCCGCCGTCGACGACCGGGCCGGGCAGCTGGTCGGGGCCGGCGGTGGAGAAGCCGCCGTTGCGCCCGGCGGTCCACTGCATCGGCGTGCGCACCGCCAGCCGGCCCTCGGCCGCCAGGCTCTCCCCCATGCCGATCTCCTCCCCGTAGAACAGCACCGGGGTGCCGGGCAGGGAGAACATCAGGCTGTAGACCATCCGGATGCGCCGGGGGTCGCCGGCCAGCATCGGCGGCAGCCGGCGGACCAGCCCGCGGCCGTAGACCTGCATCCGCTCCTCCGGCCCGAAGGCGGCGAAGACCTCCTGCCGCTCGTCGTCGGTGAGCTTGTCCAGGGTCAGCTCGTCGTGGTTGCGGGCGAACATGCCCCACTGGTTGTCCGGTGAGACCTGCGGGCGGCTGGTCAGCGCCTCCACCAGCGGCCCGGCGTCGCAGCGGGCCAGCGACAGGTACATCGCCTGCATCGCGATGAAGTCGAACTGCATGGTCAGCTCGTCGCCGTCCGGTCCGCCGAAGAACTGCTGCTGCTCCTCGTGCGGCAGGTTGACCTCCCCGAGCAGCACGGCCCCGCCGGCCCGGCGGTTGACCAGCGCGCGCAGCGCCCGCAGGTACTGGTGCGGGTCGAGGAACCGTTCCGCGTCGTCCTCCGGGATGCCGGCGGTCTCCAGCAGGAACGGGACGGCGTCCACCCGGAAGCCGTCCAGGCCCACCTGCAGCCAGAAGCCCATCACCTTGGCGATCTCGTCGCGCACCCGGGGATCGGCCACGTTGAGGTCGGGCTGCTGCTTGTAGAACTTGTGCAGGTACCACTCCCCCGTCTCCTCCGACAGCGTCCAGATGCTGTCCTCCTGGTCGGGGAACACGACCTCCTTGCTGGTGTCCGGCGGTGGGTCGGACCGCCACACGTAGAAGTCCCGGTACGGGGAGTCCTTCGACGCCCGGGCGGACTCGAACCACGGGTGGTGCTCGGAGGTGTGGTTGACCACCAGGTCCGCGATCACCCGCATACCCCGGTCCTTGGCCGTGCGGATCACCTCCACCAGGTCCCCGTGGGTGCCCAGCCGCGGGTCGACGCCGTAGAAGTCGGTGATGTCATAGCCGTCGTCCCGCTCGGCGGTCGGGTAGAAGGGCATCAGCCACACGCAGGTGACGCCCAGGTCGGCGAGGTGGTCCAGGCGCTGCGCCAGGCCGGCGAAGTCCCCGCAGCCGTCGCCGTCCCAGTCCATGAACGTCTCGACGTCCAGGCAGTAGACGACGGCGTTCTTCCACCACAGGTCGCTCGTGTCGGTGATCCGCATCAGGAGCTCCTCAGGGCAGGACGGCGGGCTGCGGCTGCTGCCGAGGGCGCAGCGGCCCGTCCGGGCCGGGCGGGTCGATCGCCACCGCGGGCGCGGGAGCGGTGACGTCGAGCCGGGGCAGCACGTGCTCGCCGAACGCATCGAGGAACGGCCGCTGCTCCTGCCCGACGTGGTGCAGGTACACCTGGTCGAAGCCGAGCTCCACGTACTCGGCGATCCAGGCCGCGTGCTGACCGAGGTCGCTGGAGATGCGCACCACCTCCCCCACCGCCTCCGGGGTCACGTGCGCGCTGGCCAGGTCGAAGGCGCGGGTGGTGTCGAGGTCCCAGCACAGCGGGGGCGGGAACACGTTGCTGCGCCACTGGTCGTGGGCGATCGCGACCGCCCGGTCCGGGTCGGGGTCCCAGGAGACGTGCACCTGGATGGTGAGCGTCCCCTGCCCACCGGCGTCCCGGTAGGCGGAGATCACCTCGCGGAGCGTCTCGTGCGGCTGGTTGATGGTGACCAGCCCGTCAGCCCACTCCGCGTGCCGGGCCGCGGTGGCCGCGGTGACCGCCGGGGCGATGAGGGCGGGCTGCTGCTCCGGCAGCGTCCAGATCCGGGCCCGGTCCACGGTCACCAGCCCCTCGTGGCTGACCTCCTCACCGGCCAGCAGCGCCCGGATGACGTCGACGCACTCGCGCAGCCGGGCGTCGCGCAGCTCCTTGCGCGGCCACACGTGCCCGGTCACGTGCTCGTTCATCGCCTCACCGGAGCCCAGCGCCACCCAAAACCGGCCGGGGAACATCGCGCCCAGCGTCGCGATCGCCTGGGCGACGATCACCGGGTGGTAGCGCTGGCCGGGGGCGTTCACCGCGCCGAAGGGCAGACCGGTGGTGGCCAGCGCCGCGCCGAGCCAGGACCAGGCAAAGCCGGAGTGCCCCTGCCGCTCGTTCCACGGCTCCAGGTGGTCCGAGCACATGGCGGCGGTGAAGCCCACCTGCTCGGCGTGCTGCACCGCCCGGAGCAGCTCCGCCGGGTGCACCTGCTCGTGGGAGTTGTGGAAGCCGATCACCGTCATCCGGCATGCCTACCGAGATCGGGGGTCCGGCGCACGTCGGATGGCGAGGTCCGCCACGGCGGCGGGGCGGCCGGCGACGTCCAGGTGCCGCGCGCAGGTCCGGGACGGCGACCTCCGCCCCGCGGGCACGCCGGGGCGGACCGGTCAGGCCGGTTGCAGGTCGGCCACCACCGACGGGGGCGCCGGCTCGTGCCGCAGCGGGCGGCGGCTGAACCGGCCCGAGCCGTGCGACACCGAGCGGAGGACCCGGGCGTAGTCCAGCAGCTCCCGCTCGGGGACCTCGGCGTGCACGGTGGCCTCGTCCTTGTCGGGCGCGGCCTCGCTGCCGGTGACCCGGGCGCGGCGGCCGGCCAGGTCGCTGAGCACCGGCCCGACCAGGTCGGCGGGGACGGTGACGTCGACCGCACACCACGGCTCGAGCACCTGGGTGCGCGCTGCGGCCGCGGCCTCCCGGACGGCGAGCGCGCCGGCGGTCTGGAACGCGGCGTCGGAGGAGTCGACGGAGTGGGCCTTGCCGTCGACGAGGGTGAAGTGGACGTCGACCAGCGGCCGGTCGCCCTCCAGGCCCCGCGCAGCCTGCGCCCGGATGCCCTTCTCCACGCTGCCGTGGAACTGGGTGGGCACCGCGCCGCCGACGACCCGCTGGTCGAAGGTGATCCCCGAGCCGGGGGGCCCGGGCCGGGCCTCCACCACCGCGACGGCGTACTGGCCGTGCCCGCCGGACTGCTTGACGTGCCGGGCGGTGACCGTGGCCGGCCCGGCGAGGGTCTCGACCAGCGGCACCCGCACCGGCGGGGTCTCCACCGCCACGCCGTACCGGGTGCGCAGGCGGTCCAGCAGCACCTCGGCGTGCGCGTCGCCGACGCACCAGAGCAGCAGCTGACCGGTGTCGGCCCGGCGTTCCACCCGCACCGCCGGGTCCTCGGCCACCAGCCGGGCGATCGCGCCGGCGAGGCGGTCCTCGTCGCTGCGGGAGGACGCCTCCACGGCGACCGGCAGCTGCGGGTCCGGGAGCTCCCAGGGCGGGACGACCAGTGGCTGGTCCGGGCTGGACAGGGTGTCCCCGGTCTCGGCGGTGGTGAGCCGGGCGACCGTGCACACGTCGCCGGCCGGGCACTCGGGGATCGGCCGCAGCGTGCTGCCCAGCGGGCTCGACAGCGCGCCGACCCGCTCGTCCGCGTCGTGGTCGGGATGCCCCCGCTCGGCCAGCCCGTGACCGGAGACGTGCACCGGGATGTCCGGGCGGAGGGTGCCGGAGAAGACCCGGACCAGCGAGACCCGACCCAGGTACGGATCGGTCGTCGTCTTGACGACCTCGGCCACCAGCGGCCCGGCGGGATCGCAGCCCACCACGCCGGCCGGCTTCCCGTCCGGGCGCACCACCGGCGGGCACGGCCGTTCCAGCGGGGAGGGGAAGCCGCTGACCACGAGGTCCAGCAGCTCCCGCACACCCAGGCCGCCGAGCGGGGCCAGGCACAGGACCGGGTGGAAGCTGCCGCGGGCGACGGCCGTCTCCAGGTCGGCGACCAGGTCGGTGACGGCGATCGGCTCCCCGGCCAGGTACCGGTCCATGAGCGACTCGTCCTCGCTCTCGGCGATCACCGCCTCGATCAGCTCGGCCCGCAGCTCGTCGCCCTGCGGGTGGGCCGGCTGGGGCTCCAGCAGGGAGACCAGCTGACCGGGTGTCCCGTCGTCCCCCGGGGCGAGCAGCTGCAGCGGGTGCACCCCGGCGCCCAGCATCTCCTGACAACTGCGCACGACGCCGGGCACGTCGGCGCGCGGCCGGTCGACCTGGGTGACCACCACCGCCCGCGGCTTGCCCACCGCGGCGCACTCGTCCCACAGGTGGACGGTGCCGGCGTCGACGCCCGAGACCGCCGAGACGACGAAGAGGGCGGCGTCGGCGGCCCGCAGCGCGGCGCGCAGCTCACCGACGAAGTCCGGCGCCCCCGGGGTGTCCAGGATGGTGATCCGGTGCCCGGCGTGCTCGACCGTCGCGGCGTGCAGCGACACCGAGTGCTGCTGCCGGACCTCCACCTCCTCGGTGTCCAGGCACGTCGTCCCGTCCTCGACCCGGCCGGCCCGGGTCAGCGCGCCCGTGGCCACCACGAGCGCCTCGGCCAGGGTCGTCTTCCCCGCTCCCGCGCGGCCGACCAGCGCGACGTTGCGCACCCGGTCCGCAGCGCGGGGCGCGGGCGCCCCGGTGCTCTCCTTGTTCGAGTCCTTGCCGTGAGCCGCCACCCCGGACCTCCGCTGAGCCTCGTCGCTCCCTTCGGCTCAGCGTGGTACAGGTCACAGGCCGGGACAAGGGGCGGAGCCCTGTCCGTCGGCCGGGGAGACTGGCCGCCGTGCTGCCTCCTCCCGGCTCGCCCGGCACCGACCTGCCGGTGCGGGACGTGCTGCCGGCGCTGACCGGCGCGTTGTCCGGGTCGGGCGTCGCCGTGCTGGTCGCCCCGCCCGGCACGGGGAAGACGACGCTGGTGCCGCTGGCGCTGGCCGGCCGGCTGCCGGCCCGGGTGCTGGTGGCCGAGCCGCGCCGGGTCGCCGTCCGCGCGGCAGCGCGGCGGATGGCCGCGCTGCTGGGTGAGCCCGTCGGTCGGTCGGTGGGCTACAGCGTGCGCGGGGATCGCCGGTGCAGCGGCGCCACCCGCGTGGAGGTGGTGACCACCGGGCTGCTGGTCCGACGGCTGCAGTCCGACCCCGAGCTCGCCGGCACGTCCGCCGTGGTGCTGGACGAGTGCCACGAGCGGCAGCTGGACACCGACCTCGCGCTCGCCTTTGCCCTCGACGTGCGCGGCGCCCTGCGGCCGGACCTGGAGGTGCTGGCGATGTCGGCCACGGCGCAGGCCGGCCGGCTGGCCGCGCTGCTCGGCGGGGACGCCGGCCCGGCGCCGGTGGTCGAGGCCACCGGCACGCTGCACCCCGTGCGGCCGGTCTGGTGCCCGCCCGCGCCGCCGGTCGCTCCGCCGCTGGGCAACCGCGTCGACCCGCGGCTGCTGGACGCGGTCGCCGGCACCGTGGAACGGGCGCTGGCCGAGGCCGAGGGCGACGTGCTGGTCTTCCTCCCGGGCGCGGCGGAGATCGCCAGGGTCGCGGGCCGGCTCTCCGGGGTGGCCGCGGACCTGCGGCCGCTGCACGGCCGGTTGCCCGCCGCCGAGCAGGACGCGGCGCTCACCGCCGGCCCGCGCCGGCGGGTCGTGCTCGCGACCGACGTCGCCGAGACGAGCCTGACCGTGCCTGGCGTTCGCGTCGTGGTGGACGCCGGGCTGGCCCGCGTCCCGCGGGTGGACGTCGCCCGCGGCCTGGGGACCCTGGTCACCGTGCGGGCCTCGCGGGCCGCGGCCACGCAGCGGGCGGGCCGGGCCGGCCGCGAGGGCCCGGGACGGGTCTACCGGCTGTGGTCGGCCGCCGAGCACGACCGGCTGCCCGCCGCCCCCGAGCCGGAGATCGCCGTCGCCGACCTCACCGGTCTCGCGCTGGAGCTGGCCTGCTGGGGAGCGCCGGACGGCCGGGACCTGGCGCTGCCCGACCCGCCACCGGAGGCGGCGTTCACCGCGGCCCGGGGCACGCTGCGGCAGCTCGAGGCGGTGGACGACGACGGGCGGGTCACTCCCCGGGGCCGCGCGCTCGCCGCGGCCGGGACCCACCCCCGCCTCGCCCGGGCGCTGGTCGACGGCGCTCCCCTGGTGGGCCGCCGGCGGGCCGCGGAGGTGCTGGCGCTGCTGTCGGCCGACGTCCCGACCCCCTCCGACGACCTGGGGACCGCCTGGCGCGCCGTCCGCGCCGGGTCCACCGGCGCCACCGCGCGGTGGCGGGAGGAGACCGGCCGGCTGGCCCGGTCGGTGCCCGACGCGCCGCGCACCGACCTGACCGACGACGTCGCCGCCGGGCTCGTCGTCGGGCTGGCACACCCGGAGTGGCTGGCCCGGCGACGGCCGGGGACGGAGCGCACGTACCTGCTGGCCGGCGGCACGGGCGCCGAGCTGGCGCCGGGCAGCGCGCTGACCGGCGTGGAGTGGCTGGCCGTGGCCGCCGCGGACCGCGCCCCCGGACGGCGGGACGCCCGAGTGCGCGCGGCGGTCGCGATCGATCAGGGCACGGCGCTGGAGGCCGGCGCGGGCGGGCACACCGACGGTCCCGAGGTGGCCTGGCGGGACGGCGACGTGCGGGCCGCTCGGGTGGAGCGGCTCGGCGCCATCGTGCTCACCGAGCGCCCGCTGCCCGACCCGGACCCGGTGGCCGTGGCGGCCGCCGTCGCCGAGGGGCTGCGACGCGAGGGCCTCGGGCTGCTGCGCTGGACCCCGGCCGCTACCGCCCTGCGGGCTCGGCTCGCCGCCGCCCGGGAGGGGCTGGGCGATCCCTGGCCGGCGGTGGACGACGCGTCCCTGCGGGTCACGCTGGCCGGCCTGCCCGCGGTGTCGGCGGCCCGCTGCCGGGCGGACCTGGCGGCGGTCGACGTGACGGCGGCGCTGTCCGGGCTGGTGCCGTGGCAGGTGGCCGGCCGGCTCGACGAGCTGGTGCCCGAGCGGATCGAGGTGCCCACCGGCTCCCGGATCCGGGTGGACTACGCCGACCCCGAGGTGCCCACCCTGTCGGTGCGGGTGCAGGAGGTCTTCGGCTGGGCGGACGCCCCGGTGGTCGCCGGCCGGCCGCTGCGCCTGCAGCTGCTCTCCCCCGCCGCCCGGGTCGTGGCCACGACGGCGGACCTGGCCGGGTTCTGGGTCAGCGGGTACCCCGCCGTCCGCCGGGAGCTGCGCGGCCGGTACCCGCGGCACCCGTGGCCGGAGGACCCGGCGTCGGGCGCCCCCACCCGCCGCGCGAAGCCGCGCGGGGGGCCGGGCTGAGCCGCCGGGCCGCTGCCGTCGGGCCGTGGCCGGCGACCATGTGCAGGACTGGGACCTGGTTGCCCACGGGCAGCACCACCGGGTGGCGGTCACCGGTTCGTCCACCCGGACCGTCACCTGGCACGTCGGCGGCCGCCTCGTCGCGGCGAAGCGGTCGTCGGACGACACCGTGCGGTTCCGTCCCGGGGACCGGCTGCGCACGGGCAGCCCGCCGTCCGGGCCCGACGCGGAGGAGCAGCCGGACGTCGGGGCGCTCGCCGTCACCTCCACCGCCGCACGGGCGCTGCTGGGGACCGGCGGGATCGACCTGGAGCCGCGAGCCCGGCTCTCCGGCCGCGCGGCGCGAGGAGCGGATCCGGCGGCATCCGCGACGGCACACCGCACCGGCCGTCGCCGGCGGTGCGGCCACCACCGTCGTCGTCCCGCTGCCGCCGCTCAGTGCGTCGGGCCCGTCGCGCTGGCCTGGGTGCTGGCCCGCCGGGAGATCCGGGGCCGGCGCGCGCAGGAGGCGCTGCGGGCGGAGCTGAAGGCGGAGCAGACGATCGGCCAGGGTGCGACGTCCCGCCGTCCCGCGGACGGCGACCGGGACCCCCGTCGGCGGGCGGGGCCGCCGAGCGGCCGGTGTGACCACCGACGCACCCCCTCACCCGGCAGCCGCCGGGCGCACCCGCGAGGATCACGGGGTGACGAGCACCCCCGCGCAGCCCACGACCGACGCCTGGGGCATCGACGCCACCTGGCTGGACGCCCTGGACGAGGAGCACACCGTCTCCCCGGAGACGATCGAGCAACTGCGCCAGGTGATCGGCCACCCACCCACGGACCTGCTCGACCACGCGCCGATCGTGGCCCGGCCCGGCGACGCCCTCGAGGTCGAGGGCGGCGAGGTCGACTGCGAGGACGGCTCGACCCGGCAGGTGGACGGCCACCTGCCCGACGACTTCCCGCTCGGCTACCACCGGCTGCGCACCGCCGACGGCCGCGACCGCCGGCTGATCGTCTCCCCCGGCCGCTGCTGGCTGCCCGAGGGGCGGCGCGGCTGGGGGTGGGCGGTGCAGCTGTACGCCACCCGGGGACGCGACAGCTGGGGCATCGGGGACCTCGGCGACCTGCGGGTCGTCCGGGAGCTGGCCGAGCGGCAAGGAGCCGGGTTCCTGCTGGTGAACCCGCTGCACGGGGTGGCGCCGACCCCGGGTCAGGAGGCCAGCCCGTACCTGCCGGCCACCCGCCGGTTCCGGAACCCGGTCTACCTGCGGCTGGCCGACGTGCCCGGTGGAGAGTCCGTCGACCTGGAGGAGGAGGCCGGCCGGGCGCTGAACGACGGCGAGCTCATCGACCGGGACGCGGTGTGGGCGCGCAAGCGCTCCGTGCTGCAGCGGGTCTTCGACAGCGGGGTCGACGAGCGCGAGTTCCGCGAGTGGTGGTGGTTCCAGGGGCAGCCGCTGCAGGACTGGGCCACCTGGTGCGCGCTGGCCGACGAGCACGGCCCGGACTGGCACACCTGGCCCGAGCCCCTGCGCGAGCCGCACGGCGAGGCCGTCCGCGCCTGGGCGGCCGGGCACGAGTCCCAGGTGGCCTTCCACGCCTGGCTGCAGTGGCTGCTGGACCGGCAGCTGCGCGCGGCGACCGGCGACCTGACGGTCATCCAGGACCTGCCCATCGGCGTCGCCGGCGGCGGCGCCGACGCGTGGGCGTGGCAGGACGAGCTCGCCCAGGGGGTGAGCGTCGGCGCGCCGCCGGACGCCTTCAACAGCCAGGGCCAGGACTGGGGATCGCCGCCGTTCGTGCCCTGGCGGTTGCAGCGCGCCGACTACGAGCCGTTCATCCAGTCGATCCGGGCCACCATGGCCGGCGCCGGCGGGCTGCGGGTCGACCACGTCATGGGGTTGTTCCGGCTGTGGTGGGTGCCGGCCCAGGGCAGCGCCGCCGACGGCGCCTACGTCCGCTACCCCTACGAGGACCTGCTGGACATCGTCGCGCTGGAGAGCCACCGGGCGCAGGCGATCGTCGTCGGCGAGGACCTGGGCACCGTGGAGGCGGGGGTCCGGGAGGCGCTGGCCGAGCACGGCATCCTCTCCTACCGGCTGCTGTGGTTCGAGGACGACGAGCCGGCCGGGTGGCCGGTCGAGGCGATGGCCGCGGTGACCACGCACGACCTGCCCACGGTCGCCGGGCTGTGGACCGGGGCCGACCTCGCCGAGCAGCGGGAGCACCGGCTGGGCACCGACGAGGAGCTCGAGCGCGGCCGCACCTCGCTGCTGGAGCACCTGGGCGACGTGCCGGAGGGCGCCGACCCCGCGGAGGCGGTCCTGGCGGCCCACCGGCGGCTGGCGACGGCACCGTCGACGCTGCTGTCGGCCACCCTGGACGACGCGCTCGCCGTGGAGCGCCGGCCGAACGTGCCCGGCGCCGACGACCGGGCCAACTGGTGCCTGCCGCTGCCGGTGCCCACCGAGGAGCTGGCCGGCCACCCGGGTGTGCAGGCGCTCGCGGACGTCCTGGCCCGAGGGCTGAGCGCGCCGCCGGCCGAGCGACCGGCCGCAGCGGAGGCACCTGCCGAGGCGCCCGCCGAGGCGCCGGTCGAGGCGCCGGGCAAGAAGGCATCGGCCAGGAAGGCGGCGGCCAAGAAGCCGCCGGCGAAGAAGGCCGGCGTGAAGACCCCGAAGGCGGGCAAGAGGAAGGCCGCCGAGTCGCCGTCGACCGAGGGGTGACCCGGATGCGCCGAGTCGAACACGTGTTCGACTCCGTGCGATCATCAGCCGGTGGCTGGGGGCATGTACCGGGGCCGGCACGGGGCCTCGCTCGCCGACCGGGCGGCGCGGTCCGGCGTGCCGGTGCCGCCGGTCGGCGAGCCCCCGCCCTCGGCCGGGCCACGCCGCGCCGCCGGCGGCGGGCACGGCCGGCACTGCTGGGTCCTCGACCCCCCGGACGCCCCGGGCACCTGGCCGGGGCTGCTCGTGGAGTGGCGGCAGCGGGAGGGCGGCTGGCAGGGCCGGGTGGCGTACACCGTCGTCGGTGACCACGGCCCGGTGCTGGTGGAGGCGTGGCTGCCGGCCGACCGGCTCAAGCAGGGGTGAGCAGTTTGCGGCGGCACCCCGCCGGGGCACGGGGAGATCAGGTGCCCGGAGCCACCGGGCCTGGAGAGCGGAGGACGAGGATGACCAGCCCGGACGACGAGCCGACCCTCGACGACGTGATGGAGACGACCGAGCCGGCGCCGCGCGACCGCAGCGAGCACGCGAAGGACCCGCACCCGTCGGACGAGGTGCTGGAGCACCGCACCGAGCTGGAGCGGCAGGCCGTCGGGTCCGACGACGCCAGCCCGGCCGGCGCCTACGAGCACGCCGCCGAGTGAGCTGACCGTCGCCGGGAGGGCGGTGCGGCACCCGCACCGCCCTCCCGCGTGCTCAGCGGCGGTCCAGCGACCGGGTGCGCCCCAGCACCAGCGTCAGCAGCAACCCGGCTAGGACGCAGCCGCCGGCCAGCAGGGTCACGCCACCCCAGCCGGCGTCCTGCCAGGCCCGGCCGGCCAGCGTGCCGCCCACCGAGGACCCGACGTAGTACCAGAACGAGTAGAGCGACGCGGCCTGACCGACCGGCCGCCCCCCGAGCTGCGCCCGCGCCGCCACCCATCCGTTGGCCACACCGTGCGCGGCGAAGAAGCCGGCCGTCATCACGCACAGCCCCAGCACGACCAGCCACAGCGGCCGGGGCAGGGTGAGCGCGATGCCGCCGCCCATCACCAGCACGCACAGCGGCACGACCAGTCGCCGGCCGAACCGGTCGGCCAGCCAGCCCGCCGTCGGGGAGCTCGCCGAGCCGAGCAGGTAGGCGAGGAACACCAGGCCGGCCAGCGCCGGGGACAGCCCGTACGGCGCCGCCTCCAGCCGGAACGTGCCGGCGTTGTAGATCGCGACGAAGCCGCCCATGAGCAGCGCGGCCACCCCGTAGAGGGCCAGCAGGGCCGGGTCGGTGAAGGCGGCGGCCAGCTGCCGCAGCAGCCGGCCCTCGCGCGGTACCCGGACGAACCGGCGGGAGGCCGGCAGCAGCAGCCGGACGGCGACCGCGCAGGCGACCGCGACCGCCGCCGCGCCGCCGAGAGCGGCCCGCCAACCGCCGAGCTCGGTCAGGAAGCCGCTGAGCAGCCGGCCGCTCAGCCCGCCGATCGCCGTGCCACTGACGTACAGGCCGACCGCCCGGGAGCTGACCGCGGGGTGCAGCTCCTCGCGCAGGTACGCGACGGCGACCGCGGGCAGCCCGGCCAGCGCGAACCCCTGCAGACCACGCAGCACCAGCAGCACCCACCAGGCCGGCGCGAGCGCGATGAGCACCGCCAGGACCGCCGCCGCGGCCAGGCTGGCGTGCAGGATGCCGGTGCGCCCCCGGCGGTCGGAGACCGGGCCGAGCACCAGCAGGCCGACCGCGAGCGCGCCGGTGGAGATCGAGATGGCCAGCGTGGAGGAGGTCGGGGAGACGCCGAAGGAGCGGGTGAGCTCCGGCAGCAGCGCCTGCGGTGCGTAGAGGGTCGCGAAGACCGCGATCCCGGCGAGGAACACCCCCGCTGCGGCCCGGCGGAACCCGGGCTCGCCCACCTGGTGCCCCGCCCAGCTCACGTCGCCGTCCCCCGCCACGGCTCGAGGGTGCACCTGTGAGCTGCGCCACGATCGCCAGGGGCTGGTTGGCTGGGCGGGTGGCCCGCCTGACCGCTGCCGACGTCGCCTGCTGGGTGCTCAAGAGCAGCCGCCCGCCGGACCTGGTCGCCCCGGGCTGGGCAGCGGGCACGGCGCGGGACCTCGACCGCTGCGTGCGGCCCTCCTACCGGCTGGGGCTCGTCCGCCCGGGACATCCCGTGCTGCTGTGGGTCAGCGGGCGGGACCGGCCCGGCGTGCACGCGCTCGGCGAGGTCACCGGCGCACCCGCCGACGGCGAGGGCGGGCCGACGGTCGCCGTCCGGCTGGTCCGGCTGGGCGAGCCGGTCGACCGCGCCGAGCTGCTCGCCGACCCCGCCGTCCGCGACGCCGAGGTCCTGCGCATGCCCGCGGGCAGCAACCCCTCGTGGCTCTCGCCCGGCCAGTACGCCGCGCTGCGGGCGCACCTGGCCGCGGCGGACGTCACGAGCTGCGCAGCGCGTACATGATCACCGCCACACCGACCGGGCAGACCAGCTCTTCGGCGCCCACGAGAGCCCGTCGCGGTGCTCTCGCAGGCAGTGCCGGACCAGCCAGCGACCCGGCCCGCCCCGCCCGGTCGTGCGCACAGGCGGGGCTGGGACCATGGCTCCCCGTGACGGACAGCAGGTACCGGTGGGGTGGGGTCGCGTGGCTGCTGACCCTGCAGTTCTTCGTCGTCGAGGCGGTCGCGGCGCTGCGGTACGAGGGCTACTCGTACTCGGCCGACGTGATCAGCGACCTGGGGACGGCGGACTCCCCCGCCCGGCTCCTGATGAACGCCTCCTTCGTGCTGCAGGGCGTCCTCATCACCGCCGGCGCGCTGCTGCTGGCCCCGGGGCTCGCGGGCACCGGCGGGAAGCTGGCCCGGGTGCTGCTCGTGCTGGCCGGGCTCGGGGTCCTGCTGGTCGGCGTCTTCCCGCTCGACAGCTCGGGGACGGCGCACGAGGTGGCCGCGGCGGCCTACCTGCTCGGCGGCGCGATCGGCGTCATCGCCCTGGCCTACGGGGTGCGGCCCCGGTCGGAGGGGCTGGGCACCACGCTGGCGCTGCTCGGCCTCCTCGGCGTCGTCGGCACGATCTTCTTCGCCGCCGCCGTCTTCCTGTTCGTCGGGGAGGGCGGCATCGAGCGGGTCGCCGCCTACGTCGTCCCGGTGGCGCTGCCCCTGGCCGGCGTGGCGCTGTGGCGGCAGAAGGACGACTGGCTGCGGCTGACCAACCCGGACGGGACGCCGTCCCGTCGGCAGCTGCGCGAGGACGCCCGGCTCGAGCGGGCCCAGCGGGCCGCCGAGCGGGATGCCGCACTGGAGGCGTCGGCCCGGCGGTCCGAGCAGCGGCCGGCGACCCGCGCGGGGGCGGCGGACGACGACGAGGCGGACGACTTCGACCCCGACGACCCGTGGGCGCCGCGCCGCCCGTGACCGGTCGGCGCCGGTCGGCTCAGGAAGCGGCCGCGGCCTCCTGCGGCACCGGCGCCGGGAGCCGCGGCCGGCTGCGCCGGCGGGAGATCGCGACCCCGGCCAGGCACATTCCGCCGCCGAGGACGGCCAGTGCCGGCGGCACCTCGTCGAGCAGCAGCCAGCCCATCAGCACGACCAGCGGCGGCACGAGGTAGGTGGTGACGCCGAGCCGCCCGGCGTCCATCCGGGACAGCGCGTAGGCCCAGGTGCTGAAGGCGAGGGCGGTGGGGACGACGCCGAGGTACACCATCCCGGCGATCGAGGCCCCGGGAGCGGCGTTGAGGTCGCCCACCAGTGCCCCCGCCCACGGCAGGCAGCACAGCGCGCCCAGCGCGCAGGCGGTGAACGTGACCTGCAGCGCGGGGAGCCGGCGCAGCAACGGCTTCTGCGCCACGACACCGCCGGCGTAGGTGACTGCGGCGACCACGCAGAGCAGCACCCCGGCGAGGTCCGCGCCGGAGCCGCGGGTGGCCAGGCCGATCACCAGCACGCCGGCGAACGCCACGGCGAGCCCGACGACCAGCCACCGCGGGAAGCCCTCCCCCAGCAGCAGACCGGCGAACAGCGCGATGAGCAGCGGGCCGATGTTGACCAGCATCGCGGTGGTGCCGGCGTCCAGGTGCTGCTCGGCCGCGTTCAGCGACAGGTTGTAGATGCCGAACCAGCCGACGCCGCACACCGCCAGCAGCCGCCACTCCCCCGCCGTCGGCCGCACCCAGCCGCGGCGGGTCAGCAGCAGCCCGAGCACGGCGGTGCCCACCAGCAGCCGGCCCAGCGCGAGCGCGCCGGGCGAGAGGTCCTCGCCCACCGCGCGGATGCCGATGAACGCCGAGGCCCAGGCGAGCAGGGTGACGGCGACGGCGAGCAGGGTCAGCGGGTTGCGGGGCTCGGGCACAGCGAGAACCTAGATCGTCCCGCCGACGTTTCCCGGCGGTTTCCGGTCGTGGCAGTGGACTTGTCCGTCCCCCGCCGATGGACGGCCGGATCGCTGCGGTGCTGTCGGCTCCCTGCGGCACGATGCCGGTCATGACCGAGTCCCGGCACCTCACCGTGTCCATCGCCCGGCCCGCAGCCGAGGTCTACGCCTGGGCGCGCGACCCGGCCCACCTGCCGCAGTGGGCGGCGGGGCTGGCCACCGGCGTCCGGCTGGAGCGCGGCGAGTGGGTGGCCGACTCGCCCATGGGCCGGGTGCTCGTCCGGTTCGTGCCGGTCAACGAGTACGGCGTCCTGGACCACGACGTCGTCCTGCCCGACGGCACGACTGTGACCAACCCGCTGCGGGTGCTGCCCGACGGCGCCGGCTGCGAGGTGGTGTTCACCGTGCGCCGCCGGCCGGGCATGGACGACGCCGCGTTCGAGGCCGACGCCGCGGCGGTCACCGCCGACCTCGGCACCCTGCAGCGGGTGCTCGAGGCGCGGTGAGCCTCAGCGCTCCTGGTCGGTGGGGCGCACCAGCAGCTCGTTGATCGCGACGTGCGGTGGCTGGCTGACGACGTAGAGCACGGCGCGGGCGATGTCCTCCGCCTGCAGGGTCCGCATGCTCTCGTTCATCTCCTGCAACGCGGCCTTGGCCCGGGGCTGGGTGATGTGGTCGGTCAGCTCGGTGGCGACCGCGCCGGGCTCGACCAGCGAGATCCGCACGCCCTTCGTCGTCACCTCCTGGCGCAGCGACTCGCTGAACGCGTTGACCGCCCACTTGCTCGCGTTGTAGACGCCGGCGCCCTTGCGGGCCACCCGGCCGGCGACGCTGGAGACGTTCACGACGTCGCCGGAGCCCTGCTCGACCATGCCCTCGATCGCCGCGGCGGTCATGTACATCAACCCGAGGACGTTCGTGCGCAGCATCCGGCGCCAGTCCTCGGTGTCCGCGCCCACGATCATGCCGAGCAGCATGACGCCGGCGTTGTTGACCAGGACGTCGAGGCCGCCGAGCTCCGCGCGGGTGCGGGCCACCGCCGTCCGGCACTGCTCCTCGTCGGTGACGTCGAGGTCCAGCTGCAGCACCGACGCCCCGCCCTCGCGGAGCTTGCCGGCGAGCGCATCGAGCCGGTCGCGCCGCCGGGCACCGATCGCGACCGCGGCGCCGGCCCCGGCCAGCGCGATCGCCGTCGCCTCCCCGATCCCCGACGACGCCCCGGTCACCAGGGCGACCTTCCCGGTCAGCGGGCGGTTGGTCTCCGTCATGCGTGGCCCTCCTCCGACCGCGCGGCGCGGCCCCCAGAGGCCAGTGCCCGGGCGCGCGGCCCGGCACGCGCGACGTGCGCCGCTCAGCGGGCGAACGGCCCGCTCAGCACCGCCCACTGCAGCAGCATGATCGTCTTCGCGTCCACGATGCCGGTGCCGATCTGGGCCAGCGCCTCGTCGATGCCGAGCTCGACCACATCGATGTCCTCGCCCTCCTCGGCCAGCCCGCCGCCGTCGGAGGAGCGGGTGGCCTCGCTGTACGGGCCGGCGTAGCAGTGCAGGCGTTCGGTGACCGAGCCCGGGCTGGTGAAGACGTCGACCACGTGGGTGAGCTCACCGACCCGGTGGCCGGTCTCCTCCTCGGCCTCCCGCCGGGCCGCGGTCGCCGGGTCGTCCTCGTCGAGCAGGCCGGCCGCGGTCTCCAGCAGCATCCCGTCGGGGTGGCCGTTGACGTAGGCGGCGAAGCGGAACTGCCGGGTCAGGAGCACGGTGCGGCGCTCGGTGTCGTAGAGGAGCACGGTCGCGCCGTTGCCGCGGTCGTGGGTCTCCCGCTGCTCGGTGGTCCACCGGCCGTCCCGGTGCCGCTGGTCGAACGTCGTCTTGCGCAGCACGTACCAGTCGCTGGAGAGCACCTCGACGTCGGTCACCCGGACGTCGTCGTTGCCGGTGAGGTCGCGCCCCGCGCGGTCCAGCCCGGTGCGCCCCCGGCGGTCCGGCTCGTCGATCCCCGCTGCCATCCGTCGTCCTCCCCTGGACGGAGACCGGCCCGGTCCTCGCACGAGGACCGGGCCGGCGATGTCGTCGCCGCCGGTCAGCGCGCCCGGTCGCCCCGGTCGACGTCGGACGGGTCCGCCCCGCCCGGGTCCATCGTGTGCCGGCCGGTCGCCCCGAGCGCCGGGCCGGTGCCGGAGGCGAAGCCGCCCTCCCGGTACAGGGCGTCCTTCATCTCCGCGGGCGCGAGCGCCCGGGCCAGGTGCCAGCCGACGACCGCCACGATCGTGCCCAGCGCGATGCCCGACAGCGAGAAGGTCTCGGTGAACACGAGCGTGACGTTGCCGATCCCGATGATGATCCCGGCCGCGAGCGGCACCAGGTTGATCGGGTTGGCGAAGTCGACCCGGTTCTCCTTCCAGATCTTCGCGCCGAGCAGGCCGATCATCCCGTAGAGGACGACGGTGATCCCGCCGAGCACGCCGCCGGGGGTGGCGTTGACGATCGCGCCGAACTTGGGCACCAGGCCCAGCAGGACGGCCACCACGGCGGCCACGTAGTAGGCGGCGGTCGAGTAGACCCGGGTGGCCGCCATGACGCCGATGTTCTCCGCGTAGGTGGTGGTCGGCGAGCCGCCGACCGAGGACGCCACGACCGTCCCCACGCCGTCGGCGAGGACCGCCCGGCCGAGCACCGGGTCGAGGTCGCGCTTGGTCATCTCCGCGACCGCCTTGACGTGGCCGGCGTTCTCCGCGACCAGCGCGATCACCGCGGGCAGCACCAGCAGCGAGAAGTTGACCGAGAAGGACGGCCAGGTCGGGGACGGCAGGCCGAACCAGTCGGCCTGGCCGACCGCGTCCAGGTTCACCCGGTCCCGGGTGACCACCGTGCCGGTGCCGTCGGGTGAGGTGATCTGGCCGAGGGTGACGTCGAGCAGCAGGGAGAGCAGGTAGCCGAAGACCAGGCCGAGCAGGATGGAGATGCGCGCCCAGAACCCGCGCAGCGCCAGCGAGACCACGACGACGAAGGTCATGGTGGCCAGCGCGACCCACTGGTCCTGCGGCCAGTACACCACCGCCGCGACCGGCGCGAGGTTGAAGCCGATGAGCAGCACGACCGCGCCGGTCACCGCCGGGGGCAGCACCCGGTTGACCAGCCGCACGCCGGCCACCTGGATGAGCAGGCCGACCAGGGCCAGGACCACACCGGAGACGAGGATCGCGCCGACGACGTCGGCGCTGTCCCCGCCCTGGGCGCGCACCGCGGCGACGCCACCGACGAACGAGGCGCTCGTGCCCAGGTAGCTGGGCACCTTCCCCTGCACGATGAGCAGGAACAGGATCGTGGCGATCCCGCTCATCATGATCGCCAGGTTGGCGTCCAGGCCCATGACGAGCGGGAAGACGAACGTCGCACCGAACATGGCGACGACGTGCTGGGCGCCGATGCCGACGGTCAACGGCCACGAGAGCCGTTCGTCGGGCGCGACGGCCTCGTCCAGCGGCGGGGCCTTGCCGTCCCCGTGCAGCTTCCACCCGACCGCCATGCGTCCTCCTCGAAGGCTCTGCCTGCGGTGCCTCAGCACCGAGCGAGCGCACACTGGCAGACCGGTGGCCCCTGCACCAGAGGACCCCGCTGCCGGGGGCAGCGGTCACGCCACCTCCAGGGCCCGCCCCGAGCCTGCGAGGGGTGGGGAGGAGGTGCTCCTCCTTCAGACCAGGGACTCGAGCCCGTCGTCCAGCACCGCGGCGGCGATGCTCTCCACCGGCGGCCGGTGCGGCTGGTCGAGCCCGCGGATGCGCGCCGCGTGCAGCGCGAGCAGCAGGTTCAGCCGCAGGGTGGGGTCGGCGGTGAACGGCCCGAGCAGCCGTTCCAGCTTCCCGATCCGGTACCGCATGGTGTTGTAGTGGAAGTGCAGCCGCCGGGCCGACTCCGCGACGTTGAGGTTGGTCTCCAGCAGCACCCGCAGGGTCTCGCGCAGGTCGGTGGAGTCCGCGTCGCCGGAGTCGGCCAGCGGGCCGAGCACCTCGTCGACGTAGCTGCGCAGCTCGGTGCTGTCCGGGATGAGCGACAGCAGCCGGAAGACGCCCAGCTGGTCGAAGTGGGTGACCGCGTGCCCGCCGTGGATCTCCTGACCGACGACGAGGGCGCGCTGGGCCTGCTGGTAGGCCTCGCCGAGCTGGGCGAGGGCCTCGGCCGGGCGGCCGATCCCGGTGCCCAGCAGCCGACCGATCCGCCGCAGCCGGGCGTTGACCCGGGCGGTGACCGCCTGGACCAGGGCGGAGATCTCCTCGGGCGTGCGGCCGTCGAGCGGCAGCACCGTCACGATCTCGGTGGCCAGGCCCGCGACCGCGGCACCGGCCACCTCGGCGTCGACGGCGGACCGCCAGCCGTCGGCCAGCCGGTCCAGCACGTCCAGTGCCCGGGTCGGGTCGGCGCCGGCGTCGGCGACCGTCTCCGTGGCGGTGACCAGGACGACGGCGGGGCCGTCCAGCCGCCAGCCGAAGGACCGGGTGTAGGCCAGCGCCCGCTCGGTGTGGCCGAACTGCCCGCTCACCAGCCGGCGCACCAGATCACCCTGGAACCGCAGCTCGACCGAGTGGACCGCCTGCGAGCGGATCTCCGACAGGGCCGCGATGACCGCCGCCTGCTCCAGCACCGCCCCGGCACCGACCAGCATGGGGCCGTGCCGGTTGACCGCGACCAGCCAGCCGTGCCGCTGCTCCCCGGCCATGATCGGGGCGACGGCGTACTCGCCCACCCCGCCGGGGAGCTCGTGGTGCCCGGGGACGAGGAGGATCCCGTCGGCCGGGGACAGGTCGGCGTCGGCGAGCACGTTGGCCGGGGTGACAACGCTCTGGTCGGCGCGGTTCCCCGACGCGCGGCGGGACGGCGCGAGATCGGCGAAGGCGTCGTCGGCGGCGGCGTCGAGCAGCCACAACCAGTCGCGGATCTCGGCGACCTCCTCGGGCGGGCCCGCGCTGGTGGCGACCTCGCGGTCCGGGCCGAGGCCCAGCACGGCCGCGCCGGCCAGGAAGGTGGAGACCTGCGCGGTGACCTCGGCCAGCCCACCGCCGGACAGCGCCACGTCGATGAACTGGTTGTGCATCCGGTTCGCCAGGCTCAGCGCCTGGGTCTGCTTGTCGATGATCGCGCCGAGGACCTCGGCGACGACCTCGTCCAGCCGGGTGGGCGCGGGCAGCATCAGGACCGGGAAGCCACGGCGGTCGGCCTCGGCGAGCACCTCGGCCGGGACCTCCCCGTGGGGGGTGCCGGCGCCACCGGAGGACCGGAAGGCCAGCGCACCGCTGCCGCCGCGGTGCAGTCGCTCGACCAGCGCCCGGTGCTGCGCCGGGTCGGCGGACGCCGGCGGCCCGGCCAGGACGACCAGGACGTCGGGCCCGGCCCCGGCGAGCAGGTCCGCGGGCTCGTCGACGAGCACGTGCCGGACGATCCGGCGGGTGCCGGTCGCCCCGCCGACGACGGTCGTGCCGACCAGCCCGGGCAGCTGCAGGAGCTGGTCGACGGTGAGTCCCATGCTCTCCTGGAGGGCGGTGCGGTCGGCGGGGGCCACCTGCGACAGCACCGGCTCGACCGAGCGCGGGACGCCACCCATGGCACCCAGTCGATCACTGTGCGCAATGTACGTCACGGACGCCTCACGTTCGGTCACTCTACGTACCCCCACCGCGCGTTGCACGAGCAATCTTCAAAGATTCTGTCAGACGTCCCTGGACGGCTGAACCCACTCTTGGCGAGAATCGCCATACAGAGCCGAGTGATGAGCCACTCAAGGGCCCGCCACCGGATCTGTGTTGTGGGTCGGTCGGTGGGCGTCTCTCCCGCGGGGGGCAGTGGCGTTCGGCGGCCGGCCGAGTCGAGCACACCGGGGCGGGGCCGGCGCACTCGCGGGCCCCGTCGACCGCACGGGTGGAGGGGCACATGCGGACCATCGACGAGAGCATCAGCGGGCACGGCGACGCAACGACCCGGGAGGCGGCCCGCGACGGGCGAGCTGCCCGGGCCGGCGTCCCCACGTTCCCGCTGCCACGAGCGTCAGCGCCGGGGTTACCCCACCCACGGACCGTCCACACCACCGTCCCGGCCCAGGCGAGCACCGGTGTCGCAGAGCTGCTGCGCGGCCCCGTGCGCGCGGCCCGGGTGCTGCTCTCGGTCCCGGCCGCGGTGTACCTGACGGTGCCCACGGCGCAGGGCAACGACGTCGTCGGCGTGCTCACCTCCGACGCCGCCCGGCTGCCGCTGGGCTGCGTGCTGTTCCGCCCGGCCAACGGCCGGCCGCTGGTCGCGGTCCCCAGCGGCGCGCCCGCCCGGGTCGGGGGCGGCAAGCTCGTGGTCGGCGACCTGACGGTGAGCGCCGCCGCCTGGTGGGACCCGCGGCCCAAGCTGCCCACCGCGCGACCGGCGCTGCTGCCCGAGGGCGTGCGCCAGCTGCGCACCGCCCTCTACGGAGAGGGCGTGCCGCACAGCGCGTTCGTGCTGCCGGGGCTGCCCAGCGGACCGAGTGGCCCGCTGGCCGCCCTGCGCGGCGCCGTCCGCCGGGCCGACCTGGACGCGGCGCTGCGCACCGCGACCCGGCTGGTCGGTCTCGGGCCGGGGCTCACCCCGGCCGGCGACGACGTGCTGGCCGGCCTCACCGCCGGGCTGGTCCTGCTGGGCCACCCGTCGGCGGAGCGGTTCGCCGCCGGGGTCACCTCCCTGGCCAACGGCCGCACCACCGAGCTGTCCCGGGCACTGCTGCGGCACGCCGCGGCCGGCCGGGTCAGCGGGGAGTTCGCCGCGGTGCTGCGCGGGCTGGTCGGCGACGGCTCGCTGGCGCCGGCGGTCGACGCGCTGCTGGGCTCCGGCTCGACCAGCGGGCGGGCCCTGGCGCTGGGCATGTGCACCGCGATCGACCTGGTCGACCGCACCACCCGCCCGCGCTGAGCGCGCGGTCCGGTCCCCGCCCAGCGGGTGCCGGGCCGCGGGTCGGGCCCGCCAGGGGGTCCTTTCTCAGATGCGCGACGCGGCGATGCTGGTGACCAGGATGGCCCGGGCGCCGAGCTCCCAGAGCTCGTCCATGACCCGGTTGGTCTCTTGCTGGCGGACCATCGCGCGCACCGCGGACCAGCCGGGGGTCTGCAGCGGGCTGACCGTCGGGCCCTCGAGACCCGGCGTGAGCGCCGTCGCCCGGGGCAGCAGGTCGTTGGGGCAGTCGTAGTCGAGCATCACGTACTGCCGGGCCACCAGGACACCGCGCAGCCGGCGCCGCAGCTGGGCCACGGCGGGGATCTCCTCGCCCCCGGCCCGCCGCACGAGCACCGCCTCACTGGCCAGCACCGGGTCGCCGATGATCCGCAGGCCCGCGGCCCGCAGCGTCGTCCCGGTCTCCACCACGTCGCACACCGCGTCGGCGACGCCGAGCCGGCACGCGGTCTCCACCGCGCCGTCCAGCTTGACCACCCCGGCCTTGATGCCGGCCTCGTCGAGGAAGCGCTGCAGCAGTCCGGGGTAGGCGGTGGCGATCCGCCGTCCCTCCAGCTTCGCGACGTCGTCGACGTCGGACCCGGTGGGGCTGGCGAACCGGAAGGAGGAGCGGCCGAAGCCGAGCTCCATCACCTCAACCGCGGCCGGGCCCTCGCCGTCGCCGGGCGCGGTCTCCAGCAGCATGTCCCGGCCGGTGATCCCCACGTCCAGCGTGCCCGCGGCGACGTAGACGGCGATGTCCCGCGGGCGCAGGTAGAAGAACTCGGTGTCGTTCTCCGGGTCGTAGACCGCGAGGTCCTTGGCACTGCGGCGCTGCCGGTACCCGCTCTCGGCGAGCATCGCCGCCGCGGGCTCGCTGAGGACGCCCTTGTTGGGCACGGCGACGCGCAGCACGGGAACGGGCTCCTTCGACGGTAGAGAGCGATCGGCCCTCCTGCAGGGTCCCGCCGCGAGCCTGCGAGCGGCGGGGGCAGGAGGGTCCTTCCTCAGAGGTGAGCGTAGACGTCCTGCAACGACAGCCCGCGGGCCAGCATGAGCACCTGCACCCGGTAGAGGAGCTGGCTGATCTCCTCCGCCGTCCGCTCGGCGCTCTCGTGCTCGGCCGCCATCCAGGACTCGGCGGCCTCCTCGACCACCTTCTTGCCCGCCGCGTGCACGCCGTCCCGGACGGCGGTGACCGTCCCGGACGCCGGGTCGCCGGCGGCGACCTTCTCGCTCAGCTCGGCGAACAGCTGGTCGAAGGACTTCACGCGGTGCCCGCCGCGGGGCTGATGCCGAAGCCGGTGCCCTGCCTGGGGGTGCGCAGGTCGCGCAGGACGAGCGCGGTCTGCAGGGCAGCGGCGGTGGCCTCCCAGCCCTTGTCCTCGCCGGAGTCCTCCAGGCCGGCCCGGTCGCGGGCCTGCTTCTCGCCCTCGACGGTCAGCACGCCGTTGCCGATCGGGGTGCGGGCGTCCAGGGAGACCCGGGTGAGGCCGGCGGTGAACGAGTCGCACACGTACTCGAAGTGCGGGGTGCCCCCGCGGACGACGACGCCCAGGGCGACGACGGCGTCGTGCGTCTCGGCCAGCGCCTGGGCGACCACCGGCAGCTCGATCGCGCCGGGCACGCGGACGACGGTCGGCGACGGGACTCCCGAGGCCTCCGCGCAGGCCACGGCGCGGGACAGCAGGGCGTCGCTGATGTCGCGGTGCCAGGTGGCGGCGACGATCCCGAGGGTCAGGCCCTGGGCGTTGATGGGCTGCTGCTGCGGGGCTCCGGAGCCGCTCATGACCTCTCCTCTTCGGTGCTGGACAGCGGGTGCGACGGTGCACTGTGCCCGCCGGGGCACGACCGACCGGTCATCCAGGTTGCTCGTCGGCGCGCCGGGGCGGGTCCGCGGATCCGGTGCCCGCCCGTCCGGCGTCCGGCTCGATGATCTCCAGCAGGTGCCCCATCCGGTCACGCTTGGTCCGCAGGTAGCCCACGTTGTCGGCGGTCACGTGGGTGGGCAGCCCGACCCGGCCGGTGACCTTCAGGCCGTAGCCCTCCAGCCCCGCCCGCTTGGCCGGGTTGTTGGTGAGCAGCCGCATCGTGTGGATCCCGAGGTCGACCAGGATCTGGGCACCGGTGCCGTAGTCCCGGGCGTCGGCGGGCAGGCCGAGGTCCAGGTTGGCGTCGACGGTGTCCACCCCGGCGTCCTGCAGCTGGTAGGCCTGCAGCTTGTGCAGCAGGCCGATGCCCCGGCCCTCGTGCCCGCGGATGTACAGGACGACGCCGCGCCCCTCCTGCGCGACCGCCGCCAGCGCCGCGTCCAGCTGGGGGCCGCAGTCGCAGCGCAGCGACCCGAAGACGTCGCCGGTCAGGCACTCGGAGTGCACGCGCACCAGCACGTCCTCGCCGTCGCCGATCTCGCCGTAGACGAAGGCCACGTGCTCGCGCTCGTCGTAGGAGCTGCGGTAGCCGACGGCGGTGAACTCGCCGGGGCGCAGCGGCACCCGCGCCTCGGCCACCCGCTCGACGAGCTTGTCGAACCGCTTGCGGTAGGCGATCAGGTCGGCGATGGAGACCATCACCAGGTCGTGCACGTCCGCGAAGGCGCGCAGCTCGTCGGCCTTCGCCATGCCGGTCGGGTCCTGCTCGCTGACGACCTCGCAGAGCACGCCCGAGGGGCGCAGCCCGGCCAGGACCGCCAGGTCGACGGCGGCCTCGGTGTGCCCGGGCCGGCGCAGCACCCCGCCGTCCTTGGCCCGCAGCGGCGCGATGTGCCCGGGCCGGACCAGGTCGGTGGAGGTGGTGTCGGTGCTGGCCAGCAGGCGGATCGTGCGCGCCCGGTCGGCGGCCGAGATGCCGGTGGTCACGCCCTCGCGGGCGTCGACGGTCACCGTGTAGGCGGTGCCCCGGCGGTCCTGGTTGATCCGCAGCATCGGCGGGAGGTCCAGCCGGTCGGCGTCCTCCTCGGTGACGGCCACGCAGATGTAGCCCGAGGTGTAGCGGACGGTGAAGGCCACCAGCTCCGGGGTGGCGAGCTCCGAGGCGAAGATCAGGTCGCCCTCGTTCTCGCGGTCCTCGTCGTCGATCACGACCACCGGACGGCCGCTCTTGACGGCGGCGATCGCGTCCTCGATGGAATCCAGGTGCCAACTCACCGCTTCGCTCCCAGGAGTCGTTCCACGTACTTGGCGATGACGTCCACCTCCAGGTTGACCGGGTCACCGGGGGCGCGACCGCCCAGGGTGGTCTCCCGGAGAGTGGTCGGGATCAGACTGACCTCGAACCACGGCTCGGGGTCGTCGGCCAGCGCGCTCACGGTCAGCGACACGCCGTCGACGGTGACCGACCCCTTCTCCACGACGTACCGGGCCAGCTCCCGGGGGACGGAGATCCGCACGACCTCCCAGTGGTCCCCGGGGGTGCGCGAGACCACGGTGCCGACGCCGTCCACGTGCCCCTGGACGATGTGCCCGCCCAGCCGGGTGGCGGCGGTCACGGCCCGCTCCAGGTTCACCTCGTCGCCGACCCCGACCTCGCCGAGGCTGCTGCGGCGCAGCGTCTCGGCCATGACGTCGGTGGTCCACACACCGGTGCCGTCCTCGTCCGGCGTCACGCCGGTGACCGTCAGGCACACGCCGTTGACCGCGATCGAGTCGCCCGGCGCCACGCCGTCCAGGACCCGGCGCGCGCGGATGTGCAGCACGGCGCTGTCGGGCCCCTCCTCGCGGGCGGCGAGGGTGCCGACCTCCTCCACGATGCCGGTGAACACGTCAGCTCCCCCCTCCGGTCCGGTTGCCGCCCCCAGTGTGCCGGGTGGGCCGCAGCCGGACCTCCACGTCCCCGCCGATACGGGTGACGGCCACGACCTGCAGGTGCAGCGCCGCACTGATCGTCGGGATTCCCAGGTCCCCCACCATGGGGGCACCCGCGCCCAGCAGGGTCGGCGCCAGGTGCACCACCGCCTCGTCGACCAGGCCGTCGGCGAGGAACGCGGCGGCCAGCGTGGGGCCGCCCTCGAGCAGGACCCGGCGCACGCCCCGGCCGAACAGCTCGGCGAGCAGCGCGGCCGGGTCGGGGGCCCGGCTGACCAGCGTGGCGGCCGCGTCGTCGAGCACCCGGGCGGTGGCAGGCAGCCGGCCGCGCCGGTCGAGGACGACGCGCAGCGGCTGCCGCGCCACGTTGCGCCCGTCGGCGTCGCGGACGGTGAGCTGCGGGTCGTCGGCGAGCGCCGTCCCGGACCCGACGACGACGGCGTCGCACCCGGCGCGCAGCCGGTGCACCTCCGCCCGGGCCTCGGGCCCGGTGATCCACCTGCTGGTCCCGTCGCGGGCCGCCACCCGCCCGTCGAGGGTGGTGGCGACCTTCCACACCACGTGCGGGCGCTGCTCGCGCGCGCCGGTGAGCCAGGCGGCGAGCGCGCCCAGCTCCGCCTCGGCCTGCTCGACGCCGAGCTCCAGCTCGATGCCGGCCGCGCGCAGCCGCTCGGCGCCGCCCTGGGCGAGCCGGGTGGGCTCGGGGACGGCCACGACGACCCGGCGGATCCCGGCGGCGATCAGCGCGTCGGCGCACGGCCCGGTGCGCCCGGTGTGCGCGCACGGCTCCAGGGTCACCACGACGGTGCCGCCGCGGGCCCGGTCGCCGGCCTGCGCGAGGGCGTGCACCTCCGCGTGCGGGCCGCCCGGCGGCGAGGTGGCCCCCTCCCCCGCCACCGCACCGGAGGCGTCCAGGACGACGGCACCCACCGGCGGGTTGGGGCTGGTCGTGCCCAGCACGCGCTGCCCGAGCTCCCGGGCTCGGGCCATGGCCGCCCGCTCGGCGGCGGTGCTCACCGGCGCCCGGCGGCGGCGGCCTGCGCGCGGAGGGCGGCGATCGCCTTCGCGGGGTCGTCGGCGCCGTAGACCGCGGAGCCGGCGACGAAGACGTCGGCGCCGGCCTCGGCGGCCTGCTCGATGGTGTCGGCGTTGATGCCGCCGTCGACCTCGACCAGCAGCCGCAGGTGCCCGGTCTCGACCAGCCGCCGGGCCTCGCGGACCTTCGGCAGCGTCTCGGGCATGAACGACTGGCCACCGAAGCCGGGCTCGACGGTCATCACCAGCAGGGTGTCGAACGCGGGCAGCACGTCGAGGTAGGCCTCGAGCGGGGTGCCGGGCTTCAGCGCCAGGCCGGCGAGGGCGCCGGCCGCCTTGAGGTCGCGGGCCACCGCCCGCGGGTCGGCGCACGCCTCGGCGTGCACCGTGACGTTGCGGGCCCCCGCCTCGGCGTAGCCCGGGGCCCAGCGCTCGGGGTCCTCGATCATCAGGTGGCAGTCCAGCGGCAGCGGGCTGACCGCCTGGATGGCCTGCACCACCGGCAGGCCGAGGGTCAGGTTCGGCACGAAGTGGGCGTCCATGACGTCGACGTGCACCCAGTCGGCGTCGGCGATGCGCTGCACCTCGTCGGCGAGCCGGGCGAAGTCGGCGGACAGCAGGCTGGGCGCGATCATCGGGTCCCGGGTCACCGGATGATCGTAGGCAGCACGCCCGCCCGTCCCCGTGGTCGGCGGCGACGGCTCCGGCGCTCAGCGCAGGGCGGCGGCCTCCCGCTCCTCGGCGGCGGCCCAGAGCAGCTCGCGCATCTGCTCCTCGGCGGCGGGGGTCCGCTGGTCGGGCGGAAGGTGACGGCGGCGGTGCGACAGCGACGCCGAGACCCCGATCCAGGGGGTGTGCAGCTCCGCCGGGTACCAGGCGACCTGCGCACCGAAGACGCCGTGCAGCGACCGGCGCTGGGCGGAGCGGGCGATCACCACCGTGGGCGCTCCGTGCGGCCGCTGGCGCAGCAGCCAGCGCAGCGCCGCCAGCCCGTCCTGGTGGTGGCTGTACAGGTCGCAGACGTCGATCACCGCGGGTTTCTGGCCGATCGCGGCGAGCGCCAGGCCCACCAGCTCGCGCAGCGCGTCGGTGTCCCCGCGCACGTCTCCGCGCGCGACGACGACGACGACCGTTCCGCGGTCGTGGACCGTCACCTCGATGGCATCGCCCGCCATGTGCGCTCCCCCGGGCAGGCGCACCCGCCCTCCGCTCAGGCTGACACCAGCATGACCTGCAGCGGAGGCACCGGCAAACGACCGGCGCACCGGAGGGGGCGCGCGGCGCGGCCCCGGGCGGGCTGAGCCGGCGCCCGGGACCGGCTCAACCGGCGACCGCGCGGAGGCGGGACAGCCGGCGTCGCCGCGGGGCCCGGGGAAGCGAACCGTCGGCCCACTGGGGCCAGGGCCGCGTGGGCCCCGTGCCGGCGCACTTGATCAGGGCGGCCATCGCGACGTCCGGCGCCGGCCGGCGCCCGGGGTCGGGCTCGGTCATCGGCGCCATCCGGTCCAGCAGCTCGTCCGCGCCGTCGCTGTCGGGGTCCAGCACACTGAGCAGGGTCGCGCCCAGCGCGTAGACGTCGAGGGCAGGGGTCACCCGGAGACCGCCCGGGCGCACACCGCCGGCGACCTCCGGCGCGTGGAAGCCCTCGGTGCCGAAGCGCAGGCTCTCGGCGAGCGCGACACCGAGGGGCCGGGACGCGCCGAGATCGATCAGCCGGGGCCGCCGGTCGACGAGCAGCACGTTGTGCGGGCTGATGTCCAGGTGGGCGTTTCCGGTGGCGTGCAGCGCGCGGACGGCGCCGAGGACCAGGGTCCCCAGCCGAGCGACGTCGTCGGCCGGGAAGGGCCCGTCCTCCTCGACGCACTCCGCCAGCGACGGACCGTCGAGCCACTCCACCGCGATGAACGGGAGCGGGGCCTCCCGCCCGTCGACGAGCAGCCGGGGCACCGCCGGGTGCGCGAGCGCCCCCAGGGCCCGGACCTCACGGTCGAGGGCCTCGGTCCACTGCGGCGACCACCGGGGCCGCAGGAGCTTGACGATCGCGGGCACCCAGAGGTCCACGGACCAGCACAGCCACGTCTCCCGATGGTGGCCCTTGGCGATGCAGTCCCAGGTCAGCAGCCCGGGGACCAGCGGTGTCCCGCCCGCGGGGTTCCAGGTCGGAGCCCCGTCGCCGGCGTCCTCCAGGATCGGCGGCAGCGCCGCCCGGTCCGCCTCCACCACTCGGACGGTGCGCCAGTTCACGTCGTCTCCTCACCCTGTCCCGACCGCTCGGGGGATGGTGTGCGTCGTCCCGCCGGGGTGAGGCCCCGACGGGACGACCGGTTCCGGTCAGCAGGAGTCCGAGCTCTTCCAGCTCTTCCAGCTCTTGCTGCACCAGCTCTTCCAGCTCTTGCTGCACCAGCTCTTCCACGACCTGGTCTTGGCCTTGTACGTGACCTCACCGATGACGCGCATGACTCTCACCTCCCCCCCGAGATGTCAGACGCCGGAGCCGGCCGGTTGTGGTCGGCGGCGACAGGATGGGTCGGTTCGAGGGCCGGCACCCGGTCGGAGCGGGCCGGCTCCACGGCGGGCGGGGCCACGGCCGGCGGGGACGCGGTCGGGTGACCCCGGTGCCGGGAGCTCCGTCGCAGGGGCGTGACGTGAACGGTGCGGTCGGCAATCGCGGCGAGGACCGGGTCGTGGGTGACCAGCAGGACCGTGCGGTCGCGGGTCGCGGTGCGGATGGCCCCGATGACCTGGCGGGCGGACTCGGCGTCGAGGGACGTGGTCGGCTCGTCCAGCAGCACCGCCGGGGCGGAGGACACGACCGCACGGGCCAGCGCGACCCGTCGCCGCTGGCCACCGGACAGCCGCACGCCGCTCTCGCCGAGGGGGGTGTCGTACCCCTCGGGCAGGGCGTGCGCGAACTCGTCGACCCAGGCCGCCCGCCCGGCGGCGAGCACCTGCGCCCGGGTCGCGTCGGCGGAGCCGAAGGCGATGTTCTCGGCGAGCGTGCCGTCGAGCAACCACGGGTCTTGCGGCACGAACGCGATCTGCTGGCGCAGCGCCACGGGCGACAGCTCGCGGACGTCGACCCCGTCGATGAGCACCCTGCCCGCGTCGACGTCGTAGAGGCGCAGCAGCAGGTGCAGGACCGTGCTCTTGCCCGCGCCGCTGGGGCCGAACAGGCACACCGTCTCCCCGGCGGCGACGGTGAGGTCAAAGTGGGACAGCACCGGCCGGTCGGGGTTGTAGGCGAACGACACGTCGTGCAGCCGCAGGCTCTCGCGCACCGGCGGCACGGGCCGGGGCTGCGCCGGCTCCTGCACCGCCTCTTCGCAGGACAGCACCTCGCTCAGCCGCAGGGCGCTCGCGCTGGACCGCGCCCACACGGCGGTCAGCCGGACCAGGCTGCGCACCGGCGACTGCAGGTTGCCCAGGTAGCTCAGCACGACCAGCAGCTCACCGATGCTCAGCCGCCCCGCCCGGACCTGGAGGCCGCCGGCGACCAGGACGATCCCGGTCCCGATCGACAGCACGATGCTGGGGACCGGCGCCCAGCGGGCCTCGGTCGTCGCCGCGTTCACCTTCGCCTCGACCGCCCGGTCGTTCGGCTCGGCGAACATGCTCCGCGCCCGGTCCACCCGGCCGAAGGCCTGCACCGCGCGGACGTTGCGCAGCAGGTCCGTCGTCGTCCCGGACAGGCGTCCGGTGGCGTCCCGCGCCTCGAGCTCGGCCGCCCGGATCCGGCGGCGCTGGCGGGCGGTCAGGACGATCAGGAACGGCAGGACGGTGAGGCCGAGCCAGGCCAGCGACGGGTCGAGCATCAGCAGGATCGTCAGCGAGCTGACCAGGAGCACCGCGCTCGGCAGGAACGACGTGCACAGCGCGGTGAGGGCGTCGAGCACCCGCCCCACGTCGCTGGTGAGCCGGGAGAGCACCTCCCCGGTGCGCACGCGGTCGTGCCAGCGCAGGGAGAGCGACAGCACGTGGCTGAAGACGGCCGCCCGGAGCGCGCCCGCGATCCGGACGGCGGAACGCTCGGCCTGCCATCGGGCGCCGGCGTCGAGCAGCCCGCCACACGCGGTGAGCGCGACGGTGGCGACGCCGGACGCGATGAGCAGCCCGGTGGGGCCGAGGCCCTCCAGCGCCCGCATGGGACCGGTGAAGGGACGCCCCACGATCGCGTGGTCGACCGCCAGGGCCAGCGGCCAGGGGGAGGCGAGCCGGCAGCCGATCTCCGCCGTCGCCATGCCGATGCTCAAGCCGAGCCGGACCCGCTCCGGCCGGAGGAACGGAACCGCCACGGTCAGCGCGCCGACGCGCGGCGCGGGCCCGTGGTGAGACATGCACCGAGCGTGCCGAGCCCGGCGGGCGGAACGACATTGGACGTTGGTACTAGTACCACCCGGCCGAGGAGCGGTCATGCGGACGGACCATTCCGGGACACGCCAGTCTACGAAGACACCCGGAACGGGTGAGGTCCACTGTCGGCAGGGGCGGCTACCGTTTGAATCTGTGGCGCACGACACATCGGGCCGACGTCAGCCGGCCTTCCGCGGTGAGCAGCGGTCGGAGACGGCGACCGTCGCGGTGTTCGTCCTCCTCGCGATCGTGGCGGCATGCGGCCTGGCCGCATCCGTGGGCGCGGCCGCCCGGCGCACCGGCGCGGAGGAGGCCTCCCGGTCCTTCCGCCAGCTCGCCGCGGTGGTGGCCGGGTCGGTGGTCGCCCCGCTGCTGACACCGCAGCTGGTCGGCGGGTCGGCGGCGGCCGAGGCCCGGCTGGACCTGGCGGTCGACCGGTTGGAGGCGACCGCCCCGGTGGTGGCCGTCGCGGTCCGGGACGACGAGGGGGACGTCGTCTGGAGCGACGACCCGAGCGCCACGGCGGCACCGCTGCAGCCCGCCCAGCGCACGGCCCTCATGGACCGCACGCTCGTCCTCACGTCGCCCGACGGCGCCGCCCGGGACGAGCTCAGCGCGTCCGTCGGGGTCCAGGCCACCGGGGGCACGCCCCTGCTGGTGGAGGTGACCGGCCGGACGGACGACCTCGCCGCCACCGGGGCGCGGTCGGCGTGGACCTCGTTCGCGCCCCTCGCGCTGGGTGCCCTCCTGCTCCTGCAGCTGGCGCAGCTGCCGTTCCTCTGGCGCCTGGCCCGCCGGGTCCGGCAGCACGCCCGGACGGAGGCCGCCCTGCGCAAGGCGGCCCTGGCCGCGACCGGCCTGGAGCGCCGCCGGATCGCCAGCGAGGTGCACGACGACGTCCTGCCCGGGCTGCACGCCCTGATCTACGAGCTGGACGCACAGCGGCTGGCGCGCGTCCAGCGGGACGGGGACGCCGCGCTGTTCGACCGGGTGGCGGAGGGCCTGCGCTCGGGCATCCGCCGGCTGCGGGCCCTGCTCCTGGACCTCAGCGAGCAGCGGGTCCCGGAGCAGGGACTGGAAGCGGCGCTGGCCCGGGCGGCCGACCGGATGGCCGCGACCGGTGTCGAGGTGTCGGTGCAGGCGGCCGACCTCGACCGCCTGCCGGGTCCGGTCGCGGAGGTCCTGTACCGCTGCGCACAGGAATCACTGCGGAACGTCGCGGCACACAGCGGAGCGGAACGAGTCGACATCGCCGTCGCCGTGGACGCCGCCGAGGCCACCATGACGGTCGACGATGACGGCCGAGGCTTCGAGGGCTCTCGACTGGCCGAGAAGAGAGCCGCCGGGCACCTGGGACTCCAGGCCCTGGGCGACCTGGTGGCGGACCAGGGCGGGTCGTTGACGGCCTCCAGCTCGCCGGGACAGGGGACCCGCATCGTCGCGCGTGTCCCGCTGGACGACGTGAGGGTCGACATGGGGGTGCAACGGTGATCCGGGTCCTCGTCGTGGACGATCACGAGGTGGTGCGCCGCGGGCTGGCCGCGTTGCTGGGTGCCACCGGTGACCTCGAGTGCGTGGGCACGGTGCCCGACGGCGACCAGGTGCTGGCCGAGGTGGACCGGTCCGCAGCGGACGTGGTCATGCTGGACCTGTCCATGCCCGGCCGGGACGGCGTCTCGGTCATCCGGGCGCTCCGCCGGGCCGGCCGGCCGGTCGGGGTTCTGGTGCTGACGTCCTTCCAGGAACCGGAGCGGGTGCTGGAGGCGATGCAGGCCGGGGCCGACGGCTACCTGCTCAAGGACGCCCGGGGCGAGCGGATCCTCGACGGGGTCCGTGCCGTGGCCGCGGGGGGAGCGCCCATCGACCCGTCGGTCGCCCGGTTCCTGCTGACCGACCTTCGCCAGCACGCGGGGCTCGACGGCTTGACCGACCGGGAGCGCGAGGTCCTGGAACTCGTCCGCCAGGGCCTGCCCAACAAGTCCATCGCGCGGCGGCTGCAGATCACCGAGCGGACGGTCAAGGCGCACGTCACGAACATCTTGCTGCGCCTGGGGGTGTCCGACCGGACCCAGGCGGCCCTGCTGGCCGAACGGCACCTGCACCCAGCGGGGGTGTCCGGGGGGTGAGCACCGTGCACGGGCACTCCGCTGACCGCGCGGCAAACGCCGGCGTGCCCGGTCCTGACCAACCCGATCCCCGGCACCGCCCCGTGGTGCTGTACGTCCCGCCACGCACCGCCGGCCAGCGGAGCCGGGGGGTGCGCGCGATGCTGCCCGCCGCGGCCGGCAGCGTCGTCCTGATCGTCTCGCTGCTGCTCGGGACGCTCGCCGGCGCGTGGGCCGGCTCGCGGGTGGTGGCACCCGGGGCCGGGGATCCCACCGCCGGCACGGTCTCCATCCCGCCTCTCCCGACCCTGGACCTGCCGGTGGAGCGGGCGTCGGTCCCGCGGGCCACCGTTCCCCCGGAGGACGCCTTGACCCCGGCGGTCCCCGCCGACGTGCCCGCCACGCCACAGCTCCCCGGACCGGTCGCGAGGGACCACGCGGTCGTCCCCGTCGACACCGCGGTCCGGTCCCCCCAGGTGCCGGCCCGGGCCGGTTCGGCCGCCCCCGCGACCCGTTCCCAGGCCGTGGACCAGCCGGCGCCGGCCGCCCCCGCGCCGGTCCAGCCGGCGCCGGCCGCCCCCGCACCCGCCGTCCCCGCACCCGCCGACCCCGCCCCGGCCGAGCCTGCGACCGACGAGACCGCGACCGACGAGACGGCGACCGACGACACCGACACGGGCGACACCGCGACCGCGACCGACGACACCGACACGGGCGACACCGCGACCGCGACCGACGACACCGACACGGGCGACACCGCGACCGCGACCGACGACACCGACACGGGCGACACCGCGACCGCGACCGACGACACCGACACGGGCGACACCGCGACCGCGACCGACGACACCGACACGGGCGACACCGCGACCGACGAGACCGCGACCGACGAGACGGCGACCGACGACACCGACACGGGCGACACCGCGACCGACGAGACCGCGACCGACGAGACCGCGACCGACGACACCGACACGGGCGACACCGCGACCGACGAGACCGCCGCCGACGAGTCGACCTCGGACGAGTCGACCCCGGACGACGGGGACAGCGGGAAAGGGGACGCATCCGCGGACCAGGAGGACGCCCGCGCGCAGGACGAGGACGGGGACGAGGGCGCCGCCCCGGCCCCGGACGAGGACCAGGACGACCAGGACGACCAGGACCAGGGCGGCCAGGGCGGCCAGGACGGCCAGGACGACGACACCGGGGGCGAGTCCGACCCCGGGCGGCCGTCCGACTGTGGGTGACGGTCCGCGGAGCTCAGCGGGTGCGGCGGAGCAGCGCCAGGAACATCGCGTCGGTGCCGTGGCGGTGCGGCCACAGCTGCCCCTGGTCCCCGCGGGCGATCCCGGGCACCTCGGGGAACAGCGGTGCGACGGGCTCCACCTCGACGTCGTCCCGGGCGGCCGCCGCGTCGACCACGTCGACGGTCTCCGCGGTGTGCGGCGAGCAGGTCACGTAGGCCACCACTCCCCCGGGCCGCACGGCGGCCAGCGCGCTCCCCAGCAGCCGGTGCTGCAGCTCGGCCAGCGGGGCGACGTCCTCGGGGGTGCGCCGCCAGCGCACCTCCGGCCGCCGCCGCAGGGCGCCCAGGCCGGTGCACGGGGCGTCGAGCAGCACCCGGTCGAACGAGCCCGCCGCCCAGTCGGGGTCGGTGGCGTCGGTGACCAGGACGTCGACGTCGTCCTCACCGGCCAGGGCGGCGCGCACGAGCTCGGCGCGGTGCGGCGCCCGGTCGGCGGCGGTGAGGTGCACGCCCTCGGGCCGGACGGCGGCCAGCAGCCCGGCCTTGCCCCCGGGCCCGGCGCACATGTCGAGCCACGCCCGCTCGGGCCCGTCGACCGGAGCCCGGGTGAGGGCGAGCGCGGCGAGTTGGCTGCCCTCGTCCTGCACCGCGGCCAGCCCCGAGCGCACCGCGGGCAGCCGCCCCGGGTCGCCGGAGGGCAGCCGGACGGCGTACGGCGAGAACGGGCCGGGCTCGCCGCCCGCCTGGGCCGCCAGCTCGTCCCGCGGGATCCGCCGGGCCACCAGGTGCACCTCGGGGGCGGCGTCGTCGGCGAGCAGCGCCGGCTCCAGCTCGGCCGGATCGTCCAGCGCATCCCGCCAGGCCTCGACGATCCAGCGCGGGTGGTCGGTGGTCAGCGCGAGCCGGGCGTCGTCGTCCAGGGGGTGCAGGGCCTCGACCCAGGCCGCCCGGTCGCCGCCGGCGGCCACCTTGCGCAGCACGGCGTTCACCAGGCCGGAGGCTCCGGTGCCGACGATCGCGCGGGTCAGCGCGACGGTCGTGTCGACCGCCGCGTGCGCCGGCACCCGGAGGTCGAGCAGCTGGTAGGTGCCCAGCCGCAGCAGGTCCAGCACCCGCGGCTCGAGCTCGGACAGCGGCCGGGACACCAGCGTGCCCAGCACCGCGTCCAGCGTGCCGGTGGCCCGCAGCGTGCCGTAGGCCAGCTGGGTGGCGAAGGCCGCGTCGCGCTCGGCGAGGTCGGCGGCGCGCTCCCGGAGCAGCTGGGGCAGCAGCAGGTTGGCGTAGGCGGCCCGGCCGGTGACCCCGTCGAGGACGTCGAAGGCGGTCAGCCGGGCACCGTCGAGGACCGGCCGGTGCCGCCGGGTGGGTGGGCGCCGGTCGGGCCGGCGCGGGGGCGGGGTCACTCGCCCAGCCTCTCGCCGGCTGCCGGCCGGGCTCCCCGGGCCCAGTCGGCGGCGGGCAGCATCCGCTTCCCCGCCGGCTGCACCTCGCGCAGCCGGACGGCACCGCGGCCGGTGCCCACCGTCACGCCCGTCGGCGCGACCGACACCTCACCGGGCGCGAGGTTCGCCGCGTCGGGCACCGGCGCGACCGGGTCCAGCCGCAGCCGGGTGCCCCGCCACGTCGTCCACGCCCCTGGAGCGGGGGTCACACCGCGGACCCGCCGGTCGACCACGTGCGCCGGCAGCGTCCAGTCGACGCGGGCGTCGGCGGTCTCGATCCGCGGCGCGAGGCTGACGCCCTCGGCCGGCTGCGGCTGGGGGCGCAGCGAGCCGTCGGCGATGCCATCGAGGGTCGCGACGAGCAGCCGGGCGCCGCTGACCGCCAGCCGGCCGAGCAGGTCGCCGGCGGTGTCGGTGGACCCGATCGGCTCGGTGACCACGCCGAACACCGGGCCGGTGTCCAGGCCGGGCTCGAGTCGGAACGTCGCCGCTCCGGTGACCTCGTCGCCGGCCATGATCGCGTGCTGCACGGGGGCCGCTCCGCGCCAGGCCGGCAGCAGGGAGAAGTGCAGATTCACCCAGCCGTGGCGGGGCACCTCCAGCACCTCCGGCGGGACCAGGGCGCCGTAGGCGACCACCGGTGCGCAGTCGACGTCCAGTCCGCGCAGCTGGTCGAGGAACTCCGGCTCCCGCGGTGAGCGGGGCGTGAGCACCGGGATCCCGGCGGCGTCGGCGCTCTCGGCGACCGGCGACCGGCTGGTGCGCCGGCCGCGCCCGGCCGGGGCGTCCGGGCGGGTGAGGACGGCGACCACCTCGTGCCGCGAGCCCAGCAGCGCCTCGAGCGCGACGACCGCAGGTGCCGGCGTGCCGGCGAACAACAGCCTCAGTGCGGGCTCACCTTCACGACCGGCGGGAACACCGGTTGGCCATCGGGCAGGTAGGACTGCTCCCCCTGCCAGGCGGCGTCGCGGAGGACCGCCAGCGCGGCCTCCCGGGCCTCGGCGTCGAGCCGGTCGACGAACAGCACGCCGTCGAGGTGGTCGGTCTCGTGCTGGATCGCGCGGGCAAGCTTGTGCGAGCCCTCGACCCGGATCGGCTCGCCGTGCATGTCCCATCCGGTGGCGGCCACGTACAGGTGCCGGCGGCAGTCGAACCGGAACCCGGGGATGGACAGGCAGCCCTCGGCGTCCTCCTCGGTGTCCTCCCCGACCGCGGTGACCTCCGGGTTGACCAGGTGACCGACCTCCCCGTCGACGTACCAGGTGAAGACGCGCAGCCCGACACCGATCTGGGGCGCGGCGATGCCCGCCCCGCCGGCGGCGTGCATGGTGTCGGTCAGGTCGGCGACCAGCTGCCGCAGCTCGGCGTCGAAGTCGACCACGGGGGCGGCGGGGGTGCGCAGCACCGGGTCGCCCATGATCCGGATGGGGGTCACGCTCACCCGACGATCGTAGGCGGCGGCCCCTACGGTGGCTCTCGTGACCTCGCTCCTCGCCCACCGGGTCCGTGCCCTGGCCAGCAGCGTGCTCGAGGGTCTGGCCGTCGGCGGCCTGGTGGCCAGCCGGGAGGCGCCGCCCTGGTCGCGCCCCCGGGTGCTGATCTCGGCCGCCGCCGGCGCCGCCCTCACCGCCGACCAGGCCAGCCTCGAGCTGCCCGCGATGCTCCGCGAGCACCGCGCCACGGGGACCGTCAGCCCGGCCCCGCCGCACGAACGCCGCGCGCTGGCGCATGCCGGCGCCCACGCCCTGGTCGTCGGCCTGCTGCTGCAGGTGCTCGACCGGCCGGTCCGCGACCGGCTCGCCCAGCGGGGGGTGCGGCACCCGCACCGGTGGTTCGGCGCGATCGCCGCGGTGGCGCACCTCGCCGCCCTGGCGCCGGTCTACTGGCGGCTGGCCGCCGACCGGGCCCGCGCGGACGCCGAGCGCGAGGCGGCCATCGAGGCCGAGCTGCAGGAGATGGCCGCCGGTCGCTGACCGCTAGGCGAGCTCGAGCGGGTCGAGCTGGACCCGGACGTGCTCGGCAACCTTGCGGGCGCTGCGCACCCCCTGGACGTCGTGCAGCGCCCGGGCCAGTGCCAGCCCGTCGCTGCGCCGCACCCGCACGAGGTACCGCTCGCCCTCCTGACCCGGGCGCGGGGGCTCGGGGACCGGGCCGAGCACGTCGGCGCCCTCGGGCAGCCGCAGCGCCTCCAGGAAGTCGGCCAGCGCCGCGGGCGAGGCCGACAGCGAGGCCATCCGGGTGGCCGGCGGGAACCCGAGCTCGCGCCGGTCGGCCAGCTCCCGCGCGGCCAGGCCGGCCGGGTCCCAGCGCACCAGTGCCTGCACCACGGGGTGCCCGGCGTCGGCGGCGACGACCACCGGCCCGCCGGCCCGGACCAGCGTGGCGGCGTTGGCCCACCGGCGCAGCGTCTCCTCCCCGGCGCGCAGGTCGGCCCGGCCGAGCAGCGCCCAGGAGTCCAGCAGCAGCGCCGCGCCGTACCCGCCCGCGGCGATCGGCTCCGCCCCCGGCGTCGCGACCACCAGGGCCGGCCCGCCGGGCACCGTGGCGAGCACTCCGGACCGGCTCCCGGACACCCGGACGGCGGCGCCCGGGAACGCCCGGCCGAGCTCCTCGGCCGTGCGCGCCTCGCCCACGACGGCGGCCCGCAGCTTCGTGCCGGAGCAGTGCGGGCACTCGAAGGTCGCGGCCGGGCGCGCGCACCAGCGGCAGGCGGCGATGCGCACCCCGCCGGGTCCGGGTGCCGGGGAGACCCCGAGCGGGCCGGCGCAGTGCGGGCAGCGCGCGGGGGCCCGGCACCGGTCGCAGACCAGCGAGGGCACGTAGCCGGCCCGGGGCACCTGGACCAGCACGGGTGCGCCGGCCTGCAGCGCCTTGCGGGCCGCGTCGAAGGCCAGGGTGGGCAGCCGGGCGGAGCGGGCGGCCGGGTCGCGGGCCAGCTCGAAGTCGCTGCCCAGTGCCTGCACCCGCGGCGCGGCGGCGCGCAGGACGGCCCGGTCGGCGACCAGCTCGTGCGCCCAGCCGGACTCCACCAGCAGGGCCGCCTCCGCGGTGCGCGCGGTGCCGGCCACCACCGCGGCGCAGGAGGCCAGGTGCGCCCGGTGCACGAGCACGTCGCGGGCGTGCGGATAGGGCGCGCGGGGCTCGGCGTGCAGGTCGTCGCCGTCGTCCCAGATCACGACCAGGCCGAGGTCGCGCACCGGTGCGAACACCGCGCCGCGGGTGCCGAGCACGACCTGGGCGCAGCCGCGGGCCGCGGTCAGGAAGCGGGCGTACCGCGTGTCGGGCGCGGCGTCGGCACGTAGCACGGCGACCGAGCCGGCCGGCAGCCGCGCCTCTGCCGCGGCGGCGAGCCGGTCGAGGTCCTTGCCGTCCGGGACGACGACCAGCGCCCCGCGCCCTCCGGAGAGGGCGGCCTGGCACAGCTCGGCCAGCCGGGCCGGCCAGTCCTCCCCCGGCAGCGCCGTCCAGACCGCGCGGGCCGGGTTACCCCCGGCGACGGCGGCGAGCAGCTGCGGCCCGGTCGGGTACCGGGCGAAACCGGCCGGGTCCGGCGCCGGCGGGACCGGCGGCGGGTCGGCCACCGGGCGCTTCTCGGGCGCGGCCCGCCGCGGCGGCAGCGCCAGCCGGAGCACGTCGGTCATCGACCCGGCGTAGCGGTCGGCGACCGACCGGGCCAGCGCGGCGACCTCGGGGGTGAGCACCGGCTCGCTGGAGACCACCTTGGCCAGCGGCGCGAGCCGGCCGCCGTGCTCGGTGCTGTCGCCGAGCTCCAGGACGACGCCGTCCAGCAGCTTCCCGGCGAAGCGCACCCGGACCCGGCAGCCGGCCACCACCTGCTCGGCGAGCTCGTCGGGGACGGCGTAGTCGAACGGCCGGTCCAGGTGGGCCAACGGCACATCGACGACGACCCGGGCCACGCGCACACCGACAGTCTCCCCGTCGGTACCGACAGCCTCCGGCCCCGCCCAGAGGCTCACCGCGAGCGTGCGAGCGGTGAGGAGGGCAGGGTCCTTCAGCCCACGGCGGACTTCAGCGCGTCGACGCGGTCCAGCCGCTCCCAGGGCAGCTGGACGTCGGTGCGGCCGAAGTGCCCGTAGGCGGCGGTCGGCGCGTAGATCGGGCGGAGCAGGTCCAGGTCCCGCACGATCGCGCCCGGCCGCAGGTCGAACACCGAGGTGATCGCCTTCTCCAGCACGTCCTCGGGCACGGTGCTGGTGCCGAAGGTCTCGACGAACAGCCCGACCGGGTGGGCGGCGCCGATCGCGTAGGCGACCTGCACCTCGCAACGGCGGGCCAGGCCCGCCGCGACCACGTTCTTGGCGACCCAGCGCATCGCGTAGGCGCCGGAGCGGTCCACCTTCGACGGGTCCTTGCCGGAGAACGCCCCGCCGCCGTGCCGGGCCATGCCGCCGTAGGTGTCGACGATGATCTTGCGACCGGTCAGGCCGGCGTCGCCCATCGGGCCGCCGATGACGAACTTGCCGGTGGGGTTGACCAGCAGCCGGTAGCCGGTGGTGGGCAGGCCGAGCGCGGCGAGCTCGGGCTCGACGACGAGCTCCTGCACGTCGGGAGCGAGCAGCGTCTCGATCGAGATGTCGTCGGCGTGCTGGGAGGAGACGACGACGGTGTCGACGGCGACCGGCCGGTCGTCCTCGTAGACGACGGTGGCCTGGACCTTGCCGTCGGGGCGGAGGTAGGGCACGGAGCCGTCCTTGCGCACCGTGGCCAGCCGGCGGGCCAGCCGGTGGGCCAGCGCGATCGGCAGCGGCATGAGCTCGGGGGTCTCGTCGACCGCGTAGCCGAACATCAGCCCCTGGTCGCCGGCGCCCTGCCGCTCGATGAGGTCCTCGGCGACCGCGGCGCGGTGCTCTGCACCGGTGCGCGCCTCGTAGGCGGTGTCCACGCCCTGGGCGATGTCGGGTGACTGGGCGCCGATGGACACGCTGACGCCACAGGAGGCGCCGTCGAAGCCCTTGCGGGACGAGTCGTAGCCGATGCCGAGGATGGTCTTGCGGACGATCTCGGCGATCTCCACGTAGCCGGCCGTGGTGACCTCACCGGCGATGTGGACCTGACCGGTGGTGATCATCGTCTCGACGGCGACCCGGCTGCGCGGGTCCTGCTCGAGCATGGCGTCGAGGATCGAGTCGCTGATCTGGTCCGCGATCTTGTCGGGGTGGCCCTCGGTCACCGACTCGGACGTGAAGAGGCGGCGTGACACTCGGTACTCCCTGCGTTCGGTGGCCGGCGCGGCGTCTGCAGCCGGTGGTGGGTGGACCCGCGACCGAGGCTACCGGGGGCGGCCGACGGGCGTGGCCCGCGACCGCCCGGGGTGGCGGTCCCGGTCAGCCGAGGTGGGTGCCGACGACGTCCCAGATGCCGACCGACACGCCGTCCTTGCGGCCGGGGGGCACGGGGGTCGCGGTGCCGTCGGCGGCGAGCACGGTGACCTCGTTGTCGGCCCGGCCGAACACCTGACCGGCCGAGACGTCGTTGACCACCAGCAGGTCGGCCCCCTTGCGGGCGAGCTTGGCCCGCGCGTGGGTGAGCACGTCGCCCTCCGCGTCCCCGGTCTCGGCGGCGAAGCCGACGACGAGCTGGCCGGGTGCGCGCGCGGCGACCAGCTCGACCAGGACGTCGGGGTTGCGTGCCAGCTCCACCGAGCTGGGCTCGGCGGCGCTGCCCTTCTTCAGCTTGGTGCCGGCCACGGAGGCGGGCCGGAAGTCCGCGACCGCGGCGGCCATGACGACGACGTCCGCGCCGGCCGACTCGGCCAGCATCGCCGTCCGCAGCTGCTCGGCGGTCTCCACCGGCACCACCCGGACGCCGAACGGCGCCGGCTGCTCGACGTTCGCAGCGACGAGCACCACCTCGGCGCCCCGGGCGGCGGCGACCCGGGCCAGCGCCCAGCCCTGCATCCCCGAGGAGCGGTTGCCCAGGAAGCGGACCGGGTCCAGGGGTTCCCGGGTGCCCCCGGCGCTGATGACGACCCGCCGTCCGGCCAGGTCCGGGGCCAGCGCGCCGGGCCCGGCGGTGAGCACGACCTCGGCCAGGGCCGCGACGTCGGCGGGCTCGGGGAGCCGGCCCGGGCCCGAGTCGGGGCCGGTGAGCCGGCCGACCGCGGGCGGCAGCACGACGGAGCCGCGGCGGCGCAGCGTGGCCACGTTGTCCTGGGTGGCCGGGTGCAGCCACATCTCGGTGTGCATCGCCGGGACGAACACGACCGGGCAGTGCGCGGTCAGCAGGGTGGCGGTGAGCAGGTCGTCGGCCCGGCCGGCGGCGGCGCGGGCGAGCAGGTCGGCGGTGGCCGGGCTGACCAGGACCAGGTCGGCCTGCTGCCCGATCCGCACGTGGGCCACCTCGGGGACGTCGTCCCAGACCTCGGTGCTCACCGGGTTGCCGGACAGCGCCTCGAACGTCGCCGCGCCCACGAAGCGGAGCGCCGAGGCGGTGGGGACGACGCGCACGTCGTGTCCCACCTCGGTCAGCGCGCGCAGCAGCAGCGCCGACTTGTAGGCGGCCACGCCGCCGCCCACGCCGAGCACGATGCGACTCATGCCGACGATCCTCCCCGCCCCGCCCCGGGAACGACGAAGCACCCGGCCGGAGCCGGGTGCTTCGTCATCAGTAAGGGTGGAACGACCCCCTCGCAGGTAAAAGGACCCCGTCCTCCCCACCCTTCGCGAGCTCAGGTCGGGACCCGGGACGGGGCCTCAGTTCTCGCCGGCGGTGTGGGTCAGCAGGCCCTCGTTGATTTCGCGCAGCGCGATCGACAGGGGCTTCTCCTGCGGCGCGGTGTCGACGAGCGGGCCGACGTACTCCAGCAGACCCTCGGAGAGCTGGCTGTAGTAGGCGTTGATCTGGCGCGCGCGCTTGGCGGCGTAGATCACCAGGCCGTACTTGCTGCTGGTGCGCTCAAGCAGCTCGTCGATCGGCGGGTTGGTGATGCCCTCAGGGGCGGGTGCGACTCCGGACACGGGCGAGCGTGCTCCTTCTCCGATCGTGGGAGTGGGCCACCGGCGGTGCCGGCAGCGCTCACTCGGGGGCGTCCCCGCGGCCCGAGGTCCTCGGGAGGGAGGGCTCGCGGGGCGGCGCAGTCAGCCAGCTTACCAACTCGTCGGCGGCCCTGGCCACGTCGTCGTTGACGACCACCACGTCGAACTCCCCCGCGGCGTCCAGCTCGGCCTGCGCGAGGGCCAGCCGGCGGGACTGGACCTCCGGTGCCTCGGTGCCCCGGCCCGCCAGCCGGGAGACCAGCTCACCCCAGGACGGCGGCGCGAGGAACACCAGCTGGGCTTCCGGCGCACGCTCCCGGACCTGCCGGGCGCCCTGCAGCTCGATCTCCAGCAGCGCCGGCGAGCCCGCGGCCAGCTGCTCGTCGACCGGCGCCTTCGGGGTGCCGTACCGGTGGCCCGCGTAGGACGCCCACTCCAGGAGCCCGTCGCTGGCGATCAGCGAGTCGAAGAAGGCGTCGTCGACGAACCAGTAGTGCTCGCCGTCCACCTCGCCCGGGCGGGGCCTGCGGGTGGTGACCGACACCGACACCCAGACCTCCGGGTGCCGGCGCCGGACCTCGGCCACGACGGTGCCCTTCCCGACGCCGGAGGGACCGGAGAGCACGGTCAGCCGCGCGCGGGTCAGGTCTCGCACTGGTCGATCATCGCACCGGAGTGGTCGGGGACCACCACGGCGACCGTTCAGACGGCGCCCTCGGGGACCTGGTCGGCCTCGACCTTCTCGCCGCCGAACTCGGCCTCCAGCGCCTTGCGCTGGTTGGCGCCGAGCCCACGCACCCGCCGCGTCGGGGAGATCTCGAGCCGCTCCATGATCTTGGCGGCCCGTGCCTTGCCGACGCCGGGCAGCGACTCGAGCACCGCCGACACGCGCATCTTGCCGATCACCTCGTCGGTCTCACCCTGCTTGAGGACGTCACCGACCGTGGCGCCCTTGCTCTTGAGCCGCTCGCGCAGCTCGGCACGGGCCTTGCGGGCCGCAGCCGCCTTCTCCAGGGCAGCGGCACGCTGTTCGGGGGACAACTCGGGAAGGGGCACGGAGCAACCCAATCGTGATCGTGCCGGCCACGGGACCGGCGGTTCCTCGGGGTGGACGTCGTACGCGTGCGGCCCGCGGTGTGAGCCTCGGCGACAACCTAACCAAGCGAGAACGCCCGGTGTCGCCAGCCCCCACGCCAACTGTCGTGGACAGGTGCGCTGTAGCCGCCACGGTGCCGCCATACACACGACGCACACGGACGGTTACGTCAGGTCAGCGCCCGATCGGGCCACAGCACCGCGCCCCCGGACCGGAGCAGGGTCGTGCACCGGGCGGGCTCCCCCCGCGCCTGCCCGACCGTGGCGACCAGCCAGGGCCCGGCCCGCCTCATCCGGCGAGCTCGGCCGTCCACCGGTCGGCTGCCGTGCGCAGGGCGCCCGCGTCGGGGCCGGCGGACAGCACGTCGCGGGAGACGGTCGGGACGACGGCGGTGCCGGTGCCGAACAACCGGCGCAGGTCGGCGACCGACCCGCCCTGGGCGCCCAGCCCGGGAGCGAGCACCGGTCCGCCGAGCCCGTCGAGGTCGACGTCCAGCTCGCGCAGCGTCGCCCCCACCACGACGCCGAAGGACCCCGTTCCCGGCCCCCAGCGGCCGGCGACGTCCCGGACGGCGGCGACGTCGGGCAGCGGGTCCCCGACCACCCAGCCGGGGGTGTTCCAGCCGCGCACGGTGTCCACCACGACCTGGGCGACGCTGCGGTCCCCCACCAGCGCGTGCTGGAGGGTGCCGGCGTCCGGGTTCGAGGTGCGGGCGAGGACGAACAGCCCGCCGCCGTGCTGCCGGGCGGTGTCGACCGCCGGCTGCAGCGATCCCGGCCCCAGGTAGGGGCTCACGGTGAGCGCGTCGACGGCCAGCGGGTGGTCCGGGCGGAGGTAGTCGGCGTAGGCATCCATCGTCGAGCCGATGTCGCCGCGCTTGGCGTCCAGCAGCACCAGGGCGCCGGCCGCGCGGGCCCGGGCGACGGCGTCCTCCAGGACGGCGACCCCCCGGGACCCGTGCCGCTCGTAGAACGCCAGTTGCGGCTTGAGGACGGCGACGTGCCCGGCCAGCGCGTCCACCACCGCGTCGGTGAAGCGGGCCAGCCCGGCCGGGTCGTCGGCCAGCCCCCAGCCACCCAGCAGCGACGCGTGCGGGTCGATCCCGACGCACAGCGGGCCCCGGGCGGCGACCGCGTCGGCCAGCCGGGCGCCGAAGGGCTCGGTCACGCGACCTCCTCGCTGGCGCTCGTCGGCCTCCTGACTGACGGTGCCCTGTCCCTGGACGACCTCGCGAGCTCGGTCATCTGTGCGCGTACCCGACGGCGTCGGTGAGCCGGGCGAACCCCCGTTCGGCCAGCGCCGCGGCCAGCTCGGTGTGGATGCGCGTCAGCGCCGACGGGTCGTTGAAGACCGCCGTCCCCACCGAGACCGCGCTGGCGCCGGCGAGCACGAACTGCAGCGCGTCCAGGCCGCTGCGGATGCCGCCCATGCCCAGGATCGGCACCCCGGGCAGCGCCTGGTGCACCTGCCACACGCAGCGCAGCGCGACCGGGCGGACGGCCGGGCCGGACAGGCCGCCGGTGATCCCGCCGAGCACCGGGCGCATGGTGTCCGGGTCGATGACCAGCCCGAGCAGTGTGTTGATCATCGACAGCCCGTCCGCCCCGGCGTCGGCGCAGGACGCCGCGACCGGGACGATGTCGGTGACGTCCGGGCTGAGCTTGGCGTAGACCGGCTGGGCCGGGTCGGCCGCCTCGCGCACCGCGCGGACCACGTCGCGGGCCGCGACCGGGTCGCAGGCGAAGACCTCGCCGCGGCTCTCCACGTTGGGGCAGGAGATGTTGACCTCGATGCCGAGCACCCCGGGCACGCCCCGCAGCCGGGTGGCGAGCTCGGCGAAGTGCTCGACCCGGGTGCCGGCGATGGAGACCAGCGCGCGGGCGCCGCGTGCGGCCAGCCAGGGCAGCTCCTCGGCCAGCAGGCCGTCGATGCCCGGTCCCTGCAGGCCGATGGAGTTCAGCATGCCGCTGGGCGTCTCGGCCATCCGCGGGGTGGGCCGGCCCGAGCGGGGGCGCAGCTGCACCGACTTGGTGACCACGGCGCCGATCGCGGCGAGGTCGACGAACGGCTCGAGCTCCCGGCCGAACGACGAGCACCCCGAAGCGGTGAGCACCGGGCTCGGGATCGCCGCCGAGCCGAGGGCGGTCGACATGTCGACCGCGGTCTCCGTGACGGTCACGCCACCACCCCCATCGCGTCCGCGCCGACCACGTCGGCGGTGAGCGTCCCAACGTCGGCGAATCGCACCCGGTCCCCGCCGAACACCGGCCCCTCGGTGCAGGACCGGCTGAACCGGGTCCGCCCGTCGGCGCCGACCACCGGCAGCACGCAGGTCATGCACACCCCGATCCCGCAGGCCATCGACTCCTCCACCGCGACGTAGGAGGGCACCCCGGCCGCCGTCGCCTGCTCGGCGACCGCCCGCAGCATCCCCATCGGCCCGCACGCGTAGACCACGCCCACCCCGCCGACCAGCTCGGCGGCGGCGTCGGTCACCCAGCCCCGGCGGCCGGCGCTGCCGTCGTCGGTGGTCACCACGAACGGGTCGGCCAGCGCGGTGAGCTCCTCGCCGGAGCACAGCCGGTCCGCGCTCGCCGCGCCGGAGACCACCGCGACCCGGGACCCGGCGGCGCGCAGCCGCCCGGCCAGGCCGACCAGCGCCGCGGCGCCGTAGCCGCCGCCGACCAGCAGCGCCGGGGTGCCCGGCGCGGGCATCGGATAGGGCCGACCGAGCGGGCCGACGACGTCCACGGCGTCCCCGGGCCGCAGCCCGGCGAGCCAGGTCGACCCGGCACCGTGCGGGGAGACGACCACGGTCACCTGCCCGTCCGCGGTGCCGGCGATCGCGATCGACCGGCGCAGCACCATCGCGGAGGTGCGGTCCCCGACGGCGAAGGCGACGAACTGCCCGGGCACCGCCCGCTCGGCGATCGCGGGCGCGGCCAGGGTGAGCTCGACGTACGCCCCGACCGGCCGCCGTCCGGCCACCTCGACCACCCGCTGCACCGGCGGCTCCTCCGCCACCGGCGCCGGCTCGGTCAGGTACCCCAGGGCAGAAGTGGCCACTTCCGCGGCGGGAGGGCGGTCGGGGCCGGCGGTCACGTGCCGGCCTCGGCGAGCGCGCGGTGCAGGTCCTGCAGGCTGCGGACGCCGAGGTGACCGCGGCGCAGCGCCTCGATGCCCTGCACCGCCGCCGCCAGACCCTGCACGGTGGTGATGGAGGGGATCCCGGCGGTCACCGCGGCGGCGCGGATCTCGTAGCCGTCCAGGCGGGGCCCGCTGTTTCCGGGCGTCCCGAACGGGGTGTTCACCACGATGTCGACGTCCCCGCTGAGGATCCGCTCGACGACGTTGCCCGGGCCCTCGGAGAACTTGCCGACGACCTCGCAGGCCACCCCGTTGCGGCGCAGCACCTGCGCGGTGCCGACGGTGGCGAGCACGGTGAACCCGAGATCGGCCAGCCGCTTCACCGGGAAGATCGCCGAGCGCTTGTCCCGGTTGGCCAGCGAGACGAACACCGTGCCGGTGGTGGGCAGGTCCCCGTAGACGGCGGCCTGCGACTTGGCGAACGCCGTGCCGAACTCGGCGTCGATGCCCATCACCTCGCCGGTGGACTTCATCTCCGGGCCGAGGATGGTGTCCACGCCGTGGCCCTCCACGGTGCGGAACCGGTGGAAGGGCAGCACGGCCTCCTTGACCGCGATCGGCGCGTCGGCCGGCATCTCGCCGCCGTCGCCGGTCGCCGGGAGCACCCCGGCGGTCCGCAGCTCGGCGATGGTCTCCCCCACCGCGATGCGCGCCGCGGCCTTGGCCAGCTGCACGGCGGTGGCCTTCGAGACGAACGGCACGGTCCGGCTGGCCCGCGGGTTGGCCTCCAGCACGTAGAGGACGTCGTCCTTGAGCGCGTACTGCACGTTCATCAGCCCGCGCACCCCGATCCGGGCGGCCAGCGCCTCGGTCGCGGTGCGGATGTGCGCCAGGTCGGCGCTGCCCAGGGTGATCGGCGGCAGGGCGCAGGCCGAGTCGCCGGAGTGCACCCCGGCCTCCTCGATGTGCTCCATGACCCCGCCGAGGTACAGGTCGGTGCCGTCGTAGAGCGCGTCGACGTCGATCTCGATCGCGTCCTCCAGGAACCGGTCGACCAGCACCGGGTGGTCGTTGCTCACGTCGGTGGCCTTGGTGATGTAGGACTCCAGCGTGGCGTCGTCGTAGACGATCTCCATGCCGCGGCCGCCCAGCACGTAGGAGGGGCGGACCAGCACCGGGTAGCCGACCGCCGCGGCGATCTCCCGGGCCTCGGCGAACGTGGTGGCGGTGCCGTGCTTGGGCGCGGGCAGCCCGGTGTCGTGCAGCACCCGGGAGAACTCGCCGCGGTCCTCGGCGGCGTCGATCGCCTCGGGGGCGGTGCCGAGCACCGGGACGCCGGCGTCCTTGAGCCGCTGCGCCAGGCCCAGCGGGGTCTGCCCGCCGAGGGTGCAGATGACCCCGGCAACCGGCCCGGCGGCCCGCTCGGCCTCGACGACCTCCAGGACGTCCTCGAAGGTCAGCGGCTCGAAGTACAGCCGGTCGGCGGTGTCGTAGTCGGTGGAGACGGTCTCCGGGTTGCAGTTGACCATCACCGCCTCGTAGCCGGCGTCCTGCAGCGCCATCACCGCGTGCACGCAGGAGTAGTCGAACTCGACGCCCTGGCCGATCCGGTTGGGGCCGGAGCCGAGGATGAGCACCGCCGGCTTGTCCCGCGGCTCGACCTCCGTCTCCTCGTCGTAGGAGGAGTAGTGGTAGGGCGTGCGGGCGGCGAACTCGGCTGCGCAGGTGTCCACGGTCTTGTAGACCGGGCGGATCCCCAGCCGGTGCCGCAGCAGCCGGACGCCGTCCTCCCCGGACAGCTCCGGGCGCAGCGCGGCGACCTGCCGGTCGGACAGGCCGTGCCGCTTGGCCCGGCGCAGCAGCTCCGGGGTGAGCGCCGGGGCGGCCCGCACCTCCTCGCCCACCTCGTCGACCAGGGCGATCTGGTCGACGAACCAGGCGTCGAAGCCGCTGGCCCGCGCGACCTGCTCGACGGTGGCGCCGGCGGCCAGCGCCCGCTGGGCCAGGTACAGCCGCCCGTCGACCGGCGTGCGCAGCGCCTCGAGCAGCTCCTCGGCGCTCGACCCGTCCTCCGGTCCGGTCCAGAACCCGGCGGCCTTGGTCTCGGTGGACCGCATCGCCTTGCCCAGCGCCTCGGTGAAGTTGCGGCCCAGCGCCATGATCTCGCCGACGCTCTTCATCGTGGTGGTCAGCCGCGGGTCGGCGCCGGGGAACTTCTCGAAGGCGAACCGCGGGATCTTCACCACGACGTAGTCCAGCGCCGGCTCGAACGACGCCGGGGTGACCCCGGTGATGTCGTTGGTGATCTCGTCGAGGGTGTAGCCGATCGCCAGCTTCGCGGCGATCTTGGCGATCGGGAAGCCGGTCGCCTTCGACGCCAGCGCGCTGGACCGGGAGACCCGCGGGTTCATCTCGATGACGACCAGCCGGCCGGTCTCCGGGTGGACGGCGAACTGGATGTTGCAGCCGCCGGTCTCCACCCCGACCGCCCGCAGCACCGCGATGCCGACGTCGCGCATCTGCTGGTACTCGCGGTCGGTGAGGGTCATCGCCGGGGCCACGGTCACCGAGTCGCCGGTGTGCACCCCCATCGCGTCGATGTTCTCGATCGAGCAGATCACCACCACGTTGTCGCTGCGGTCGCGCATCAGCTCGAGCTCGTACTCCTTCCAGCCGAGCACCGACTCCTCGATGAGGACGGTGTGGACCGGGGAGTCGGCCAGCCCGTGGCCGGCCATCCGGCGCAGCATCGGCTCGTCGGTGGCGATGCCCGAGCCGAGCCCGCCCATCGTGAAGCTCGGCCGGATGACCACCGGGTAGCCGACCTCCTCCACGGTGGCCAGCGCCTCCTCGACGCTCGAGCAGACCGTCGACCGGGGGGCGTCGGCGCCGATGGAGCGGACGATGTCCTTGAACATCTGCCGGTCCTCGCCGCGGTTGATCGCGTCGACGTCGGCGCCGATGAGCTGGACGCCGTACTTCTCCAGGACGCCGTTCTCGTACAGCCCGATCGCGATGTTGAGCGCGGTCTGCCCGCCGAGGGTGGCCAGCAGCGCGTCCGGGCGCTCGGCGGCGATGACCCGCTCGACGAAGTCCGGGGTGAGCGGCTCGATGTAGGTGGCGTCGGCGACCTCGGGGTCGGTCATGATCGTCGCCGGGTTGCTGTTGACCAAGCTGACCCGCAGCCCCTCGGCCTTGAGCACCCGGCAGGCCTGGGTGCCGGAGTAGTCGAACTCGCTGGCCTGCCCGATGACGATCGGACCGGAGCCGATCACCATCACGTGCTGGATGTCGGTGCGCTTTGGCATCTCAGGCCTCCTCACCGGTGGAGTCGTGCACGGTCAACGGTGGGGAGACGGCGTCCCCGCGCTGCTTCTCGGCGGCCATCAGGTCGACGAACCGACCGAACAGCGGGTGGGCGTCGTGCGGGCCGGCGGCGGCCTCGGGGTGGAACTGCACGCTGAAGGCGGGGGCCTCGAGCAGCCGCAGCCCCTCCACGACGTCGTCGTTGAGGCCCACGTGGCTGACCTCGACCGGTCCGAACGGGGTGTCGACCGGCCGGTCCAGCGGCGCGTCGACGGCGAAGCCGTGGTTGTGGCTGGTGACCCGCACCGTGCCGCTGACCCGGTCGAGCACCGGCTGGTTGAGCCCGCGGTGCCCGAATCGCAGCTTGTAGGTGCCCAGGCCCAGCGCGCGGCCGAGGATCTGGTTGCCGAAGCAGATGCCGAACAGCGGGCGGCGCGCCTCCAGGACCCCGCGGACGGCCTCGACCGCGTAGTCGGCGGCCGCGGGGTCGCCGGGACCGTTGGAGACGAAGACGCCGTCGACGCCGAGCTCGAGCAGCTCGGCGGCGGTGGCGGTGGCCGGCAGCACGTGGGTCTCCACGCCGAGCTCGGCCAGCGACCGCGGGGTCGCGGTCTTGATGCCCAGGTCGAGCGCGGCGATCTGGAACCGCTTCTCCCCGATCGCCGGGACCACGTACGGCCGGTCGGCGCTCACCGAGGGGGCGAGGTCGGCGCCGGTCATCTGCGGGCTGGCGGTGACCCGGGCCAGCAGCTCCTCCGCCGACAGCCCCTCGCTGCTGATCCCGGCGCGCATCGCGCCGCGGTCGCGCAGGTGGCGGGTCAGCGCGCGGGTGTCCAGGCCGCTGATCCCGACGACGCCCTGCGCCACGAGCTCGTCGTCCAGGCTGCCGGTGGCCCGCCAGTTGGCCGGCCGGCGGGCGGCGTCGCGGACGACGAACCCGGCCACCCACATCCGGCGGCTCTCGTCGTCCTCGACGTTGACCCCGGTGTTGCCGATGTGCGGCGCGGTCATCACGACGATCTGCCGCGCGTAGCTGGGGTCGGTGAGGGTCTCCTGGTACCCGGTCATGCCGGTCGCGAAGACCGCCTCACCGACCGTCGTCCCGACCGTGCCGTAGGCCTCGCCGCGGAATGTCCTGCCGTCCTCGAGCACGAGGATCGCTGAGCTCACTGTGCACCCCGTTCGGCTCCGCGGTCGCTCCGCTCCTCGCTCGCAGAGCTCACTGCGATGCTCACTTCCTGTCGCCTCACCGTGTTGCCTTCCCGTCCAGAACGGTCGCGGTCCCCCGCAGGAACGTGGCGACCACCCGGCCGGGGAGCTCCCGGCCGGCATAGGGGCTGTTGCGGCTGCGGCTGGCCAGCGCGGCCGGGTCGACGGCGGCCCGGTGCGTGGGGTCGAGCAGCAGCAGGTTCGCGGGCTCGCCGACGGCAAGCGGCCGCCCGTGCGCGCCGAGGCGGCCGATGGCCGCCGGGCGGACCGACATCCGGTCGGCCACACCACGCCAGTCGAGCAGGCCGGGCTCGACCATGGTCTCCAGGACGACGGACAGCGCCTGCTCCAGGCCCAGCATCCCGGGCCGGGCGGCGGCCCACTCGCTCTCCTTGTCCTCCACCGCGTGCGGGGCGTGGTCGGTGCCGACCGCGTCGATCGTCCCGTCGGCCAGGCCCTCGCGCAGGGCCTGCACGTCGGCCTCGGTGCGCAGCGGCGGGTTCACCTTGAAGACCGGGTCGTAGGTCTCGGCGCACTCGTCGGTGAGCAGCAGGTGGTGCGGGGTGACCTCGGCGGTCACCTGCACGCCGCGGCTCTTGGCCCAGCGGAGGATGTCCACCGAGCCGGCCGTCGAGACGTGGCAGACGTGCAGCCGGGCGCCGACGTGGCCGGCGAGCAGCACGTCACGGGCGATGACCGCCTCCTCCGCGGCGGCCGGCCAGCCGCCGAGACCGAGCCGGGCGGAGCGCTCGCCCTCGTTCATCTGCGCGCCGACGGTGAGCCGCGGCTCCTCGGCGTGCTGGGCGACGACGCCGTCGAAGGCCTTCACGTACTCCAGCGCGCGGCGCATCAGCGCCGGGTCGGCGACGCAGTGCCCGTCGTCGGAGAAGACCCGCACCCGCGCCGCTGAGTCGGCCATCGCGCCGAGTTCGGCCAGCCGCTCGCCGCGCAGCCCAACGGTCACCGCCCCCACCGGGACGACGTCGACCAGGCCGGCCTCCTGGCCGAGCCGCCACACCTGCTCGACCACGCCGGCGGTGTCGGCCACCGGGTCGGTGTTGGCCATCGCGTGCACCGCGGTGAAGCCGCCCAGCGCCGCGGCGCGGCTGCCGGTCTCGACGGTCTCGGCGTCCTCCCGGCCGGGCTCGCGCAGGTGGGTGTGCAGGTCGACCAGGCCGGGCAGGGCGACCAGCCCGGTCGCGTCGACCACGTCCGCGCCCGGGGAGGACAGCCGGTCGCCGATCGCGGTGATCCGGCCGTCGGTGAGCAGCAGGTCGGCGGCGTCCTCGCCGTACGGGCGGGCGCCCTTGATGATCACGCTCATGAGGGACTCCCTCCCAAGAGCAGGTAGAGGACGGCCATGCGCACGGTGACGCCGTTGCCGACCTGGTCGACGATCGTGGAGCGGACGGAGTCGGCGACCTCGGCGGCGATCTCCATGCCGCGGTTCATCGGGCCGGGATGCATGACGATCGCGTCGTCGGGCAGCGCGGCCATCCGGCGGGCGTCCAGCCCGTAGCGCCGGCTGTACTCGCGGGCGCTCGGGAAGAACGAGGCGTTCATCCGCTCCGCCTGCACCCGCAGCATCATCACGACGTCGGCCTTGGGCAGGGCGGCGTCCAGGTCGTAGCCGACCGTCACCGGCCAGCTGCCGACCCCCACCGGCAGCAGCGTCGGCGGCGCGACCACGGTGACCTCGGCGCCGAGGGTGTGCAGCAGCCAGACGTTGGAGCGGGCGACCCGGCTGTGCAGCACGTCGCCGACCAGCACGACCCGGACGCCGTCGAGCCGGCCGAGCCGCTGGCGGATCGTGTAGGCGTCCAGCAGCGCCTGGGTGGGGTGCTCGTGGGTGCCGTCGCCGGCGTTGACCACGCTGCCCTTCACCCACTGCGCCAGCCGGTGCGGGGCGCCGGAGGCCGGGTGCCGGACGACGATCGCGTCGGAGCCCATCGCCTCCAGGGTGAGCGCGGTGTCCTTGAGGCTCTCGCCCTTGGAGACGCTGCTGCCCTTGGCGGAGAAGTTGATGACGTCGGCGGACAGCCGCTTGGCCGCCAGCTCGAAGGAGATGCGGGTCCGGGTGGAGTCCTCGAAGAAGAGGTTCACCACCGTGCGGCCGCGCAGCGTGGGCAGCTTCTTGACCTCGCGGCCGGCCAGCGCCGCCTCGATCTGCGCGGCGGTGTCGAGGACCAGGGTGGCGTCGGCCCGGTCGAGGTCACCGGCCTCCAGAAGGTGCTTCCTCACGATGCCGACCGTTCGGCTCCGCGGTCGCTCCGCTCCTCGCTCGCAGAGCTCGCCGCGATGCTCACTCCCTGTCGCCTCACCGGTCACCACCGTTCAGGACCCGCACCTCGTCCACGCCGTCCACCTCGGCCAGCTTCACCCGGACCTGCTGCGCCCGCGACGTGGGCACGTTCTTGCCCACGTAGTCGGCGCGGATGGGCAGCTCCCGGTGGCCGCGGTCGACCAGCACGGCGAGCTGGACCGCGCGCGGGCGGCCGAGGTCGCGCAGCGCGTCGAGGGCGGCGCGCACCGAGCGCCCGGAGAAGAGGACGTCGTCGATCAGGACGACCAACCGCCCGTCGATCCCCGCCGCGGGCAGCCGGGTCTCCTCCAGCGCCCGCACCCCGCGGGTGCGCAGGTCGTCGCGGTAGAGGGTGATGTCGACGGTGCCGACGTCAACCGCGGTGCCGGTGAACGCCTCGATGCGGGCGGCCAGCCGGCGGGCCAGCGGGGCGCCGCGGGTGGGGATGCCCACCAGGACCAGGTCGGCCAGACCGCCGTCGGCGGCGCCGTCCGGAGCGGAGCTGGCTGCCCGCTCGATCAGCTGGTGGGCCACCCGGTCGACCACCCGGGCGACGTCGTCGCCGGTCAGCAACGGGGGTGGGGCGGACAGATCAGAGAACAGCTCAGATGACATGGTCATCAGGCCTCCTTCCCCGCCTCACTGGACGGGTCGTTAAAGGAGCCCTCCGTAACCGACACGCGCGCCGGCCTGGAGGCGGGACCGTGGACGACGGTACTGCACCCCCGGATGTGACCCTCGCCGCGTCCGTTGCGCGCAGAAGTTCCGGAACGGAGCCGCTGGACTGTCGCATGCCTGGCCCGGTCGGTACTCTGCGTCACGAACGCCGCCGCCTTCCAACGACAGTCAGTGAGCAGAGCCGATGAGCACCGACTACTCCCGGGCGCTGGGCGCCCGCCTCCGGGCGATCCGCAACCAGCAGGGTCTGTCGCTGCAGGGCGTGGAGGACAAGTCCCACGGCCGCTGGAAGGCCGTGGTCGTGGGGTCGTACGAGCGCGGTGACCGGGCGGTCACCGTCCAGCGACTCTCCGAGCTCGCCGTGTTCTACGGCGTGCCGGTGTCCGAGCTGCTGCCCGACCCGCGGCCCAGTTCGGCGGTCACCAAGAGCACCAAGATCGTGCTGAACCTGGAGTCGCTGGGCTCGCTGCCGGCCGACGAGGCCGGCCCGCTGGCCCGCTACGCGTCGACCATCCAGGCGCAGCGGCACGACTACAACGGCAAGGTCCTCTCCATCCGCGCGGAGGATCTGAAGTCGCTGGCGATCATCTACGACATGAGCCCCGACGAGCTCACCACCCGGCTGATCGAGTGGGGTGTCCTGTCCCCCGGCGCCGACGGCATCGGCTACGCCACCGAGGACGTCGGCGACGACAACGGCTGGGACCGCCGCCGCGCCCCGCGGTGACATCGCGGTCCTACCGGACCGCACCGCGACCAGGAGCCGTTCCCCGGCCTGGCTCGAGCTGTTCCGCGCGGCGCACCCGAGCCGGAGAACGCCGAGGGCCCACCCTGCCGAGCAGGGTGGGCCCTTCGCGTACGGCCTCCCTGCGGGTCCGGCGCCGAGCGTAGGGGCAGAGGGGTCCCTCAGGTCGGGATCTCCGAGGCGACGATCGCGCCGAGGACGCCGTTGACGTAGGCCGGCGAGTCGTCGGTGGACAGCTTCTTCGCCAGCTCCACCGCCTCGTCGATCGCCACGGCGTCCGGGACGTCGTCCACCCACAGCAGCTCGTAGACCGCCATCCGCAGGATGGCCCGGTCGACGTCGGGCAGCCGGTCGAGCGACCAGCCTCGGGTGTGCTGCTCGATCAGCTCGTCGATCCGCGGCTGCTGCTCGACCACGCCCTCCACCAGCCGGACGGCGTGCTCCGGAACCGGCGGGTCACCGTCGGCGACCCGGTCACGGAGCACCGCGAGCGGGTCGCTGCGGCGCAGGTCGGCCTCGTAGAGGACGTCGACCGCGCGCTTGCGCGCCTTGGAACGGGCGGCCATCGGTCAGGTCAGCTGACCCGGCCGAGGTACCGGCCGTCGCGGGTGTCGACCTTGAGCTTCTCGCCGGTGCTGATGAACAGCGGCACCTGGATCTGCGCGCCGGTCTCCAGGGTGGCGGGCTTCGTGCCACCGGTGGACCGGTCACCCTGCAGGCCCGGGTCGGTGTGCTCGACGACGAGCTCCATGGTCACCGGGAGCTCCACGTACAGCGGCGTCCCCTCGTGCACGGCGACGATGGCCTCGGTGTTCTCCAGCAGGTAGTCGGCACCGCCGCCGACCGTCTCGGCCGGGACGTGGATCTGGTCGTAGGTCTCCAGGTCCATGAAGACGAAGTCGGTGCCGTCGCGGTACAGGAAGCTCATGTTCCGCTTGTCGACGGTGGCCGTCTCGACCTTGGTGCCGGCGTTGAAGGTCTTGTCGACGACCTTCCCGGAGAGCACGTTCTTCAGCGTGGTGCGCACGAAGGCGCCGCCCTTGCCCGGCTTCACGTGCTGGAAGTCGGTGACGGTCCAGAGCTGGCCGTCCAGGTTGAGGACGATGCCGTTCTTGAGGTCGTTGGTGGTAGCCATCAGATGACCAGCAGTTCCTTGCTCGTGAGGGTCAACAACTCGGGCTCGTCGTCCGTGACCACCAGCGTGTCCTCGATCCGGACACCGCCGTGGCCGGGCAGGTAGACCCCCGGCTCCACGGTGACGGCCATGCCAGCGGCCAGGGTACCTGCGCCCAGGGCGGAGAGGCCCGGGGCCTCGTGGATCTCCAGCCCCACCCCGTGCCCGAGCCCGTGGGTGAAGTGCTCGCCGTGGCCGGCGGCCACGATGACGTCGCGGGCGGCGGCGTCCACCGCGGTGACGTCCGCGCCGACGGCGAGGGCGGCCCGGCCGGCCGCCTGCGCGGCGGCGACCAGCTCGTAGACCTCGCGCTGCCAGTCGGCGGCACCGCCGAGGACCAGGGTGCGGGTCATGTCCGAGTGGTACCCGTCGACGGTGGCGCCGAAGTCCAGCTTCAGGAGGTCGCCGTCGCGCAGCACGGTGGCGTCGGGCCGGTGGTGCGGGATCGCGGAGTTCGCGCCGGCGGCCACGATCGTCTCGAAGCTCGGCGCCTCCGCGCCCAGCGCCAGCATCCGGCCGTCGAGCTCGCGGGCGACCTGCAGCTCGGTGCGCCCGGACCGCAGCGCACCCTCGGCGGCCAGCTCGGCGAGCGCCCGGTCGGCGACCGTGCAGGCCCGGCGCAACGACTCGATCTCGCCGTCGTCCTTGACCGCCCGGAGGTCCTCCACCGCGCGCCGGACGCTGACCAGCTCGGCGACCGGGCCGCCGGTGGCCTCGTCGGCGAGCACCCGCTCCAGGGTGCGCAGCCCGTCGACGGTGACGTCGTGGGACTCGAAGCCGAGCCGGCCGGTGCCCAGGTGCGCCGCCCGCGCCGCCAGCGCGGACACCGTCGCCCGGTCGATCAGCAGCTCCAGGTCCGGCACCTGGGTGCCGGCCTGGGTCGTGTACCGGCCGTCGGTGCCGAGGACGTCGTCGCCGTCCGCGCGCAGCAGCAGCGCGGCGTTGGAGCCGGTGAACCCGGTCAGGTAGCGGACGTTGAGCAGGTTGGTGACGAGGACGGCGTCGAGCCCGCGCTCGGCGGCGACCGCCCGCAGCCGGTCCCGCCGCCCGGCCTCCCGGGTCACGACGTCCCCCGTTCGACTCCGCACTCGTTCCGCTCCTCGGTCGCTGGCGCTCCCTGCGATGCTCGCTCGCGCGTCGTCTTCACGACGCGCCCTTTCCGGCCAGGTACCGCAGCGCCAGCTCGTAGCCCTGGACCCCGAGCCCGGCGATCACCCCGTCGGCGACCCGGGACACGTAGGAGAAGTGACGGAACTCCTCCCGGGCATGGATGTTGGTCAGGTGCACCTCGACCAGCGGCCCGCGGAGGCCGGCCAGCGCGTCGTGCAGCACCACCGAGGTGTGCGACCAGCCGCCCGGGTTGATCACCACCGGGTCGCCGGCGTCGGCCGCGTCGAACACCCAGCGGAGCAGCTCGGCCTCGGAGTCGGTCTGCCGGACGACGACCTCCACGCCCAGCTCGGCCGCGGCGGTCTCGATCAGCCCGACGAGCTCGGCGTACGTCGTCGTCCCGTACTTCTCCGGCTCGCGCTTGCCCAGCCGGCCGAGGTTGGCGCCGTTGAGCACCTGGATCGTCATGCGGCTCCTCCGTTGACTGCGGCCCAGGCCGCGTCCAGCCACGGCTGGTCGGGGTCGGTCAGGATCCGTGGGTTGCCCAGCCCGTCGAGGACGACGAAGCGCAGCGAGGCCCCACGCGCCTTCTTGTCCACGCGCATCACCGCCTGCAGCCGCGACCAGTCGCCCCGGTAGGTGGTCGGCAGGCCGAGGGCGGCGACCAGCTGCCGGTGCCGGTCCACGTCGGCCCGGGAGAGCAGCCCCGCCTGCCCGGCGAGCTCGGCGGCGAACACCAGCCCGACGGCGACCGCCTCGCCGTGCCGCCAGCCGAAGTCCTCGACCCGCTCGATCGCGTGGGCCAGCGTGTGCCCGTAGTTGAGGAACTCGCGGCGGCCGGTGTCGTAGAGGTCCTCCCCTACCGCATCCGCCTTCACCTGTACGGCCCGGGCGATCAGCTCTGCGGTGTCGGCCTGGCCGGTGGGGTCGGCGTCGAGCAGCTCGAGGATCCGGCCGTCGGCGATGAACCCGCACTTGACCACCTCGGCCAGCCCCGCGCGGAACTCCGCCTCGGGCAGGCCGGCGAGCGCGTCGGTGTCCTCGAGGACGGCGACCGGCGGGTGGAACGCCCCGACCAGGTTCTTGCCGGCGGCGGTGTTGATCCCGGTCTTGCCGCCGACCGCGGCGTCGACCATGCCCAGCAGGCTGGTGGGGACCTGCACCACGCGCACCCCGCGCAGCCAGGTGGCGGCGAGGAAGCCGGCCAGGTCGGTGACCGCACCCCCGCCGACCCCGACGACCGCGTCGGAGCGGGTGAGCCCGAGCCGTCCGAACTCCTCCCAGGCGCCCGCGGCGACCTGGGCGGTCTTGGCGGCCTCGCCGTCGGGGACGACGACCGCCTCCGCGGCGACCCCCGCCTGCTGCAGGATCTCCACTGCCGCCCCGGCCGCCGCGGCCAGGGCCCGGCTGTGCACGACCGCGGCCCGCGCGGTCCCGGCCAGCACCACCCCCAGCTGCACCTGCGCACCGGGGCCGATGAGCACGTCGTAGGGCCGGTCCCCGGCCACGGTGATCCGCCGGGCGGTCACGGGGTGACCTCGCCGGCGGTGCGCAGGGCGCCCAGCACCTCGGCGACGACCTCTTCGACGGATCGTCCGCCGGTGGTCACGGTGACGGTGGCGACCTCGGCGTAGAGCGGGGCGCGGGTCTCCAGCATGGTGCGCAGCATCGCCCGCGGGTTCACGCCCAGGATCGGCCGGTCCCGGGAGAGGCCGACGCGCTTCGCGGCGGAGTGCAGGTCGACGTCGAGCCAGACGACCGTGGCACCACCGCGACCGGCGGCGACCAGCAGCTCCCGGGTCCCCGCGCTGGTGACGGCACCGCCACCGAGGGCCAGGACGCCGTCGTGCTCGACCAGCGCGGTGGCCACGGCGCGCTCCTCGAACGCCCGGAAGTGCGGCTCACCGTGCTGCACGAACAGGTCGGCGACCGTCGTCCCGGTCGTGGCCTCCACGTCGGCGTCGGTGTCGCGGAAGGTCAGGCCGAGGGCGGCGGCGACCGCCGTCCCCACCGAGGTCTTCCCCGCCGCCGGCGGACCGACGAGCACCAGTCGCGGCGTCACCGGGCGGTCGGGGTGGATCGGGGCGGGAAGGACAAGGCGTCGAGGTAGGACTGCACGTTGCGCCGGGTCTCGGGCACGGAGTCACCGCCGAACTTCTCCAGGACGGCGTCGGCGAGCACGAGGGCGACCATCGCCTCCATCACGACGCTGCCGCGCGGCACCGCGCAGGCGTCGCTGCGCTGGTTGATCGCGACGGCGGCCTCCCCGGTGGCGACGTCGACGGTGGCGAGCGCGCGCGGCACGGTGCTGATCGGCTTCATCGCCGCCCGCACCCGCAGCACCTCGCCGTTGGTCATGCCGCCCTCGATGCCGCCGGCGCGGTCGGTGCGCCGGTGCACGCTGTGCCGTCCGTCCGCGCTGTCGACCACGTCGATCTCGTCGTGGGCGACCGACCCGCGGCGCCGCGAGGTTTCCAGCCCGTCCCCGACCTCGACCGCCTTCACCGACTGCACGCCCATGAGCGCGCCGGCCAGCCGGGAGTCCAGCCGCCGGTCCCAGTGCACGTGGCTGCCCAGACCCGGCGGCAGGCCGTGGACGACGACCTCGATGACGCCGCCGAGCGTGTCACCGGACTTCCGGGCGTCGTCGACCTCGGCCACCATCAGCCCGCTGGTGTCCGGGTCGGCGCAGCGGACCGGGTCCTCGTCGATGCGCGGGTTGTCCTCGGGGCCGGGCAGCACGCCGTCGGGCACCGTGACCGGGCCGATCCCCACCACGTGGCTGACCACCCGGACACCAAGCACCTGGTGCAGGAACTGCTGCGCCACCGTGCCGAGGGCCACCCGGGCGGCGGTCTCCCGGGCGCTGGCCCGCTCCAGCACCGGCCGGACGTCGTCGAACCCGTACTTCTGCATGCCGGCGAGGTCGGCGTGACCGGGGCGGGGGCGGGTGAGCGGCGCGTTGCGCGCCTGCCCCTCCAGCACATCCGGCCCCACCGGGTCGGCGGCCATGACGGTCTGCCACTTCGGCCACTCGGTGTTGCCGATCTGGACGGCTATGGGCCCGCCCTGGGTCAGCCCGTGCCGGACGCCGCCGGTCAGGGTGACGACGTCCTCCTCGAAGCTCATCCGCGCGCTGCGGCCGTGGCCGAGGCGACGGCGGGCGAGCTGGGCGTCGAGGTCGGAGCTCTGCACCCGCACGCCGGCGGGCAGTCCCTCGAGGATGGCGGTGAGCTGCTGGCCGTGCGACTCACCGGCGGTCAGCCAGCGCAACATGCGAGGGATTCTGCCAGTCGCCTCCGCCGGAGCCCCGGCCGGTCAGGCGGTCGGCAGTGGCCCGGCGAGCGCGAGCGCGGTGTACGCGCCGAGGAGCAGGGCCGGCCCGAAGGCGACCGCGGTCCGCCAGCCGGCCCGGCCGGCGGCCATGAGGACCAGGGAGCCCAGCGCCCCGGCCACGAACCCGGCCAGCACCCCGACGACGAGCACGCCCCAGCCGGCCCAGCCCAGCAGCAGGCCGAGCAGCCCGAGCAGCTTCACGTCGCCGCGCCCGAGCCCGCCCGGCGCGACCAGCCGCGCGCCGGTGGCGAGCGCCAGCACGGCCGCCGCGGCGGCCGCGGCCCGGCCCGCCGCCGCCCACTCCCCGGTGACCAGGGCGTCGGCGAGCAGCGCTCCCGCGCCGACGGCGGCCGCGGGGAACGTGACCCGGTCGGGCAGCCGGTGGCAGATCAGGTCCACCCCGGCCAGCACCACCGCCGCACCGCCGAACCAGGCCAGCGCGACGGTCGCCGGACGCAGGCCGGTGAGCGCGGGCGCCGCGGCGAGGGCACCGGCCGCGACAGCAGCCGTGAGCAGCACCCGGCGGCGGGTGGGCCGGGCCGCGGGGTCCCGCTCGGCGAGGCGAACGGTCGCGGCCGCCAGACACGGGCCGAGCAGCAGGCCCACCAGGGCGCCGCCCAGGATCAGCACGGTCGGGTCAGGCGTCGAGCGCGGCGCGCATGGCCCCGATCGGCGCCGGCAAGCCGGTCATCAGCTCCACCTGGGCGGTGGCCTGCCAGAACAGCACCTCGAGGCCGCTGATCACCGTGCCGCCGGACTGCTCCACCCGCTGCGCCAGCGGCGTAGGCCAGCCCGCGTACAGCACGTCGAGCACCGTCTGGCCGCGCCACCAGGCGAGGTCGGCCACGGCCGGCTGGCCCGCCACCGGCACGGTGCTGACCACCACCGGAGCGGTCAGCGTGCCGGTCCGGTCCAGTCGCTGCACGTCGGCGGACACACCGAGGGTGCCCAGCACCCGCAGCAGGTCGGCGGCCCGGGCCGGCTCGCGGACGACGACGTCGACCTGCCGGGCGCCCAGCGAGGCCAGCGCGACCGCGGCGGCGGCGGCCGTTCCGCCGGCGCCGAGGACGGCCGCGTGCTCGATGGCGTCCACCCCGGCCAGCCGCAGCGCCAGCCCGACCCCGGTCACGTCGGTGTTCTCCGCCCGCCACCCGGCCGGCGTGCGCACCAGCGTGTTGGCCGCGTGCAGCAGCCGCGGCAGCTGGTCGACCTCGTCGGCCGCGTCGACCGCGGCCTGCTTGCACGGCATCGTCACCGAGAAGCCGCGCCACTCCGGGCCGAGGCCGGCCAGCAGCACCGGCAGGTCCTCGGCGCCGATGTCGAGGGCGTCGTAGGTCCAGTCGGTGAGCCCCAGGGCCGCGTACGCCGCGCGGTGCAGCAGCGGCGACAGCGAATGGGCGACCGGCCGGCCGAGGACGGCTGCCCTCATGGCCGGACCGGCCCGCTCGGTGGACGGTGCGTCAATTACCCGGGTTCTCCTGCAGCCACTGCTGGAACAGCAGGACGTTGCGCCCGTGCTCCTCGGCGGTGGCGGCGAAGCGCGTGTCCCCGGTGTCGGGGTCGACGACCACGAAGAACAGCCAGTCGCCCGGTGCGGGGTTCATGGTCGCGGCGACCGCGTCCCGGCCCGGGTTGCTGATGGCGCCCGGGGGCAGGCCCTCGTGGGCGTAGGTGTTGTACGGCGAGGGGTTGGCGCGGTCCTCGGCGGTGGTGGTGATCCCGCCCTTGCCGTTCGCGTAGTTCACCGTCGAGTCCATCTGCAGGCGCATGCCCTGGGCGATCCGGTTGTTGAGGACCTGGGCCACCTTGGCCATGTCCTCGACCGAGCTGGCCTCGGCCTGCACGATGCTGGCCTCGGTGATCACCGACAGCCGCCGCTCCACGGGCACCTGCAGCTCGTCGAGCATCGCGACGGTGCCGGAGACCATCTCCGTGAGCACGGAGACCGGCGTGTCGTCCGGGTCGACCTCGTAGGTGGCCGGGAAGAGGAAGCCCTCCAGCAGACCGTTGGCGTAGGGCGGCAGGCCCAGCGCGGCCGGGTCGGCCGCGGCGGCCTGCCACTCCTCCAGCGGGACGTCGGACCCGTCGGCCAGCCGCTGCAGCGTCTGGGCGACCGTCTGCCCCTCCGGGATGGTGACCCGGGTGACCATCTTGGTGTCCGGGTGCAGCAGCAGGTCCAGCGCCGCCTGGCCGGACATCTGCAGTCGCATGTTGTAGACGCCCGGCTGGAGCCCGGTCGCCGAGGCGTTGGCCTCGGCGGCGTCCAGGAACGGCTCGGCGGAGGCGATCACGTCGGCCTCGACGAGCGTGCCGGCCACGGTGCGCAGCGAGTCGCCGTCGTTGACCCGGATCTCCACCTGACCGGTGCCCGCGCCGGAGTAGTCCTCGGCCATCGGGTTGATGGTCTGCCACAGCACCTTGCCGCCGAAGAGCGCCCCCAGCACGACGCCGGCGAGCACGAGCAGGGACAGCAGCACGGTGAGCGGGCGCCGCTTGCGCCGCCGGCCACCGCCGCCGCCACCGCTGCGCCCGCGGCGGCCACGGCCACCACCGCCGCCGCCGTGGTCGGTCGGGGGCTCATCGGGAGCGCCCTCGTCGACGATCATCTCGAGCCCACCGGTCTCGTCGAAGACCCGGTGCTCACCGGTCCGGGGGCGGTCCTCGTCGTAGAACCGCTCGCCGTCCGGCTCCGGGGCGTGGTGGCGCTGCTCGGCGGCGCGCCGGGACGGCGTCCCGGGCAGCGCGACGCGGGGGTCGGTGGGCAGGTGACCGCCGTCGACGGCGGGGTGCACCTCGGTCGCGAGGTCGTCGGCGGACTCAGCGCGCCACGGGCCGGCTCCGGTGAGCCCGCCCAGGCTGCCGGCAGCCCACTCCGGGTCGGCGGGCCGACGCGCGCCGGAGCCGGCGGCAGGCCGGGGCCGGGAGGCGTCGTCGGGGAGGCGCGGCACAGGAGCACTCTGCCGGGTCGTCGGCCTGCCGTCGAGCGCGGGCAGCACAGGCCGGGCCGCGGACATCTCCGTCGTGCGCGGGGCGGTGACGAGCTGTGCGGCACCGGCGGCGCCTCGGTCATCGCCGCCCCACGGCCAGCCGGCCGGGGTGGCGGCCGCGGCGGCCGGGCCGCGGAGCACCCGCGGAGGCGCGGCGCGCTCGTCGTCCCGGCGGGGAGTCGGCAGGCCCGGACGCTCGGCCAGGCCGATCCCGCCGGCCGGCCGGGCCGGCGTCATGGCGGCATCGGTGTCCGGCGCGCGACGACGGCCGCGCCGGACGGCGGTGTCGGACATCGGGTCGGCGTCGGTCCAGGCCGCGAGCAGCTCGGATGCAGGACGCCCGGCGCCGGTGTCGGCGTCGGGCTGGGAGTGGCGGCCGCGGGGGTGCGGCGAGGACGGGTCCGTCACGAGTGGCGCCCCTCGGAGTCGGGGCCAGCAGCAGGACGTGCGTCGAGATGGCTCTGCAGGATGACCACGGCGGCAGCCTGATCGATCACCGAACGCTGCCGGCGAGCATCGATGCCCCCGGCGCGGAGGTGGCTCGCTGCGGTCACGGTGGAGAGCCTTTCGTCAACGAGATGCACCGGGACGTCCCCGATGCGGCTGGCCAGGGCCCGAGCGTATGCACTGGCATCTCTTGCCGAGGATCCTGACGCGCCGGACAGATGCATAGGCAAACCCACAACCACCTCGACCACATCGTGTGTCACAACTAGCCCAGCCAGCCGGTCCAGGTCGCTCTTGTCCTTCGCGCGACGGACCGTCTCCAGCGGACTGGCGAGGGTGCCGGTGGCATCGGAGAGCGCCACGCCGACCCGCACCTTGCCGACGTCGACGCCCATCCGGCGTCCGGGCTTCCAGCGGGCCTGCCCCTCGTCAGTGGCCACGCCCGGCGCCGTCCTCACCGTCCTCCGCCCCGGACGGGCGGGCGGCGCGGCCGGGCACCCGCGGCGGGTAGGCGCGGAGGTCCAGCACCCCCGTCTCGTCCGGTGCCGGCTTCCGGCGCGGCGTCGCCGGCTCGTCGGCCGGCGCGACCGGCGGGAGCGGGAACGGGACCGGATCGGTGTCGTGCACGGGTGCCGGGTCGCGGGCGGCGTCGTCGGCCGGCGCCGGCGCGGGCACCGGGGGGCGTCCGGACTGGGTGACCGGCTCCTCCACCGGCCCGCTGCCGGGTCCGCCGGACGGGGTGCTCACGAGCCCGCCGCCCCGATCGCCTGCTCCGCGGCGGCCAGCGCCGCCGGGATCCCCGCCGGGTCGGTGCCCCCGCCCTGCGCCACGTCCGGCTTGCCGCCGCCCCGGCCACCGACCGGCCCGGCCGCGGCCTTGAGCAGGTCGTTGGCCGACAGGCCGCGCTGCTGCGCCGCCGGGGTGATCGCGGCGATCAGCGCGACCTTGCCGTCGGCGGCCGAGGCCAGGACGACGGCCGCCGGCTGCTCGCCGAGGCGCACTCGCACGTCCAGCGCCAGGCTGCGCAGGTCTCCCCCGGTCAGCCCGGCCGGCGACCCGGTGACCACGGCGACCCCCCCGACGTCCCTCGCCGCGGCGGCCAGCTCGCCGGCCGCGGCCACGGTCTGCTGCGCCCGGAGGTCGGCCAGCTCCCTGTCCGCGTCGCGCAGCCGGGTCAGCATGCCGCCGACCCGCTCGACCAGCCCGTCCTGCGGCGTCTTGAGCAGGTCGGCGAGCTGGCGGACCAGGTCGCGCTCCCGGGCGAGGTAGCGGAAGCCCTCGAGGCCGACCGCCGCCTCGACCCGGCGCGCGCCCGAGCCGACCGAGCTCTCGCCGGTCAGCGCGAGGGTGCCGATCTGGGCGCTGCCGCGCACGTGGGTGCCACCGCACAGCTCCCGGGACCACTCGCCGCCGATCTCCACGACGCGCACCTGCTCGCCGTAGGTCTCGCCGAACAGCGCCAGGGCGCCGAACTCCCGCGCCTCGGGCAGCGTCATGTACAGCGCGCGGACCCCGTGGTCGGCGCGCACCGCGGCGTTGGCGACGTCCTCGACGTCGATCCGCTGCCGCGGGGTGAGGGCGCCCTGCCAGGCGAAGTCCAGCCGCAGGTAGCCCGGCCGGTTGTAGGAGCCCGACTGCAGGGCCTGCGGTCCGAGCACCTGGCGCAGCGCGGCGTGCAGCACGTGGGTGCCGGAGTGGGCCTGGCACGCCGAGAGCCGCCACTCCCGGTCGACCTCCGCGGTCAGCTCGACGCCGGGCCGCAGCTCGCCCTCGAGCACGCGCACCTGGTGGGCGACCAGGCCCTTCACCGGGCGCTGGACGTCGATGACCTCGGCGCGGCCGCCGTCCCAGGTCAGCTCCCCCGCGTCGGCGACCTGACCGCCGGACTCGGCGTAGAAGGGGGTGCGGTCGAGCACCACCCGGCTGATCGTGCCGGGGCCGACGACCTGGTCGTCCTCGCGGTCGGACTCGTCGACGACCCCGAGCACCCGGGAGTCGGTGCGCAGGGTCTCGTAGGCGCGCCAGTCGGTGGGGCCGTACTCGGCGAGCAGCCGGCGGTAGGCGAGGACGTCGACCGACCCGGTGCGCTTGGCCCGCGCGTCGGCCCGGGCGCGGTCCCGTTGCTCCTTCATGAGGGCGCGGAAGCCCTCCTCGTCGACGGCCACGCCCTGCTCGGCGGCCATCTCGAGGGTGACATCGATCGGGAAACCGTAGGTGTCGTGCAGCGAGAACGCCTGCGCGCCGGACAGCGCCGCCGTCCCGGTCTGCTTGGCCTGGGACACCGCGGTGTCGAACAGCGCCGTCCCCGCGGTGAGGGTGCGCCGGAACGCCTCCTCCTCGGCGTAGGCGATGCCGGCGATCCGCGCGAAGTCGGTGGCGAGCTCGGGGTAGCTGGCGCTCATCGCGTCCCGGCTGACCGGCAGCAGCTCGGGCAGCGTTGCCTCGTCGACGCCCAGCAGCTTCATCGAGCGGACCGCGCGGCGCAGCAGCCGGCGGAGGATGTAGCCACGCCCCTCGTTGCCGGGGGTGACGCCGTCGCCGATGAGCATCAGCCCGCTGCGGACGTGGTCGGCCACCACCCGCAGCCGGACGTCGGTGTCGTGGTCGCGGCCGTAGGCGACCTCGGCGAGGTCGGCGGCCCGGCGCAGCACCGGGGCGACCTCGTCGATCTCGTACATGTTGTCGACGCCCTGCAGCAGGTAGGCCACCCGCTCCAGGCCCATGCCCGTGTCGATGTTCTTCTTCGGCAGCTCACCGAGGATCGGGAAGTCCTTGCCCTCCCCCGGCCCCCGCTCGTACTGCATGAAGACGAGGTTCCAGATCTCCAGGAACCGGTCACCGGCGCGGTCGACGGCCGGGCCGCCGTCCGGCCCGAACTGCGTGCCGCGGTCGACGTAGATCTCCGAGCAGGGGCCGGCCGGGCCGGGCGCGCCGGTCGACCAGTAGTTGTCCTCCATGCCCAGCCGCTGGATGCGGTCCTTGGGCAGGCCTGCGATGCGGTGCCAGGCGTCGGCGCCCTCGTCGTCGTCCAGGTAGACGGTGACCCAGATCTTCTCCGGGTCGAAGCCCAGTCCGCCGTCGGCGACCGATCCGGTCACCAGCTCCCAGGCGTACTGGATCGCCCCCTCCTTGAAGTAGTCACCGAAGGAGAAGTTGCCGTTCATCTGGAAGAACGTGCCGTGCCGGGTGGTCTTACCGACCTCCTCGATGTCGAGGGTGCGGACGCACTTCTGCACGCTGGTGGCCCGCGGGTACGGCGCGGGCTCCCGGCCGGTCAGGTACGGGATGAACGGCACCATGCCGGCGACGGTGAACAGCAGGGAGGGGTCCGGCGAGACCAGCGAGGCGCTGGGGACGACGGTGTGACCGCGCTGCTCGAAGTGCTCGAGGAAGCGGCGGCGGATCTCGGCGGTCTGCATGCGGTGGGTCTCGGTTCTCCAGCCAGCGGGTGCTGCCCGGCTCGGGCAGCGGGGGTGGGGGCTCAGCTGTCCGCGGCGTGGGCGCCGCGGCGGATGGGCAGGGCTGCCTGCGAGCGGTCGGGCAGCGGGGCGTCCAGGCCGGTGCCGGCGCGCAGCTCCGCCTCGCGCTCGGCCATCCCGGCGCGGACCTCGGCGCCGAAGTCGCCGATCGCGGCCGCCAGCTCGCGGAGCCCGTCGGCGAGGTTGGCGGCCATGCTCTGCGGGGTCAGCTTGTCCGCGGCCTGCGACAGCTTGCGCACCACCAGGGCGCCGATCGTGATGCCCATGGCGAGCCAGAACAGCCGGCGCATCAGGCGGCCCGCCGGCCGGCGCGCCGCGCCCGCCGCTCGTCCTTGGCCGCCCGCTCGGCGTCGGCCAGGGCCTGCCCCTCGCGCTTCTTCTTTGCGGCGCTGCGCACGCCGTAGCTGAAGGCGGCGACCTTGATCAGCGGGCTGCCGAGGGTGGCGGCGAAGACGCTGGTCAGCGCGGCCACGTTGCTCGACACGTTGGCGGCGTTGCCGGTGATGTCGTCGACCCGCTCGAGGTTGGCGTTGACGTGGGTGACCGTCGTCGACGCCTGGCTCAGGATCGGCTGGCTCTGCTCACGGACCTGGCGGATGGTGAGCGTGGCCTCGTCCAGCGTCCGCCCCAGCTTGAGCAGCGGCACCGCCAGGAAGAGGACCAGCAGCACCACGGCCACGGCTGCGATCAGCCCGGCCCACTCTCCTGCGGACACCCGTGCACTCCTCTGGTCGCCGATCGACGTCGTCTCGTCCGGACGGCGTCCCCGTCGCCCGGTGGGGCAACCCTAGCCGCGCGGGCCGACGGTCGTGCTCCGCGGACGGGACGGCCTCAGCCCCGGCGCCGGATGATCGCCCGCAACTTGGCCAGCCGGGCGGCGATCTGCGCCTCCACGCCCCGGCCGGTGGGCCGGTAGTAGTCGCGGCCGACCAGGGCGTCCGGCGGGTACTGCTGTGGGACGACGCCGTCGGGATGGGCGTGCGGGTACACGTACGTCTTGCCGTGGCCGAGCTTCTTCGCGCCGGCGTAGTGCGCGTCGCGCAACCCCGACGGCACCGGGCCGGCCAGTCCGGCCCGCACGTCGGCGACGGACTCGCCCATGGCCACGGTGACGGCGTTGGACTTCGGGGCGGTGGCCAGGTGGACGACGGCCTGGGCGAGCGGGAAGTGCCCCTCGGGCATGCCGATGAAGGCGACGGCATCGGCGGCGGCGACCGCGGTGAGCAGCGCGGTCGGGTCGGCCATGCCGATGTCCTCGCTGGCGGAGATGACCAGGCGCCGGGCGATGAACCGGGGGTCCTCCCCCGCCTCGACCATGCGGGCCAGGTAGTGCAGCGCCGCGTCGACGTCGCTGCCCCGGATCGACTTGATCAGCGCGCTGGCGATGTCGTAGTGCTGGTCGCCGGAGCGGTCGTAGCGCACCGCTGCCTGGGCGACCGCCGTCTCCAGGGTCGGCAGGTCGATCTCGGTCACCCCCGTGGCCAGCGCGGCGCCTGCGCCGGACTCCAGCGCGGTCAGCGCCTTGCGCCCGTCCCCCCCGGCGATGCGGACCAGGTGCTCCTCGGCCTCGGCGTTCAGCGTCACCGCGCCGTCCAGGCCGCGGTCGCTGGTGAGCGCCCGGCGCAGCAGCGTGCGGACGTCGTCGTCGGACAGCGGCTGCAGCGCCAGCACCAGGCTGCGCGAGAGCAGCGGGCTGACCACCGAGAAGAAGGGGTTCTCGGTGGTCGCCGCGATCAAGCTGACGATCCGGTCCTCGACCGCGGACAGCAGGGAGTCCTGCTGGGTCTTGGAGAACCGGTGCACCTCGTCGATGAACAGCACGGTGCGCCGGCCGGCCATGGTCAGCTCGCGCTTGGCGGAGGTGATGACGGCGCGCACCTCCTTGACCCCGGAGTCCAGCGCCGACAGCTGCACGAACTGCCGCTTGGTGGCCAGCGAGATGACGTGCGCGAGCGTCGTCTTGCCGGTGCCGGGCGGACCGTGGAGGACCAGCGACATCGGCTCGTCGGCCTCGACCAGCCGGCGCAGCGGGGCCCGCGGGCCGAGCAGGTGCTGCTGCCCGACGACCTCGTCCAGCGACCGCGGGCGCATCCGCACCGCCAGGGGGGCGCCCGGGTCGAACGACGGCGCCTCCTCGGCCGGCGGGTCGAACAGCGAGCTCATCGCGTCCCCGGCTCGCTCCCGCGGTGCGCTCCGCTCCTCGCTCGTCCCTCGCTGCGATGCTCACGCACCTGTCCGCTCACGGTTCCCGACGCTACCCGCGGGGCACGACGATCCCGTGCAGCAGCGACGCCTCGGGAAGACCACGGTCAGCGCGATCGGCCTGGGGGCGATGCCCCTCTCGACCAAGGAGGACCGCCCGTCACCGGAGGACGCGATCGCGACCGTCCACGCCGCCCTGGACGCCGGGGTCACCCTCATCGACACCGCGGACGCCTACGCCCGGGACGAGTCGGAGTTCGGCCACAACGAGGATCTCGTCGCCCGGGCGCTCGCCGGGTACGGCGGCGACACCTCCGGCGTGCTGGTCGCCACCAAGGGCGGGCACACCCGCCGCGGCACCGACTGGGAGCTGGACGGGACCCCCGCGTACCTGCGCCGGGCCTGCGAGGGGTCGCTGCGCCGCCTCGGGGTGGAGGCCATCGGGCTCTACCAGTTCCACCGCCCGGACCCGGCCACGCCGTGGGAGGAGACCATGGGCGCGCTGCGCGGGCTGCACGACGACGGGCTGGTGCGCATGGTCGGGATCTCCAACGCCGACGTCGCCCAGATCGACGCCGCCCGCGCGATCGTCGGCCCGGCGCTGGTGAGCGTGCAGAACCAGTTCTCGCCGGGCTACCGCTCCTCGGCGGGTGAGCTGGCGCACTGCGCGGAGGTCGGGCTCGCCTTCCTGCCGTGGAGCCCGTTCGGGGGCATCTCCTCGGCGAAGTCGCTGGAGTCCACCGCCGACGAGTTCGCCGCGGTCGCCGAGGAGCTCGGCGTCTCGGTGTACCGGGTGACGCTGGCCTGGCACCTGGCGCAGGCCGACGTCGTCCTGCCGATCCCCGGCGCCTCCCGCCGGGAGTCGATCCTGGACTCGGCCGCCGCCGCGGACCTGCAGCTCAGCCCCGAGCAGCTGGCCCGGCTGAACGCCGCCTGACCCTTACCGCTCCCGCGTTGATCATCGGCGAACGGCTCGTCTCATCGGCGTGTCGAGCGACCATTCGCCGATGATCAACGCGGGTAGGGGCGTGATCCACAGGCCCGGCACGAATCCACAGATGCCCGCAGGGTGGTGCGGCGATCAGCCCTTGCCGCCAGCGTGGACCCATGCCGCCAGCCGAGCCGTTCACCGTCGCCGCCGCACGGGGTCTGGGGCTCACCCGCGGTCAGCTCCGCCGGCCCGAGTACGTCCGCCTCGCCCACGGTGTCGTGGTGCGCCTCGACGACGCGCTGGACGAGGAGGATCGGCTGCGCCTGCTGGCCACCGTGCTCCCCGCCGACGCGGCGTTCAGTCACCGGACGGCGGCCGCGCTGCTCGGCGCGCCGGTCGACCCTCCGGCCAGGCCGCACCTGGCCCTGACACCGCGCCGCGTGCTCCCGCAGCACACCGGGTTGGTCGTCCACGGGCGCCGGCTCGGGCCGGCCGACGTCGTGGTCCACCACGGGCTCCGCCTCACGTCCGGCGCGCAGACGTTCCTCGATCTCGCCGCCGTCCTCCCCGCCGCCGAACTGGCCGCGGTCGGCGACGCGCTCTGGCGCGAGCGTCACCTGGACCCGATGCGACTGGGCGAGCGACTGCGCCGCGCCGATCGGGTCCGGGGCGTCGTCCGCGCCCGGCAGGTGGCGCCGCTGCTCAGCCCGCTGGCGCAGTCCCGCCCGGAGAGCCTGATCCGTTGGTGGCTGACAGCCAGCGACCTCCCGACCCCTCGACCTCAGGTGGAGGTGCACGACGGGACGGGCCTGGTGGTCGCGCACGGCGACCTTGGTTACAGCGACTGGAAGGTCCTGCTCGAGTACGAGGGACGCCACCATGCGGAGGCGGAGCAGTTCGGTCGGGACATCCACCGCTACTCGCTGATGGCGGCCGACGGCTGGCTGGTGCTGCGGTTCGCCACGCAGCACCTCGGCTCCCCCTGGACCGTGGTGGCGCGGACCCGGGCCGCGCTGGTCAGCCGTGGCTGGCGGCCGGCGCCCCGTTGATCATCGGCGAACGGCCGCCCGACACGCCGCTGGGTCGAGCCGTTCGCCGATGATCAACGGGCTGTCAGGAGTGGGCCGGGTTGGTCGGGCCCGGCGCGCCGGGCTCCCCGGGCAGCGGCTTCTCCTCCGGCTTCGCGTCGATGCCGGCCTCCGTGCGTTGCGCCTCGGTGATCGGCGTCGGGGCACCGGTGAGCGGGTCGTACCCGGCACCGGTCTTCGGGAAGGCGATGACCTCGCGGATCGACTCCACCCCGGCCAGCAGGGCGCAGGTGCGGTCCCAGCCGATGGCGGCGCCGGCGTGCGGCGGCGGCCCGTACTCGAAGGCCTCGAGGAAGAAGCCGAACCGCTCGCGGGCCTCGTCCCGGGACATGCCCAGGGTCTCGAACACCCGCTCCTGCACCTCGGCGTCGTGGATGCGGACCGACCCGCTCATCAGCTCGTTGCCGTTGCACACCAGGTCGTAGGCGTCCGACAGCGCCCCGCCCTTGTCGTCGGCGAACTTGTCCCGCCACTCGGGGGTGGGCGAGGTGAACGGGTGGTGCATGAAGGTCCAGTCGCCGTCCTCGGTCTGCTCGAACATCGGGAAGTCGACGACGAACAGGAACGACCAGCTCCGCGGCTCGATCAGCTCCAGCCGCCGGGCCACCTCGTTGCGGGCGGCCCCGAGCAGCTCCTGGGACGAGCGGCGCGCGCCGGCGGCGAAGAACACGCAGTCGCCCGGCTTCGCCCCCACGGCCTCGACCAGCCCGGCTCGCTCGGACTCGGAGATGTTCTTGGCCACCGGCCCGCCCAGCGTGCCGTCCTCGGCCACGGTGACGTAGGCCAGGCCCTTCGCGCCGCGCGAGCGGGCCCAGTCCTGCCAGGCGTCGAAGGCCCGGCGCGGCTGGGCGCCTCCGCCGGGCATCACGATCGCCCCGACGTAGGGCGACTGGAACACCCGGAACGGCGTCTCGGCGAAGTAGTCGGTGAGCTCGGTCAGCTCGGTGCCGAACCGCAGGTCGGGCTTGTCCGAGCCGAACCGGTCCATCGCCTCGCGGTACGTCATCCGCTCGATCGGCGGCACCTCGTACCCGGCGAGCTCCCGCCACAGGGCCCGGATGACGCTCTCGGCCACGGCCAGGACGTCGTCCCGGTCGGCGAAGCTCATCTCGAAGTCCAGCTGGGTGAACTCCGGCTGCCGGTCGGCGCGGAAGTCCTCGTCCCGGAAGCACCGGGCGATCTGGTAGTACCGCTCCAGCCCGCTGATCATCAACAGCTGCTTGAACAGCTGCGGGGACTGGGGCAGCGCGTACCAGCTGCCCGGCTGCAGCCGCACCGGGACGACGAAGTCCCGGGCGCCCTCGGGGGTGGACCGGGTGAGGGTCGGGGTCTCCACCTCGACGAAGCCGAGGGTCGCCATCGCGCCGCGGGCGATCCGGTTGACCTCGCTGCGCAGCCGCATCGCCCGGGCGGGACCCTGCCGGCGCAGGTCGAGGTAGCGGTACTTGTAGCGGACGTCGTCCCCCGCCGCCTGCGAGGTCTCGATCGGGAACGGCAGCGGCGCCGAGGGCGACAGCACCTGCAGCGAGGAGGCGACGACCTCGATCTCGCCGGTCGGCAGGTCGGGGTTCTCGTTGCCCTCCGGACGGCGCTGCACCTGCCCGGCGACGAGCACGCAGTACTCGGCGCGCAGGTGGTGCGCCTCCTCCTCGCGGACGACGACCTGGGCGTAGCCCGAGGCGTCCCGCAGGTCGAGGAAGACGACCCCGCCGTGGTCGCGCCGGCGGGCGACCCAGCCGGCGAGGGTGACCGTGGAGCCGGCGTCGGACGCGCGCAGCGCCCCGGCCTCGTGGGTGCGGAGCACGTGAGGACCTTTCTCAGAGGGAAGGGTTCACCAGCGGTCGTGCACGTGCGCGCGGATGCGCTCGTCGTACACGCGCTCGAGGTCGGCGAGCTGGGCGTCGGTGAGCGGCGGGAGGGAGGCGGCCGCCACGTTGTCCAGCGCCTGCTTGATGTTGCGCGCGCCGGGGATGACGGTGGTGACCCCGGGCTGGTCGATCACCCAGCGCAGCGCGAAGGCGGCGGTGGACTCCTCGGGGCCGGCGATCTCGGCGACCTCCCGGGCCGCGGCGACGCCCACCTCGAAGGGCACCCCGGAGAAGGTCTCGCCGACGTCGAAGGCCTCACCGTGGCGGTTGAAGGTGCGGTGGTCGTCGGCGGCGAACGTCGTCGACTCGTCGTACTTGCCGGTGAGCAGCCCGCTGGCCAGCGGGACCCGGGCCAGGATGCCCACCTCCGCCCGCTGGGCCGCGGGCAGCAGCTCCTCCAGCGGCTTGCGCCGGAAGACGTTGAGGATGACCTGGACGGTCTGCACGCCGGGGTGCTGCAGGGCGGTCAGCCCCTCCGCCACGGTCTCGACCGAGGCGCCGTACGCGGCGATCGCCTGCTCCTCGACCAGGGTGTCGAGCGTGTCGTAGACCCGCTCGTCGGAGAAGACGGCCGGCGGCGGGCAGTGCAGCTGCACCAGGTCCAGGGTGTCCATGCCCAGGTTGCGCCGCGACCGGTCGACCCAGGCCCGCAGGTTCTCCGGCGTGTACTGCTCGGCGACGAACGGGTCGGCCCGCCGGCCGACCTTGGTGGCGACGAACGGACGCTCCCCGCGGTCGGCCAGCGCGCTGCGGATCCGCTCCTCGGACCGGCCGTCGCCGTAGACGTCCGCGGTGTCCAGCAGGGTGACCCCGGCGTCGAGCACGGCGTCGAGGACGCCGGCGGCGTCGTGCTCGGACACGTTGCCCCAGTCCCCGCCCAGCTGCCAGGTGCCCAGGCCGACGACGGAGACGGCGGCACCGGTGCGGCCGAGCGGCCGGGTCTCGAGTGGAGTGCTGGAGGTCATGGGGCAACCGTCGCACGCACCCGGTCGAACAGCTCACCCAGGGGGACGGCGACCTGGTCCTGGCTCCGCAGGTCCTTCAGCTGCGCGACGCCCGCCGCGAGGTCCCGGTCCCCGAGCACCACCGCGTGCGAGGCCCCCGACCGGTCGGCGGCCTTCATGGCACCCTTGAGCCCGCGGTCGCCGTAGACGGTGTCGGCGGAGATCCCGGCCTCCCGCAGCTGCCCGACCAGCTTCACGGCCAGCCGCTTGGCCTCCGCCCCCAGCGGGACGACGAACGCCTGCACCCCCGCCGCCGCGCCGAGGTCGAGGCCCTCGGCCTGCACCGCCATCAAGGTGCGGTCGACGCCGACCGCGTAGCCGATCCCGGACAGGTCCGGGCCGCCCAGCGCGGCCGAGAGGCCGTCGTAGCGGCCGCCGCCGCCGATCGCCGACTGCGCACCGAGCCCGGAGTGGACGAACTCGAAGGTCGTCTTCGTGTAGTAGTCCAGCCCGCGGACCAGCCGCGGCGCCTCGGTCCACCGCACGCCGAGGTCGGTGAGGTACTGGCGGACGGCGTCGTAGTGCGCCTTCGTCGCGTCCGACAGGTGGTCGACCATCAGCGGGGCGTCGTCCAGCTGCGCCTGCACCTCGGGCCGCTTGTCGTCCAGCACCCGCAGCGGGTTGATCTCCGCCCGGCGCCGGGTGTCCTCGTCCAGGTCCAGCTTGGCGAGGTACTCGACCAGCAGCTCCCGGTACTGCGGCCGGCAGGTGGCGTCGCCGAGCGAGGTGAGCAGCAGCTCGAAGTCGCGCAGGCCCAGGTCCCGGAAGCCCTGGACGGCCAGCGCGACGACCTCGGCGTCCAGCGCGGGGTCGTCGACGCCGAGGGCCTCGCAGTCGACCTGCGTGAAGTGCCGGTACCGGCCGGCCTGCGGCCGCTCGTACCGGAACGCCGAGCCGACGGCCCACAGCTTCACCGGCAGCGCGCCGGCGTGCAGCCGGTGCTCGATGAACGCGCGCATCAGTCCGGCGGTGAGCTCGGGGCGGAGGGTGAGCGACCGGCCGCCGCGGTCGAGGAACGTGTACATCTCCTTGGAGACGACGTCGGTGGACTCCCCCACCCCGCGGGCGAACACCGCGGTCTCCTCGAACGTGGGGGTCTCGACGTAGCCGTAGCCGGCGCGCCGCAGCGGCGCGGTCAGCGCGTCGCGCACGGCCAGGAACCGGGCCGACTCCGGGGGCAGCGTGTCGAACGTGCCCTTGGGGGCGCTCAGCCCGCTCACAGTCCTCGTCCCTTCGGTGCGCCGGCCGCCTCGGCCAGGTACGGGTTGGTGGCGCGCTCGCGCCCGATCGTCGTCGCCGGTCCGTGCCCGGGCAGCACGACGGTGTCGTCGTCCAGCGGGAGGACGACGTCCTGCAGCGACTGCAGCATGTCCGCCCACGAGCCGCCGGGCAGGTCCACCCGACCCACCGAGCCGGCGAACAGCACGTCGCCGGCCAGCAGTCCGGGCGCGTCGGCGAGGTCGAGGGAGAAGACGACGGAGCCCGGGGTGTGCCCCGGGGCGTGCCGCACGGTGAGGTCCACCCCGGCGAGCGACAGCGTGGCGCCGTCCACCAGCGGCTCGACGTCCTCGGGGTCGGGCAGCTGCACGGCACCGGCCAGCGGAGCCAGTTGCGGGCCGTGCCAGCGCGCCGGGTCGGCGAGCATCCCGTCGTCGGCCGGGTGCAGGTAGGCCGGGATGCCGTACCCCGTGCAGACCGGCAGCACCGAGAAGGTGTGGTCCAGGTGCCCGTGGGTGAGGACGACGGCCACCGGGTGCAGGCCGCTCTCGGCGAGCATCCGGCCCAGCGGCTCGACGGCGTCCATCCCCGGGTCGACGACGACGCACTCCTGCCGCAGCGCCGACGACCCGGCCCGGGGGGCGACGGCGTAGCAGTTGGTGCCGAACGCGCCGGCGGGGAACGAGCGGATGAGCACCCGTGCAGGTTACGCGGGCGGCCGACGAGCCCAGCGCCGCTGCCGGGGTCGCACAGGGAGCCCGCCTAGACTGCGCCCTCGAGACCGCCGGGGCACCCAGTCGCGCGTCGCCCCGTGCCCGATCCGCACGTCCGAGGAGCCCGAGAAGAGTGCCGACCAACAAGCAGCGCCGTCAGGCCGCGCAGCGACGGCTGCAGCGCCAGCTCGAGCGGCGGGAGGAGCAGGCCAAGAAGCGCCGGCGCAACCTGCTGATCGGCGTGACGGCCCTCGCCGTGCTGGCCGTGGTGGCCGCGCTGTTCATCATCACCGGGCTCGACGACCCCGCGGACACCGCGGACACGGCCGGCGCGGCGAGCAGCGACTCGGCCGCCGAGAGTGCCCCCGCCGCCGCCGCGACCGCCACCAACGCCGACGGAACCGTGGCCTGCAACTTCATCCCCGACACGTCGGGCAACACGAACCTGACCGACGTCGGCACCCCGCCCGACGCGGCCAGCACGCCGACCACGGGCACGTCGACCTTGCGGATGAGCACCGATCAGGGCGACCTGACGCTGACCCTGGACCGGGAGGGGGCGCCGTGCGCGGCGTCGAGCTTCACCTACCTGGCCCAGCAGGGCTTCTTCGACGGCAGCAGCTGTCACCGTGAGGTCAACCAGGAGACCTTCGGCGTCCTCCAGTGCGGTGACCCGACCGGGACCGGGACCGGCGGCCCGAGCTACAAGTTCGGCCAGGAGGTCACCGCGGAGACGACCTACCCGCGCGGGACCATCGCGATGGCCAACAGCGGGACGCCGAACTCCACAGGCAGCCAGTTCTTCCTGTGCTTCACCGACACCCAGCTGTCGCCGGACTACACGGCGGTCGGCACCGTCGACGAGGCCGGCCTGGCCGTGCTGGACGCGATCGCCGCGGCGGGCAACGACGGGTCCTTCGAGCCGAGTCCCGGCGGGGGTGCCCCGAACACCCCGGTGACGATCACCTCGATGACCGTCGTGCAGTGATCAGCAGAAGGACCCCGCTGCCCCCCACGCCTCGCACGCTCGGGGCGGGACCCTGCAGCGGGGCCTGAAGAACAGCGACGGCCTGGCTCCTCACGGAGCCAGGCCGTTCTGCTGTTGCTACGCGGTGACGCGCTCGACGTCGAAGACACCGTCCACGTTGCGCACCGTCTGCAGCACCGAACCGAGGTGCGCAGGGTCGGCGAGCTCGAAGGTGAACCGGCTGATCGCCACCCGGTCGCGGCTGGTCTGCACCGAGGCGGAGAGGATGTTGACCCGCTCGTCGGCCAGCGCCCGGGTGACGTCGGACAGCAGCCGGTGCCGGTCGAGCGCCTCGACCTGGATCGCGACCAGGAACACCGCGCCGGGCTGGGACGCCCACTCGACCTCCACCAGCCGCTCCGGCTTGCGCTGCAGGTCGGCGGCGTTGGTGCAGTCGGTGCGGTGCACGCTGACGCCACCGCCGCGGGTGACGAACCCGAGGATGTCGTCGCCGGGCACCGGGGTGCAGCACTTGGCGAGCTTGGCCCACACCTCGGTCATGCCGTGCACGACGATGCCCGGGTCGCCGCTCGCCGAGCGGGCGACCGTGCGCTTGGTGGGGATCGCGGTCTCCGCGATGTCCTCCGCGGCGCCCTCGGACCCGCCCATCGCGGTGAGCAGCTTGTCGACCAGTGAGTGCGCCGAGACCTGGTTCTCCCCGACCGCGGCGTACAGCGCGCTGACGTCGGCGTAGTGCAGGTCGGCCGCGAGGGTGGCCAGCGCGTCCCCGCCCAGCAGCCGCTGCAGCGGCAGCCCGGCCTTGCGCATCGCCTTGGTGAGCGCCTCCTTGCCGGCCTCGATCGCGTCCTCGCGGCGCTCCTTGGTGAACCACTGGCGGATCTTGGTGCGCGCCCGGGACGACCCGACGAATGTCAGCCAGTCCTTCGACGGCCCGGCCGTGGGTGAGCGGGAGGTGAAGACCTCCACCACGTCGCCGTTGCTCAGCTTGCTGTCCAGCGAGACCAGGTTCCCGTTGACCCGCGCGCCGATGCACCGGTGCCCGACCTCGGTGTGCACCGCGTAGGCGAAGTCGACCGGCGTCGCAGCGCTGGGCAGGCTGATGACGTCGCCCTTCGGCGTGAAGACGAAGACCTCCTGCGGGCCCAGGTCGTAGCGCAGGGTCTCCAGGAACTCGCCGGGCTCCTGCGCCTCCCGCTGCCAGTCCAGCAGCTGGCGCAGCCACAGCATGTCGTCACCGGGGGTGCCCGGCATGGGCCCGGCCTCGACCTTGCCGCCGGCGCGGGCCTTCTCCTTGTACTTCCAGTGCGCCGCGATCCCGTAGTCCGCCGTGCGGTGCATGTCGTGGGTGCGGATCTGCAGCTCGACGGGCTTGCCCTGCGGGCCGATCACCGTGGTGTGCAGCGACTGGTACATGTTGAACTTCGGCATCGCGACGAAGTCCTTGAACCGGCCGGGCACCGGCTGCCAGTGGGCGTGCATGACGCCCAGCGCCGCGTAACAGTCGCGCACGGAGTCGACCAGGATGCGGATGCCGACCAGGTCCCAGATGTCGGTGAAGTCCCGGCCGCGGACGATCATCTTCTGGTAGATCGAGTAGTAGTGCTTGGGCCGGCCGGTGACGGTCGCCTCGATGTTGGCGGCCTTGAGCTGCTCGGTCACCTGCGCGGTGACCTCGGCGATGAAGGTGTCGCGGGACGGCGCGCGCTCGGCTACCAGCCGCACGATCTCGTCGTAGCGCTTGGGGTACAGCGTGGCGAACGCGAGGTCCTCGAGCTCCCACTTGATCGTGTTCATGCCCAGCCGGTGGGCCAGCGGCGCGAGGATCTCCAGCGTCTCGCGGGCCTTCTTCTCCTGCTTCTCCGGCGGGAGGAACCGCAGCGTGCGCATGTTGTGCAGCCGGTCGGCGAGCTTGATGACCAGCACCCGCGGGTCGCGGGACATCGCGACGATCATCTTGCGGATCGTCTCGGCCTGCGCCGCGTCGCCGAGCTTGACCTTGTCGATCTTGGTGACGCCGTCGACCAGGTGCGCAACCTCCGGGCCGAAGTCGGCGCGGATCGCGTCGAGGGTGACGCCGGTGTCCTCCACGGTGTCGTGCAGCAGGGCCGCGACCAGCGTGGTCGTGTCCATGCCCAGTCCGGCGAGCACGGTCGCGACGGCGAGCGGATGGGTGATGTACGGGTCGCCGCTCTTCCGCTTCTGCGCGGCGTGCGCCTCCTCGGCGACGTCGTAGGCCCGCTGCAGCAGCGCGAGGTCGGCCTTCGGATGGCTCTGCCGGTGCAGGGCGGCCAGCGGCTCGAGCACCGGCCGGATGCCGCTGGAGCGCTGCCCGGCGACGATGCGGCGGGCCAGCCGGTCCCGGACCCGACGGCGGGGTACGACCTCGTTCTCACCGGCCGGCTCGGGGGCGACGTCGTCCGGACGCTGGACCGTGGGCCGGTCGGGCAGCGCCGGGAGTTGCGGGGCCTGCTCGGCTGCGGGCGCGTCGGAGCTCCGGGGGGTCACGACGTCCGAGGCCACGGCGACTCCTGCACGGTCGAGGAGGGCAGGTCCATCGCCATGCTAGTCGTGCACGACCGGACGACGCCCGATCCGGCCACCCGGACGGGGGTGTCCCGGCTCAGCCTGTCTCCTGGCCTGACTCCGCGCCCCGGTCGGCTCCTCGCTCGTTCCTCGCTGCGATGCTCCCGGGGCTGTCGTCAGGCGTCCGGCACCCCGCACCGCAGCTCGTCCAGCCACACCCGGGCCGAGGCGTCCGACGGCGCGCGCCAGTCCCCCCGCGGGGACAGCGAGCCACCGGCGGACACCTTCGGCCCGTTGGGCATGGCCGACCGCTTGAACTGGCTGAAGGCGAAGAACCGCTGGCAGAAGACCTCCAGCCAGTGCCGGATCTCCGGCAGCCCGTACTGCTGGCGCCGCTCGGCCGGGAAGCCCGGCGGCCACTCCCCCGCCGCCACGTCGGACCAGGCGTGCAGCGCCAGGAAGGCGATCTTCGAGGGGCGCATGCCGTAGCGCAGCACGTGGAAGAGGGTGAAGTCCTGCAGGGCGTACGGGCCGACCTTCGCCTCGGTGCTCTGCACCGGCTCTCCCTCGGTGGCCGGCACCAGCTCGGGGCTGATCTCCGCGGCGAGGATCCGGGCCAGGGTCTGCAGCACCTCGTCGTCGAACTGCCGGGAGGAGATGACCCAGCGGATCAGGTGCTGGATCAGCGTCTTGGGCACCCCGGAGTTCACATTGTAGTGCGACATCTGGTCACCGACCCCGTAGGTCGACCAGCCCAGCGCGATCTCGGACAGGTCCCCGGTGCCCAGCACGATCCCGTTGCGCTGGTTGGCCAGCCGGAACAGGTAGTCGGTGCGCAGCCCGGCCTGGACGTTCTCGAAGGTGACGTCGTACACCGGCTCGCCGGCGGCCGCCGGGTGCCGCAGGTCGGTGAGCAGCTGGGTGGCCGCAGGGCGGATGTCCAGCTCCTCGAACGTGACCCCCAGGGCCCTGGAGAGCGCCACCGCGTTGCGCTTGCTCTCCTCGCCGGTGGCGAACCCGGGCAGGGTGAAGGCCAGGATGTCGCTGCGCGGCCGGCCGGCCCGGTCCATCGCCTGCGCGGCGACGATCAGCGCGTGGGTGGAGTCCAGTCCGCCGGAGACGCCGATGACCACCTTGGGCCAGCCGATCGCGCGCAGCCGCTGCTCCAGCCCGACGACCTGGATGTTGTAGGCCTCGTAGCAGTCCAGCGCGAGCCGCTCGGGGTCGGCGGGGACGAACGGAAAGCGGGCCACCCGGCGGCGCAGCCCGAGGTCGGCCGGGGACGGGTCCAGCCGGAACCCGATCCGGCGGTGCCCGGTCCGGGCGACGTGCGCCCGGCGGTTGTCGTCGAAGGTGCCCATCCGGGCCCGCTCGGCGCGCAGCAGGTCCAGGTCCACGTCGGCGACGGCGCGGCGCGGACCGTCGGGGAAGCGGTCGGTCTCGTCGAGCAGCACGCCGTTCTCGTAGACCATCGTCTGCCCGTCCCAGGACAGGTCGGTGGTCGACTCACCCTGCCCGGCGGCGGAGTAGACGTAGGCGGCCAGGCAGCGGATGGACGTCGCCTGCGCCAGGGTCTTGCGGTGGTCGGCCCGGCCCACGGTGATCGGGCTGCCGGAGAGGTTGGCCAGCACCGTGGCCCCGGCCAGCGCCGCCTCGGCGCTGGGCTGGACGGGGACCCACATGTCCTCGCAGATCTCCACGTGCAGCACCAGACCGGGCAGGTCCGTGGCGGCGAAGAGCAGGTCCGGGCCGAACGGGACGGTCGCGCCGCCCAGGGTGAGGGAGCCGCCCACCTCGTCCACGCCGGTGGCCAGCTGGCGGCCCTCGTAGAACTCGCGGTAGGTCGGCAGGTAGGACTTCGGGACGACGCCGAGCACCCTCCCGCGGTGCACCACCACGGCGGTGTTGTAGACCCGGTTCCGGTGCCGCAGCGGCGCCCCCACGACCAGCACCGGCCCGAGGTCCGCGGACGCCGCGACGACGTCGGCCAGCGCGGTCTCGACCGTGTCCAGCAGGGTGTCCTGCAGCAGCAGGTCCTCGATGGAGTAGCCGGTGAGGCACAGCTCGGGGAACACCGCCACCGCCACGCCGTCGTCTTGGCACTCGCGGGCCTGCGCGATGACCGACGCGGCGTTGGTGTGCGGGTCCGCGATCGAGATCGGGATGGTCACCGCGGCCACCCGGGCGAGCCCGTGCCGGTAGAGGGAGCGGAAGCCGTCGGCGCCCTGACTCGTCACGGGCCGATCATGTCATCCGCCGGTCAGGGCCTCAGGTCGTCCAGAGTGCGTGCACCGGGTACGGCGCGATGCGCTGCCGCCCACGGAGGGCGGCCAGCTCCACGACCACCGACACCGCGGTGACCACGCCGCCCAGCTGCGCGATCAGGGCGATCGCCGCCCCGAGCGTCCCGCCGGTGGCCAGCACGTCGTCGACGAGCAGCACCCGCTGGCCGGGCTGGATGGAGTCTCGGTGCAGCTCCAGGGTGGCGGTGCCGTACTCCAGCGCGTACTCCGCGCGCACCACCTCGCGGGGCAGCTTGCCGGCCTTGCGGACCGGGACGACGCCGGTGCCGGCGTCCAGCGCGACGGCGGCGGCGAGCAGGAAGCCGCGCGCCTCGACCCCGGCCACCACGTCGAAGCCCTGCCCGCCGGCCCCGCCGAGCGCCGCGGCCCGCGGGTCGACGTCGGCCGGCTGGGTCAGCGCGTCGATGACCCGCCGGTAGGCGGCGGCGTCGGCGAAGACCGGGGTCAGGTCCCGGAAGAGCACCCCGGGCTCCGGGAAGTCCGGGATGGTGACGGCGACGGAGGCGATCAGCTCGTCGATCGGCAGCTGCTCCTCCGCCGCCGGACCGATCGTCACCGGCGCTTCCGGCCGGCCGGCCGGGTGCCGGGCCGCTGGGGACGCTGGCCCGGCCGCGGGGCCGCCGTCCGGCCGCCCGGCGCGGTGCCCTGCACGGACGCCGGCGACTCGACCTGGACGTCGGCCTCCGGGCGCTCGGGCAGCACCTCGGTGCGCTCGGCGACCGCGACCGCCGACCGGCGGGCGGTCCCACCGGCGCGCCGGGCACTGGCGACCGGGCCGGCCGCCGGGGCGCCGCCCTGGCGCGCCTCGGCCGCGCGGCGGGCGAGGACCCGCTTGCGCAGCTGCTGCATCGCCGGCTCGCGCTCCACGAGCTCGGCCACGATCGGCGTCGCCAGGAAGATCGAGCTGTAGGCGCCGGCGATCAGGCCGACGAACAGCACGAGCGCGAGGTCCTTGAGCGTGCCCGCGCCCAGCAGCCCGGCGCCGACGAAGAGCAGGCCGGCGACCGGCAGCAGCGCGATCAGGGTGGTGTTGATCGACCGCATGAGGGTCTGGTTGACCGCCAGGTTCGCCGCCTCGCTGTAGGTGCTGCGAGCGGTCTTGTCCAGGTCCTTGGTGTTCTCGTCGACCTTGTCGAAGACCACCACGGTGTCGTACAGCGAGAACCCGAGGATGGTCAGCAGCCCGACCACGGTCGAGGGAGAGACCTCGAAGCCGATCAGCGCGTAGACACCGGCGGTCACCACCAGGTCGTGGATCAGCGCGGCGATGGCGCCGATGGCCATCGTGAACTGGAACCGGATGCCGAGGAACAGCACGACCGCGACGAGGAAGACGACCAGCGCCAGGAGCGCCTGGTTGGTGACGTCGCCGCCCCAGTCCGCGCTGACCGCCTGCACGCTGACGTCGGCCGGTGCGACCCCCGCCGCGTCGGCGACCGCCGCGACGACGGTCTCCTCCTGGGCGTTGTCCAGGGCGCTGGTGCGCAGCATCACCGAGTTGCCGCCCACCACCTGGGAGCTGGACACCTCGGCGCCGGCGTCCTCCGCGGCCTGCCGGATGTCGGCGAGCTCCTCGCTGCCGGCCGTCACCCGCAGGCTGTTGCCGCCGGCGAACTCGATGCTGAAGTTGAACCCGCGCACGAGCATGGCGAGGGCGCACAGCAGCACCACGACGGCGGTGACCTTGAACCAGAAGCGGCGCTTGCCCACCGCGTCCAGGCCCGCCTCGCCGTTGTAGAGCCGGTGGACCAGCGAGGCCCGCGGCGCGGGCGCCGCGGTGCTCCGGTCCGCGCCCTCCGTCGGCAGTCCGGCGTCGGCGAGCGCCTGGTCACCGGTGCTGTCGCCGGCGGCCTCGGCCCGCACGTCGACGTCGTCGACCTGCTCGTCGGCCGCGGAGCCCACGGGCACCGGGGCCTCCGCGGCGTCGCTGCGGTCGCGGGGGGTCATCGTGTGCTCCCGTTCGTGCTGCTGCTCCCGGCGCCGACGAGTTCCCGGCCGGACCGGGGAGCCGCGGGACGGCGGCTGTGGTCGACGTTGCCGAGGCCGGAGAAGCGGGTGGTGCCGAAGGCCTTGACCCGGCTGAGCACGGCCATCAGCGGATGGGTGAAGAGGAAGACGACGATCAGGTCCAGCACCGTCGACAGGCCGAGGGTGAAGGCGAAGCCCTTGACGTCGCCGATCGCCAGCCAGTACAGGATCGCCGCGGCCAGGAAGCTCACCGCATCGGCCGACAGGATGGTCCGGCGGGCACGCACCCAGGCCCGCGGGGTGGCGCTGCGCAGACTGCGGCCCTCGCGGATCTCGTCCTTGAGCCGTTCGAAGTACACGACGAACGAGTCGGCGGTGATGCCCACCGAGACGATGAACCCGGCGATGCCGGCCAGGCTGAGCGCGAAGCCGATCTCCCGGCCGAGCAGGACCAGGCAGGCGTAGACGACGACCGCGGACAGCAGGAGGCTGGCGATCATCACCAGGCCGAGGATCCGGTAGTAGAACAGCGCGTAGACGAACACCAACGCGATGCCGATGGCCCCGGCGATCAGGCCGGCCCGCAGCTGCTCGCTGCCGAGCTCGGTGGAGATCGACTGCGCCGTCGCCTGGGTGAAGGTCAGCGGCAGGGCGCCGTACTTCAGCTGGTTGGCCAGCTCCGTCGCCTCGGCCTCGGAGAAGTTGCCGGTGATCTGCGTCGTGCCGCCGGCGATCACGCCGTTGATCGTCGGTGCGGAGACCACCCGGCCGTCGAGGGTGATCGCGACGTTGTTGCCGACGTTGGCGGCGGTGTACTCGGCCCAGGCGGCCGACCCGGCCGAGTTGAAGTCCAGGTTGACCACCCAAGCGCCGGTGGTGGACTCGGTCCCCGCCGTCGCGTCGGTGATGTCGGTGCCCTCGATGACCGCCGGGCCGAGCAGGAACTTCGCCGTGCCGTCGTCGGAGCAGGCCGCGATGTGGTCCTCGGCCCGGTCGACGGTCGTCGTGGTCGTGTCGCAGGTGAGGGTGGCGTAGGCGGCCGCCGCCTGCTCCTGGGTCACGACCGGGGCGTCGGCGTCGGGGATGCTCGGGTCGGTGGCCGCGCCGCTGCCGGTGGCCGCCGGGTCGGTGGTGGCCGGCGCGGACTCGCTGGGCTCGGCCTCCGCCGAGGGCGCCGCTGAGTCGGTCGGCTCCGCGGAGGTGGGCGCGGCCGAGTCGCTCGGCGTGGCCGAGGCGGAGTCGTCGGCCGGGGTGGCGGCCTCCGGGCCGGTGAGGACGGGACGGAACCGCAGCTGCGCGGTAGCCCCCAGCTCCCGGGCCTGGTCGCCGTCCTCGCCGGGGACGGAGATGACGATGTTGCTGTCGCCCTCGGTGACGACCTCGGCCTCGGCGACGCCGAGGCCGTTCACCCGCTGCTCGATGATCTGGCGCGCGAGCTCGAGGTCCTCGGTCGCGGGCGCCTTGCCGTCGGGCGTGCGGGCGGTGAGCGTCACGGTGGTGCCGCCCTGCAGGTCCAGGCCGAGCTGCGGGGTGCGCTGGTCACCGGTGAGGAAGATCAGCGCGTACATCGTCGCGATGATCAGGATGAACGCCGCGAAGTAGCGGCTGGCGGGGAGCTGTCGGGCGGCCATGCGAGCGCCGCGTCAGCGGGTGGGGTCGGTGGGGTCGCCGTCGACGAACCCCGTGGAGTTGCCGCTCGCGCTCGGGCCGCTGATCGGGGTGCGGACCTCCATGACCGCCGGGCGGGCCACGGTGATGACGACGCCCGCCGCGATCTGCAGGTCGACGGTGCCCTCACCCAGGCCGGCGACGGTGCCGTGGATGCCGCTGGTCAGCATGACCGGCGTGCCGATCGTCAGGGAGTTCTGCAGTTCCTGGGCCTTGGCCTGCATCTTCTTGCGCTGGCGGGCCGGCAGCACGATGAGCAGCACGAAGGCCAGGGCGAGCAGGACGAGCGGGAAGAGCTGTTCCACGACTGGTGAGCCTCTCTACCGCGGCGGGGGTCGCGCGGTGGGTGCGGCCCGGGGATGGGCCGCTCGGGTACGTCGGCGCCGGCGCACGGTGGCACCGGACGCGGCACGCCCACCCGGGCACTCCCGGGTTGCGCGCCAACGCCGGTGAGTCTAGGCGTCGAACAGCGTCTGTGACGAAGGCCCGTCCGGTGTCGCGTCCCCTGCTCCCCCACTGAGCGCAAGACCACCACGCGGCACCGCGTACCCCAGGTGACGGAAGGCCGCCTCGGTCGCGACCCGCCCGCGCGAGGTGCGGGCCAGCAGCCCGGCCCGCACGAGGAACGGCTCGCACACCTCCTCGACGGTGTGCGGCTCCTCGCCCACCGCGACCGCGAGCGTGGCCACGCCGACCGGTCCGCCGCCGAAGCGGGCCACCAGCGCCTCCAGCACCGACCGGTCCAGCCGGTCCAGGCCGAGTTCGTCGACGTCGTAGAGCGCCAGCGCGGCCCGGGCGACGTCCAGCGTCACCCGGCCGTCGGCCCGGACCTCGGCGAAGTCGCGCACCCGGCGCAGCAGCCGGTTGGCGATCCGCGGGGTGCCGCGGGAGCGGCCGGCGATCTCCGCGGAGCCCTCCTCGGTGAGCTCCACCCCCAGCAGGTCGGCGCTGCGGGCGATCACCCGCTGCAGCTCGGCGGGCTCGTAGAACTCCATCTGGCCGACGAAGCCGAACCGGTCGCGCAGCGGCCCGGTCAGCAGGCCGGCCCGGGTGGTGGCGCCGACCAGGGTGAACGGGTTGATCTCCAGCGGGATGGCGGTCGCCCCCGGGCCCTTGCCGACGACGACGTCGACCCGGAAGTCCTCCATCGCCATGTACAGCAGTTCCTCGGCGGGCCGGGCGATGCGGTGGATCTCGTCGATGAACAGCACGTCGCCGGGGGCGAGGTTGGACAGCATGGCCGCGAGGTCGCCGGAGCGCTCGATGGCCGGGCCGCTGGTGATCTTGACCGCCGTGCCGAGCTCCGAGCCGATGATCAGCGCCAGGCTGGTCTTGCCCAGCCCCGGCGGGCCGGACAGCAGCACGTGGTCCGGCGGCCGGCCCCGTCGCTTCGCGCCCTCGAGCACCAGGTCCAGCTGCCGGGCGACCTTGGGCTGGCCGATGAAGTCCGCGAGCGAGTGCGGGCGCAGCGCCGATTCGACGACCCGCTCCTCGTCCCCGGCCGACGCGGCCACGGAGAAGTCCCGGGTGGCGCCCTCGGCCGCCTCCCCGGCCAGCGACCGGTCGAACGGCGCGCTCACGACGCCGTCCTCACGACCGGCCCAGGATCTGCAGGGCCTGCCGCAGCAGCACCGCGACCTGGACGCCGCCGTTCGCGGCCTGCTCCTCGGCGACCGGCTCCAGGGCGGCGAGCGCGGTCTCCGCCTCCCGGCCGCTCCAGCCCAGCCCGATCAGCGCGGAGACCAGCTGGTCGCGCCACGGCGCCACCGGCGTCACGGCGGGCAGGCCGGCCGCGGTCGGCCCGTCGAGCTGGGTGTCGGTGCTGGTGACGCCGAGCCGGTCGCGCAGCTCGAGCACCAGGCGCTCGGCACCCTTCTTGCCGATGCCGGGGACCTGCATGAGCGCCTTGAGGTCGCCCATCGACACGGCGCGGCGGACCTCGCGGGGCGGGTGGATGGCCAACACCGCCTGGGCGAGGCGGGGACCGACGCCGTTCGCCGTCTGCAGCAGCTCGAACAGCTGGCGCTCGTCGTCGTCGGCGAAGCCGTACAGGGTCAGCGAATCCTCGCGGACGATGAGGCTGGTCGACAGCCGCGCCTGCTCGCCGACCTGCAGCCGGGCGATGGTGCCGGGGGTGCACTGGACGGTGAGCCCCACTCCCCCGACCTCGACCACCGCACCGTCCGGCGACACGGCCGCGACCCGGCCGTTCACGCTGGCGATCACCGGGCCACCCCCGTCCAGCGGGGCAGCGTCCGGGCGCCGGGCACCGGGGCGCCGATCCCGCCGGCGAGCGCGGCCGTGCGCAGCCGCTGCTGGGCCGGGGCCCGCCAGACGTGGCAGATGGCCAGCGCCAGCGCGTCGGCGGCGTCGGCCGGCTTCGGTGGGCTGGCGAGCCCCAGCACCCGGGTGACCATGAGGGTGACCTGCTCCTTGTCCGCGCGGCCGCTGCCGGAGATGGCGGCCTTGACCTCGCTGGGCGTGTGCCAGGCGACCGGCAGGTCCGCCTGGGCGGCGGCCAGCGCGGCCACCCCGGCGGCCTGCGCCGTGCCGGAGGCCGTGCCCTTGTTGCTCTGGGTGAAGACCCGCTCGATCGCCACGGCGGCGGGCCGGTGCTCACGCAGCAGGGCGGTCACCGCAGTGTGCACCTCCAGCAACCGGAGTTCCAGGTCCAGGTCGGGGTGCGTGCGCACCACGCCGACCCCCACCGCGGTCGGCCGCGCGCCGGGACGCCCCTCGACCACACCCCAGCCGCACCGGGTGAGCCCCGGGTCGATGCCGAGCACCCGCATGAGCACACTCCCACCATCGCACGAACACGTGTTCGATGGAACGCTAACCGGAGAACTCACACGGGCAGCCGCGCGACGCGCCGAACGGCCCCGTCCCGAGGCTCGCCCCGAGCCTGCGAGGGGTGAGGAGGACGGGGTCCTTCAGGCGTCGGCGGCGACCTTCTCCATCACCGCGTCGGGCACGTCGTAGTTCGCGTACACGTTCTGCACGTCGTCGAGGTCCTCGAGGGCGTCGATCAGCCGGAACACCTTGGCCGCGCCGTCCTCGTCGAGCTCCACCTGCACGCTGGGCACGAACCCGGCCTCGGCCGAGTCGTAGTCGATCCCGGCGTCCTGCAGCGCGGTGCGCACGGCGACCAGATCGGTCGGCTCGCAGACCACCTCGAAGCCGTCCCCGAGGTCCCGCACCTCCTCGGCGCCCGCGTCGAGCACGGCCATCAGCACGTCGTCCTCGGTGTTGCCCGCTGCGGGCACCACGACGACGCCCTTGCGGGAGAACAGGTAGGACACCGAGCCCGGGTCGGCCATCGAGCCGCCGTTGCGCGACATCGCCGTCCGGACCTCCATCGCCGAGCGGTTCTTGTTGTCGGTGAGGCACTCGATCAGCACCGCGACACCGCCGGCGGCGTAGCCCTCGTAGGTGATCGACTGGTAGTCGACGCCACCGGCTTCGAGTCCCGCGCCGCGCTTGACCGCGCGGTCGATGTTGTCGTTGGGGACCGAGGTCTTCTTCGCCTTCTGGATGGCGTCGTACAGCGTCGGGTTGCCCGCCGGGTCGCCGCCGCCGGTGCGGGCCGCGACCTCGATGTTCTTGACCAGCTTGGCGAAGAGCTTGCCGCGCTTGGCGTCGATGCCGGCCTTCTTGTGCTTGGTCGTCGCCCACTTGGAATGGCCGCTCACTTGATCTCCTCGCTGACGCTCGTCGACCGCGTTCGCGGCCGGGCCCCTGAGCTCATGGGTGAGCTCGCACGCTCGCTCACTGCGGCTGTCCTCCCTCACTGCCGGCGCCGACGGCGGCACCGGTCGAACTCAGGTCCTCGGCGCGGGCGGCCCGCACCAGCTCCACGAACAGGGCGTGCACCCGGGTGTCCCCGGTGAGCTCGGGATGGAAGCTGGTGGCCACGAGGCGGCCCTGGCGCACCGCGACGATCCTACCGTCGGCCGGTCCGCCCTCGACCCGGCCTAGGACCTGCACGTCCGCCCCGGTGGCCTCCACCCACGGCGCCCGGATGAACACCGCGTGCACCGGCCCCCCGTCGACGCCGGCGATCTCCACCTCGGTCTCGAACGAGTCCACCTGCCGGCCGAACGCGTTGCGGCGCACCGTGACGTCCAGCCCGCCGAGGGTCTGCTGGTCGGCGGGGGCGTCCAGCACCCGGTCGGCCAGCATGATCATCCCGGCGCAGGAGCCGTAGACCGGCAACCCTCCGGCGACCGCGGCGCGCAGCGGCCCGAGCAGTCCGAACCGGTCGGCGAGCTTCGCCATCGTGGTGGATTCCCCGCCGGGCAGCACGAGCCCGTCGACCGCGGCGAGCTCCTCGGGCCGACGCACCGGGACCGCCACGGCGCCGGCCGCGTGCAGCGCGGCCGTGTGCTCCCGGACGTCGCCCTGCAGCGCCAGGACCCCGATGCTCGGCGGGCTCACCAGCCGCGGGTGGCGTAGCGCTCGCTCTCCGGGAGCGTGCTCACGTTGATCCCGACCATCGGCTCGCCCAGCCCGCGGGAGACCTTGGCGATCACGGCTGGGTCGTCGAAGAAGGTGGTGGCCTGCACGATCGCGGCCGCCCTCAGCGCCGGGTCGCCGGACTTGAAGATCCCCGAGCCGACGAAGACGCCCTCGGCGCCGAGCTGCATCATCATCGCGGCGTCCGCGGGGGTGGCGATGCCGCCGGCGGTGAACAGCACGACCGGCAGCTTGCCGGTCCGGGCGACCTCGACGACCAGGTCGTGCGGCGCGCGCAGCTCCTTGGCCGCGACGAACAGCTCGGTCTCGTCCAGCGTGCCCAGCCGCTTGATCCCGGAGCGCAGCGCGCGCATGTGCCGGGTCGCCTCCACCACGTTGCCGGTGCCGGCCTCGCCCTTGGAGCGGATCATCGCCGCGCCCTCGGCGATCCGCCGCAGCGCCTCGCCCAGGTCGGTGGCACCGCAGACGAACGGCACCGTGAAGGCGGACTTGTCGATGTGGTGCGCCTCGTCGGCCGGGGTCAGCACCTCGGACTCGTCGACGTAGTCGACGCCCAGCGCCTGCAGCACCTGCGCCTCGACGAAGTGCCCGATCCGCGCCTTGGCCATCACCGGGATCGTGACCGCCTCGATGATCCCCTGGATCATGTCGGGGTCGCTCATCCGCGCGATGCCCCCCTGGGCGCGGATGTCGGCGGGGACGCGCTCCAGCGCCATCACCGCCACCGCTCCGGCGTCCTCGGCGATCTTGGCCTGCTCGGGGGTGACGACGTCCATGATGACGCCGCCCTTGAGCTGCTCGGCCATGCCGCGCTTCACCAGGTCGGTGCCGGTGTGGGCGGGGACGGAGGCGTTTTGGGGGTCGTTCAGGGCCACGGGTGCTGCCTCGCAGATCGGGGACGCGGACGTCCCAGCCTACGGCGGATCAGCCGGGATGATGCCCGCGCCCGGACGCCGGCCCGGTGAGGACGGCGTCCAGCCCGTCGTCGATGTCGAAGTAGCGGGGCAGCGGACGGCGGGCGTGGAGTCGCAGCGCGCGGCTGAGGCGCTGCCGGCGCAGGACCCGGGTGTCCCGGACGGCGTCGTTGTAGAACCGCCGGGCCAGCCCCACCCGCACCCCGGCGTCGTCGAGCTCGGGGAAGCGGATGTCGTCGGGCACCCGGCGCAGCAGCCGGCCCAGGGTGTTCTCCGCGGCCTCCTCGTCGTCGGCCGCGCGAGAGCGGGCACCGGCGGCCGCGGCGGTGAGCTCGCCGGCCAGCTCGGGCCCCAGCTCCACCGCGAGCTCGCGCGCCAGGGCCGCGGTCAGCTCCGCGCGGCGCAGCAGGGCGGCGTCGAGCACCGCCCGCGCCCGGCGGACCCGCCCGGCCAGCCGGCGCAGCCGGGTCAGCGTCCACGCGGTCCAGCCCAGCAGCAGGACCAGCAGCAACCCGCCGGCGAGCAGCAGCCACTCCCCGGTCGTCATGGTCAGCCAGGCTAGCGGGGCGCCTGCTGTCGGAAGGGCCCGCGCGTCCCCGGCGGCGTGCCGGGCGCGCCGCCGAGGAGGACGGCGTCGTCCTCCGCGGAGGCGGTGACCGCCGCGCTCCCGGCCGGCGCCACCGTCTCGTACACGGTGAGGATCCGCCGGGCCACGACCGACCAGTCGTACGCGGCGACCGCCCGCCGTCCCGCGGTGGCGAGCTGCGCCCGGAGGGGGGGCGCCGCCAGCAGTTCCGACAGCACCCGGGCCAGCGCGGTCGCGTCGCCGCGCCGGACCAGCGCTCCAGCCGCGCCGTCCTCGAGCACCCGCGCGAAGGCGTCCAGGTCGCTGGCGACGACGGGCGCGCCGGCGGCCATCGCCTCGAGCAGGATCACGCCGAAGCTCTCGCCGAGCAGGTTCGGCGCGCAGTACACGTCGACCGACCGCAGGAACGCCCCCTTGTCGGCCTCGCTCAGCGCGCCGAGCAGGGTCACGGATCCCCGCAGGTCATCGGCCACCAGCTCGGCGAGTGCGTCCGGGTCGCCGCGGCCGGCCACGAGCAGCTGTGCGTCCGGGTGCTCCTGCACGACCGCGCGCATGGCCTCGAGCAGCACCGGCAGGCCCTTGCGCGGCTCGTCGTAGCGGCCGATGAAGCCGATGGTCGGGGGGCCCTCCCCGCGGCGGTGGCCGGGCAGCAGCGGCCCCTCGGCGAACGCGTCCACGTGCACGCCGTTGGGGATGACCACGGCGTCCCCGCCGAGGTGCTCGACCTGAACGCGGCGGGCGAAGTCGGAGACGGCGATCCGGCCGCTGATCCGCTCGAGCCAGGGCCGCGCCCACGGGCCGAGCGCGGCCAGCACCTTGGACCGCGTCGTGGCCGCGTGGAACGTCGCCACGATCGGCCCGCGAGCGATCATGCACACCAGCAGCGACAGCGACACCGACGCCGGCTCGTGCACGTGGACGACGTCGAACGAGCCCTCCCGCAGCCACCGCCGCGCCCGCGCGGCGGAGACCAGACCGAACTGGACGCCGGCCATCGAGCCGTTGTAGGGGACCGGAACGGCACGCCCGGAGAACGTGACGTCCTGCGGCAGCGACTCCTCGTGCTCGGCCGGGGTCAGCACCTCGACGTGGTGGCCCATGCCGCGCAGCGTCTCGGCGAGGTCGCGCACGTGGTACTGCACCCCGCCGGGGACGTCCCACGGGTAGGGGCAGACCAGCCCGACGCGCATCAGCGCACCTCCGCGGTCGCCCGTCCGGGAGCGCGGTCGGGGTCCGGCCCGACGTCGGCCCAGACCCGGCCGAGCACGTGCCAGTCCTCGGGGCGCTCGGCGATCGTCGACTCGAAGGCGGTCGCCACCTGCTGCATCATCCCGGCGACCCGGTCCCGCAGCCGGGGCTCGGTGCCCACCGGCACCTCCGGGTGGACGACGAACCGCCAGCCCCGGTCGGTGAACTGGCAGACCGCGGGCAGCAGCGCGGCACCGGTCTGCGCGGCGAGCAGCGCCGGGCCGCCGGGCATCGTGGTCGGCCGGCCGAAGAAGCCGACCGGCACGCCGCCGCCGGTGAGGTCCCGGTCCACCAGCAGGCACGCCGAACGACCGGCGCGGAGCCAGTCGGTCAGCTCCGCCGAGCTCGAGCGGGGGCCGCCGGTGAGCGGCACCACCCGCATGCCCAGCGACTCGCGGTACTCCAGGAACCGGCGGTACAGCGACTCCGGCTCCAGCCGCTCGGCGACGGTCATGAACGGGGCGTCGAGCCAGTCGAGGAACCAGACCCCGGCGACGTCCCAGTTCCCGCTGTGCGGCAGGGCGGCGACGATCCCGCGCCCCTCCGCGCGGGCCCGCTCCAGGTGCTCGCGGCCCTCGATCACCGAGCCGGCGACCACCCGCTCGGTGCCGAGGACGGGCAGCCGGAAGGCCTCCTCCCAGTACCGGGCGTAGGACTGCATCGCCCGCCGGGTGAGCTCGTCGAGCGCGGCGTCGTCCAGCGCGCTCCCGGTGGCCACCCGCAGGTTGGCCCGCAGCTGGCGCACTCCCCGCCCGCCCCGGCCGGCGGCCCAGCCGCCGGCCTTCGCGGCGCCGGCCCGGGCGACCGGCTCGGGCAGCAGCCGGATCGCCCGCCAGCCCGCGGCGTAGCCGGCGTCGGTGAGCCGGCCGCCGAGGTCACCGAGCCGGGTCACGGCACCGGCGGGACGGACGGCGCGTCCGCCGGGCGGGGCGGCAGCGGCCGGCCCGCGGCCTGCTGGTGGACGGTGGCGAACCGCTGGACGACGGTCACCGCGCTCCCGGCCAGCAGCACGCACAGCGCCACGTGCACGGCGTACGGGACGCCCAGCCCGCTGAACCCGGTGCCCACGAGCACCAGGATCAGCCGCTCGGTGCGCTCGACGACCCCGACGTCGCAGGTCAGCCCCACGCCCTCGGCGCGCGCCTTGACGTAGGAGGTGAGGATCCCCAGGACCAGGCACAGCAGCGCGAGCAGGACCAGCAGCCGGTTGTCGCCCTCCCCGGAGTACCACCAGGCCAGGGCGCCGAAGATGGCCGCGTCGGCGGCGCGGTCGCCGGTGGAGTCCAGCACCGCCCCGTACAGCGAGCCGCCGCCACGGGCCCGGGCGAGCGCCCCGTCGAGCATGTCCAGCAGGACGAAGAGGGTGACCGCGAGCGCGCCCCAGAACAGCAGCCCGTTGCCGATCAGGAACACCGCGGAGGCGACGGCGCCGAGCGTGCCGGTGAGGGTCACCGCGTCCGCGGTGACCCCGGCACGGACCAGTCCGCGCACCACGGGGTTCCAGAACCGGGCGACGGCCGGGCGCAGGTTGACGCCGAGCATCAGGCCTCCGTCGGGCGCGACGGCTCGGCGGCGGGCCGCGGGGCCGTCCCGGTCGACGGCCAGGCCGTCGCGAGGAGTCGCCGGGTCTCCGCGAGCACCTGCGGCAGCACCCGGGTCAGCCCGAGGACGGGCATGAAGTTGGTGTCCCCGCCCCAGCGCGGCACCGCGTGCTGGTGCAGGTGGTCGGCGATGCCGGCGCCGGCGACCGATCCCTGGTTCATGCCGATGTTGAAGCCGTGGGCGCCGCTGACCTGCCGGACCACGCGCATCGCCGTCTGGGTGAACGCGCCGAGCTCGGCCACCTCGGCGACGGTGAGGTCGGTGTAGTCGGGCACGTGCCGGTACGGGACCACCATCAGGTGCCCGGCGTTGTACGGGTAGAGGTTCAGGACGGCGAACACCGTCTCCCCGCGGGCGACGACCAGGCCGTCCTCGTCGCTCATCGCCGGAATGAGGCAGAACGGGCAGTCGTCGGCGCCGCCGGTGCTGGGCTTGCCCTCGCCGCGGATGTAGGCCATCCGGTACGGCGTCCAGAGCTGCTCGAAGACCGACGACGGCCCCCCGTCGTCGTTGGCGACGGTCAGCCGCAGCTGCGCGGGGCCGTCGCTCATCCGGCGACCTGCGGGATCTCGGCGGCCGGGTCGGCGTTGTGCCGGGCCGCCACCCAGGCGACGACCTGCTCGACCGCGTCGGCCACCGGGACCCCGTTGTGCTGGGACCCGTCGCGGTAGCGGAAGGACACCGCGCCGGCCTCGGCGTCGGTGGCCCCGGCGATGAGCACGAAGGGCACCTTCTGCTTGCTGGCGGTGCGGATCTTCTTCTGCATGCGGTCGTCGGAGTCGTCGACCTCCACCCGGATGCCCCGGGCCCGCAGCAGCAGCGCGACATCGGCCAGGTAGGGCACCTGCTCGTCGGTGACCGGGATGCCGACCACCTGCACCGGGGCGAGCCAGGCCGGGAAGGCGCCGGCGTAGTGCTCGGTGAGCACCCCGAAGAACCGCTCGATCGAGCCGAACTTCGCCGAGTGGATCATCACCGGCTGCTGCCGGGTGCCGTCGGCAGCGCTGTACTCCAGGCCGAACCGGGCCGGCTGGTTGAAGTCGTACTGGATGGTCGACATCTGCCAGGTGCGGCCGATCGCGTCCCGGGCCTGGACGGAGATCTTCGGCCCGTAGTAGGCGGCGCCGCCGGGGTCGGGCACGAGCTCCAGGCCGGTCCCCCGGGCCGCCTCCTCCAGGACCGCGGTGGCGACTGCCCACTGCTCGTCCGAGCCGATGAACTTGTCGGAGTCCCCGCGGGTGGACAGCTCCAGGTAGTAGTCGTCCAGCCCGAAGTCGCTCAGCAGCCCGAGCACGAACGACAGCAGGTGCCGGATCTCCCCGGGCGCCTGCTCGGGGGTGACGTAGCTGTGCGAGTCGTCCTGGGTCAGCCCGCGCACCCGGGTGAGGCCGTGCACGACGCCGGACTTCTCGTACCGGTACACCGACCCGAACTCGAAGAACCGCAGCGGCAGCTCGCGGTAGGACCGCCCGCGCGACCGGAAGATCAGGTTGTGCATGGGGCAGTTCATGGCCTTGAGGAAGTACTCGCTGTTCTCCAGCTCCATGGCCGGGAACATCGTCTCCTCGTAGTAGGGCAGGTGCCCGGAGGTCTCGAACAGGCCTCGCTTGGAGATGTGCGGCGTCCCGACGTACTGGAACCCCTCCTCCAGGTGCCGACGGCGGACGTAGTCCTCCATCTCCCGCTTCACGACCCCGCCCTTGGGGTGGAAGACGGCCAGCCCGGAGCCGATCTCGTCGGGGAAGCTGAACAGGTCCAGCTCCACGCCCAGCCGGCGGTGGTCGCGGCGCTCGGCCTCGGCCAGGTGCTCCAGGTACGCCTTGTGCGCGTCCTTGCTCTCCCAGGCGGTGCCGTAGACGCGCTGCAGCTGCGGGTTCTTCTCGCTGCCCCGCCAGTAGGCGGCGGCGGTGCGGGTGAGGCTGAACGCCGGGATGGTGGAGGTGCGCGGCAGGTGCGGGCCGCGGCACAGGTCGGTCCAGACCAGGTCACCGGTGCGCGGGTCGCGGTTGTCGTACATGGTCAGCTGCGCGCCGCCGACCTCGACCCCGGCGCCCTCGGCCGCCTCGTCGGGGCCGCCCTTGAGCCCGATCAGCTCGAGCTTGTACGGCTCGTGGGCGAGCTCCGCCCGGGCGTCGTCGTCGCTGATCTCCCGCCGGGAGAAGTGCTGCCCCTGCTTGACGATCTCCTGCATGCGCTTCTCCAGCGCCTTCAGGTCCTCCGGGGTGAACGGCCGCTCGGGGTCGAAGTCGTAGTAGAAACCGTTCTCCACCGGCGGGCCGATACCCAGCCGGGTGCCCGGGAACAGGTCCTGCACCGCCTGGGCGAGCACGTGCGCGGTGGAGTGCCGGATGACCGACCGGCCCTCCGGGCTGGCGGCGACGACCGGCTCGACCTCGGTCTCGGTGTCGGGCGCCCAGACCAGGTCCTTGAGGTCACCGCTGGCCACGTCGCGGACGACGACCGCGCCGTCGGGGCCCTTGAGCGGGACGCCGGCGTCCTTGAGCGCCTGCTGGGCCGTCGTCCCGGCCGGCACCCGGATCGGGGCGGCGGTGGACGGCGAGGGCGGCGCGGACACGAGCATCTCCTGTGGTCGGTACCTCCCGGCCGGACGGCCGGGACTTCCGAGACTAGTGCGCGGCCGGACGGGGCCGGGTCAGGCGGGCGCAGCCGCCCCGCCGCCGGAGTCCAGCAGCTCGACGGCGTCGCCGGCGGCGACCCGGCCGGGTACCTGCACCTCGGCGTAGACGCCCAGGCAGTGCTTGGGGGTGCGGACGACGTCCAGCACGACCTCGCCGATCCGCAGCCGCCGGCCCACCCAGTTCCGCTCGTCGGCCTCCCCCGGCAGGTGCAGCACCAGGTTGGCCCGGGGATCGTCGGCCGAGCAGCCCGCGGGCACGTCCCCGGCGGTTGCCCGCTCGATCGCACCGCGCGAGACCAGGTGGACGGCGGCCGCGTCGACCTGCGGCCCGGCCGCGGACGGCACCAGCCGCACCGGCCGACCCAGCACCTCGGTGAGCGTGATCGTGTCCGCCTCGGTGTCCCCGGTGGCGACGATGCCGGCCAGCTGCGGGGTGTTCTTCACCGTCACCCGCTCGCCGGTGTCGGCGTCGAGGACGGCGTAGGCGCGGTCGCCGCGCAGGCCGGCGGTGTCGACCAGCGCCTCCGGGACGCTGCGCCCACCGAGCGACTTGACCGGGTACACCGCGATCCGGCCCACGCTGCCCACCACCTCGCCCATGCCCGCGACGCTACGCGGGGACCCGGGACCCGGCAGCACCGTCGGGACCGGACGGGCGCCGCCGCGCCAGCCGGCGCAGCTGCGCGTCCAGGTAGGGCCGCGCCCGCCGCTGCCCGCCCCGCACCGCGATCGCCTCCGCCAGCCCGGCCAGCACGCGGGCGAGGCGTTCCTCGTCGGCCGGCCAGCCGCGCCGCAGGCACTCCTCGAGCCACTCCACCGGCGCGGTGTGCCCGCGCTCGCCGTTGCACCGGCGGCAGGCCGCGACCTCGTTCTCCAGCCAGCTCGGCCCGCCCTTCACCCGGGGCACGACGTGCTCGGTGGAAGGGGCGACCTGCCCGGTGAGCTCCCGCCCGCACCAGATGCACGTCGGCCCGTCCCGCTCCACGGCGGCCAGCAGGCGGGCGGCCCGGTCCAGTGCCATCGCCGTCCATGGTGCGCCCCGCGCGGGGACGCCGCAGACGACACCGGCCCCCGACCTGATCAGGTCGGGGGCCGGTGCACGGTGGGCGATACTGGGTTCGAACCAGTGACCTCTTCGGTGTGAACGAAGCGCTCTACCACTGAGCCAATCGCCCGTGCGTCAGACATTCTGCCAGACGCTCACCGCCAGAGCGGCACCCACCCCGGCACCCATTCCGGCACGCCCGTCAGGTGCAGGGTGACCACCATGACGCCGCAGACGAAGGCGGCGGTCAGCGCGGCGACCGCGATCCGCACCCACAGCCGCTGCCGGCCCAGCCACTCGGTCCAGCGGTGGACGTGCCGCCGGGTGAACGCCAGCAGGCGCTCGGCCCAGGCGAACTCCGTCGCGAGCACGAACAGGCCGGCGATGACCGTCAGCCAGCCCGGCCCGGGCAGCGGGATCGTGACGATGCCCACGGCGACGACGATCGCGCCGACCACCCCGACCCCCGTGCGGTACGGGGCCTCGAAGCTGCGCCGTGCGGCGATGCGCCGGCGCCAGTGGGAGGCGGCGACCCGCTCCCGCAGGCTGTGGTGCTCGTGCGGGTGCCAGTGCCGATGGGTGCGCGCCGGCGTCGCCGGAGATGCCGTCGGGCGCCGCGAGGGGTGTCCCCCCGGCGCCGTCACCGTGTCCCGCTCGCTCAGCTGGTCACCTCCCCGGTCGCCACGATCACCGTCGGAGCCGGCGGAGCCTGCCGGCCGGGCTCGATGCTGATGCCGAACTCGTCGTAGTCGCCGGACCCGGCCCCCGTGGAGCCTACGTTCCGGACGTCCATCTGTGAGGAGACCACGTCGAACGTGCCGAGGGCCACGGGTGAGCCGTCGCGCATCCCCCACACGACGTAGGTGGACTCCTCGTCGTCGTTGACGTCCAGACCGGACGCGACCACCTGCAGCCGGCTCTCGCGGGCCACCACGGTGGCGACCTCCCGGCCCCCGCCGGTCATCGGCGCGATCGTGGCGCGACCGGGGGCCAGCAGCGCCTCCACGATCGCGGCCTGCCGGGCCGCGGCCGTCTCCGCGGCCTGGCGCTGACCGGTGAGCACGACGTTCCACGCCCCGAGCACGAGGACGGCGGCGATCGAGGCCGCGACCAGCGCCGGAGGCAGCACCCGCCGCCAGGACGAGGGCGGCCGGGGCGGCTGCTCGGCCCGGGGCACCCCGAGCTCCTCGGGGACCACCTCGCCCCGGGCGTCGGGCCCGGTCGGATCCGGCGCGGCGGGCAGCGGCAGCCGGGGGGCCGGCTCGGGTGGCCGTGCGGCCGGCGCGGGCCGCACCTGCTCCGGACGCACCTGCTCGGCCTCCTCGACCGCTGCCAGCAACCGGTCGCGCAGGCGCCCGGAGGGCTCAGCGGCGGGCAGGTCCGCGGCCATCGCCGCCATCACGCCGGCGGTGCCGGCGACGGTGCGGGCGCACCGGTCACAGCCGGGCAGGTGCGCGGTGAAGCGCACCTCGTCGTCCGGCTCGAGGGCGTGCAGGGCCCAACCGACGGCCAGCTCCTCCCACTCGCGATGGTCGGCCCCCCGCCCGGGGTTCCCCTGCGGGGCGGTCATCGCGCGGCCCCGTCGGCCCGGGAGGTGCCGCCGGGCAGGCCGGTGCCCAGCATCTCCTCCAGCCTCCGCATGCCGGTCAGCATGCGGCTCTTCACCGTCCCGAGGGGAGCACCGGTCAGCGCGGCCACCTCCCGTTGGGTGTAGCCGCCGTAGTACGCCAAGGTCAGGGCCTCCCGCTGGGCCTCGGGGAGCGCCCGCAACGCCGTCCGCACCCGCTCGGCGGCGACCCGGTCCACCGCCTCCTCCTCCACGTCCCCGATCCGGGTCGGGGCGGTGAGCGCCAGGTCCTCCTCGGCCCGCGTCCGGCGGCGGCGGTGCGACTCCTCGCGGCGGACGGCGTCCACCGCCTTGTGGTGGACCATCGCCAGCAGCCAGGACGCGACGCTGCCCCGGCTCCCGTCGAAGGCCGAGGGGTCGCGCCAGACGCTCAGGAACACGTCCTGCAGCACGTCCTCGGCGAGGACGTCGTCGGCCAGCACGCGGCGGGCCAGCGCGAACGCCGGCCGGCGGAACCGGTCGTAGAGGTCCGCGACGGCGGACCGGTCACCCGCGGAGATCCGGCGCAACAGGTCGAGGTCCGCCGCACCGTCGGGGAGACGGCGGGTCGGTCGGCTCACGGTCCCCATGGTCACACGGGACCTTCGTCCGGCGACCGCCCCGCGGTTCACCCCCCGGACGCGACCCCCGGAACGGTCTGTGGCGCCGATCACTCCGTGTGACTCCTGTGACGGACGGTGCGGGTGAGGTGCGACACGCCGAGGACATGCGTGACCTTGTTGGTTTCTGGGTCGTTAGGGAGACATGGCACGTCTTCCCCGCACCGGCTGCACCGTCCGCACGACCCTCCACCTCGTCGGCCCCGCCGCGTGGACACCGGTCCCGGCCACGCTCGTCTACGACGTGGCCGACCCGTTCGCGGTCCGGGTGCGCTTCGGCGACGACGGGCGGGACGAGTACGAGGACCCGGCGGACGGCGTCGAGGACGGCGGTGTCGAGTGGCTGCTCAGCCGGGACCTGCTGCGGGCGGGCCTGACCGCGCCGGCGGGCGAGGGTGACGTCCGGCTGTGGCCGGCGCGGGGCGGCCTCGACGTCGTGTTCCTGCAGTTGCGCGCCCCTTCCGGGGAGGCGCTGTTCGAGGTCTCCGGGGCGGTCGTCGGGGAGTTCCTGCGGGAGACCGAGATGCTGGTGCCCCAGGGGGCCGAGAGCGGGGCCCTGCGGGTCGACGAGGAGCTCTCCGCGCTGCTCGGCGGCGGCACCGACAACCCCTCCGCCTTCTGAGCCGCAGACGGGCCGTCGACCTGCGGGCGGCTCGGAGCACCGCCGGTGGGACCCCCCGGGTTTGGTGCCTGGAAACCGGTCGGTTAGAGTTCAACACGTCGCCGACGAGCGCGAGGGAGACCGAGCGCAGTGGGGCGGCAGCAGTGCGGACGTGGCTCAGTTGGTAGAGCATCACCTTGCCAAGGTGAGGGTCGCGGGTTCGAATCCCGTCGTCCGCTCGGAACTCCCGGGCGCTCGGTCGCGAGACCGGCGCCCGGCGTGCGGTGGAGTGGCCGAGAGGCGAGGCAACGGCCTGCAAAGCCGTGTACACGGGTTCAAATCCCGTCTCCACCTCGGCGCCACCCCAGTGGTGAGTCGACGGGGGAGGCGGTCCGGCGCAAGCCGGGACGGGCGATTGGCGCAGTGGTAGCGCGCTTCCCTGACACGGAAGAGGTCACTGGTTCGAACCCAGTATCGCCCACCATCCGAGAGCCCCAGGTCACCGACCTGGGGCTCTCGTCGTCGGGCCCCGCCGGGCCGTCCGGCCGCGCGTCGTGAGCAGCAGGCCACCGGCGACCGCCACCTCGACGAGGACGAGGACGAGCCAGTAGAGACCCCGGTCCGGCTCGTCGACCAGCGGCAGGACCGAGGCCATCGACAGGTTGGCGAACAGGTGGCAGGTCATCGGCACCAGGACGCTCCCGCCGGTCCGGTCGTACAGCCACGACAGGATGACCTGGAGCGCGAGGACGCCGAAGACGTAGTCGTACCAGGGGATCGTGCCGAGCAGGACCAGTGGGGTGTGCCACACCATCCGGATCAGCCCGGCGACCAGCAGCACCAGCAGCGGAGGTCCCACCACCCGGTCGCGCAGGCGTCGGAGGAGGTAGCCGAGCCATCCGGGCTCCTCCCACTGGCCGCCCAGCAGCACCAGCGGGATCCAGATGCCCACCAGGGTGCCCACCGAGAGCACGGTTCCGGGGTCGGCCATCCCGACCCCGATGGCCGCGCTCACGGCCAGCGCCGCACCGTGCACCACGAGGAAGATGCCGGCTGCGACGAGGTGCCACTGGCAGCCCACCCGCCACCTGCTCAGCTGCGCCCAGAGCCCGGAGATGCCACGTCGCCCTGACACTCCCGCGAGCACCAGCAGTGCCGCGAGCATCGGCCCGTGCGGCAGCAGCCCACCGTCGGCGACGGGGATGAACACCCAGCTCACCGCCATGGTCACCAGGACGAATACGGTCACCTGGTGACGCGCCAGCGCCCGCGACAGCGCGTTCCTGGACCGGTTCCGGCCGGGGGCGGCGGACGCCGCACCGGGGACTGCGGGCGCCGCGCCGGGGGCCTGGTCCTGCTGGGGGTCGGGAGCGACGCGGCGCGCGTTCATGAGCGACTCCGGTGTACGGCGCAGACCTGTGCGGGTGCGGGGCGTCGGCGGGGGTGGACGCGCGGAGCCTCCCCGCCGTCCGGGGGGCCCTGCACCACCCCCCGCACCGTTCCACCAGGGGTGGCCGGCACGCGGCGGCCCCGGGTGACCGACCTGGGGCCGCCTCGTACCGGGGACGATCAGCCGACCGGGACCCCGTCGGCCGCGGCCCGCAGCGCCGCCACGTCGAGCTTGCGCATGCCGAGCATCGCCTGCATGGCCCGCTGGGCGCGCGCGGGGTCGGGATCGGCGAAGAGCTCGTCCATCCCCTCCGGGATGACCTGCCAGCTGAGGCCGTACCTGTCCTTGAGCCAGCCGCACTGGCTCTCCTCTCCCCCGTCGCCGACCAGCCGGTCCCACAGCCGGTCGACCTCCGCCTGGTCGGCACAGTTCACCTGCAGCGACACCGCCTCGGTGAACGGGAACTGCGGCCCGCCGTTGATGCCGACCAGCCGCATGCCGGCGACCTCGAACTCCACGGTCATCACCTCGCCGGTCGGTCCGGGCGCCCCGTCGGGATAGCGGGCGACGGAGATGACCCGTCCCTCGCCGAAGACGTCGATGTAGTACTGCGCCGCCTCCTCGGCCTGGGTGTCGAACCACAGGTTCGGGACGATCTTCTGCGCCACGGCGGGACTCCTCTGCTCCGGCGGACCGGTCGTCCACCCCTGCACCCGAGACCGCCGCCGCGGCCGGAACTCATCGGCGCGGTGGTCAGGGCAGCGTGGGCGCCACGCGCTCGGTCCAGAAGCGGTCGACCTGCGCCGCCAGGTGCTCCCGGTCGCCGTCGTTGGACAGCACGACGTCGGCCACCGCCCGCCGCTGCGCGTCCGTCGCCTGGCTGGCGATGCGGGCCCGGGCGTCCTCCTCGGCCAGGCCCCGGCCCACCAGCCGGCGCACGCGGATCTCGGGATCGGCCTCGACGACCAGCACGAGGTCGTAGGAGCGCGCCTGGCCGGTCTCCACGAGCAGGGGGACGTCCTGGACGACGACGGCGTCCGCCGGGGCCGCCGCGACCAGCTCAGCGGCCCGGGCACGCACCAGGGGGTGCACGATCCCGTCCAGCCGGGCCCGGGCGGCCGGGTCGGCGAAGACGACGCCCGCGAGCGCGGGCCGGTCCAGGGCGCCGTCGGCGGTGAGCACCCCCGGCCCGAAGGCCTCGGCGACCGCGGCCAGCCCCGGCGTGCCCGGTTCCACCACCTCCCGGGCGATTCGGTCGGCGTCGACGACGACGGCCCCGCGCTCGGCGAGCAGCGCGGCCACCGTGCTCTTGCCCGATCCGATGCCACCGGTCAGCCCGATCCTCAGCACCGGCCGACCCTATGGCCCGCGCACCGGCCGACCACGCCCTGTGCGGGGCGCGGGTCTCGGGAAGGTCACGGCGGCCCGGCGCCCGGCGCGTCGCTCCAGTCACAGCCGTCCCACGACTTACGTTCTGTCCCGGCGGACTTCCCCCGTCACAGCAGAGAGGCAGAACCATGTCCCGCACCACGCTCGACAGCGTCCCGTCGGTCTCCGGCTCCCCCGCGCGCGGGCGGCACCGGATCGAGACCCCCGGCGGCGTCCGGTGCTCGGACCTGCCCGGCGTGCGCGAGCGCCTCCCCCAGCGGCGGACTGCGACCGCGCTCCTGCGCGCCCTGCTGCCCAGCGTGTCAGCCGGCCGGCACACCTGGGACGCCCTGGTCAACGCCGGCGGTCGCCCCCGCACGGCCTTCGCGATCATCCTCAGCCTCTGAGAGCCTCCCGGCGCGTCGCGCCGGCACCCGGGGAAGCAGACGACCCCGTCGACCGATGGTCGGCGGGGTCGTCCGCGTCCGCGGCCCATCAGTGCCCGGAGACGACCGTGCGCCGCCCACCCCGGAGGGTGGACGGCGCACGGTCAGGTGCTGCGGCTCAGCCGAGCCGGGGGATCACTCGCCGCCGGCGAGCTTCGCCCGCAGGGCCGCCAGCGCCTCGTCCGAGGCGAGGGTGCCACCGGTCGAGGCGGTCTCGCTCTCGGGCTCGGCGGCGCTGGAGTAGCTGCCGCCGGCCGCGGCCTCGGCGTCGGCCTCCTTGGCGGCCGCGATCTGCTTGCGGTGCGCCTCGAAGCGGGCCTGGGCCTCGGCGTACTGCCGCTCCCACGTCTCGCGGGCCTCGTCGTAGCCCTCGAGCCACTCCCCGGTCTCGGGGTCGAAGCCCTCCGGGTAGATGTAGTTGCCCTGGTCGTCGTACGAGGCGGCCATGCCGTAGGCGGCCGGGTCGAACTGGTCCTCGTCGCCGACGACGCCCTCGTTGGCCTGCTTGAGGGACAGCGAGATGCGGCGGCGGTCCAGGTCGATGTCGATGACCTTGACCAGGATCTCGTCGCCGACCTGCACGACCTGCTCCGGGATCTCCACGTGGCGCTCGGCCAGCTCGGAGATGTGGACCAGGCCCTCGATGCCCTCGTCGACGCGGACGAACGCACCGAAGGGCACCAGCTTGGTGACCTTGCCCGGCACGACCTGACCGATCTGGTGGGTGCGGGCGAACTGACGCCACGGGTCCTCCTGCGTCGCCTTCAACGACAGGGAGACCCGCTCACGGTCCAGGTCGACGTCGAGGACCTCGACGGTGACCTCCTGGCCCACCTCGACGACCTCGGACGGGTGGTCGATGTGCTTCCAGGACAGCTCGGAGACGTGCACCAGGCCGTCGACGCCACCGAGGTCCACGAAGGCACCGAAGTTGACGATCGAGGAGACGACGCCGGTCCGGACCTGGCCCTTGGCCAGCTTGTTGAGGAACTCGCTGCGGACCTCGGACTGGGTCTGCTCCAGCCACTGGCGCCGGGAGAGGACGACGTTGTTGCGGTTCTTGTCCAGCTCGATGATCTTCGCCTCGAGCTCGCGGCCCACGTAGGGCTGCAGGTCGCGGACGCGTCGCATCTCGACCAGCGAGGCGGGGAGGAACCCGCGCAGGCCGATGTCGAGGATGAGGCCGCCCTTGACGACCTCGATGACGGTTCCGGTGACGACCTCGTCGGCTTCCTTCTTGGCCTCGATCGTGCCCCAGGCGCGCTCGTACTGCGCGCGCTTCTTGGACAGGATCAGCCGGCCTTCCTTGTCCTCCTTCTGGAGGACGAGGGCTTCCACCTCGTCGCCGACGTTGACGACCTCGGTCGGGTCGACGTCGTGCTTGATGGACAGCTCACGCGAGGGGATGACGCCCTCGGTCTTGTAGCCGATGTCCAGCAGCACCTCGTCCCGGTCGACCTTGACGATCACGCCTTCGACGATGTCGCCGTCGTTGAAGTACTTGATGGTCTGGTCGATCGCGGCGAGGAAGTCCTCGGCGGTGCCGATGTCGTTCACCGCGATCTGGGGGGTGCTGTCGGGACGGACCTGGGTGGAGGTCATGTGGTCGAGTGCTCCGGACGGGGGATGCGCAGGGACAGGGAACCGCGGTCGAGGCGACCGCGGGGAGGTTCACGGGAGAGGACGACGGGACACCCTCCCGGACGGGGGGCGGCACCACAGACCTCTGGCGTGATCTCCCATCGTACGGGGGTGGGCAGGGTGGGTCCACCACGGGTCCGGGCGGTGCCGGGATCCGCGGCGTGTCACGATCGGCGCGCCATGGACCCCATCGCCCGCGGCCCCGCCCGGGGTCTCCCCCTCGCCGCCGACGGGTACCCCGCGGCCGGCGGGGTCACGCGCCGTCCGGCCGGTCCCGCGGAATCAGCCCGCGCCAACCGCGGCTGGTGGGACGCCGCCGCCCCGGCGTACCTCGCCGAGCACGGCCACGACCTGGGGGACGCGGACTTCCTGTGGTGCCCGGAGGGGCTGCGGGAGGCCGACGCGCACCTGCTCGGCGACGTGGCCGGACGGCGGGTGCTGGAGATCGGCTGCGGATCGGCCCCCTGCTCCCGCTGGCTGCGCCGGGCCGGCGCGCACCCGGTCGCGCTGGACGTCTCCGGCGGGATGCTGGCCCGCGCGGCCGAGCTGAACCGGGCGACCGGCATCGACGTCCCGCTCGTGCAGGCCGACGCCGGCGCCCTGCCGCTCACCGACGCCGGCGTGGACCTCGCCTGCTCGGCCTTCGGTGGGCTCCCGTTCGTCGCCGACGCCCGCGCGGTCCTCGCCGAGGTCGCCCGGGTGCTGCGGCCGGGCGGCCGGTTCGTCGCCTCGGTGAACCACCCGGTGCGCTGGGCGCTGCCCGACTCCCCCGACCCCGCCGACCTGCGGGTCGTCGGGTCCTACTTCGACCGCCGGCCCTACGTGGAGACCGAGGAGGAGGGCCGGACGGTGTACGTCGAGCACCACCGCACGGTCGGCGACTGGGTGCGCGCCGTCGTCGGCGCCGGCTTCGCGCTCACCGACCTGCTCGAACCGGAGTGGACGCCGGGCCGCACCGAGACCTGGGGGCAGTGGTCACCCGAGCGCGGCGCGCTCGTGCCGGGCACCCTGGTCCTGGTCTGCGACCTGCCGGGCTGAGAGGCTGACCAGGTGGACGACGCCGTCCGGGCCGGCCTGTCCGGCGCCGCCGACACTGCTCTGGTCGTGCCCGTCCCGGAGGCCGAGCCGGTGATCGGCACCCACCGGCGGCAGTTCGACGTCGCCGCGGTGTGGGGCCTGCCGCCGCACGTGGTCGTCCTCTACCCGTTCGTGTCGCCGGGGCAGGTGGACGACCTGGTGTGCCGCCGGCTGGCCGAGGTCCTCGCCGGGCAGCCGGCCTTCGACTGCACGTTCACCGAGACCGCCTGGTTCGGCCAGGACGAGGTGCTGTGGTTGCGCCCGGACCCCGAGGAGCCGTTCCGCCTGCTGACCCGCGCCGTCCACGCGACCTTCCCCGACCACCCGCCGTACCGGGGCGCGCACGGTGATCCGCAGCCGCACCTGAGCATCGGCACGCGACGGCTCGGCGACCTGGCGGGCCTGCGGGCGGCCGAGGAGGAGGTGCGCCGGCATCTGCCGGTCACCACCCGCGTGGACCGGGTCGCGCTGATGGCCGGCCGCCGGGACCCGGGGTCCTGGCGGTTGGCCACCACCTTCCCGCTCGGCGGCGCTCCGGACTGAAACCGCCCCGATGCAGGGACCCGGGGCGAGCGTGCGAGCCGCGCGGCATCGGGGTCCTCGTTCAGTGCGCGGCGGCGTTCCAGCTGGCCCCGAAGCCGACCGACACCTCGAGCGGCACCGACAGCTGCGCCGCCCCGGCCATCTCCCGGCGGACCAGGGCCTCCAGCGCGTCGTGCTCACCGGGGGCCACCTCGAGCACGAGTTCGTCGTGCACCTGCAGCAGCATCCGCGAGCGCAGCCCCGCGGCCTCGATGGCCTTCTCGACGTCGAGCATGGCGACCTTGATGACGTCGGCGGCCGACCCCTGGATCGGGGCGTTGAGCGCCATCCGCTCGGCCATCTCCCGGCGCTGCCGGTTGTCGCTGGTGAGGTCCGGCAGGTACCGGCGCCGGCCGAGCGTGGTCTCGGTGTAGCCGGTCTGCCGCGCGTCGTCGACCACGCCGTCCAGGTAGTCCCGGATGCCACCGAACCGCTCGAAGTACGCGTGCATCTGCGCGCGGGCCTCCTCCGGGGTGATCCGCAGCTGCTGGGACAGCCCGTAGGCCGACAGCCCGTAGGCCAGCCCGTAGCTCATCGCCTTGATCCGCCGGCGCATCTCCGCGTCGACCTGCTCGATCGGGATGTTGAACGCCCGCGACGCCACGAACGAGTGCAGGTCCTCCCCGGACGTGAAGGCCTCGATGAGCCCGGCGTCCTCGGACAGGTGGGCCATGATCCGCATCTCGATCTGGCTGTAGTCCGCCGTCATCAGCGACTCGAAGCCCTGCCCGACGACGAACGCCTGCCGGATCCGCCGGCCCTCGGCGCTGCGGATCGGGATGTTCTGCAGGTTCGGGTCCGTGGACGACAGCCGGCCGGTGGCCGCGATCGTCTGCTGGAACGTGGTGTGGATCCGGCCGGCGTCGTCGACCATCGGGATCAGCCCGTCGATGACCGTGCGCAGCCGGGTGACGTCGCGGTGCCGCAGCAGGTGATCCAGGAACGGGTGCCCGGTCTGCGCCAGCAGGGACGTGAGCGCCTCGGCGTCGGTGGTGTAGCCGCTCTTGATCTTCTTGGTCTTGGGCAGGCCCAGCTCCTCGAAGAGCACCACTTGCAGCTGCTTGGGGGAGCCGAGGTTGATCTCCTTGCCGATGACCGCGTACGCCTCCTGGGCGGCGTCGGCGACCTCCGCGGCGAACTCCTTCTGCAGCTCGTGCAGGAACTCGAGGTCGGCGGCGATGCCGCGGTGCTCCATCGCCGCGAGCACCCGGGTCAGGGGCAGCTCGATGCCGCCGAGCAGGTGGTCCCCACCCTTCTGGCCGAGCACCTGCTCCAGGGCGTCGGCCAGGTCGTTGACCGCAACGGCCTTGAGGACGTCGGCCTTGGCGGCCTCCTGCGCGACGTCGTCCTCGCTCGGGCCCAGCCCGTCCAGCGCGAGCTGCTCCTCCGGCGCGGCGGCGTCCTTGAGCTCCCGGCGCAGGTAGCGCACCGCCAGGTCGCCGAGGTCGAAGGACCGCTGCCCCGGCAGCGCCAGGTAGGCGGCCAGCGCGGTGTCGCTGACCACGCCCTGCAGGTCCCAGCCGCGGGCCCAGACCGCCAGCAAAGGGCCCTTGACGTCGTGGACGACCTTCTGCGTGCCCGGGTCGGCCAGCCACGCCGCGAGCGCCTGCTCGTCGGCCGTGTCGAGGGCGGGACCGAGGTCGACGAAGGTGGCGTGGTCGTTGGCCGCGGCCAGCGCGAGGCCGGTCAGCTCACCGGTGCCGCGCCCCCAGGTGCCCCGGAACACGACGCCGGTGGAGCCGGTGGCGGCGTGGGCAGCCAGCCAGTCCCCCAGCCCCCCGGCGGGCACCTCGTCGACCGTGACGTCGAAGCCGCCCTCGACCTCGGGCTCGGCGCTGGTGAGCGTGGCGAACAGCCGGTCGCGGAGCACCCGGAACTGCAGGTTGTCGAAGAGCGTGTGCACCTCGTTGCGGTCCCAGGGCTGGACTCCGAGGTCGTCCGGACCGACCTCCAGCGGCACCGCCCGGTCCAGCTCGGTGAGCCGGCGGTTCTGCAGCACCGAGGACAGGTGCTCCCGCAGCTTCTCCCCGACCTTGCCCTTGACCGTGTCGACCTGGTCGACCAGGGCGTCGAGCGAGCCGTACTCCCGCACCCACTTGGCCGCGGTCTTCTCCCCGACGCTCGGGATGCTGGGCAGGTTGTCGCTCGGGTCACCGCGCAGCGCGGCGAAGTCGGGGTACTGCACCGGGGTCAGGCCGTACTTGGTCTCCACCTCCTCCGGGGTGAACCGGGTCAGGTCGGAGACGCCCTTGCGCGGATACAGCACGGTGACGTGCTCGTTGACCAGCTGCAGGGCGTCCCGGTCGCCGGTGCAGATCAGCACGTCCATGCCCCGCTCGACCGCCTGCACGGTCAGCGTGGCGATCACGTCGTCGGCCTCGTAACCCTCGGCGGTGATCACCGGCACGTGCAGCGCGCCGAGGACCTCCTGGATGAGGCTCACCTGGCCGCGGAAGTCGGTGGGGCTCTCGGACCGGTTGGCCTTGTATTCGGCGTAGATCTCGCTGCGGAACGTCTTGCGCCCCACGTCGAAGGCGACCGCCAGGTGGCTGGGCTGCTCGTCCCGCAGGACGTTGATCAGCATCGAGGTGAAGCCGTAGACCGCGTTGGTCGGCTGGCCCGTCGTGGTGGAGAAGTTCTCCACCGGCAGGGCGAAGAACGCCCGGTAGGCCAGCGAGTGGCCGTCGAGCAGCAGCAGCCGCGAGCGGGTGCCCGGAGCTGTGCCGGAGGACGGCGGGGCGACGGGTGCGGGCGCTGAGGTGCTGACCGGTGCGGACATCGACTCGATCCTAGAAGGACCCCGCTGCCCGCCGACCCTCGCACGCTCGGGCCGGGCCCCTGCAGCGGGGCCGTTACCGTCCCGCGGGTGACGCACACGCGACCCGACTGGCTGCCGGCCGACACGCAGGGCCCGCTCGACGACAAGCTGGGCATCCGGATCACCGAGTGGGACCCCGAGCGGGTCGTCGCCACCATGCCGGTGAGCGGCAACGAGCAGCCCTTCGGTCTGCTGCACGGCGGGGCGACCTGCGCGCTCGCGGAGAGCATCGGGTCCTGGGCGGCGATGCTGCACGCCGGCCCGGGCGGCTCGGTGGTCGGGATCGAGCTGAACGCCAGCTACCTGCGGGCGGCCACCTCCGGGGACGTCACCGCGGTCTGCACACCGGTGCGGCGGGGACGGACCCTCGCGACCTATCTGATCGAGGTCTCCGACGACGCCGGCCGGCCCACCGCGAGCGCCCGGCTGACCTGTCTGATCCGCCCGGCGCGGAAGCACTGACGCCCCGTCCGGTGGGTCCCCCGGTCGGGTCGCGGCACATCGGCGTGTCGCAGATGTGTCACGGCACGTCACAGCAGGTCGTCCGACGTAACCAGGCTGGGCTACTGTCCCCGCTCAACCTACGGCTGGAGGTCGAGTGACGCACGCGCCCCACCGTGCCCGCGAGCACGGGGCACGCAGCAGCGCCGAGCAGGGCCAGGGAGCACCGCCCCGCGGGCTGCGCACCTGGCGCGCCTGGCGCACGGGACGACGTCCCCTCGTCCTCGCGCTCCTGGTGGCTGCCATCGCCATGGCGCTGGCCACCCTCGTCCCCGGGGTCGCCTCCGCCGAGGGCGAGCGGCTGGTGGGCACGCTGCAGACCAGCCGCAGCGGCCCCATCGAGGGCGTCGAGATCACCGTCGAGACCGCCGACGGCGACGCGGTCGACTCGGTGGAGACCGACGAGGACGGCCGGTTCGCCGTCGACCTGCCGGGCCCCGGCCAGTACAGCATCAGCCTGGACGAGGACGCGCTGCCCGAGGGCGTCGAGCTCGGCACCGCCGGCGCGACCCGTGAGGTGACCGTCGACCTCGGCCGGTCGCAGCCGGTCAACTTTGGCCTCGTCGACGGCAGCAGCGGCGCGGGCGGTGGCACCGTCCGGGCCGTCCAGCTGCTGGTCGACGGGCTGCGGTTCGGGCTGCTGATCGCGGTCTGCGCCGTCGGCCTGTCCCTGATCTTCGGCACCACGGGCCTGACCAACTTCGCCCACGGCGAGCTGGTCACGATCGGCGCGATCATCGCCTGGTACATCAACGTCCGTGGCGGCGTCCCGCTGATCCCGGCCACGATCATCGCGATGGTCGTCGGCGCGGCGGTCGGCGCGCTCAACGAGCGGGGCATCTGGCGGCCGCTGCGCAAGCGCGGCACCGGGCTGATCGCCGCGCTGGTGGTCTCGATCGGCCTGTCGCTGCTGCTGCGCTACGCGATCCAGATCGTCTACGGCGGCTTCTCCAATCCCTACGGGGACTACCAGAGCCAGCGAGCGGTCAACTACGGCGTGTTCACGATGACCAACCGGGCGCTGGCCTCGATCGTCATCTCGATCGTGGTGCTCGTAGCCGTCGCGCTGATGCTGCAGCGCACCAAGATCGGCAAGGCCATGCGCGCGGTCGCCGACAACCGGGACCTCGCCGCCTCCTCCGGCATCGACGTCAACCGGGTGATCCTCGTCGTCTGGATGATGGGCGGCGCGCTGGCCACCCTCGGCGGCGTGCTGCTCGGCCTGTCCGACCAGGTGCAGTGGGACATGGGCTTCCGCCTGCTGCTCCTGATGTTCGCCGGCGTCACCCTCGGTGGCCTGGGCACCGCCTACGGCGCCCTGGTCGGCAGCGTGATCGTCGGTGTGTTCGTGCAGATGTCCACGCTCGTCATCCCGGACGACATGAAGTACGTCGGAGGCCTGCTCCTCTTGATCGTCATCCTCGTGATCCGCCCCCAGGGCATCCTGGGCAGCCGGGCCCGGATCGGCTGACCGCCATGGCCGACCTCCTCAACGCGTTCGCGATCGCCGGCAAGGCGTTCTTCGGCTTCCAGGCGATCTTCTTCGCCCTGCTCGCGATCGGGATCAACGTCCACTTCGGCTACACCGGGCTGCTCAACTTCGGGCAGATCGCGTTCGCCATGCTCGGCGGCTTCGGCATCGCCATCTCGGTCAGCCAGTGGGGCCTGAACTTCTGGCTGGGCGTGGTGATCGGCCTGGTCTCCGCCGTCGTGCTCGCCCTGCTGCTCGGTCTGCCGACCCTGCGGCTGCGGGCGGACTACCTGGCGATCGTGACCATCGCGACGGCGGAGGGACTCAGGCTCGTCTTCCGGTCGGTCTCCGCGACCCCCGTCACCGGGGGCACCCGCGGCCTGTCGGCCTTCAACGGCAGCTTCATCGACCTCGCCCCGTGGGAAACCCAGACCCGGCACCGGGTCCTCGGCACCAGCTGGAGCGGCGGAGAGCTGTGGGTCGCGCTGGTCGGGTGGTCGCTGGTGGCCCTGACCAGCCTGCTGGTGTGGCAGCTCATGCGCAGCCCGTGGGGGCGGGTGGTCAAGGCCATCCGGGAGGACGAGGACGCCGTCCGGGCGCTCGGCAAGAACGTCTACGCCTACAAGATGCAGGCCCTGGTGCTGGGCGGGATCTTCGGCGCCCTCGGCGGGATGATCTACGCGATCGGCACCGGGTCGGCGATCCCCGACCAGTACCAGAACGCGAACACCTTCTTGGCGTACGCGGCGCTGATCCTCGGCGGTGCCGCCCGGGTGCTCGGCCCGGTCCTCGGGTCGATGCTCCTGCTCTTCATCCTGCAGTTCGCCGACACCCTGCTGCGCGCGCTGATCGAGAACGGCGTGATCCCCGAGGGGCTGCTCTCCTCCACCGACGTCGCGCAGATCCGCTTCGTGCTGGTGGGCATCGGGCTCATGCTGTTGCTGGTGTTCCGACCGCAGGGCATCTTCGGTGACCGACGAGAGGTGATGCTCGATGCCCGCTGACCCGAGCGCTCAGGGCTCCCACGCCGCCGGCTCGGAGGAGATCGCGGCGGCGCGGCAGGCCGGCCAGCACCGCGCCGCCCCGCAGCGGCTGGCCCAGGCCGCCCTCAAGGACCTCCCGTGGGAGGTCGGCGTCGCCAAGCCGGATGCGGCGGTGGTGCTCGACGGCGTCACCCGCACGTTCGGTGGCCTCACCGCCGTGTCGGTCGACCACCTGGAGATCCAGCGCGGCGGCATCACCGGCCTGATCGGGCCGAACGGCGCGGGCAAGACCACGCTGTTCAACCTGCTCACCGGGTTCGACCAGCCCAACACCGGCACCTGGTCCTTCGACGGGCGCGATCTGGGCAAGCTCTCCCCGCACCAGGTCGCCCGGCTCGGTGTCGTGCGCACCTTCCAGCTCACCAAGGCGCTGTCCCGGCTCACCGTGCTGCAGAACATGCTGCTCGGCGCCCAGGGCCAACGCGGCGAGAGCTTCCTGCGGGCGCTGCTCCCCGGCATCTGGCGAGCCCAGGAGAAGGCCAACACCGAGAAGGCGATGGACCTGCTCCAGCGGTTCAAGCTCGACGCCAAGAAGGACGACTTCGCCGGCACCCTGTCCGGCGGGCAGCGCAAGCTGCTGGAGATGGCCCGGGCGCTGATGAGCGACCCGAAGGTCGTCATGCTCGACGAGCCGATGGCCGGGGTGAACCCGGCCCTGACGCAGAGCCTGCTCGGGCACGTCAAGGACCTCCGCGAGGAGGGCATGACGGTGATCTTCGTCGAGCACGACATGGACGTCGTCCGCGACATCAGCGACTGGGTCGTCGTCATGGCCGCGGGCAAGGTGATCGCCGAGGGCCCGCCGGAGTCGATCTCCCAGAACCAGGCCGTCGTCGACGCCTATCTCGGCGCCCACCACGACGCCCCGCTCACGGTCGAGGAGGAGGACCGGGTGCTGGCCGAGGTGCAGGCCGAGATCGCCCTGGAGGAGAGCGGCACGTCGTCGAGCTCTGGCGTGATCAACAGCGAGGGGACGAGCCGATGAGCGAGCCGGTGTTCGAGGTCGACGAGACCGGCGAGGGTGTCACCCGTGCGCAGGTGGTCGCCGGAGGGGAGCTCTCCCCCGCGGAGAAGGCGGCCACCCGGGAGGAGCACCTCCGGCTGGCCGAGGGTGCGCTGGTGCGCGCCGACGACCTGGTCGCCGGCTACGTGCCCGGGGTGAACATCCTGCGGGGCTGTGACTTCTACCTGCAGGACGGCGAGCTGGTCGGGATCATCGGCCCGAACGGCGCCGGGAAGTCCACCCTGCTGAAGACGCTGTTCGGGCTCATCCCGGTGCGCTCGGGCAACGTCACCCTGCGCGGCGAGGACATCACCTCGGCCCCCGCCCACCGGCTGGTGCAGCTCGGGGTCGGCTACGTGCCGCAGAACAACAACGTGTTCCCCTCGCTCACCATCGAGGAGAACATGCAGATGGGCGTCTACCTGCGGCCGAAGTCGTTCAAGGAGCGGTTCGACTACGTCATCGACCTGTTCCCGCTGCTCGGCGAGCGCCGCAAGGGCAAGGCCGGGTCGCTGTCCGGCGGCGAGCGGCAGATGGTCGCGATGGGCCGGGCGCTGATGATGGACCCGTCGGTGCTGCTGCTCGACGAGCCGTCGGCCGGTCTGTCGCCGGCCTACCAGGACGAGGTGTTCATCCGCTGCCGGCGGATCAACGCCACCGGCGTCTCGATCATCATGGTCGAGCAGAACGCCCGCCGGTGCCTGCAGATCTGCGACCGCGGCTACGTGCTCGACCAGGGCCGCAACGCCTACACCGACACCGGCGAGTCGCTGATGAACGACCCGAAGGTGATCGAGCTGTACCTGGGGACGCTGGCCAAGACCCGCTGAGCCGCTCCCCCACCGACGGCGCCGGACCCCACTGGTCCGGCGCCGTTCGTCGTCCCCGAGGACGACGCCGGGCGGCCGCCCCTGCGCGCCCCCGGACGGCCCAGCTTCCTCCCGTCGACCCTGGTGGGGCCGGCACAACCCCTCCGGAACGGCACAGCGCCCCTCCTGCCGGAGCAGGAGGGGCGCTGTGCGGGTGGGTGCGGGTCAGCGCGTCAGCGCTGGGGGCCCACGCCCTGTGAGTTGAGGCTCTGCAGGATCCGCGAGGACTCCTCGAACCCGATCACGACGATGGCGTCGGGGTTGAAGTCCACCATCTGCTGGACCTCGGAGTCGAAGTTCGCCGCCTGCGGGTCGTAGATGATGTCGCGGATCGAGTCCTCGGGCAGGCCGTCGGAGATCAGGTTGTTCTTGGTGTTCTCCGCGAGACCGGTGCCGTACGGGTCGTTGAGCGCGAGGATGCCGACGGTGTTGTTGCCGTCCGCGCCGATCAGGTCGGCCAGCGCCCGGGCCTGCAGGGTGTCCGGCGGGGCGGTCCGGAAGTACAGACCCTTGTCGTCGTAGGTGGTGAACGTGTCCGAGGTGTTCGCCGGGGAGAACTGCAGGACACCCGCACCGACGATGCGGTCGATGACGGTGAGGCTGACGCCCGAGGACGCCGCACCGATGATCGCGTTGACGCCGGACTGCAGCAGGCGGTCCACGGTCTGGGTGGCGGTGTCGGTGGAGGCGTCGCCGGAGTCACCGGTCACCAGCGCGACGGGGGCGCCGAAGACGCCGCCGGCCGCGTTGACCTCGTTGATCGCCAGCTGGACACCGGCGACCTCGGGCGGGCCGAGGAAGGCCAGGTTGCCGGTCTCCGGCAGCAGGGTGCCGATGGTCAGCGTCTGACCGGCGCCGCCACCGGCCGGAGCCGGGGGCGGGCTGGGCTCGCTGGAGGCGTTGGCCTCGTCACCCGCGATGACGAACTCGGTCAGCGAGTCGTCGATCTGGTTGTCCTCGCCGAACTGCTGCAGGCCGAAGCTGGCCTGGGCCGGCTCGCCGGCCTCGGTGAAGCTCAGCGGCCCGGTGACGCCGTCGTAGTCGACGTCCCCGCCGGCCTGGAGGATCGTCAGGCAGGCGCCGTAGTCGGTGCACTTCTCGCCACCGGCGGTCATGCCGTTGACGTACGGCGCGAAGACGGTCGCCTGGTTGGTGCCGGCGGCGGTCGCCGCCAGGGCGGTGATGACGACGGCGTCGTAGGACTCGCCCGAGTAGTTGAAGTCCTGCAGGTCCGGGTTGACGGCCAGCAGGCGGTCGCGGAAGTCCCCGGACAGCTCGGTCAGCGGCAGCGTGCCCTTCATGCCGGCCAGGGCACCCGGCTCGGTGAAGTCCGCGCCGAGCGCGTTCCCCATGTTGCCGTCGGTGCCGTAGATGTTGACCTGCTTCTCGGCGCTCGCGTCGCCGCCGGAGTCGCCACTGCTGGTGTCGTCGCCGCCGCCACCACAGGCGGTCAGCGCGAGCAGGGCGGCGCCGGAGAGCGCGATCGCGCGGGCGGTGGTGCCAGTGCGCATCAAGGAACTCCCAGTCGATGAGGACGATGCCCGGCCCTCCGACAGGCTCCATGGCCTGTCGGCTGGCCGATCAGTTGAGAGAACCTAACCGCGCGGCGCTGGTCTGGGACCCGCATTGATCAGACCGTGACGAGGTCGTGACCTGATCCACTCGCCCGCGGCACGGCGCCCGGGGCGTCGTCCGGCGCCCGGGGACGGCGACGGACGCCGGACCCGCGGTGTCCGCAGTCGGCGGCCGTCCCTGACGGACGTGCCGGTCAGGAGGTGGGTGGGCCGCTCGCCGCGGCCGCGTCGCCGGCCTCCTCGGTGGCCAGGATCGCCTCGGCGAGCGCGCGCATTGAGGTGCGCTCGTTCATCGCCGTGCGCTGGATGAAGCGGAAGGCCTCGGCCTCGGTCATGCCCTGCTCGGCCATCAGCCGGCCCTTGGCCTTCTCGACGACCTTGCGCGCCTCGAGCCGCTCCTTGAGGTCGGTGACCTCGGCGTCGAGGGCCGTCATCTCCTGGAAACGGCCGACGGCGACCTCGATCGCCGGGACCAGGTCGTTCTTGGAGAACGGCTTGACCAGGTAGGCCATCGCGCCGGCGTCCCGCGCCCGCTCGACGAGTTCACGCTGGCTGAAGGCGGTGAGGACGATGACCGGCGCGAGCCGGCCCGCGGCGATCTGCTCGGCCGCGGCGAGCCCGTCGAGCACGGGCATCTGCACGTCGACGATGACCAGGTCCGGACGCAGCGCCTGCGCCTGATCGACGGCCGCCTGCCCGTCCCCGACCTCGGCAACGACCAGGTACCCCTCCTCCTCCAGCATCTCCTTGAGGTCGAGGCGGATGAGCGCCTCGTCCTCGGCGATGAGGACACGGGTCGGGTCGCTGCTCACGACGCTGATCCTATCGGCCGGGGGCGTCCTGCCACCGCCCGCTAGGGTGCACTGCACCACGTCCGGTGGGCCCCCGTACCCCAATCGGCAGAGGGAGCGGATTCAAAACCCGCACAGTGTCCGTTCGAGTCGGACCGGGGGCACGAAGTGAGTCCAGGACGAACTGCAGCGATTCACAACCCGCACAGTGTCCGTTCGAGTCGGACCGGGGGCACGAAGTGACAGGTCCCGGGGCCGCCTAAGTTGGCTCCCGTGAGCGACCACCAGGCGAGCCTGCACATGACGCCCGACGAGTTCCGCCAGCACGGCCACGAGGTGGTCGACTGGATCGCCGACTACTGGTCCCGCATCGAGTCCTTCCCGGTCCGATCGCAGGTCTCCCCCGGCGACGTCCGCGCTGCCCTCCCGCCGCGGGCCCCCGAGCAGGGCGAGCCGTTCTCCGCCGTCCTGGCCGACCTGGACCGCCTCGTCCTGCCCGGCATCACCCACTGGCAGCACCCCGGCTTCTTCGGCTACTTCCCGGCGAACACCTCCGGCCCCTCCGTCCTGGGCGACCTGGTCTCCGCCGGGCTCGGCGTGCAGGGGATGTCCTGGGTGACCAGTCCGGCGGCCACCGAGCTCGAGCAGCACGTCATGGACTGGTGCGCGGACCTGCTGGGCCTGCCGGAGTCCTTCCGCTCGACCGGCACCGGCGGCGGCGTCGTCCAGGACTCCAGCTCCGGCGCCAACCTGGTGGCCCTGCTGGCCGCCCTGCACCGGACCGCCAAGGGCGCGACGCTCCGGCACGGCGTCCTCCCCGACGAGTACACCGTCTACGTCTCCGCGCAGACGCACAGCTCCATGGAGAAGGCCGTGCGGATCGCCGGCCTCGGCACCGGCGCCATCCGGGTCGTCGAGGTCGACGACGACCTCGCGATGAGCCCCAGCGCGCTGCTCGCCCGGCTGGAGCGGGACGTCGCCCGCGGGTTCACCCCCGTCCTCGTCTGCGCGACGGTGGGGACGACGTCGACGACGGCGATCGACCCGCTGGCCGAGCTCGGCCCGATCTGCCGGCGCTTCGACGTGTGGCTGCACGTGGACGCCGCCTACGCCGGGATCAGCGCGGTGGCCCCGGAGCTGCGCGAGCTGCAGGCCGGCGTCGAGTGGGCCGACAGCTACACCACCGACGCGCACAAGTGGCTGCTGACCGGCTTCGACGCCACGCTCTTCTGGGTCGCCGACCGCGCCGCCCTCACCGGGGCGCTGTCGATCCTCCCCGAGTACCTGCGCAACGCCCAGACCGACGCCGGCGCGGTCGTCGACTACCGCGACTGGCAGATCGAGCTCGGCCGGCGGTTCCGTGCGCTGAAGCTGTGGTTCGTGCTGCGCTGGTACGGCGCGGAGGGGCTGCGCGAGCACGTGCGCGGGCACGTCGCACTGGCCCAGGAGCTCGCCGCGTGGGCCGCGGCCGACGAGCGGTTCGACGTCGTCGCCCCGCACCCGCTCGCGCTGGTCTGCCTGAAGCCGCGGTGGCCCGAGGACGTGGACGCCGACGTCGCGACCATGACCCTGCTGGACCGGCTCAACGACGGCGGCGAGGTGTTCCTGACCCACACGACCGTCGGCGGCGCCGCGGTGCTGCGGGTGGCCATCGGGTCGCCGCTGACCACCCGCGCGCACGTCGAGCGCGTCTGGGCGCTGCTCGCCGAGGGGCACGACTGGCTGGCCGACGACTTCGCCGAGCAGGCCCGGGAGCGTCGGGAGGCCGAGCGCCGGGCGCGGGAGGACGCCGAGCGCGCGGCGGAGGCAGCGCGCGCGGCGGAGGCAGCGCGCGCGGCGGAGGCAGCGCGCGCGGCGGAGGCGGAGCGCGCGGCGGAGGCGGAGCGCGCGGCCCAGGCCGAGCCCTCCCCCACGGTGGACACCCCCGCCGCGCAGGACGAGACCGCGGAGCAGGCCGCCGTCCAGGCGGGGCCCACCGCGGAGGCCACCTCAGCCGAGTGACCGGATGAGCCCCTCCTGGGCGACCGACGCCACGTGCGTGCCGTCGCCAGCCCAGATCTGCCCGAAGCACAGCGCGCGGCCGCTGGCGGCGGCGGGGCTGTCGGTCTCGTACAGGAACCACTCGTCGGCGCGCACGGGGCGGTGGAACCAGACGGCGTGGTCGAGGCTCGCGCCGACGACCGACCCGCCCCAGCCCCCGCCGATCCGGGTGAGGCCGGCCGAGAGCAGGGTCAGGTCGCTGACGAAGGTCAGCGCCGCCGCGTGCACCTGGTCGTCGTCGGGGAGCTTGCCGGCGACCCGGAACCACGCCCGGAAGGCGGTGTCCGGCGGGGTCCGCGGCTCGGGGTCGTACGGGTCGCGCAGATAGCGCGACTCCACCGCCCGGTTGAGCGCGCGGGCCCCCCGGTCCCGGTCGGGGTGCGCGGCGAGCACCTCGGCCAGACCCGGCAGGCCCTCCGGTCCGGGGACCTCGGGCATCGGCAGGGAGTGCTCCACCACCGCCCGCTCCCCCGCGGTGAAGTCGGCGGTCAGCGCGAAGATGGCGACGTCCTCGCCGTCGCGCGTCTGGTGCGCGAGCACCCGCCGGGTCGTGAACGAGCGCCCGTCCCGGATCCGCTCGACGACGTAGCGGATCTCCTCCTGCGGATCGCCGGGCCGCAGGAAGTACGAGTGCAGCGAGTGCACCTGCCGGTCACCCGGCACCGTGGCGTTGGCCGCGCTCAGCGCCTGCGCGGCGACCTGGCCGCCGAAGATCCGCTGCAGCGGGGTCCGCGGGGTGGTGCCGACGAACAGCCCCGGCGACCGCTCCTCGAGGTCGAGGACGTGCATCAGCTCCGCGGCGGGGGTCGGCTCTGCCCCCGGCGCCGGCTCAGCCGACGTCACGCCGGCGTCCCCACCTCGTGCACCCGGACCAGGTTGGTCGACCCGGCGGTGTTCGGCGGGCTGCCGGCCACGACGACGACCTGGTCGCCCTCGCGCAGCCGCCCGATCGACAGCAGCGAGAAGTCGACCTGCCCCACCATGTCGTCGGTGTGCGAGACCTCCGGGACCAGGAACGTCTCGACGCCCCAGCTCAGCGCCAGCCGGCTGCGCACCCGCGGGTCGGTGGTGAAGGCGAGGATCGGCAGCCGGGTGTGCAGCGCCGCCAGCCGGTGCGCGGTCTTGCCGGTCAGGGTGAACGCCGCGAGCGCCGCGACGTCGAGGGTCTCCCCGATGTCCTTGGCGGCCCGCACGATCGCGCCGGCCCGGTGGCGGGAGGGGCGCACCAGCTGCGGCACGTGGACCTCCTCGTCCTCGACGGCGGCGATGATCCGCTCCATCGTGCGCACCGCGCCGATCGGGTACTTCCCGACCGAGGTCTCGCCGGACAGCATCACCGCGTCGGCGCCGTCCAGGACGGCGTTGGCGACGTCGGAGGCCTCCGCGCGGGTGGGCCGGGAGTTCTCGATCATGGACTCGAGCATCTGGGTGGCCACGATGACCGGCTTGTTGCGCTCGCGGGCGGCCTGCACCGCGCGCTTCTGCACGAGCGGCACCTGCTCCAGGGCCAGTTCCACACCGAGGTCACCGCGGGCGACCATGATCCCGTCGAAGGCCTCGACGATCGCGTCGAGGTTCTCGACCGCCTCGGGCTTCTCCAGCTTGGCGATGACCGGGACCTCGACGTCCTCCTGGCGCATGATCTCGCGCACCAGCTCGACGTCCCGCGGCGAGCGGACGAAGGACAGCGCGATGAAGTCCACGCCCAGGGAGAGCGCGAAGCGCAGGTCCTCGGCGTCCTTCTCCGACAGCGCCGGGACGCTGACGGCGACGCCGGGCAGCGACAGCCCCTTGTTGTTCGAGACCGCCCCGCCCTCGAGGACGACGCACCAGACGTCGGGCCCGTCCACCTCGGCCACGGTGAGCGCCAGCTTCCCGTCGTCGATGAGCAGCCGGTCACCGACCCGGGCGTCGTTGGCCAGGTTCTTGTAGGTCGTGGAGACCCGCTCCGCGGTGCCCTCGACGTCGTCCACGGTGATGCAGATCCGGGCGCCGGTCGGCCACTCGACCGGGCCCTCGGTGAACGTGCCGAGCCGGATCTTCGGACCCTGGAGGTCGGCCAGGATGGCCACGGCGCGGCCGACCTTGTCCGAGGCGTCCCGCACCATCTGGTACGAGGCCTTGTGGTCGGCGTGCTTCCCGTGGCTGAAGTTCAGCCGGGCGACGTCCATCCCGGCGGCGACGAGCGCGGCAACCTGCTCAGGGGTGCCGGTCGCCGGCCCCAACGTACAGACGATCTTGGCACGGCGAGACATGCCCTGAAAACTAGTCGCCCCTCCGGGGGGCACGTCGGACGGGGTCCGTCGTGCCCCCCGGAGGGGCGCAGTCGTCCCAGACGTCTGGGACGGTGGGTCAGCGCAGCGGGACGGCGGTGGGCGTCACCGGACGCGGCAGCATCGAGTTGCCGGTGAGCCAGCTGTCGACCGCCCCGGCAGCCGCCCGGCCCTCGGCGATCGCCCACACGATGAGCGACTGGCCGCGGCCCATGTCCCCGGCCACGAACACGCCGGGCACCGTGGACATGTACTCGGTGTCCCGGGCGACCATGCCCCGGTCGGTGAGCTTGCAGCCGAGCCCCTCGACCAGGCCGCTGGTCTGCGGCCCGGTGTAGCCCAGCGCGAGCAGCACCAGGTCGGCGGGCAGCTCCCGGGTGGTGCCGGGCACCGACTCCCGCCTGCCGTCGACCAGCCGGACGTCGGAGACCTGGAGGGCCCGCACCCGGCCGTGCTCGTCGCCGATGAAGGCGTCGGTGTTGACGGCGAACAGCCGCTCGCCGCCCTCCTCGTGCGCCGGGGAGACCCGCAGGATCATCTCGTAGGTCGGCCACGGGTTGTCCTGCGGGCGGCTGCCCGGCGCCGGCGGCTTGTAGTCCAGCTGGGCCACCGACGCGGCGCCCTGCCGGTGGGCGGTGCCCAGGCAGTCCGCGCCGGTGTCACCGCCGCCGATGATCACGACGTGCTTGCCGGCGGCGTCGATCGGCGGCTCGTCGATCTCGCCGAGGGCCTGCAGGTTGCCCCCGGGCAGGTACTCCATGGCGAAGTGCACGCCGTCGAGGTCGCGGCCGGGCAGCGGCAGGTCGCGGCCGACCGGGGTGCCGATCGCCAGGACGACGGCGTCGAACTCGCCGCGCAGCTGCTCCACGGAGATGTCGTCCGGTCCGCTGCCGCCGACGTCCACCCCGGCCACGAACCGGGTGCCCTCGGCGCGCATCTGGTCCAGCCGCCGGTCCAGGTGGCGCTTCTCCATCTTGAACTCGGGGATGCCGTAGCGGAGCAGGCCGCCGATCCGGTCGTCCCGCTCGTAGACGGTCACCTCGTGCCCGGCCCGGGTCAGCTGCTGCGCGGCGGCCAGCCCGGCCGGCCCCGAGCCGATCACGGCGACCTTCCGCCCGGTCAGCTCCGCCGGCGGCTGCGGGGTCACCCAGCCGTTGAGGAACGCCTGGTCGATGATCTCCCACTCGATCTGCTTGATCGTGACCGGTGCGTCGTCCAGGTTGAGCACGCACGCGGACTCGCACGGCGCCGGACACAGCTTCCCGGTGAACTCCGGGAAGTTGTTGGTCGCGTGCAGCCGCTCGATCGCCTCCTGCCAGTCCTCCCGGCGGGCGAGGTCGTTCCACTCCGGGATCAGGTTGCCCAGCGGGCAGCCGTGGTGGCAGAACGGGATGCCGCAGTCCATGCAGCGCGCGGCCTGCTCGCGCAGCGCGGAGACGGGGAAGACGGCGTCCTCACCGGTGTCCCGGTTAAGGTACACCTCCTTCCAGTCCAGCAGCCGCAGCTCCACGGGCCGCCGCGGCGGCATCTGCCGGTCGAACTTCAGGAACCCGGTCTGGTCAACCACGGGCTGCCTCCATCACTGCTCGGTCCACGTCGGTGCCGGCGGCCTCGGCGGCCCGCTGGGCCTCCATGGCCCGCCGGTAGTCACGCGGCATGATCACGCTGAAGCGCTCGGACCACCGGCCCCAGTCGGCGAGCAGGCTCGCCGCCACGGCCGAGTCGGTGGCCTTCCGGTAGCGGACGAGGACGTCGCGCAGCCACTGGGAGCTCGGGCCGTCCAGGGCCTCGACGTCCACCAGCTCGCCGTTGACCCGGTGCCGGGCCAGGTCCAGCACGTAGGCCACGCCACCGGACATGCCAGCGGCGATGTTGCGGCCGGTGGGACCGAGGATGACCGCCTGGCCGCCGGTCATGTACTCCAGGGCGTGGTCGCCGACGCCCTCGACGACGGCCAGCGCGCCCGAGTTGCGCACGCAGAACCGCTCGCCGACCCGACCGCGCAGGAAGACCTCGCCGCGGGTGGCGCCGTAGCCGATCACGTTGCCGGCGATGACGTTGTCCTCGGCCGCGAAGCCCGCCTCCGGCGCGGGCCGGACGACGATCCGCCCGCCGGACAGGCCCTTGCCGACGTAGTCGTTGGCGTCGCCGAGCAGGGTCATCGTGATGCCCGGGGGCAGGAAGGCGCCGAAGGACTGGCCGGCCGACCCGGTGAAGGTCAGGTCGATCGTGCCCTCGGGCAGCCCCTCGCCGCCGAAGCGCCGGGTGACCATCGAGCCGAGCATCGTGCCGACGGTGCGGTTGACGTTGCGGACCGGCAGCTCCAGCGACACCGGCCGCGCGTCCAGCAGCGCGCCCTCGCACAGCTGGATCAGCGTCTGGTCCAGCGCGGCGTCCAGGCCGTGGTCCTGCTCCTTCACCTGCCGCAGCGAGGCACCCTCGGGCAGGTCCGGCACGGCCAGGACCGGCGCCAGGTCCAGCCCCGCGGCCTTCCAGTGGCCGACGGCCGGCTCGATGTCCAGCAGCTCGGCGTGGCCGACGGCCTCGTCGAGGGTCCGGAAGCCGAGCTCGGCCAGGAACTCGCGGACCTGCTGGGCGAGGAACTCGAAGAAGGTGACGACGAACTCGGGCTTGCCGGTGAATCGCTTGCGCAGCTCCGGGTTCTGGGTGGCCACGCCGACCGGACAGGTGTCCAGGTGGCAGACCCGCATCATCACGCAACCCTCGACGACCAGCGGCGCGGTGGCGAAACCGAACTCCTCGGCGCCGAGCAGCGCCGCGACGATCACGTCCCGGCCGGTCTTCATCTGCCCGTCGACCTGCACGACGATCCGGTCGCGCAGCCCGTTGGCCAGCAGCGTCTGCTGCGTCTCGGCCAGCCCGATCTCCCACGGCGTGCCCGCGTGCTTCAGCGAGGTCAGCGCGGCGGCGCCGGTGCCGCCGTCGTGGCCGGACACCAGGACGACGTCGGCCTTGGCCTTGCTGACCCCGGCCGCGACCGTGCCGATGCCGGACTCGGAGACCAGCTTGACGTGGATCCGCGCCTGGTCGTTGGCGTTCTTCAGGTCGTGGATGAGCTGCTTGAGGTCCTCGATCGAGTAGATGTCGTGGTGCGGCGGCGGGCTGATCAGCCCCACGCCCGGCGTCGAGTGCCGGGTGCGCGCCACCCACGGGTACACCTTGCTGCCGGGCAGCTGGCCGCCCTCGCCGGGCTTGGCGCCCTGCGCCATCTTGATCTGGATGTCGTCGGCGTTGACCAGGTACTCGCTGGTGACGCCGAACCGGCCGCTGGCCACCTGCTTGATCGAGGACCGCCGCAGGTCACCGTTCGGGTCGGCGGTGAACCGGTCGGGGTCCTCCCCGCCCTCACCCGTGTTGGACCGGCCGCCGAGCCGGTTCATCGCGATCGCCAGGGTCTCGTGGGCCTCGGCGGAGATCGAGCCGTAGCTCATCGCGCCGGTCTGGAACCGCTTGACGATCTCGCTGATCGGCTCGACCTCGTCGAGCGGGACGGCGGGACGCTCGCCGGTCTTGAGCCGGAACATGCCGCGCAGCGTCGCCGCCTCCGCGGACAGGCCGTCGACGGTGTCGGTGTAGCGCTGGAAGACCTCGTACTGCCGGGACCGGGTGGCGTGCTGCAGCAGGAACACCGTCTCCGGGTTGAACAGGTGCACCTCGCCCTCGCGGCGCCACTGGTACTCCCCGCCGGTCTCCAGCCGGCGGTGCGCCCGCTCGGTGGGGTTCTGCGGGTAGGCCCGGCGGTGCCGCATCACCACCTCCTCGGCGAGCACGTCGAGGCCGACGCCGTCGAGGGTCGCGGAGGTGCCGGTGAAGTACTCGTCGACGAGGGCCTTGGACAGGCCGACCGTCTCGAAGATCTGCGCCATGGTGTACGAGCCGACGGTGCTGATGCCCATCTTGCTCATCACCTTGAGCACGCCCTTGCCCAGCGCCTTGACCACGTTGCGGACGGCCTGGGCGGGCTGCACGCCGGTGAGCGTGCCGGTGCGGATGAGGTCCTCGACGCTCTCGAAGGCCAGGTACGGGTTGACCGCGGCCGCGCCGTAGCCGAGCAGCAGCGCGACGTGGTGCACCTCGCGGCAGTCGCCGGACTCGACGACCAGGCCGACCTCCATCCGGGTGCGCTCGCGCACCAGGTGGTGGTGGACGGCGGCGGTCATCAGCAGCGACGGGATCGGCGCGCGCTTCTCGTCGCAGTCGCGGTCGGACAGCACGATGACCCGGGCGCCGGCCTTGATCGCCTTGCTGACCTTGGTGCGCAGGTCGGTGAGCGCCTGTTCCAGCGCCGGGCCGCCGCCGTTGACGTCGAAGTGGCCGGTGATCCGGACGGCGGCGAAACCGGGCAGGTCACCGTCGTCGTCGATGTGCAGGATCTTGGCCAGCTCGTCGTTGTCGATGACCGGGAACGGCAGGAACACCTGCCGGCAGGACGCCGGGGCCGCGCTCAGCAGGTTCTGCTCCGGGCCGAAGGTGCGCCCGAGGCTGGTGACCAGCTCCTCGCGGATGGCGTCCAGCGGCGGGTTCGTCACCTGGGCGAACAGCTGGGTGAAGTAGTCGAACAGCGGCCGGGAGCGGTCCGACAGCGCCGCGACGGGGGTGTCGGTGCCCATCGAGCCGATCGGCTCGGCACCGGCGGCCGCCATCGGCTGCACCAGCAGGCGCAGCTCCTCCTCGGTGTAGCCGAACAGCAGCTGCCGGCGGACGACGGACTCGTGGCTGGGCCGGGCCCGCCGCCGCTCGGGCAGCTGGGGCAGGTGCACCAGGCCCGCGTGCAGCCAGTCGCCGTAGGGCTCGGTGGTCGCCAGCGCCCCCTTGACCTCCTCGTCGGAGACGATGCGGCCCGCGGCGGTGTCCACGAGGAACATCCGCCCCGGCTGCAGCCGGCCCTTGGCGACCACGTCGGAGGCCGGGATGTCCAGGACGCCGGCCTCGCTGGCCAGCACGACCAGGTCGTCCTTGGTGCGCCACCAGCGGCCAGGCCGCAGGCCGTTGCGGTCGAGCACCGCGCCGATCAGCGTGCCGTCGGTGAACGCGACGCAGGCCGGCCCGTCCCAGGGCTCCATGATCGCGGCGTGGAACCGGTAGAAGGCCCGGCGGGCCGGGTCCATCTCGTCGTGGTTCTCCCACGCCTCGGGGATCATCATCAGCACCGAGTGCGGCAGCGACCGACCCGACAGGTGCAGCAGCTCCAGCACCTCGTCGAAGGTCGCCGAGTCGCTGAAGTCACCGGCGGTGACCGGGAAGATCCGCTCGAGCCCGAGCTCGCTGGCCGGGCCGGCCGGGCCGTCGAACAGCTCGGTCTCGAGCTTGGCCTCGCGGGCCCGCATCCGGTTGCGGTTGCCCTTGATGGTGTTGATCTCGCCGTTGTGCGCGATGAAGCGGAACGGGTGGGCCAGCGGCCAGCTCGGGAAGGTGTTGGTCGAGAACCGGCTGTGCACCAGCGCGATCGCGGACTCGTAGCGCTCGTCCTGCAGGTCCGGGAAGAAGGCGGGCAGCTGGTCGGTGGTCAGCATGCCCTTGTAGGTGATCGTCCGGGACGACAGCGAGGTGATGTAACAGCTGGAGCCGGCGTCCCGGGCGGCCCGCTCGACCCGCTTGCGCAGCACGAACGAGCGGCGCTCCAGGCGGGTGACGCCGTTCGGGGCGACCACGCCACCGAACGCCGTCCGGTCGGCCCGGCCGCCGATCGTCTCGGCGACGAACAGCTGGGCGAAGTGCGGCATGACCGCCCGCGCGGTGGGGCCGAGGTCCGCGCCCTCGGGGTCGACGGGCAGCTCGCGCCAGCCGAGGACGGTGAGGCCCTCCTCGGCGGCCAGCTGGGCCACCCGGTCGACGACGGAGGCCCGCTCGGCCTCGTCGGCCGGCAGGAAGGCGATGCCCACGGCGTACTCGCCCAGCGGGGGGAGGTCGAAGTCGACGCTCGCCCGCAGCAGCGTGTCGGGCACCTGGGTGAGGATGCCCGCGCCGTCGCCGGAGTTCGGCTCGGAGCCCGCGGCACCGCGGTGGTCGAGGTTGTGCAGGGCGGTGAGCCCGGCGGCGACGATGGCCCGCGAGCGCCGACCCTGGGCGTCGGCGACGAACGCGACGCCACAGGCGTCGTGCTCGCGGGCCGGGTCGTAGAGGCCCTGCGCGGTGGGCAGGGCGGAGAACGGCACGGGGACCGCGGGGGCGGCGTGCTGGACCGGAGTGGGCACGGCGAGGTCAGACATGTCTCTCCCGTCGTCGGCTGTCCGCGGCGGTCGGGCGTCCGGGACGCGGGGCCGTTCGCTGGTGCGGAGGGTCAGGGACCCCGCCGGGTGGTCAGAGCGGGTGGGCGGTGCAGGGAGGACCGGTGGGTCCGACGGGTGGGTCAGCAGCGGAGGGGACGGACCCGGTACGCGCCCGTCCCGGCCTCCATACCCGTGCTGCCGGGCGGCCTCACGGGTCGGTCGTGCTCGGGGCAGCGCTGGCCCGGTTCCGACGTCGCCGACCGACCGGGATCACCGGTCAGCCGACGACGAGCGTACACAGCGACGTCACCGGCGCGACACGGCGATCCGGTGTCGCGCATGTCTCTCCTGGCGGCCGCCGGGGGGCCGGTCGGTCAGCGCCCGGGGGGTGCGCTGCCTCCTTCGTCGGCCTCCGGGGCCGGCTGGTCCGCGGCCGGCGCGCTGGCCGGCTCGGCCGCCCGCTCCCGCGCCCGGGGACCGCCGCCCTCGGCGCCCCGGGTGATCACCTCGCGGGGCCGGCCGCGCTGCCACACCAGGTAGGCGACGGCCAGCAGGCCCACGACGACCGAGGTGAAGACGTTCAGCCGCACCCCGAAGAACTGCTCCGCGGTGTCGATCCGCAGCATCTCGATCCACAGCCGGCCGGCGCAGTAGGCGGCCACGTACAGCGCGAACGCCCGCCCGTGGGAGAGCCGGAAACGGCGGTCGGCCCAGATCACCAGGACGGCGACGCCGACGTCCCACAGCAGCTCGTACAGGAAGGCCGGGTGGAAGGTGCCCAGGACCAGCGGCTGACCGTCCTCACCGGTCAGCGCGCGACCGGCGGAGGCGTCCCAGCGGTAGATGGTCAGCGCCCACGGGAGGTCGGTGGCCCGGCCGTACAGCTCGTTGTTGAACCAGTTGCCCAGCCGCCCCACCGCCTGAGCCAGCACGATCCCGGGGGCGATGGCGTCGGCGAAGGCCGGCAGCGGGATCCCCCGCCGCCGGCAGCCGATCCAGGCGCCGAGCGCGCCGATGGAGATGGCACCCCAGATGCCCAGCCCGCCCTCCCAGATGGCGAAGGCCCGCAGCGGGTCGCCGTCCTCGCCGAAGTACGGCTCCGGGGTGGTGAGCACGTGGTACAGGCGCCCACCGACGATCCCGAACGGCACCATCCAGACGGCGATGTCGAGCACGTCGCCCGGAGCACCACCGCGGGCCACCCACCGGCGCTCGGACAGCCAGCACGCCACCACGATCCCGGCGATGATGCACAACGCGTACGCCCGCAGCGGGAACGGCCCCAGCTCCCAGACGCCCTGGGCGGGGCTGGGGATCGCGGCGAGCGCCGTCATGTCATCTCCCGTTCGCTCCCGCGGGGCGCTCCGCTCCTCGCTCGTTCCTCGCTGCGATGCTCACGCCCCTGTCCGCTCACGCAGGCACCACCGGACGGCGGCGCACGCCCTCGGCGAGGTCTTCCGACAACGCCCGCACGCCGGCCGGCCCGCGGCCCTCCAGCAGCTCCCGGACGTAGGCCGACCCGACGATGACGCCGTCGGCGAAGGCGGCCACCTCGGCGGCCTGGTCCCCGTCGGAGACGCCCAGGCCCACGCACACCGGCACCTCGGCGACCTCGCGGGTGCGCGCCACCAGCCGCTCGGCGGCGTGGCCCACGGTCGCCCGGGTCCCGGTGACGCCCATCGTGGAGGCGGCGTAGACGAACCCGCGGCACGCGGCGGCGGTGGCGGCCAGCCGGGCGTCGGTCGACGACGGGGCGACCAGGAACACCCGGTCCAGCCCGGTGCGGTCGGTGGCCGCGATCCACGGGGCGGCCTCGTCGGGGATGAGGTCGGGCGTGATCGCCCCGGCTCCCCTGGCGGCGGCCAGGTCGTCGGCGAACCGGTCGACCCCGTAGCGCTCGATGGGGTTCCAGTAGCTCATCACCACGGGGACGGCGCCGGACTCCGCCACCGCCGAGACGGCGCGGAACACGTCGCGCATGCCGACCCCGGCCCGCACGGCGACGTCGACCGCCTGCTGGATGACCGGCCCGTCCATGCCCGGGTCGGAGTACGGCATCCCGATCTCGACGACGTCGGCGCCGCCCTCGACCGCGGCGACCATGGCCTCGATCGAGCCCGGGACGTCGGGGTAGCCGACCGGCAGGTAGGCGATCAGCGCCGACCGGCCCTCCGCGCGGGCAGCGGTGATACGGGTGGCCAGCAGACTGCCTCGACTCCGGACTCGCTCCGCTCCTGGCTCGCTGGCGCTCGCTGCGATGCTCACTCGCCCGTCGTCCTCGGTCTTGCTCACGCCTGCTCCCCCGCGTCCTGGCCGGCGACGGCCTCGTCGTTGCTGACCGCGCCCTCGGTGGGTTGCTGGTCGGTGTCCAGGCCGGGGCCGGGGTCGACCTCCGCGTGGTCGCCAAGCCCGAACCACCGGGACGCGGTCTCCACGTCCTTGTCGCCGCGGCCGGAGAGGTTCACCAGCAGCACCGCGTCCGGCCCGAGCTCCCGCCCGACCTGCATGGCGCCGGCCAGGGCGTGCGCGGACTCGATGGCCGGGATGATGCCCTCGGTGCGGCACAGCAGCGCGAAGGCCTCCATCGCCTGCGTGTCGGTGACCGGGCGGTACTCGGCCCGGCCGATGTCGTGCAGGTACGCGTGCTCGGGGCCCACGCCCGGGTAGTCCAGGCCGGCGGAGATCGAGTGCGACTCGATGGTCTGGCCGTTCTCGTCCTGCAGCAGGTAGGACCGCGCGCCGTGCAGCACCCCGGGGTCGCCCCCGGTGATCGAGGAGGCGTGCCGGCCGGTCTCCACGCCGTCCCCACCGGCCTCCAGGCCGATCAGCCGGACGCCGTCGTCGGGCACGAAGGCGGTGAAGATCCCGATCGCGTTCGACCCGCCGCCGACGCACGCCAGGACGACGTCGGGCAGCGCGCCCTCGCGCTCCAGCAGCTGGGCGCGGGCCTCGTCGCCGATGACCCGCTGGAAGTCGCGGACCATCTCCGGGAACGGGTGCGGGCCGGCGACGGTGCCGAAGACGTAGTTCGTCGTCTCGACGTTGGTGACCCAGTCCCGGAACGCCTCGTTGATCGCGTCCTTGAGGGTGCGCGACCCGGTGGTCACCGGGATCACCTCGGCCCCGAGCAGCCGCATGCGCGCGACGTTGAGCGCCTGGCGCCGGGTGTCCTCCTCGCCCATGTAGACGGTGCAGGACAGGCCCATCAGGGCCGCGGCGGTCGCCGTCGCCACGCCGTGCTGACCGGCGCCGGTCTCGGCGATCACCCGCGTCTTGCCGATCCGCCGGGTGAGCAGCGCCTGGCCGAGCACGTTGTTGATCTTGTGGGAGCCGGTGTGGTTGAGGTCCTCGCGCTTGAGGATCACCCGGGCGCCGCCGCAGTGCTCGGCGAACCTCGGCACCTCGGTGATCGGGCTGGGCCGTCCGGTGTAGTCCCGCTGCAGCGCGGCGAACTCCTCGAGGAACAGCGGGTCCACGCGCATCGCCGCGTAGGCCTCGGTGAGGTCGTCGAGCGCGGCGATCAGCGCCTCGGGGACGAACCGGCCGCCGTAGGGACCGAAGTGCCCGGTCGCGTCCGGCCACTCCGGGCGCGCCGTGGCGTCGGGGACGTCAGGGGCCGGAGGGTGCGCGGAGAGGGTCACGCCCTCCAGTGTCCCGCGCGCGGGTCAGCGGGTGGTGCGCGGGGTGGCCGGATGGGATCCGGCCGTGACCAGGTCGGCCACCGCCTGGCGGGGGTCGCCGGCGGTCACCAGGCCCTCGCCGACGAGCACGGCGTCGGCGCCGGCGCCGGCATAGCTGATCAGGTCGTGCGGGCCGCGGACGCCGGACTCGGCGACCTTGACCACCTCGCTGGGCAGCCCCGGGGCGATCCGCTCGAAGGTGGACCGGTCGACCGTCAGCGTGGTCAGGTCGCGGGCGTTCACCCCGATGACCGAGGCCCCGGCGGCCAGCGCCCGGTCGGCCTCGGCCTCGCTGTGCACCTCGACCAGGGCGGTCATCCCGAGGGACTCGACCCGCTCGAGCAGTCCGGTGAGCACCGGCTGGTCGAGGGCGGCGACGATGAGGAGGACGAGGTCCGCGCCGTGCGCCCGGGCCTCGTGCACCTGGTAGCTGCTGACCACGAAGTCCTTGTTGAGCACCGGGACGCCGACCGCCGCCCGGACCGCGGCGAGGTCGGCGTGGGAGCCACCGAACCGGCGCCCCTCGGTGAGCACGCTGATCACCCGGGCACCGCCGGCGGCGTACTGGGCGGCGAGCGCGGCCGGGTCGCTGATCTCGGCCAGCGCGCCCTTGCTCGGGCTGCGGCGCTTGACCTCGGCGATCACACCGACCCCCGGTGCCCGCAGGGCGGCCAGCGCGTCGAGCGCCGGGCGCGCGTCGCGGGCTCTCGCCTGGACCTCGGCCAGCGGGTTGGCGGCCTGCCGCGCCTCGACGTCCTCGCGGACGCCGGCGACGATGTCGTCGAGGACGCTCATGACCCTCCTCGGAAACCCCTCAGGATGTGCCACGCGGCGACTGCCCACCACCTGGACCCGTGAGTTCACTGTAGTGAGGCCGGTCCCCTCCCCTGCCCGGGGGCCGGGTGACGTGCCGGGGCAGCCCCGGTGTAGAAGAAGGCCCCCGGCCTCCTCACTCTGTCGGGTCCTCGCCCCGGTCCAGCGCCTTCCAGGCGGCCTGGTGGCGGTCCTCGTCGGTCTGCGGCCGGGTGGTCGCGGCAGCCGCCGGAGCGGCTCCGGGCGCCGCCGCCGTCCGCTCGTACCGGCGTCCCATGCCCGGCCAGGCGCGGCCGCGCAGCACCACCAGGACCGCGGCCAGCACCGCGACCACCCCCGCCACCAGGGCGACGGCGGGCCACGTCCGCACCGGGTCGCTGAGCACCTCGGCGGACCCGAGCCCGACCCCGGCGCCGAGGTCGGCGGCCGCCACGCCCAGCGAGCCGGTGACGCCGCGCAGCCCCGACCAGGCCAACGTCCCGCCGGCCGCGGCGACGAGGAGCCCGACGACGAGCCGGCCGGCGCCGCGGACGGCGATCACCGCCACCGCGGCGGCGAGCAGCAGCAGCCCGCAGGCGGTCACCAGCGGCGCCGCCGTCGCCCCGGTCAGCGTCTCCGCCGTGGGCGGCAACGGGGGCTGGCGCTCCACGGTGACCTCGGCCCACGGCTGGGACGACGAGGACAGCGCCAGCCCCCCGGCCACCGCGCAGCCGAGGACGGCGAGCGTCAGCTCGCGGCCCTGCCCGCTCACCCTGTCGACTGGTTCGCTCCCGCGGGGCGCTCCGCTCCTCGCTCGTTCCTCGCTGCGATGCTCACGCCCCTGTCCGCCCACCCTGTCGACTGGTTCGCTCCCGCCGGGCGCTCCGCTCCTCGCTCGTTCCTCGCTGCGATGCTCACGCCCCTGTCCGCTCACCGGAGCTCCCGCAGGCCCTCCGCCGTCGCGATCGCCGACAGCACCGCCCGGGCCTTGTGCCGGGTCTCGGCCTCCTCGGTGGCCGGCACGCTGTCGGCGACGATCCCCGCGCCCGCCTGGACGTACGCCCGGCCGGCGTGCAGCACCGCGGTGCGGATGGCGATCGCCATGTCCATGTCGCCGCTGGCGTCGACGTAGCCGACCGTGCCGGCGTACAGCGCCCGCCGAGTAGGCTCCAGCGACTCGATGACCTCCATCGCGCGCGGCTTGGGCGCGCCGGAGACGGTGCCCGCCGGGAAGGTGGCGTCGAAGACGTCCAGCGCGTCCCGGTCGGGGTCGACCTGCCCCGCCACGGTGGAGACCAGGTGCATGACGTGGCTGTACCGCTCGACCCGCATGAAGTCCGCGACCTCGACGGTGCCCGGCACGCTGACCCGGCCCAGGTCGTTGCGGGCGAGGTCGACCAGCATCACGTGCTCGGCCCGTTCCTTCGGGTCGGCCAGCAGCTCCTCGGTGAGGCGGACGTCCTCCTCCGGGGTGGCCCCGCGCGGGCGGGTGCCGGCCGGCGGGTGCACGACCGCCCGGGACCCGGTCACGGTGACCAGCGCCTCCGGCGAGGAGCCGACGACGTCGAACGGCGACTCCCGTCCGGCGAAGCGCAGCAGGTACATGTACGGCGAGGGGTTGGTGGCCCGCAGCACCCGGTAGAGGTCCAGCGCGTCGACGTCGGTGTCCAGCTCGAACCGCTGGCTGAGCACCGTCTGGAACACGTCGCCGGCGCGGATGTGCTCGCGGATCCGCTCCACCCCGGCCTCGTACACGCCCAGGGCCATGTTGCTGGCGACCGGCGGCGCGTCGGCGGTGGCGAGCATGGCCACGCCCGGCGGCACCGCCTTGGTCAGGTCCGCCGCCATCGCGTCCAGCCGGGTGACCGCGTCGTCGTAGGCGTCGGCCGAGCCGCCCACCACGTTGGCGATGAGCAGCACCGTGCCGTCGGTGTGGTCCAGGACCGCGAGGTCGGTGACCAGCATCAGCGAGAGCTCGGGCATGCCGAGGTCGTCGGTGGCGGTCTGCGGCAGCCGCTCGAGCCGCCGGACGACGTCGTAGCCCAGGTACCCGACCAGCCCGCCGGTCAGCGGGGGCAGGCCGGGCGTCCGCGGGGAGCGCAGACGCCGGGCCAGGGTGCGGACGGCGGCCAGCGGATCGGCGGGCAGGTCGTCGGTGAGCCCGGGCAGCGGGTCCCCGAGCCACTGCGCCGTCCCGTCCCGCTCGGTGAGCACGCCGGCGCTGCGGACGCCGACGAAGCTGTACCGCGACCACTGCTTGCCCTGCTCGGCCGACTCCAGCAGCACCGTGCCGGGGCGGCCGCCGGCGAGCTTGCGGTAGATCCCGACGGCGGTCTCGCTGTCGGCGAGCAGCCGCCGGGTGACCGGGACGACCGGCGCGGTCCGCTCGGCGAACTCCGCGCGGGAGGGCGTGGTGTCACCGAGCCGCACGGCTGACCTCCAGGTCGCGGTGGAAGCAGCTGCGCTCGCCGGTGTGGCAGGCCGGGCCCTCCTGGTCGACGAGCAGCAGCAGCGCGTCCCCGTCGCAGTCCAGCCGGACGTCGCGCACCCACTGCCGGTGGCCGGACGTCTCGCCCTTCACCCAGTACTCCCGCCGGCTGCGCGACCAGTAGGTGGCCCGGCCGGTGGTGAGTGTGCGGTGCAGCGCCTCGTCGTCCATCCAGGCGACCATCAGCACCTCACCGGTGTCGTGCTGCTGGACGACGGCGGCGACCAGCCCGGCCGGGTCGCGGCGCAGGAGGACGGCGACCGCGGGGTCGAGCGCGGTGTCGGGGGCGGGGGCGGACATGCCGCGATCGTCCCACCCGGTCAGACCGCGCCGGTCATCCCCCGGCGTCCCGGGGCCCGCGCTGCCCAGGCCCGCGCCTCAGGCAAGACGGTGCAGCCACCGGCCGCGAGTGCCAGGGCCGCGAAGACCACCGGCACCGACAGCGCCGCGTCGGACACCGGCACCGCGGTCACGTCACCGAGGACGACGGCCCAGTAGATCGACAGCGCCACCTGCGCGGCGGCGGCGCCCCGGAGCCAGCGGGGCCGGCCGCGCAGCTCCTGCACGCCCGCGGTCACCAGCGCCCCGACGACGGCGAGCTGCACCAGCGCGATCCAGGGCCCCAGCCCGGCCGCCGGGCCGTCGACCACGGCCAGCAGGGCGCTGAACACCATCGCGTAGACGGTGCCCAGCGCGACGAAGCCGGCGGAGACGAAGGCCAGCACCGCTGCCGTGATCACCACGCCGGGGCGGCGGGGCGGCCGCACCCACCCCGGCGCCGGCCAGCCGGATCCCGGCGGCCAGCCGGACGCCGGCGGCCAGGGCGGCGGGGGCCACTGCTGCGGCGGCGGTGGCTGCCACCGCGGCGGTCCGCTGTACGGCGGCACCGCGTCCCAGTCCGGGCCGCTCACAACGCGGCCGCCAGCGCGCGGCCGGCCGTCCGGCCGGAGAACAGGCAGCCGCCGAGGAAGGTGCCCTCCAGCGACCGGTAGCCGTGCATGCCCCCGCCGCCGAACCCGGCGACCTCCCCGGCGGCGTACAGGCCGGGCACCTGGGCACCGCCGGGGCGCAGCACCCGGGCGTCGAGGTCGGTCTCCAGGCCGCCGAGGGTCTTGCGGGTGAGCAGGTTGAGCCGGACGGCGATGAGCGGCCCGGCCTCGGGGTCCAGCAGCCGGTGCGGCCGGGCCACCCGGATCAGCCTGTCGCCGAGGAAGGTGCGGGCCTGGCGGATGGCGGTGAGCTGCAGGTCCTTGGTGAACGGGTTGGCGATCTCCCGGTCGCGGGCCACGACGTCCCGCTCGACGGTCGCCAGGTCCAGGTGCGGGGCGTCCCCGGTGAGCCGGTTCATCCCGGCGACCAGTTCGGGCAGCGTCCGGGCGACGACGAAGTCCTCCCCGCGGTCGAGGAAGGCCTGCACCGGGGCGGCCGCGCCGCTGCGCACCCGGGTGAGCAGGAGCCGGACGTCCTTGCCGATGAGGTCGGGGTTCTGCTCGGACCCGGAGAGGGTGAACTCCTTCTCCACGATCTTCCGGGTGAGCAGGAACCAGGTGTGCTCGTACCCGGTCGTGCCGATGTGGGCCAGCGTGCCGAGGGTGTCGAAGCCGGGGAACAGCGGCACGGGCAGCCGGGTGCCGGTGGCGTCCAGCCACAGCGAGCTGGGCCCGGGCAGGATCCGGATGCCGTGCCGGTCCCACACGGGGCTGTGGTTGGCGATGCCCTCGGTGTAGTGCCACATCCGGTCGGGGTTGATCACGTTGCCGCCGGCGTCCCGGGTGATCTCCAGCATCCGGCCGTCGACGTGCGCGGGGACGCCGGAGAGCAGCCGCTTCGGGACCGGGCCGAGCCGCGCGGGCCAGTTGGCGCGCACCAGGTCGGGGTTGCCGCCGATGCCGCCGGAAGTGACGACGACGGCCTGTGCCGACAGCTCGAACTCGCCGGCCTCGACCCGGGAGCTCGCCATCCCCCGCTCGGCGTCGCTCGGCTCCAGGACCGCGCCGCGCACGCCGGTCACGACGCCGTCGGTGACGACCAGCCCGTCGACCCGGTGCCGGTACCGGACGTCGACCAGCCCCCGGGCCGCGGCGTCGGCGACCCGCCGGGCAAAGGGCGCGACCACGCCCGGGCCGGTGCCCCAGGTGACGTGGAAGCGCGGCACCGAGTTGCCGTGGCCGGTGGCGGTGTAGCCGCCGCGCTCGGCCCACCCGACCACCGGGAAGAACCGGACGCCCTGGGCGTGCAGCCACGCACGCTTCTCCCCCGCGGCGAACTGCAGGTAGGCCTCGGCCCACCGCCCCGGCCAGTGGTCCTCCGCGCGGTCGAAGCCGGCGGTGCCGAACCAGTCCTGCCGGGCGAGCTCGAGCGAGTCACGGACCCGCAGCCGTCGCTGCTCGGGGGTGTCGACGAGGAACAGGCCGCCGAAGGACCAGTGCGCCTGACCACCGAGGGAGGCGGCCGGCTCCTGCTCCAGGAGCAGCACCGTCCGGCCGGCGTCGGCGAGCTCGGCGGTGGCGACCAGTCCGGCCAGCCCCGCGCCCACCACGATCACGTCCGCGTCGATGCCCACGCCCGGACGCTAGCGGGCGCGCCGCGCCGCGCCGCGCAGCCGGGCCAGCGGCCCCGCGCGGGTCGGGCGGCGGGGCCGGGTCCACTCCCGGACCGCCCGCTGCCGGCTGAGCACCAGACCGGTGAGCGGGGCGACCGCCAGCAGCACCGCGACCCCGGCCGCCGTCCCGGTGCCGAGCACGGCGAACAGCGACCCCAGCCCCAGCAGCCCGAGCAGTGGCAGCGCGCAGGCCCAGGCGAGCACCGCGGAACCCCAGCCGGTCCCGCGCCACACCATCCCGGCGGCGAGCACCGCTCCTGCCAGCAGCGCGGCGGGGAGCAGCAGGTACCAGCCCCAGCCGCGGTCGGCGTCCCAGAGCAGCCACCCGAAGTAGCCGACCTCGACGGCCACCAGCAGGGCGACGACGGCGGCGAACGGGGCGGCGAGCGGGCGGGCACGCGTCGGCGACGGCATGCCCGGGAGGGTAGGTCGCGACCCCGGACGCCGGCTGGGGAGCTGGCTGCACGCTCGCTGTCATCCCTCAGCCTCGAGCAGGACGACGTCGAGGGCGTCGAGGACGACCGGATCGGAGATCACGTCGACGGCCGTGATCCGGTCGCCCGGGACGACGAACTCCAGCGCCCCGCGCAACCGCCCATCCGGCGCGAACACGGCGCCGGCGGCCCCGTCGAGCAGCGCAGCGCGCGCGGCCTGCGCCTTTCCGAGGAAGGCGCGAGCGACCGCCGCGTCGCCCCGGAGCCGCTCGAGCCCACCGAGCTCCGGGACCGCGGCGTCCGCGCGGAGCACGACCTCCGGGTCGAGCACGGCCAGCAGCCGCGCGAAGTCGCCCCCGCGCGCGGCGGCGAGGAATGCGTGCACCACCTCCCGGCTGCGCGCGGCGTCCGCCGGGCGGGTGGCGTCCGGAGCCGCGCCGTGCACCCGGTGCCGGGCGCGGCTCGCCAACTGGCGCGCCGCGACCGGGCTGCGGTCGAGCACCGCCGCGATGTCGTCGAACGGGACGGCGAAGAGGTCGTGCAGCACGAAGGCGAGCCGCTCCGGCGGGGTCAGCGTGTCGAGCACGGCGAGGAGTGCCAGGCCGAGGGAATCGGCCAGCACCGCTTCGCCTTCCGGCTCCGCCCCGCCCGCGGGGTCCGACGGGTGCAGCTCCAGCGGCTCCTCGCGCCGCACGCCGCGGCGACGCAGCACGTCGAGGCAGACCCGGCCGACGACCGTGGTGAGCCAGCCGCCGAGGTTCTCCACCCCGGCGGACCCGGAGCGCTGCAGACGCAGCCATGCCTCCTGGACGGCGTCGTCGGCCTCGTCCGGGGAACCGAGCATCCGGTGCGCGACCGCCCGCAGGTGCGGGCGGTGCACCTCGAACTGCTGGGCCAGCAGCAGCAGCTGCGCTCGGGCCGCGTCCTCGCTCACCGGTCACATCCTCCCGTCGCGCACCGTCAGTGTGGTGACGGCGCCGTCCGCGGCGATGTGACAGCCAGTTCGAGAGGAACCCGATGCCCCCCGACTTCAGCAGCCGCGTCCTCCTGCGTGGTGAGGACAGCAGCGGCCACCTGTCCGTCGTCGAGATCGTGGTCCCGGCGGGTAGCGCGGGCCCGCCGCTGCACAGGCACGACTTCGACGAGACCTTCTACGTGGTGGAGGGCGAGCTCGTCTTCCGCGTCGGCGACGGGCTCCTGGCCCGCGCCCCGGGACAACTGGCCGTCGCTCCCCGCGGCGTCGCGCATGCACTCGCCAACCGCGGGGACACCCCCGCGCGATACCTGCTCGTGTGCACGCCGGCCGGCTTCGAGCGCCACTTCGCCCGGACAGCCGCGCGAGCGAGCGGCACCGAGCCGCCGCCGTGGGCGCTGCAGCCGGTCCCGGACGTGGTCCCCCTCGGTCCGCCCATCCTCCAGGAGGTCGTCGACCGCCTCGCGTGACGTGCCCGGGGTGCCGCGCGGGAGGCGGCCGGTGGCGGCGGACGCGGCCTCAGTCCCGGGACTGCCGGGCGAGCCTGCGGGCTGCTGTCCAGCGGCGGACGCCGGGCAGCACGGTGAACAGCGCGGTCAGCCCGGGCAGGACCCAGACGGCGACCAGGGTGCTGCCGGTGCCGTCGCCGAGCGTGCCGTCGAGGATGCCCCAGACGACCACCAGCGCGAGCCCGGCGGCCGGCAGGAAGAGCGCCAGCCACGACCGGCCGAGCAGCAGCAGGAGCACGCCGACCAGCAGCCACAGCGCGAGCACCGCCGGCAGCGCGACGAACAGCCAGGCGCCGTCGTCCAGCTGGCCGTTGGAGAAGGCCAGGGCGATCACCCCGAAGAAGGCGACGGCCAGCGCGCTGAGGACGGCGAGCGGCACGGCCAGCAGCGCCGGCCACGGAGGGCGGCGACGGACGGGGGCACTGGGGGCGGACACGCCGGGCACGCTAGGGCCGCCCGGCGCGGGCGGGCTCTCGACGCGCCGTCAGCCGACCGGGTCCGGCTGCCGCCCGGAGCTGCGCCGCCAGGAGGCGTGCAGCCGCGCGTACGGGCCGGGCGCGTCGACCAGGACGGCGTGCGGGCCGCGCTGGACGACGCGGCCGGCGTCGACGACGAGCACCTCGTCGGCGCGCTCGGCCGTGGACAGGCGGTGGGCGATGGTGAGCGTGGTCCGCCCGTCGGTGAGGGTGTCCAGCGCGTGGGTCAGCCGCCTCTCGGTGGCCGGGTCCACGGCGCTGGTGGCCTCGTCGAGGACCAGCAGGTCCGGATCGGCGACGTAGGCGCGGGCCACCGCGACCAGCTGCCGCTCCCCCGCCGACAGCGACTCGCCGCGCTGGCCCACCGAGGTGGCCACACCGGCGGGCAGGCCCTCGACCCACGCCTCCAGCCCCAGCTCCGCGAAGGCCGCGACGACCTGCGCGTCGGTCAGCCCGGGACGGCCGTAGCGGACGTTGTCGGCCACCGAGGCGTCGAACAGGAAGCCGTCCTGCGGCACCATCACGACCCGCTCCCGCAGCGAGGCGAAGGCCACCTCGGCCAGCGGGACGCCGCCCACCAGGACACGGCCCCCTGTGGGGTCCATCAGCCGGGTGACCAGCTTGGCGAACGTCGTCTTGCCGGAGCCGGTCTCCCCGACGATCGCGATCCGGGTGCGGGCCGGGATGGTGAGGTCGACGTCGTCGAGCGCCTTCCTGCCGCCGGGGACGTAGCTGAACCCGACGTGCTCGAAGCGGACGTCGAGCGGGCCGGGCGGTAGGGTGCGGCCGTCCGAGGGGTCGCGGACGTCGGGTTCGGTGTCGAGCACGTCGAGGACGCGGCGGAACCCGGCGATCGCGTTCTGCGCCTCGTTGAGCACCTCGCTGGCGGTCTGCACCGGCGCGACGAAGAGGGTGACCAGGAACAGGAAGGCGACCAGGGTGCCGGCGCTGATCTGCCCGCCGACGCCGAGCAGCACACCGACCACCACCACAGCGGCGTTGGCGATCGCGGCGACGAACTCCCCGCTGACGTAGACGCCGGCGGTGACCTTCTGGGCGTCGACCGAGGCGCGGTAGTGCCGGTCGATGGCGCGGTCGATGCGGGCCGCCGTCCGGGCGCGGACGCCGTAGGCCCGCACGGTCGGCGCGCCGACGACGGACTCCCCGACCGCGGCCAGCACGTCGCCGACCCGCTCGCGGACGACCCCGTAGGCGTGCGCGAGCCGGCGGGCGAAGAAGCGGACCGCCACCCCGAGCGGGAGGAAGCAGACGAGCACGAGGAGCGTCAGCTGCCAGGAGTAGACCGCCATGACCACCGTGGCGACGACGAGCTGGCCGAGGCTGATCAGCCCCAGCACGCCGCCCCACTGCATGAAGACCGAGAGCTGGTCGACGTCGCTGGTGACCCGGCTGACGAGCGAGCCGCGGCGCTGGCCCTGCTGGTGCAGCACCGACAGGTCGTGCACGTGCCGGAAGGCCCGCACCCGCAGCCCGGCGAGCGCGGTCTCGGTGGTGCGGAACAGCCGCACGTTCATCCGGTGGACCGCGACGCCGGTGAGGACCACGACCAGCGCGGAGCCGAGCACGAGCTCGCGGACGAGCGGGAGGTCCGGCCCGTCCGGCCCGGCGAGCCCGCGGTCGAGGGTCTGCTGGACGGCGACCGGCACCACCACCCGGCCGGCGGTGGCGAGAAGCGCGAGCAGGAAGGTCACCGGGAGGCCGGAGCGGAACTCCGGCATCATCCGCAGCCCGCGGCGCAGGGTGGCCAACGCGCCCTCGGGCCTGCGGTCGGCGGCGAGCAGCGGCTCCTCGGCGCGGCTCACGCCCGGGCCTCCGCGGGCTGCCGGTCCGGCGCGTCGGCCTCGGGCGGCTGGTAGGCGCGGACCAGCTCCGCGTAGCCGGGGACGCGGGCCAGCAGCTCGGCGTGGCTGCCGCGGTCGACCAGCCGGCCGCCCTCCAGCCACACCACCTCGTCCGCGAGTTCGATGGTGGCCTGCCGGTAGGCGACGACCACGACGGTGACCGGTCGGTCGGCGGTGCGGAGCGCGTCCAGGATGCGAGCCTCGACCGCCGGGTCGACGGCGCTGGTCGCGTCGTCGAGGACGAGCAGCCGGGGACGCCGGACGACGGCGCGCGCGAGGGCCAGGCGCTGCCGCTGGCCGCCCGAGAGGCTCGCCCCGCGCTCGCCGACGCGGGTGTCGAGGCCCTCGGGCAGGCGGGCGACGAAGTCCTCGGCCGCGGCGATGCGCAGCGCCTCGTGCACCTGCTCGTCGTCGTAGGGGGCGCCGAGGGTGACGTTGTCACGGACGGTGTCGTCGAAGAGGAACGTCGACTGGGCCACGAAGGCGACCTCGCTGCTGACCTCGCCCTCGCGCAGGGTGCGCAGGTCGACGCCGTCCAGCAGCACCTCGCCGGTCCGGGGGTCGACCAGCCGGACCAGCAGACCGGCGAGGGTGGACTTCCCGGCGCCGGTCGGGCCGACGACGGCGAGGGTGCGCCCGGCGGCGACGTCGAACGTGACGCCGTGCAGGGTCGGCGTGGTCACGCCGTCGTAGCCGAACCCGACGTCCCGGAGCCCGAGCGCGGCGCCGCGCTGCCCGCGGGGGGCGGGGTCCGTGCCGTGCGGGGTCCGGCCGGTCGCCTCGAGCACCGGGGTGACCCGGTCGAACCCGGCGAGGGCGCGGGGCAGGTCGGCGAGCACCCAGCCGATGGCGCGGATGGGCAGTGCCAGCAGGGTGAACAGGTAGGCGATGGACACGAGGTCGCCGGCGGCGGTGGTGCCGGCGACGACGCGCTCCGCGCCGACCAGGAGGACGGCGAGGGTGCCGAGGTTCGGCAGCGCCTCCATGAGCGGGTCGAACAGGCCGCGGAGGCGCCCGACGGCGATGAGGCCGTCGCGCAGCTCGGTGGCGCGCGCGGAGAAGCGCTCGGTCTCGTCGGCCTCCCTGCCCAGGGTCTTGACCACCAGGGCGGCGTCGAAGCTCTCGTGCGCGATCTCGCTGACCTCGGCGCGCAGCTGCTGGGCGCGGGCCATCCGCGGCGACATGGCGCGGCTGTAGACGGCGTTGACCACGAAGACCAGCGGGAACACGACGAAGCCGACGACGGCGAGCAGCGGGTCGGTGAGCAGCAGGGCGACCACGGTCATGCCGATCATCACCACGGCCCCGCAGGCGAAGGGCAGCGGGGAGACGAAGAACCAGGCGGACTCGACGTCGGAGTTCGCGTTGGACAGCAGCTGGCCGGTGGGGTGGCGTTGGTGCCAGGACAGCGGGAGCCGCAGGTACTGGCCGGTCACCCGGCGGCGGTAGTCGGCCTGCAGCCGGAAGCTCATGATGCCGGCGAACAGCCGCCGCCCCAGGATCCCGACAATCTTGAGGACGGCCACGGCGAGAATGACCGCCGCGGCCAGGGTGAGCGCGGCGGCGGTGGTGGCGCCCTCGGCGAAGGCGGGGAGGATCACCCGGTCGGTGACGCCGCCGACGACGTAGGCGCTGGCCACGGTCATGCCGCCGTACAGGCTGCTGCCGAGGAGGGCGAGGGCGAAGATGCCCGGTTGCTCGGCGATGGCCCGGCCGACGTGGCGGAGGCCGCGCCGGACCACGGCGTCGGAGCGTCGCGGCACAGGGTCCTCCTGTCGGGAGCGGGCGGTGGCGCGAGCCTACCCGCGCTCGTTACCTGGCCTAACGGAATTGCGGTCCCGTGCGCGCTCGCCGGGTCCGGGGCTGGCATAGCCTCGGTGGATGCCCACCTCCACCGTCCCGGTCTCCCAGTCGGAGCGGGCCGCGCTGGCCAATCTGCTCGCCGAGCTCGGGCCCGACGCGCCGACCTGCTGCGAGGGGTGGACGACCAGGGACCTCGCGGCCCACCTCGTCGTGCGGGACCGGCGGCCGGACGCGATGCCCGGGTTCGCGCTGGGCGGTCCGCTGGGCAAGTGGACGGAGCGGGTGCACCGACGCGCCCGCGGCAGCCGGGACTACCCGACCCTGGTGGCCGAGGTGCGCTCCGGGCCGCCGGCGTGGCTGTTCACCGCGTGGCCGGTGCTGGACCGGCTGCTGAACACCGTCGAGCTGGTGATCCACCACGAGGACGCGCGCCGCGCGCAGCCCGGGTGGTCGCCGCGGGACCTGCCCCCGTCGGTGCAGGACCAGCTGTGGACCGCGGTCCGGTACCTGTCCCGCGGAAAGGACGCCGCGAAGCCCGAGGGCGGCCTGCTGGTGCGGCGGAGCGACGTCCCCGACGGCGCGGAGGGCAGCGAGCGGCGACTGAAGAAGGGCACGCCCACCACGACTGTCGTCGGCGCACCGCTGGAGATCCTGCTCTGGATCAGCGGCCGGCAGGACGTCGCCTGCGTCGACCTCACCGTCGAGTAGCGCGGCGTCGGGGTCAGAACGTGAGCCCGTGCCGCTCGATGAGGGCCTGCGTGCCGGCGGGATCGGCGTCGCACTGGTAGGGAGCCGCCATCTCCGCCAGCTCCTCGGCCGTCGGTGGCGCGGGAAGGCCACCCAGCCAGCGGAAGAACTGCTCCAGCCCGGCCGGTGAGATGAGCTCGAGCACCGCGGCCGGCTCATCGCCGGCGTTCCAGAACGTGTGCCACTGGTTCCTCGGTTTGAACACGAGGTCCCCGGGCTCGGCGACCAGCTCGACGTCCCCGAGGACCGCACCGATGCGGCCGGACAGGACGACGGTGTACTCGTCCTCGAGGTGGTGCCGGTGCAGGGCAGCGGCCAGCGCCCGCGGGGCGAACAGGTGCTGGACGAGCGCGAACCGGCCGCCCGCATCCCGACCGTCGATCATGAACCGGTCCCGGACCCCACCGGGATCGCCGAGGACCTCACCGTCGGCCGCCCTGAGGACGCGCGGCGCCGACCCGCCAGCCAACCGGTCGTCCATGGTCTCTCCGGGATCGCGAGGAGTGCGCGCAGGCTACTGCTGGGGGGTGGCGTCGGTCCTTCCCGGCCCGGCGGGGAAAGGCCTCGGTCAGAACGGCGGCGGGTCGTAGGCGGACGGCGCCGGCGGCGGGCCGTCGTCCGCACCGGGCGGCGCCGGCGGCAGGTCGTCGTCGGCGCCGAACCGGGGCGGGTGGGTGGTGGCCACCTGGCCGGTGGGCGTCGTCCACTCCAGGCCGCCGTCGGCCGTTGCGCGCAGCCGCCAGCCCGGCGCCTGGTGGCTCAGCCGGTGGTGGTGCCGGCACAGACAGCAGAGGTTGTCGTGGCTGGTCGGTCCCCACGGCCACGGGACGGTGTGGTCGAGGTCGCAGCGCCTCGGGCGCGCCCGGCAGCCGGGGAACCGGCAGCGCCGATCGCGGAGCCGGACGAAGCGGTCGAGCTCCTCGCCGGGGCGGTAACGCGGCGAAGCCCCGGGGGGACCCAGGGCGCTGCCGCGGCGCAGCGACGTCGCGTCGGCGAGGGCGAGCAGCTGACCGTTGAGCTCGTCGACGAGCGCGACGTGCGGGCGCTCGGCGAGTGCGGTGCCGGAGATGCGGTTGATCCGCAGCAGATCGGCCAGCGCGTCCCGGCCGTCGGGCAGCGGCCGGGCCGACGGCTGCTGCCCTGACTCCTGGTCTTCGGCGACCGCCGGCTGCGGACCCGACTCCCCGTCCTCCACGACCGTCGGCTCGGGCCGCGGCAGGAGCCCCAGCGCGATCGCCAGCTGCCGGACCATCTCAGCCGGCACCAGATCGCCGTCGACCTCGCCGGGCCCACTGCCACCGAGCAGCGTCTCGACCGCGGCCACGATGGTCAGCCGCGCCTGGACCGGTGGCAGTCCGTGCTCGCCCGGCCGGAGCACGAGGTCGACCAGGCAGTCGACCATCCGCTGGGCCCTGGTCCGCTCGTCACCCTCGACCGCGGCGGCGTCGGCGTACTGCTCGAGGGCGTCCCGCATGGCCCGGGCCACCGGCGCGGGCAGCACCGCGGACAACGTCGCCATCCCGTCGTCCCCCGCGTACACGACGACTCGGCGCTCCCGGATCGCCTGCCGGACCCGCCGCGCGACGGACTCGGCGTCGAGCCGCTGCACCAAGCGCTGCGCTGCGGCGCGCAGCTGCGCCGGCGTCTTCCCGGCAACCCGCGCGAGCAACCGATCCTCCGCCTCGCCGCGGACGTCGTCCGCCAGCGGTGAGACGACCTTGGTCATCACCCGGGCATGGGCCCAGCTGATCCGACCCTCGCGGAGGGCGCGCAGCGTCCCTGGCAGGCGCTCGTCGAGAGTGATCGACTCGACCAGCAGGTCGGTCGCGGCCGCGCCGGACACCTGCAGGGCCACGGCGACCTCGTCGACCGCCCACTCGCTCACCGGGGTGAGCGCGGCCGGACGAGCCGCCCGGGTCGAGGCCGCGGCCGCGCCGATCTCGGAGTCGGGCCGGTCCAGCGAGGCGGGACGGGAGCGGGCGAAGGCGGCGAGCGCCGACGCCTGGTCGGCTGCCGCCCCGGCCAGCACCCGGTGCGCCTCCCGGGCGAGGGCGAGGTGATCAGCCCCCGCCTCGATCTGCTCCGCCAGCCGGGCGGCGCCCGGGACGACCTCCCCGACGACGTCGGATGGGGACCCGTGCGTCTCGTAGTCGTCCGCCAGCTCGTACACCAGCTCGTCGACCGCTGCGCGCAGCCACTCCTCGAGGGCCGACTCCCGGCCCACGAACAGCTGCACCACTGCTTCGAACATGTGTTCGATCGTATCGTGTGGACCGCCCGCTGACCAGCGGAGATGGTCCCTGTGGACAAGCGCGTCAGCGGCGGCGGGCGCGGTGCCGCCACCACAGCCAGGCAGTCGGCGCCCACCAGGAGCCCGTGCGCCACCCGCAGCGAAGGCGACGCGAAGAACTGTGGCAGGTACAGCGCCATGCCGACCGCCACCGGGACCGCCGACCAGCGAGACAGGGCACCCGAGCGCCCCGAGCACGGCCCCGACGCCGAGCAGCACGAGCCCGATCCCGAACGTGGTGAGCTGGGTCGGACCCATCCGGATCTCCTCCACCAGCCCGAGCAGACTGTCGTCGCCGGTGCTGATGACCCGCTGACCGAGGGCGTGCAGGGCGAAGGTTTTGGCGCCGTAGTACGGCAGTGTCAGGCCCGTCCCGATCCAGGTGACCACGACCACGACCACGACCGCGGCCCCGGCGGCCCGCGCGCCCGGACCGCCGGCGACCGCCGCGCGCACCGACAGCAGCCCGAGCGAGAGCAGGACGAACCCGGCCACGGCCGCCAGGTGCGCGACCACCGAGGACGGCGACGCGAAGGCGGCGGCCGAGCCGGCGGCCGTCGCGTCCCCCCACGGCCGGACCGCCGGGTACAGCGCGAACAGGACGCCGGCGGTGGCGAGCGCGGCGGGACCGGTGGAGCCAGAGCACCGCTCTCGCAACCCGACGGGCGGCTCAGCGCAGCGGGTGGTCGGTTGCCTGCCGCACGGGCACGCCTGCGGCCGACAGCGCCTGCTTCACGTCCCCCACCCGCAGCTGGCCGAAGTGGAAGACGCTGGCCGCCAGCACCGCGTCCGCCCCCGCCTCGACCGCCGGGGGGAAGTGCTCGACCGCGCCCGCTCCCCCACTGGCGATCAACGGCACGGTGACCTCGCGGCGCACCGCGCGGATCAGCTCGGTGTCGAACCCGGCGCGGGTGCCGTCGGCGTCCATCGAGTTGAGCAGCACCTCGCCCACCCCGAGCGCGGCGGCCTGCACGACCCACTCGACGGCGTCCCGCCCGGTCCCCCGCCGCCCGCCGTGGGTGGTGATCTCGAAGCCCGAGTCGGTGACCGCGCCGTCCCGCACCCGGCGCGCGTCCAGCGACAGCACGAGCACCTGGTTGCCGAACCGGTCGGCGATCTCGGCGATCAGCTCCGGGCGCGCGACCGCGGCGGTGTTCACCGCGACCTTGTCCGCCCCGGCGCGCAGCAGGCGGTCGACGTCCTCGACGCTGCGCACCCCACCGCCCACGGTCAGCGGGATGAAGACGCTCTCGGCCGTCCGCCGGACGACGTCGTAGGTGGTCTCCCGGTTGCCGGAGCTCGCGGTGATGTCGAGGAAGGTCAGCTCGTCGGCGCCCTCGGCGTCGTAGACCCGGGCCATCTCCACCGGGTCACCGGCGTCGACCAGGTCGACGAAGTTGACGCCTTTCACCACCCGCCCGGCGTCGACGTCCAGGCACGGGATCACGCGGACCGCGAGGCTCATGCCGCACCCCGCACGGCGTCCGCCTCGACCTCGACCAGCATCGCCGGGTCGATCAGCGCGGCGACCTGCACCATCGCCGTCGCCGGCCGCACCCCGCCGAAGAACTCGCCGTGCACGCGGCCGACCTCCTCCCACCGACCGATGTCGGTCACGTACATGCGGGTGCGGACGACGTCGCCGAGGGCGAACCCGGCCTCCTCCAGGGCCCGCCGGACGCCGGTGAGCGCGACCCGGGTCTGCTCCGCGGCGTCGCCCGGGTGAACCACGGCGCCGTCCACGGTCGCCGTCGTCCCGCTCACCCAGGCGTTGTCCCCGTGGACGACGACCCGGCTGTAGCCGACGACGTCCTCCCAGGGAGCACCGGAACCGATGCGCTGGGCGCTCATCCCGCCGCGACCTCCTCGGTGACCGCGAGCGCCTGCGGCAGCGTGAACGCGCCCGCGTACAGCGCCTTCCCGACGATCGCGCCCTCGACACCGATCGCGCTCAACCCGGCAAGCGCCCGGATGTCGTCGAGGGAACTCACCCCGCCCGAGGCGACGACCGGCCGCGGGGTCGCGGCGCACACCTCCCGCAGCAGCTCCAGGTTGGGGCCGCGCAGCGTGCCGTCCTTGGTGATGTCGGTGACCACGTAGCGGGCACAGCCCTCCGCGTCCAGGCGCGCCAGCGTCTCGTACAGCTCGCCGCCCTCGCGGGTCCAGCCGCGGGCGGCCAGCCGGGTGCCCCGCACGTCGAGCCCCACGGCGATCCGGTCGCCGTGCTCGGCGATGGCCCGGGCACACCACTCCGGCGACTCCAGCGCCGCGGTGCCGAGGTTCACCCGCCGGCAGCCGGTGTCCAGCGCGGCGGCCAGCGTCGCGTCGTCCCGGATGCCCCCGGAGAGCTCCACGTCGACGTCGAGCTCCCCGACGACCCGCGCCAGCAGCTCCCGGTTGGAGCCGCGGCCGAACGCCGCGTCGAGGTCGACCAGGTGCACCCACTCCGCCCCGTCGCGCTGCCACTGCAGGGCGGCCTCGAGCGGATCCCCGTAGGAGGTCTCGCTGCCGGCCTCCCCCTGCACGAGACGGACGGCGAGGCCGTCGGCGACGTCGACGGCGGGGAGCAGCTGCAGCTTCGGCACGGGCCCAAGCCTAGGGACTGGTCATCTGTAGCCCTCGTCACCGGCGGGTCGGCCCGCGTCGACCACCTCCGCGAGGTAGCGCCAGCAGTCCGGCCGGCTGCCGTCGACGTCGGTGAAGCCGTAGACGCCGGCGAGCTGCCCGGAGGACAGCGACCGGCCGGACCAGCGGTCCCGCTCGGGGTCGGCGGCGAGCGCGGCCACTGCCCGGCCGACGTAGCGCGGGGTCTCGGAGATGCAGAAGTGCTCGGCCACCGCCGTCCCGTCGCGCCAGTTCTCCTCGGTGACGCCGTAGTGCTCGAGCATCCCCTCCGAGCGCATCCACCCCGGGGTCAGCGCGACGGCGGTGCAGCCGAACGGGCGGAGCTCCTCGGCTTGCGAGTACCCCAGCCGGGTCACCGCGACCTTGGCCAGGTCGTAGAAGATCGAGACCCGGTAGTGGTCGGCGTTGTAGTCCGCCGTCCCGTCGGTAACCTCGACGACGAGCCCACCCGGCCGGCGCACCAGCAGCGGCAGCGCATGGGCGCTGGTGATCAGGTGGGTCTCGACCGCCTGCCGCACCAGCTGCAGCCCCTGCGCCAGGTCCTGCTCCCAGAGCGGCAGGTTCCACTGGTACCTGCCCTCGCCGCCCCAGATGTCGTTGACCAGCACGTCGAGACGGCCGGACTCGGCGTCGATCCGGGCGACCAGGTCGGCGACCTCCGCGGGGACCTCGTGGTCGGCCACGACGGCGACGCCCCGCCCGCCCGCCGCGGTGACCAGCTCGGCCGTCTCCTCGATCGTCTCCGGCCGGCCGTGCGCGGCCTGCCGCGCCCGGGTGCTCCGGCCGGTGCACCAGACGGTGGCGCCCGCCTCGCCGAGGGCGACGGCGATCCCCCGCCCGGCCCCCCGGGTGGCCCCGGCCACCAGCGCGACGGTGCCGCTCAGATCGGGTGGGCTCGCCATGACCGCACCTTCCTCCTCGCCTCCGACGATCCTGTCGGACTCCTCGGGCAGGGTGGGCACATGGAGTTCCGGGACGTCGTCCGCAAGCGGCGCATGGTGCGCGACTACGACCCCGACCGGCCGGTTCCGCCCGAGGTGCGCGAGCGGCTGCTCGAGCACGCGATCCGCGCCCCGTCGGCCGGCTTCAGCCAGGGCTGGGCGTTCCTCGTCCTGGAGACGGCGGAGGAACGGGACCGCTTCTGGACGGCGACCACCGACGACGGCACCCCCGACGGCTGGCTCACCCGCATGCGCCGGGCTCCGCTGCTGGTGCTCCCGCTCAGCAACAAGGACGCCTACCTCGACCGCTACGCCGAGCCGGACAAGGGCTGGACCGACCGCGACGAGGCCCGCTGGCCGGTGCCGTACTGGGACGTCGACGCCGGCATGGCGGCCCTGCTCATGCTGCTGACCGCGGTCGACGAGGGGCTGGGCGCCTGCTTCTTCGGCGTGCCCCCGGAACGCACCCCGGCGGTCCGCGAGGCGTTCGGCGTCCCTGCCCGGTACCGGCCCGTCGGCTGCGTCTCGGTCGGCTACGCCGGCAGCGAGGACCGGCGGTCACCCTCGCTGCGGCGCGGCCGGCGCGGGGTGGACGAGGTGGTCCACCGCGGCGCCTGGGGCGTGACTGGTTGACTCCCGCCGTGACCGAGCAGACCGAGTCCCGCGCCGTCCTGGTGACCGGTGCCTCCCGCGGCATCGGCCGCGCCATCGCGCACGCCTTCGCCGCCCAGGGTGACCGGGTCGCCGTCCACCACGGCCGCTCCGCGGAGGCTGCCGAGCGGGTGGTCGCCGAGCTCGCGGGCGACGGGCACGTCGTCGTCCAGGCGGACATGGCCGACGCCGAGGCGGTGGGCCGCATGGTCGACGACGCCGCGGCCGCGCTCGGCGGGCTGCAGGTGCTGGTCAACAACGCCGGCGTCTTCACCGCCCACCCGCCGCTGACCACGTCGTGGGAGGACTGGCAGGAGCTCGTGTCCCGCACGCTCGCGGTCAACCTGGTGGGCGCGATGCACGCCACCTTCCGGGCCGTGCCGCACCTGGTCGCGGCCGGTGGCGGCGCTGTCGTCAACGTCACGAGCCGGGGCGCCTTCCGCGGAGAGCCCAACACCCCGGCGTACGGCGCCGCCAAGGCCGGGCTGAACGCCTTCGGCCAGTCGATGGCGCAGGCGCTCGCCCCGCAGGGGATCACCGTCGGCAGCGTCGCGCCCGGTTTCGTGCAGACGGAGATGGCGCGGGAGGTCCTCGACGGGCCCTCCGGCGACGCGGTCCGGGCGCAGTCGCCCTACGGCCGGGTGGCCCGCCCGGAGGAGGTGGCCTCCGCCGTCCTCTGGCTGGCCTCGCCCGGCGCCCGGTTCTCCACCGGCACGATCATCGACGTGAACGGCGCCAGCTACCTGCGCAGCTGAACGAGAGCCCCGCCTAGTCCAGCGTGCCGAGCCAGTTCGTCAGCAGCTGGGCGCCGGCGTCGCCGCTCTTCTCCGGGTGGAACTGGGTCGCCGACAGCGGCCCGTTCTCGACCCCGGCGACGAACCGGTCGCCGTGCTCGGCCCAGGTGACCGCCGGCGGCGTGAGCCGTCCGGTCACCCCCGGCCGGGCGAGTGGGAACTCCCGCACCCCGTAGGAGTGCACGAAGTAGAACCGCTGGCCCTCCAGGCCGGCGAACAGCGTCGACCCCTCCGGGGACTCGACGGTGTTCCAGCCCATGTGCGGCAGGACCGGCGCCTGCAGCGGCTCCACCACACCGGGCCACTCCCCGCAGCCCTCGGCGTCCTGGCCGTGCTCCACGCCGCGCTCGAACAGGATCTGCATACCCACGCAGATGCCCAGCACCGGCCGGCCCCCGGCCAGCCGGCGGCCGATCACCTTCGGGCCGTCGACCGCGCGCAGCCCGTCCATGCAGGCGGCGAAGGCGCCCACGCCGGGGACGACGAGGCCGTCGGCTTCCATCGCCTCGTGCGGGTCGGCGGTCACCGTGACGTCCGCACCCACGCGGGCCAGCGCCCGCTCGGCCGAGCGCAGGTTGCCCGACCCGTAGTCCAGCACGACGACCTTCTTCACGGCTCCCACGCTACCCATCAGCCCGAACAGCCCCCGCTGTGTTCCCCACGAGACCACCGGGCGCACCGACACGACCGGGCACCACCACCACCAGCGGCCGGCCCAGCAGAGCCGGCGCTACACGAGCCGCAGGACGCCGGACACCGTCGCCAGCACGGCGGCGGCCAGCAGGACGACGGCGAAGGTCACCTGCACGCCGGTGCGGCCCTTCGCGTCGTGGTCGGCCCGGAAGATGCTGTAGGCACCGCCGAGCAGGAAGCCCCCGAGCACCATGAGCACGATCCCGAAGTTCATCCCCGGTTACAGCGCACCCTTGGTGGAGGGGACGTCGGTCACCCGCGGGTCGAGCGCGACGGCAGTACGCAGCGCCCGGGCCAGGGCCTTGAACTGGCCCTCGACGATGTGGTGGGCGTCCCGGCCGGCGTAGAGCACCCGGACGTGCAGGGTGATCCGCGCGTTGAACGCGAAGGACTCCAGCACGTGCTTGGTCAGGCTGGTCGGGTAGTCCGGCCCGATCATCGGGGTCATGCCCTCGGGCTCGGCGTGCACGAAGTACGGGCGCCCGGAGAGGTCGACCGCCGCCTGCACGAGCACCTCGTCCATCGGGATCGTGGCGTCGCCGTAGCGGGTGATCCCCCGCTTGTCGCCCAGCGCCTCGGCGAAGGCGTGGCCCAGCGCGATCGCGACGTCCTCGACGGTGTGGTGCGCGTCGATGTGCAGGTCACCCTCGGCGTGCACCGTCAGGTCGATGCCGCTGTGCTTGGACAGCGCGGTGAGCATGTGGTCGTAGAACCCGACCCCGGTGGCGACGTCGGACTTCCCGGTGCCGTCGAGGTCGAGCTCGACCACCAGCTTGGTCTCGTTGGTCGTGCGCTCGACGCGGGCGGTGCGGCTCATGGGTTCAGTCTCCCAGGCGGTGGGTCGGGGCCACCTCACCCAGGGCGGTGAGGAAGGCGTCGGTCTCCTCCGTCGTGCCGGCGGTCACCCGCAGCCAGCCGGTCAGGCCGACGTCACGCACGAGGACGTCCCGGTCCAGCAGCGCCTGCCAGGCGGCCGCCGAGTCGGCGAAGTGCCCGAACAGCACGAAGTTGGCGTCGCTGGGGACGCTGGTCAGGCCCATCGCGGGCAGCGCGGCGACGATCCGGTCGCGCTGGGTCTTCACCGCCTCCACGGTGGCCAGCAGCTGCTCGGTGTGCGCGAGCGCGGCCCGGGCGGCGGCCTGGGTGAGCGCGCTGAGGTGGTACGGCAGGCGCACCAGCTGCAGCGCGTCGACGACCGCGGGGTCCGCGGCCAGGTAGCCCAGCCGCAGGCCGGCCATGCCGAAGGCCTTGCTCATCGTGCGGCTGACCAGCAGCCGCGGCCGGCCGGGCAGCAGGGTCAGCGCCGACGGCGTGCCGGTCCGGGCGAACTCGGTGTACGCCTCGTCGACCACGAGCACGCCGGGGCAGGCCTCGTACAGCGCCGCGATGGTCTCCAGCTCCACGGCCGTGCCAGTCGGGTTGTTGGGGCTGGTGACGAACGTGACGTCGGGCTGCACCGTGCGCACCTGGGCCACGGCGGCCTGCGGGGCGATGGTGAAGTCGTCCCGGCGGTGGCCGTCGACCCAGCCGGTGCCGGTGCCCGCGCTGATGATCGGGTGCATCGAGTAGGACGGCGTGAAGCCCAGCGCCGTCCGCCCTGCCCCGCCGAACGCCTGCAGGATCTGCTGCAGCACCTCGTTGGAGCCGTTGGCCGCCCACACCTGCGCCGGCCCCACCGGCGTTCCGCCGGTGGCCGACAGGTAGGTCGCCAGGTCGGTCCGCAGCGCGGTGGCGTCCCGGTCCGGGTAGCGGTTGAGACCGCGGGCGGCCTCGGCGAGCGCCACCTGCAGGTCGGCCAGCAGCGCCTCGGGGAGCGGGTGCGGGTTCTCGTTGGTGTTGAGCGCGTACCGGACCGCGAGCTGCGGGGCGCCGTAGGGCGTGCGACCGCGCAGCTCCGGCCGCAGCGGGAGCTCGTCCAGCGACGTCACGAGGCCGGCTGCCGGGCCCGGACGGCGGCCGCGTGCGCGGGCAGGTCCTCGGCGTTCGCGAGGGCGTCGATGTGCCCGGCGACCTCCGCGAGCGCCTGCTCGTCGTACTCGACCACGTGGACGCCGCGCAGGAAGGTCTGCACGCTCAGCCCGCTGGAGTGCCGGGCGCACCCACCGGTGGGCAGCACGTGGTTGGAGCCGGCCGCGTAGTCGCCCAGCGAGACCGGGGACCACGGGCCGACGAACACCGCGCCGGCGTTGCGCACCCGCATCGCCACCTCCCGGGCGTCCCGGGTCTGGATCTCCAGGTGCTCGGCGGCGTAGGCGTCGACCACGGCCAGCCCGGCGTCCAGGTCGTCGACCAGGACGATCCCCGACTGGCTGCCGCCCAGGGCGGTGGTGATCCGGTCGCTGTGCTTGGTGGCCGCCACCTGGCCCGGCAGCCGGTCGACGACCGCGTCGGCCAGCTGCTCGCTGGTGGTGACCAGCACCGCGCCGGCCAGCGGGTCGTGCTCGGCCTGGCTGATCAGGTCGGCCGCGACGTGCACCGGGTCGGCGGTGTCGTCGGCGAGGACGGCGACCTCCGTGGGGCCGGCCTCGGAGTCGATGCCGATCAGCCCGCGCAGCAGCCGCTTCGCCGCGGTCGTGTAGACGTTGCCCGGGCCGGTGACCAGGTCGACCGGCTCGCAGGAGCCGGCGCCGTAGCCGAGGACGGCGATCGCCTGGGCGCCGCCGACCGCGTACACCTCGGTGACCCCGAGCAGCGCGCAGGCGGCGAGCACCCCCGGGTCGGGCAGGCCGCCGTGGTCGCGCTGCGGCGGGGTGGCCACCGCGATCGACTGCACGCCGGCGATCTGCGCGGGCACGACGTTCATGACCACCGAGCTCAGCAGCGGCGCCAGGCCCCCGGGTACGTAGAGCCCGACCCGGCGGACCGGCACCCACCGCTCGGTCACCGTGCCCCCGGGCACCACGTCGGTGGTGACGTCGGTGCGCCGCTGGTCGGCGTGCACCTTCCGGACCCGGGCGATCGACTCCTCCAGCGCCGCGCGCAGCGTGGGGTCGATCCCGGCCAGCGCCTCGTCCAGCGCCGGCTGCGGGACCGCGAAGTCCTCCCGGTCGACGCCGTCGAGCCGGGCGGTGATCTCGCGGACGGCCTGCGCGCCGCGCAGCCGGACGTCCTCGCAGATCGGCCGCACCGTGGCCAGCACCGAGTCGATGTCGGTGGCCGCGCGGGGCAGCAGATGGGCCAGCTCACCCGGTCCGGGCAGAGCGGACCCACGCAGGTCGATGCGGGCGAGCACGGGGCACCTCCAGGGAACGGACGACCCGTCCAGGGTAGTCGGGGCACCGCCGGCACCCGGTGGCCACGGTCGGCTGGCCCTAGGCTCCCGGACGTGGCCGACGCTGCTCACCGACGGGAGGTCATCCCGCTGTTCCCGCTGGGCACGCCGCTGTTCCCCGGCGTCGTCCTGCCCCTGGAGGTCTTCGAGCCGCGGTACCGCACCTTGGTCGCCGAGCTCCGCGCGTTGCCGGACGGCCCCGGGCGCCGCTTCGGTGTGGTCGCGATCCGGCAGGGCTGGGAGGTCGAGCAGATAGCCCCCGCCGCGGCCCTCTACGACGTCGGCTGCACCGCCGTGCTGCGGGTGGTCGCGCCGCGCGCCGACGGCGGATTCCGGGTGGTCACCGTGGGCGCCGACCGGTTCCGCCTGCTGGAGGTGCTGGTGCCCGACGGCGAGGACGACCCGCCCTACCTGCGGGCCCGGGTCGAGTGGCTCGGTGACGAGGAGGCGGCCGAGGAGGCCGCCGGGGACGCCGACGGACTGGTGTCCGCCGACGGCACCGCGGGCACCGTCCCCGAGGAGGTCGTCACCGAGGTCGCCCGGGCCTCGCTGGAGGTGCTCACCGCCAACGTCCGCGAGCTGTTCGCGCGCTACATCGCCGCGGTGGCGGCCCGCCAGGCCGGCGGCGACCCGGGCGCGCTGCCCGAGGAGGTCCTGGAGGCGCTGGAACCCGACTCCGCCGCCGACGACCAGGACGCCGAGGACACGGCGGAGCTGCTGCGGGAGGTGAGCGAGGACGCGCGCGGGCTGTCCTACCTGGTGGCCTCCGCGGCGATGCTCACCACCGAGGACCGCCAGGCGCTGCTCGCCGAGTCCGCCACCCGGCGGCGGCTGGCACTCGAGTCCCGGCTGCTGCGCCGCGAGCTGACCCTGCTGGAGACGATCGGGGCCGTGCCGGTGCCGCTCGCCCAGTTCGCGACGGCGATGTCGCCGAACTGAAGAAGGACCCCCTATTCGGCGGGGACCTCGTCGTGCGGTCGACCGAGGTCCTCCTCCGTGGTCAGCGAGGCCGCGACCAGGTAGGTGAGGACGGCGACGAACGGGCCCACCGCGAGGGCGGCCGAGGCCCCCAGGCCCAGGCCCGTGCTGACGGTCGCGCCCACCTCGGACAGCTCCTGCTCGGTCGGCCCCCGGCCCAGCCACTCCCCCAGCTGCCACGCGACCACGCCGGCGGCGAGCATCCCGGTGGCCAGGGCGGTGAGCACCAGCGGGCCACGCCACCGGCGCTGCAGCCACACCACCAGGCCCGCGACCAACCCGAACCCGGCCAGCACGCAGATGAAGACCCCGTCGTCGGCCATGAACAGCTCCGCCGGGGCCGTGCCGCCCACTGGCACCACGTCGGTCGCGGTGACCCGGTAGTCGGCCCGCGGGGCCAGCCACAGCCACAGCCCGCCGGCGAGCAACCCGGTGGCGGCCAGCGCGAGGACGGTGAGCAGCGCCGGGCGCAGGTCGGCCCGGGCGTTCCGCAGGCCGGCCGCCCGCGCGGGCCGGACGGCCAGGTGCCCGGTCTCGGCGACCACGGGCAGCGGCCCGGTCGACGTGGAGGAGTGCACCCGGCCATTGTCGCTGGCCCTCATCCGGCCGGCCGACCCGCTGGCCCCCTGCAGGGGCCCACCGCGAGCCTGCGAGCGGTGGGGGGCAGGGGGTCCTGTCTCACAGCAGGGCGACGCTGGTGGGTCCGAGCAGCGCCTTGATGTCGCCCATCAGTGCCGTGCTCGGCCGGACCCGCAGACCCTGGTCGAGCCGCAGCACCGTCTCGCGCCCCCCGTTGAGCAGCTTGAGCTGCACCTCGGTCGTGCCGGGGTGGCTGCCGAGCACCTCCCGCAGCCGCTCGACCACCGGCGGGGTGCACCGGGCGGCGGGCATGGAGACCAGCACCGGCCCACGCGGGCCCTCGGTCAGCTCGGGGATGGTGACCTCGGAGCCGAAGAGCGAGGGGGTGTCGTCGCGCCGGCTGATGCGCCCCTTCACCACGACGATCTGGTCGCGGACCACCTTGTCCGACACCTGCGCCCAGGTCTTGGGGAAGAAGAGCACCTCCAGGCCGGCCTCGAGGTCCTCGATGGTCGCGATCGCCCACGGGGCGCCCTGCTTGTTGGTGCGCGGGCTGACCGCGGTGAGGATCCCGGCGACGGTGACGTTGGCGCCGTCCTCGACCCCGCCGGCGATGATCTCGGCCAGCGCCGTGTCGGCGTGCGAGGTCAGCACGTGCTCCACGCCGTGCAGCGGGTGGTCGGACACGTAGAGGCCGAGCATGTCGCGCTCGAAGACCAGCCGCTCGGACTTCGACCAGTCGGCGGTCGGGATCGGGATGTCCAGCGCGGCGCTGAGCGGGTCGCCGAGGCCCGCGGAGCCGTCGTCCTCACCGAAGCCGCCGAACAGGTCGAACTGCCCCTCGGCCTCCTTGCGCTTGAGGCTCATCGCCGAGTCGACCGCCTGGGCGTGGATCGCCGCGATGCCCTGCCGCGAGTGGCCGAGGGAGTCGAACCCGCCCGCCTTGGCGAGGGACTCGATGACCTTCTTGTTGCAGGCCACCGTGTCGATCTTGCGCATGAAGTCGGCGAAGTCCTTGAACGCGCCCTTCTCCTCCCGCGCCCGGACGATCGATTCCACGACGTTGTGCCCGACGTTGCGCACCGAGGCCAGGCCGAAACGGATGTCGGTGCCGACGGCGGTGAAGTCCCAGGACGACTCGTTGACGTCCGGCGGGAGCACCTTGATGCCCATCCGCCGGCACTCGGCCAGGTAGACCGGCCGGCGGTCCTTGTCGTCACCGACGCTGGTCAGCAGCCCGGCCATGTACTCGGCCGGGTAGTTGGCCTTCAGGTAGGCGGTCCAGTAGGAAACCAGCCCGTAGGCGGCCGAGTGCGCCTTGTTGAAGGCGTAGTCGGCGAAGGGCACCAGGATGTCCCAGAGCGTCTTCACCGCGGCGGCGGAGAAGCCGTTGGCCTTCATCCCGGCCTCGAAGCCGACGTACTCGGCGTCCAGGACGGACTTCTTCTTCTTGCCCATGGCGCGGCGCAGCAGGTCGGCCTTGCCGAGGGAGTACCCGGCGACCTTCTGCGCGATCGCCATGACCTGCTCCTGGTACACGATCAGGCCGTAGGTGCCGCCGAGGATCTCCTCCAGCGGCTCGGCCAGCTCCGGGTGGATCGGGGTGATCTCCTGCTGGCCGTTCTTGCGCAGCGCGTAGTTGGTGTGCGAGTTCGCGCCCATCGGGCCGGGGCGGTAGAGCGCGCCGACCGCGGAGATGTCCTCGAAGTTGTCCGGGCGCATCAGCCGCAGCAGCGAGCGCATCGGCCCGCCGTCGAACTGGAAGACACCCAGGGTCTCCCCGCGCGACAGCAGGTCGTAGGTGGCCGGGTCGGTGAGGTCCTTGCTGATCTCGTCGAGGTCGACCGGCGCCTTGCCGTTGGCCACGATGTTCCGCAGCGCGTCGTCGATGACCGTGAGGTTGCGCAGGCCCAGGAAGTCCATCTTGAGCAGGCCGAGCGTCTCGCAGGTCGGGTAGTCGAACTGCGTGATGATCGCGCCGTCGGCCTCGCGCCGCATGATCGGGATGCTGTCGATCAGCGGGTAGCGGCCGATGATGACCCCGGCCGCGTGCACGCCCCACTGCCGCTTCAGGCCCTCAAGCTTGCGGGCCTGGTCGACGACCTCGGCCGCACCGGGATCGGACTCGTAGCGGGCCCGGAACTCCGCGGCCTCCTTGTAGCGCTCGTGCTTGGGGTCGAAGATGCCCGACAGCGGGATGTCCTTGCCCATCACGCCCGGCGGCATCAGCTTGGTCAGCTCGTCGCCGACCGAGTACGGCCGGTCCAGCACCCGGGCGGCGTCCTTGATCGCGGCCTTGGCCTTGATGGTGCCGTAGGTGACGATCTGGCTGACCCGCTCCTCGCCGTACTTGCGCGAGACGTACTGGATGACCTCGCCGCGGCGGCGGTCGTCGAAGTCGATGTCGACGTCGGGCATCGAGACGCGCTCGGGGTTGAGGAACCGCTCGAAGATCAGCCCGTGCGCCAGCGGGTCGAGGTCGGTGATGCCCATGGCGTAGGCGGCCAGCGAGCCCGCGGCCGAGCCACGGCCCGGCCCGACCCGGATGCCGTTGTCCTTCGCCCAGTTGATGAAGTCGGCGACCACGAGGAAATACCCCGGGAAGCCCATCTGGGTGATGATCCCGACCTCGTAGTCGGCCTGCTTGCGCACGTGGTCGGGGATGCCGTTGGGCCAGCGCTTGTGCAGGCCCCGCTCGACCTCCTTGACGAACCAGGAGGTCTCGTCCTCGCCCTCGGGCAGCGGGAACCGGGGCATCAGGTCCGCGCCCTCGGTGAACTGGATCTCGCACTGCTCGGCGATCAGCAGGGTGTTGTCGCAGGCCTGCGGCAGCTCGGTGAACAGCGCGCGCATCTCCGCGGCGGACTTCAGGTAGTAGCCGTCGCCGTTGAACTTGAAGCGGTTGGGCTCGTTGAGCCGCGACCCGGTCTGGATGCACAGCAGCGCGTCGTGCGCGTCGGCGTCCTCACGGCGGGTGTAGTGCAGGTCGTTGGTGGCCAGCAGCGGGATCCCGAGCTCGTCGGCGATCTGCAGCAGCTGCGGGCGGGTCTTCTTCTCGATGGACAGCCCGTGGTCCATCAGCTCGGCGTAGAAGTTCTCCTTGCCGAAGATGTCCTGGAAGTCGGCGGCCGCCTGGCGGGCCCGGTCGACCTTGCCGGCCCGCAGCCACATGTTGACCTCACCGGAGGGGCAGCCGGTGGTCGCGATCAGGCCCGTGCCGTACTTCTCCAGCAGGTCGCGGTCGAAGCGCGGCTTGCGGTACTGGCCCTCGAGGCTGGCCAGCGAGGAGATGCGGAAGAGGTTGTGCATCCCCTCGGTGGTGCGGGCCAGCAGGGTCATGTGGGTGTACGCGGCCTTGCCGCGCGAGGACCCGCCCTCGCCGTCCTCGTCGATGAGGTTGTCGCCGAAGTCGAACGGCGCCCGGTCGAAGCGGGAGCCGGGCGTGTAGTAGCCCTCCATCCCGACGATCGGCTTCACGCCGGCGGCGTTGGCCTGCTTGTAGAAGTCGTAGGCGCCGAACACGTTGCCGTGGTCGGTCATCGCCAGCGCCGGCATGCCCTCCTCGGCGGCGGCCCGGGTGAGCTCACCGAGCTTCGCGGCCCCGTCGAGCATCGAGTACTCGGTGTGCGTGTGCAGGTGCACGAACGAGTCTGCTGCGGGGGTGCTCACGGTGCGGGGTGCTCCTCACGGGTCGTGCAGCCGCCTGGCACCGGAGGTGCACAGGGGCGGCGGGTCCTGCTGGGTGACCGGCGGGGAAGGCCGTTCAACGCGACTGCTCGGCACGGGGACCGGCGCCTTCGATCCTCGCACCGCGGAGGTCTACCAGCGAGCACCGACAGGAACGTTTCTCCGCGATGCGGACCACTCCGTCACGCGCGCCCCGCCGGACCCGGTCAGCGCGCCGCGGCCGGGAGCGCCGAGGACGGCACGAGCAGGAACCGCAGGTCGATGACCGCGTGCAAGAGGACCGGCAGCAGCAGGGACCCGGTCTGCAGGTAGACCGCGGCCAGCACGCCGCCGAGCACGCCGGTGGTGAGCACGCCGGACAGGCCCTGGTAGGCGTGGGCCAGCCCGAAGGCGACCGCGGCCACCACGACGAGCCCCGCCGTGGGGAGCCCGGGGACGAGCGCGGCGACCACGGCGAGCAGGAAGCCGCGGTAGAGCCACTCCTCGCAGATCCCGGCGGTGATCCCGACCAGGGCGAACAGGTGACGCTCGGTCCGGGTGCGCGGCAGCAGGGCCACCGTGGCCTGCCCCGGCGGCTCGGCGTGCCGCGGCTCCCCGGGCACCCGCGGGCGCGCCACCTCGGGCGGCGGGCCGACCAGCGCACCCGAGCGCAGGGCCCGCACCGACACGACGACCAGGACGGCGACGGCGAGCACGGCCAGTCCGGTGAGCAGCCCGGGCCACGCGCGGGGCGGGCCGAGCCCCACCTGCGCCGCGCTCACGCCCGGTGCGGCCAGCCACACCAGCAGGGTGACCAGCGACAGCCCCCACTCGAGCACCAGCAGCCGCCGGTAGAACGAGCGCCGGGCCAGCGGGTCGGTGCGCAGCCGCCCCTCGAACCGGCGGTGCAGCGCGTACCCGACGAATGGCTCCCCCACCACCAGGAAGACGGCGATCAGCGCCGCCGCGACCTGGGCCGGCCCGAAGTCGGCGAAGTCGGCGGGGAGCTCCGGGAGCGCGGACACGAAGGCGGCTGCTCAGCTCTCGGCGCGCAGGACGGCCACCGCGCCGGCGAGGTCGGCCGGGTAGTCGCTGGTGAACTCGACCCAGCTCCCGTCGGCGGGATGGGCGAAGCCCAGCCGGACGGCGTGCAGCCACTGCCGGGAGACGCCCAGCCGGGCGGCGAGCGTCGGGTCGGCGCCGTAGGTCGTGTCGCCGACGCACGGGTGGCGCAGCGCGGAGAAGTGCACCCGGATCTGGTGCGTGCGCCCCGTCTCCAGGTGGATGTCGACCAGGCTCGCCGCCGGGAACGCCTCGATGACCTCGTAGTGGGTCACCGACGGGCGGCCGCCAGTGACGACGGCGAACTTCCAGTCGTGCCGGGGGTGCCGGTCGATCGGGGCGTCGATCGTGCCGCGGGACGGGTCGGGGTGGCCCTGCACCAGCGCGTGGTAGCCCTTGTCGACGGTGCGCTCCTTGAACGCCGCCTTGAGCACCGAGTAGGCGCGCTCGCTCTTGGCCACCACCATCAGGCCCGTGGTGGCGGCGTCCAGCCGGTGGACGACGCCCTGCCGCTCGGCCGCGCCGCTGGTGGAGATTCGGTAGCCGGCCGCGGCCAGGCCCCCGACGACCGTGGGGCCCTCCCAGCCCGGGCTCGGGTGGGCGGCCACACCGACGGGCTTGTCGACGACCACGACGTCCTCGTCGTCGTGCACGATCGTCAGCCCGTCCACCGGCTCGGGCGCGACCGGCTCGCCCGGTGGCGGCGGGAGCTCGACCTCCAGCCAGCTGCCGGCGGTGAGCCGGTCGCCCTTGCCCCGCGCCCGGCCGTCGACCACGACGCTGCCGGCGTCGGCCAGGTCGGCGGCCACGCCCCGGGACAGGCCGAACAGCCGGGACAGCGCCTGGTCGACCCGCTGACCCTCGAGGCCGTCGGGCACCGGCAGGGACCGGAGCTCGCCGGGGCGCCGGCCGGGGGGACCACCCGCGGACAGCGGAGGAGGACTGCTGGTCACCACTCCATTGTGACCGGTCGGACGACGGCCCCCGCCCCGCCGGGCCGATCCGGGTCAGTCGTGGTCGGTGGCCCGCCGGCCGTCGAACTCGATCCCGCGGAAGGCGAGCAGGGCGCCGAGCACGCCGCCGCACACGATCGCCGAGTCGGCGACGTTGAAGATCGGCCAGACCTGGCCGTAGGGGTCGAACAGCGAGATGAAGTCGACGACGCCGCCCCGCAGGAAGCCCGGGTCGCGGAACACCCGGTCGACCAGGTTCCCGACCGCCCCGCCGAGGACCAGGCCCAGCGCCACCGCCCACGCCGTCGAGTACAGGCGGCGGGCCGTGCGCACGATGACCACGGCGACGGCCACGGCGATCAGGGTGAAGACGACGGTCGCGCCCTCGGCCAGGGAGAACGCCGCGCCGGTGTTGCGCGCCTCGGTCAGGTAGACCGCGCCACCGAGCAGCCGCAGCGGCTCCCGGTCCGACAGCGTGGCGACGACCAGCAGCTTGGTGGCCAGGTCGAGGGCCAGCACGGCGGTGGCCAGGGCCAGCAGCAGACGGGCCCGCGACCGCCGCACCGCCGGCTCGGCCGCGGACGGCCCGGCCGTGACCGGAGCCGTCGGGTCGGGCTGCTCGGACACCGGCGCCGTCCTCCCGTCGCGGCCCCCGTGGCCACGTCGCGGACGACGATAGCCCGGCGGGCCGGCGCTCCGGGCCGCCACCACGGCAACGGGCCTTCCTCACCCCGCCGGACGTGGTGCAGGCTGGGCGGTGGGCAGGCACCCTCGACGTGTGACCCATCTCATTCCCTCAGTTCGGGGCGAGGACCCCCTTCCGGGCGTGGCGACGCCGGGACGGGGCGACGATGGGGAGCTGGAAGCTCCGAGCTCAGGAAAGGCGTGAACGTGACCAGGGATGGTTCGCTGGACCCGGATGTCGTCCTCGTCGGCGGCGGCATCATGAGCGCGACCCTGTCCGCGCTCCTGGGCATCGTCGCGCCCGACTGGACCATCGAGGTCTTCGAGTCCGGCGCCGAGGTCGCGGGTGAGAGCTCCGGGCCGTGGAACAACGCCGGCACCGGGCACGCCGCGCTGTGCGAGCTGAACTACACGCCGGCCCGGCCGGACGGCTCGGTCGACCCGTCGAAGGCCGTGGGCATCAACGAGCAGTTCCAGGTGTCCCGGCAGTTCTGGTCGCACCTGGTCCGCGCGGGGCTGACCGACTCCCCCAAGACCTTCATCACCTCCGTGCCGCACATCAGCTTCGTGACCGGCCGGGAGGGCCACACCTACATGCGGCACCGCTACGCGGCCCTGGTGCCGCAGCCGCTGTTCGCCGGCCTGGAGTTCACCGACGACCACGCGGAGCTCGACTCCTGGGTGCCGCTGATGATGAAGGACCGGGGCGACCGCGAGGTCCTCGCCGCGACCCGTTCGCTGGCCGGCACCGACGTCAACTTCGGCGCGCTGACCCGGCTGCTGCTGGACAGCGCCGTCGGCCGGGGAGTCGGGCTGCACCTGTCCCACCGGGTGCTCAAGACCCGCCGGGGCACCGACGGCCGGTGGGCCACCACGGTCAAGGACCTGACCACCGGCCGGAAGCGCACCGTGCGCAGCCGGTTCCTGTTCGTCGGCGCCGGGGGCGGCGCGCTGCCGCTGCTGCAGGGCTCGGGCATCCCGGAGATCCGCGGCTTCGGCGGGTTCCCGGTCAGCGGCCAGTTCCTGCGCACCCGCAATCCGGAGCTGGTCGCCCAGCACCAGGCCAAGGTGTACGGCCAGGCGAAGGTCGGCGCCCCGCCGATGTCCGTGCCGCACCTGGACCTGCGGCTCATCGACGGCGAGCAGGCGCTGCTGTTCGGCCCCTACGCCGGCTTCTCCCCGAAGTTCCTCAAGGCCGGGTCCATCTGGGACCTGCCGCGCTCGGTCCGCACCACGAACATCGGGTCGATGCTCGGCGCCGGCTGGGCCAACATCCCGCTCACCCGGTACCTGATCGGCCAGGTGCTGCAGTCGGACAAGGCCCGGTTCAAGGCGCTGGAGGAGTTCGTCCCGACGGTGGAGTCCAGCGACTGGGACCTCGTCACCGCCGGGCAGCGCGTCCAGGTGATCAAGCAGGACGAGACCGGCCGCGGGATCCTGCAGTTCGGCACCGAGCTCGTGGTCGGGGCCGAGGGCACGATCGCCGGCCTGCTGGGCGCCTCCCCCGGCGCCTCGACCGCCGCCTCGGCGATGCTCACCCTGCTCGAGCGCTGCTTCCCGCAGCACATCGACACGTGGCGCCCGCGGCTGCAGCAGGCGATCCCCAGCTACGGCCGGAAGCTGTCCTCGGAGCCGGCGCTGCTGGCCGAGGTCCGCGAGGACACGACCCGCACCCTCGAACTGCAGGGCTGAACGGCCTCCCGCAGGGTCCCGCCGCGAGTTCGCGAGTGGCGGGGGCGGGGTCCTTCAATCGGTCTCCGAGGGCTCGCCGCGCTCGCCGCGCCAAGTGGCGAGCCGGCCGGCCCGGCTGACCGCGCGCAGCCGGCGCTCGGCCTCCCGGCGGGACCCGCGGGCGGAGACCAGCAGCGCCTGGTCCCCACGCATCAGCCGGGTGGACCGGTCGGGCACGAAGGGCCGCCCGTCACGGACGACGAGCACCACGGCGGCGTCCTCCGGCAGGCGCAGCTCGGGCAGGTAGACACCGTGCAGCCGGGACGTCTCCGGCACCCGCAGCTGCATGAGCTCGGCGCCGAGCTCGTCCAAGGGCGCGGATTCGACGTCTATGTCCCGCGGCGTGATTGGGGTGCCGATCCGCAGCAGCCGCGCCACCGCCGGCAGCGACCAGCCCTGGACGACGGTGAAGACGACGACCACCACGAAGACGATGTCGAACACCCGGGTCGCGTCCGGCACCTGGGCGGCGATCGGGAACGTTGCGAACACGATCGGCACCGCGCCCCGCAGCCCGGCCCAGGAGATGAACGCCTGTTGGGACCAGGGCATCCGGAACCACGCCAGGCTGGCCAGCACCGACAGCGGCCGGGCCAGTAGCAGCAGCGCGAGACCGATCAGCAGCGCCGGCAGCACCGCGTCGCCCAGCCGGGACGGCGACACGAGCAGGCCGAGCAGCACGAACAGCCCGATCTGCGCGAGCGAGGCCATCCCCTCGGCGAAGCCGATCGTGCCCGCTCGGTGCGGCAGCGCGGCGTTGCCCAGCACCAGCCCGCACAGGTAGACCGCCACGAACCCGGAGGCGTGCGCCAGGTCGGCCGTGGCGAAGGCCAGCACGCACAGCGCGAGAGTCGCGAGCGGGTAGAAGCCGACGAGCGGCAGCGCCGCCCTGCGCAGCAGCCACGCCCCGGCGACGCCGATCCCCAGGCCGATGACCGAGCCGCCGGCCAGCTCGCCGACCACCTCGGCCACCACGAGGTACCAGGGGTGCGTCACGCCACCGGTCAGCTGCTCCGACATGGCGAGGACCAGCAAGATCACCGGTGCGTCGTTGAGGCCGGACTCCATCTCCAGGGCGGCAGCCATCCGCCGCGGAAGGGGCAGCCGGCGCAGCGTGGCGAAGACGGCGGCGGCGTCGGTGGAGCTGACGACGGCGCCCACCAGCAGCGCGAAGCCCCACGAGAAGCCGAGCAGCCACACCCCGACCGCTGCGACCACGCCGACGCTGACGACCACCCCCACCGTGGCCAGCGCGATGCCCGGTCCGACGGCGCGGCGCACGTCGGACCACCGGGTGGTCAGCCCGCCCTCGGCGAGGATCACCACGAGCGCGGCCACCCCGAGGGTCTGGGTCAGCTCGACGTCGTCGAACTCGACGCTGCCGGGGCCGCTCTCCCCCAGGGCCACGCCCAGGGCCAGGTACAGCAGCAGGGAGGGCAGGCCGATCCGGTCGGCCACGCGCAGCGCCACCGCCGCGACCAGGACGACGAGGGCTCCGATGGCCAGCCCGACCGTGACCGTGGTGTTCATCGGCGCGGCCCCATGGAGGGGAGTGTCCCGTACGCGCCCGGGCGCGCCGCCGACCGTTCCCGCAGCGTCGGCAGGGTGCGTCGGGCGAAGTGCGAAACTTGTCCCGTGAGTGCCCCTTCCGGACCCTTCCGGGCCCTTCCCCCGCAGGTCGACCTGCCGGCCCTCGAGCACGAGGTCCTCGAGCAGTGGCAGACCGACAAGGTCTTCGCCCGCTCGATGGAGAACACGGCCGGCAGGCCGCAGTGGAACTTCTACGAGGGCCCGCCCACGGCCAACGGCCGGCCGGGCACGCACCACATCGAGGCCCGCGCGTTCAAGGACGTCTTCCCCCGGTTCAAGACCATGCAGGGCTGGCACGTGCCCCGCCGCGCCGGCTGGGACTGCCACGGCCTGCCGGTGGAGATCGCGGTCGAGCAGGAGCTGGGCTTCGCCGGCAAACCGGACATCGAGCGGTACGGCATCGCCGAGTTCAACGCCCGCTGCCGGGAGTCGGTGGAGCGGCACGTCGACGCCTTCAGCGAGCTCACCAACCGGATGGGCTACTGGGTCGACATGTCCACCGCCTACTGGACGATGGACCCCGCCTACATCGAGAGCGTCTGGTGGTCGCTCAAGCAGGTGTTCGACAAGGGCCTGCTCGTCGAGGACCACCGGGTCGCCCCCTACTGCCCGCGGTGCGGCACGGGGCTGTCCGACCACGAGGTCGCCCAGGGCTACGAGACCCTGGTCGACCCGTCGGTCTACGTCCGGCTGCCGGTCACCAGCGGCGAGTGGGCGGGCAAGGCCGACCTGCTGATCTGGACGACGACGCCCTGGACGCTGCCCTCCAACACCGCGGTCGCCGTCCACCCCGACGTGACCTACGTCGTCGCGCGGGCCGGGAACGGGGCCTCGTCGGCCGGCACGTTCGTCGTCGCCGAGCCGCTACTGGCCGCCACCCTGGGCGAGGACGCCGAAGTGCTCGCGCGCACCACGGGCCGCGACTGGGAGCGGGTGCACTACCAGCGGCCGTTCGAGCTGGTCGAGTTCCCCGAGGGCGACGCGCACTACGTCGTCCTCGCCGACTACGTGACCACCGAGGACGGCACCGGGCTGGTCCACCAGTCCCCCGCGTTCGGCGCCGAGGACCTCACCGTCTGCCGCGCGTACGGCCTGCCCGTGGTCAACCCGATCGACCCGTCCGGGCACTTCCTCCCCGACGTCGGGCGGGTGGGCGGCCACTTCTTCAAGGCCGCCGACCCCATGCTGGTGCAGGACCTGCAGAACCGCGGCGTGCTGTTCCGCGAGCAGCGCTACGAGCACAGCTATCCGCACTGCTGGCGCTGCCACACGCCGCTCATGTACTACGCGCAGCCGTCCTGGTACATCCGGACCAGCGCGATCAAGGACCAGCTGCTCGCCCAGAACGAGCAGACCACCTGGCACCCGGAGAGCATCCAGTGGGGCCGGTACGGCGACTGGCTGAACAACAACGTCGACTGGGCGTTGTCCCGCGACCGCTTCTGGGGCACCCCGCTGCCCATCTGGCGCAACGACGCGGACCCCACCCGGATGGTCGCCGTCGGGTCCCTCGCCGAGCTGTCGGAGCTGACCGGGGGCGACCTGTCCGACCTCGACCCGCACCGGCCGTTCATCGACGAGGTGACCTTCACCGTCCCCGGCGAGGAGGGCACCTACCGGCGGGTCCGCCAGGTCATCGACGCCTGGTACGACTCCGGGTCGATGCCGTTCGCCCAGTGGGGCGCGCCGCACCGCAACCAGGCGGAGTTCGAGGCCGCCTACCCGGCGCAGTTCATCTGCGAGGCGATCGACCAGACCCGCGGCTGGTTCTACACGCTGATGGCGGTCGGCACGCTGGTGTTCGGCAAGAGCTCCTACGAGAACGTCCTGTGCCTGGGGCACATCCTGGCCGAGGACGGCCGGAAGATGAGCAAGCACCTGGGCAACATCCTCGAGCCGATGCCGCTGATGGACCGGCACGGCGCCGACGCCGTCCGTTGGTTCATGCTGGCCGGTGGCTCGCCCTGGTCGGCCCGCCGGGTCGGCCACGAGACGCTGTCCGAGGTCGTCCGGAAGGTGCTGCTCACCTACTGGAACACCGCGAGCTTCTTCACCCTCTACGCCGACACCAACGGCTGGGACCCGGCCGAGCGCCCCGCACCCGCGCCCGCCGAGCGGCCGCTGCTGGACCGCTGGGCGCTGGCCGAGCTCGCCTCGGTCACCGCCGGGGTGACCGACGCGCTGGAGGCGTTCGACACCCAGACCGCCGGGCGCCTGCTGGCCGAGTTCGTCGACGACCTGTCCAACTGGTACGTCCGGCGCAGCCGGCGCCGGTTCTGGGACGGCGACCCGGCCGCGCTCGGCACGCTGCACGAGGTGCTCGACGGGCTCACCCGGCTCATGGCGCCGTTCACCCCGTTCGTGACCGAGCGGGTGTGGCGGACCGTGGTCGTGCCGGGCCGGTCGGAAGCGGTGGACTCGGTGCACCTGGCCACCTGGCCGACGGTCGACGAGGACGCCCGGGACGACGCCCTGGTCGAGGCGGTCGCGCTGGTCCGCCGGCTGGTCGAGCTGGGCCGGTCGGCGCGGACGGCGTCGAAGGTGCGCACCCGCCAACCGCTGGCCCGCGCCCTGGTCTCCGCCCCCGGCTGGGAGTCCCTCCCCCGCGACCTGGTGGCCGAGGTGGCCGACGAGCTGAACGTGCTGGAGCTGGTGGAGCTCGCCGGCGCCGTCGGGAGCGAGCTGGTCGACGTCTCGGTGAAGGTCGACTTCCGCGCCGTCGGCCGGCGGCTGGGCAAGCATGTGCAGGCCGTCGCCCGGGCGGTCGCCGCGGCGGACGCCGCGGCGCTGGTGGCCGACTACCGGGCGGGGACGGCGTCGGTCGAGGTGGACGGCGCCCCGGTGCCGCTGCTGGAGGGCGACCTCGTCGTCACCGAGACCCCGCGCGAGGGCTGGGCCGTCGCCGCCGCCGGAGGGCTCACCGTGGCCCTGGACCTCACGCTCACCCCGGAGCTGGAACGGGCCGGCCTGGTGCGCGAGGTGGTGCGCCTGGTGCAGGAGGCCCGGAAGTCCAGCGGCCTGGAGGTCAGCGACCGGATCGCTCTGTGGTGGACCGGCGACGGGCAGGTCGCCGAGGCCCTCACCGAGCACGCCGATCAACTGGCCGGTGAGGTCCTGGCCACCCGGGTGCACAGCGGGGAGGCCGGGACCGGCGAGGGCGTCGAGGGCCCGGCCGGCGCCCGGGTCTGGATCGCGAGGGCCTGACCTCCCGGCCCGGGCGGGCCCGTCAGTTCCGGCGGGCCCGCTCGCGTTCGGCCAGGTTGCGGTCGGGGGTGCAGATGCCGCACGGGGTGAACCCGTCGGCGCGGGCCTGGTCCAGCGGGATCGGGATGGTCGGCACCCCCGCGACGGCCGGGCACCGCGACAGGTGGTAGCGGGGGTGCTCGTCCACCACGAGCACCTCGTCGGTGAGATCCATGATCAGCAGCAGGTCGGTGAACTCGACCTCCTCCGCCGGTGGCTCCGCACCCACCCCGGGCGGCACCTCGGGTTCCGGCAGGCCGGCCGGGGCGACGCTCTGCGGCCCGGTCACCCGCCGCAGCGCCGGTGAGCTCGGCGGCACCGGGGGCGGGGCGACCCGCCGGACCACCTCGTCGTCCGCGGGCTGGGCCAGCCGGCCCAGGGAGCTGCTGCCGCCGGTGGCCGGCCGGACCGTCGACGGCGGGAACGCGGTCTGCGCCGGTGGGAACGCCGGCTCCTCCGCGGCGGGTGGCACCTCCGGCCGGCGTGCGGGCCGAGCCGGCTGGTCCGTCCGCGCCTTCCGCCGCCGCCGGAGCTCGCTGAGGCCCAGCAGGACCGCCGCCAGTGCGCTGGCGGCGAACGACCCCCACTGGAGGGTCGCCGACCCCTGCGCCAGGCCGCCGGCGAGGAGGCCGACGGCGACGAACACGAGGGCCCCCGCCAGGAAGATCACAGCCGGATGCTAACTGCCCGGACGCGACGGAGCCCCTCCCGGCCGGTGGTCGGGAGGGGCTCCGTGAGGGGAAGGGTGGTCCTTCCTCAGGCGCTGACGTGCTGGTTCTGCCGGCCGGACGTCGGCTCGGCCGAGCCGCGGCTGTCCAGGTCGCGCAGGTGCGACTCGAGGTAGGACCGCAGCCGCGTGCGGTACTCACGCTCGAAGGTGCGCAGCTCCTCGACCTTGCGCTCGAGGCTGGCGCGCTTCTCCTCGATCGAGCCCATCGCCTCGACGTGCTTGCGCTCGGCGTCCTGCTGGAGGGCGGCGGCCTTGGCCCGCGCCTCGCGCTCCATCGTGTCGGCCCGGGTGCGGGCGTCGCCGAGCATGGCGTCGGCCCGCTGCTTGGCCTCGGTGACCATCTGCTCGCTCTTGGTGCGGGCCTCGGTGAGCATCCGCTCGCTGTTGGTCTTGGCGCTGGTGACCATCTGGTCGGCCTGGGTCTTGGCCTCGTTGACGTGCCGCTCGGCCGTCTCGGTGGCCAGCGCCAGCATCCGGGAGGCGCGGATGGCCTCGTCCTCGCGGATCTGCGGGCTGGTCTGCGGCGGCGGCGCCGGTGCCGCGACGGTCATCGGAGCCGACTCGGGCCGGTCGTCCCGCGCGTTCGACCCGCCGGAGGCGCGCAGGTCGTTGTTCTCCTCGATGAGGCGGGCCAGTTCGGCCTCGACGACGTCGAGGAAGGCGTCCACCTCGTCCTCGTCGTAGCCGCGCTTGCCGATCGGCGGCTTCTTGAAGACGACGTTGTGGACGTCGGCGGGAGTCAGTGGCATGCGGCTCACCTCTGGTCGGACGGGAGGAACGGGGACGGACACGAACCGGCGGCTGACCGGCTCCGGTCAGCTCCCCGCTCCGGCAAGGTAGGTGGGGTCATGCGACGGAGAGCGCCAGGCTGTTCAGCACGCTCCGCAGCAGGATCACCGCGATCAGGAGGACCATAAACCCCAGGTCCAGGCGGATGCTGCCGAGGTTCAGCGGCGGGATGACCTTGCGCACCGCCTTCAGGGGCGGATCGGTCGTCGAGTAGACGACCTCCAGCCCGGCAGCGACCAGGCCCTGCGGTCGCCAACCCCGCGCCAGCACCATCACCCAGTCCACGACGAACCGGGCGAAGAGCAGGATCAGGAAGACGAGCAGCACCGACGACACGATCTGCAGGAGTAGAGCCACGGTCCTCGCTCGTTCAGGACACTCCGTGGGCCCTCACGGAGTGCGGTGGTCAGGGCTGGTTGAAGAACCCGCCCTCGCGGATTCGGGCCTTGTCCTCCGCGGTCACGTCGACGTCCTGCGGGCTGAGCAGGAACACCTTCGCCGTGACCCGCTCGATACTACCGTGCAGTCCGAAGGTGAGACCGATGGCGAAGTCGACGAGCCGCTTGGCGTCGGCGTGCTCCATCTCCGTGAGGTTCATGATCACCGGCATCCCCTCGCGGAACCGCTCGCCGATGGTGCGCGCCTCGTTGTAGGAGGCGGGGTGCACCGTGGTGATCCGGTAGGGCCTCTGGGCAGGCGCGGGGGCCGGGGCAGGTGCCGGGGTGGGCTCGGGGGCGACCGTGACCGGCTCGCTCCGCGCCAGGCCGGCGGACCCGGACACCCCGGTGGTCAGGCCGCTGCGCACCGAACCGCCGGGGAGACCGGCGCCTGCCGAGCCGGACCCGCCCGCGGGCACGCTGCTGCGGCCAGACGCGGCCGGGCCGGCGCCGACGGAGCTCAGCCCGCCGCCGTGCCGCGCGGCGGTGCTGCCGGTCGACGTCCCGGCGGCCCCGGCCAGGCCGAGCGAGCGCACGGCGGGGCGCCGGCCGAGGGAGACCTCGGGCCGGGGCGCGGGGGCGTCGTGGGCCCCGGTGGGGAGCGCCGACTCCGGGGCGTAGGGGGCGTCGGTGTAGTCGTAGCCGTAGTCGGTGGCCGGGTAGTCACCCTCGGGGCCGTAGCCGTCCTCGTAGCGGTCGTCCCGCGGGTAGCGGTCGTACCGGCGGTCGTCCGGCTCGAGATCGGTCTGCCGCGCGTCGTACCGGTCGTACCCGGTGCGCGCGTCGTCGTCCTCGACGAGGCCCAGGTAGACCCCCATCCTGCGCATGGCTCCGGCCATCGGGCGACTCCCTTTGCTCTCGTGCAGCGCGCGGCGCCTGACTCTGCTGTCGTTCCTGCGGGGTGGTGCTGGGTGTCACGGGTGGTGCTGGTGTGACTCGGACGGGCGCACGGATGCCGTGGCGCCCCCTCCCCCGGAGGCTAGGGGCCGCGCCCCGAACAACGCGGTACCGACACGCACCACTGTGGCACCAGCCGTCACAGCGGCCTCCAGGTCGGCGCTCATGCCTGCCGATATCTCCGATGCGGTGGGGTGGTCGTCGCGGACGCGCGCGGCGAGAGCGGCGAGCCGGGCGAAGGCCGGTCCGGGGTCCTCACCCCGGGGCGCGACCGCCATCAGGCCCAGCAACCGGAGCGTGGGGCGCTGCGCGACCACGTCGGCCAGCCCGGGCACCTCTCCGGGGTCGGCGCCGCCCCGCGTGCCGATCTCTCCCTCGGGCCCGCCCAGGTCGACCTGGACGAAGACGTCGACCACCCGCTGCTCCCGTTCGGCGGCCCCGGCGAGGGTGTCGACCAGGGCGGCGCGGTCGACCGAGTGCACGGTGGCACCCATCCGGACCACGGACGCCGCCTTGTTGCGCTGCAGCTGCCCGACCAAGTGCCAGTCCAGGTCCAGGTCGGTGAGCTCGGCCGCCTTGCCGGTGAGCTCCTGCACCCGGTTCTCAGCGAAGTCGCGCTGGCCGAGGGCGGCGAGGGCACGCACGTGGGCGGCGGGGAAGGTCTTGCTCACGGCCAGCAGCCGCACGTCCTCCGGGCGCCGGCCCGCCGCGCGGGCGGCCGCGTCGATCCGCGCCCGGACCGCGCGCAGGTTCCCGGCCAGGCGGTCGGCCGACGGGGTGTCCCCCACCGCCGTCAGCCGAGCCAGACCAGACCGGCCTGCCGGCCGGTCACACCGTCACGGCGGTGACTGAACAGCTGCCGGTCCTCCACGGTGCAGCGGGGGTCGTGCACGACCTGGCGGACGCCGGCGCCGCGGAGCACCTCGGCCAGCCCCGCGCGCAGGTCCAGGCCCGCGGTGTCCCGGCGGGTGCGCACGGCGCTCGCCGGGGCCACCTGCGCGACCTCGGCCTGCATCGCGGGCGGCACCTCGTAGTCGGCGCCGCAGACGGCGGGGCCGAGCAGCGCCTCGACGTCCCGCGGGCGAGCGCCCAGCCGGGTCATCGCGGCGAGCGCGGCGGGCACCACCCCGCGCCGGACCCCTTCCCGGCCGGCGTGGACCGCCCCCACGACCCCGGCCACCGGGTCGGCCAGCAGGACCGGCACGCAGTCGGCGACGAGCACGCAGAGCACCAGCCCCGGGGTCGCGGTGACCAGCGCGTCGACGTCGGCCACGGGGTTCTCCTCGGCGTCCTCGACGATCGCGACGCCGGTCCCGTGGACCTGCGTCATCCAGACCAGCCGCTCCTCCGGGACGCCGATCTCCCGGGCCAGCCGCTGCCGGTTCGCCGTCACGCTGGCCGGGTCGTCGCCGACGTGGCCGCCGAGGTTGAACGACTCGTACGGGGACGCGGAACGGCCGCCCCGCCGGTCGGTGAACACCCGTCTCGGGCGCACCGCCGACGAAGCGGCCGGACCGTCACTCACGAACGCGACCTCTTTCCGAGCCCCGCCACGAGCTCCATCGGCCCCGTCCCGGGCCCCGGCCTGAGCTTGCGAAGGTTGGGGAGGAGGGGGCCCTTCTCGGGGGGCACGGGGGTCCTTCTACTGACTCCGGAGGAACTCGGGGATGTCCAGCTCCTCCTCGAAGTCCTCGGACGCCAGCGGGCGACGGCTGCCGTTCCCGGAGCTGGGGATCGGCGGCAGCGGCGGGACGGTGATCCCGCCGCCGTGCGTCGCGGCACCCGGCTGGCCGGGACGCGGCGCGGCCGGCGAGGCGAACGACGAGGCCGGCGGGGTGGCCACCGGCGGCTGCGCGACGAGCCGCTCGCCGGTCTGCGGCGGAGAGCTCGACCGCGCGGGAGCCGGCGGGGCGGCGGACACCGCGGGCGCCGGCGCGGCGGTCGTCGCCGCGGGCTCCTTGCGGGTGCTGGGCTTGCCGCCGTCGAACCCGGCCGCGATCACCGTGACCCGCACCTCGTCACCCAGGGCGTCGTCGATGACGGCACCGAAGATGATGTTGGCGTCCGGGTGCGCCGCGTCGCTCACCAGCGAGGCCGCCTCGTTGATCTCGAACAGCCCCAGGTCCGAGCCGCCGGAGATCGACAGCAGCACGCCGTGGGCGCCCTCCATCGAGGCCTCCAGCAGCGGGCTGGCGATCGCCTGCTCCGCGGCCAGCAGCGCGCGGTTGTCCCCGCGGGCGCTGCCGATGCCCATCAGCGCCGAGCCCGCCCCGGACATGACCGACTTGACGTCGGCGAAGTCCAGGTTGATCAGGCCCGGCGTGGTGATCAGGTCGGTGATGCCCTGCACACCGGACAGCAGCACCTGGTCGGCGGTCCGGAACGCGTCCATGACGCTGACGTTCCGGTCACCCAGCTGCAGCAGCCGGTCGTTCGGGATCACGATGAGCGTGTCGCACTCGTTGCGCAGCTCCTCGATGCCCGACTCGGCCTGCACCGCGCGCCGCTTCCCCTCGAAGGAGAACGGGCGGGTGACCACGCCGATGGTCAGCGCGCCGAGCTTCCGGGCGATCGACGCGACGACGGGCGCGCCACCGGTCCCGGTGCCACCACCCTCGCCGGCGGTCACGAAGACCATGTCGGCCCCCTTGAGGACCTCCTCGATCTCCTCCCGGTGGTCCTCGGCGGCCTGCCGGCCCACGTCGGGCTGCGCCCCGGCGCCCAGGCCGCGCGTGAGCTCCCGGCCGACGTCGAGCTTCACGTCGGCGTCGCTCATGAGCAGCGCCTGCGCGTCGGTGTTGATCGCGATGAACTCGACCCCCTTGAGGCCGACCTCGATCATGCGATTGACCGCGTTCACCCCGCCGCCGCCGATGCCGACGACCTTGATGACCGCGAGGTAGTTGTGCGGAGGTGTCATGCCGCGCTCCCCAACTGGACCCTCATCCTCAGGTTAAGCCTTATAGTTATGTCAACTTCGGGCACTGGGCACGAAGCTAGGTGGGCCGGAAGAGGGCTTCAAGCACCCCTCCGGGCTCGGCGTGTCCACGACGCCGGGACACAAGGACATCGGCCGACCCGTCAGTCACCTCTGGCTCACCGGCTGTCACGACCCGCCTGGTCAACGTCTCATCCCCAGCTGTAGACGATGCGGCCGCCCCACGGCGCGCCCGGTACCGCGAACTCCCTGGGAGTTTTTCTGGGCCGGGCGTGTCGCGCGCGTCGAGCGCGTCGTCAGCGCAGGACGACGGCATCCGGGGTGCTCACGTCCAGCGTCTGGGCCGGCTCGAGGGTGCCCGCGTCGATCTGCTCCAACAGCGCCTCCAGGACGCGCGCCTTCCGATCCGCCTGCTCCGCGCTCCCCCACACCACCAGCCGGCCGTCGGTGAACGACAGCCGCACGTCGTCGGCGCTCAGCGCGGCCGCCCCGGCGACCTGCTCGCCCACGTCGGCGGGCAGGGAGGTCAGCGCCGCCAGTGCGGCAGCCGTGGCGGGGTCGTCCGGCCCGGGGTCGGTGACCGCGAGCGGGACCACGCCGGAGGGCGGGTCGCCGGTGATGGTGTCGAACAGGACGCCGTCCGCGTCGATGAGGTGCCGGGTGCCGTCCCGCTCGACCACGGCGACGGCGATCCGCTCGGTGACCGTGACCACCACCGTGTCCGGCCAGCCCCGGGTGACCTCCACGGCGGCGACCTGCGGCAACGCGGCGACCCGGGCCGCCGCCCCCTCCGTGTCCACCCGCGCCAGCGGCGTCCCGCCCGGGATGCCGGCGGTCTCGACCACCACCTGCTCGGAGAGCAGGTCGGTGCCGTCGACCTGCACGGTGTCCACGGCCAGCAGCGAGCTGCCGAGCACGGTCCAGGCTCCCAGCCCGGCCAGCACCAGCACGGCCCCCAGGACCGCGAGCAGCCGGCGGCGGGGGTGCGCCCGCCGGCGGGTCCGCCGCCGGGAGCGCAGCGGGGTGACCGCGGTGCCCCGGTCCGGCGTGCTGCCACGGCGGGAGCGCGCCCGGTCCCGGGTCGTCGACCCGGCGCGGCTCACCGCAGCGGTCCTCCCCCGGCCGTCCCCACCTGGTCGGGCTCGTCCCGCTCCTCCGGCGCGGCGAGCGCGGCGAGCACCTCCGGTCCCACCATCGAGACGTCCCCGGCGCCCATAGTGACCACCACGTCCCCGGGGCGGGCCCGCGCCGCGAGGGCCGGCGCGGCGGCCGACCAGGAGGGCTCGAACGCCACCTGCGCGGCCGGCAGCGGCACCGCGTCGGCCACCAGGGCGCCGGTGACACCGGGCACCGGGTCCTCGCGGGCGCCGTAGACCTCCATGACCACGACCTCGTCCGCCAGCCCGAGGGCCTGGCCGAAGCCGACGGCGAACTCCGCGGTCCGGCTGTAGAGGTGCGGCTGGAAGAGCACCAGCAGCCGGCCGGACCCGGTGACCGCCCGGGCCGCGCGCAGCTGCGCGGCGACCTCGGTCGGGTGGTGGGCGTAGTCGTCGTACACGCGCACCCCGGCGACGGTGCCCTTGAGCTCGAAGCGCCGGTGCACGCCCCCGAACCGGCCCAGCCCGGCGATCAGGTCCGCGGCCGGCAGGCCCAGCTCGATGCCGGCGAGCAGGGCCGCCGCGCTGTTCAGGGCCATGTGCTCGCCGGGCAGCCGGATGTGCACGGCACCGAGGTCCCGGCCGTCGAGCACCGCCCGGTAACGGGTGCCGTCCGGCCCGACGCGCAGGTCCAGCAGCCGCAGGTCCGCGGACTCCGCGGTGCCGTAGGTGCGCACCGGGGCGGGGGTGCCGGCGGTGGCCAGCCGGGCGGCGCCCGGGTCGTCGACGCACAGCACCAGGAAGCCCTCGGCGGGCAGCGCACGGACGAAGGTGTCGAAGGCCGCCTCGACCGCGGCCAGGTCGCCGTAGTTGTCCAGGTGGTCGGCCTCGACGTTGGTGACGATCGCGGCGTGCGGGGCCAGGAGCAGGAACGAGCGGTCGCTCTCGTCGGCCTCGGCGACGAAGACGTCACCCTCCCCGGCGTGCGCGTTGGAGCCGGACTCGTTGAGCGTGCCGCCGATCGCGAACGACGGGTCGGCGCCGCAGGCCTGCACCGCGACCGTGAGCATCGAGGTGGTCGAGGTCTTGCCGTGCGTGCCGGCGACCGCGACGCTCCGCCGGCCGGCCATGACCGAGGCCAGCGCGACCGCGCGCGGCAGCACCCGCAGGCCCCGCTCGCGGGCGGTGGCGAGCTCGGGGTTCTCCGGTCGGATGGCGGTGGAGACCACCACCGTGTCGGCGTCCCCGAGGTGACCGGCCTCGTGGCCGACCTCGACCCGGGCACCCAGCGCGGCCAGCGCGCGCAGCGCCGGGGAGTCCCGCCGGTCGGTGCCCGACACCCGCAGCCCGCGGGCCAGCATGATCCGGGCGATGCCGCTCATCCCGGCGCCGCCGATCCCGACGAAGTGCACCGCGCCCAGGGAGTCCAGGGCCGGGATGGGGTCCCGCCACGCGGCGACGTCGGCCGCAGTCACCGGGCCACCTCCAGCACCATGTCGGCCAGCTTCTCGTCCGCGTCGCGCGCGCCGGCCGCGGCCGCGTGCGCGGCCAGGTCCGACAGCCGCTGCGGGTCGGTGAGCAGCGGGACGACCTCCCGTTCGATCCACGACGGCGACAGGTCGGCGTCGGCGACCAGCAGCCCTCCCCCGGCCTCGACCACGGGCAGGGCGTTGAGCCGCTGCTCGCCGTTGCCGATCGGCAGCGGCACGAACACGGCCGGCAGCCCGACCGCGGACAGCTCCGCGACGGTCACCGCCCCGGACCGGCACAGCGCCAGGTCCGCGGCCGCGTAGGCGAGGTCCATCCGTTCCAGGTAGTCGACCACCACGTAGGGCGCGGCACCGGCCGGCCGGGCCGGGACGGTGACGTCGGTATTCTTCGGGCCCCGGGCGTGCAGCACCTGGATGCCCGCCGCGGTCAGCGCGTCGGCGGCGGCGGTCGCGGCCCGGTTGAGCGAGGCCGCGCCCTGCGAGCCGCCGAAGACCAGCAGCGTGGGCCGGTCGCCGTCCAGACCGAAGTGCGCCCGCGCCTCGGCGCGCCGGGCGGCGCGGTCCAGCCCGGAGATCGCCGTCCGCAGCGGCATGCCGACGTGCTCACCGCGGTGCAGCGGCGTGCCGGGGACGGTCACCGCCACCCGGGCGGCCAGCCGGGCGCCGATCCGGTTGGCCAGCCCCGGCAGCGCGTTCTGCTCGTGCACCACCACCGGGATGCCGGCCCGCCGCGCGGCCAGGTAGGCCGGCAGCGCGACGTAGCCGCCGAAACCGACGACGACGTCGGCGCCCAGCTCGGTCAGCAGGTCGCGGGTCTCGGTGACGGCGCGGCGGACCCGGCCGGGCACCCGGAGCAGGTCGGGGGTCGGCCGGCGCGGCAGCGGGACCGGCGGGATCAGCCGCAGGTCGTACCCGCGGGCGGGCACCAGCCGGGTCTCCATGCCCCGCGAGGTGCCCAGGCACGTGACGCGGGGAGCGCCGGCCGGACCGGTGGCCCGGCGGGTCAGCGCGTCGGCCAGCGCGAGCATGGGCTCGATGTGGCCGCCGGTGCCGCCGCCGGCGAGCACGACGGACGGCGGACGTGGAACGGGGGCGGTGGAGGGCGCGCCGGTGGCCGGCTCAGCCGCTCCGGGGGTGCCCGGCGCGGGCTGGGGGGAGGTCACTGCGGGCGTCCTGGCCGTTCCGTTCGGGGAAGGTGGGACCGCGGCGCCGTCCGGACCCGGGCACCGGGCGGCTCTCCGGCGCCCGCGGGGCGGCGGACCGGAGCCGACCCGGCAGCGGGGCTGCGCCGGGGGTGGTCGGTCGAGCGGTCACCGGCGCTGGGCCGGCCACGGACAGTCTGCCGCTGACTCCCGGGTCGGCGCTCGTCCGGGGTCGGCGCCCACCGCCCGTCCGCGGCGTCCCGCCGGTCGCCGCCGAGCCGCGCGACCGTGTTCGGCCTGCGGGCCGGGCTCCCGTCGGCGCGCCGCTGCGGCGTGGGCTCGAGGTCGACGCGGATGCGGCCGGGAGCCCGGGTGACGGTCCGGGCGGAGGCTCGCGCCCGCGTCCGGGGCGCGGCCTCCCGCGTGCTGGACCGGCGACGGCGGGACGGGACCGGCTCCACGGACGCCGTGGGCACCGGCAGCAGCAGGCGCAGCAGCGGGTTGCGCTGCTGGGCGCGCTGGTGGGCGATCGCCGCGGGCTCCGCCCGGGCGAACCGGGCGAGCAGGCCGACGATGAACAGGGTGAGGACCAGCGACGTCCCGCCGGCGGAGATCAGCGGCAGCTGGACGCCGGTCACCGGGAGCAGGCCGACGACGTAGCCCATGTTCATCGTCGCCTGGCCGATCAGCCAGACGGTGATCGCGACGCTGGCCAGCTGGATGAACCGGTCGGTGGCGCGCCGGGCGATCCGGAACCCGGCGTAGGTGAGGATCGCGTAGAGGACGACGACCACCAGGCAGCCGAGGAAGCCCAGCTCCTCGCCGATGATCGCGAAGATGTAGTCGGACTCCGCGTGCGGGAGCAGGTTCCACTTCATCGCGCTGTTGCCCAGGCCCACGCCCCAGAACCCGCCGGTGGCCAGGGCGTACAGGCCGTGGCAGGCCTGGTACCCGCCGTCGGCGGCGTCGGAGCAGGGGTCGATGAACGAGGTCAACCGCGCCATCCGGTAGGGGGCCACCGCGACCATCAGCCAGACCAGGCCGGCGACCCCGAGGACGCCCCAGCCGACGTACCGCCAGCCGATCCCGCCGGCCCACATCAGCCCGGCGACCACCAGGCCCAGGCTGACCACCGCGCCCATGTCCGGCTCGGCCAGCAGCAGCAGCGACATCAGGACGAAGACCGGGAGGACCGGCACGAGCAGCGACTGCGTCGTCAGGTACTTCTCGCGCAGGGCGATGACGTGCGCACCCCACAGTGCGAACACCAGCTTGCCCAGCTCGGAGGGCTGGAAGTTGGTGACGCCCAGGTCGAACCAGGCGCGCGAGCCGTTGAGCTTGATGCCGAGACCGGGCACCAGCACGAGCACCAGCAGGAGGAAGACGACGAGCATCGCCCGGCCCGACCACTGGCGGATCCGGCTGACCGGCAGCCGCATGGCGGCGACCATGCCGACCACGCCGATGGCCGCGAAGACGATCTGCCGGACGCCGGGCAGCCAGGCCGGCTGGTCGTCGAGGGCCGCCTCGATGGAGGAGGCGGAGAAGACCATCACCAGGCCGACGACCAGCAGCATGCCGGCCGACCCGAGGACCAGGTGGGAGCTGGTCATCGGCCCGTCGAGCCAGGCGGGCACCTGCAGCCCGCCACGGGTCCGGGGGGCGCGCGGCGGACCGGGCTGCTCCCGGGCCCCGGTGCGCTCCCGGGTGCTGGTGCTCACCGCCCGGTCACCCGAGCGCGCGCACGGCGTCGGCGAACGCGCGGCCCCGGTGGGCGTAGTCTCGGAAGACGTCCATGGAGGCGGCCGCGGGGGCCAGCAGCACCGTGTCACCCGGGCGGGCCAGCCGCCGGGCCGCCGTCACCACCTCGCTCATCACACGGTCCCCGTCCGTCACCACGGCCCCATGGTCACCGCTGGGGACCACGATCCGTGGGACCGCCGGGGCGTGTCGCGCCAGTGATCGGGCCAGCTCCTCCCGGTCGCGGCCCAGCAGGACGACCCCGGCCAGCCGCGCCGCCACCGCGGTGACCAGCGGCTCGACGTCCGCGCCCTTGAGCAGGCCGCCGGCGATCCACACCACCCGCGGGTACGCGGCCAGCGACGCGGCGGCCGCGTGCGGGTTGGTCGCCTTGCTGTCGTCGACGTAGTCGACGCCGTCGACGGTGCCGATCAGCACGTTGCGGTGCGGGCCACCGCGGAACCCGGCCAGCCCCCGGCCGATCGCGTCCGCGCCGACCCCGGCCACCCGGCCGAGCGCCGCCGCGGCCAGCGCGTTCACCGTGTTGTGCGGACCCCGCACCTGGAGGGCGCCGAGCTCCACGAGGACCTCGCCGGCGGGCTCGGCGCTGAAGGCCCGGTCGACCAGCGCGCCGGCGCGCACGCCCAGCTGTCCGCTGCAGGGCTCCTGGAGGGTCACGGTGACCGGGTGCCGGTGCCGGGCCACCAGCTCGGAGGCGACCGGGTCACCGGCATCGGCCACCGCGACGGGCGCCCGGCGCAGCACCCGGGCCTTGGCGTCCCGGTACGCGGCGAAGCTGCCGTGCCAGTCGACGTGGTCGTCGGCGACGTTGAGCACGCAGGCCCCGGCCGGCGCGATGGACGACGACCAGTGCAGCTGGAAGCTGGACAGCTCCACCGCGAGCGCGTCGAAGCTCGGCCTCCCGTCGGCGTCCCGCGCGGTGACCACCTCGATCAGCGGGCGTCCGACGTTGCCCGCGGCCACCGCTCGCCGTCCCCCGGCCTGCAGGACCGCCTCGAGCATGGTCACGGTCGTGGTCTTGCCGTTGGTGCCGGTGACCGCGTACCAGGGGGCGGGCTCGCCGCCCTCGGGGGCGAGCCGCAGCCGCCAGGCCAGCTCCGGCTCGCCCACCACCTCCAGCCCCTGCCCGGCGGCGGCCAGCAGCAGGGGGTGGTCCGGCCGCCAGCCCGGGGAGGTGACCACCAGGTCGACGTCGTCGGGCGGGGTGGCCAGCGCACCGAGCCACCGGGCGCCGGCCCCGACCAGCTCCGCCACGGCGGCGGGCTCGGCGGCGTCGGTGAGGGTGACGTCGTGCCCGCGGGCGAGCAGCACCCGCGCGGCCGCCACGCCGGACACCCCGAGGCCGGCGACCAGGACCCGCTGCGGAACGTCCTCTCCGGTCATCGGGCTCAGAGCCCCGAGAAGGACAGCCAGTCGGCGTAGAACAGCCCGAGCCCGAAGGCGACCGCCATCCCGGTGACCAGCCAGAAGCGCACGATGACCGTGTTCTCCGCCCACCCGGCCAGCTCGAAGTGGTGGTGCAGCGGCGCCATCCGGAACACCCGCCGCCGGGTGGCCCGGAAGAAGCCCACCTGGATGACCACCGAGAGGGTGACCGCGACGAACAGCCCGCCGAGGACGACGAGCAGCAGCTCGGTGCGGGTGACGATCGCCAGGCCGGACATCAGACCCCCGAGGGCGAGCGAACCGGTGTCGCCCATGAAGATGCGCGCCGGCGAGGTGTTCCACCAGAGGAATCCGAGACAGGCCCCCATCGCGGCGGCGGCGACCAGGGTGACGTCCAGCGGGTCGCGCACGGTGTAGCAGCCGTCGACCAGCGCGGTGGCGCAGTCGTGGCCGAACTGCCAGAACGAGATGATCACGTAGGAGCCGAACACCATCGCCGAGCAGCCGGCGGCCAGGCCGTCAAGCCCGTCGGTGAGGTTCACCGCGTTGGAGAAGCCGGCGATGAAGAGGTAGGCGAAAACCACGAAGGCCACCGTCGGCAGGGCGAACTGCGTGATGTCGCGGACGAAGGACACCGCGGGCGTGGCCACGGGGGTGCTGCCGTCCTCCTCCAGGACGGCGAACACCGCGAAGGCGAGGCCGACCACCAGCTGGCCGACCAGCTTCGCGGTCTTGTTCAGCCCGAGGCTGCGCCGGTAGCGGATCTTGAGGTAGTCGTCGAGGAAGCCGACGGTGCCCAGGCCGATGAGCAGCAGGAGCAGCAGCAGCCCGGTCTTGGTGACCCCCCGCCCCTCCTGGTCGATGAGGAAGAGGTGCGCGATGAGGTAGCCGCCGACCGTGGCCAGCACCATGACCGTGCCGCCCATGGTGGGCGTGCCCTTCTTGGCCAGGTGCGTCTCGGGGCCGTCGTCCCGGATCTCCTGCCCGAACCCGTGCCGGCGGAACGCCTTGATCGCCAGCGGGGTCAGCAGGATGGAGATCGCCAGGCCGAACGCGGCCGCGATGAGGACCGACTTCACGAGGCGGCCCCGTCGGCGAGGAGGGCGGCGGCCAGCTGCTCGAGCCCGTAGGCACGCGAGGCCTTCACCAGGACGACGTCCCCCGGCCGCAGCTCTCCCGCCAGCAGCGCGCGGGCCGCCTCCCGGTCCGGCACGTGCACGACGCTGTCCAGCGGTCCGTCCTCCTGCTCTCCCCCGCTCCTCGCCGACCGTTCGGCGAGGGCTCCGGTGTGGACTGCGACGGCGTCCGGCCCGACCGACACGACCACGTCGATGCCGGCCCGCACGACGTCCCGGCCCAGCCGCGCGTGCTCGGCGTCAGCGCCGGGGCCCAGCTCCCCCATCGCGCCCAGCACGGCGATCCGCCGCCGGGCGGGCAGGCGGACCAGCGCGGCCAGGGCGGCGCGCATCGACTCCGGGTTGGCGTTGTAGGCGTCGTTGACCACGGTGACGCCGTCGGCGCGGCGGTCGACCTCCATCCGCCAGCGGCTGCGCGAGCCGGCCGCTGACAGCGCCGCGGCGACGGCGGCGGGCGTCATGCCGGCGGCCAGCGCGGCCGCGGCCGCGGACAGCGCGTTGGGCACCTGGTGGGCGCCCACGACCCGCAGGGCCACCCGGTGCGCCGCCCCGCCGGCCAGCAGGCTGAACCGGGCGCGGGCCTGCTCGTCGAACCCGACGTCGACCGCGCGCACGTCGGCGGCGGCGTCGACGCCGGTGGTGACCACGCGGGCGGCGGTGCGCGGCGCCATGCCGGCCACCCGCGGGTCGTCGGCGTTGAGCACCGCGGTGCCCCCGGCCGGCAGCGCCTCCACCAGCTCGCCCTTGCTGGTGGCGATCACCTCGGCGCTGCCGAACTCGCCCAGGTGCGCCGAGCCCACGTTGAGGACCACCCCGATCAGCGGCCGGGCCACCCGGCACAGCCGGGCGATGTGCCCCGGACCGCGGGAGCCCATCTCCAGCACCAGGTACCGGGTCCGCTCGTCGGCGGACAGCACGGTCAGCGGCAGACCGATGTCGTTGTTGAACGAGCCCTGCGGGCTCACCGTCGAACCCGTCGCGGCGAGCACCTGGCCGAGCAGGTCCTTGGTGGAGGTCTTGCCCGAGGACCCGGTGATGCCGACGGTCACCAGGCCACCGCCGACCAGCCGGCGGTGCACCTCCGCGGCGAGCCGGCCCAGGGCGGCCACCGGGTCGGCCACGACGACGCAGGGCAGCGCCGGGTCCGGCCGGGTGGTCAGCGCGCCGACGGCGCCGGCCGCCGCGGCGGCCGGGACGAAGTCGGCACCGTCGACCCGCTCCCCCGGGAGTGCGACGAACAGGTCGCCGGCGGCGAGCAGCCGGGTGTCGACGACGACCGCCCCGGTCACCACCGTCGCGCCGTCGCCGGCGAGCTCCCCGTCGACCGCGGCCGCGACCTCGGTGAGGGTCAGGGCGATCACGCGGCCTCCTCGTTGGCGCTCGTCGGCCGCGTGCTCGGCGGTGCCGCGCTCATGCGTGCCCTCGCGAGCTCGGTCACGTCCCCACCGCCCGGGCGGCGAGGACCTCACGCAGCACCTCGCGATCGTCGAAGGGCAGCACCTCGCCCCCCACCTCCTGCCCTGTCTCGTGGCCCTTGCCGGCCACGAGCAGGGTGTCACCCGGCCGGGCCAGGGCGACCGCCGCGGCCAGCGCGGCCCGCCGGTCACCGATCTCCAGCAGCTCGGCCCGCGATCCGGCCGGGACCTGCTGGGCCCCGGCGCGCATCGCCGCCCGGATCGCCGCCGGGTCCTCCGACCGGGGGTTGTCGTCGGTGATCACCAGCACGTCGCTGCCGGCGGCGGCGGCGGCCCCCATGTCCGGGCGCTTGCCGGCGTCCCGGTCACCGCCGCAGCCCAGCACCGTGACCAGCCGGCCGCTGGTGGCCGTGCGCAGCGCCGCGAGCGCGGTGCGCACCGCGTCGGGGGTGTGCGCGTAGTCGACGACGGCGACGAACGGCTGACCGGCGTCGACCGGCTCCATCCGGCCGGGGACGACGGTGTCCGCGATGCCGGCGAGGGCCGCCTCGACCGGCACGCCGACCGCGTCGAGCAGGGCGACGGCGAGCACGGCGTTGGCCACGTTGAAGCTGCCGGGCAGGCGCAGCCGGGCCGGCCAGCTCCGCCCCCCGGGGCCGCGCAGGGTGAACCGCGAGCCGCCGGCGGGCTGGGCGACGACGTCGGTGGCCGACCAGTCGGCCGCGGCCGGGTCGGCGGTGGAGACGGTGACCGTGCCGGGGCGGACCAGCCGCCGACCGGCGGGGTCGTCGACGTCGACCACCTCGACCGCGGCGCGGCCGTCGAACAGCAGGGCCTTGGCCTGGAAGTAGCTCTCGACGTCGCCGTGGAAGTCCAGGTGGTCGCGGGAGAGGTTGGTGAAGCCCGCGGCGGCGAAGCGCACCCCGTTGACCCGGCCCATCACCAGCGCGTGGCTGGAGACCTCCATGACCACCGCGCGGACCCCGGACTCGACCATGGTGGCCAGCCGGGCGTGCAGGTCGGGCGCCTCCGGGGTGGTGCGCGCGCTGGGCAGGGTGGTGGTCACCGGGGTGCCGTCGGCGTCCCGGCCCCGGGTGCGGGTCTGCACGGTGCCGATCAGCCCGCTGGGCCGGCCGGCCGCCGCGAAGCCCGCCTCGACCAGGTAGCTCGTCGTCGTCTTGCCGTTGGTGCCGGTGATGCCCACGACGGTCAGCTGCTCGCTGGGCCGGCCGTACACCCGCGCGGCCACGGCGCCGAGCACGCCGCGCGGGTCCTCGACGACGCAGACCGCCAGCCCGGTCGCGCGCGCCTCGGCCTCCCCCGCCGCGTCGGTGAGGACGGCGACGGCGCCCCGGGCCGCGGCGTCGGCGGCGTACCGGGCGCCGTGGGTGCGCGCTCCCGGCAGCGCGGCGTACAGATCGCCGGGGCGGACGTCGCCGGAGGCGAGGCTGGCGCCGGTGACCGCGGTGCCCGGGTCGCCCTGCACGGGCGGGCCGACGAGGTCGGCGAGGTCGGCGAGGGGCAGGGGGCGGGTCCCGGAGGGCCGGGGCACCGCCCCGGACGCGGTCGGGCTCACGACGCTCCAATCTACCGGCGGTACCTGCCGGGTCCTCGACTCCTCCGTCCCGCGTGCGCCCCGGCCGGGGCCGTGGTCAGGGGACGGTCAGGGTGAAGTCCGGGCGCGGCGCGCCCGAGGGGACGACCCCGCCGGCGGTGAGGGCGTAGCGCATGACGTCGCTGAACACCGGGGCGGCGACCTGGCCGCCCTCCGCCGAGCTGGTGGGCCGCTCGAGGTCGACGGCGACCACGTACTGGGGGTCGTCGGCCGGCGCGTACCCGACGAAGGTCGTGAAGTAGCCACCGCCGGTGTAGCAGCTGCACTCGGGGTTGGCCCGCTGCGCGGTGCCGGTCTTGCCCACGACCCGGAACCCGTCGACCTCCCCGAGCGGCGCGGTGCCCCCGGGGCCGACCACGGCCTCGAGCATGTAGGTCATCGCCTCGGCGGTGGACTCGCTGACCACCCGGGTGCCCTCCGGGCGTGGGGTGTCGGTGACCGTGCCGTCGGGGGCGGTGACGGATGCGACGACGCGCGGCGGGATCCGGACGCCGTCGTTGGCCAGCGTCTGGTAGACCGAGGCCATCTGCAGGGTGGTCACCGAGATGCCCTGGCCGATCGGCACGTTGCCCGCGCGGCTCTCCGTCCAGTCGGCCGAGTCCTCCAGGATGCCCCCGCTCTCCCCGGGCAGCTCGACCCCGGTCTCCGAGCCGAGGCCGAACGCCCGCAGGTACCGCTCCAGCGTGCCGTCCCCGATCTCGCGGGCCATCATGATCGTGCCGACGTTGCTGGACTTGGCGAGGATGCCGGTCAGGGTGAAGTTGATCGGCGCGTGGTCGTGGGCGTCGGTGACGACGGTGTCGCCGGCCTGGATGTGCCCGTTGACGCTGAGCACGGTGCCCGGGGTGGCCTTGCCCTCCTCGACGGCGGCGGCCAGGGTGACCGCCTTCATCACCGAGCCCGGCTCGTAGACGTTGGAGACCACCGGGTTGCCCAGCAGGTCCGGGTCGGTCTGCGAGTAGTTGCCCGGGTCGTAGCCGGGGCAGGCGGCCATCGCGGCGACCTCGCCGGTCTGCACGTCGAGCACGACGGCGGAGGCCGACTTCGTGGCGCCGTCCGCGCAGGCGGTGTCCAGGCGCTCCTGCACCACGTACTGCAGGTCCTCGTCCAGGGTCAGCTGCACGGAGTCGCCGTCGGTCGCTGCGGTGGTGTCGTCGATGCCCGAGGGGATGGGGTTGCCGCTGCCGTCGACCTCGACCCGCTCCTCGCCGTCGCTGCCGGCGAGCTCCTCCTCGAAGGTCTGCTCGATGCCCGCCAGGCCCTGACCGTCGACGCCGACGAAGCCGACGATCTGCCCACCGACGGCGCCGGCCGGGTACAGCCGCACCGGGTCGTACTCGTACACCAGGCCGCCGAGCCCCAGTTCCCGCACCCGGTCGGCGACGTCCGGGGCGACCTCCTCGGCCAGGACCACGTACCGGGTGTCCCGGGACAGCTTCTCGGTCAGCTCCTCGGCCGGCACGCCCAGCAGCGTGGTGAGGGCGAGCGCGGTGCGGGCCGGGTCCTCGACCACCTCCGGGTCGGCGACCACCCGCTCCGCGTCGACGGAGTAGGCGAGCACCTGGCCGTTGCGGTCGGTGATCTGCCCGCGCACGGCCTCGATCGGGTAGGTGCGCATCCGGGAGTCCTCGGCCGCCTGGGCCAGCGCCGCCCCGTCCACGCCCTGCAGGAACACCAGCCGGCAGACGACCAGGACCAGCAGCAGGACCATGAAGACCATGCCCCACCGGTTGCGGAGGTCCCGCTGGGCCAGGCCCAGCGGCTCGCGGCGGCGACGTCCCGGCTGGCGCCGGGGACGCAGCGCGCCCGGGCGGTGCGGCGGGAGGTCTCCTGCGGGTGGCACGACTTCAGTTCCCCGGGGTCGAGTCGGTCGGTGCGGGTGCGGGTTCCGGTGCGGGTGCGGGTTCCGGTGCGGGTGCGGGTGCGGGTGCGGGTGCGGGTGCGGGTGCAGGTGCGGGTGCGGGTTCCGGTGCGGGTGCTGGTGCGGGTGCAGGTGCCGGTGCGGGTGCGCGGCCGGGTCCGGGCGCCGGCACGGCGGTGCCGAGCAGCACCGACGTGCCGTCGGGCTGCAGCACCAGGTGGGCCGCCGCCCCCGGCGGGACCAGCCCGGCCGCGGTGGCGGCGCGAGCGAGCTCGACGGCAGCGTCGGCAGCGACCACCTGCTGCTCCAGTCGAGCCACCTCCTCGGCCTGCTCGGCGTTTGCGGCGCGCTGCTGGGTGACTTCGAGGGAGTCGACGGCGATGGCGGTGTTCAGCAGCAGCAGGCCCAGCGTGGTGGCCACCAGCAGGCCGACCACGAGGACGACGAACGGGGCGCGGCGGGACCGCAGCCGGGTCGTGCGGGCGCGGGCCGGGGTGCGGCCGGTGCCGGTGCGGTCGGGCACCAGCCGCAGCTGCGGCCGGCTGTGCACCGGGGCCGTGCGGCGGACGGGGACGTGGACCGGGCCGGTCGCGGTGCTGCGGCCGTGCGGGCGGGTCGGGGTGCGGGTGGGAGCGCTCATGCCGCCCGCCGGATCCGCTCGGCGGCCCGCACCCGTGCCGAGGCGGCCCGCGGGTTCGCTGCGACCTCGTTCTCGCTGGGCGCCTCACCGCCCCGGGTGACCAGCCGCAGGACGGGTGCGTGCTCGGGCATCGGCACGGGCATCTCCGGTGGGGTGCGATCGGTCGCCTCGGCGGCCAGGGTCTGCTTCACGATGCGGTCCTCCAGCGAGTGGAACGTGATCACCACGACCCGCCCGCCGACGGCCAGCGCGTCGATCGCGGCGGGCAGGGCCCGGGTGAGGACCCCGAGCTCGTCGTTGACCTCGATCCGCAGCGCCTGGAAGGCCCGCTTGGCCGGGTGGCCGCCGGTGCGGCGGGTGGCGGCCGGGATGGCGGCGCGCACCACCTCGGCGAGCCGGCCGGTGCTGGTGAACGGCTCGCGGGCCCGCTCGCGCTCGATGGCGGCGGCGATGCGGGCGGCGAACCGCTCCTCGCCGTAGACCCGCAGCACCCGGGCCAGCTCGGTGCGCGAGTAGGTGTTCACCACGTCGGCCGCGGTGCGCGGCATGGACGGGTCCATCCGCATGTCCAGCGGGGCGTCGGCGGAGTAGCTGAAGCCCCGGGTGGGACGGTCCAGCTGCAGGGAGGAGACCCCGAGGTCGAACAGCACCCCCTGCACCTCCGCCACGCCGAGCCGGTTCAGGACGTCGGGCAGCTCGTCGAAGACGGCGGGCACGAGGGTGGCCCGGTCGGCGTGCCCGGCGGCCGCGATCCGGGCGGTGGCCTCGGCGCGGGCGTCGGGGTCGCGGTCGAGCCCGATCAGCCGCAGCTGCGGATGGGCGCCGAGGAGGGCCAGCGAGTGGCCGGCCAGGCCGAGCGTGCAGTCGACGAGGACGGCGCCGGGAGCGCTCAGCGGTGGGGCGAGCAGCTCGGTGACCCGGTCGAGGAGGACGGGGACGTGCAGCGCGGGCCCGGTGGGCTCGGTGCTGCTCATCGACTGTCCTCCGGGGGGCTCTGGGGTCGGGCGCTCCAGGGAAGTGGGGAGCAGTGGGGACCGTGGAGCGAGGTGGCGCCCGGGTGGGGCGCCGCCTCGGCCCGCCGCCCCGTCGGGCCCGCCTGGCGCCGGGGAAGCGGTACCAGGAGGAGCCCGGGTGGGGCGGCTGGGCGGGCAGGGCGGGTGGAGCGGTCGCGCGGTGCGGGCGCCGAGCCGAGGGGGAGTCGGCTCGCCGTCCGGGCGGGCGCCGAGCCGGGGGGAAGTCGGCTCGCCGTCCTAGAGGCGGCGGTGGGCCCGAGCCGGGGGGAAGTCGGCTCGCGACCCGGTGCTGGTCGAGCCGCGGGGAAGTCGGCTCGACCGGAGGTCTGCGGTGGGGGCTGGTGGGCGGCTGCCTGCGCTCAGGACAGCGTGGGCATCCCCTCGCTCTCCATCGCGGCGTAGACGGCCTCCTGCTCGGCCACGTAGGCGTCCCAGGTGGCGGCGTCCCAGATCTCGAACCGGGTGTCGACCCCGACCACGACGACGTCGCGGTCCAGGCCGGCGTACTCGCGCAGGTTGGCGGGGATCGTTATGCGGCCGGTCTTGTCCGGCTCGACCTCGACCATCGAGCCGAAGCTCATCCGGGCGTGCATGCGGGCGGCGTTGGTGTCGGCGGGCGCCATGGACTTCAGCGCGGCGCTCTGCTCGGCGACCCGGGTCATGGTGAGGCCGTAGACGCAGCGCTCCTGGCCCTTCTTGATCACCATGCCGCCGGCCACGAGCTCGCGGTAGCGGACGGGGAGCGCGAGCCGGCCCTTCTCGTCGAGGCGCAGGGGGTAGCTCCCGACGAACACCGGATCACCCCCCGCATCTGGCCGCCTCCTGTGGCTCTGACGGGCGCCTTCCGTGGCCCCGACCTCCCCATTGCGCGACACAGTAACCCACTGGCCCCCACTGGACACCACTCCACGCCGTACCCGACCCCCGTCCCCACCACGCCCCACCGGCGCATCCGGCGCCCGGTCTCCGCACCCCCCGGCCGGTGCGGCCGGCGAGGCGGTGACCAGCGCGGGAGCCGCCCGCGAGGTGGCGCGCAGCACGTACCGTGGGCCGGGTGACGGAGGGCACGGCGGAGCTGCGGTCGGAGCACGGGAGGGCGGGCCTCGTCAGCGGCCCCGGCGACCCGGCGGGCGAGGTCGACGTCGCGGCAGAGGGAGCCCGGCTGGCCGCCGCGATGAGCCGGGTGGTGGAGGGCAAGCCCGACGTCGTCCGGCTCGCGCTGGCGGTCCTGCTCGCCGAGGGGCACCTCCTGATCGAGGACGTTCCCGGGGTCGGGAAGACCACACTGGCCAAGGCCCTGGCCCGGTCGATCGACGGCACCGTGCGCCGCATCCAGTTCACCCCGGACCTGCTGCCCAGCGACGTCACCGGCGTGGCCGTGTACGACCAGGAGACCCGGGCCTTCGAGTTCAAGCCGGGCGCGGTGTTCGCCAACGTGGTCGTCGCCGACGAGATCAACCGCGCCTCGCCGAAGACCCAGTCGGCGCTGCTGGAGTGCATGGAGGAGCGCCAGGTCACCGTCGACGGCGTCACCTACGAGCTGGCCCGGCCGTTCATGGTGGTCGCGACGCAGAACCCGCTGGAGATGGAGGGCACCTATCCCCTCCCCGAGGCCCAGCGCGACCGGTTCACCGCCCGGGTCTCGATGGGCTACCCCGACCGGGAGGCCGAGCTGGCGATGCTCGACGAGCGGGCGACGGCCGACCCGCTCACCGACCTGTCGCCGGTCCTGGACGCCGCCGGGGTGCGCGCCCTGGTCGCCGCCACGGCCCGGCTGCACGTCGCCGAGCCGCTGCGCCGCTACGTCGTCTCCCTGGTGGAGGCCACCCGCCGCTCCCCCGACCTGCGCCTGGGCGCCTCGCCGCGGGCCGGGCTGCAGCTGCTACGCGCGGCCCGGGCGACCGCGGCGCTGGCCGGCCGGGACCACGTGCTGCCCGACGACGTCCAGGCCATGGCCGTCCCGGTCCTGGCCCACCGGCTGCTGCTCACCCCCGACGCCACCCTCGCCCGGCGGGACGCCCAGCGGGTCGTCACCGACCTGCTCGACACCGTCCCGGTCCACGGCGGGCGCTGACCGGTCCCCGCAGGCTCCCGATGGCGCACAACCGGCTCACCGACGCCGCCTCCTCGCTCACCCTCCGTGGTCGCTGCCTGGTCGCCGCCGGCCTCACGCTCGGCCTGCTCGGCGCGCTGCTCGGCGAGCGGTCGCTGATCCAGCTGGCAGTGTTCGTGCTCGCGCTGCCCGTCCTGTCCGCGGTCGGTGTGGCCCGGCAGCGCTTCCGCATCGCCACCCGCCGCACCGTCACCCCGGTCCGCGTTCCCCGCGGCGCGGACGCCGAGGTGCTCCTGGAGATCGCGAACACCGACACCCGGTCCGGCGGGCTCTGGCTGCTCAGCGAGCAGGTGCCCCCGCACATCGGGGTGCGGCCCCGGTTCGTGGTGGAACGGCTGGCACCCGGGGCCTCGGCCGCCTTCCGCTACCGGGTGCACGGCGGCCGGCGCGGGCGCTCCCCGCTGGGCCCCCTGCGGCTGCGGCTGGTCGACCCGTTCGGGCTGGTGCTGCGGACCGCGGCCGGCACCGACACCGGCACGCTCCTGGTCGTGCCGCGGGTGCGGCCGCTGCTGGGCAGCGGCCCGCTGGCCGGCAGCGGCGGCAGCGACGGCGAGGGCGCGCGCCGGTCGATCGCCGTCCACGGGGAGGACGACGTCAGCACCCGGGAGTACCGGCACGGCGACGACCTGCGGCTCGTGCACTGGCGCGCCACCGCCCGCACCGGAGAGCTGATGGTGCGCCTGGAGGAGCGACCCTGGCGGGCGGCGGCCACGCTGCTGCTCGACACCCGGGCAGCCGGCCACCTGCTGGGCGGGGCGGCGACCGGCCCCGCCGGCGACCCGGCCCCGCCGTCGGACTCCCTGGAGTGGGTCGTGGAGGCGGCTGCCAGCATCGGCACCCACCTGCTGCGTCGCGGCGCCGGACTGCGCGTCGTCACCGACGGCGGCGAGCTGACCTCGGCCGTCGGCCGCGGGCGGTTGGGGCCCGAGGAGCTCCTCGAGCAGCTCGCCCAGCTCGGCGCCTCCCGTGTCCCCCGGCTCCACCTGGCGGTCGACGCGCTGCGCCGGGTGTCCGCGGAGGGTCCGGCGGTGTGCCTGCTCGGTCTGCTGGACCCGGACGACGTCGCCCCGCTCGCACGGGCCCGTTCCGGCCCCGGCACCGACGTCGCCGTGCTGCTCGACCCCGCCGCCTGGCTCGACGCCGGGGCCAACCGCGGGCGCCGGGCCACCTCCTCCTCGGCCCGCAGCGAGCTGGTCGGCCGCCAGCAGCGCACGGCCGACCTGCTGCGTGCCGCCGGCTGGCAGGTCGTCCTGATGAGCCCCGCCCAGACCGTCGAGCAGGTCTGGCAGCTGATGCGCCCGACGCCGGCCGGCCGTACCGCGCACCCGACGGGGATGCCCTCGTGAGCGGGCACGCCGGCGTGCCCGACCGTCCGCGGCCCCGCCCGGGCACCGCGGTCGCCGCCGCCGGAGCGGTCCTGCTGGGCTCGCTGGCGCTGGTGCCGGTGTTCGCCGCGGGGAGCTGGCTGCCGCCGGTGGCGTTCGCCGTCGTCGCGGTGGGGCTCGGTGGGGTGCTGCTGCGGGCGGTGCTCGCCCGGTGGGCCCTGCCCTCCGCGCTGGACCGGCTGGTGCCGCTGGGCCAGGCCGGGCTGGCGCTGTGCGCGCTCACCGTCGTCTTCACGCCGGACGACGCCTGGGCCGGCGTGCTGCCCACCCCGACGAGCGTCGGGGACCTGGGCGGGCTGCTCCTCGACGGCGCCGCCGAGATCCGCGAGCAGGCCACGCCGGCCCTGCCGCTGACCGGGCTGGTCGCCCTCACCACCGTCTTCGTCGCGCTGGTCGCCCTCGCCGTCGACCTGATCGCCGTCCCGGCCCGCCAGCCGGCGCTCGGCGGGCTCGGGCTGCTGGTCCTCTACTGCGTCCCGGTCAGCACGATCACCGGGCAGGTCTCGCTCATCGCGTTCATGGCCCCGGCGACCGGCTTCGCCCTGCTGCTGTGGGCCGACCAGCGGGACCGGCTCACCGAGGGCGCGCGGGCCGGCGCCGGGTCGCCGCTCGGGACCGGCACCCTGCCCGCGCTGCGCACCGGCGTGGTCGCGCTGGTGGCGGGGATCGTGCTGGCGGCCTTCGTCCCGACCCTCAGCGAGGGCTCGCTGGCCACCGGCCTGGGCGGCGGCGCGGGCGGCGGCAGCACCGGGTCCGCGCTCGACCCGGTCGCGGAGATGCGCGGCGACCTGACCCTGCCCTCGCCGCGGGAGCTGTTCCGGATCGACGCGTCGGTCCAGCAGCCGGGCTACCTGCGCGCCGTCGTCCTGGACCAGTACACCGACACGGGCTGGCGGATGAGCAACCTCGACGGATCCGAGTCGATCGCCGAGGACCCGACGCTCGCCCCGCTGCCCGGCCGGGTGGCGTCCCGGCCGGTGGCCGCGGAGATCACCGTGGTCGCTCACGAGGACCGGTTCCTGCCCTCGCTGTACTCCCCGCTGTCGGTGGAGGTCGACGGGCCCTCCGACAACCGGTGGCGCTTCGACGAGGAGACCAGCACGGTGTTCGGCCGCGGGGTGACCACGGCCGGGCTGTCCTACCGGGTCACCGCGCAGGAGCCCGAGCCCGCGATCGAGGACCTGGCCGCGGCACCGGAGGTGGCCCCCGGCGACCCCGTCGCCGAGCGCTTCGGGCAGCTGCCGCCGCTGGACCCCAGCGTGCCCGCGCTCGTCGGTGAGCTCACCGCCCCCGGGCAGACGCCGTACGAGCGGGTGATGGCGGTCCACCGGCACCTGACCGACCGCGCCAACGGCTTCCGCTACAGCTTGTCCACCGCGCCGGGCACCACCGGCGACGACCTCGCCGACTTCCTCCGCCTCAAGCAGGGCTACTGCGAGCAGTACGCCGGCGCGATGGCCGTGCTGGTCCGGGCGGCCGGCGTGCCCGCCCGGGTGGTCCTCGGGTACACCACTGGGTCCGCGCAGGAGGACGGCACCCGCATCGTGACCACCGACGACGCGCACGCCTGGGTGGAGGTCTGGTTCGCCGACCTGGGCTGGGTCCCCTTCGACCCGACGCCGATCGCCGCGGCGCGGGCGGTCGAGCTGCCCTGGGCGCCCCGGGCGGACGCCGACACCCCGGAGGCCGCCGCGCCCACCGCCCCGACCGCCACCGGGCCGGTGCCCGCCGGTCCCACCGCGCAGCTCGACCGCGACGACCAGTACGTGCCACCGCTCGCCCTGCCCGCCGCCGAGCCGGCCGACCGGTTCGCGCCGGTGCTCACCGGCGGGGGGCTGACCGCGCTGGTCCTCGCCGCCGGGCTGGTGCCGTGGGCGGTGCGCCGGCACCAGCGGCGGGCCCGGCTGGACGACGGCCGGCCCGGCGCGCTGTGGGAGGAGCTGCTGGCCACCGCCACGGACCTGGGCGTGCCCGCGCCCGTCACCGCCACCCCGCGCCAGCTGGCCCGGCAGCTGGCCGAGCGGGTCGCCGACGTGGACCGGTCCGCCGTGGCGGCGGTGCGGTCGCTGGCCCTGGCGGAGGAGCAGTCGGTCTACGGGCGCCCCACGCCGGGAGCCCCGGACCCCGGCCTGCGGGACGCGGTGCTCACGCTGGAGCGGGCCCTGGGCGCGAGCGTCCCCCGCGCGCAGCGGCTGCGGGCGGCGCTGTGGCCGGCCTCGACGGTGGGCGCGGCGACCCGGTGGCTGACGGCCCACACCCCGCGGCGGCTCCGCTCAGCCTGAAGAAGGACTCCGTCCTCCTCACCCCTCGCAAGCTCGGAGCGAGCCTCCGGACGGGGCCATCGAGGCTCGGGGCCGTACGACGGCAGCCGCCGTCCCGCGAGGGGACGGCGGCTGCTGTCGAGATCGCCTGCTGCCGGGTGCGGCTACTGGTCGTAGCGGCGGCGGAAGCGCTCCTCGAGCCGGTTCTTCAGCGGCTGACGCCGGGCCTTGGGGGCGCGGCCACGCCCGGCCGCCGGGTGCCCGGGGGCTCCCCCGGCCTCGACGGCCCCGGCCGCGTGCTTGTAGTTCAACAGGCCCAGGATCGCGCCGCCGAACATGACCAGGAAGCCCAGGACGCCCAGGACCACCTGCGGGACGACCGCCCCGAGGACCAGGACCGCCAGCCCGACGACCACCAGGAGAGCGCCGAGCTGGACCTTGCGGCGGGCCTTCAATCGGGCGTCGCCGGTGCGTACGGTCGAGGCGAACTTCGGATCGTCGTCGACGAGGGCGCGCTCGATCTGCTCCAGCAGACGCTGCTCGTGTTCAGAGAGCGGCACGTCGACCTCCAGGTGCGCAATGCAAGAAAGCCACCGGCGGCAGTCCGCCCGCGGTGACACCGAGGATACGAGTCGTTCGGTGGCAGCGAAAGGCGAGCGACCACCGACACACCCTTACGGGACCCCCTTCTTCCGCCTCCCGGTGCCGGGCGGGCCGCGGTGCAGGTCAGCGACGTGTTCCCGGGCCGCCGGCCGGCCCGGCCCCGGGGACGCTCCGGCGGGTGAGCAGCGTCGCCGGCCGGACCGCGCCCGCCCCGAAGCGGCGGGACGCCCGGTCGGCGGCGAGCTCGGCGTCCCGGCGTCCGTGCTCCCGGGCCCCGAGCTCGAGCTGGCGGGCGGTGCCGTCGGCGTCCACCAGCCCCTCGGCCCGCACCCCGACGAGCCGGATCCGGGCCCGCTCCAGCCCCAGCGCGTCGTAGAGGGCGCGCGCGGTGTCGTAGAGCTCCTGCCCGACGTCGGTGGGCACCTTGAGCGTGCGCGACCGGGTGATCGTGGTGAAGTCCGCGAACCGCACCTTGAGGGTCACCGTGCGGGCCAGGACGCCGGTCGAGCGCAGCCGGCCCGCCGTCCGCTCGGCCAGGTGCAGCAGCTCCCGGTGGACGACGGCCGGGTCGTCGACGTCGGTGCCGAAGGTCTCCTCCGCCCCGGTCGACCGGTCCGGCTCGTCGGGGACCACCCGCCGCGGATCGCGCCCCCAGGCCAGCTCGTGCAGGTGCGCGCCGGCCGCCGGCCCGACCGCCCGCTGCAGCGTCCGCACCGGGACGTGCGCGAGGTCCCCGACCGTGCGCAGCCCCAGCCGGAGCAGCACCTCCTCCGTCTTCGCACCGACGCCCCACAGCGCCCCCACCGGCAGCGGGTGCAGGAACTCCATGACCTCGGCCGGCCGGACCACGAGCAGCCCGTCGGGCTTGGAGCGCGTGGAGGCCAGCTTGGCGACGAACTTGCTCGGGGCCACCCCCACCGAGCAGGTGATCCCCTGCTCGTCGAAGACCCGGGCGCGGATGTACTCGGCGATCGCCACCGGGTCGCCCAGCCGCCGGCCGGCGCCGGAGACGTCGAGGAACGCCTCGTCCAGGCTCAACGGCTCGACCAGCGGCGTGATCGACCGGAACAGCGCCATGACCGACCGCGAGACCTCGCCGTAGAGGGCGAGGTCGCCGGGGAGCACGGTGGCGGTCGGGCACAGCCGCAGCGCCCGCGAGGTGGGCATGGCGCTGTGCACGCCGTACGCCCGGGCCTCGTAGGTGGCCGACGTGACCACCCCGCGGTTGCCGGTGCCGCCCACGATCACCGGCTTCCCCGCCAGCTCGGGACGCCGCCGCACCTCGACGCTGGCGAAGAACGCGTCCATGTCGACGTGCAGCACCCTGCAACCGGCAGCACGAACCGACACACCGAGCCCCTTCCCCACACCGTCCCGGCTTCCCCCGGCACGGCCCTCCGCGCGGCCGTCTTCCCCACGGCCGTCGAACACGTGTTCGACGTGATCACACTAGCGGTCGTGCCCTCCGGAGGCCTGGTACGACGCAGCAACCGACCAGGTGCGGCGAGTAGATCTCAGCGGTAGGAATGCCCCGGGACCGCCGGCCGGCGGTCCCCCACTGGACGATCGGAGAAGCCATGGCGCTCGACGACGACGACATGACCAGCACGCAGGGGCCGGCCGACGGCGGCGCCGAGGGCACGCCCGGCACCCACGACGGTGGCGCCGATGGCGGGGCCGACGGCGGCGCTGATGGTGGCGCCGGCGGTGGCGCTGACGGCGGGGCCGATGGTGGCGCTGACGGCGGGGCCGATGGTGGCGCGGACGGTGGCGCCGATGGCGGGGCCGACGGCGGCGCGGACGGTGGCGCCGATGGCGGGGCCGACGGCGGCGCGGACGGCGGCGCCGATGGCGGGGCCGACGGCGGAGCGGACGGCTCGGCCTGAGCGTGCCTGACCTCGGGAGCCAGGGCCGGGCGCCGTCCTCCTCGGAGGGCGGCGCCCGGTCCGCGCTGCGCCGCTGCACGGCGATGGACCCGCAGGTCTTCGCCGAGCAGTACTGGTCCCGGCGACCACTGCTCACCCGCGCCGAGGACACCGGCGGGTCCTTCCGGGACCTGCTCACCCTGGACGACGTCGACGAACTGCTGTCCCGGCGCGGCCTACGGACGCCGTTCCTGCGCATCGCCAAGGACGGCAAGGTCGTCGACGCCCAGCGGTTCACCACCTCCGGCGGCGCGGGCGCGGAGGTCGCCGACCAGGTCTCCTCCGACGCGGTGCTGCGGCTGTTCTCCGAGGGCAGCACCGTGGTGCTGCAGGGCCTGCACCGGCTCTGGCCGCCGCTCATCGAGTTCGCCGACCAGCTCGCCGCCGACCTCGGGCACCCGACCCAGGTCAACGCCTACGTGACACCGCCGTCCTCGCGGGGGTTCAGCCCGCACTACGACGTGCACGACGTCTTCGTGCTGCAGGTCGCCGGCGAGAAGCACTGGACCATCCACGAGCCGGTGCTCCCCGACCCGCTGCGCACCCAGCCGTGGACCGACCGCGCCGAGCAGGTCGCCACCGCCGCCGCGCAGGAGCCGGTGATCGACGCCGTCCTGCGCCCGGGGGACGCGCTCTACCTGCCGCGCGGCTACCTGCACTCGGCCGTCGCGCTGGGCCGGATCAGCGCGCACCTGACCATCGGCGTGCACTCGGTCACCCGCTGGTCGGCGGCGGAGTCGGTGCTGGACCTGGTCCGCACCCTGGCCGGCGACGACCCGGAGCTGCGCCGGTCACTGCCGCTCGGCGTCGACCTCGCCGACCCGCACGCCGTCGCCGGAGACGTGGCCGCGGTGGTCGCCGGGCTCAAGCAGGCCCTCGACCGGATCGACCCCGCGGTCGTCGCCGACCAGGTCCGCGCCCGCACCTGGGCCCAGGTGCGGCCCGAGCCGGTGGCCCCCCTCGCCCAGTCCACCGCCGCCGCCGAGCTGACCGCCGACACGGTGCTGCGGCTGCGGCCGCGCCTCCGGGTGCAGCTGCGCGAACCCGTGGGCGACCGGGTCGCGCTGGTCGCTGGACGCCGGACGCACGACCTCCCGACCACGACCCGCCCGGCGGTCGCCGCGCTGCTGACCGCCGGCGAGCTCAAGGTCGGCGACCTGCCCGGCCTGGACCCCGCCGACCAGCTCACCCTGGCCCGCCGGCTGGTCACCGAGTCGGTGGCGGTGGTCCCCGATGCCCGCGCCGACGCACTCGACGGCGACGCCGGGCACGATGGGGAGCGTGGCGCAGACACCGGAGCCGGGGCATGACCCGGCCGGCCGGGTGACCGGGCCGCTCCCCGACTTCTGCCGTGACCCCAGCGAGCCCCTCGCCGAGCCCACCGGTCCGGTCGGGCGGCTCGAGGAGGGCCGCTGCTCGGTGCAGGCCCTGCTGCGCGGCGACGCGGCCACGGCGACCGCCCCGCCGGCGGTCCGCTGGCTGCTGATCGAGCAGCCCGGCCCCTGGGGTCCCGAGGCGCTGACCGACTCGCGGTTCGACCCCGCCGTCGCCTCGCGGCTGGCCGCCCGCGCCGCCGCCGAGGGGGTGCGCGTGCAACTGGTCCGCCGTTCCGGGGACCGGCTCGCCGACTCCGGCCGGCGCTGGGCACTGGCCGACACCACCCCGGGCCGGGAGGTGCTGCACTGGTCGACCCGCGACGCGGACGCCGACCTCCTCGAGGTGCCGTGGGACGGCTCGGTGGGCAGCGCCTCCGACGTCCCCACCTACCTGGTCTGCACCCACGGGGCGCACGACGCCTGCTGCGCGGTCCGGGGCCGGCCACTGGCCCGGTCCCTGACCGGCAGCGGCCCGGTCGACGTCTGGGAGACCAGCCACCTGGGCGGGGACCGCTTCGCGGCGAACGTGCTGGTGCTCCCGCACGGCCTCCTCTACGGGCAGGTGCCCGGGAACGGCGCGGAGCTGGTGCGCGCCCACGAGCGCGGGCAGGTGGCGCTGCCCTGGCTGCGCGGCCGGGCGGGGATCCCGGCCGCTGCGCAGGCGGCCCAGCAGCACGCCCGGGCGGAGCTGGACCTGCTCGGGATCGACGACCTGCCGGTCCGCGCGGTCCGCCGGCTGCCGGCCGAGGCGCCGGTGGAGCGGTGGGAGGTCGACCTGGGCGGGCCGTCGGGCGACGTCGTCGTGACCGTGGAGAGCCGGCTGACCGAGGGATCGGCGCTGCTCACCTGCCGGGCGCGGCGCCCGAACCGCTGGCGCACCTGGCATCCGCTGTCCCTGCGGGTGGCCGCACCCGCCTGAGCCGGCTCAGGAGAGGGCGCGGCCGCGGGCGGCCAGCAGCGGGACGGCCAGCTCCGCGGAGGTCAGCGACCCGTGGAAGGCGGCCAGCACCGAACCGCGCGGGTCCTGCTCGGCGGTGGTGATCGCCCAGCTGCCGCGGGCCAGGGCGACGACGTCGCCGATCCGGTCGGCGACGGCCGGGTCGACGGCGCCGAAGATCCCGCTGGCCACCGCCTCCTCGCGCCCGGCGACCCAGGCGCGGTCGCCGAGCACCTCCCGCCAGGTGGCGAGCACGTCGGCGGCGGCGCCGGGCTCGGTGTGCACGTACCGGGCCCGGGGCTCCCCCGTGAAGAGCCGGACCCCCTCGGTCAGCGCCGGGACGTCGGCCACGTCCAGCCGGGTCTCGGCGGGGACGTCGACCATGCCGTGGTCGCCGGTGACCAGCAGTACGGCGTCGTCCGGGAGCCCGGCGGCGAGCTGCTCGACCAAGCGGTCGACGACGCCGAGCTGGTACCGCCAACTGGCGGAGTCCACGCCGCGGATGTGCCCGATCAGGTCGAGGTCGGCGGTGTAGCCGTAGACGAGGCTCCGCTCGTCGGCGGCCAGGGCGCCGTGCACGACCGCGACCAGGTCGCCGAGGCTGTACGCGTTCGCGTAGTCGGCGCCGCGGTAGGCGGCCCGGGTCAGCCCGGAGCGGGCGAAGGCGTGCGGGCCGACGGCGGTGCAGGTGACCCCGGCGGCGGTCGCCTGCTCGAAGACGGTCGGCTGCGCCTGCCACCGCTGCGGGTCGGGGTCGTCGGTCCACTGCACGTGGTTGAGGGTGCGGCCCTCCCCCGGCACCTCGGTGACGAAGCCGAGCACCCCGTGGCTGCCGGGGGGCAGGCCGGTGCCGAAGGTGGCGAGGCTGACCGGGGTGGTGCTGGGGCACGGCGCGGACAGCACCCCGGCGGGGGTGCCGAGCGCGTTGAGGACCGGCGCCTCGTCGGGATGGGCGGCGATCTGCTCGGCTCCGAGGCCGTCGACGAGCAGGACCGCGATCCGCCGGGCGTCGCCGAGGGCGGGAGCCAGGTCGAGCGGGTCGGCCGGCAGGCCGCCGCGGTGCACCGGGACGCCGAGCGCGATGGCGACGCCGGGCAGGACGTCGGCGAGGGTGGCCGTGCCGTAGCCCGGCCTCGCGAGGTCGGGCGGCAACGGCGTCACGGGCGGATGGCGAGCAGGTGCAGCGCGGTGGCGATGTCGCGGTAGGGCGAGGTCGCGGCGAGGGCGAGCTCGAGGGCCCGGACCGCGTCGGGGTCGGCACCGGAGGCGGCGTCGAGCAGGTCGGCCACGACGGAGACCCCGCGCCAGTCCTCCGGCTGCAGCCCCGCGCCGGAGACGAGGGCGAGCAGCTCGGCGGGGCTGAACCGGCGGCGGGCCGGGCGGGACCGGCGGGGGGCGGGGTCCTCGTCGGTGAGCAGGGCGCGGGCCTCGACCGGATGGCCGCTGATCGCGCGGGCGAGGACGGCGCCGGCCCGGTTGGCCGAGGCGAGGGACAGCTGTCCGCCGGGGCGCAGCACCTCGGCGATCTGGCGCAGCGTGCTCGCCGGGTCGTCGACGACCTCGAGCACGAAGTGGCAGAGCACCAGGTCGAACGCGGTGCCCCCGGCGGGGGCCGGCATGCGGTCGGCGTCGCCCTGCACCGCGCGGATCCGGTCGGCGACGCCGGCGGTGTCGGCGCGGCGCTGCAGGGTGGCCAGCGCGTCGGCGCTGGGGTCGACGACGATGACGCCGTGCCCCAGCTGTGCGAGCGGAACGGCGAACATGCCGCTGCCGCCGCCCACGTCGAGCACCTGCAGCGGCGTGCCGACGGCGACCACCGGCTGGAGGGCGGCCCAGACCGCCGCCGTGCGGGCAGGGGCCTGCGTTCCGGCTGCGGGCGCGGTTCCGGACACCCGTCGGAGCCTAGTGGGCACGCTCCTCCGGCCGCCCCGTGGACCCGGCGGCCGGCCCTGCGACGGCGGCCCGGACCCGCCCCTGCGCCGGCCGTCCTGGGGTGGTTGGGGCGGGAGCGCAGTGTTGGGGCAATCGTCACGCGACGTTCGCGTGGTGTCCCCGGCGTGCGCCAGCTCACTCCCTACGGTCCCGCCATGCCGAGCTACCGACTGGTGGACGGGCACGGGTACCCGGCCGACACGTTCACCGCCGCCTGCGACGAGGAGGCGACGGCGTTCGGGAAGACCCGCGCCCTGGACTTCCCGCGCCCTGAGCCGCGCTTCGGGGCGCGCCGCGACTTCCAGCTGCACCGCCAGGACGGCGAGCGCTGGACCCTGCTGATCGCCTGGCCACCCGTCTAGTTCCGGGCGCTGTTCATCGGCCGGAGCTGCCGGGGCTGGAGTGCCACAGCTTCCGCGGCGCTGCGGTCGCCTCCCGGCGGACCGCGGACTTGGTGTCGTCCCCGGCCGGCTTGATGTCGGCGTAGGGCGACATCCGGAAGCCGGTCGGGTGCACGAGCACCGGCCGCACCATGACCGGCCGGGAGCCGTGCGAGGCGGCGGCCCCGGTGATCGCCTGCTCCGTGTACTCCCCCTCCGTGGCCATCAGCTCGGCGACCGCGGCCAGCCCACCGGCCTCCCATGCCTCGTGCAGCGCCGGCAGCTCCCACGCACCGGTGGCCCGCATCGAGATCCCCCGCGGGCCGGTGCGCCGCAGCACCCCGCGGATCACCAGCAGCCACGAGTGGAAGACGGTGGACGCGTAGGGCCCCTGCACGTCCTCGAAGAAGGTGGAGTCGGTGCAGCCGGTGCCGTCGTCCAGCGTCACGAACACCACCCGGCGCCCGGACCGGATCGGCGGGGTCTGGGTGGCCACCTTCACCCCGGCCACCAGCACCTCCGACCCGCTGCGGCACTGCAGCAGCTCCCCGGCCGGCACCGCGCCCAGCGCCACGAGGAACGGCCGGTAGAAGTCGACGACGTGCCGGCTGGCGTCCAGCCCCAGCACCTCCAGCTCCGCGCGCACCCGCTCGGCGTCGGTGAACTCCGGCAACCCGGAGCTGACGAACTCCGGCGGCCCGCTGGCCTCGTCCCCGGCCTCCTCCGTGCCGAACAGGTCGAGGCCGAGCTGACCGCTGCCGGCGGCCCGCGCCCCGCTGCGGCTCCACCGGTCGAGCTCGCCGATCTGCAGCAGCAGGTCGCGGCGGGTCATCGACTGCCGTCGCCGGGTCGGCCGCCCGCCCTCGCTGTCGCGCACCCCGAACCCGTAGACCGAGTCGAACCCGCCGGCCAGCACCAGCCGCTCGGCCACCGGCCGGGACACGTTCGCCCGGGTCCAGAAGTCGGCCAGCGACCGGTAGGGCTGCCCGGCCACGACCCGGGCCATCTCCTCCTCGCTGATGCCCTTCACGTCGGCCAGCGAGAGCCGGATGCCGTAGCGCCCCGGATCGGACATCGAGGCCGGCATCCAGTCCGGCCGCGGCCGGTGGGCGGAGGGATCGGGCTCGACCCGCTCGATCCGGTAGGTGCCGGTCGAGGCGTTGACGTCCAGGCCGAGCACGTGCACGCCGAAGTTGCGGGCGTCGTCGAGGATCAGCCGCTTGGGGTACATGCCCGGGTCGTGGGTCAGCACCCCGGCGAGGAAGGCCGCCGTGTGGTGGGTCTTCAGCCAGGCCGACTGGTAGGTGGGCAGCGCGAACGCGGCGGCGTGCGCCTTGCAGAAGCCGAAGGAGCCGAAGGCGACCAGCACCTCCCACACCTGCTCGACCACCTCGACGGCGAAGCCCTCGTCCAGCGCCCGCGGCGCGAACCAGGCCTTGACCTCCGGATGGGCGTCCCGCTCGCCCAGCGCCCGGCGCACCTCGTCGGCCTCGGCCAGGGTGCAGCCGGTCATCGCCGAGACGATCATCAGCACCTGCTCGTGGAAGACCACCACGCCGGCGGTCTGCTCCAGCGCCGGCTGCAGCGCCGGGTGCAGGTACTCGGGGTCGCGCCAGCCGTTCCGGGCCATGAGGAACGGGGTGACCATGTCGCTCTTGACCGGCCCGGGCCGGAACAGCGAGATGTCGATGATCAGGTCCTCGAACGTCTGCGGCCCGAACTTGCCGACCAGCTCGCGCTGCCCCGGGGACTCGATCTGGAACATCCCCAGCGTGCGGGTGCTGCGGATCAGCTCGAAGGTGGCCGGGTCGTCGCGCGGCACGGCGTCGATGTCGACCTCCGCCCCGTCGACCCGGGCGACCTCGTCCATCGCGTGGGCGATCGCCGACTGCATCCGGATGCCGAGCAGGTCGAGCTTGAGCAACCCGAGCTCCTCGACGTCGTCCTTGTCGAACTGGCTCATCGGGTAGCCGAGGTAGCTGTTCTCGACCGGCGTGCGGTCCAGCAGCGTCGCGTCGGACAGCAGCACCCCGCACGGGTGCAGCGCGATGTGCCGGGGCAGTCCGTCGAGCCGGGCGACCAGGTCGAACAGCAGGTCCAGGTCGCCGCTGCCCCCGGCCCGCCGGGAGCCCAGCCGGCTGGCCCGCAGCTCCGGCAGGTCGCGCAGCGCGGCGTGCACCTGGTTGGCCCGGATGTGCGGGAACGCCTTGGCCACCGCGTCGACCTCGGCCGGCGGCAGCCCGAGCGCGGCGCCGACGTCGCGGATCGCGTGCCGCACCCGGTAGGTGTCCATCATCGAGATGCAGCTGACCCGGTGCGCCCCGAAGCGGTCGATCACCGCGTCGTAGACCTCCATCCGCCGGGCGGACTCCACGTCGATGTCGATGTCGGGCAGCTGGTGGCGCAGCGGCGACAGGAACCGCTCCATGAGCAGGCCGTAGCGGACCGGGTCGACGTCGGAGATGCCCAGCAGGTAGGTGACCAGGCTGCCGGCGCCCGAGCCGCGGGCCGCCGCGCGCACCCGCAGCTCCTTGATGAGCGCGACCACGTCGGCGACGGTGAGGAAGTAGGACGGGTAGCCGAGCCCGTCGATGACCACGAGCTCCTCCTCCAGCCGCTCGCGCACCGCCGCCGTCGGGGACATACCCCGCCGCCCGAACCCGGCCTCGCACCGGGCCCGCAGCACCTGCGAGGGGCCCATCCCCCGCTCGGCCGGGCTGGTGACCACGTCGAGCTCGGGATAGCGCACCGTGCCGATGCCGAGGTCGGCCCGGACGTCGACCGCGCACTGCTCGGCGACCCGGGCGGTGGTGGCCAGCAGCCGCGCGGCGGCGTCCCGGTCGGGGCCGGTGAGCTCCTCGGCGACCTCGGCCATCTCCTTGCCCGACTTCAGGTACCCCTCGGCGGTGCGCCGGTCGACGTGCCGCTGCCCGAGCGGCACCAGCCGGCGCGTGGCGTCCAGGACGTCGGCGGTGGGGGCGTCGAGCGCGTCGACGTACCGGACGGCGTTGGTGAGCACCGCCGGCACCCCGGTCTCGGCCGCCAGGCGCAGCATCGCCTGCGCCCGCACCCGGTCGCCCTGACCGCGGTGGTGCACGACCTCGAGCACCAGCTGCCCGGGCCCGAGGACCTCCCGCCAGGCCGCCAGCCGGGCGCGCGCCAGGTCGGCCCGGCCGGCGGCGAGCGCCCGGCCCACCGACGACTGCGGGCCCAGCAGGGCGAGCAGGCCGGCGGCGTGCTCACCGGCCAGCCGCAGCGAGCTGACCGGCTCCCCGCGGGTGCCCCCGAGGTGGGTGCCGCTGGTCAGCCGGCACAGCGAGCGCCAGCCGGCGCCGTCGCGAGCCAGGAAGGTGACCCGCGGCAGCCGCGGGTCGACGCTGGCGCCGCCCCGGGCCGGCACCCGGCGCCCGGACGGGTGCGCGGCCCGGTGCAGCGCGGCCGAGGAGATGCGCCCGGCCAGCTGCTGCTCGCCCCGCTCACCCCCGGCGACCGGGTCGACGGCGAGGTCGACGCCGAACAGCGGCCGGATCCCCGCCGACCGGCAGGCCAGCGCGAACTTGACCGCGCCGTAGAGGCCGTCGCGGTCGGTCAGCGCCAGCGCCCCCATGCCGTGCTCGGCGGCCCGGGCGACCAGGTCGGCCGGGTGGTTGGCGCCGTGACGCATCGAGTAGCCGGAGGCGACGTGCAGGTGGACGAAAGGGTCGCTCGCGAGCTCGCTCACGGCGTGCGGCCCGACGAACGGCGCTTGCCGCCGTCCATCGACCGCAGGCGCACCGGTGCCGCCGGAGCCGGCACGGGCCGGCTGACCGTCGTCTCGACCGCGGTGAGGAAGGCCCCCACGTCGCGCACCAGGTCGTCGGCCTCCCGGTCGGTGACCGCGGAGGACAGCCCGGCCTCGGCCGCGGCCCGCTTGGGCGCGTTCGCGGCGAAGAAGACCGCCCACTCCCCGAGCTCGGGAGCCACCTCGGTGATGAGCACCCAGGCGCTGCGCGGCCGGCGCCGCGCCGGCTCGGGCCGGGTGCGGGCTGCCAGCACCGCGGCGGCGCCGCGGAGGGCGGCCAGGTGGGCACCGGCGTAGCGCCAGTTCGCCTGGGACTCGGCGGCGGCCTCGGCCAGCCCGCGGTGCGCCTGGCCGAGGAGCTGGGCGGCGGCGGCCGGCATCGGCGGGGGCAACGGGAGCTGGCCCTGGGCGGCGAGGGCCCGTGCGGCGCCCATCAGTCGTGCACCCGGACGAGCAGCCACTGGTTGGCCGTCGGCTCCCAGGACAGGTCGAACACCCCGGCGAAGCTCATCCGCGACCGGCCGGCCCGCACCGCCTCGAGGCGCCACACCTGCCGGGTGGCGACCAGGTCGGCCGAGGCCCCGCGCCGCTCGGCGCTGTCGGCCTGCCACCACGGCGCGGTCTCGACCCAGGAGTCGAGCAACTCCCCGACGACGTAGCGGGACTGCCCGCGCCAGAACTGGGCCGGCCCCGACGACCCCTGCTCGACCTGCACCTCTTCACCGACGCGACCCTCGGCCCCGACGAGCACCCGGCTCATGACACGACTCCCGCACTCCTCGCCCCACCGGCCACCCCGCCTCCCGGCCCGGTGGGGAAGCGCGCATGCGGGAAGTGCACGGCGACCGGGCCGGGGAGCGGCGTCCCCGGTGTTCGAACACGTGTTCGAACACCCATGAGTAGACCGGACCCCACCGACAGCGTCAAGCCGACGGCGCGTGTCGGGATCCGTGTCGTTGCAGCCACTGCACGCAACGTCCGGACCACGCACGGCAGCAGACCACGGACCACCGACCGTTCCCGGCGGACCACGACATGCGAGCCCCCCGGCCGGCGGGCCCCGGCCGGTCCCGGGTGGCGCGGGCGTCCGGCCCCGGTGGCAGGATCGCCGGCATGACCGGAGCGGAGACCCTGCACCCCCGGGTCGCCGAGGTCGTGCGGCAGTTGCGAGCCGCCGGTGCCCCCGGTGAGGTGCGCGCGCTGCCCGACAGCGCCCGCACCGCCGCCGCGGCGGCCGCCCAGCTCGGCGTCGAGGTGGGCGCGATCGCCAACAGCCTGGTGTTCGAGGCCGTCGGCCAGCCGCTGCTGGTGCTGACCAGCGGCGCCCACCGGGTCGACGAGGAGCTCCTCGCCACGCTGCTCGGCGTCCCCGAGGTCCGCCGGGCCACCCCGGCGTTCGTCCGGGAGCACACCGGCCAGGCCATCGGCGGGGTCGCCCCGGTCGGGCACCCCGCGCCCATCGGCACCCTCGTCGACGTCGAGCTGGCCCGGCACCCGCAGGTCTGGGCCGCCGCCGGGCACCCGCACACCGTCTTCCCCACCACCTACGACGAGCTCCTGCGGCTCACCGGCGGCACCCCGGCCGAGGTGGGCCCGGGCCCGGCCGTCGCGCCGGCCGGGGCGGCCGGTCGATGACCGGCACCGCCCCGGCCACCCGGGTGGTCGAGCTGCCCACCGGGTGGGTGCGCGACCACCTGCACGAGGTGCTGGCCATCTACGGCGCGGCGATGGGCTACGGCGAGTCGGTCGTCGCCGGCCGGTACGGCTACGCCGTCCAGCACACCGAGCGGGCGGGCTTCCGCGCCGTCGGTGCGTTCGCCGAGGGCCCCCGGGAGGACGGCACGGAGGGGGAACGGCTGGTCGGCTTCGGCTACGGCTACCTGGTCGCCCCCGGGCAGTGGTGGCACGACCAGGTGCGCAACGCCATGGACCGGCGGACGGCGAAGCAGTGGCTGCCCGGCGCGTTCGAGGTCTGCGAGCTGCACGTGCTGCCCGAGCACCAGAGCCGCGGGATCGGCCGGCAGCTGCTGCACGCCCTGGTCGAGGGCGTGCCGGCCCCGGTGGCGCTGCTCAGCACCCCGGACACCGACACCAAGGCGTTCCGGCTGTACCACGCCGACGGCTTCGTCGACCTGGCCCGCGGTTACCACTTCCCCGGGGACGCCCGCCCGTTCGCGATCCTCGGCGCCCGCCTGCCGCTCCCCCCGCCCCCGCGGGATCCGTGACCTCCGCGGTCGAGGCGGTCGTCGTCGGCGCCGGCCACAACGGGCTGGTCGCCGCCTGCCACCTGGCCCGGGCGGGGCTGCGGGTGGAGGTCGTGGAGCGCGACGAGGTGCTCGGCGGCGCCGTCTCCACCGTCGAGCGGTGGCCCGGGGTCCGGGTCGACCGGGGCTCCAGCGCGCACGTGATCATCCGGCACAGCGGCGTGGTCGAGGAGCTGGAGCTCGAGCGGTTCGGCCTCCGCTACGTCGACTGCGACCCGTGGGGGTTCGCACCCGCCCCGCGCCCCGGCGACCCCGGTCCCGACGGCCGCCCGCTGGTCTTCTCCGTCGACCTGGACGCCACCTGCGCCTCGATCGCGGCCGCCTGCGGCGAGTCCGACGCCCGCGCCTACCGGCGGTTCGTCCAGGTGTGGGGCCCGCGCAGCGCCGCCGTCGTCCGGGCGTTCGGCGACCGGCCGACCATGGGCCGGCTGGTCCGGCACCTGTGGCCGGTGGGCGCGCCGCGGGCCGGGCAGCCGCGCACCCCCGGCGGCGAGATCGCCACCGACTTCCTCGGCTCCGGCGACGCCCTGCTGGACCGCTGGTTCGGCAGCGAACGGCTCAAGGCGGCGCTGGCCTGGTTCGGCGCCCAGTCCGGGCCGCCGATGTCCGAGCCGGGCACCGCGGCGATGGTCGCCTGGGTGGCGCTGCTGCACGAGGTGCCGCCGGGCCACCCGGTGGGCGGCTCGGGCGGGCTCACCCAGGCGCTGGCCGCCCGGCTGGCCGCCGACGGCGGCCGGGTCACCCTCGGGGACGGCGCCGCCCGACTGCTGGTCGACGGCCCGCCCGACGCGCGCCGGATCGCCGGGGTGGAGACGACGTCGGGACGGCGGATCACCGCACCCGTCGTCGTCGCCGCCTGCCACGTGCTGGCGACCAGGGAGCTGGCCGGCGACGACGCACCCCCGGCCCTGGCCGACGCCGACCCGCCGGTGGGCAACGGCTTCGGCCTGGTCCTGCGGGCGCTGACCGACGCGCTGCCCGCCTATCCGGGGGCCACCGCGGCCGAGTCGCTGCAGGGGCTGCAGCTGCTGTGCACCGACCGGGCCCAGCTCGCCCGGGCGCACGGCGACTGGCTGGCCGGCGAGCTGCCCCGGGAGCCGGTGCCGCTGGCCATGTCGTTCTCCGCGAGCGACCCGACGCTGGCCCCGCCGGGGCAGCACGTCGTCACGATCTGGGGGCAGTGGTACCCGTACACGCTGGCCGACGGCAGCGACTGGGACGCGGTCGCCGACACCGCGGCCGCGCAGCTGGTGCGCGCCGTCGACCGGTTCGCACCCGGCTTCGCCGACTCGGTACAGCGGCTGCACGTCCAGACACCACTGTCCCTGGAGCGCGAGCTGGGGCTCCGGCGCGGCAACGTGATGCACGTGGAGATGGGTCTGGCCAGCATGTTCGGGTTCCGGCCGACCCCGGCGCTCGCCGGCCACCGGGTGCCCGGGCTGGCCGGGCTCTACCTGGCCGGCGCGTCCACCCACCCCGGGGGCGGGGTCTCCGGCAACTCCGGGCGCACCGCCGCCCGGCTGGTCCTGGCCGACCGCCGTCCGGCGGCCCGGCTGCGCGCCGAGGTCGGCCGGCGGTTCCGCGCCGCCCGCCGGTGACCGGGGCGCTGGCGGTCCGGCCGGGCACGCCGGTCCGGCTGCCCCTGGTCCTCGCGCTGCTGCTCGTCGGCGCGGCGATCGCCTATCCGCTCACCGACGGTGCCCCGCGGAACGCCGTCAGCTGGGCCATCGTGCTGCTCGGCGCCTCGGTGTCGGTGACCTCGGCGGCCCTCAGCCGCGGGCTGCGCACCGGCCTCGGCGTGCTCGGGCTGGTCGCCGCCGTGGCGGTGCTGTTCGAGGCGCTCGGGCTGGCCACCGGCTTCCCCTACGGCGAGTACGGCTACAGCGACGGCCTGGGCCCGACGCTGCTCGGCGTTCCGTTCCTCGTGCCGCTGGCCTGGCTGATGATGGCCTGGCCGAGCTGGGTGCTCGCCGCCCGGCTGGCCCCGCGGTCCCGCCCGGCCCGGGTGCTCGTCGCCGCCTACGTCTTCGCCGCGTGGGACGTCGTCCTCGATCCGCAGATGGTGCAGGCCGGCTACTGGCGCTGGGCGCACCCCTCCCCCGGCCTGCCGGGCATCGACACCGTGCCGCTGACCAACCTCGCGGGCTGGCTGCTGGCCGGGCTGGCGCTGATGACGCTGCTCGAGCTGCTGGCCGGCCGGCGCCCCTCGCGGGGCGGGGACGCCGCACCGCTGCTCGTGCTCGGCTGGATGACCCTCGGCGGGGCGCTCGCGCACGCGGTCTGGCTGGACCTGCCGGGTTCGGCGCTCTGGGGCGTGCTGCTGGCGCTGCCGGTGCTCGTCGCGCTCGCCCTGCGCAGGCGCCGGTGAGCCGGCTGGTGCGGCTGGGCGCCGGCCTGTCGGTGCTGGGTGCGGTGCACGCGGCGGTGAACACCCGGCTGCTGCGCCGTCCGCCCGCCGTCCCCCCGCCGGTGCGGAGCCGGGTGGCCGTCGTCCTGCCGGTGCGCGACGAGGCCGAACACGTGGCCGGCTGCCTGGCCGCCGTCCTCGACCAGCGGGGCGTCCCGGGCCTGCGGGTCGTCGTGGTCGACGACGGCTCCACCGACGGCACCGCCGACCGGGTGCCCGCCGACGAGCGGGTGCGGCTGGTGCGGGCAACCCCGCCCGGCCCGGGCTGGCTGGGCAAGCCGAACGCCTGCGCGCAGGGCGCGGCGGCGGCCGGGGACGTCGACGTGCTGGTCTTCCTCGACGCCGACGTGCGGCTGATGCCCGACGCGGTCGCCGCCGCGGTGGCCGTCCTCGACGACGCGGGCCTGGACCTGGTCTCCCCCTGGCCGCGGCAGCTGACCGGCAGCGCCGCCGAGCGGCTGGTGCAGCCGCTGCAGCAGTGGCTGTGGGCGACCCTGCTGCCGCTGCGCCTGGCCGAGCGGTCGCCGCGCCCCTCGCTGGCGGCGGCGAACGGGCAGTTCCTCGTCGTCCGGCGCGCCGCCTACACCCGGGCCGGCGGGCACGCCGCAGTCCGCGGCGAGGTGATCGAGGACGTCGCCCTGCTGCGCGCGGTCAAGTCCGCCGGCGGCCGTGGCGTGGTGGTCGACGGCTCGACGCTGGCCGCCTGCCGGATGTACGCCGGCTGGCCGGGCGTGCGCGACGGCTACGCGAAGTCGCTGTGGTCCGCCCTCGGCGGGCGTCCGGCCGCGGCCGCCGCGGCGGCGGCCGCGCTGAGCCTGGTCTGGCTGCTGCCGCCGCTGGCCGCGCTCGCCGGCTCGCGCGCCGGGCTGCTGGGCTGGGCGGCCGGGGTGGCCGGCCGGGCGGTGACCGCGCACGCCACCGGGGGCCGCGCCTGGCCCGACGCGCTGGCCCACCCGGTGTCGATCGCGCTGCTCGACGTGCTGGTGGCCCGCTCGCTCGCCGGCCACCGCCGCGGCTCGTTGCGCTGGCGCGGCCGCGCGGTGACCGGCGCGCCGGAGGGCCCGGCCTCCCGCAGGATGGAGCGGTGACCTCCGCCCGCGTGCACTTCGACCCCGCCGAGATGGAGAGCGCCGCGTTCTACCGGGTGCTCAACTCGATCGTCGTCCCCCGGCCGATCGCCTGGGTGTGCAGCCGGTCGGCCGAGGGCGTGCTCAACCTCGCCCCGCACTCCTTCTACACGGTGGCCTGCGTGCAGCCGCCGGTCGTGCAGTTCACCTCGGTGGGCCGCAAGGACTCCCTCACCAACGTGGAGGAGACCCGGGAGTTCACCGTCAGCCTCACCCCGGAGTCGCTCTTCGAGCAGGTCAACGCCACCGGCACCGACTTCCCGCCGGAGCAGGACGAGGCGGAGCACACCGGGGTCGCGCTCGAGCCCAGCGAGGTGGTCGGCGTGCCGCGGGTCGCGGAGTCGCCGGTGTCGATCGAGTGCACCCTGCAGGGCACCGTGTCCTTCGGCGACAGCACCGTGGTGTTCGGGCGGGTCGTGCACGTGAGCGCGTGGGAGTCCGCCGTCCGGGACGGCCGGCCGCGGATCGAGCACCTCCGGCCGCTGGCCCGGCTCGGCGGCAACGAGTGGTCGACGATCGGCGAGGTCAAGGAGATCCGCCGGATCCCCTACCGCCGGTGGTCGGAGGACCCGGACATCGGCGAGCGCCTGCGCGGCGGCTGACATCCCGGGGGCAGAAATGGCCTCTGCCCCCGGGGTCAGGACGGCAGGAAGGGCGCGACCTCGTCGGCGGCGTCGGCGCCGAAGGCGTCGGCGAACCGTCCCAGGAAGTGCTCCCGGGGCAGCGCGTACTCCTGCGTGCCGACGACCTCGACGGCGGCGGTCGCCACCGCGGAGCCGACCTGGGTGGCCCGCTCCAGGCACAGCCCCCACTGCCGGGCCGCGACGAACCCCGCCCGCAGCGCGTCGCCGCCACCGGTGGGCTCCACCGGCTTGGTCTCCGGGACGGCGATCACCTCGATCGGCTCCGCGCCGGCCCGCTCCACCCGCACGCCGTTGGCCGCCCGGGTGGTGACCCAGGTGCCCACCCGGGCGAGCACCTCGTCGTCGTCCCAGCCGGTCTTCTGCAGCAGCAGCGCGTGCTCGTACTCGTTGGTGAACAGCAGGTCGGCGCCGTCGACGAGGTCGCGGATCATCTCGCCGTCGGCCCAGGCCAGCTGCTGGGACGGGTCGGCGAGGAACGGGTAGCCGCGGTCCCGGCACTCCTGGGTGTGCTGCACCATCGCGGTCGGGTCGTTGGGCCCGACGACGACCAGGTCGATCGCGCCGACCCGCCGCTCGACCGGCGCCAGCTCGATCAGCGACGCCTCGCTCATCGCACCCGAGTAGAAGGAGGCGATCTGGTTGTTCGCCGCGTCGGTCGTGCAGGTGAAGCGGGCGGTGTGCTTGAGCTCCGACCAGCGGACGCTCGCGGTGTCGACGCCGTGCCGGGTCAGCCAGGCGTCGTAGTCGGCGAAGTCGCTGCCCACCGCGCCGACCAGCACCGGGTGCAGGCCGAGCAGCCCGAGCCCGTAGGCCATGTTCGCCCCCGCGCCGCCGCGGTGCTGCACCAGGTCGTCGACGAGGAAGGACAACGAGACGTTCTGCATCTCGCCCTCGACGAACTGGTCGGCGAAGCGGCCGGGGAAGGTCATCAGGTGGTCGGTGGCGATCGAGCCGGTCACGACGACGGACATCAGGGGTCTCCCTCGGGGGACGGCGACCGGGAGGGGCACCGAGGCGGGTACAGGGTAGGAGGCGGCGTCAGTCGGTGAGCGCCCGGCGCAGCTGGAGCCCGAGCTGCGCGGTGGCGACCACCCCGAGCAGGCAGCCGGTGGCCGCGCCGAGGGTGGCGACGACGGCCGGGTCGACGACGCCGGACACGACCCCGGCGCCCCCGAGGGTGAGACCGGTCATCACCACCCGGGTGGGGCGCTCCCACACCGAGATCGCGCCGGTCTCGGTGACCCCGGCCTGCCCGGCGCGCGCCCGCAGGTAGTCGGGCAGCCAGCACAGCGCGCCGAAGGCCGCGGCCAGCAGCCCCGGGACGCCGACGACCCAGAGGGCGAGCGCGTAGGCGACCTCGGTGAGCCGGTCGACCGCCGAGTCGAGGACGAACCCGCGGCGCGACGCCCGGCCGCCGGCGATCGCCAGCGCACCGTCGAGCGAGTCCAGCAGGCCGGACAACGCGACCAGCAGCCCGGCGGCGACCAGCCAGCCACCCCCCGCGGCCGCCGGGGCCACCGCCGCGGCGGCCACCAGCAGGCCGGTGGCGGTCACCGCGAGCGGGGACACCCCGGCGAGCGGCCGGGCGAGGGTGTAGGCCAGCGTGAGCCAGCCGCGGACCAGCCGGCTGTCGTCCGGACCGGCGTCGCCGTGCCAGCGGGACCAGGCCGCCAGGTACTCGTCGCGGCTCAGCACGGGCCCAGTTGACCACGCCGGGCACAGTGGGGTGCGTGCTCGCCGGCTTCTCCCCCGCCCGCCGCCGCCTCCTGCTGGCCCTGCTGGGAGTCGTCGTGGCCGTCGTCCTGGCGGTCGCCGTCCCCCTGCTGACGCGGGACCACCGCCGGCCGGTACCCGCGGCCGACCAGTCGACCCCCGGGCCGGTGCTGCTCGTGCCCGGCTACGGCGGGTCGGGCGCCGCGCTGTCCTCCCTCGCCGACCGGCTGACCGCGGCCGGCCGGGACGCGACCGTCGTCGCGGTGCCCGGCCAGGGCACCGGCGACCTGCGGGCGTCGGCCGCCGCGCTCGACGCCGCGGTCGACGAGGTGCTGGCCCGCACCGGCGCGAGGAGCGTCGACGTGGTGGGCTACTCGGCCGGCGGGGTGATCGCCCGGCTGTGGGCCGCCGACGGCGGCGCGGACCGGGCGCGGCGGGTGGTCACGCTCGGGTCACCGCACCACGGCACCACCGTCGCCGACCTCGCCACCAGCTACGCGCCGACGGAGTGCCCGGACGGGTGCCGGCAGCTGACCACCGACAGCGACCTGCTCGCCGAGCTCAACGCCGGTGACGAGACGCCGGAGGGGCCGACCTGGGTGTCGATCTGGACGACGGCGGACTCCACGGTCACCCCGCCGGAGTCCGCCGAGCTGGCCGGCGCCCTGGAGCTGCCGGTGCAGTCGGTGTGCGCGGACTCGACGGTGCCGCACGGGCAGCTGCCCACCGATCCGCTGGTGCAGGGCATGGTATTGGCCGAGCTGGCCGCCGGGGACCCGGTGCCGCTCACCTCCGCCGACTGCGCCCGGCTGCGGCAGGGCTGAGCGCCCGGGGACCTACGGTGCCTCCGTGGCGTACGACGTGCAGGCCGAGAGCGTGCGGCTCATCGCGGACGGGCTGACCGAGGACCCCGCCCGGCTGAGCCGGCGCCGCCGCTTCGCCGCGATGGCCGTCGACGTCGACGGCGACGTCGCCTGCACGAAGTTCGTGCGGCGCAGCGTGGGCTCCTTCGAGCACCTGTGCCACGTCCTGGTGCGTCGCGGAGCCGACTGGGTGTACCTGGGCGGCGGCGGCAGCGGCGCGGAGACCGACGGCCTCGAGGACCGGCCGGGCGCCCGGGAGCTCGGCGGGCACGTGGTGGTGCAGGGCAGCGGAGGGGTGGCCGACGACGCCGGCCGGCGGATGCCGTGGGGCGGGCGCTGGATCAGCTACGCGGAGCTGCGGGTGAGCGCGGCCGCCGCGAGCGTGCACGTCGGGGACCGGGTGCTGTCCGTGCCGCGCCACGGGCACGTCGTCGTGATTTGGACCGGCCGGCGCGCACCCGTCGCCGTGGCCCACGGCTCCGACGGGCGCCCGCTCGCCGGCGTCGGCCTGCCCGGGCGGAGGGGCCCCGCCGAACTCCGTTGACCGGAGGTTGGGGACCCGTCATCGTCGCTGCATGCCCATCGCACTGGCCGCCACGACGCCGGAGAGTCTCCGGCACCTCGTGTAGCCAGCGCACGGCACGAGCCCCGGGGACCGGTCCCCGGGGCTCTCTGCTGTCGGCGGCCGGTCCCTCCCCCGAGAGGAAGCGACATGGATCCCGACCACTCCACCGTCGGACGGGCCCTCGACCTGTTCGACACCACCCCCGCCGTCGGCGCCGGGCTGCCGCTGTGGCTGCCCGACGGCGCGGTCGTCCGCGCCGAGCTCGAGCGGTTCGCCCTCGAGCAGGCCCTGGCCTCGGGCTGCCGGCGGGTCTACACCCCGGTGCTGGCGAAACGTGAGCTGTTCGAGCGCTCGGGGCACTGGGACAAGTTCTCCGCCGACATGTGGCCGGAGATGGTCGTCGGCGGCGAGAGCTTCGTGCTGCGCCCGGCCAACTGCCCGCACCACACCCAGGTCTTCGCCGCCCGCCCGCACAGCCACCGGGACCTGCCCGTGCGGCTGGCCGAGCTCGGGTCGATGTTCCGCAGCGAGCTGTCCGGCGTGCTGGCCGGGCTGAGCCGGGTCCGGCAGATCAACCTGGACGACGCCCACTCCTTCTGCCGGCCCGACCAGGTCGTCGCCGAGGTGCGGCTCGCGCTGGACGCGATCCGGCACTGCTACGCGGTGCTCGGCATCGAGGTCAGCCGGTTCCGGCTGTCGGTGCGCGGCCCCGGCGGCCGGTACCTCGGGGACGACGAGCAGTGGCGCACCGCCGAGGCCCAGCTCCGGGAGGCGCTGGACGACGCCGGGCTGGCGTACGAGGTCGCGCCCGGGGAGGCCGCGTTCTACGGCCCGAAGATCGACGTCCAGGTGACCGACCGCCGCGGCCGCGAGGAGACCCTGTCCACCGTGCAGGTCGACCACAACCAGCCCGAGCGGTTCGGCCTGACCTACGTCGGCGCGGACGGCCGGAAGCACCGGCCGGTGATGGTGCACCGCGGCCTGCTCAGCTCGATGGAGCGGCTGACCGCGATCCTGCTGGAGTCCTCCGCCGGCCGGCTGCCCACCTGGCTGGCCCCGGTGCAGGTCCGGGTCCTCCCCGTCGGCGAGCAGCACGCCGGCCCCGCGGGGGAGCTGGCGGCGGAGCTGGCCGCGGCGGGGATCCGCGCGGTCGTCGACGAGCGCGGATCGCTCCCCGCCCGGGTGCGGGAGGCGCACGAGCGGCGGGACGCCTACGTCGCCGTCCTCGGGGACGCCGAGGTGGCCGCGGGCAGCGTCGCCGTCTCGGCGCCGGGGCTGCGGCCCCGGGCGGTGCTCCCCCGGGCCGAGCTGCGGCGACGCCTGGGCGAGGAGGTCGCCGGCCGCCGCCGGGAGCGCTCCGTCGTGGCCGGGCGATGAGTGCGGCGACCAGGAGGAGTCCTACGCCCATGCCCAGACTCCGCGTGTCCAACCTGTCCGTGTCGCTGGACGGCTACGCCGCCGGGCCCCGCCAGAGCACCGACGACCCGCTCGGGGTGGGCGGCGAGCAGCTGCACACCTGGATGTTCGACACCCGCACCGGCCAGGCGGCCCACGGCGGGTCCGGCGGGGCGACCGGCGTCGACGACGACTGGCTGGCCCGCAGCGAGACGGGCATCGGCGCGACGATCATGGGCCGGAACATGTTCGGCCCGATCCGCGGCGAGTGGACGGGGCCGGCGTGGACGGGCTGGTGGGGCGAGGACCCGCCCTTCCACCACCCGGTGTTCGTGCTCACCCACCACCCACGGCAGCCGCAGGAGATGGCCGGCGGGACGACGTTCACCTTCGTCAGTGACGGCATCGAGTCCGCGCTGGCGCAGGCGTTCGCGGCGGCGGAGGGCGCGGACGTGCGGCTCGCCGGTGGCGCAGCGACGGTCCGGCAGTACCTGCGGGCCGGGCTGGTCGACGAGCTGCACGTGGTCGTCGTCCCCGTGCTGCTCGGCTCCGGCGAGCGCCTGCTCGGCGACCTCGCGGACGCCCCGCCCCTGACCTGCGCCGAGTACGAGGCCTCCCCGGCCGCGGCGCACTACCGGCTGGTGCGCGCTAGCTCCTGACGACGGTGAGGGACGGTGCGGCCGGGACGTACTGGCCGTGCTCGTCGAGCCGGTAGCGGTCGCCGTCCCCGGGCGTGCCGGCGATCGCCCGCAACGCCGTGCCCAGGGCCGCCACGTCTGCCGGCGACGTCCCGCGGTTGGCGCTGGCCCGCACCGCCCCGGGCAGGTCGACCCGGCCGGCGGCGGCGTCGCGGTGGAAACGGCGCACCTGCTCCTCGGTCAGCGACAGCAGCCGGCTCATGTAGGGGTGGGCGCAGAAGCAGCCGTTGCGCACGCCGATCGCGTGCTCGTGCGACAGCCGGGCGGCCACCAGCGCGTGCGGCACGCCGTCGAGGATGAACGCGGCGACCGGCAGCCGGTCCCCGCTCCCCGGCCCGAGCCGCCGCAGGCCCGGCACGGTGGCCAGCTCGGCGTCCAGGGCGGCGGTGAGGGCACGCTCGTGCGCCAGCAGGGCCGGCCACGCTGCCGGGCCGAACTCCTCCGCCGCCGCGGCCAGGGCCACCACGCCGAGCACGTTGGGCGAGCCGGCCTCGTCCCGGTCGGGACCGTCGGCCCAGACGACGTCGTCGAAGGAGACCGCCCGCACCGCGCCGCCGCCGACCAGCAGCGGCTCGCCGGAGCTGAACAGGTCCCGGGGGCCGACCAGCGCGCCGGCCCCGTAGGGCGCCCCCATCTTGTGCCCGGACAGCGCCAGGACGTCGATCCCCAGCGCGGTCATGTCGATGGGCCGGTGCCCGGCCAGCTGGGCGGCGTCGACGACCACCAGCACCCCGCGCTCCCGCGCGGCGGCGGCGATCCGGCCCAGGTCCGGCAGCCAGCCGGTCACGTTGGAGGCGCCGGTCAGCGTCAGCACGCGGGACACCGGGCGCTGCTCCAGGGCGGCGACCACGTCCTCCGGGCCGAAGGTGCCCGCCGCGTCGACCTCGACGACCCGCAGCCGGGCGTGCCGCCGCCAGGGCAGCAGGTTCGCATGGTGCTCCACGGCCGTGGTCAGCACCACGTCGTCGGAGGTGAGGCCCAGCCGGAAGGCCAGGACGTTCAGCGCCTCGGTGGTGTTGCGGGGGAAGAGGGCCACGTGCGTCGCGGGGTCCGCGCCGACGAACCCGAGGAGGGTGTCGCGGGCTGACTCGTAGCGGGCGCTCGCGTACTGGGACCGGGCGCCGGCGCCCCGGTGCACGCTGGAGTACCAGGGCAGGAAGTCCGCCACCGCCCGGGCCACCGCCACCGACGCGGGGCTGGTCGCCGCGGTGTCCAGGTCGACGTAGGCGCGCATCCCGCCGCCGACGACGGGCACCCGCAGGCCCGTTCCCAGCAGCGGTCCGGGGTCGCTGGAGGGTGCGCTGCGCATGGGCGTGTCATCGGCGGCCGCCGCGCCCGGCATGACCCCTTCGGGGGGAGCCCCGGTCAACCAGGCCGCCGGAACGTCGATGCTCCTCGGTGTGAGGACACCCCCGCCGGAGCCCAGCCCCACCGCCGGCCGCCGGAGCGGGGTCCGGCTGACCCGCCGGGTCTTCTGGGACCTGGCCATCTACATGGTCGGTTTCGGGCTGGTCGTCGGGCTGGTGTTCCCCCCGTTCGCCACGGTGCTCGGGGTCCCCGACCGTTATGCCGGCCGGACCTCCTTCCAGGTGGCCTGCCTGGTCGCGGGCTTCCTGGTCAGCGGGCTCAGCTACGCGCTGTGCCGGTGGGTGGTCGGGGGGCGGCTGGCGGTGCTCAGCTCCCACCTGCGGTCGGTCGCCGACTCGATCGGCTCGGCCAGCCGCAGCGGGGACTGGTCCGGGTCGACCCGGATCGAGGTGGACTCCGTCGACGAGCTCGGGGAAACCGCGCAGGCGTTCAACAGCCTGCTGGACGCGCTGGAGGACGGCGAGCACTTCCGGTCCCTGGTCCGCAACGCCTCCGACGTCATCACCGTCGTCGACTCCGCCGGGACGATCACCTACCAGACCCCGTCGGTCGGCTGGGTCCTCGGCTATCCCCCGGCGACGCTGCTGGGCAGCGACGTGCGCGCCCTGCTGCACCCCGGGGACGCCGCCACCTTCGCCGCGCACCTCCGGGACGCGGTCGACGGCCGCCCGCCCGCCGCGTCGGTGGCCTCGCGGATGCGCCACCGCAACGGCTCCTGGCGCTGGACCGAGACCGTGCTCAACGACCTGCTCGGCGACCCGGCCGTGGCCGGCATCGTGCTGACCACCCGGGACGTGAGCGACCGCCGGGAGCTCGAGGAGAAGCTGCGCGAGCAGGCGTACCACGACGCGCTCACCGGCCTGCCCAACCGGGTGATGTTCATGGAGCGCCTGCGGGCCGCCGAGGAGCTAGAGCGGACCACCGGCACCCCGCTGGCGGTGCTGTTCCTGGACCTGGACAACCTCAAGACGATCAACGACGACCTCGGGCACGAGGGCGGTGACCGGCTGCTGCAGACGGTGGCCGCCCGGATGAGCGGCTGCCTGCGCGCCGACGACACCCTGGCCCGGCTGTCCGGCGACGAGTTCGCCGTGCTGCTGGTCGGCGGGCCCGGTGACCAGACGGCCGTCACGGCCGAGGGGATGGCCGAGCGCATCCTCGCCAGCCTGCGCCGGCCCATCACGATCGCCGAGCGGTCCTGCACGGCCGGCCTGAGCATCGGCATCGCCACCTCGGCCACCTGCGCGGCCAGCGGGATGCCGCTGCTGCGCGCGGCCGACGTCGCCATGTACGTCGCCAAGACCACCGGCAAGGGCCGCTACGCGGTCTTCCAGCCCAGCCACCACACCGCCGTCGTCGACCGGGAGCAGTTGCGCGCCGACCTGCACCGGGCCCTGGGGTCCGGGCAGTTCGTGCTGCACTACCAGCCGATCGTCGAGCTCACCGGCGGGCAGGTGACCGGGTTCGAGGCGCTGGTCCGCTGGCAGCACCCCGAGCGGGGGCTGGTCCCCCCGGCGGAGTTCATCCCGCTCGCCGAGGAGACCGGCCTGATCGTCCCGATCGGCCGCTGGATCCTGCACGAGGTGTGCCGGCAGGCCGCGGCCTGGCAGCGGTCGGACCCCGGCTCCCGCACCCGGGTCAGCGTCAACGTCTCGGTGCGCCAGTTCCAGCACCCCGACCTCGTCGGTCACCTGCGCAGCGCGCTGGAGGAGTCCGGGCTGGACGCCGGGCTGCTCTGCCTGGAGATCACCGAGTCGCTGTTCGTCGAGGACGCCGCCAGCACCAGCACCAAGCTGCTGGAGGTCAAGGCGCTCGGCGTCCGGCTGGCCCTGGACGACTTCGGCACCGGCTACTCGTCGCTGAGCTACCTGCGCCGCTTCCCCATCGACGTCCTGAAGATCGACAAGGCGTTCGTCGAGGGGATCGCCAGCAGCTCGCAGGACCGGGCGGTCGTCGGCGCGATCGTCGCGCTCGGCAAGACGCTGGAGCTGACCGTGGTCGCCGAGGGGATCGAGAGCGCCGGGGAGCTGGAGGCGCTGCGCGCGCTCGGCGTCGACCACGGCCAGGGCTACCACCTCGGCCGCCCGGCGCCCGCCGCCGGCGCGGGGCCGGACGGCGGCGCCCCGGCCGTGCCCGAGCGGCGGGACCCCGGCTCGGCGGGCACCGTGCTGCGGGCCCAGCCGCGCCCCCTGCCCGTCCCCGAACAGCGCCCCGGCGCGGCCGCCCGCTAGGACGACCCGCTCAGCTGGTGACGTCCTTCGTGGTGAAGTTCGCCCACGCGGCGCCCAGCAGCACCACCACGTAGACCGCCTGCAGCGCCACGCCCCGGACGACGTCCCGCCACAGGATCGGGTCGCGGAACAGGTCGACGAACGCCAGCCAGTACCGGGTCGGCAGGTAGGGCGCGAACGACGACGCCGCGTCCAGGGTGAACAGCAGCGACGAGGCGATGAGGACGGCGAGCGCCCCCAGCGTGGCGCCGAGCGGGGAGTCGGTGAGCGTGGAGAAGAACAGCGCGAAGGCGGCGACCCCGAGCATCGAGACGGTCACGTAGCCGATCGCCAGCAGGGTGCGGACGGCGAGCTCCTGCGAGGTCAGCGACGTCCCGGACAGCGCCGTCCCGCCGGTCGGCTGGACCTCGAACAGCAGCCGCCCGACCACGTAGCCGACCCCGGCGACCACCACGACGGTCACCACCACGAAGGCGACCACCGCGATCAGCTTGGCCACCAGCAGCCGGGTCCGGCCGGCCGGCCGGGCCAGCAGGTACCGCAGCGTGCCGCCCTGCGCCTCCCCGGCCACCGCCTCGCCGGCCACCACCGAGACGGCGATCGGGAGGAACAGCGGCAGCACGATCGCGAGGGCGGCCAGCGGGTAGAGCGTGCCGTTGGTGAGGACGGCGGAGAGGAACGCCGGCCCCTCCCCCGGCCGGGGCGCGAGGTCGGTCCACGCCAGCAGCACCGCCACCAGCACCGGCAGCGCGTTGAGCAGCCCGATCGTCACCCAGGTGCGCGGGCGGCGGAACAGCTTGCGCAGCTCGACGACGATCACCGGCGGCTCCGCTCGCCCGGCGCGTCGACCCGGTCGGAGCTGGTGCGCGCCGCGGCCAGCACCACCGCCTCCAGGCTCGGCCGTTCCAGCGCCAGCCCGTGCACCGGCACCCCGGCGGCCACCAGCGCGGCGTTGACCTCGGCGGGGTCCGCGCCGCGCACGACCGCCCGGCCGGCGGTCACCGACAGCACCCGGCCGTCCAGCGCCGCGCGCACCCGGTCCGGCTCGGGGGTCTCCACGATGGTCGCGCCGGTGGGCGAGGTGAGGCGGGCCAGCTCGTCCTGCAGCACCAGCCGGCCCCGGTCGAGCACGCCGATCCGGGTGCACATCTGCTCGACCTCGGCCAGCAGGTGGCTGGACAGGAAGACGGTGGTGCCCTCGCGGTTGAGCTGCAGCAGCAGGTCGCGGATCTCGTGGATGCCCTGCGGGTCCAGGCCGTTGGTCGGCTCGTCGAGGACCAGCAGCTCCGGCCGGCGCAGCAGCGCGGCGGCCAGGCCCAGCCGCTGCCGCATGCCCAGCGAGTAGGCCCGCGCCGGCTTGCGGCCCACCCCGGCGAGCCCCACCTGCTCCAGCACCGTCTCGATCCGCGCCCGCCGGGTCCGCCGGGAGCCCCCCGGCCCGGCGGCGTCGACCAGGGCCAGGTTGGCCCGCCCCGACAGGTGGCCGTAGTGCGCGGGGCCCTCGACGAGCGCGCCCACCCGGGGCAGCACCCGCCGGGCCGCCTTCGGCATCGGCTCGCCCAGCAGCCGCACCTCGCCCTCGGTGGGCAGCACCAGCCCGAGCAGCATCCGCACCGTCGTCGTCTTGCCCGAGCCGTTCGCGCCCAGGAAGCCGTAGACGTCCCCCGGCCGCACGTCGAGGTCGATCCCGTCCACCGCGCGCAGCTGGCCGTACCGCTTGACCAGCCCGGTGGTCCCGATCACCGTGCTCATCCGGCCCTCCCGGTCAGGTCGGTGGCCGCTGCCGCCAGCGCGTCGAGGGTGACCGTGCCGGTGAGCAGGAGCGCGCCGTCGGGTCCGTCGACGATCATCAGCCCCAGCGGGCCGGCGGCGATCCGGGTCCCGAGCGGGTCGACCACGGCCCCGGGCGCCCGGGACAGCTCGGCGCGCAGCCCGGCGGCGGCCCGGTCGGGCAGCACGCCGACGGCGAGCAGGGTCACCCCGCGGCCGTAGACGCCGACCGACCGGGGCGCCCCCTCGACCACGCGCCGGTCCAGCCCGGCCAGGGACGACGGCAGCGCCGGGCCGCGGCGCCGGTCGCGGTCGGCAGCCTGCAGCAGCTGCTCCGCCTGGCCCTCCCGCACCTCCGCGCCCTCGGGCACGGTGAACGCGGTGACCTCGGCCGGCGGGACCGTCAGGTCGAGCTCCAGGAAGCTGGTGTCCATCGCGGGCTCGGCGGCGTCGTCGCCCCACACCTGCACCCGCAGCGGCAGGCCGGTCGCCCGGTCGACCCACACGTCCACCCGGGGCACCGACGCCGCCTCCGCGGCCGGCTCCACCCGCAGCCCGAGGGCGTCCCGGCCGGCGACCCGCTCGGCGCCCAGCCGGGACAGCTCGTCCTCGGCCGCCTCCGACAACAGGCGCCGGCCCAGCGCGCTGGGCAGCAGGTCCGAGGGGCTGGGGAAGGCGAGCGGGCCGGGCTCGGACCACGTGGCGACGGCGTCCTCCCAGTCCCAGGTCCACGTGCCGCACCCGTCGGCGTGCACCCCGGTCTCCCCGGTCGGGGTGACGACGTCCACCCGCCAGTCCGCGGGACCGCGGTACCAGGCGCGCATCGTCGTCCGGTCGCTGAACAGGTCCGCCGCGTCGGTGAGCTGCTCCCCCACCGGCAGGTCCAGGCCGCCCGCGGACTGGGCGTACCCCGCGAACGCGACACCGGCCGAGCCGAGCGCCCGCGTGCGCAGGTCGACCGCGGAGGTCGGCGCGTCCGCGGCCGGGAGCGCGTCGATCAGCGGCGGCAGCACCAGCAGGACGGCGACCCCTCCGCCGACGAGAGCCCAGCGGGCAGCTGCCCCCGTCCGCGGCCTCCCCACGGCTCGACGGTACGACGGGTCCGGCGGCGACCGCGCATTCCGTTGTGCCCCGTCCCGCCGGCGAGCAGGCTGGCCGGACCACCAGCGGGAGGGGACGCGATGGACGACACCAGCCCGGCCTGCCGGGTCGTCCGGCCGGGGGACGGTTACACGGGCAAGCAGGGGCTGGACTACGGCGCCGGGGTGTCCGCCCAGTCCGCCGGCGCCCGCGGCCTCTGCCTGCACACGCTGGTCGTGCCGCCCGGCGGGCGCGGCACGGCGCACCTGCACGAGCACCACGAGTCCGCCGTGTACGTGCTGGAGGGCGACAGCGAGATGTGGTGGGGCGACGGGCTCGCCCACCACGAGGTCGTGCGGCCCGGCGACTTCGTCTACATCCCGGCCGGCGTGCCGCACCTGCCGGTCAACACCGGCAGCACGCCCCTGCGGGCGGTGATCGCCCGCACCGACCCGAACGAGCAGGAGAGCGTCGTGCTCCTCCCGGAGCTCGACGCCCTCCTCGACCAGCGACTGCGGGCCGCCGGGCCGGACAGCTGACCTCGCGGGCTCCGGCTCAACGGTACGAGGTCGTCCGGATCGGCGGGGAAGGACCTGCCAGCCGCGTCAGCTCCTGCTGCCCCCCGGACTGCGGAGACCCGTCCTGGTGCGCGTCCGTCGCCGGGACTCACACCGGGGCGATGTTCTGGTTGACGTGGAAGACGTTCTCGGGGTCGTAGCGCCGCTTCACGTCGACGAGGCGCTGGTGCTTCGTGGGTCCGAAGACCGCACGGGGATCCAACCCGCGGTGACCGGTCGGCTCGGCGCCCTGCCAGTTGATGTACTGGCCGCCGGTGGAGAACGGCTCCATGTCCGCGGACATGCCGCGGACGAACGCGATCCGGGAGGCATCGTCGGCGACGTCGCTCCAGAACCCGTACATGTTCAGCCAGAAGCGGGCGGCCCGGTTGGGGAACGGGGTGGCCTCTTCGGGCACGCGGCCGAATGCGCCGCCGAGGTGGTGGACGTCGAAGGCGGTGCCGGTCCACGTCTGCTCCGCCCCCCGGCGGAGCAGCACGTCGATCACCGCGTCGTCGAGCCGGTCGAAGGAGGTGTTGCGCCAGTAGGCCCGCACGCCTTTCGGGAGGAGAAAGTCGTAGGCCGCTTGCCACTCGACCCACCGCGTGTCCCCGACCTCTTCCGCGTCCGGCGGGGCGAGCTCACGCAGGCGCCTGACCTGCGCCTCCCCGGCCGCACGATCCGCGGACGCCCACGCAAACCCGAGCAGCAGGAGCGGCTCGTCACCCATCTCAGCGGCGGGCGGCGGGGTGAGTGACGTGGTGATCGTCGTCATCTCGTCCGGCAGGTCCCGCGTCCACAGCTCGAGCGCCGTCCAGGCCTGCCGCCACCGGTCCTGCCGGTAGACGAAGTTGCCGGCGAACAGCTGCGGCCCGTGGGAGTACGCCCGGAAGGTGAAGGCCGTGACCACGCCGAAGTTCCCGCCGCCGCCGTGCAGCGCCCAGAACAGGTCGGGATGCTCGGTCTCGCTCGCCGTGAGCTGCCCGCCGTCGGCGGTCACCAACTCGACCGAGACCAGGTTGTCGGCGGTCAGCCCGTACCGCCGAGTCAGCCAACCGACGCCCCCACCCAGCGTGAGCCCGGCGATGCCCGTGGTGGACACCACCCCGGCCGGCACGACGAGCCCGTGCGGCTCGGTGGCCGCGTCGACGTGGGTCAGCGAGGCCCCCGCTTCGACTCGCACGGTCGACGCCGCCGCATCGACCGACACGGCGTGGAGGTCGGCCAGGTCCAGCACCAGACCGTCATCGACCGTTCCCTTTCCGGCGACGTTGTGACCACCCCCGCGCACTGCCAGGTCCAGCCCGTGGTCCCGTGCGAAGGTGATCGTCGTCGCCACGTCCCCCACGTCGGCGGCGCGGACCACACCCCATGGTCGACAGTCGATCATCGCGTTCCACACGGCGCGGGCCTCGTCGTAGCCGGGGTCCTGCGGCCCGGTCACGGCCCCCGTCACACGGGTGCGGAGATCGCCCGGTTCCGGTCGCTGCGTCGAAACGGTCATGGCAGGCCTCGCCCAGCTCGGATCGTCGCGGACCATGGTTCGCCCGGCGCCGCCGGCCAGTCAAGCCCGCCCGGGCTGGCCAGTTCACCCTCGCGAGCCGTGATCACCACGCGCTGACGGCGGTCTCCGCACGCGTGAGACAGCCACCGGCGGGAGGTGATCACCACCGGTCGCCGTCCGCCCGCCACGCCGCGCCTCTTCCCCCTCCGTCGCCGCATGGGGGAAGGTGCAGCCCGGACCTTGCGGAACGGAGAGGACACGGAGTGCGTCGGCTGGGCAGCACGGGACGGGCGCGGTGAGCGCCGAGGGCTCCCGGCCGCTGTGGCCGGACCGCTACCTCACCGACGGCCGGCTGGTCATCACGCCACCGCCGGACCGCTCGCCAGGTCCCGAGTCCCCGCTCTGGGAGCAGGCCCGCGACTGGCTGGTCGCCCAGGAGTGGCTGGTCTGGTGCGGCCGGCAGTGGCGCGCGCTGGACACCGACCAGAAGTGGGTCCTCGCCGTCCTGCTGCTGATGTTCACCGGCGGGCTGGGGCTGCTCGTCCCGGCTGCCGGGGTCCTGGTGGTGCAGCACCGGGAGAACGCCGCCCGCGCCGCCCTCCCGGCCCACCCGGTGTCCCCCGAGGCGAGCCTGGCCGCCTGGGACACCATCGAGGCCCGCGTCGCCGGCGCCGCGAGCCGCGCCTGGGCCGAGACGGTGCGCGAGCCGTCGTGGCACTCCCCGTACCTGGCCGCCACCCGGACCGCCTTCGACGGCGACGCGGAGGTGCGCCAGATCGTCGACCTGGCCTCGCGCATCCGGCAGGCCCGCAGCCGGCTCGGCCTGCGCCCCACCGGCCCGGCCGCCGAGTTCTGGGACCGCCAGCAGACCGCCCTGGACGACGCCGCCCGCCGGCTCGGCCACCGCGCCGACGCGCTCATCCGGCACCGTGACCAGGCCGCCGCGCTCTCGGTGGAGCTGCAGCACCTCGCCGACCTCGAGCGGATGGAGCGCAGCGCCGTGGAGGTCGACGGGCTCACCGTCGAGACCGCGTACCCGTCCGGGCGGGGGGACGGCGGACTCGGCGACGTGGCCGAGCGGATCGCCGCCGTCCGCGGGGCGATGACCGACCTCGTCGACCTGATGACCCGCACCCGCGCGCCCCTGGCCGAGCCGCCCGACGTCCCCCGCTGACCGCCTTGAGCCGCTCGGTCCTCAGCCCAGCGCGACCACCAGGCAGCAGCCGGCGAGCAGCGCGACGACCGGCGTCATCACCAGCCGCTCCGGGCGGCTCCGGCTGGTCGCGTTCATCCCGATGCCGAGCACGAAGTAGCCGGTCAGCACCCACACGGCGACGTCGGCCGCCCCGGCCGACCGCCGGGCCGCCGCCACGAGCACCACCCCGACGAGCACGTAGGCGACGATCGACACGACGCTGCCGAACCGCAGGCCGGTCGGCAGCACCCGGTGCCGGCCACCCCAGGCGAACCGGCCCAGCGGCGCCCCGGCGACGAGCAGGCCCTGGAAGACGGCGAGCCCCGCCAGGACGACGCAGGCCAGGATGGCGGCGGTCATGATCACCCGCGCACCGTAGCGATCCGGACCGGCGGTTCCGCGGAACCGCCGCGGTGTGCTCGCCGACACCCGGATCGGGGTGATGGGGCACCCAGCCGACCCGGAGTGCCCGACGACCCGGTCTCGGCGCAGCCGGCGTTCCCGCGGGAACGTCCGGGCGGCTGACGGGCGGGCGACCGGCGGGCCGCCTACGGTTCCGGCATGGCCGCACCGATCAGCGACGCCGTCGTCGTCGACGTCCTGCGCCGGGTCGACCGGGTGCTCGGCCCGCTGGTGCAGCGGCTGGACCGGCCGCCCGCCCTCCCCCTGGCCGAGCGCGCCGACTGGTGGGCCGACCGGGTCACCCGCGTCGCCGCCGGGATCTCGGCCGCACCCCGGTTCGCCGGCAAGCTCGCCGACCTGCTGCCGCTGCAGAACACCGTGGGGTCGGCGGTGCAGGCGCTCGTCGTCCTCGGTGTCGCCGCGGAGCACCACGTCGACGACCCTGCCGAGCGGATCGCGCTGCTGGCCCGGGTGCTGCTGGACCGGGACCTCCCGGCCGGGCGGGTCGAGCCGCTGCTGCTGCGCGTCCGCGGCGTCTACGTCGAGGAGGCCCTCGGCGCGGAGCGCAGCCGCGGCGTGAGCGGCGCGGCCCGCAGCCTGTGGCGGGTGGCCCGGCTGCTGAGCCGCATCGACGACGCCCTCGACGCCCGCCCCAAGGGCAAGTGGCACCACCGGGCGCTGTCCCAGTTCCCGGTGGTCGGTGTGGCCGGGGGCTACGCCGCCGAGCGGGAGGGGCTGCGCCGCGCGGCGCGGACGGCCGAGGAGCTGCTCAGCGCACCGGCGCGCTGAGCGCCGACGGGGAGGCCGGCACGGGGACGCTCTCCCCGGCCAGCGCGGCGTACACCTCCCGCGTGGCCGTCGACCGGTTCATGGTGATGAAGTGGATGCCGGGCACGCCCTCGGCGAGCAGCTGCTGGCACATCCCGGTCGCCACCTCCACGCCGAAGGCCCGCACCGCCTTCTTGGCCTCCGGGGTGTCCCCGTCGAGCTCGGCGAAGCGCGCGGCGAGCTCGGGCGGGAAGGCCTGCCCGGACAGCTGCACGATCCGGTTGATCTGCCGGGCGCTGGTGACCGGCATGACCCCGGCGATGACCGGGACGTCGCAGCCCCGGGCCGTCACCCGGTCCCGCAGCCGCAGGTAGTCCTCGACCCGGAAGAACATCTGGGTGATCGCGAAGTCCGCGCCGGCGCGGCACTTGGCCACGAACATGTCGGTGTCGGAGTCGAAGTCCGGCGAGCGAGGGTGCCGCTCCGGAAAGGCCGCGACACCCACGGAGAAGTCGCCCATGGTCTTGATCAGCTCGACCAGCTCGGCGGCGTACCGCAGCCCCTGGGGATGCGCGACCCACTCGGCCTGCGGGTCGGCGCCCGGCGGGTCGCCGCGCAGGGCCAGCAGGTTGCGCACCCCGGCGGCCGCCAGCCGGCTCACCACGTGCCGCAGCTCCGCCACGCTGTGGTTCACGGCGGTCAGGTGGGCGAGCGGGAGCATCGTCGTCTCGGCGGCGATCCGCTCGGTGACCGCGACGGTGCCCTCGCGCGTGGAGCCGCCCGCGCCGTAGGTGACGGAGACGAAGGAGGGCCGCAGCCGCTCCAGTTCCCGCAGCGCGGTCCACAGCTGCGCCTCGGCGGCCTCGTCCCGAGGCGGGAAGAACTCGAAGGACCAGGTGGGCCGCGACTGCGCCACCAACTCCCGCACGGTGCCGCTCATGAGGGCACAGGGTACGCAGCGTCGGTGCATCCGATCGGGCAGCTCCGGCGGAAGAGGGGGTGTCGCCGCGCCCGCGGCCGCCGGGAGGAGGACCCGCATGCTCTGGTATCAGGCAACTGACACCCTGGACGGGACGTCGTCGATCAGATCGGGCGATACTGGCCTGGTGACCGTCGGGACGCAGCCCCTGCACAGTTCCCCCGGCCTCCCGGCCCCGTCGACCGACGCCGCCGACCTCGACCGGGTCCGCACCGCCGTGGGCGCCGCCCTCACCGGCTTCCTGGCCGAGCAGCGCCGCACCCTGGCCGCCATGGACGCGGCGCTGACCCCGGTCGTCGACGAGGTCTGCGCCCTCGCCGACGGGGGCAAGCGACTGCGCCCGCTGTTCGCCTACTGGGGCTGGCGCGGCCTCGCCGCCGACGCACCCGGACCGGCCGAGGACGACGACGCGGTGCTCCGCGCGGTGGCCGCGCTGGAGTTCGTCCACGCCAGCGCCCTCGTGCACGACGACGTCATGGACGGCGCGTTCACCCGCCGCGGCCGCCCCGCCACGCACGTCGGCTTCGCCGGCCGGCACGGCGCGGACGGGCTCACCGGGGACGGCGACACCTTCGGCGTGGGCGCGGCGATCCTGGTCGGCGACCTGGCGCTGGTGTGGTCCGACGAGCTGCTGCGCCGCTCGGGCATCGCCGGCGCCACGCTCACCCGGGCCCGCACGGTCTGGGACACCATGCGCACCGAGGTGACGGCCGGGCAGTACCTGGACCTGCTGCGGGCCGCGGGCGGGCTGCCCGGGCCGCAGGGCGCGCTCACCGTCGCCCGGTACAAGAGCGCCGGTTACACGGTGCAGCGCCCGCTGCAGCTGGGCGCGGCCATCGCCGGGGCCGGACCGCGCGCCGTGGACGCCTACACCGCCATCGGCCTGCCGCTGGGCGAGGCGTTCCAGCTGCGCGACGACGTGCTGGGCGTGTTCGGCGACCCCTCGGTCACCGGCAAGTCCGCCGACGACGACCTGCGCGAGGGCAAGCAGACGCTGCTCATCGCGCTCGCCGAGGAGGCGGCCGACGCCGCCGGCCGGCGGCTGCTGGCCGAGGGCCTCGGTGACCCCACCGCCGGGCCGGACCAGTTCGAGGAACTGCGCCGGCTGATCGAGTCCACCGGAGCCCGCGCCCGGGTCGAGGAGCGGATCACCGAGCGCACCGCGCTGGCCCGTGCCGCCATCGCGGCGGCACCGATCACCGAGGACGCGCGCGCCGCGCTCGACGCGCTCGCCGTCGCGGCCACCTCCCGCTCCGCGTGAGGACGGTCCCCGGGCGCACCGACCGGGTGGTCGTCGTGGGCGCCGGCCTCGCCGGGCTCTCCGCCGCGCTGCGCCTGCGCGGCGCCGGCCGGGAGGTCACCCTCGTCGAACGGGGCGAGGGCCCCGGCGGCCGGGCCGGCGTGGTGCGGCGGGCCGGCTACACGCTGGACACCGGGCCCTCGGTGTTCACCGCGCCCGAGGTGCTCGCCGAGGCCTTCGCCGCGGTCGGCGACCGGCTGGAGGACCGGCTGCGGCTCACCCCGCTGGCGACCACCTACCGCGCCCGGTTCGCCGACGGCTCGCACCTGGACGTGCACGCCGACCGGGCGGCCTTCGCCGCCGAGGTGGAGCGGCTGTGCGGCCCGGCGGAGGCGGCCGCGCTGCACCGTTACCTGGACGACCTCGCCGAGCTGTACCGCCTGCAGCTGCGGACGTTCATCGACCGCAACCTCGACTCACCGCTCGACCTGGCCGGTCCCGAGCTGGTGCGGCTGGTCCGGCGCGGGGGCTTCCGGCGGCTGTCCTCCCACGTGGCCGCGGCGTTCACCGACGAGCGGCTGCGCCGGCTGTTCAGCTTCCAGGCGCTGTACGCGGGGGTCTCGCCGTACCGGGCGATCGCCGCCTACGCCGTCATCGCGCAGCTGGACATCGGCGCCGGGGTGTGGCACCCGGAGGGCGGGATCGGCGCCGTCCCCCGGGCGATGGCCGCCGCGGCCGCCGACGCCGGCGTCGTCCTCCGGTACGGCGCGGAGGTCGCGGAGCTGGAGACGCGCGGCGACCGGGTGTCCGGGGTCCGGCTCGCGGACGGCGACCGGCTGCCCGCGGACGCCGTCGTCGTGACCGCCGACGCCCCGCACCGGCTGGTGCCCGGGCTCCGCGGCCCGCGGCGGCCGGTGCACTCGCCGTCCTGCGTGGCCCTGCACCTCGGCGTCCGCGCGGCGCTGCCCGGGCAGGCGCACCACACGATCAGCTTCGGCGCCTCGTGGTCGGAGGTGTTCCGCGAGCTGACCCGCGACGGGCGGCCGATGAGCGACCCGAGCCTGCTGGTCAGCATGCCGTCGGTCACCGACCGGTCGCTGGCCCCGGAGGGCGGTCAGGTGCTGAGCGTCGTCGCCCCCACCCCGAACCTCGACCCGCGCAGCGGCGGCAACCCCGACCTGGACTGGCCGGTGCTCACCCCGCGCTACCGCGACGAGCTGCTGGGCGTCCTGGACGCCCGCGGCTGGACCGGCATCGGGGACGCCGTCGAGGTCGAGGAGGTGCTGACCCCGGTCGACTGGGCGGCCCAGGGCATGGCGGCGGGCACCCCGTTCGCCCTCGCGCACACGTTCGGGCAGACCGGCCCCTTCCGGCCGTCGACGCTCCCCCGCCGCGGGCCGGTGAACGTGGTGCTGGCCGGCTCCTCGGTGCAGCCGGGGGTCGGCGTCCCGATGGTGGTGATGAGCGGCCGGCTGGCCGCCGAGCGGATCACGGGAGCCCGATGACCATCCCCCCGACCCGGGCGGAGCAGCAGGCCGCCCTCGACGCGGCCTACCGGCACTGCGCGGCGATCGCCGCCCGGCACGGCAAGAGCTACCACCTGGCCACCCGCCTGCTCACCGCCGACCGCCGGCCCGCCGTGCACGCGCTGTACGCCGCGGCCCGCACCGCCGACGACCTCGTCGACGTCCCGGGCGCCGACCCGGCCGGCGACCTCGGCGACTGGTCCCGCGCCGTGCTGGCCGAGCTGGACGCCGGGTGGTCCGACGACCCGGTCCGGCTGGCGCTGGTGCACACCTACCGGCGGTACGCGATCCCGGTCGAGCACCTGGTCGACTTCCTGGCCGCGATGAGCAGCGACCTGGAGGTCACCGGCTACGCCGACCTGGCCGCGCTGGACCGGTACATGTGGGGCTCCGCGGCGGTGATCGGCCTGCAGGTGCTGCCGGTGCTGGGCACCGCGCCCGGCGTGACCCGGGAGGAGGCCGCGCCGCACGCGATCGCGCTGGGCGAGGCCTTCCAGCTCACCAACTTCCTGCGCGACGTCGGCGAGGACGCCGACCGGGGCCGGGTCTACCTGCCCGCGGACCTGATGGCGGCGCACGGCGTCACCCGGGAACAGCTGGTGGCCCGGCGCCACTCCCCCGGCTTCCGGGACCTGATGCGCGAGATGGTGGCGGTGACCCGCCGCCGCTACGACGACGCGGCGCCCGGCGCGCCCCTGCTGGCCCGGGAGTCCCGGGACTGCGTGCGGGCGGCGACCGCCCTGTACGGGGGGATCCTCACCGAGATCGAGCGGGCGGAGCACCGGGTGCTCGACCGCCGGGTGCGCGTCTCGCGGCCGCGGCGCCTGGCGGTGTTCGCCCGCCGGCTGACCGCCGCGCAGCTCGCCCGGATCGGGCCGGACCGGGTCAGTACGCCAGCGCCTGGGCCCGCCGGGTGACCTCGGTGTGCCGGTCGTCGCGCAGGGCCTCGACCGGGGTGCCGGGCAGCGTGTCGTCGGGGCGGAACAGCCAGTCGAACGCGTCCTGCTCGGTGTACCCGCCGTCGAACAGCACGGTCAGCAACCCCGGGAGGTGACGCAGCACGGCGCCGTCCTGCAGGAAGTCGGCGGGGATCTTGCTGTTGCCACTGCCCGGGACGGCGAGGAGCTTGCGCTCGCGCAGCAGCTGCCGGACCCGGTTCGGCGAGGTCCCGAGCTGCGCCGCGACCTCCGCGGGGGTGAGCGTGTCCACGTCCTCAGCCTAGGGCGCGCCCCGGCGCGGCCCGCGCGGCCTCCCGGGCTGGACGGTCGGCCCCTGCGGCGACCAGCGGTTCGACACTCCCCCACCGGTCCGTCCAGCCAGTCCTGCCCCAGCAGCCTCATGTCCCCGACGGGTCCGCGTCGTTTCGTCCACCGCCGCGCATCCGCTCCTAGACTCGCCGCGTGGACACCGTCGTGACCGACCCCGTGGTCGGCCTGCTCCTCGAAGGGCGTTACCGCCTCGAGGAGCGCCTGGCGCGTGGCGGCATGTCCACCGTCTACGCCGCCACCGACCTGCGCCTGCACCGCACGGTCGCGGTCAAGGTGATGGCCGAGCACCTGGCCCACGACCCGGCGTTCGTCGACCGGTTCACCCGCGAGGCGCGGGCCACGGCCATGCTCAGCCACCCCAACGTCGTCTCGGTGAGCGACCAGGGCGCCGACCAGGGCCTGGTCTACCTGGTCATGGAGCTGGTCCGCGGCCGGACGCTGCGCGACCTGCTCCAGGCCCGGGGCCGGCTCACCGTGGGCGAGACGTTCGCCGTCCTGGAGCCGGTGCTGTCCGGGCTGACCGCCGCGCACCGGGCCGGCATCGTGCACCGCGACATCAAGCCCGAGAACGTGCTGATCTCCACCGACGGCCAGGTCAAGGTCGCCGACTTCGGGCTGGCCCGCGCGGTGGCCGGCACCGGGCAGACCAGCCATACCGGCGGCGTGCTCATCGGCACCGTCGCCTACCTCTCCCCCGAGCAGCTGGAGCGGGGTCGCAGCGACGCGCGCAGCGACGTCTACGCCGCCGGCGTCATGCTCTACGAGCTGCTCACCGGGCATCCGCCCTACGCCGGTGACACCCCGCTGGCGGTGGCCTACCAGCACGTGCACCACGACGTCCCCGCGCCGTCGGCCGAGGTGCCCGACCTGCCCTGGCAGGTCGACGAGCTGGTCGCCCGCACCACGCGCCGGGACCCCGCGGCCCGCCCGCTGGACGCCGGGGCGTTCCTGGCCGAGCTCACCGACCTGCGCAGCGACCTCGGCATCGGCCGGATGCCGGTGCCCACCGGGCGGCCGGTCGAGTCCCCGGGCACCCTGCGGCCCACCAGCCGTCCCTCCGCGCCGCGGCCGCGCGACGCCAGCGTGCCGGGCCGGAGCACCGCTCCGCGCCCCGAGACGCTCGGCGGCCGGTCCCGCGGCACCACCGTGCTGCCAGGCACCGACAGCGGCCCGACGGGGCAGGTCCGGGGCGCGGGCCCGCGTCCGCCGGCCGTCCGGCCCGGGGTGCCCCCGCACATCCGCCGCCGGCGCGCCCGCTTCGCGCTCACGCTGGTCCTGCTGCTCGCGGTCACCATCGGCGCGATCGGCTGGTGGCTGGGCTCCGGGCGCTGGACCACCGTGCCCGAGCTCGTCGGCGCCGACGAGCAGACCGCCATCGGCCGGCTGCAGGAGGCCGGCCTGGACCCGGCGTTCGGCGAGGAGCAGTTCAGCGAGACCGTGCCGGAGGGCGTCGTCCTGTCCGCCGACCCCGGCGAGGGCGAGCTGATCCGGGGCTCCGACGTCACGCTCGTGGTCTCCAAGGGCGTGGAACGGTTCACCGTCGACACCGCGCTGGCCGGCCGGCCGCTGGAGGAGGTCCAGGCGGCGCTGGGCGAGCTGCCCGTGCAGCTGGACAACGCCACCGAGTACAGCGACGACGTGCCCAGCGGCAGCGTCATCCGCTTCGACCCGGCCGCCGGCACCCAGCTCAAGCGGGGCGACGTGGTCACCCTGGTCGTCTCCCAGGGCCGGGCCCCGGTCGAGGTGCCGAACGTGGTGGGCCAGGAGCCGGACGCCGCCCAGGACACCCTGGAGCAGCTCGGGTTCACCGTGCAGCGCGACGAGGGCCGCAGCGCCGACGTCCCCACCGGCGCGGTCATGGCGGTCGCCCCCGCGCCGGGCGGGGCGCAGCCCTACGGCAGCGCGGTGACCATCACCGTCTCGGTCGGCCTGCCGCAGGTGACCGTGCCCGACGTCGTCGGCATGTCCGAGGACGAGGCGACGGCGGCGCTGCAGGCCGCCGGGCTGGCCGCCGAGTCCACCCAGTTCATCTCGGGCAACCGCGTGTTCCAGCAGAGCCCCAAGGCCGGCGAGCTCGTCGACCTGGGCACCACCGTCAAGATCCTCATCAGCTTCGGGTGATCCCTCCCTCATGATCTCGCACGTTGCCGCCCTGCCCCCGATCGGGGCGCACATCCAGGTCAAGGGGGGCCTCGCCAAGGGCGGGCTGCCCTACGCCGACGCCGTCGGCGCCCGCGCCGTCCAGGTGTTCGTCGGCAACCCCCGCGGCTGGCGGCCCAGCGCCGGCAACCCGGCCCAGGACGCCGCGTTCACCGCCGGGTGCGGCGAGCGCGGCGTGCCCTCGTTCATCCACACGCCGTTCCTGGTCAACGTCGGCTCGCCGAGCGAGGCGACCGTCGAGCAGTCGATCGCCACCATCCGGCACTCGCTGCAGCGCGGCGTCCAGCTCGGCTGCGCCGGGGTGGTCGTGCACGCCGGTTCCGCGGTCGGCGAGGACCGCTACGAGGCGGCGCTCGGCCAGCTGCACGAGCGGCTGCTGCCGGTGCTCGACGAGCTGCCCGAGGGCGCTCCGCGGTTGCTGGTCGAGCCCACCGCGGGCGGCGGCAGGTCGCTCGCGGCCACGGTGGAGGACCTCGGCCCCTACCTCGCCGCGCTGGACGGCCACCCGGCGGTCGGGGTCTGCTTCGACACCTGCCACGCCTGGGCGGCCGGGCACGACCTCGCCACCCCCGGTGGCATGGCCGCCGCGCTGGAGGCGTTGGAGGCGACCGTGGGACCGGGCCGGCTGGGCCTGGTGCACGCCAACGACTCCCTCGACGGCTGCGGCTCCACCCGGGACCGGCACACGACCATCGGCGCCGGCTCGATCGGTGCCGCGCCGTTCGGCGAGCTGCTCACGCACCCGCTGATGGCCGGCGTGCCGGTCGTGGTGGAGACCCCGAGCGTCGGGCACGGCAGCGACTGGGGCGGCCACGCCGCGGACATCGCGCTGCTGTGCGCCCTCCGGGACGGCGCCGAGGTGCCCGCCGCCGCCTGACGGTGAGCGACCGCCGTCAGGCGGCGGGCAGCTCCGCCATCACCTCGGTGAGCACCTTCGCCGCGCGATCGACACCGGCCCGGTCGACGTCCAGGTGGGTCACCAGCCGGATCCGGGTCGCGCTCACCTGACCGACCAGCACCCCCTGGGCGCGGGCCGCGGCCGCCACCGCGGCGGCCGGGACGCCCTCGACGACGACCATGTTGGTCTCCACCGTGGCCGGGTCGACGCCGAGCCGCTCGGCCAGCAGCCGAGCGTGCTCGTGGTCCTCGGCGAGCCGCTCGAGGTGGTTGTCCAGGGCGTACAGCGCGGCCGCGGCGAGCACGCCGACCTGCCGCATGCCCCCGCCGAGCCGCTTGCGCCAGAGCCGGGCGGCGGCGATCCGGTCCTCGCTCGCCACGAGCACCGACCCGATCGGGACGCCGAGGCCCTTGGACAGGCAGACCGACGCGGTGTCGGACAGCCGCCCGTAGGTGGACAGCGGCACCCCGGAGGCCACGTGCGCGTTCCAGATCCGCGCCCCGTCCAGGTGCACGGCCACGTCGTGCTGCCGCGTCCAGTCGAACAGGGTCTGCAGCTCCTCCAGCGGCTGGACCAGGCCGCCACCGCGGTTGTGCGTGTTCTCCACGGCGATCGCGGCGGTCGGGGTGACGTGCCAGTCGTCCTTCGGCCGCACCTGGGCGATCAGCTGCGCCGCGGACACCCGGCCGGCGTCACCGCCCCCGCTGCCGGAGACCACGGTGCGGCTGGACAGCCCGAACAGTGCCGCGGCGGCGCCCATCTCGTAGGTGAAGACGTGCGCGTCGGCGTCGCCGAGGACCTCCTGGCCGGGCTCGCACACCAGCCGCAGGCCGATCTGGTTGCCCATCGTGCCGGAGGGGACGAACAGCGCGGCCTCGTGCCCGAAGAGGTCGGCGGTCCGCTCCTCGAGCGCGTTGACCGTCGGGTCCTCGCGGTAGACGTCGTCGCCGACCTCGGCCTCGGCCATCGCCCGGCGCATCGCGGGGGTGGGCCGGGTGAGGGTGTCCGAGCGCAGGTCAACCGCCCCGGCAACAGGGGTGGGGTTGTCGGTGTCGATCCCGTACATCAGCCGCGCAGCATCTCCGTGACGAGGAAGGCCAGCTCGAGCGACTGGCCGGTGTTCAGCCGCGGATCACACGCGGTCTCGTAGCGACTGTTCAGGTCGTCGTCGCTGATCTCCATGGCGCCCCCGAGGCACTCGGTGACGTCCTCACCGGTCAGCTCGACGTGGATGCCGCCGGGCCAGGTGCCCAGCGCGCGGTGCACGTCGAAGAAACCGAGCACCTCGTCGACGACGCGGTCGAAGTGCCGGGTCTTGTAGCCGCTCGGGGACTCGTGCGTGTTGCCGTGCATCGGGTCGCACTGCCAGACCACCTGGTGGCCACCGGCGGTGACCTTCTCCACGATGCCGGGCAGCACGTCGCGGATCTTGCCGTTGCCCATCCGGCTGATCAGGGTGAGCCGGCCCGGGAGGCGCTCCGGGTCGAGCCGCTCGACCAGCTCGACCGCCTGCTCCGGGGTCGTCGTCGGGCCGATCTTGACGCCGATCGGGTTGGCGATCCTCGAGGCGAACTCGACGTGCGCGCCGTCCAGCTGGCGGGTGCGCTCGCCGACCCAGACGAAGTGCGCCGACAGGTCGTACGCCCGGCCCTCGTGCACGCGCAGCAGCGCCCGCTCGTAGTCCAGGATCAGCGCCTCGTGGCTGCAGTACAGCTCCACCTGGCGCAGCGCCGCGTCGTCCACCCCGCAGGCGGACATGAACGCCAGAGCCCGGTCGATCTCGCGGGCGATCACCTCGTAGCGGACGCCGGCCGGCGAGCTCGCGACGAAGTCCTTGTTCCAGTCGTGGACCGCGTGCAGGTCGGCCAGCCCGCCGCGCGCGTAGGCGCGGATCATGTTCATCGCGGCGGCCGAGTTCGCGTACGCCCGGACCAGCCGGTTCGGGTCGGGGACGCGCTTCTCGAGCACCGGCTCCAGCGAGTTGACCATGTCGCCGCGGTAGGACGGCAGGCCCAGCGCGTCGATGTTCGAGCTGCGCGGCTTGGCGTACTGCCCGGCCACCCGGCCCACCTTGACGACCGGCACGCTCGCCCCGTAGGTGAGCACGACGGCCATCTGCAGCAGCGTGCGGGTGGTCGCCTGCAGGTGCGGCTCGGTGTTGAGGTCGAAGGTCTCCGCGCAGTCACCGCCCTGCAGCAGGAACGCCCGGCCCTGGGCGACCTCGGCGAGCTGGGCCCGCAGGGTGTCGACCTCGCTGGGCGCGACGATCGGCGGCACCGACGTCAGGGTGGACAGCACGGCGTCCAGCGCGGCCCGGTCGGGCCACTCCGGCTGCTGGGCGGCGGGCAGACTCCGCCACCGGTCCAGGCCGGGGACCAGCTCGGCGGGATCAGGCAGGCTCACATGACGAGGGTACGGCCCGCGCCGTCCCCTCCGGACCGGGTGTCCGGTCCGATGCCGGGCGGATCAGCCGAAGAACGTCTCCACCTCGGCGTACCGCTCCAGCGGGACCAGCTTGAGCCCGGCGGTCGCCTCGGTGAGCGGCACCCGCACGATGTCGGTCCCGCGCAGCGCCACCATCACGCCCGACGCGCCCTCGTGCACCGCGTCGGCCGCGGCCAGCCCGAACCGGGTGGCCAGCACCCGGTCGAACGGGGACGGCGTGCCCCCGCGCTGGATGTGCCCGAGGACGACGGCCCGCGCCTCCCGCCCGGTCCGCTTCTCCAGCTCGGCCGCCAGCCACACCCCCACACCACCCAGGCGGACGTGCCCGAAGGCGTCCCGCTCCTCCGAGCTGGACACCAGCTCACCCCCCGCCGGCCGGGCCCCCTCCGAGACGACGACGATCGGCGAGTAGCCGGAGTCGAACCGGCGGCGGCAGTGCCCGACCACCGCGTCCAGGTCGAAGGGCCGCTCGGGCAGCAGCACCACGGTCGCACCGCCGGACATGCCGGCGTGCAGGGCGATCCACCCGGCGTGCCGGCCCATCACCTCGACCACCAGCACCCGGTGGTGGCTGTCCCCGGTGGTGTGCAGCCGGTCGATGGCCTCCGACGCGACCCCGACGGCGGTGTCGAAGCCGAACGTGTAGTCGGTCGCGGCCAGGTCGTTGTCGATGGTCTTCGGCACCCCCACGGTGCGGACGCCGGCGTCGGCCACCCGGCGGGCGACGCCCAGGGTGTCCTCGCCGCCGATGGGGATCAGCGCGTCGATCCCCCGCCGCTCCAGGGTGGCGAGCAGCCGCTCGGGCCCGCCGTCGACCGCGTACGGGTTGGTCCGGGAGGTGCCCAGCACCGTTCCGCCGCGCGGCAGCAGCCCCCGGGTCGCGGTGACGTCCAGCGTCAGCGCGTCGTCGTCCAGCACGCCCCGCCAGCCGTCCCGGAAGCCGATGACCTCGTCGCCGTTCTGGACGACGGCCCGGCGGACCACCGCGCGGATCACCGCGTTGAGGCCGGGGCAGTCACCACCGCCGGTCAGGATGCCGATGCGCATGCAGCCCTCCAGGGACGTGAGTGGGCAAGGCGGCACATGATCCCCCACCCGGGCCGCCCGCGGGGGCCTCGCCGGCCTCACCGCGGTACCGGTGGTCCAGCCGGCTGCCGATGGACTGCCCGAGGCGGGTTCTCCCCGCCCGGGGCGGCCAGGGGGCAGCGTGCGCAGGGGCATCCGGACGAGGGTCGTGGCGCTGGCGGTGGCCGGCGTCGCGGTCACCGGAGCCGCCCTGGTGGGGGTGGCCGCCGAGCGGAGCGGCGGCCTGACCGAGGAGGTGGGCACCGACGTCCGGGCCCTGGTCGACCAGGCCGTCGCCGGGGCCGCGACCGGCGCGTACGACGCCGTCGCCACCCACGCCGACGCCACGGCCGCGACCGCCGCCGCCGACCTGCGGGTGGCCGGGTACGTGCTGCACCAGTCCGGCGGGCTCGGCCTGGCCCGGCAGGGCACCGTCGCCTGGGACGCGAGGAACCAGGTCACCAGCCAGGTCACGCCGGTCGTGCTCCCCCGCATGGTGGTCGGCGGCACGTGGCTGGGTCAGAACGCCGACCCGGCCGTCCGCACGCCGGTCGTCGACCAGGTGGCGGAGCTCGTCGGCGGGACCGTCACGATCTACCAGCGGATGAACGAGGCCGGGGACATGCTCCGGGTCGCCACCACCGTGGTCGGCACCAGCGGCAGCCGGGCCATCGGCACGTACGTCCCGGCCACCGGCACCGACGGCGCGCCCGACCCGGTCGTCGCCGCGGTCCTCGCCGGTGAGACCCGCAGCGGAACGGCGCTCGTCGCCGGGTCCTGGTCCGTCACGGAGCACCAGCCGCTGCTCGACGCCGCGGGCCGGGTCATCGGCATGATCGACGTCGCCCCCGCGCAGGCGGGCCCGCCCGCCCTGCGCGCGGCCGTCACGGACGCCGCGGTGGGTGAGCACGGCTCGGTCAGCGTGCTGGGCGGCACCGGCGCGCTGGCCGGCACCGTGCTGGTCAGCCGGCACGGCACCGCCGACGGGGACGTCCTGCTCGGCGCCACCGACGCCGACGGCACGGCCTACGTCGAGGAGATCGTGACCGCGGCCCGGGAGCTCGACCCGGGCGAGCAGGCCACGGTCACCTACCGGGACGCCGCGACCGGCGCGCACACCGTGCAGCTCGCCTACCACCGGCCCTGGGACTGGGTGATCGCGGTCGACGCACAGGACAGCGACCTCACCGGCCCGGTCGAGCGGCTCGAGGAGGGCCGCTCCTCGATGCTGACGGCGCTGGTCGTCACCGCCGTCCTGCTCGGCGTCGCGACGTCCGCCGTGGCCTGGTGGACGGCGCGCCGGCTCACCGAGCCGCTGCGCGTCCTCGACCGCCACCTGGTGGAGATCGCCGACGGCGGGGGCGACCTGACCCGGCGGTTGGACGACTCCACGCCGGACGAGGTGGGCGAGCTGGCCCGCACCGTCGACCGGTTCGTGGAGAAGGTGGCCGGCACGGTCCGCGACGTCGCGGTCTGCGCCGGCGCGCTGGCCGACACCGCCGCCGGGGTGGCCCGGGTGGCCGACGGACTCGGCGAGCGGGCGACCCGCAACCGGGACCAGACCCGGGACGCCCACCGGGCGGCCGCGGAGATCAGCTCCGGGGTCGGCTCGGCGGCGGCCGGGGCCGAGCAGATGGGCTCGGCGATCCGGGAGATCGCCCGCAGCGCGAGCGACGCCAGCCACGTCGGCCAGGGCGCGGTCGAGCTGGCCGCGCGGACCGAGACGGCGATCGCCGCGCTGGGCACCAGCTCGGCGGAGATCAGCGACGTGGTCAAGGTGATCACCGCGGTCGCCGAGCAGACCAACCTGCTCGCGCTGAACGCCACGATCGAGGCCGCGCGGGCGGGCGAGGCCGGCAAGGGCTTCGCCGTCGTCGCCACCGAGGTCAAGGAGCTGGCCCGGGAGGCGTCCCGGGCCAGTGAGGAGATCCACCGGCGGGTGCAGTCGATCCAGGTCGACACCAGCGCCGCGGTCGGCTCGATCGGTCAGATCGTCGGGGTCATCCGGGAGATGACCGACCACCAGACCACCATCGCCGGCGCGGTGGAGGAGCAGACCGCGGTCACCCACGAGTTCTCCCGCAGCGTCACCGCGGTCGCCGGCGGCGCCGGCTCGGTGACCCGCTCCCTCGACGACGTGGCCGCCGACGTCGACCGCACCACGGCAGACGTGGACACCGCCCGGGCCGCGGCCCGGCAGCTCGACCGGCTCTCCGGCGAGCTGACCCGGCTGGCCGGCGTCTTCACCGCCTGACGAAGGACACCCCGCCCATCACGTTCCAGCGGAGGAGGTTGTACCGGGCGTCGACCAGCGCGTCGTGGGTGCCGGTCGGCTTGGGCGGGAGCTCGGGCCGGCCGGCGTCGTCCCAGCGCTGGCGCAGCTCCCGGGTGAAGCGCGGGATCGGCCGCGGCAGCGCCGTCATCGGGCCCCACAGCTGGCACAGCGCCACGTGGTCGTAGGCGGCGATCCACGCCCACAGCTCGATCTCCTCACCCGGCGCGGTGAGGAAGGACAGCAGGTCGTCGCGGATCCGCTGCCGGCTGCGCCAGGCCCGGTCCGCGGGCGGGGGCAGCTGGTCCAGCACGTTGCGCCGCACCCACGGGATCGCCTTGCCCGGGTCGAACTCGGTGCTGACGGCGTAGAACTCGCGGCCGGTCTCGTCGACGACGCCGATGGACACCAGGTCGATCGTGGTGCCGTCCTCGATGAACTCGGTGTCGTAGAAGTACCGCCGCACACTCACCCGCCCACGGTAGATCCGTCGCCCGGCGGGCCCGGCTCCGGCCAGCTGTCCCGGACGGCGACGGCCTCGACCTCCACCAGCTGGTCCGGGTACCCCAGCACGGTCACCCCGACCAGGGTGCTGGGCGCGGCGTGCTCGCCGAAGGCCGTGCGGACGACGTCCCACGCCGTCCGCAGGTCGTCCCGGTCGGTGGTGGCGACGTAGACCGTGGTCTTGAGGACGTCGGTCAGCGTGGCACCCGCCGCCGCCAGCGCCGTGACGAGGTTGGCCATCACCTGCCGGGCCTGCCCGGCGACGTCGCCCACGGCCACGGTGGCCCCGTCGGCGTCCAGCGGGCAGGCGCCGGCGGTGAACACCATGCGGCCCGGGTCGGACACCGCCGCGTAGGCGTACGGCGCTGCGTGGCTCAGCGCAGGTGGCCGGACGAGCTCGATGCCGGAGGTCACCGCCCGATCATGGGGCACCGGCCGCCGGCCCGCCGCCCGGCGCGGGGCTCAGCCGGCCAGCGAGCTGGGCAGGCGGTCGGCGGCCTCGGCCGGCGGCGGCTGCAGCCGGCGGACCACTTCGCCCGCGCTGGCGCCGGTCGTGTCCATCGACTTCTTCACCTTGGCGCCGTACAGGTCGACGTACTCCTGCCCGGACAACTCCATGATCTCGTACATGATCTCGTCGGTGATCGACCGCTCCACGAAGCGGTCCCCGGACAGTCCCGCGTAGCGCGAGAAGTCCAGCGGCTCCCCGAAGCGCACCTGGACCCGGATCAGCTTCTGGCCCAGCAGCGTGCCCAGCTTCCCCGGCAGCGGGATGTCCCGGGGCGTGTAGGTCATCGCCACCGGGACGACCGGGGCGCCGGTCTCCAGGGTCATCCGGGCCACCCCGGTCTTGCCGCGGTACAGCCGGCCGTCGGGCGACCGGGTCCCCTCGGGGTAGATGCCCAGCACCTTGCCCTCGCGCAGAATCCGGATGCCGGTGCGGATGGCGTCCTCGGCGGCGGAGGCGTTGGTGCGGTCGATCGGCACCTGGCCGCTGCCGGCGAAGAACAGTCGCTGCGCCATGCCCTTGAGCCCGGTGCCACGGAAGTACTCCGCCTTGGCCAGGAACGTCACCCGCCGGCGCACCGACATGGGCATGAAGATCCAGTCGGAGGCGGACAGGTGGTTGCTGGCCAGGATCACCGCCCCGCGCCGCGGCACGTGGTGCGCACCCTCCGGTCGCCAGCGGTACACCAGCCGGACGAGCGGGCCCACGGCCACGTACTTGAGGAACCAGTAGATCAACACGCCTCCCTGAGTGACTGTCAGACTAGGGACGCGTCGTGTCCGGCGACAATCCGTCGTCGCGCGCGAGTCGTCCGCCCGCCCGTCCCATCGTTGCGGCGGCTCCCCCGGGAGCCGCCGGCGTCCGCCCCGGAGGTCCGATGTCACCGCAGCCCCCGCGGTTGGACGGTGCCGCGTGACGCCGCCCCGCCGCGGCCGCGGCCGCCGGGACAACGGCCTGGACGCGGCCCTGTGGCACCCGCTGCGCGACGTCGACCCCCGGGTCGGTGAGCACCTGCTCGACGTCCTCGCCGCCGTGGGGATCGCCGCCTACCTCGAGCCGTCCACCGACGTCGTGCCGTACACGCGCAACGTCCACCTGCCCAGCCCGCCCTCGGACCGGCTGTTCGTCGACCGGGCGCGGCGCGCGGAGGCCCGCGACGTCGTCGCCGCGCACGCCGACGACCCGGCCCTGGACCCGCCGGTGCCGCGGGATCGGCCGTCCCGTGACCTCCGGCCGGTCGACGAGGACGCCGAGTTCGCCCGGATCGTGGCCGCCTTCGAGGCCGAGCACGGACGCCCGGCCGTCTCGGCGGAACCGCGGGACGACCCGCCGCCGCCCCGGGCCGAGCCGTCGGTGCTCGACGCCTTCGACGACCACTACGAGCCGCCGCCGCCCCCGCCGCTGCCGGTGCTGGCGCCCGCCTCGCTGTACGCGCTGCTGCTGATCCTCGTCGGCGCGGTGCTGATCGTGGCACCGGGCCGGGTCGGGCTGTCCCTGGACCTCGGGCTGGTGCTCGGCGTCGCCGCCGTGACCGGCGGGGTGGGTCTCCTGGTGTCCCGGATGCGGGAGCGGTCGACCGACGACGACGGCGACGACGGCGCCGTCGTCTGAGGAAGGACCCCCTTCCCCCACCCCTCGCCGGCTCGGGGCGGGGCCCTGGAGGGGGGCCAGCCGCGCGTTCTCACCAGCTAACGTGCCCGGCGTGAGCACCGGCGCCCTCCCCCACCGCACCGTCGTCGCGCTGACCGGCCATCTCATGGACACCGGGATCCTGGCCCGGGTCCTCGACGACGTGCTCGAGTACGGCGGCGACTACCGGATCGACAGCCTGGAGCTCGGCCGGCAGCACGAGGACGAGTCCCGCGCCCTGGTGGAGGTGCGCGCCGCGGACGCCGACCTGCTCGAGCGGATCGTCATGCGGCTGCAGACCCACGGCGCGAACCCGGTCGACCCGGGGACGGCCACCACCCGGCCGGCACCGGCCGACGGCGTCTTCCCCGAGGACTTCTACTCCACGACCAACCTCGACACCTTCGTCCGGCTGGACCGGGACTGGCTGCCGGTCGACCGCGCCGAGATGGACTGCGGGCTGGTCGTCGGTGAGCGGGACGGGCAGCCGGTCGTCCGCACCGTCCCGGTCAGCGACGTGCGCGCCGGCGAGGCCGTGGTCTGCGGCGCCCGCGGGGTGCGCGTGGAGATGGCCCCGTCGGTGGTGCGCGGTGAGGAGGAGGACTTCGGCTTCATGTCCTCGGCGGTCTCCAGCGAGAAGCCGCAGGCGCTGCTGGTGCGCCAGATCGCCGAGCGGCTGCGCGAGGTGAAGGCGGCCGGGAAGAAGGTGCTGTGGGTCGGCGGGCCGGCGGTGGTGCACACCGGGGCGGCCCCGGCGATGGTCCGCCTGGTGCGCGCCGGGTACGTCGACGTCCTGTTCGCCGGGAACGCGCTGGCCACGCACGACATCGAGTCCGCGCTGTACGGCACCTCGCTGGGGGTGGACCTGGCGAAGGGGTCCGGGGTCCCGCACGGGCACGAGCACCACATCCGGGCGATCAACACCATCCGCGCGGCGGGGTCGATCGCGGCGGCCGTCGAGAACGGCGTGCTCACCGGCGGGGTGATGCACGCGATGGTCCGGGCGGACAAGCCGTTCGTGCTGGTCGGCTCGGTGCGGGACGACGGTCCGCTGCCCGACGTGCTCACCGACGTGGTCGAGGGTCAGCGGGCCATGCGCGCGCAGCTGCCCGGCGTCGGCTTCGCGATCATGGTCGCCACGATGCTGCACGCCATCGCCACCGGGAACATCCTCCCGGCGTCGGTCCCGCTGGTCTGCGTGGACATCAACCCGGCCACGGTGACCAAGCTGGCCGACCGCGGCAGCGCGCAGGCGATGGGCATCGTCACCGACATCGGGCTGTTCCTCGAGCAGTTGGCCCGCGAGCTCGCCCCCGAGTCCTGAGTCCCGCTACGGACGACCGGCCGCCAGGCCGACCGGGAGTGCCGCTACTCGCCGTCGCTGACCGCGCGGCGCACCAGGTCCGCGGCGCCGACCAGGCCGGCCTGGGCGCCGAGCTCGGCGGCGACCACCCGGGGGCCGGGCCGGAAGCCGCGGCCGGGCAGCGCCCGGTCCAGCCGCTCCCGGGCGGGCCCGAGCACCGTCTCGCCGAGCACGCTGACCCCGCCCCCGATCACCACGACCTCCGGGTCGAGGATGGCGGAGATGTCGGCGATGCCCTGACCCAGCCAGGACCCGACCTCGGACAGCAGCTCACCGGCGAGCGGGTCGCCGTCGGCGGCCGCCTTGGCGACCACCTCCCCGGTGATCCGGCTGAGGTCACCGCCCACCCGGTCCAGCAGGCTGGCCGCGGCCGCCGGGGACTTGGTCGCCACGTCCCGGGCGGTCTGACCGAGCGCGTTGCCGCTGGCGTACTGCTCCCAGCAGCCGCGGTTGCCGCAGGCGCACAGCCGGCCGTCGGGGACCACGCGCATGTGGCCCCACTCGCCGACCACACCGTGCGCGCCGCGCTGCAGCCGGCCGTCGATCACCAGGCCACCGCCGATGCCGGTGCCGAGGGTGATCATCACCATCAGGCTGCTTTCGCGCCCGGCGCCGTAGCGGTACTCGGCCCACGCCGCCGCGTCGGCGTCGTTGCCCACCCACAGCGGGCGGCGCAGCCGCCGGCCGAGGTCCCGGCGCAGTTCCTGGTTCCGCCAGGCGAGGTGCGGGCTGAACAGCACGGTGTCACCGGTGCGGTCGAACCAGCCGGCCGCGCCGATCCCGACCCCGACGAGCGGGGCGCCGTGCCGCTCGGCGAGCTCGTCGACCACGGCGGCGATCGAGTCCTCGGTCTTCGAGACGGACTTGCCCGGGGTGGCCCGGCGGGCGGTGTCGAGGATCGTCCCATCCGGGGCGACGACCCCGCCGGCCACCTTGGTGCCGCCGATGTCGATGCCCAGCGCCGGCAGCTGGGCGGCGTCGGGGCTCACGCGACCTCGATCCGCTGGACGGGGGTGGGGGCGGGCTGGCTCACGGGGTCCTCGGCGGGGTGCGGGGTCGGGTCGGGGGCGACCCCCGTCCGGTCGTCGCCGGGCCGGGCGCCGGCCGCCGCGGAGTCTCGCAGCACGGTCGCGGTGGTGGCCAGCACGTCCGCCAGCGCCTCGAGCAACTCGGGACGGCGGCCGCGCAGCGTGGCCAGTGCGGCGCACAGCGGGCACCGGCGGCACTCCGCGGAGTGGTCCGCGGGGACGCTGCCGGGCGTCCCGAGCAGCCCGCCCAGCGTCTCGCCCAGCCGGGCCCCCGCCGGGGTGTCGGTGAGCAGCCGCCGGGCCTGCTCGAACCAGTCGGCACCGGCAGCGGTCATGCCCTGCTCCCCTCGGGATCAGCGGTCGCACCGGCCTCCGGACGGAGGAGACCGGTCGGCCACTGTGCCGGGTCCGGGGTGAACCGCACCTCCAGTGTGGCCGAGGCGGTGCCCGGCGCGGCCAGCGCCCCGCCCGTGACCGTGCACCGGCGCAGCAGGGCGTCCAGCGGCACGGAGCGCCGCATCCCGGCGGCGGTGACCACCAGGTCGTCGTCCCAGCGGGTCAGCTCCACCTCGCCGCGGCGGGCGAAGGGCAGCGGCAGGTCGAGCACCCAGTCCCCGTCCACCCGCCGTGGGGCGGGCGGCGTCGCCTGCGGCGCCGGGGCGTCCGGCACGGCGGCGTCCAGCGCCGCGACGTCGGCGGCGGTGACCGGCGGGACGGCGGACTCGGCGACCTCCCGCACCTCGCCCACCAGTTCATCGACCGCCCGGAGCGCCTCGGCCTGGACCGTTGCCCGCTGCGCCCACCACTCCCCCGGCCCGTGGGGCAGCAGCCGCGCCACGGTCACCGAGGCGACCCGCTGCCCGAGCACGCCGAGTGCGGTCGCGGTGGCGCGCAGCTCCCCGGCCGCGCCCGGTTCGGGTCGCAGCACCAGGTGCACCGCCGTGCGCTCCGGGTCGGCCAGCGGGACGTGGGTCAGCAGCTCCTCGACACCGGCGACGCCGGCCAGCAGGGCGGCCGTTCCGCCGGGTTGCTCGGGGGTCGCCGCGGCGCGCAGGGCGGCGAGCACGCGCAGCCGGGTGGGTGCTGCCTGGCCGAGCCACCAGCGCAGCGCGGACGGCAGCGCCAGCAGCGCCGCCGCGGCCGGCGTCGGCCCCGCGTCGAGGACGACGGCGTCCGCCCGGCCCGCCGCCGCGTGCCCGGCCAGCGCGGTGAGCAGCGCGAACTCCCGCACACCGGGGACGGGCACGACGGAGCTGGCCGGCGGCACGGTGAGCAGCGGCAACGCGCCGCCCAGCTGCTCGGCGTGCCGGCCCCACAGCTGCTCCAGCGCGGGCCCGGCCGCGACGACGTCGACCTCGACGGCCTCCCCGAGCCCGGTGGTCCGCGGCGGGTCCGTGGTGAGCAGGACGACCCGGCCGCCCCCGGCAGCCAGGCGCAACGCCGTCGCCGCGGCCACCGTGGAGCTGCCGGCGCCGCCGGGGCCGGTGACGAGGAGGATCTGCACGCTCAGCCCTCGACGCGCTTCTTGAGCTCCTTGAGCGCGGTGTCGAGGATGACCTTCTCGGCCCGGCGCTTGATGAGCCCCAGCATGGGGATCGAGAGGTCGATGGCGATCGTGTAGGTCACCGTGGTGCGGCCACCGGCCTCCTCCAGCAGGTAGGAGCCCTCCTGCTTCTTCTGCATCTGGCCGTGCACGAGGGTCCAGGCCACCCGGCGGTCGCCGTCCCAGGTGTAGTCGAGCACGTAGTCGTCGCTGACCGGGCCGGCGTCGATGACGAAGTGCACCCGCCGGGCGCGGCCGTCGGGCCCGGGCTCCAGCACCTCGACCTTCTTGGCGGCCGCGACCCACTCCGGATAGGCGGGGAAGTCGGCGACCACGGCCATCACCTCGGCGGCGGGCGCGTCGACGACGATCGACTGCGTGGACTGGTCGGCCATGGGCCGGAGGGTAGCCGGTCGCCACATCGGCCCCGGACCGCAACAGGGGCACCCCCCGGTCGGGTGGTTCGGGTCTGCTGCCCACCCAGCTCGCCCGGTTAGATTGGCGACGACCCCGGCGCCGGGGCCAGCGGCGACGGGGCCGCGGGACCCGCGCGTGGAAGAGAGGACCGGCGTGCGCGAGCTGAGCGTTCCCCCCACCGCGACCGTGGCGACCGATGACGCCCTGCCCGACATGGTCGTCCGCAACGCGGCCGAGCACCCGGACGGTGTCGGCCTGCGCCGGCAGGTGGGCGAGCAGTGGGTCGACGTCACCCACCGTCAGTTCGCCGACGAGGTGGCCGGGGTGGCCAAGGGCCTCATCGCCGCCGGCGTGCAGCCGGGCGACCGGGTCGGGCTGCTGGCGAGGACGCGGTACGAGTGGACCGTCCTGGACTTCGCGATCTGGGCCGCCGGCGCCGTCGTCGTCCCGATCTACGAGACCTCCAGCACCGACCAGATCTCCTGGATCCTGTCCGACTCCGGCGCCCGCGCCCTCGTCGTCGAGGGGACCGCGCACGCCGCGGCCGTCGACTCCGTGCGCGCCGAGGTGCCCGAGCTCGGCCCGGTCTGGGTGATCGAGGACGGGGCACTCGACCAGCTGACCACCGCCGGCGCCGAGCTGCCCGACAGCGAGCTCACCGCGCGCCGGGCCACCCTCACCAGCGCCAGCCTGGCCACGCTCATCTACACCAGCGGCACCACCGGCCGGCCCAAGGGCTGCGAGCTGACCCACGCGAACTTCCTCTTCGAGGTCCGCAACGGGATGGGCCTGCTGTCGAACTACCTGAACGAGCAGGGCTCGCTCCTGCTGTTCATCCCGCTGGCGCACGTGCTGGCGCGGGTGCTGGAGGTGGGCGCGGTCTACACCCGCACGGTGATCGGCCACACCGCCGACATCAAGGACCTGGTCGGCGACCTCGGCCGGTTCCAGCCGACGTTCGTGCTCGCCGTCCCCCGGGTGTTCGAGAAGGTCTACAACGGCGCGAAGGCCAAGGCCGACGCCGACGGCAAGGGGAAGATCTTCGACCGCGCCGCACAGGTGGCCGTCGACTGGTCGCGGGCGCAGGACACCGGCGGCCCGGGGGTCGCGCTCCGGCTGCAGCACGCCCTGTTCGACAAGCTCGTCTACGGCAAGCTGCGCGCCGCGCTCGGCGGCCGCTGCACCGCGGCGGTGTCCGGCGGCGCGCCGCTCGGTGAGCGGCTGGGCCACTTCTTCCGCGGCCTGGGCGTGACCGTCTTCGAGGGCTACGGGCTCACCGAGACGACTGCCGCGGCGGCGGTCAACCACGACGCGGCGCTGAAGATCGGCACGGTCGGTCGGCCGCTGCCGGGGGTGGACGCCGCCATCGCCGACGACGGCGAGATCCTGCTGCGCGGCGGGATCGTCATGCGCGGCTACTGGCACAACGACCAGGCCACCCGCGAGGCCATCGACGCCGACGGCTGGTTCCGCACCGGCGACCTCGGCGAGCTCGACTCGCAGGGCTTCCTGAAGATCACCGGGCGCAAGAAGGAGATCCTGGTGACCGCCGGCGGCAAGAACGTCGCGCCGACGGTGCTCGAGGACCGGCTGCGCGCCCACAAGCTGATCAGCCAGTGCATCGTCGTCGGCGACCAGCGCCCGTTCATCGGCGCGCTGATCACCCTCGACGTGGAGGCGCTGCCAGCCTGGCTGAGGAGCCAGGGCAAGGACGAGTCGCTCACGCCGGCCCAGCTGGCCGAGGACCCCGCCCTGCGGGCCGAGCTGGACACGGCGGTGGCCGAGGCGAACAAGGCCGTCTCGAAGGCCGAGGCGATCAAGAAGTACCGGGTGCTCCCCGACGACTTCACCGAGGACAACGGCACCCTCACCCCGAGCCTGAAGCTCAAGCGGGCCGTGGTGATGAAGGAGTTCGGCGACGAGGTCGAGGCCCTGTACGCCGCCTGAACGAGGACCCCGCCCCCACCCCTCACAGGCTCGGGGCGGGACCCTGCGGCGGGCTGTGTCAGCCGGTCAGCACCTCGGTGAACGTGCCGGCGATGGTCGGCCAGGACCAGCGCTGCTCGACCCAGGCCCGGCCGGCCGCGCCCATCGCGCGCGCCCGGGCCGGGTCGTCGAGCAGGTCGGCGACCACCCCGGCCACCGCGGAGGGTGAGCGCGGGTCGACCACGTGGCCGGTCACCCCCTCGCGGACGGTTTCCGGCGCGCCACCGGACGTGCCGGCGACCACCGGGCGGCCGCACGCGGCGGCCTCGAGGAAGACCATGCCCAGCCCCTCGACGTCCAGCCCGCCGCGGCGGGTGCGGCAGGGCATCGCGAACACGTCCCCGGCGGCGTAGTGGGCCGGGAGCTCGTCGGCCGGCACGCTGCCGGTGAGGACGACGGAGCTCTCGAGCCCCCGCCGGGCCACCGACCGGCGCAACGCCGCCTCGGCGGGCCCCCCGCCGACCAGCAGCAGCCGGGCGCGCGGGTGCCGGGCCAGCACCTCGGCCCAGCCGGCGACGAGCACGTCCTGGCCCTTGCGGGGCACCAGCCGGGACACGCAGACGACCACCGGGGCGTCGCCCAGCCCGTGCCGCGCGCGGACCGGCGAGCCGTCGACCTGCGGGGTGAAGCGGTCGACGTCCACCCCCGGGGACAGCTGCCGCAGCTCCGTCCGGAACTCCAGCGCGGGCGCGAGCCGGCCGCGGGTGTAGTCGCTGATGTAGGTGAGGACGTCGAGCCCCCCGGCGATCCGCTGCATCAGCTGCCGGGCACCGGGCAGGGCGACCCAGCCGGTCTCGTGGCCGTGCGTGGCGCCGACCAGCCGCAGCACCCCCGCCCGGCGAAGCGCCGGCGCCATCAGCCCCAGCGGTGCCGCGGCGCCGAAGAACACGGAGGTGCAACCGTGCTCCCGGGCCAGCCGGGCGGCGGTCCGCGTCGCCCCGGGGGTGGGCAGCAGCATCGACGTCCCGGCGCGCACGACGGGGTACGGCAGCCCGGCGTCGTGGTCGGCCGCCCTGGGGTGGTCGGACGCGTAGACGACCAGCTGCTCCGGGGGCTGGGTGGCGAGCAGGGCGGCGACGAAGGTCTGGATGCCGCCCTGCCGCGGCGGGAAGTCGTTGGTGACGACCAGCGTGCGGGTCACCGGCCGTGCACCAGGGCCCAGTCCTCGGCGAACGCGACCCGCTGCGGCACCGTCGGGTGCGAGCCGAAGGCCCACTGCCACAGCGCGGGCGGGTCGGGGTCGTTGAGGTTCGCCGCCCCGAGGAGCTGCTGGACGGCGATGAACGACTCCGGGTCGCCGGTGAGGTCCAGCGCGTGCAGGTCCGCGCGTGCCTCGATGTGGCGGGAGACCCCGTTCTGCACGGGGGTGGAGACCAGCGTCCCGACGGCCAGGAGGAACAGCAGCAGGGCCACGCTGCGCCCGTCGCCCGGTCCGCTGACCCCGGCCCGGCGCAGCAGCGGCGAGGCGCCCAGCAGCCAGCCCAGCAGCGAGACCCCGGCGCCCGCGCCGAGCGCCCCGATCAGCGTGCCGATGAGGACGTCATCGGTGGCGACGTGGCCCAGCTCGTGGGCGACGATCGACTCGACCTCCTCGTCCGAGAGCTGGCCGAGCAGCGTGTCGTAGACGACGATCCGCCGGGTCGAGCCGAAGCCGGACACGTAGGCGTTCAGCGCGGTGGTGCGCCGGCTCGCGTCGGCCACCAGGACGTCCTCCACCGGGGTGCCGCTGCGGTCGGCGAGGTCCAGCAGGTCGGTGCGGAGCTGGCCGGCCGGCATCGGCTCGAACCGGTTGAACGCCGGCTCGATGACCAGGGGGTAGAGGAACGAGCCGGCGACGACGAGCGCGGCCGCACCGGATCCGGCCCACGCCCACCAGCTCCGGGGGGCCCGGCGGGCCAGGGCCACGACGGCGAGCAGCCCCAGCGCGGTGAGCCCGGCGTTGATGCCGGTGGACGTGGCGACGTCCCGGGCCCACAGACCCCAGCCGCGGGTGGACAGGCCGTACCGGTGGCGCACCACCTCGCCGTAGGCCGACAGCGGCAGGGTGGCCAGCCGGCCGGCCGCCTGGAGGACGATCGCGCCGAGCAGCACCTGCCACACCCACCCCCCGCCCAGCGGCCGGGCCACCGCCCGGGCGACCGCGGCGCCGGCCCGGGTGAGGCCGAACAGCGCGGCGACGGCCAGGCTCACGACCAGTGAGGTGAGCGAGGCCGGCCGGAGGGCGCCGGCGAACGCCTCGGCCCGCGCCACCTGCCCGGGGGTGAACACGTCGGTCGGGTCGACCTGCGTGTGGCCACCGACCGGGGTGGGCAGCAGGTCGAACGGGGTGACGACGGCGACCACCACGACGAGCGCGAGCCCCAGGACGGCGGCCACCGCCAGGGCGAGCCGGCGGGACCCCCGCGTTCCGGCGCCGGTCGCGCCCGGTCCGGCGCCGCCCGCGTCTCCCCCGCTCACGCCGCGAGCTTAGGCAGCGGCGTCGCGACCTCCGGGCTCAGCCGATCAGGCGACGGGCGCCGACGTACCCCTTCATGTCGACGCTGGTGACCAGGACCGGGCTGCCGAACGTCGAGGCGTGCACCATCTGCCCGTTGCCGATGTACATGCCCACATGGCTCACCGGGGAGTAGAAGAAGACCAGGTCACCGGGCTGGAGCTGGCTCCGGGGCACCGCGGTGCCCATCGTGGACTGCACCTTGCTGGAGTGCGGCAGGGTGATCCCCGCGGCCGCGTAGGCGTACTGCGTGAGGCCGGAGCAGTCGAAGGAGTTGGGGCCACCGGCGCCCCACACGTAGGGGTCGCCGAGCTGCGCCATGGCGGTGTCGATCACCGACTGGACCGTGCCGGAGGGGGCGACGACGCGGGGCGGGGCCTGGAGGGCCGGGCCGGCGTGCTGGACGACGACAGCCTGCTGCTGCGCCGCGGTCAGCGTCTGGTACTGCCCCTGGTAGTCGGCGATCTGCGCCTGCAGGGTGGCCTGGCGGGCGGTGACGTCGTCCAGGGTGCGCTGCGCCTCGGCCGCGGCGGTCTCGGCGGCGGCCTTGGCCTGCTGCGCGACCTGGGCCGCCGCGGCCGCCTGGGCGATGACGTCACCGGTGTGGCCGGCGATCGCGTCGAGGGTGGAGACCTGCGCCAGGAAGTCCTCGGCGGAGTCGCTGGTCATGAGCGCGTTGAAGTGGGACAGGTTCTCGCCGGTGAAGGCGCTGCGCGCGACCTGGCGCATCTCGGCGTCGAGGGCGTCGGCCTGGGCCTGCGCGGTGGCCAGCGCGGTGTCGGCAGCCGCGACGGCGTCCTGCTGCTGGGTCAGCGTCACCTTCGCGTCGTTGAGCTGCTCGGTGACGACCTCGAGCTCGTGGGTGGCGTCGGCGACCAGCCGGGTCGCCTCCGCGGCGGTGCCGGCCTGCGTCGCGGCCGGGGTCGCGGACGCGCTGCCGGGCAGGACCGTGAGCAGGAGAGCGGCGACGGACCCGACGACCAGTCCCGCACCGACGCGACCACCCCACCGGCTGCGCCGCGGGGCGGCGGGGCGGTCCGTGCTGACGGGCAGCGCCCGGGCGGGTCGGGGGGAGGACTCAGGGCGCGCCACGGGCAGCGGGGCTCCACTTCTTCCGGTCGGACCGCCGTGGGGCCAGCAGCCGGGCCGGGCCCGGGGACCAGGCCGGAGTTCCGCGCGTCTTCGTCGACGCGGGCGCCCTGCTTCCGCAAGGAGCACAGGAGCTCATCCGGTGGTGCGCTGGTGCCGCCAGCGGCTGGGCAGCCGGCTGGCTCGGCGGTGTCCCGCGGGGCCACCTCGTCGGTGGCGACAGCCCGTGTGGACACCATCACGCTAAGTCCGTGTCCGGATCGAGACCCAGACCCGTCAAACCCTGAACCGTGGGCTACTCCTGCTGAATCACAGGTGTGGAATTCGTCAACCCACGTGGCGCTCCTCGCCGGTGGACGCATTCTGATGACGCAACGGCGGAACCAGTCCGAAGTCTGCCAAAGCGCGCACCGCTTTCCGCTCGACGTCGTCCAGGTCCACCACCGACCAGGCGTCCGCGGCGGCGGTGTCAACGTGGCGGACGTCACGCCCGGCGACCGTCCGCCCGGGCGCGTCCGCGGCGGTCGCCTCCCGGACCGGGCGTTCCGTGCGGCGGGTCAGCGGCACGACGCTGGGGTCGCTCCCCCGCCAGCCCGGCGGCGCGCCCAGGAGCACGGTCACGACGCAGTCGTCACAGCCCTGACCGCGGACGGTGCAGGTGTCGCAGTCGATGAGCACGGCGGCTCTCCTCTTCTCTCGAACCAACGCTGCGGACGGTAGGAGCGGCCACCGACAGTTCCGCCCGCCCGCGTGGAGAGCCCGCCGCCCCACCGTCGCGGGCGCCCGGGCGGCCCGCGTGCCTCCCGGGGACTGTCGGACCCCGCACCTAGCGTCCGCACCGTGCCGTTCCGCACCGCGTCACCCCGATCCGCCCTCCCCGTGTCCGCGCCCCTCTCCGGCCCGCTCCACCCGCCGGCCGCCGGGCCGGTCGCACCGCCGGGCAGCCGGTACCAGCAGGCGACCATCGACGACCTCGGCACGCCCCTGGCGGGCGTCACGTTCGTCGTCGTCGACCTGGAGACCACCGGCGGTTCACCGAAGGACTGCGCGATCACCGAGGTCGGCGCGGTCAAGGTGCGCGGCGGGGAGGTGCTGGGTGAGTTCCAGACCCTGGTCGACCCCGGCTGCGAGATCCCGCCCTACATCAGCGTCCTCACCGGGATCACCTCGATGATGGTGGCCACCGCGCCGCGCATCGACGCGGTGCTGCCGGCCTTCCTGGAGTTCGCCCGCGGCGCCGTGCTGGTGGCCCACAACGCACCGTTCGACCTCGGGTTCCTGCGGGCGGCCTGCGAGCAGATCGGCATGCCGTGGCCGGCGTTCGCCTCGGTCGACACCGCCGTCCTCGCCCGGCGGCTGCTCACCCGCGACGAGGTGCCCAACTGCAAGCTGGCCACCCTGGCGCCGTACTTCTCCACCTCCACGGAGCCCTGCCACCGGGCCCTCGCCGACGCCCGGGCCACGGTCGACGTCCTGCACGGCCTGCTCGAACGGGTGGGCCCGCTGGGCATCACGTCGCTGGAGGAGCTCACCGGGCTCACCCGGCAGGTCGACCCGGAGCGGCGGCGCAAGCGCCACCTGGCCGAGCACGTCCCCTCGGGCCCCGGGGTCTACCTCTTCCGCGGCCCGCGGGACGAGCCCCTGTACGTGGGCACCTCCACCGACCTGCGCAGCCGGGTGCGCTCCTACTTCTCCGCCGGTGAGCAGCGCAGCCGGATGACGGAGATGATCCGGCTGGCCGAGCGGGTGGAGGCGCTGCCGTGCGCCCACGACCTGGAGGCCGCCGTCCGCGAGCTGCGGCTCATCGCCGAGCACAAACCGCGGTACAACCGCCGGTCCCGCTTTCCCGAGCGGGCGCTGTGGATACGCCTGACCGAGGAGCCGTTCCCGCGGCTGTCGGTGGTACGCCGGGTCCGGCCGGGCACCGGGGTGTTCCTGGGTCCGTTCGCCGACCGGCGCGCGGCCGACGCCGCCGTCGCCGCGGTGCACGAGTCGCTGCCGCTGCGGCAGTGCACCGCCCGGCTGTCCCGGGCCGGGCGGGGCAGCGCCTGCGCGCTGGCCGGCATGGGCCGCTGCGGTGCCCCGTGCACCGGAGCCCAGTCCCGGGAGGAGTACGCCGCGATCGCCGCGGTCTTCGCCGCCGCCGTCGACGCCGACCCCCGCGCGCTGGTGGCCCCGCTCCTCGTCCGGGTCGAGCAGCTCGCCGCCGAGGGCAGGTACGAGGACGCCGCCGTGCTGCGCGACCGCGTCGCCGTCCTGGTCCGCGCGGTCCGCCGCCGCCAGCGACTGGAGTCCCTCGCCCGGGTGCCCGAGCTGGTGCTCGCCCGCTCCGACGGCGCGGGTGGCTGGCAACTGTCCGTGGTGCGGCGGGGGCGGCTGGTGGCCGCCGGCGTCGCGGAGCGGGGGCGATCGGTGCGCGGCACGCTCGCCGACCTGCTGTCGACCGCGGAGACCCCGGTCGGACCCGACGACGAGCTGGCCGCCTCGGTCGACGAGACCGAGCTCGTGCTCCGCTGGATGGAGAAGCCGGGCACCCGGCTGGTCGAGCTCACCGGCACACTGGCCTGCCGCGCCCCCGGCACCGGGGACTACAGCGAGTTCCTGTCCCTCGTCGACGCCGGCCGCGCCGAGCGCGACCCGTTCGGCGACACCCGGTCCCTGCGGACGCACAGCCAGCCCGACCGCGTGCCCTCCCCGGGCCCGGGAGCCGCGCCCGGCCGGCCGGTCCGTCCCTCGGGGCGGCGCGTCACAGGCGGCACCCCGCTAGCATCCCCGGCGTGATCACCGCCATCGTGATGATCGATGCCGCCACCGACGCGATCCCCGAGGTCGCCGCGGCCGTCGCCGACCTCGAGGGGGTCAGCGAGGTCTACTCGACCGCCGGGGAGGTCGACCTGATCGCGATCGTGCGGGTCCGGGAGTTCGATCAGGTGGCCGACGTCATCGCCGGGCAGATCAACAAGGTGCCCGGCGTCCTGGAGACCGAGACGCACATCGCCTTCCGGGCCTACTCCCGGCACGACCTCGAGTCGGCCTTCTCCCTGGGCCTCGAGCAAGCGGAGTGACGAAGGTGGAGGGACCCCGTCCTCCCCACCCTTCGCACGCTCAGGGCGATGCCCTGGCCGGGGCCTGACCCACCCCTCGCGCGCTCGGGGCGGTGCCCTGGACGGGGCGGGGGTCGAGCCTCAGCTCCCAGTCGCCTCGCGCGCCTGGTGGCTGACCCGCACCCAGTCCTCCAGCTTGGCCGCTGCCCGGCCGTCGTCGATCGCCGCGGCGGCACGCTCCAGGCCCGCGGCCAACGCGTCGTGCAGCCGGGCGCCGCGCTCGTCGAACGCCGCCAGCGCGCCCGCGGCGTTGAGCAGCACCGCGTCGCGCACCGGCCCGGGGTCACCGGCCACCAGCCGGCGCACCACCTCGGCGTTGACCGCCGGCTCCCCGCCCCGCAGGGACTCCGGCGCGGACCGGGGCACCCCCAGCAGCGTCGGGTCCAGGCGCTCGGCCACGACCTCACCGTCGCGCACCACCCAGACCGCGGAGGTGGTCGTGGTGGTGAGCTCGTCGAGGCCGTCGTCCCCGCGGAAGACCAGCGCCCGCGAGCCGCGGTCGGCCAGCACCTGGGCGAGCACCGGCGCCATCCGCGTGTCCGCGCAGCCGATCGCCCCGGCCACCGGACGGGCGGGGTTGGTCAGCGGACCGAGGAAGTTGAAGACCGTGCCGATGCCGAGCTCCCGGCGGGGCACCGCCGCGTGCCGCATGCCGGGGTGGAACACCGGCGCGAAGAAGAACCCGATGCCGGCCTCTCGCACGCAGTGCGCCACCCCCGCTGCCGGCAGGTCGATCACCACGCCGAGCGCCTCCAGGACGTCGGCGGTGCCCGACTTGGAGGAGGCCGCCCGGTTGCCGTGCTTGGCCACCGGCACCCCGGCGGCGGCGGTCACGATCGCGGCCATCGTGGAGATGTTGACCGTCTGGGCGCCGTCGCCCCCGGTCCCGACGACGTCCACGCAGTCCACCGGCAGGGACACCGGGGTGGCCACCTCCAGCATCGTCGCGGCGAGACCGGCCACCTCCTGCGGCGACTCCCCCTTGGCCTTCAGCGCGACCACGAAACCGGCCACCTGGACGGGGGTGGCCTCGCCGGTCATGACCTGGCGCATGGCCCAGCGGGTGTCCTCCGCGGCGAGGTCCTCGCCCCGGGTCAGCCGGTTGAGCAGCCCCGACCAGGTCGGGCTCGTGTCCGGCATGGGTCAGTGGCGGGCGGCGGGGCGCCGCGTGGCGCGGTCGCGCAGCAACCCGGCGACGACGTCGGTGGCGGTCAGCGGGTCGACCGGGTACGCCAGCGTGGCGTCGGCCAGCGACCAGTGCGCCAGCCAGCGGTCGGCCTGCCGGGCGATCAGCACGACCAGCGCCGGGCAGTCGGCCACCTCGGCGTGCAGCTGCCGGCTCAGCCCCATGCCACCCGTGGGCTGTGCCTCGCCGTCCAGCACGCACAGGTCGACGCCCCCCGCGTCGACGGCGGCGACGACCTCCTCGCCGGTGGCGCACTCCACGTACCCGAGCGGTCCCACGTCGGCGGCCGGGAAGTTCCCCAGGGCGGTGCGGACGGCGGCGCGGACCTCGGCCCGCGGGCTGAAGACCAGCACGGTGGCCGGCACGGCGACGTCACTCACAGCCCGGAGCCTAGTGTCTGCCCCGATCGCCCATGCCGATGCGGCGCACGCCTCGTGGCAGGCGCGCCACGCCCGTTCAACCCCACGTCGTGAGCAGGCCGTCCCGATGCCATGATGAGCCGGTGACAACGGCCCCCGTGGCGAGCAGCACCTTCGACACCTCGCGGGTGCACTCCCTGACCCGACCGAACATGGTCAGCGTCGGCACGATCGTCTGGCTCGCCAGCGAGCTGATGTTCTTCGCCGGCCTGTTCGCCATGTACTTCACCGCGCGAGCCCGGGCGACCGAGGGCTGGCCCCCGGAGCCCACCGAGCTGAACCTGCCGTACGCGACGGTGTTCACGGTGATCCTGGTGCTCTCCTCGGTCACCTGCCAGCTCGGCGTCTTCGCCGCGGAGATCGGGAACGTGTACGGCCTGCGCCGCTGGTTCGCGATCACCTTCCTGATGGGCACGGTGTTCGTCCTCGGGCAGGCGAACGAGTACCGCGTGCTGGTCGTGGACCACGGCACGACGATCGCCTCGTCGACGTACGGCGCGGTCTTCTACCTGACGACCGGCTTCCACGCGCTGCACGTGATCGGCGGCCTGATCGCCTTCATCTTCGTGCTCATCCGGTCCACCATGGGCCGTTTCACGCCAGCCCAGGCGACCTCGGCCATCGTGGTCTCCTACTACTGGCACTTCGTCGACGTCGTGTGGGTCGGGCTCTTCGCCACGATCTACCTGATCCGCTAGGGAACCGGTGTCCACCACGAACCCCTCCTCCGAGGCCTCCGTCGACGACCACCGCGGCCTGCGCGCCCGGTTCGGCCGCCGGCCGGTCGCCGGCAGCCCTGCCGCCGCGGCGCGCGACCGCCGCCGTTCCAAGCAGCGTCGTCGCCTGGCCAACGTCGCCGGCCTGATGGCCGCTCTGGTGCTCACCGGGGTCGGCTACTCCGTGGTCGCCCCCGGCGCCAGCGCCGCCGACGACTCCACGGGCACCGCGTCCAACGCCGTCGAGGCCGGGCAGGAGCTGTACACACGCAGCTGCATCACCTGCCACGGCGCGAACCTGGAGGGCGTGGAGGACCGCGGTCCGTCCCTCATCGGCGTCGGCGAGGCCGCCGTCTACTTCCAGGTGCACACCGGCCGCATGCCGCTGGTGCGCCAGGAGGCCCAGGCGCCGGAGCGCGCCCCGCTGTTCAGCGAGGAGGAGATCGAGCAGCTGATGGCCTACATCCAGGCCAACGGCGGCGGCCCGGCCATTCCCTCGGGTGATCTGCGCGACGGCGACCTGGCCGCGGGTGGCGAGCTCTTCCGGCTCAACTGCGCCCAGTGCCACAACTTCACCGGAGAAGGCGGTGCGCTCTCCTCCGGCAAGCGCGCCCCGTCGCTGCAGGAGGCCAGCGACCTCGTCATCTACACCGCGATGCTCTCCGGTCCGGAGAACATGCCGGTCTTCGGTGACAACCAGCTGACGCCCGAGGACAAGCGGGCGATCATCAACTACGTGCAGACCATCAAGGAACAGGCCGACCCCGGCGGCGCCGGCATCGGACGGGTGGGCCCGGTCGCCGAGGGCCTGGTCATGTGGACCGTCGGCATGGGAAGCCTGCTGTTCGGGATCTTCTGGATGGGGACGAAGGCGTGACCACGACCGACCACCGCCCCGGCTCGACCGGCGGCGCCGACGTCCCCGGCCCGCTGCACGGCGGACCGGACGACGACTACACCCCCCAGCAGCTCGCCGCGATGGACCGCACCGAGCTCGACCGGCTCGGTGCCCGGTACGACGCCGTCGAGGTCCTGCACGTGGACCCGGTGCCGGAGCCCGGCTCGCCGCTGGAGCGGAAGGCGGCCCGCCAGGTCACGCTGTGGTTCGCCATCGCCGGCCTGTCCGCCGTCGCGTTCCTCGTCGTCTACGCCGGCTCGAACTGGTTCCTCCCCGACTGGGCCTGGGAGCCGGGGGACAGGAACTGGAGCGCGCTCTTCACGCCGCTGCTCGGTGTCACGATGGGCCTGTCGCTGACCGCCATCGGCATCGGCCTGGTGCTGTACGTCAAGAAGCTGCTGCCCCACGAGACGGCGGTGCAGGACAAGCACGACGGCTCGCACTTCGACCGGGTCACCACCGGCGCGACGCTGGTCGGTGCGTGGCACAACTCGGGGCTCCCCCGCCGCAAGCTCCTCGGGGGGACACTGGCCTTCATGGGCGCTGCCTTGGGGGTCATGCTGATCGCGCCGCTGGGCGGCCTGATCAAGAACCCCAACAAGGGCAACCCGCTCGGCACGACCCCGTGGGCCGACGGGCTCCGGCTGCTGCGTGACGACGGCACCCCGGTGCGCCCGGGCGATCAGGTGCCCGGCTCGCTGGAGACGGTCTTCCCGGCCATTCCGGGGGGCAACTCGGTCCACCACTCCGACGCCGCCGTCATGCTGATCCGGTTGCGGCCCGATCAGATGGAGACCCTGGTGACCCCGGCCGGCCAGGAGGACTTCGGCTACGGCGACTACCTCGCCTACTCCAAGATCTGCACGCACGCCGGCTGCCCGGTGTCGCTCTACGAGCAGGAGACCAGCCGGATCCTCTGCCCGTGCCACCAGTCGCAGTTCGACGTGACGCAGGGCGCCAAGCCGGTCTTCGGGCCGGCGACCCGCTCGCTGCCGCAGCTGCCCATCAGGGTCGACGAGGAGGGCTACTTCGTCGCTCGCAGCGACTTCCGGGAGCCCGTCGGCCCGTCGTTCTGGAACATGGGAAGGCTCAACTGATGGCCACCAACACCGTTCCCGCGCCCGAGCAGCCGAAGACGCTCGCCGGGAAGGCGGCCCTCGAAGTCGACGACCGGATCCCCATCGCCGGGTGGCTCCGGCGCACGATGAACAAGGTCTTCCCCGACCACTGGTCGTTCCTGCTCGGGGAGATCGCGCTCTACGCATTCGTCATCCTGCTGCTGTCCGGGACGTACCTGACCTTCTTCTTCGATGCGTCGATGAGAGAGGTCGTGTACGAGGGCAGCTACGCGCCGCTGCGCGGCGTGGACGTGTCCGCGGCGTACGACTCGACGCTCGCCCTCTCCTTCGACGTCCGCGGTGGTCTGTTCATCCGGCAGGTGCACCACTGGGCCGCGCTGCTGTTCGTGGCGGCCATCTGCGTCCACCTGCTGCGCATCTTCTTCACCGGTGCCTTCCGCCGGCCGCGGGAGACCAACTGGTTCATCGGCGTCGCGCTGCTGGTCCTGGCCATGCTGGAGGGCTTCGCCGGCTACACCCTCCCCGACGACCTGCTGTCCGGGACCGGGCTGCGGATCTTCTCCGCGGTGTTCCTGTCGATCCCGGTGATCGGCACCTGGGTGTACTTCACCGTCTTCGGCGGCGACTTCCCGGGTGAGCTGATCATCGGCCGGCTGTACATCCTGCACGTGCTGGTCATCCCCGCGATCATCCTGGCGCTGATCGCGCTGCACCTGACCGTGCTGATCAAGCAGAAGCACACCCAGTTCCCCGGCGCGGGGCGGACCGAGCACAACGTGGTCGGCAACCGGCTCTTCCCGACGTTCGCGGGCAAGGCCACGGCGCTGTTCTTCATCGTCTTCGGAGTCTGTGCCGCCCTGGGCGGTCTGGTGCAGATCAACCCGATCTGGCTCATCGGCCCGTACAACCCGGCCCAGGTCTCCTCCGGCTCGCAACCGGACTGGTACATCGGCTTCGTCGACGGTGGCTCCCGCATCATGCCGCCGTGGGAGATCGAGCTCTGGGGCTACCACATCCCGCCGGTGCTCTGGGGCGCCCTCGGCATCCCGGGCGTGATGTTCACCGTGATGGCGCTGTACCCGATCATCGAGCGCAAGCTGACCGGTGACACCGCCAGCCACCACCTGCTGCAGCGTCCGCGCGACGTCCCCGTGCGCACCGCGCTCGGCGCCATGGCGCTGACCGCGTACATCGTGCTGTGGATCTCCGGTGGCAACGACGTCATCGCCGAGAAGTTCGACATCAGTCTCAACGCGATGACCTGGTTCGGCCGCATCGGCTTCATCCTCCTGCCGCCGATCGCCTACTGGATGACGTACCGGATCTGCCTGGGCCTGCAGCGGCACGATCGTGAGGTGCTCGAGCACGGCATCGAGACCGGGGTCATCCGGCGGCTGCCCAACGGTGAGTTCATCGAGGTGCACCAGCCGCTCGGCCCGGTCGACGACCACGGTCACGGGGTCCTGTCCTACGGCGGCGCCTCGGTGCCCAAGCGGATGAACCACGTCGGCGGCGCCCGCCGCGCGATCAAGGGCTTCTTCCGCCCGATCGAGGACCCGGCCGAGGTCCAGCGCCAGGCCGAGCAGGAGGCGCGCGGGCTGGAGGCCGAGGAGGCCAGCCGCGAGCTGACCCGTTCCGGCCGCCCCGCCGAGGGTGGTCGCCCGTCCGCGGGGGGTCGTCCGCGGGAGCCGCGCGACTGACATTCGCGCGCAGTTCACGAGAAGGGCCCCGGTCGGATCTCCCACCGGGGCCCTTCTCGTTGCGGCCGGCCGTCCCCCGGTGGCGCCGATCTCCCTCAGGACGACGTGGAGCGCGCCGGCAGGGCACGGAGCCTCACGCGTGCTCCATCTGAGGGTCGGCCGGCCCAGGTCCTCCCCGCCCTCGCGCGGTGCCGCCGCCGGCGTCTTCCTGCCGTCCGGGCTGGCCTTCCGCCTGACGCTCCACGGCGTGCAGGCCCACGTGGACAGCCACCGGTCCTGCCCCAGCCGGGAGGAGCGTGAGGACGCGATGCTCGGGTACGCCCGGCCGGTCATGGTCGGCGGCACCGCCGCGATCGTCCTCTGCCTGGTCCTCACCGTCACCGACGCGTACACGGCCGAGCTGTGAGTGGGGCCACCGGCCGCACCGGCCCAGAGACGACGACGGGCCCCCTCCCGACTCGGGAGGGGGCCCGTGGTCAGACGTTGCCGGTCAGCTGTGCGCGTTCTGCCCGACGTAGTACTCGAACAGCAGGCCGCCGATGGTCAGCAGCAGGGCGACACCGGCGATCAGGATCAGCCAGGGGTACCAGAACGCCAGCGCCAGTCCCATCGTCGCGGCCGAGAGGGCCAGCCCGAAGGGCCAGTAGCTCGCCGGGCTGAAGAAGCCCAGCTCGCCCGCGCCGTCGGCGATCTCGGCGTCCTTGCGGTCCTCCGGGCGGGCGTCGATGCGCCGGCTGACGAACCAGAAGAACCCGCCGATGAGCGCGCAGAGCCCGCCGGACAGGACCAGCGCCGTGGTGCCGACGGGCTCACGGGCCCACACGCCGTACACGATGGCCGAGACGATGCAGAACACCGTGATCAAGTTGAAGATTGCTGCTTCGACCTTCACGGTCGCTCCTCCTGGTGCCGCGTGGGTCGGGTCAGTCCTGCGCCGAGGCGGCTTGCTGGCCACCCAGGGGCAGGGGCACGGTCGTGGTGGCCTCGCCGGGCTGGCCGATACTCTCCAGCGCCTCGTAGGTCGACAGGCCCGACTCGCGGGCGGCGATGTAGGCGTCGTAGTCGTCGGAGGGCACCGACCGCACCTCGAAGTTCATGTACGCGTGGTAGGTGCCGCACAGCTCGGCGCAGCGGCCGACGTACGAGCCCTCCTCGCGGACGGTCACCTCGAAGACGTTGTCGCGGCCGTTCTCGTTGCCCGGGATGACGTCGAGCTTGAAGAGGAAGTCCGGCACCCAGAAGGAGTGGATGACGTCGGCGGAGGCCAGCTCGAAGCGGACCGTCTCGTTGGTCGGCAGCACCAGGATCGGGATCTCGTCGGAGGTGCCGACGGTGGAGACCGGCTCGCCACCGGCGGCGTCACTGGTGTCCGGGTAGACGAACTGCCAGTTCCACTTGAACGCGTTGACCGAGACGGTGACGTCGGGCTGCTCGCTGCGCTCCATCACCCGGTTCTGGGTGTTCACGGTGAAGAAGAAGAGCACCGCGATGATGATGAACGGGATGATCGTGTAGACGACCTCGAGCGGCAGGTTGTACGCCGTCTGCCGAGGCAGCTCGTCACCCCGCTTCCGGTACCGGATCGCGGCGTAGGCCATGAGCGCCCACACGGCGATGCCGATGACCAGGGCCGCGATCGTCGAGCCGATCCACAGCTCGTGCATCGCGTGCGCCTCGTCGGTGATGCCCTCGGGCCAGCCCCAGCTGAGCCAACTGCCCGCGACGTCTTCGAAGGAGCACCCGCTGAGCGTCAGCGCCCCCAGGAGACCGAGCCCGGCGACCTTCGCCTGCTTGCTGCGTCGAGCCACTGCCCGCTGCCTCCTCTTCCTCCGCCCGGCGGCGCCAGGCGGTCTCACCGGCGGGTCCCACGGCTCCTCGACAGGCGCCGTCATCCCCACCACAGTCTCCCGGAGACTATCCGACCCCGCCTCCCGGTCCGGGGGTGGGCGCGACGGCCCGGCGGGTCGGTTTGCACGACTGCCCGACGACGGCCCCCACCTGCGGCTTCGGCGGCAGCTGTCCGGTTCCGCAGGGGCGGGACGCCGCCGCGCTGGGTCACCGGCATCACCTCCGGCGGCGCCTTCCCGGGTCCGGCGGCGGTTAGAGTCGCAGGCGTGTACCAACGCCTGCTGACCTGGCGGTGGGTGCTGATGCACCTGCTGGTCCTGGCGCTGTTCGTGATGACGTTCTTCCTCGGCCACTGGCAGCTGACCAAGGCCGAGGCCGGCGGCGGCCCGGTGAACTGGAGCTACGCGCTGCAGTGGCCGCTGTACGGCCTCATGGGTGCGGGTTTCTACCTGCGCATGTGCCGTGACGAGCTGCGCCGCGACCCCGCCGACGACGAGCCGGGGACGTCGGTCGTGCTCTACCAGCGTCCGCGGATCGACACCACCGGCGACCCCGAGCTCGCCGCGTACAACGCCTACCTGGCGGAGCTGAACGCCAAGGCACTGGGACAGCAGGCCAACCGTGGTCGCTGAGCCGTCCACGGCCACCGTGCCGCCCCGGGTCGCCGGCACGCTGACCCGCTACCGGGTGATGTCCTACGTCGTCGGCGTCATGCTGCTGGTCCTGGTCCTGGTCGCCGTGCCGTTGCGCTACGCCTCCGGGATCCCGGAGGTCTCCAAGGTGGTCTCGCCGGTCCACGGGTTCCTCTACATGGTCTACCTGGTGGCCGCCTTCGACCTGGCGCTGAAGGCACGCTGGACGGCGAAGGGCACGGTCCTGGTGCTGCTGGCCGGCGTCGTCCCCTTCCTGTCCTTCTGGGCCGAGCGCCGGGTGACCTCCCGCGTCCGCGCCGGTCAGCCCCTGTAGCCCGTCCCTCCCCGTTCCCCAGCTCCTGGAGACCACCCCGCATGTGCGGCCTGCTCGCCTACCTGTCCACCGACGCCGACCGGGTCGGTGAGCAGACCATCGCGGGCGTGCAGCACGCGCTGCGCTGCCTGCGTCACCGCGGCCCGGACGACCGGGAGATCTGGGCGGACCGCCGCGCGGTCCTCGGCTTCAACCGGCTGGCCTTCATCGACATCGAGGGCAGCCCGCAGCCGATGCCGTACGCCGAGGGCCGGTACCGGATCGTCTTTAACGGCGAGATCTACAACTACCTGGAGCTGCGCGAGGAGCTGCGGGCCGCCGGGGCCGAGTTCGCGACCGAGGGCGACACCGAGGCGATCGTCGCCGGCTACCACCTCTGGGGCGAGGCGATCGTCCCCCGGCTGCGTGGCATGTTCGCCTTCGTCATCTGGGACACCGAGACCGGGACGGCGTTCGGCGCCCGGGACGGCTTCGGCATCAAGCCGCTGTTCGCCGCGCGCCTGGCGGACGGCGGGCTGGTGTTCAGCTCGGAGAAGAAGGCGCTGCTCGAGCTGCTCGGGGGCAGCGCGGCGGCAGGCGGCGTGGACTCGGCGTCGCTGCAGCACTACCTGACCCTGCAGTACGTGCCGGAGCCGGCGACGCTGCACCGCGGGATCCGGCGGATCGAGAGCGGCACCAGCTTCACCGTCGTCGACGGGGAGCTGCACACCGAGCGGTGGTTCCACCCGTCGTTCCGCCCGGTCCCGGTGGCACCGGGCACGGAGCAGGAGCTGTACGACCGGATCGCCGCGGTCCTCGACGACTCCGTCGCCAAGCACATGCGCGCGGACGTGACTGTCGGCTCGTTCCTGTCCAGCGGCATCGACTCCACGGCGATCGCGGCGCTGGCGCACAAGTACAACCGTGACCTGGTGACCTTCACCGTGGGCTTCCAGCGGGAGGCCACCTCGGAAGTGGAGATCGCCGCGGAGTCGGCCGCCATCCTGGGCGTCCGGCACGTCCCGGTCGAGATCACCGCCGAGGAGTTCGCCGAGGTGATCCCGACGGTCGTCTGGTACCTCGACGACCCGGTCGCCGACCCGGCGCTGGTGCCGCTGTACTTCGTGGCCCGCGAGGCGCGCAAGCACGTCAAGGTTGTGCTCTCCGGCGAGGGCGCCGACGAGCTGTTCGGCGGCTACACGATCTACCGGGAGCCGCTCAGCCTGGCCTGGGCGTCGACGCTGCCCCCGGCCGGGCGCCGGGCGCTCGGCGCGCTGTCCCGGCTCGTCCCCGAGGGTGTGCGGGGTCAGGACCTGCTGCGCCGCGCCTCCATCCCGCTCGAGCAGCGCTACTACGGCAACGCGCGGAACATGCGGGACGACGAGCTGGCCCAGCTGCTGCCCGGCCACGACCCCGACCTGTCCCACGTGCAGGTCACCGAGGACCTCTACCGGCGCACCCGCGAGGCCGGCTACGACGACGTGACCGCGATGCAGTACGTCGACCTGTTCACCTGGTTGCGCGGCGACATCCTGGTCAAGGCCGACAAGATCACCATGGCGAACTCCCTCGAGCTGCGGGTGCCGTTCCTGGACCCGGAGGTCTTCGCGCTGGCCAGCACGCTGCCGCTGGAGATGCGGGTGCCCGCGCGTGGGGACGCGACCAAGTTCGCGCTGCGGCAGGCGATGCGGCAGATCGTCCCGCAGCGGATCATGAACCGCCGCAAGCTCGGCTTCCCGGTGCCGACCGCGGACTTCCTCGCCGGGCCGCTGCACGACTGGGCGCGGGACATCGTCACCGCGAGCCAGACCGACGAGTGGCTGGACCGGGAGCACGTGCTGGGCCTGCTCGAGCGGCTGCGCCAGGAGGACACCCCGAGCAAGCGGATCGCCCGGCAGGTCTGGGAGGTGCTGGTCTTCATGGTGTGGCACGGCATCTTCGTCGAGCAGCGGATCACCCCGGAGATCCCCGAGCCCGTCTACCCGGTCCGGCTGTGACCGGCCGGCGGGCGGCGGGTGCGCTGACGGCCGGGCTGCTGTCCGTCGCCGTCCTCGGTGGGTGTTCCGGCGGGGACGGCGAGCCGGCGCCCGCCACCCCGACGGAGGTCTCCACTCCCCCGCCGATCACGCCGTCCGGCACGGTCGCGCCGCCGACCTCCGGGCTGCCCGGGACGCTGACACCGGGGACCGGCGGGAGCGGCATCCCGATCCCCACCGAGCCGCAGAACTGACGAGGCCCGGCTCCCCGAGGGGGAACCGGGCCGCATCACCGGCCCTCCTGCAGGGCCCCGCCGCGAGCTCGCGAGCGGTGGGGGGCAGGAGGGTCCTTCGTCAGTGGAAGGAGTCGCCGCAGGCGCAGGAGCCGCCGGCGTTGGGGTTGTCGATGGTGAAGCCCTGCTTCTCGATGGTGTCGACGAAGTCGATCACGGCGCCACCAAGGTACGGGCCGCTCATCCGGTCGACGATGACCTCCACGCCGCCGTACTCGTAGGTCTGGTCGCCGTCGAGGAAGCGCTCGTCGAAGAACAGCTGGTACCGCAGACCCGAGCAGCCGCCCGGCTGCACCGCGATCCGCAGGCGCAGGTCGTCCCGGCCCTCCTGGTCGAGCAGCGCCTTCACCTTGGCGGCAGCCTGCTCGCTGAGCACGACGTTGGTGGCGCCGGGGGCCTGCGTGTCCTGCACGGTCATGTCTGTGGTCCTCCCACACTCGAGGTGTCCAGCTCGGGCGTCGCGGGGCCGCGTCGGTCCGGCGGTCTGTCGCGATGTCCAACACCGCCGGAGCGGAGCTGCTTCCCACTGTACGGCGGAGGCGCAGCCAGGGGGACCGCTTCCCACCACCTGGGGAGGACGGAAGGGTCCGCGGGATCGGGGAGCGGGCGGCGGCCACGTAGACTCCGCAGCCGTGAAGTTCCGCCTCCCCGGCCGCCGTCCCGCCGCCGAGACCACGCCGGCCACGGCCGGCGACACCGCCGCGCAGCAGGCGGTCGCGGCCGGCAAGGGCCGCCCCACGCCCAAGCGCAACGAGGCACAGCCCCGGCGCAGCGGGCCGGTCCCCCCGCCGCCGACCACCCGCAAGGAGGCCTACCGGCGGATGCGGGAGCAGCAGGCGAGCACCCGGGGCAACCAGCGGGTCGCCCTGGCCCGCGGCGACGACAGCGCGCTGCCGGCCCGGGACCGCGGACCGGTGCGGCGGCTGGTGCGCGACGTCGTCGACACCCGGCGCAACGTCGGCAGCGTCTTCCTGTTCGTGGCGGCGCTGATCATGGTGAGCCTGGTCGTGCCGAGCCCGGCGTTCAAGAACTACGCCACCATGGTCTGGCTGGTGTTCTTCCTCGCGATCATCACCGACTCGTTCCTGCTCGGCCGGCGGATCAAGAAGGTCGTCACCGAGCGCTTCCCGGAGCACGAGGAGAAGGCCCGGTCGCTGGTCTGGTACGGCATCAGCCGGTCGACGATGGTCCGCCGCTGGCGCTTCCCGAAGCCCGCCGTCGCGCCGAACGCCGAGATCTAGTGCCGCGGCTGCGAACTTTCGCCCTGGTTGGTGACACACCGGCCGATGTCCCTGGCTGAGGTCTGCAACGGGTGAACCGTTGCGCTCGTCTGATCCTGTCTTCCCCGCA
>NZ_JABGCH010000041.1 GCF_019799945.1 Modestobacter marinus
TCGCCTGGCGGAACGGACACGCCACCGACCCCAAGCTGCGCAAGGTCATCAAGCGGGCCTCAACCATCAAGCGGGCGAAAGTTGCCTGACCCGGCACTAGGGGCATCCCATGCTCGCCGAGTTGGCCCGCGGTCGCCTGTGCTCCAAGACCGGCCGGCTGACCGAGGCGCTGACCGGCCGGTTCGGCGAGCGTCACGCCCTTCTGCTGACGCAGATGCTGCATCGGGTGGATGTGATCACCGCCGACATCGCCACCGTGCAGGCTCGCATCGAGAGCCAACCCGGTGAACGGGCGGACGGTCGCTCGCCTAGCGGGTGCCGACCTCGACGGCTCCCCTGCCGAGAAGCCGAGGTGACCGACCTGTCGGTTACGGAGCGTCCAGTGGAGCGAAGCCAATTCCGGCGTGATCTTCGCCCCCGAACAGGGGGCCGTCGCTGCCGACCCAGAGTCCGCGTGAGGTGGCGAAGAGGACAATCGTGCCCTTGTCGCGGGACTTGGTCGGATTCCAGGCGAGAGCCTTCCCGGTGACCGGGTCGAGGGCGCCGATGCCGGGACGCTCGACCGCACCGGGACCGGCCGAGTCGTTGCCGTCGGGGTTGTCCAACCAGCGTTGATGTCCGCCGACGTACACCGCCGCCCCGGTGGCTGCGACGCTGTAGAGGCTGTCACCACCGGTCCAGTTGATCCAGGTGGGCTCGACCGTGCTGCTGACGTTCGCGGTCTCGAACCGGGCCGCCGCATCGCACAGCCCGTTGGTGCCGGTCGGCCCCCCGGTGGCGACGACCACGAAGTAGTTCCCGTCCGGAGAGAAGTCCACGCCTCGGGCACTGATCTGCTTGGTGGAGTCCGAGCAGTCCACGTCGAAGCGGGGAGCGTGCCAGGTGCTCAGCGTTGCGGTCGGACCGAGGTTCAGCATGAAGGCCCGTTCGCGGACCTCGCCATTGACCGTGGCGAAGTTGCCCGTGGCCACCAACCTGGTGCCGTCCGGCGAGACCGCCATGGACTTGACCCTGGTCTCGTCGGCCGGGTCGACCACCCCGGCGACCGTGATGGTGATGGATCCGGTGTCTGCGCCGGTCGTCGGGTCCAGCGCCATCACATGCTTCGAGAAGTTCCCCGCCGCGATGACAGCACCGTTGGCGAGCTTGATCTCGGACACCGTTCGCATGCCCGTCGGAGCGAAGGTGGGGTCGATCCGGTTGTTGGCCAGGTCGTACTTGACGATCCCCCGGCGGGTGATTCCGTTGACCATCGAGAAGGCACCCCCGATGTAGAGCGCATCGGCGGTTGCCTCGATCGCCGTGACCATCCCGTCGAACGACAGGTCGAAGGCTGAGACGGCCCCCGTCTCGCTGTCGAAGGCCACGAAGTTCTGCCTGGAGTACGTCGTCGTCCTGGCTGGGTCCTGCACCTGCGTGAACCGGCCACCGGCATAGATGGTGCTACCGACCTGCGCGAAGGCATACACGCTCAACGACGGTTCGTCGAGGACGATGTGCGGGGTGTTGTCAGCCGGGTTGTCGGACACCACTCGAGGCTGAGCCGACGAGGCCTGCGCTGGCACACTGCTCGATGTCACCAGCGCTACCGAGCCCAGCACGCATGCCGCTGCCTTCCTCGCGATCGTGACGCGTAAACGCCCGGGAATTCTCATGTCGGCCCTCGCTCACGACAGCGGAACGCCGCGGACCCTCGGTCTCGCCGCACTGCTCGGCCATCCTAGAGGCGATCCCCGGTATCGGGCCGGTCGCGGCGCAGGTGATCCTGGCCGAGATCGGCACCGATATGAGCCGGTTCCCCACACCTACGCACTGACCTCCTAGGTGTGCCCCGCCATCAGGTTGGTGCCAGGCGGCTGATCGGAGGGCGGCCCCCGCGTGCGCTGTGGTGACGGGGAGTGTTGTAGTGCTCGATCCAGGGCGCAAGGGCGGCGGTGCGGTCGTCGTTGCGGGTTGAAGCCTGCCGGTAGGCGGCCCACTCGGCGATCAGGGTGCTGTTGATGCGTTCCAGTTGCTGCTTTGCCACGGGCAGTGCGGGCGAATGCGCTCCTGTCGGGCTCCAATCGCTGCGCAAGCATTTCTGAGGGAATACCGGTAGGCCCAGGCGTTGTCGGTCATCACCCGCTCGATACGGGTGATGCCGTGGCCGGCGGAGTAGGTCGCGGCTCGGGCGAGGAAGCCGGCACTGGGTGCCCTTCTCGTCGGGCAGGATAGGCCAGCGGGGAGTGGTCGTCGATGAGCGAGTGGACGTAGTCGGAGCCGGTCGGCTCCGACTTGCTCAGACGCCACTCGTGCTCGATGTAAATATCCCGAGGCTCGGGATACTTCGACACGAAGGATTCCCCTCCATCGCTTATCCATCCTCCCACCCGGTAGCCATCTGACGTAAAGATGCGAACCCAGCAGCCGGCCATATTGGGCGCAGCCTTGTCCCATGCGTTAGGTGCTGGATGGTAGGTCGGCGCCATGTACAAGGGGGACCGTTCTCGCCTGCGATTCTGCGGCCAGCGGATCCGCAAGTGCGTCGAGAGCGCAAGGACTGCTGGTACGACCACAAGTAGCACAAGGGCCCAGAGCGCGACTCCGCGAATACCTTCGGCCAACCGCGCCGGGTCTACCTCAACTTGCCCGCTTGGCGCTAGTACGTATCTGCGAATGAGCGTCGGCCCGAAAGCGATTAGATACAGCAGGTCCAGGGCAGCGCTGATGGCTATCGCCCTGGCGAGTCGGACTCCGATCTCTTTGTCCTCGGGAACCGGCCCTACAAGCAGTCGGCGTACGGCTGCAAACACCAGTCCAGGGATGACAAGGGCCACTAACGCAAGGACTTGCACAACAGTGCTTGGCACGAGCATGCCCAATACTGCGCCGAGAGGCGATCCCGTGCATCAGCGGCGCGCCGACCCCCCCCCCCCGCTGACCCACGTCGCCAAAGGGGTACGGCGGGCTCCCCGTCGTCAGGGCTGACGCCGCTCTGCCAGTCTGACGTAACCAGCACCCTCGAACTGCTTATCAAAGCCGAAGATGTCCTTTGTAACGAATTTGTCGGCTACTTTCACCCGCACAGTTAGTGAGGCTGACACCTGTCGGAACTGTGCGAAATACCTCAACGGCATCGCCACGAGTCGCATCACTCGGCGGAACCACAGCAACCGCTGAGGACTCCAGCACCGCCTGAAGGGTGCCAGCGGCGTCCTTGTGGGGCTGGGATACACATCACCACGATGCCAGCGCGCCCGAAGCTGACGACTGTCCCTGAGGCCGCCCTCAGGGACGAACGTTGCCGGACGTGGCAATAGGGCGGCGGCTTGATGCCGGGCCCGCCCGAACGTGTGACGGCGCATGCGCCACGGCTGGCCGCACGGCTTCCGTCGGTGGCACCCTGTAGACAGGTGGTTGTGGATGGACGTGTGGATGAAGGACGGAGGGGTGACTATGTCGATCGCAGAGAGCAGCGCGAAAGTCGAGGTCAGCGAACTCACCCCTGAGGAAGCCGCCGCCGCCTTCGACCGAATCGCCCGCACCGCCTTGGACCTGAGCGGCGAAGAGTTCCTCGCGGCCCTCGACGAGGGCAAGTACGACGACGTCGACCCCGATGCCAACCCGGGGCTGCTCGACGTGCTCATGGCACTCCCCCTCGTACGCTGACGCCCCGTGCCGGGAGCGACGCCGTACCAAGCGGTGGAAGCGTTCCTGGTACCTCTCGAACGAGCGGTGGCCTGCCTCGGCACGGGCAAGATCCTCGCCTCACCCGGCGGTCGCGCGACCACGGACAAGACCCACGTCTGGAGCCTGAACGGCGGAGACGGCCTCGTACTGCGCGGTGACGCGGCCGGCTGCCGGTTCCTGGCGTCCATGCACTACCGGATCATCCCCACCGACCCCGAGAAGTACGACATGCAGGAGGGGCGTTGGCGGGTCAGCACGTCGGCCTACCTGTACGAGTTCCGGACGCCGGACAAGGCGAAGCTGTGGGCGATGCACTGGCACCCGGCCGGCAGGAGCCACGCCACCTTTCCGCACCTCCACCTGTACACCGTCCGCCCCGCCGGGCACTTCGCCAACGCCGCGACAGACCCTCGAGTCGGCGGTGCAGTGGTGCATCGAGATGGGCGCGGAGCCGCAGAACGCCCGATGGCGCACCGTGCTCGCCGAAGTCGGAGGGAATCCACCAGCTGTACCAATCTTGGTCCGAGGACCCGTCACCGCCGGCGGGTGGCCGGTGACGCCGGGCACTCCCGCGGCGAGGCAGGATGCGGGCGGTCGGCCGGAACCGACCCCGCTTCCCCACAACCAGCTCCCCTCCGACTGCGCAGCGCCGGGGGAAGGGTGGGCCGCAGGCCCATCCCGCAGGGACGCGCAGCGCCCTTCCGGCGGCCGGCGCAGTCGGAGAGACTCCCGAAGGTGTGGGGGCGGGTGCTGTCATCAGGGGAACTGTTCGAGGCGACTTCTGCGGCGGCCCCAGTCCGCACAAAGTCCGCAGATGGTCCGCGAAACGCTCAGAAACGGCCAACACCGCCCGACAGGGATCAACGGTAAATGCGCTGGTCAACCGCCGATTTCAGTCACAGCCCACTGCGCCAAACCACCCCTCGGTCGATTTTGCAAGGCGGGGGTTAGGGGTTCGATTCCCCTCGTCTCCACGAGGCTGACCTGCGGATTCACCATCGCCGGGGCGGTGAGGGCTGAGGAGTCCCAGTGCTCGGACCGATCCAGCTGTCAGTCCTCGGACACGGGCGATGGCGTTGACGCACTTCTGCCGTCTGGGCGGTCGAGGCACTCCCGCTCGGCCCGCCGCTCGGCTGCAGCGCGGTCAAGGAGGGGTCAAGCGTGCCGCCAGACCTTGACGGCGGAGACGAGCAGGAGCGCGACGACCAGCGGCACCAGCACGGTCTCGGACACGGTGCCCAGCAGCAGGCCTCCGGCTATCGAGCCGGCCACGGAGCCGGCGACCATCGTGAGGACGAAGCCGGCGTGCTGCCGAAGCACCCCGAAGGCCTGGTCCCGGCTGTAGCGCAGGAACGCCACCACCATCGTCGGCAGCGAGACCAGGAGGGAGAGGCTACCCGCGAGCTTGACGTCGACCGCGTACAGCACGGTGATGGTCGGGATGAGCAGCTCGCCGCCGGCCACACCCATGACTGCGGCGACCACGCCGATGCCGAAGCCGGCGACCACGCCGAGCAGGGCCTGCGGAACACCGGGCAGCGCCAGCTGCGGCATCGCCTCGAGGTGGTGGGCGGCGAAGACCGCGGCGATGCCGAGGAGCAGCACGCCGAGGACCCGGTAGAGCGTCGCAGCTCGCATCCGCGTCGCCCAGGCCGCGCCGAGCCACGCACCGGGCAGGCTGCCGAGCAGCAGGCTGATCGCGACGAACCAGTGCCCAGCCACCTCGGCGGGCGGAACGGCCAGCAGCCGGGAGGGTAAGGCGACGAGGACGACGACCAGACTCATGGCCTTGTTGACGATGACGGCCTGCAGCGCGACGAACCCGAAGAGCCCTAACAGCAACGGAAGCCGGAACTCCGCGCCCCCGAGTCCGACCAGGCCGCCGAGCAACCCGACCGCGGCGCCGGCTGCGAAGGCGAGCCACCGCTGTCTGGTGGTGGACCGCCCGGCCAGCTCAGTACGAGGCACGATCTCGTCCCCGGCAGTCACGCTGGCACGGTAACCGGAGCCATTCGAGCGGTGGCTTCTTACGACTGTTGCCGGACTACCTACAGTCACAAGTTGGTGGATGCAGGTAGAGCTCCATCCCGCGGAACTGGAGGACGACTGGAGGAACGGCCATCACCACCGTCAGCCAGCGGCGACGTCCTGGGCCAGCGTGGCGACGCGGCGAGCGATGTCGTCGCGGACAAGGCGCATACGCTCGATGCCGTCGATGCCTCGCTCGGAGGGTTCGTCGGTGATCCACTTCTCGAAGCGCGTGCCGTCGACGGGGTCGACGTGCGCCTCGCTGCCGAGGGTGACCACGACGTCAGCGGCCCGGACCATGTCGGCTGTGATGGCGCTCGGGTGCTCCCCGGTGATGTCGACGCCGATCTCGGCCAGCGACTCAAGGGAGAGTTCGTTGAGAGCTGCGCCGACCTGAGTGCCGGCTGATGAGACGACGACGGCGTCGCCGGCCAGCTGCTTCATAAGGCCAGCGGCCATCTGGGACTTGCCGGCGTTCTTGACGCAGACGAACAGGACCTTGGGCCGGTCGCTCATCGGCTGGCGGCCGACTCGCTCCGCAGCTCGGCGAGCAGGCCGCGGATGCGGGTCTCGATCTCGTCGCGAATGGGCCGGACGGACTCCACGCCTTTGCCGGCGGGGTCCTCCAGCGCCCAGTCCAGGTAGCGCTTGCCGGGAAAGATCGGGCAGGCGTCGCCGCAGCCCATGGTGATGACGACGTCGGAACCTTCGACGGCCTCGGTGGTGAGGACCTTCGGGGTCTGGTCGGTGATGTCGATGCCGACCTCGGCCATGGCCTCGACGGCGGCGGGGTTGACCTGGTCGGCGGGAATGGATCCGGCGGAGCGGACCTCGACGGCGTCGTCCGCGAGGTGGCGCAGCCAGCCGGCGGCCATCTGGGAGCGGCCGGCGTTGTGGACGCAGACGAACAGGACGCTGGGCTTGTCGGACACGGAGGACCTCTCGGGTGGGGCGGGGGGAGTCACGCGGGGGCTACGTCAGGATGCAACTCGGTGAGCAGGGCGCGGACGCGCTGGTCGATGGCGTCCCGGAGCGGCCGGATGCCGTCGGTGTCCCAGCCGGCCGGGTCGGGCAGCGTCCACGTCTCGTAGCGCACGCCGGCGACGCGGGGCAGGTCCAGACCGGGCTTCATCGCGACGACGACGTCGGCAGCAGCCACTCGAGCCGCGGTGACGGCCGTGGGCCGGTGCGCCGAGTCGTCGATCCCGAGTTCGGCGAGGGTGGCGATGGTGGACGCGCTCGGACCCGCATCCGGTGTGGTGCCGGCCGAGTCCACCTCGATGCGGTCGCCGGCGTGATGCCGGGCCAGCGCGGCGGCCAGGGCGGAGCGGCCCGCGTTGTGCGCGCAGACGAACAGCACCCGCGGCTGTGGACCGGGGTGTTTCGACCTGGGGCTCGCGGTCATGCCGCCGACGACGCGCTGTCGGCGTCCGTCATCGGCCGGCCGGGCGCGTGCTGCGCCACCCAAACCTGCGCGGCCATCTGTACGGCGTCCCACGGAGAGCCCAGCGGCGGGGTGTAGGAGAGGTCCAGGGTGAGCAGGTCGGCGACGGTCATGCCGTGGAACAGCGCGGTCGCGAGGATGTCGACCCGCTTGGCGGTCTCGGTGCCGCGGCGGCCGATGAGCTGGGCACCCAGCAGGCGGCCGGTGTCGGCGTCCCCGGTGACCCGAATCGTGATCGACTGAGCCCCCGGGTAGTAGGCCTTGTGGTCGTTGGCGACCGTGGTCGATGAGACGGGCCGGTAGCCGGCCGCGACTGCTTCGTGCTCGCGCAGTCCGGTGCGAGCCGCGACGACGTCGAAGACCTTCACGACCTGGGTACCGAGGCTCCCGGCGTACCGAGCGGTGCCGCCGACGGCGTTCTCGCCCGCGACCCGGCCCTGCTTGTGTGCGGTGGTGCCCAGCGGCAGGTAGGTGACGCCGGCCAGGCGGTGGCGGGTGACCACGCAGTCTCCGGCGGCCCAGACGCCCGGGAGCCCGGTGGCCATGTCCTCGCCGACGATCACCGCGCCGCGGGGACCGGTGGTCGCGCCGGCGGCCACGAGGAGGGCGGCGTCGGGGCGGACGCCGACGTTGATGAGCACCACGTCGACGTCCCAGCCGACCGGTTCGCCGGCAGGTCCTGTGCCGGTCACGTGCAGCCGAGCGCCATCGCTGTCGCGGGCGTCGGTGCGGGCGACCGCGGTCACGGCGGCGCCACAGTGCACCTGGACGCCCCTGTCGGTGAGCTCGGCCCGGACGAGCGCGCCGAGTTCGACGTCGACGGTGGGCAGGACCTCGGGCAGCATCTCCACCTGGTGCACCGTCAGGCCGCGGGTGGTCAGTGCTTCGGCCATCTCGAGGCCGATGTAGCCGGCACCGACGATCAGCGCCGACCGGACACCGGACCGCTCCAGCGACCCGGTCAGCGCGAAGGTGTCGTCCATCGTGTGCAGCAGGTGTACCCCGTCGGCCGGGCCGAGGGTCGACAGCCCGTCGATGGGCGGGCGTACGGGGACGGCGCCGGTGCCGACGACCAGCCGGTCGTAGTCCAGCGTCTCGGTGGCGCCGTCGGCGGTCCGGATCGCGATCCGGTGGCCGCCTACGTCGATGCTGGTGACCCGGGTGTCCAGGCGCAGCTGCAGGGCGGTGGCCTCCAGCTCGGCCAGGGTGCGGTGGGCGAGGTTGCGCCAGTCGCCGACCTCGCCCGAGACGAAATAGGGGATGCCGCAGATGCTGAAGTTCGGATAGGCGTCGGCAACGATCAGCGTCACCTCGGCCGAGGGGTCCACCTCGCGGGCGCGCAGCCCGGCGGAGATGCCCGCGTCGGATCCGCCGACGATGACGAGCCGCGTGCCCGTGCTCACCGGGCCGCGGGCTGTGCCGCCGGCGACATCGGCGCCGGCAGGTCCAGGCCGGGCAGCAGGGACACGATGAGCTCACGGACCCGGGCGTCGAGATCGGCGCGGATGGCGGCGACCTGCGACGCGGTGGCGCCAGCAGGGTCGGCGACCGGCCAGTCCTCGTAGCGGCGGCCCGGGACGACGGGGCACTCATCGCCGCAGCCGAGGGTGACCACCACGTCGGCGGCCGACAGCACGTCGTGGGTCAGCGGCTTGGGGAACTCCTGCTCCAGCGACAGGCCGATCTCGGTCATCGCCGTCCGCACCTCGGGATGGATGGCCTCAGCCGGGTCGGAACCGGCGGTGTACACGTGGATGGACTGCCCCGCGTAGGAGCGCAGCAACGCTGCCGACATCTGGCTGCGGCCGGCGTTGTGCACGCAGACGAAGAGCACCGCGGGCGCCCGGTGGGCGTGCTTGCCCTCGGCCAGCGCCCGGGCGTCGAGCCGCTCGCCGGCGAAACGGCCGGCAAGGACCGGCAGGAAGGTCGTGACCTTGGCGGTGGCGACGAGCTTGTCGTAGCTGTCCCGGTACACCTCCTCCACCTGTGTCCGGGGGAAGCGGTCGGCGTAGTCGTGGACGAGGTCTTCGACGATCCGGTTGACCTGCTGGTCGGCGATGGCCTGCTCGGCCGGCGTGTGCGCAGTCATGGTCGCACTTCTTCCTGGGCCCGTTCGGGCACGGGGCGAGGGCCGGTGCTGGCGAAGCCGGCACCAGTGGATCCCGGCGCAGGAGCGCCGGTCGTGGGAGGGGCGCCGGTGCCGTCGTGCGGCACCACGGCTGCGTCGGCGTCCTCGGCGATCCCCGGGTAGAGCACCAGGACCGCGCCGACGGCAGCCGCCGCTCCGATCAGTTGCGTGAGCACGAACATCGGCACCGAGGACGGCGCGATCCCGGCGAAGGTGTCCGACAGCGTCCGCGCGACGTCGATCATCGGGTTGGCGAACGACGTGCTGGAACTCCAGAAGTAGGCCGCGGTGATGTAGGCGCCCACGGCGAACGGCGCCATCGCCCCACGGCCGGCCCGGACGAGCCCGAAGATCAGCACGACCAGCCCGAAGGTGGCCAGCGCCTCCGACAACCACAGACCGCCGGAAGAGCGCTCGTGGGTGGAGACGTTCACCGCGGGCAGGTCGAACATCAGGTTGGCCGCGATCGCACCGAGCGCGCCACCGGCCAGCTGCGCGGGGAGGTAGACGGCGACCTGCCTCGTCGACACGCCGCCGAAGAACCGGTCGGCGAGCGTGACCACGGGGTTGAAGTGGCCGCCGGACACCGGGCCGAAGGCGAGGATCAGCGCGACCAGCCCGGCGCCGGTGACCAGCGCGTTCTCCAGCAGCTGCAGCCCGGTGTCGTCCGGCGACAGCCGCGAGGCGGCGATGCCGGAGCCGATGACGACGGCGACCAGTCCGGCGGAGCCGAGGAACTCGGCGAGCGCCTGGCGGGCCAGCAGGGTCAGTCGCACGGCCGCTTCACCGCCAGCGCGAGGCGGGAGCGCGAGGCCAGCGCGGCGTAGTGCGCCGACACCGCCTCGAGGACCTCCGGGCGCAGCCGGTAATAGGTGTAGCGGCCGGCCGGCTCGGCCTCCACGGCTCCGACGGAGCGGAGCAGTCGCAGGTGGTTGCTGAGGTTGGAGCTGGTTGCGCCAGTCTCGGCGACCAGGTGGCAGACGCATAGCTGCTCAACGGTGAGCAGCTCCACGATCCGCGCCCGGGTGGGATCGGCCAGCGCCCGGAGCAACTCGTCAGTCACCGGTGATGTCAGCACGCGCTGATCAAACGTGGCCGGCCTCTACCGGTCAAGCAAACAGTCGATGAACGGAGCGCCCGGGCAGGGTCAGTTGGTGGCGAGTGCGCCCCGCAGCGACTCGAGCGCCGCCGGGACTACCGCGTACCAGACGTTGCGTCCCCGCCGCTCGCTCACGCAGATCCCCGCGGCGACCAGTCGGGTCAGGTGGTGGGAGACCGTGGGCTGGCTCTTGCCGACCGGCTCGACGAGATCGCATGCACATACGGCGCCGCCGGCATTCGAAAGCAGCGACACCAGGCGCAGCCGCACCGGGTCGGCGAGCATCGCGAACTGGTGAGCCAACGTCGCGGCCTCGGTCTCGGTGAGCACCGCGGCGCTCAGTGGCGCGCAGCAGGCGACGACGTCGGGCTGCTCGAGCACCGGCTGTTCGCGCACGCTCATCGGACGTCTCCTCAACATTCGTATTGACAACGGTCGATATCCGATCCAGTCTAGGTCACATCGACGTGTGTCAATATAGGCCAGCTCTTCAGATGACGCCCAGGAGGCATCCCATGTCCCGCATCCAGCTCGCCCTGAACGTCGACCACCTCGAGTCCGCGGTCACCTTCTACAGCAAGCTGCTCGGCGCCGAGCCGGCCAAGCGCAAGCCCGGCTACGCGAACTTCGCCATCGCCGAGCCGCCGCTGAAGCTGGTGCTGCTGGAGAACCCCGGCAAGGGCGGCAGCCTCAACCACCTGGGCGTCGAGGTCGACTCCACCGACGAGGTGCACGCCGAGATCGCCCGCCTGTCCGGTGAGGGGCTGTTCACCGACGAGGAGATGGGCACCACCTGTTGCTTCGCCACCCAGGACAAGGTGTGGGTCACCGGCCCGGGCGGAGAGCGCTGGGAGGTCTACACCGTGCTGGCCGACAGCGAGACCTTCGGCATCAGCCCGAAGGCCCTCGTCGACGCCGGGCAGGCGCCTGCCGGCGGGGTCTGCTGCGGAACCGCCTCCACGGGGGCCGACCAGCCCGCGACCGCGGCCGCCTGCTGCTGACCAGCAGACACACACGAGGAGAACATCATGATCACGCCAGAGGTCGCCCAGATGGTCGCCGCTGACCGCGCTGCCCAGCTCCAGCGGGCCGCGGCGTCCGCCCGGCTCGCCGCGATCGCCCGCTGCTGCCGGCCCAGCCACTGGGCGCAAGCGGCCAGCCGGGTCGTCCGGGCCATGAGCAGGCTGCAGCGCGAACGGGTTCCGGCCGGCGTCTGCTGCGCCGGCGCATGAACCACGGTCTTCGGTGGTGTTGATGTGCTTGCCGCGGAACATCACCTCGGGGCGTTCCCGCAGGCCGGCCCGCTCCGCGAGGGCGGCGAGCAGGCGCACGGTCTCCCCGGTGAGCCGGTTCTTCGAGCCTTCCGCTCCGGGGTCTCGGCGATCCTCATGCCGGCCTCCTAGCCGTGCTGCCCACCTCGCCGGGATGGCGACGGCGAGGGCTACGGGCGCCACGCTCGACGACGCCCGAGAGTCTTGCGACCAGAGGACCCCGGCGATGTCCGGACACCGCCGACCCGGCAGGTCGCGGGAGCGGCGGTGGGGTGGAGCCGACCGGGGGAGCCCGATACGATCCTCTCGCCCGGTGAGATCCAGATCACACGCCGCTGAGCAGCCGGTGGCGTACCCCTTGTGGCCAGAGAGCTCCGCAACCCGACCGCGCACCTCGACGACGGGCCGGTCGCGCCGGCGCACCCAGCACCATGCGCGAGGGGAGCAGGCAGATGTTCGTCGTGATCGGTGAGGCCTGGCTCGACCTGTTCGGCCAGCGGGGGAGTCGGAGGCTCGTCGCCCACCCCGGGGGCAGTCCGGCCAACGTCGCACTCGAACTCGGGTGAGACCGTGAGGCTGACGACCGGCGTCGATATCGGCGGGACCAAGCTCGCGGCCGGCGTGGTCGACGAGCAGGGGGACATCGTCGACGTCGTGGAGGAGCTACGGGCCTCGCACGAGGTGGAGGCCGTGGGCATCGGCACGGCCGGTTTCGTCGACGCCGCCCGCTCCACCGTGGTCTTCGCACCCAACCTCGCCTGGCGGGACGAGCCCCTGCGCGCCGCGATCGAGGCCCGGTGCGGCCTGCCTGTCGTGGTGGAGAACGACGCCGATGCCGCGGCCTGGGCGGAGGCCCGGTTCGGCGCCGGCCGGGGCCGGGGTACCTCGTCATCCTCACCCTGGGCAGCGGGCTGGGCGGCGGCCTGGTGGTCGACGGTGAGCTCTACCGCGGCCGGCTCGGGATCGCCGCCGAGTTCGGGCACATGGTGGTTGAGCCGGGGGGACGGCGTTGCGGCTGCGGGGAGCGCGGCTGCTGGGAGCGCTACGCGAGCGGAACGGCGCTTGTCCGTGAGGCCCAGGAGCTTGCCTCCGTCTCACCCGCCATCGCGGGCCGGCTGCTGGAGCTGGCCGGTGGCCAGCCGGAGGCGATCACCGGGCTGGCGGTCACCGAGGCGGCCCAGGACGGCGACGAGGCGGCGCTGGAGGCGTTCCGCGTGGTCGGGACCTGGCTCGGGCACGGCATGGCCAGTCACCGCGCGTGCCTACGGGAAGGACGTGCCGAGCGTCCGGCTCGCCGAGCTGGGTCCGGAGGCCGGGATCGTCGGTGCCGCCGACCTCGCGCGGCACCGGTGACCGGCAGATGAACAGCGCTCGGCCGGTTCAACCGGACGGCCGGGCGGCGCAGGGCAGGGAGTGACCGGGTACGGGCGGAGGGGGATCGGATGAGCGAGCACGGTTCGTTCAGCGAGCAGGCGTCCATCTACGACGAGACCGACACCGGGAGCGGCCGAAGTGCCGTGCGGATCGCGTCGGTGGCCGCACTCGGTGGCTTCCTCTTCGGTTACGACAGCGCGGTGATCAACGGCGCCGTCTCCGCCGTGGAGGACAGGTTCGACGCCGACCCGGTCTCACTCGGCTTCGCCGTGGCCTCGGCGCTGCTGGGCGCCGCGGCCGGCGCGCTGACGGCCGGGAAGTTCGCCGACCGCTTCGGCCGGCTGTTCACGATGAAGGTCGCCGCGGTGCTGTTCTTCATCAGCGCGCTGGTCGCCGGCCTCGCGCCCAACCTGGTCGTCCTGGTCATCGGCAGGATCGTCGGCGGCGTCGGGGTCGGCGTCGCATCCGTCATCGCCCCGGCGTACATCGCGGAAGTCGCCCCGGCCCGGATTCGAGGTCGGCTGGGTTCGCTGCAGCAGCTCGCCATCGTCACCGGCATCTTCCTCTCCCTGCTGGTCGACTTCCTGTTCGCCAGGGCTGCGGGCGGGTCGCGGGGGGAGTTCTGGTTCGGCCTGGAGGCCTGGCGGTGGATGTTCCTCGCCATGGCGATCCCCGCCGTTGTGTACGGCCTGCTGACGCTGACCATCCCCGAGTCGCCGCGGTACCTCATCGCGACCCACCGGATTCCCGAGGCGCGGAGAATCCTCAGCACCCTGCTTGGCGAGCGCGGCCTCGACATCAAGATCAACCGTATCCGGGAGACGATGGAGCGGGACAAGCCGCCGTCGTGGGCCGACCTGCGCGCCCCGCGGGGCGGTCTCTTGCCGATCGTCTGGGTGGGCCTGGGCCTGTCGGTCTTCCAGCAGTTCGTCGGGATCAACGTCATCTTCTACTACTCGAACGTCCTGTGGGAGGCCGTCGGCTTCAGCGAGAACGACTCGTTCGTCATCACGGTCATCACGTCCGTGGTGAACATCGCGACCACGCTCATCGCCATCGCCAGCGTCGACCGCTTCGGCCGCCGGCCGCTGCTGCTGATCGGCTCGGTGGGGATGGCGGTCACGCTGGGCACGCTGGCGGTCATCTTCGGCACCGCACCCCTGAACGAGGCCGGCGCGCCGGTGCTGTCGGAGGTCACCGGGCCGATCGCTCTCGTCGCGGCGAACCTGTTCGTCGTCGCGTTCGGCATGTCGTGGGGGCCGGTGGTGTGGGTGCTGCTGGGGGAGGCGTTCCCCAACCGGATCCGTGCCGCGGCGCTCGCCTTCGCCGCGGGCGGGCAGTGGGTGGCCAACTGGTTGATCACCGTGACCTTCCCGGCGCTCAGTGACGTCTCCCTGGCCCTGGCGTACGGCATCTACACCGTCTTCGCGGTGCTGTCCCTCGTCTTCGTGCTGCGCTGGGTGCGCGAGACCAAGGGCAAGGAGCTGGAGGAGATGCAAACCGGGACCACAGTGTGAGCGAGCGGGCGGCACGGTGACGGCCGTGCCGGACCCGCTGTCCCACGAGGCTTCCCGTCGGCTCCGCACTGGAGTCGGCGGGCCGATCGAGACCGGAGGTCGGTCACATGCGCAGCGTCCTCGTCGTCGCCAACCAGACCATCGGCGGCGCAGAACTAAGGAGAGAGCTCCAGCAGCGCGTCGCGGCGGGGCAGTGTTCGTTCTACGTGGTGGTCCCGAACACCGCTGCCAGGCACTACCACGTCGTCCCCGCGGCCGGGGGTTTCGTCCCCATGCCGACCATGGCCACCAGCTACGGCGCTCCGGCGACGGACGAAGAGGCCACGGAGGAGGCACGGGCCCGGCTGGCCGACGTGCTGGCCGAGCTCGCTGAGCTGGGCGCCCAGGCCGAGGGGCACCTGGGGAGCGCGAACCCGGTCGAGGCCGTGGAGGAAGCACTCCGCGAGCGCGAGTTCGACGAGGTGGTCGTGGCGACCCTGCCCAGGCGTGTGTCGCGCTGGCTGGGCTCGGACGTGCCCAACCAGATCGAGCGCCGCTCCGGGCTGCCGGTCACGACCGTCGTGAGCCGGGGTTGACCGTGGACGCCGGAGCGCGGGCTCCGACGTAATGTTCCCCGACCATCCGTCGACCCAGGCTCTCCCGAGCCCGATCCGGCGCACCCGGGACCTGACCTCGTCGTCGGTCCCGGACGCCCGGGCGATCCCTTCGTGCCCCGTGACGGGTCGGGTCCCCCACCTCGTCCGCGCACTCCGGTCGCACGTCCCGACCGAGCGTGTCCGGGGGACACGCGCATCGGCGCTACCTGTCCGCCGTACCGCGGCCTGCAGGGTCGCACCCGAGCCAGGAAGACTCTCATGGCCACGGGTGGCGGCGAGACCGACCGTCGCCGCCGCTACGGCGGCCCTGGCTGATTCGCCTGCCGTGCGCGAGAGCGGGGCCTGGCTGGAGAATGAGAGCTACTCGGCAGCCGTCCACACGCGCCGTGTCCCCGACCGGGCCGTCCGCCAGATCGCAGAAGAACAAGGGCTGGAGCTCATCCCGGGCAAGATGGTCCGGGAACTGCGACCGGCGGTGCCCAGCGACGAGGGCGACGGCGTACACCGGGTCGTCGGGGAGTCCGGCGCACGGGCCGTCGTGGTGGTCGGTGACGACCTCGGCGACCTGCCCGCGTTTGCGGCGGTGCCGCAGCTCGTGACCGAGGGACACGACGGGCTGCGAGTGGCCGTGCGGTCGGAGGAAGCGCCGCCCGACCTCCTCGCCGCCGCTGCCGCGAGGAGGCATACCGGTACGCCGCCGAGATGAACGGCGTCGACCCGACGGCACACGCGTGGACCGGAAGGTCGGGCCGGGGTTCCTCGAGTCCTTCCTCGCCGCCGAGTCGCCGATGGGCGGTGCCGGTGCCGGCGCGGTGCGGGCGAGCCCGGCCGCAGCATCGTGTGCACGGGCGCCCCGCTGGTGCTCGCCTATCACGGGGAGCTCTCGGCCGCCTGCACCCGCTGAGGCACCGGCGGACCGCCACTGACTGCCACCCCTGGACCGCCGCCGGGCGGTCAGTGGGAGAGTGGTGCCCGTGACCGACCAGACCTCCGCTGCCCGGCGTGCCGTCCTGCACACCAACCACGGCGACATCACGATCGACCTGTTCCCCGACCACGCGCCCAAGACGGTCGCGAACTTCGCGGACCTCGCCGAGGGCCGCCGCGAGTGGACCCACCCCTCGACCGGCGCGAAGAGCACCGACCCGCTCTACGACGGGACGATCTTCCACCGGGTCATCAGCGGTTTCATGATCCAGGGTGGCGACCCGCTGGGGCAGGGCTTCGGCGGTCCGGGCTACCAGTTCGGCGACGAGTTCCACCCCGAGCTGGCCTTCAACAAGCCCTACCTGCTGGCCATGGCCAACGCCGGCCCGGGCACCAACGGCTCCCAGTTCTTCATCACCGTCGCGAACACCCCGCACCTCAACCGCCGGCACACGATCTTCGGTGAGGTCGCCGACGAGGAGAGCCGCCGGGTCGTCGACGCCATCGCCGCCGTCCGCACCGCCCGCGGCGACAAGCCGGTCGAGGACGTCGTCATCGAGTCCGTCGAGGTGCAGCGCAGCTGACTCCGCCCGACGTCCCCGGGGGTGCCGGCGCGGGTGAACCGCGGCCGGCGCCCCCGGCGCCCACCTGCTACCGGCACCCGGACCGGCCCACCGGCGTCCGTTGCGTGCGCTGCGGCCGGCCCATCTGCCCGGACTGCATGAACCCCGCCGCGGTCGGCTTCCAGTGCCCGGACGACGTCCGGGCCGGGAACGCCGGGGTGCGCCGGCCCAGCCGCCGGGCCGCGGTCCGCCGTGCCGGACGCCGCTGGGGGCCGGTCACGCTGTCCCTCATCGGGCTCAACGTGGCCCTGTTCCTGCTCACCGCGGCACTCGCCGCGCTGGGCGGCCGCACGCCGCTGGACAACTGGTCCTCCCGGCTGTTCCAGGAGCTGGCGCAGGTCCCGGCCTTCGTCGACGCGGGCCAGTGGTGGCGGCCGCTGACGGCGGCCTTCCTCCACTACGGGATCCTGCACCTGGCGCTGAACATGCTGGCCCTGCTGGTCTTCGGCTCCGAGCTCGAGCGGGCGCTCGGCCGGGCCCGCTTCCTGACCGTGTACCTCGTGTCGGTGCTGGGCGGCGCGGCGTCGGTGCAGCTGTTCGAGGTGCCGTTCGGCCAGGTGGCCGGCGCCTCCACGGCGATCTACGGGCTGATGGGCGCGCTCGGTGTCGTGCTCGTCCACCGGCGGCAGGAGCTGCGCGGGCTGCTGACCCTGCTCGGGGTGAACCTGCTGATCAGCTTCCTGCCGGGGGTCTCCCTGGCCGGGCACGTGGGCGGCCTGGTGGCCGGCGCCGCGGCGACCGGCGTCCTGGTCGCCGCCCGGCGGCAGCGCGCGCTGGCCATCGCCGGCACGGCCGCGCTCTCCGTCGTCCTGCTCGTCCTGGTCTACGCCGGGCTCGGCTGACCCGCGGTCAGCCGGCGCCGGCCGCCTGCAGGGCCTCGGCCACGACGCCGGGGTCCTGACCCAGGTCGCGCCGGCCGAGGACGACGAGGACGGCGTCGTCGCGGGTGTCCTCCAGCTCCAGCGTCCGGGACCGCACACCCCAGCGCCGCTGCTCGCGCAGCCGGGCCCGCAGCGCGGGCCAGGGGATCGTCCGTGCCCCACCCAGCGCCCGCACCGTGACGCCGGCGGCGTCGGCGCGCACGCGCGGCCGCAGGACGGCGTCCTGGGCGGCCAGGCCGAACGCCACCAGGGCGGCCGCGCCGAGCAGCACCCGGCCCAGCGGGTCGACCAGGAGGACGGCGAGGGCGAGCGCCAGCCCGACGACGGCCGTCGCGACCGTCTCGCCCACCCGGGGGGACCACTGCACCGCGTCAGCTTCCCAGCAGGTGGGCACCGCCTAGCATCGCGGGCACCGGAGCGGTGCTCCGGTGCGGGTCAGCGTCGACACGAGGAGAGCCCATGCGTGATGCCGTCATCTGCGCCGCCGTCCGCACCCCGGTGGGCCGGCGCGGGGGAGGGCTGGCCGGCGTGCACCCCGCCGACCTCTCCGCCACCGTCCTCAGCGCGCTGGCCGAGCGCACGGGCATCGACCCGGCGGTCGTCGACGACGTGTTCTGGGGCTGCGTGAGCCAGGTCGGCGAGCAGACCAGCAACATCGGCCGGGTGGCCGTGCTGGCGGCCGGCTGGCCGGAGTCGGTGCCCGGCACCACGATCGACCGGCAGTGCGGCTCGTCCCAGCAGGCGGTGGCCTTCGCCGCGGCGGCCGTGGGAAGCGGCCAGGCCGACGTGGTGGTGGCCGGCGGGGTGGAGTCGATGAGCCGGGTCCCGATGGGCTCCTCCGTCGGCGACGGCTCGGCCGGGCGCCCGTTGGGCCCGGCCTTCCTCGCCCGCTACGACGGCGTGGAGCCGCACCAGGGCACCGGGGCGGAGATGCTCGCGGCGAGGTGGGGGCTCAGCCGCACGCAGCTCGACGAGTACGCGCTGCGCTCGCACGACCGGGCCGCCAAGGCGCAGGCCGACGGCGCCTTCGACGCGCAACTGGTCCCGGTGCGGACGCCGGAGGGCACGGTCGTGACCGCCGACGAGGGGATCCGCGTCGGCAGCACGCTCGAGACGCTCGCGGCGCTGCGGACCCCCTTCCAGGCCGACGGGGTGGTGAGCGCCGGCAACGCCAGCCAGATCTCCGACGGCGCCGCGGCGCTGCTGGTGACCACCTCCGAGCGTGCGCGAGAGCTCGGCCTGCACCCGCTGGTGCGGGTGCACACGACCGTGGTGACCGGCGACGACCCGGTGGTGATGCTGACCGCGCCGATCCCGGCCACCCGCAAGCTGCTCGACCGCGCCGGGGTGCCGCTGACGGAGATCGGCGCCTTCGAGGTGAACGAGGCCTTCGCGTCGGTGCCGCTCGCCTGGCAGCAGGAGATCGGCGTCCCCGACGAGGCGCTCAACCCGCTCGGCGGGGCGATCGCGCTGGGGCACCCGCTGGGCGCCTCCGGTGCCCGGCTGATGACCACGCTGGTGCACCACATGCACGCGACCGGCACCCGGTACGGCCTGCAGACGATGTGCGAGGGCGGCGGCACGGCGAACGCGACGCTGCTGGAGCTGGTCCCCCGCTGACGCCGGACCGGTCCGTCCTCCGTCCACAGCCCTCGTCCACCCGGGCGGGGGCTGTGGCTTTCCCCAGGCCGTGCACCGGCGCCGGCGGGGGCCGATGACCGGGTCGGGATGTCGACAACACGCCCAGGAACGGCCCGTCACGCTCGCTGTTTGCGCCGACGGGAAAGGGGTAGTAGGGCCCGCCGCCGGTCCTCGGCCCGGTGGTCCGTCCACTTTTTCCCACAGGTGTGTACACAGCTGGGGACGGACTTCCACGGATGTAGTTACCCCACTGCCGTTCCTGCACCACCCGTCACATCCTGGGTGATTTTCCAGGTCAGCTAGGTGTGGGGGAGCGGGCGGACTCCACATGTCGTGGACAACCCGGTGGACGGGCGATCCGGGGACCTGTGGACGGCCTCCGCCACTGTGCACAGACCGGCGCGAGCCGGATCGGTCGCCGGGGTGCGGGTTGTGGACAGGCGCCGAGTCGACTCCTGCGGTGGGCCGTCGCCCGCTCCACGGGGTCCAGGAACGACGACGGCCCCCGTCCCCAGGGGGACGAGGGCCGTCGGGTGGCCGGCGCGGTCAGCGCCAGCGCATCGACATGATCAGACCAATCACCATCGCGCCGAAGCCGACCAGGAAGTTCCAGGGCCCGAGGGTGGTCAGGAACGCGATCCGGTCGCCGGCCACGTAGAACACCACGATCCACAGCAGGCCGAGGAGCATGAGCGCGACCATGACCGGCGCGTACCAGCGCGGGCTGGGCTCCGCGGCACGGGCCCGGGCCGCGCTGGAGGGGAGCACGCCCTCCGGCGGCGTGTACACCGACTTCTTGCGCACCTTGGACTTCGGCACCTGCGGACTCCCTCCCGGGCCGGGGGCCTGTCGCCTCCGGCGTGTACTGCCTCCAGCCTAAGCTGCGGAGGGGACAGGACCGGTTCGGCCGGCGGCGTGCCTCCCCCGCCCGGGGCCCGCCGTCCCCCGCCGGACCCCGGCAGGCAGGAGGACGGAGCATGGCCCCGCCGCGGCGCCTCACCGTGTGGACGGCGCTCGTGCCCGTGGTGGCCCTGGCCGCCGGCCTGCTCTTCGCCACCTCCGGGCAGACCGCCCAGGGCACGGACCTGCGGGCCGGGGAGAGCTCCCAGCTGTCCACGCTCATCGACCAGCGCGAGCTGGCCGTGGCCCGGCAGCAGGCCGAGCTGGCCCGGCTGCAGCAGCAGATCGACCAGCTGACCGACGCGGCCGCGTCCCGGAACGGCCAGGTGGCCGAGGTCCAGGCGCAGGCCGGCACCGGGCTGACCGCGGCCGGGCTGACCCCGCTCACCGGCACCGGGGTCGAGGTGGTCCTGGACGACGCGCCCCGGCAGCCCGGCGGCGGCCTGCCCAGCGGCGCGACCGGGGACGACGTGGTGATCCACCAGTCCGACGTCCAGGGCGTGGTGAACGCGCTGTGGGCGGCGGGGGCCGAGGGCGTGGCCATCATGGGCCGGCGGCTGACCGCCACCAGCGCCGTCCGCTGCGTGGGCAACACGCTCCTGCTGCAGGGGCGCACGTACTCGCCGCCGTTCGTGGTGACGGCCATCGGCGACCCGCGGCAGATGCGCCAGCAGCTGGCCGCCTCCCCGGACGTGCGGCTGCTCGCCCAGGCCGCCGACGAGTACGGGCTCACCTACGAGGTCGCCGACGAGTCGCGGGTGGAGCTGCCGGCCTACGAGGGCACCACTGCCATGCAGTACGCCGCGGCCGTCCGATAGCGGAGGGGGCCGGACTGCCGGGGACGGTGCCCGGCGTGTACACCTGGAGCGTGCGAACCGACAGGGAGCCGGCGGCTCGACCGGTGCTGGTCGTCGACAACTTCGACAGCTTCGTCTACAACCTCGTCCAGTACCTGGGGCAGCTCGGCGTGCCGAGCGTGGTCCGGCGCAACGACGCGGTCACCGTCGCCGAGCTGGCCGACCTCGACGTGGCCGGCGTTCTGCTGTCCCCGGGCCCGGGCACCCCGACCGACGCCGGCGTGACCGTGCCGATGGTGCGGGCCGCCGCCGACGCCGGGCTGCCGGTGCTCGGCGTGTGCCTGGGGCACCAGGCGATCGCGGAGGCATTCGGCGGCGTCGTCGGCCGCGCGCCGGAGCTGCTGCACGGCAAGACCAGCCAGGTCGTGCACGACGGCGTGGGCGTGCTCGCCGGCCTGCCCTCCCCGTTCACCGCGACCCGCTACCACTCGCTGGCGGTCGAGGCCGACAGCGTGCCCGCCGAGCTCCAGGTCACCGGCCGGACGCCGTCGGGCATCGTGATGGCGCTGCGCCACCGGGAGCTGCCCATCGAGGGGGTGCAGTTCCACCCCGAGTCGGTGCTCACCGAGGGCGGGCACCAGCTGCTGGCCAACTGGCTCACCGCGTGCGGCCTGGCGCCCGAGCCGGCCGTGGTCGAGGCGGCCGCCGCCACCGTCCGGCGGCTCACCGTGGCCACCGTCTAGGGCCGCTGAGCCGCCTCCGGACGCGAGAAGGGCCCCTCCCCGCCGGGGAGGGGCCCTTCTCGCGTCCAGCGACCGTCAGCCGGTCGGGCTGGGGGCCGTCGGCGGCGCGGTGGCGGACGGCTCGCTCGTGGTCGGCTCGCTCGGCGTCGGCGTCGGCTCGCCGGGCACCGGGACGGCGACCAGCAGGGTGACCTCGTCACCGGCGGCCACCGACGAGCCGGCCCCCGGCTCGGTGCCCACCACGGTGCCCTGGGTGACGTCGTCCCGCTCCACCTGCTGGGTGACGATGAGCCCGTTGTCCAGCCCGGCGGCGATCAGCTCCTGGCGGGCGGCGGCCTCGGCGAGACCGCCGACGTCCGGCAGGGAGATCGTGCCGGTGGAGATGCCCAGCCGGAAGGCGGCGTCCGGCGCGGCGGCCGTCCCCTCGTCGGGATCGATCGAGACGACGGCGCCCTCGGGCTCCAGCGAGTCGACCTGGTCGGTGCTGGTGCTGCCGGTGAAGCCCGCGGTCTCGAGCTGGTCGATCGCCTCGTCCTGCTCCAGGCCGATCACGTTCGGGACGGTCAGGGTGTTCGGGCCCGACCCGATGACCAGCGTCACCGGGGTCTGCTCGTCGACCTGGACGCCGGCCGCCGGGTCGGAGCTCAGGACCAGCCCCCGCTCGGCCTCGGTGCTCGTCTCCTGCGACACCGTGCCCACGACCAGCCCGGCGCCGGTGAGCGCGGCCCGGGCGTCCGCCTCGCTCTCCCCGACCACCGCCGGGACGGCGACCTGCGCCATCTCCGGGGGCACGTCGCCGTCCTGGGCCAGCGCCAGGGCCACGCCGACGATCGCGGCGATCAGCACGACGGCACCGACGACCAGGGCGATCAACCGGTTCCGCTTCTTCTTCCGGGCGTCCTCGTCGTCCTCGCCGTCCCAGGCCTGGTCGGCGTACCGGGTGGCGGGGAAGGCGGCGCCGCCGATGACCGTGGTCTTCTCGGCGTCGCTCATCACCGGCGTCGCCTCGACCCGCTGGCCGGCGAGGGCGCGCAGCAGGTCGGCGCGCATGTCGGCGGCGGACTGGTAGCGGTTGGCCGGGTTCTTGCTCATCGCCTTGAGCAGGATGGCGTCCAGCGCCGGGGGGATGGCCGGGTTCAGCGAGGACGGCGTCTTCGGGTCCTCGCGGACGTGCTGGTAGGCGACGGCGACCGGGGAGTCGCCGGTGAACGGCGGGGTGCCGGTGACCAGCTCGTAGAGCAGGCAGCCGGCGGAGTAGACGTCGGAGCGCGCATCGACGCTCTCCCCGCGGGCCTGCTCAGGGGACAGGTACTGGGCGGTGCCGATCACCGCGGCCGTGGAGGTCATCGTCGCGGCCGAGTCGGAGACGGCGCGGGCGATGCCGAAGTCCATCACCTTGACGGTCCCCTGGGGCGTGATCATCACGTTCCCCGGCTTCACGTCGCGGTGCACGATGCCGTTGCGGTGGCTGAAGTCCAGGGCCGCGCAGATGTCCGCGGTCAGCTCCATGGCGCGCTCCGCGGACAGCCGCCCCTGGCGGCGCAGCACGTCGCGGAGGGTCTCGCCCTCCACGTACTCCATGACGATGTACGGGGTGGCGCCGCTGGCGTTCCGGTCCTCGCCCGTGTCGTAGACGGCCACGATGGCCGGGTGGTTCAGCGAGGCGGCCGCCTGGGCCTCCCGGCGGAACCGCACCTGGGACGACGGGTCGCGGGCCAGGTCCTGGCGCAGCACCTTGACCGCGACCTCGCGGCCCAACCGCAGGTCCCGGCCGAGGTGCACCTCTGCCATGCCACCGCGGCCGAGCACCCCACCGATCTCGTAGCGCTCGCCGAGCACCTGCGGGCTGGTCATCGGGGGTCCTCTCGGGCGGTGCGGTACAGCTGGGCCGGCCGGCCGGCCGGCGGGCGCACGAGGGCGTGCGCCGCGCCGTCGGGGAGCCTAATCGCTGGCGGCAGCTGCTCCGGCGCGACGCGGAGGGAGCGGGACGTGTGTGTCATGGGGTGCCCGAGGGGTGCGCGACCACGGCCTGCTCGTCGGCCTCCGCGCTCGGGGAGGTCGACGGGGCGGTCGCGGAGGCGGACGGCGCGGGCGGCGGCGCGGTCGACGTGTCGGCAGGCCGGGACGTCGAGGTCTCCGCGGGCCGGGACGTCGAGGTCTCCGCGGGGCGGGACGTCGAGGTCTCCGCAGGTGCCTCAGACGTCTCAGTGGGGGCCGCGGTGGTCGCCGGGGCCTCCGTGGTCGGCTCGGCGTCGTCCGTCGGATCCCCGCCCGGCGTGTACGCGTCCGGGGTGAAGAACAGGACGATCTCCTGGCCCTGGGTGAGCGTGCCCGACGCCGGGTCGGCGGTGACCACGGTGTCCTCGTCGAGCGGCCGGCCGACCGCGGCGAGCTGCGCGTCGCTGGCCTCCTCGGGGTCGACCTGCAGGCCCAGCCCCTCGAGCTGCTCGGCGACCTCGTCGACGTCCCGGCCGACGTAGCCGGCCACGTCGAACTCGATGCCCCCGGTGGAGTTCGTGCTCGCCGACTCCGTCGGGGCGGCACTGGTGGCCGAGCCGGTGCCGACGGTGTCCCCGGAGTCAGGGTCCTCGCCCCCGGACAGCAGGCCCCAGGCGGTGCCGGCGAGGACCAGGAGCACCGCGAGCGCGCCGGCCACCCACAGCAGCCGCCGCCGGGAGGCGGCCCGGCCCGCGTCGCCGCCGTCCCAGCCGCCGGGACCGGCACCGTCGCCGCCGTCACCGCCGGTCGGCGGGCCCTGGAGCGGCGGCATGGTGCGCGGAGCGGTGCCCGGATCCGCGCGCAGGGTCCCGGTCGGGAGCATGCTCGTGGCGGCGCCGGCGGAGGTCAGCGCCGTGGTCACCGCCGTCGGCGGGGGCGCTGCTCCTCCGGCCGCCACCTGGCGGACCGCGGCGGCGAAGGCGCCGCCGTCGGGGTACCGGGCGGCGGGGTCCTTGGCCAGCGCCCGCTCGATGAGCGCCTTGACCGGGCCGGGCACGTCGGCCGGCATCGGCGGTGGCGGCCGGTTGATCTGCGCCAGGGCGATCGCGACCTGCGACTCCCCGTCGAACGGGCGGGTGCCGGCCACGCACTCGTAGCCGAGGACGCCGAGGGAGTACACGTCCGAGGCGGCGGTGACGACGAAGCCCTGCGCCTGCTCGGGGGAGAGGTACTGCGCGGTGCCGACCACCATGCCGGTGCGGGTCAGCGGTGCGGCGTCCCGGGCGTAGGCGATGCCGAAGTCGGTCAGCTTCACCACGCCGTCGGGACGCACCAGCAGGTTCCCCGGCTTGATGTCCCGGTGCACCATCCCGGCGGCGTGGGCCGCGGACAGCCCGTCACCGGCCTGGGCGAGCACGTCGAGGGTCTGCGCGGCGGTGAGCCGCCCGTGCTCGGCGAGGATCGTCACCAGGGGCTTGCCCTCGACCAGCTCCATCACCAGGTAGGCCAGCCGGTGCCCGTCGACCACGGTCTCGCCGTAGTCGTAGACCGAGGCGATGTTCGGGTGCGAGAGGGCGGCGGTGTGGCGGGCCTCGTTCCGGAACCGGATGAGGAAGCTCGAGTCGCCGGTGTACTCGCTGCGCAGCACCTTGATCGCCACGGCCCGGCCCAGGGTCCGGTCCCGGCCGCGCCAGACCTCACCCATGCCACCGGTCGCGATGGGGGCCGTGACCTCGAAGCGGTCGGCGAGCACGGTCCCGACGTGGACCGCCATCAGCCGCCACCCTGGCCCAGGTAGGCCTCCATCACCTGGCGGGCGATGGGGGCGGACAGGTCGCCACCGGTGCCCCCGCCGTTGCGCACGAACACGGCGACGGCGATCTGCGGGTCGGCGGCGGGGGTGAAGCCGATGAACCAGTTGTGGTCGGGGCCGGCGTTCTCCGCCGTCCCGGTCTTGCCGGCGACCTCGACGCCGCTGATCTGCGCCCGCCGGCCGGAGCCGTTCTCGACGACGCTGGTCATCATCCCGGTGAGCTGGTCGGCGACCTCGGGGGAGACCGGCCGGCTCATCTCCTCCGGGTCGGTCTGGTCGACCACCGTGAGGTCGGGGGCCTGCACCGAGTCGACCAGGTAGGGCCGCATCAGCGAGCCGTCGTTGGCGACGGCGGCGGCGATCATCGCCGCCTGCAGGGGCGTGACCACGACGTTCTGCTGGCCGATCGAGGCGACGCCGAGCTCGGCGGCGGTGGCGATGTCCCCGACCGTGCTGCCGGCGACCGGCAGCGGCATCTCGAAGCCCTCGTCGTCGAGCCCGAACTGCTCGGCCATCTCGCGGACCTGCTCCTCGCCGAGGTCGATGCCGAGCTGGGCGAAGGCGGTGTTGCAGGAGATCGTCAGCGCGTCGGTGAGCGACTGCTGGCCGCTGGGGTCGCAGGGGTCGTTGCCGAAGTTGTTCAGCGTCGTGGCGGTGTTGGGCAGCGTGAGCTCCTGCGGCGCGGGCACCACCGTGTCGGGCGCGTAGTCGCCGGAGGACAGCGCGGCGGCGGATACGATGACCTTGAAGATCGAGCCCGGCGGGTAGCGCTCGCTGATCGCCTGGTTGGTGATCTGGTCGTCGTCCAGCGACTCCCGGTAGGCGCGGATCGCGGCCGGGTCGTGGCTGGACAGCTGCGCCGGGTCGAACGTCGGCGTGCTGGCCAGCGCCAGCACCTTCCCGGTGGACGGCTCCAGCGCCACCACGGCCCCGGTGAGGCCGTCGAGGGCGTCCATGGCCACCTGCTGCGTCGCGCCGTCCAGGGTCAGCTGCACGTTGCCGCCGGAGGGGTCGCGGCCGGTGAACAGGTCGGCGAGCCGGCGGACCCACAGCCGGTCGTCGGTGCCGGCGAGGACGTCGTTCTCCGCCCGCTCGATCCCGGTGTTGCCGTAGATCACCGAGTAGTAGCCGGTGACCGGGGCGTACACCGGCCCCTGCGCGTACTGGCGCAGGTAGGTGAGGGAGTCCTCGGTGGGCACCGAGGAGGCGATCTCGTTGCCGTCGACGACGATCGCCCCGCGCTCGCGGTCGTACTCCTCGGCGAGGATCCGGGTGTTCCGCGGGTTCTCCCGCAGGGAGTCCGCCCGGACCACCTGGATGATGTTGACGTTGACGATCAGCAACGTGAACAGGACCAGGACGCTGATCGCGACCTTGCGGAGCGGGGCGTTCACGGGCGCACGACCTCGGTCGGGGCGTCGGTCAGCTTCGGCGGCGTGGGCGCCGGGGGCGCGGTGGGCCGGCGGGCGGCGTCGCTGATCCGGACCAGCAGCGCCACCAGGCCGAAGTTGGCCACCAGCGAGGAGCCGCCGTAGGCCAGGAACGGCGTGGTGAGGCCGGTCAGCGGGAGCAGGCCGGTCACCCCGCCGAGGACGACGAACACCTGCCACGCGACGGCGAAGGCCAGGCCCGCCGACAGCAGCTTGCCGAAGCCGTCGCGCACCACGAGGGAGGTCCGCAAGCCTCGCTCGACCAGCACCAGGTACAGCAGGATCACCGCGACCAGGCCGAAGAGCCCCAGCTCCTCCCCGATCGCCGAGGCGATGAAGTCGCTCTTGGCCACCGGGACCTGGTCCGGCCGGCCGCCGCCGAGCCCCGCGCCGAACAGGCCGCCGGTGCCCAGGCCGAACAGCGACTGGACGATCTGGTAACCGCCCTCGTCGGCGTAGGCGAACGGGTCCAGCCAGGTGTCCACGCGCACCCGCACGTGACCGAACAGCTGGTAGGCGACGAACGCGCCGCCGCTGAACAGCAGCAGACCGATGATCAGCCAGCTCGCCCGCTCGGTGGCGACGTAGAGCATCACCACGAAGATGCCGAACAGCAGCAGCGAGCTGCCCAGGTCCCGCTCGAAGACCAGCACCAGGATCGAGGCCGCCCAGGCGACGAGCACCGGGCCGAGGTCGCGGCCGCGGGGCAGCTCCAGGCCGGCGACCTTGCGGCTGGCCAGCGCGAGCACGTCCCGCTTGTCGACCAGGTACGCGGCGAAGAAGACGATCAGGCAGATCTTGGCGAACTCACCGGGCTGGATGGAGAAGCCGGCGACCCGGATCCACAGCTTCGCGCCGTAGACCTCGGAGATCGAGGCGGGCAGGACCGCGGGGATCGCCAGCAGCACGAGGCCGACCAGGGCGAGGGTGTAGGCGAAGCGGGCCAGCACCCGGTGGTCGCGGACCACCACCAGGACGGCGGTGAACAGCCCGAGCCCGACGGTCGCCCAGAGCAGCTGGACCGGGGCGTCCTCCCCGCTGCTGTTGCTCCCGAGCTGGTCCCCGGCGATGTCCAGCCGGTGGATCATCGACAGGCCGAGGCCGACCAGCACCGCGACGCAGGGCAGCAGCAGCGGGTCGGCGTAGGGCGCGAACCGGCGCACCAGGACGTGCGCGACCAGCCACAGGGCGGTGAACCAGGCGCCGAAGGTGGCCACCTCGCTGGTCAGCGACCCGGTCATGGTGATGTCGACGATGCACTGGGCGGCCATGGTGATCAGCACCGCGAACCCCAGCAGCGCGAGCTCGGTGCCGCGCCGCTTCGGTACGGGCCCACTGCCCGCCGCGGACGCCCGGGGGTCGGTCCCCGGTCCGGGCGTGACCACTAGTCGACCTCCCGGCAGTCCACTCCCGGCTCATCGGAGCGGGACGGCCCCGTCGTCGGGGTGGGCGGCGGCGCCGACTCGGTGGCCGGCGGCACGTCGGTGCTGGTCGGCTGGGCACCCTCGGTCGTGGGCGCGGCGCTGCTGGGGGAGGCGGTGCTGGAGGCGGTGCTGGAGGCGGTGCGGCAGACCGGCAGCTGCTGGGCGCGGAGGTTGTCCAGGATCCGCTCGGCGTCGTCCCGGTCGTCGGCGGTGATGCCGCCGGCCACGCGGTTGCGCGCGGCCTGGGTGAGGTCGGTGGTGGCCATCGCGGTCGCCTGGTCCAGGCGGTACAGCTCCAGCCCGACGATCGAGGTGTTCAGGCCCTGGAAGACCGCCACCCGCTCCCCGTCGTCGGTCTCGGCGACGCCGACGAACCAGTGGCCCAGCACGAAGGCGTAGGCGCCGATCGCGGCAGCGCCGACGAGCGCGGCCGCGGCCACGACGACGAGCGCGGTGCGCAGGGGACGGCGGCGGTGCTCCGGCGGGGAGACGGTGGCGGCGGTCGCCGACGGGGCGGCGGCCGCGGGGCCGGCCAGCGCCGCCCGCCCGGCCGCGGACCCGGGATCCACCTGCCGCTGACCGGCGTTGTCACCGGCGGCGCCGTCCACGACCGGCTCGATCGAGACCCGGCCGTCGTCCTCGACGACGTCGGCCACGATGCACGTGATGTTGTCCGGGCCGCCGCTGCGCAGCGCGAGCTCGATCAGCCGGTCCGCGGTCGCCTGCGGATCGGGGTCGCGCAGCGCCTGGGCCAGCGTCTCGAAGCTGACCACCCCGGACAGCCCGTCGGAGCACAGCATGTAGCGGTCCCCGGCGCGGGCGTCGCGCATCGACAGGTCCGGCTCGACGTCCTGGCCGTTGAGGGCGCGCAGCAGCAGCGAGCGCTGCGGGTGGCTGTTGGCCTCCTCCTCGGTGATCCGGCCGTCGTCGATCAGCGTCTGCACGAAGGTGTCGTCGTGGGTGATCTGGCTGAGCTCGCCGTCGCGCATCAGGTAGGCGCGGGAGTCACCGACGTGGCACAACCCCAGCCGCCCGCCGGCGAACAGGACGGCGGTCAGCGTGGTGCCCATGCCCTCCAGCTGCGGCTGCTCGCGGATCACCTCGCGCAGGTGCTCGCTGCCCTCGAACACCGCCTGCCGGAGCGCCTGCAGCAGGTCGCCGGAGGGGGCGTCGTCGTCCAGGTGCTCCAGCGCGGCGATGACCACCTTGCTGGCGACGTCACCCGCCGCGTGGCCGCCCATGCCGTCGGCGACGGCGAGCAGCCGCGGCCCGGCGTAGACCGAGTCCTGGTTGGTGCCGCGGATGAGCCCGCGGTCGGAGCGCGCGGCGTAGCGCAGGACGAGCGTCATGAGCGGAGCTCCAGCACGGTCTGACCGATCCGGATCGGCTGGCCGGGGGAGACCAGCAGCGGGCCCTGGACCCGTTGCTGGTCGAGGTAGGTGCCGTTGGTGGAGCCGAGGTCCTCGACGTACCACTGACCCCCGCGGTTGGTGAGCCGCGCGTGGCGGGAGGAGGCGAAGTCGTCGGTGAGCACCAGCGTCGAGTCGTCGGCGCGGCCGATCAGGATGGCCTGCTCCCCGAGGGTGATGCGGGTGCCGGACAGCGGGCCGGCGGTCACCACGAGGTGGCGCGGCCCGCGGCGCTTGCGGCCGGCCTGCGCCCGCGGCGGGACCGAGGTGACCCGCCCCGGGCGGCCGCCGAAGAGGTCGGCGCGGACCACGCGGAAGGCCGCGAGGATGAACAGCCAGAGCAGCAGCAGGAACCCGAACCGGAACGCCTGGAGCACGATCTCGGAGGTCACGACGTGGCCTTACCGGCGCTCGTCGGCGGGGGCCGGTGGGTCTTCCCGGGTGCGGTGCCCCGAACGGTCACGGGCCGTCCTGTCGGTACACCAGCACGGAGTGACCGATCCGGATCACGTCGCCGTCGGCGAGGTCCTGCCGGCTCACGCGCCGGCCGTTGACCAGGGTGCCGTTGGTCGAGCCGAGGTCCTCGACGGTCACCGTGCCGCCGGACAGCTGCACGTCGACGTGCTTGCGGCTCACCCCGGTGTCGGGGAGCCGGATGTCGGCCTCGGTGCCGCGGCCCAGCACGTTGCTCCCCGGCTCGAGCACGTGCTTGGTGCCGGGTCCGTCGACGACCAGCACGTGGGTGGTGCGCATCCCGACCCGCCCGGTGAAGGCCGGGTCCTGGGCGCCGGTGTCGGTGGGCATGCGGCCGCGGCCGGCCAGCGGCGGCAGCGGCGGGACGCCTGAGGTGGGGGCGTGCTCGCGGGCGGGGGCGCCGCTGACGTGCGAGGCGACCTCGAAGACGCCGGTGCGCAGCTCCTCGTCGCGCTCCAGCCGCACCTCGACGTCGTCGAAGGTCTGGTACCCCTCGCGCTGGATGTGCTCGGTGACCATGGCGGCCAGCTCGGCCGACAGCTGGTCGGACCACTCGGCGAGGTTGTCGTGGTCGACCGGACCCAGGGTCACGACGTAGACGTTGGGGGCGAGCACGCGGCCGCCGCTGAGCACGTTCCGCTGCTCGTCGGCCTCCCGCTGGAGGGCGTTGGCGATCTCGGCGGGATGGACCTTGCCCTTGAAGACCCGGGCGAAGGCGAGCCCGACCATGCCCTCGAGGCGTCGCTCGAAGCGCTGCAGCACACCCACAGTCGCTCCCTTGCGCTCGCTGACCTCCCACCGACCTGAGCGCTGATCGTAACCGGGGGAGGGTCGCCGGGCCGGTCGCAAGCGCAGGACGCCCCGGACTGTTCTGTTGCCGCCCCGGGCGTTCGGCTCTTGTGTACCAGTGCTCGGCCCCGTGCGTGCGCGACCGCGCCGTGCCGGTGCGAGCAGGTGACCGCCGGTGCCTCCGGAGGGCGCCGCGCGGCCCCTGAGGAGGGGGTCACCGGGCCGCGCGAGGAGGGCTGCTAGTGTTCTTCCTCGCCAGGGCAAGTGGCGGAATGGCAGACGCGCACGGTTCAGGTCCGTGTGTCCGAGAGGACGTGGGGGTTCAACTCCCCCCTTGCCCACCCAGCCGAGGGCCGGTGACCGACGGGTCACCGGCCCTCGCTGCGTTCCGGCACCTCGACGGGCCGGCCGGGCTGCGGATGTCGACAGTCGTCACGCCATTGTCGACACCGCCGTCCGGTAGGGTGCGGAGCGACGAGGAGGTGCGACGTGAGCATCGAGCCGCTGGCCAGCCTGGACCGCAGCACGCTGCGGGAACGGGCGCTGGAGGTGCTCCGGACGGCCGTCCTCTCCGGCCGGTACGGCCCCGGGGACCACCTCGGCGAGGTCGAGCTGGCCGGGTCCCTCGGGGTCAGTCGCGGCACGGTCCGCGAGGCGCTGCGGCACCTGCAGCAGGAGGGGCTGGTCACCCCCGGCAACCGGGGCATGCTGCGGGTCAGCAGCCTGAGCCCGCACGAGGTGCGCGAGCTCTTCCGGGTCCGCGAGGCACTCGAGGGCCTCGCCGTCCGGGAGATCATCGCCTCGCCGGGCCGGGAGTCCGCCGTCGCGGCCCTGCGGACGGCGCTGGACCAGCTCACCGACGACGGGGACTTCGCCGCGCGGATCCAGGCCGACCTGGCCTTCCACCTCCAGCTGTGCCGGCTGTCCGGCAACTCCATGCTCGTCGAGGCCTGGCAGCGCCTCGAGGGCCGGATGCGCGTCGCCATCCTCAGCGGGGCGGCGTGGCAGGCGCCGATGATGGCCCGCGACCGGCACGCCCCCATCGTCGACGCCATCGAGCAGGGCGACGTGGCCGCTGCCCTCCGGGTCGTCGAGGAGCACATGGCGGCGGCGGCCGAGCACTTCGCCGGGGCGTCCGACCCCGCCTGACCGTCCCGCCGGCCCGAGCCGGCGGCTCCGAAGTGACCCTTGACACTGTGACGCGGGCCATTCATTCTCGTTGTCAGTCGACTGTTAACAGTCAACTGACAACGGGGACTCGACGCCCACTGCTCACCGGAGGTCACCATGACCGAACGGCCGCCAACCGTCCGCGACCCACACCTCGGGGAGGTCGCCGCCTGGCATCCCATCGAGGGCACCCCGACGAAGAAGAAGGTCGCCGTCGGCTGCTCGATCGGCGCGACGATCGAGACCTACGACTTCATCGGCTTCGGCACCGCCGCAGCCCTCTACTTCAACGACGCCTTCTTCCCGGCGACCGACCCGCTGTCGGGCACGCTGCTGTCCTTCGCGACGCTGGGCGTCGGCTTCGCGGTGCGCCCGCTCGGCGGCATCATCGGCGGGTACCTCGGTGACCGGATCGGCCGCAAGCCCGTCCTCGTCGGGTCCCTGCTGCTCATGGGCATCGCGACCGTCCTCATCGGCCTGCTGCCCACCTACGCGCAGGTCGGCGTCTGGGCCCCGGTGCTGCTCGTCGCCGTCCGCGTCGTGCAGGGCCTGGCGTTCGGCGCCGAGTGGGGCGGCGCGATCCTGATGTGCTTCGAGCACGCTCCCTGGCGCAAGAAGGGCCTCTACACCGGCATCACCCAGGCCGGCTTCCCGGTGGGGCTGCTGCTGGCGAACCTGGCCTTCCTGGCCAGCGTGCCGCTGGGTGGCTCGTGGGCGTGGCGGGTGCCGTTCCTGCTCAGCGCCGTCCTGATCGTCGTGGGCATCCTCATCCGGCTCAAGCTGGAGGAGTCCCCGGAGTTCGAGGAGCTCAAGGAAGAGGGCGAGGTCTCGAAGAACCCGCTGCTCGAGGTGCTGCGCGACGACTGGCGCAACGTGCTGCGGGCCTTCTGCCTGCGGATCGCGGAGACCGCGGGTTACGCCGTGGCCGTGACGTTCATGCTGTCCTACCTGGTCGCCGAGGGTCTCGCCGATCGGGCGGTCAGCCTGACCGCGCTCATGGTCGCGGCCGGCATCGGCATCGTCGCGACGGTCTTCTGGGGCGCGCTGACCGACCGGATCGGCCGGCGGCCGGTGTACCTGATCGGCACCGCGGTGATGGTGCTGTGGGGCATCCCGCTCTTCCTGGTCGTCAACTCCGGAATGGCGACGGTGATCGTGCTGGCCTTCGTCGTCAGCTACGCCGTGTGCCAGAACTCCCTGGCCGGCGTGCAGGGTGCGTGGTTCCCCGAGCTCTTCGCGGCCAAGACCCGCACCACCGGGGCCTCACTGGCCTACCAGATGTCGGCCGTGGTCTCCGGCTTCACGCCGCTGGTGGCCACCGCGCTGTACGCCGGCTTCGGGTGGGTCGGCCCGGCGCTGCTCTTCGTCGGCTACGGGCTGCTGGGCCTGGTCGCCGCCCTGGTCACGACGGAGACCTGGGGCCCGGCCGAGCGCGAGGACGTCGCGGCGCTGGAGCGGTCGCTCGCGGGCCGGACCGCTCCGGACGGGGTCCCCGCCCCACGGACCGCGGCGGACCCGCGGCAGCTGACGTCCGGCTCGACGACCGACTGACCCACCGACTGACGAGGAGCACGTCATGACGTCGCTACGTACACCGCAGACCGCGGCCGGCCCGGCCGACCAGGGGGAGCGGATCGAGCGGATCCGCCAGGCCGCGTACCGGATCCGGCGGAACGCTCTGGATGAGG
>NZ_JABGCH010000042.1 GCF_019799945.1 Modestobacter marinus
ACTCGCTCCCAGCGACTACCTGGACCCGCCGGGAACGCCGGTTACCGTTCACCCACGGAGTGCCTCTCAGCCCGGTGATCCTGCGCCTTCGACAAGCAGCAGAATCCCAAGCTGAGCAGGCACTTCCGTGCATCTACGCCCCGTGTCGCGCGTCCTCATGCCGGGCCGAACGAAAGATCGAGGCTAGCTGTACTGCACAGAGAGGTGGGTGGGCAGGGGTTGGCAGCGGGTCACCGAGGGCCGTGCAGGGCAGTCGCGATTGGACCGCCTCCGCCAGGCTGCATGGACTTGGTCCGCGTGGTTGTGCGATCTAAGAGCCAACCGTCGGACTCACGTGAGCAGGGTGCGGTGCGGCCGCTCGACCTCGACGTTCGTCTGCGTCGACGGCGGCGACGCCCACTCGCCGACGGTGCCGGGCTCATTGCCGTGCCGGCGGGGCGACGGAGCCCCACGGGCGCCGTTCGCGCGAGACGCCGACGTCGCCACGCTCAGGGGTCTGGCGATCATCAGCGAGGGGCGACGATCCTTGCCAGCACGGCGTCGAGGCCGGCTCGCACGGCGTCGTGCACGCCGGCCTCATCCAGGCCGCGGGCGAACTGCTCGTTCAGTCCGCCCGGCGTCGTGTGCGCCTGCGCCATGGCCGCGAAGTCTGGCTCGGGCGAACTCAGCTCGTCTGACAACGCCGCGAAGGTGTCGGCGACGTAGCGACGCGCCTCGGCCCCCGGGATGCCGCGATCGACCAGCCAATCCGCGATGGTGCCGAGGTGGTGGAAGTGGGCCGCGACCGTCGCCGACGCGGCGGACACCGACTCGTACGCCGTCTCGTCGTCCACAACGAGGCTGCCACCCAGGCGATCGAAGAGTTCGGTCACCGCGGATGTCGCCGGATGCACCGGCGTCCTGCTCTCGCGGGTCGCGACGGCCGGCAGCGGGATGCTCCGTGCGACGTCGGCGGCCGGCGCGACGAGCTCGGCCAGCTCGACGACGGGAAGGCCGGCGACCGCGCTCACGACCGCCTGGTCGGCTCGGAAGTCCAGCCCGGGCAACACGTCAGCGGCGTCGGCCGGGAGCAGGCAGATGATGACCACGTCGCTGGCGTCGACCACGGCCTGGTTCCCCGACGCCACGCGCACGGAGGGGAGGCTCGCGGCGAGACCGGCCGCGCGCTCGGCGTTCCGGGGCGACAGCACCACCGGTGGCGCCTCCGCGACGCCGTCGCACAACCCCGTGACGATGGCGGTGGCGATGGCACCCACGCCCAGGATCCCGTAGGTCGGCTCGGTGCTGCTCACCGCGGAAGGCTATCGATCCCCGCGCCCCGGCATCACGTGGCGGACGACGTCGCGCATCAGTCGACGGCGGACACGACCGCGCGCTTGACCAGCATTGTTCCTCCGCGGTAGGTCGCCTCCGTTCGCGGCCGTTCCGTATCCCGCCTGACCTGCGTGGATGCACAGCAGCGGCCGCCGGCGAACTGGCCTCGCCCGTCTGGGGGTCAAGGGGTCTCGGCTTCAAATCCCGTCAGCCCAACAGCATGACCGCTGGTCAGAGGCGTGTCCCGCGATACGGGTGGCCCGTTTCCTGCGCTCTTGAGACCTGGTCAAGGGGTTGTGGATCATCGAGGATCCGGGCAGCGGACACGACAGAGGGGGCAGGGGCTCATGGGCTCGAACAGACCCCGCACCCTCGCCCGTGAGCAGCGGCGCCGCCGGATCGAGCAGGCAGCACTGGAACTGTTCCGTGCGAAGGGCTTCGACCAGGTGACCGTCGAGGAGGTGTGCGCTGCAGCCGAGGCCGCGCCGGCGACCTTCTACCGCCACTTCGGCAGCAAGGAGGAGGTGGTCTTCGCCTACCGGGACGACTTCACGGCCGCGATGCAGGACGCGCTCAGCGCCGTCGCCGGCCTCCCCGAGGCCGAGCGTCTGCCGGTCGTGCTCGCCCGCTTCGCGGAGTTCCTCGAATCGCAGCAGGAGGTTCTCGCGCTCCGCGACGAGATCGTGTTGGGACATCCCCGCCTCATGCAGCGAACCCTGTCGGTCCAGCGTGACCTGGAGGCGGTGCTCGCCGCCGGGCTGGCCGGCCACCGGGGGGCGGCCCCGACCGACCCGGCGGCCCTGCTGGAAGCCGGGGTCGGTCTCCTCGTCCTCCGTGTCGCCGTCCGGCGATGGCGTGCCGGAGGCAGGGGCTCTCTCTCCGAGATGACGCAGGCGACCCTCGCCGACCTGTACGCCCTGGCCGCCCGTGACGGCGGGTCATGACGTCGCGCCGAAGCGTTCGAGCCTGATCCAGGACCGGTCGTGGCCGATGTTGACGCGCCTCGTGCCGAGTGTCTCGACGAAGTCCGGGGGGCCACGGACGAAGAGCCCCGGCCGGGCCGCGGGCCCGAAGGTCCTCGCGTCCGGCATGCCCACGTCGATGCGGCCGGTCGGGCCGGACCGGTCCGCGGGTGCTGCCCGGGTCAGCGTGATCGTCGTCCTGCCCGAGGGCCGCGCGGGCGACGACGTCCTGGAGGGTGCGCGCGGAGCACAGCAGCTTCACCGGGACGGGGCTGTGCTCGCCGGTGGTGGTCGAGCATGGCGAGGACCACGTGGTCACGCAGTGGATGTCGACGGAGACCGCCTCGCGCGGGAGCCTGCCGAACTCCTCCCAGCTCCAGTGCCGTGAGCTCCCGCCCCCGTCCCGGACGCTCAGGGACCACTGCGCCCGGGGTGTCCGCCGAGTCGGGCCGGCCGAGAGGACCGGGTAGCGGTCGCCCGCGTCGAATCGGCCCGGCCGCCGTCGGTCGCATGAGTCGATCGACGGCATGCCGTCGGATCCCGGCAGCACGAGGCGGCTGGCCAGTGCGACCGTCGCGGGGTGAGCCACGGTCGTGGCGCACCTGCTCCGCTGCCGGATGGCGGCGGCCGACCAGCACCGTCGGATGACGGATGCCCGGCCGGGTGCCGGGGACGACAGTGAGCCCGCGCGGAGGAGCGGCCTCCGCGACAGCCCGTGGACACGCCGTCGGCACCCGACAGGAGGGCCGCGCGATGGACCCGTCCGCCTTCGGTTCCGACGGGACCGACCCGGAGGAGGACTCCGGCGTGCTCGAGGCCCAGGACACGCTCGAGGACGTCGACGGTGTCGCCGACGTGCTCGACACCGGGTGGTCGCCCGCCGAGCGCCCGTGGGGCGTAGGGGAGTGGGGGACCACGGCGGAGGAGGAGGTCGCCGGGGAGAGCCTGACCGGTCGACTCGCCCGTGAGCTCCCCGAGACCGACGGCGTGGAGGGCGATGGGCTCGGCGACGCCGTGGACACCGACGGGGAGCTGATCGACGACGAGGTGGGTGATCGCCGGGCGGGGCGGCTGGTGGAGGACGGAGAGGGCAGCTGGGGGGACGTGGAGCCGGAGTTGTACGCCAGCGACGTCGGCATCGACTCGGCGGCGGCGTCCGCCGAGGAGGCGGCCGTGCACGTCGTCCCGGACGAGGGTGGGACGACGTCCTCCTGGTCTGAGAGGTGACGGTCGCTGACGCCAGGACGTCGCTGCCGCTAGGACGAGGCCGCCTGGCCGGGGAGCCCAGCGGCCGCGTGGAAGTCCAGGATGGCGGCGAGGACCTCCCCTGGCCGCTCCTCCGCGAGGAAGTGACCGCAGTCCAGCGCCCGGCCCGAGACGTCGTCGGCCCACTCCCGCCAGATCGCCAGCGGGTCGTACCAGGTGTTCAGTGGGCCCCTGCCGGCCCAGAGCACCTGCGTGGGGCAGCCGATCCGCCGTCCGGCGGCGCGGTCCTCGTCGTCCGCCACGCGGTCGCAGGTCGCCCCGGCGCGGTAGTCCTCGCACATCCCCTCGATGGCGGCCGGGTCACGAGCGCACCGGGCGTAGTCGGCCACGGCCGCCGGGGGGAACCCCCGGATGGCCCCACCGAACTCGGCGTCGAAGAAGAAGTACTCCGGATCCGGGGCGATCAGGCGCTCCGGGATCGGGCGTGGCTGGGCGAGGAAGCCCCAGTGCCAGTAACCCAGGGCGAACCGCGCATCCGCCCGGGCCCACACCTCGCCGGTCGGGATCACGTCCATCACCGTGAGCCGGCGGATCGAGGCGGGGTGGTCCAGGGACAGTCGGTAGGCCACCCGGCCACCACGGTCGTGACCGACCACGTCGAAGCGGTCGAAGCCGAGGTCGGCCATCAGCGCCACGCAGTCCTGCGCCATGGCGCGCTTCCCGTGGCTCTCGTGACCGGGAACCGGCGCCGGCTTGGAGCTGTCCCCGTACCCGCGCAGGTCCGGCGCCACGACCGTGAACGTCCGGGCCAGGTCGCCGGCCACGAGCCCCCAGGCGAGGTGGGTCTCCGGGTACCCGTGCAGCAGGAGGAGTGGCGGACCCGACCCACCGTGACGCACCCGCAGCGAGACGTCCCCCACGGTGAGCCGCGCCAGCCGGAGGTCGTCGAACTCCCGGGGGAGACCGCCTCGGCTCGCCGGTGCGGCAGCGGGCTCTGTCATCGCGTCCTCCCGGACCACATGTGCCGTCGGGGAAGCAGTTCCAGGTTGACGACGTGCTCGTCCCGGACACGGAGGAGACGTGTCGCCGGACCAGGACACCGTCGAGCCGTCCTCGCTGCTGGCCGGGGAGCCGGGGGCGGGGACACTCCAGCGAGCGCCGTCGATACGGTCCCCTCGGCGTCCGGGACGAGGTGCTCGCCGGCCACGGTCAGTCCCCCTGGTAACGCTGTTCGCGCCAGGGGTCACCGAGGTCGTGGTAGCCGCGCTGTTCCCAGAACCCGGGCTGGTCGTGGTCCATGAGGGTCAGCCGGCTGAGCCACTTCGCGCTCTTCCAGAAGTACAGGTGGGGCACCAGCAGACGCAGTGGCCCGCCGTGCTCGCGGGTCAGGGCCTTGCCGTCGTAGGTCCAGACGACCCACGCCTGGCCGCCGACGACGTGGGACAGCGGCAGGTTCGTGGTGTAGCCGGTCACGCACGACGCCAGGACGTGCGTGGCGGCGTCCTGCGGCTCGACGGCGGCCAGCAGGACGTCGACGCTCACGCCGCCGAAGCTGGTCCCCGCCTTCGACCACGTCGTCACGCAGTGGATGTCCCCGCGGTACTCCGACCGTTCCTCGAGGTGCAGGTCGTCCCAGGACCACGTGCGCGGCTGCCCGACGAGCCCGTCGACGGTGAGCGTCCAGTCGTCGGTCGTCAGACGGGGCGTCACCTCAGCGGAGAGCACCGGCCAGTTGCCGCCCACGTCGTACTGCCCGGGCGGTAGCCAGCTGGCCGCTCGGCGATCGCGCTGGGGACTGCGGAACCCGCGGGTCATGGGTCACTCCAGGAGCGTCGCGAGCGGCTGACCGGCCTCGACGAGATAGGTCGACAACATCATCCCGGCCTCGGGACCGACGTCCCGCGCGTTGTGGGCCACCCCGGGCGGGATCAGGAACGGGTGACCCGCGTGCAGGATGAGGGTCTGCTGGTCCCGGATCATCATCTCGACGGTCCCGGCCAGGATGTACCCGACCTCCTCGCCCGGGTGGGTGTGCCAGCCGGACTCGACACCGGGCGGAATCTCGGTGAGGACCTGGACGATGTCCCGGCCGGGGATCGAGGACGCGCTGTGCTGCAGCTCCGTGCGGCTGAGCCGCGCGGCCAGGCCGTCGGCCTGAGCGGCCCTGGTCACGGGCTCGGTCATGGAGCTGACGTGGGGTCGAGGGGGACACGTCAGGAGACCGCGGCGAGCGCCTGCCGGATGGCGTCGGCCACCACCTTGGGCTGCGACATCATGATCACGTGGGAGCCCTCCACCTCCACGATCGTCGCCCCCGCACGCTCGGCCATCCGGTGGACGACGTCGCTGCCGGCGGCCTTGTCCCCGGTGGCGACCACGGCCCAGGAGGGCAGCGTCCTCCAGGCCGGCGTCCCGGTGCGCTCGGTGAACCCCCGGGCCGAGATGGGACGCTGCGTGACCGCCATCACCCGGGCGTGCTCAGGGGAGACGTCGGCTGCGAACGCGTCGTGGAACTGGTCGGGGTCGATCGCGAACTCGACCTCCGTCTCGCCGCCGGCCCCGGTCGGATAGCGCAGTTGGAGCAGGGCGGCGTTGAGGACGCTGTCCTTGGAGTCCGCCTCGATCTCCTGGAGCGCCTCCCCCTCGTCCGGGGCGAAGGCGGCGACGTACACGAGGCCGACGACGTTGCCGGCCGGGAGTGCTGCGTTGGTGATGATCGCGCCGCCGTAGGAGTGACCGACGGCGAGGACGCGCCCGGGGATCTGCGCGAGGGCGCTGGCGACGTAGGCGGCGTCGGAGGAGATGCCGCGCAGGGGGTTGGACACGGCCTGTACGGCCGTGCCCTCGGCGAGCAGTTCGGCGACCACATCGTTCCAGCCGGAGCTGTCGGCGAAGGCGCCGTGGACCAGCGCGACGGTGACGCCGGCGGTGGGGGTCGTCTGGGTCATGGTCGTGCTCCTCCTGGGAGGGCCGGCTCCGACGTCCGGACCGTGGGTCCGGGCACCGGTGCGGCCGGGTGGGACGGGTCGGGATCAGCTCGCGAGGAAGGCGAGCAGGTCGGAGTTGAACTGTTGCTCGTGGGCCCCGGTGAGCCCGTGCGGAGCGCCGGGGTAGACCTTCAGCGTCGCGTTCGGCACCAGCCCGATGGACTTCTCGGCCGCGGCGACGATGGGCACGATCTGGTCGTCGTCCCCGTGGGCTATCAGGGTGGGGACGTCGATGGCCTTGAGGTCCTCGGTGGTGTCGGTCTCGGAGAAGGCCTTGATGCAGTCGTAGGCGCCCTTGATGCCCACCGTCATGGACTGCAGCCAGAACTCGTCCCGCTTGCCCTGCGACACGGTCGACCCCGGGCGGTTGGACCCGTAGAACGCTGCCGAGAGGTCACGGTAGAACTGCGACCGGTCGCCCAGGACGCCGGCGCGGAGCGCGTCGAAGGCCGACATCGGCAGCCCCTCGGGGTTGGCATCGGTCTGGAGCATGAGCGGCGGGATCGCGCCGAGCAGGACGACCTTGGCAACCCGCGCGGTGCCGTGCCGGCCGATGTAGCGCGTCACCTCACCGCCTCCCGTGGAGTGCCCGACCAGGACGGCGTCGTGCAGGTCCAGGTGCTCGATGAGGCCGGCCAGGTCGTCGGCGTACGTGGTCAGGTCGTTGCCCTCCCACGGCTGACCGGAGCGGCCGCCGCCTCGCCGGTCGTGCGCGATCGCGCGGTGCCCCGCGTCGGCCACGAGCCGCAGTTGGGGGTCCCACGCGTCCGAGGTCAGCGGCCAGCCGTGGCTGAAGACCACCGGCCGCCCGCGTCCCCAGTCCTTGTAGAAGATGTCCACGCCGTCCTTCGTGGTGTAGCTCGCCATCGCATCCCCCGGTCGTCGGCGGCCGTGCGCCCGGGCGCCGGGTCGCACGTGCGGGGAACCGTCCCGCCGGTCGAGGCCGGCGGGCAACGGTCAACTGACCCTCCGACGCCCGGATGCCTGCACTCCTGGACCGGGAGTGGGTCCCTCTTCCGACAGTGCCGGGGCACTGGTCGGCGCCGGTCTCGTGAGAGACACTCTCATCGACGGTGCCCATGCCAGGGGGACGACCATGGAAGACGTCCAGTTCTCCACCACCACGGCCCTGCTCGAGCTGATGGGACGGGACGCCGAACTGCACCTGGTCCGGTCATTCCTCGGACGCTCCGCCGACCACGGCGGGGCTCTGCTCCTCACCGGCGGCCCGGGGGTCGGCAAGAGCGTGCTCCTCGAGGAGGCGTCCCGGGCAGGGGTGGCGTCCGGCGCACGCGTGCTGCGCGGCGACGGCGTGGAGTTCGAGGCCGAGGTGAGCTTCGCCGGGCTCAACCAGTTGTTCCTCCCCCTCCACGACCAGCTGGCCGGCCTTCCCGACCTGCAGCGCGAGGCGTTGACCGTGACCCTCGGCATGGGCAGCGGGCCCCCGGCGAGCCGGCTGGTGGTGTCGGCTGCGGCCGTGGCGCTGCTCCGTCGCGCCGCTGAGCAGGGCCCGGTGCTGGTCGTGGTCGACGACCTGCAGTGGCTGGACCGGTCCAGCGTCCAGGTGCTCGGTTTCGTCGCCCGTCGCCTCGAGGGCAGCCGGGTGGGCCTGCTCGCGGCGGCCAGGAGCGAGAGCGACTGTGTCCTCCTGAACGCGGGCCTGCCGACGCACGAGGTGCAGCCGTTGGACGACGTCACGGCGACCGCCCTGCTGCGTCGCAGGTTCCCGGAGCTCGCGGCACCGGTCCGGCGGCGCGTCATCGACGCCGCGGAGGGCAACCCGCTGGCACTGCTGGAGCTGCCGGCGACGATGACCCCGAGCCAGCGGGTGGCCAAGGAGCCGCTGCCCACCGTGCTACCGCTGAGTGGTCAGTTGCAGCAGCTGTTCGCCGACCGGGTGCGCAGACTGCCCAGGACCACCCGCCGGCTCCTGCTCCTCCTGGCGCTGGAGGGAACGGGTGACGTCGGGCTGCTCCGGGCGGCCTCCGCTGTCGAGGGGTGGCTGGACGGCCTGGCTCCGGCCGAGCGGGACCATCTGGTCCGCGTCGACATGGCCGCGAACCGGGTCGTGTTCCGCCACCCGCTGATCGGTGCCGCCGTGGTGGACCTGGCCACCAGCAGCGAGCGGCGCCGCACGCACGCCACGCTGGCCGACCTGCTGACCGCCGACCCCGAGCGACGTGCCTGGCACCTCGCCGAGGCGGTCGTCGGTCCGGACGAACCGGCAGCGGAACTGCTCGAGCTGGCCGCTCGCCGCGCGCTGCACAAGGGCGACGCCGTCCGGGCGGTGCACGCGCTGCTGCGCGCCGCGGACCTCAGCCCCCGCGGTGCCGACCGGGCCCGCCGGCTGGCCGCTGCCGCCTACGTCGGTGCCGATGCCGCCGGGCAGCTGAGCAGCGTCCCGCACCTGCTGGGGCAGGCCCGCCAGGCGGACCCCGGTGCCACGGGCTCGCTGGAGATGACGGTGGCAGCCGCCTACCACCTGCTCAACGGCGAGGGAGACGTCGACACCGCGCACCTCATGCTGGTGCGGGGCATCGAGCAGGCCATCGAGCAGGGCTGCAGCGGGCCGGCCGTGGAGGAAGCCCTGCACAGCCTGATGGTGGTGTGCCACTTCAGCGGCCGGGACGAGTTGTGGCGCCCCTTCGAGTCGGCCCTGGCGCGGCTCGGGCCGGGTGTCTCACCGGTCCTGGCGGTGTCGAAGAGCGTCTACGGCGACCCGTTGAGCGCCTCCCGGGCCGCGCTGGACAGGCTCGAGGCGCTCCTGGCCACGCTCGACGAGGAGGTGGACCCCACCCGCATCGTCCGGGTCGGCATCGCCGCCTTCTACGTGGACCGGCTGCACGCCTGCCGCCCGTCGCTGTGGGAGGTCGTCCGTGACGGGCGCGAGGGAGGAGCGGCTGCCTCGGCCGTCAGCGCCTTGATGATGTTGTGCCACGACGCCTACCGCGAGGGACGGTGGGACGACGCGACGCGCACGGCCGAGGAGGGCATCAGGTGGAGCGAGCGGCTCGGGTACCAGCTGATCGCCCTGCCCGGCGTCTACTGCCTCGCACTGATCGCGGCGGCACGGGGCGACGACGAGGCCTGTCGCGCTCGCACGGAGGAGCTGTCGCGCTGGGCCGGCCCGCGAGGCGTAACGATGGTCGAGCACTTCGCCAGCCGGGCGCGCGCCGTGGCGGCGCTGGGACACGGCGAGTACGAGGACGCCTTCCGGCTGACCGCCTCCATCAGCCCGGCCGGCCGGCTGACACCGCACGTCCCGGTGGCGCTGTGGACGGCCAAGGACCTGGTGGAGGCGGCGGTCCGGACCGGCCGGGCGGCGGAGGCGGAAGCCCATGTCGCCGCGATACGACGAGCCGAGGTGTTCCGGTTGCTCCCGCGCCTGCACCTGCTCGCCGCGGGCTCGGCTGCCCTCGTGGCATCGGGGGAGGAGGCCGGTGACCTGTACCGCCAGGCCCTCTCGGTCCCCGGTGCGGACCGCTTCCCCTTCGAGCAGGCGCGGGTGCGGCTCAGCCATGGTGAGCAGCTGCGCCGGGTGCGGGCCACGCACGCCGCCCGAACCGAGCTGCTGGCGGCACTGGATGTCTTCGATCGCCTGGGGGCGCAGCCCTGGGTCACCCGGACGCAGAACGAACTGCGGGCCAGCGGGCAGCCCCACCGGTCCTCGACCGCCGAGCGGCGGTGGGACACGTTGACCGCCCAGGAGCACGAGATCGCCGCCCTCGCCGCCTCCGGCCTGTCCAACAAGCAGATCGGGAGTCGCCTCTACCTGTCCCCGCGGACGGTGTCCGGCCACCTGTACCGGATCTTCCCGAAGCTGGGCATCTCCACCCGGGCGGCGTTGCGGGACGCCCTGGCGAACGTTCAGCGCCCGATGGGCGCGGCCGGCAGCTGACCGGTCTGCCCGATCGACGACCGGACGCCGGCCGGGCTCCCGGCGAGTCGCATGCAGCAAGGAGCGGACCGCTGGTCCCGCTGTCGTCACACCGAACTGCCGCACGGTCGCGGTGCGCGTCCTGCGGGACGACGTCGATGGTCGGCCAGCACCACCTCTACGCCGACGCGCCGGCGCTCGTCCTGAGCTGCCCGACCTGCTCGGAGGTGGAGCCGCGCATCGCCTCCCAGGACGGCCGCATCCTGCTGGAACAGCGCGGCACCGCCCTGCTCACCGTCCCGGCGCCGCAGACCGTCGTGCGGGAGACGCCGCCGCGGCTGACGGCCGTGGACGCCGACGCGCCACCACGCTGAGGCGCCGCACCGGCCCGAGCGGAGCCGGGTCCGGCGGCCCACGGGGAGGCCGCCGGCGAGGAGGCCACGCCCGGTACCCGCACCGCCGAGTCGGATGACCGGTGCGCGCGCGTCGCCACCGGGCGAGGCTGTGGACTCCCGGATCGGGCGACGAGCACCGAGGTGGCTGATGGGGAACGACCTGCTCGTCCCCGTGGACCTCGACCGCCATCTGTACGGCGCGCGGGCCGCCCCGGTCCGCGTCCTCGAGTACGGCGACTTCCAGTGCCCGTACTGCCGGGCGGCCGCGCCGGTGCTGCGGGAGCTCGTCGACGCCTCGGACGGTCGGGTCGGTCTGGTGTTCCGCCACTTCCCGTTGTTCACCGTCCATCCCTCCGCCCTGACGGCTGCGCTGGCCGCGGAGGCCTCGGGGGACCGGTTCTGGCCGATGCACGACCTGCTGTTCACGCACCAGGACCGGTTGACCGACGACGACCTCGCCGCGTACGGGGCCCGGATCGGTGTCCGTGACGTCGTCGGCGAGCCGGCCCAGGCGGTCCGGTCGGCGATCGTGGCGGACTACCGGGCCGGTGTCGCGGACGGTGTCCGCAGCACACCGGCGCTGTTCATCGCCGGCGAGCGCTACACGGGACGCGTCCGGCTGTCCGCACTCCGGGAAGCGGTCGGCGAGCCGAACTCGTGAGCGCCGAGGCCGTTCGGTCAGCTGCGGGTGGGGTCCAGCCACGGCCCGGTCGGGAGCTCAGGCGGTTCCGCGTCGCTCTCGATGCCGCACAGCGGCAGGTGTTCACCCAGGTAGCGCACCCTCAGGGACCCCGGGGCGGCGGCCAGCACGGAACCCCCGAGGACACCGGTCAGCGCCCGGCCGTAGCACCCAAGGCGCTCCTGCTGCCCCGGGTCGACCGGGGTGGCGGCCGCCAGCAGGAGGACGGCGGTGACGGCCTCGTTGGCGAGGAAGCGACCGAAGCTCGCGGACCGCAGGGGCATCGGCACGCTGATCCGCAGCGGCGGCCCAGGACGAGTCGGCACCGAGGTGATTTGACCGGTGCGTGGCCCGGGCGGCGCCGTGGACGCTGGCCGCGTCCATCCCACTGGACCCGGCCCGGCACACGCCGCTCGACGGCTCGGGCACGCCGGCTCGGGCAGGTCCCGAGGAGCAGCCATGCCGTGCTCCCTGTCCCGTCCATCGCCGTCCCGTCGATCGCCCTTCGCCGGCCGCCGGGGCCGCCCCCTCGCGGTCCTGGCAGCTGCGCTCGTCCTCAGCGGGGCGTCCTCGGTCAGCGCAGCCGCCCACCCGCCCGGGAACCCGGGGGACGAGCCCACCGTCGTGCTGGTGCACGGCGCCGTCGCCGACGCCTCGAGCTGGTCCGAGCCGCCACGGGCTGATCGACGGGCGCCGCAGCACCCGGTCGACCGGGCTGTGTCCGGGGCGACATGACCGGAGGTCCGGGTCGCCGGGGCGACGAGGACGGTGCGCGGGAGCGCATCGAACACGCGGCGCTCGAGCTCTTCCGACGGGAGGGCTTCGAGGCGGTGACGGTGGGCGACCTGTGTCGTGCCGCAGGGGTCAGCCCGGCGACCTTCTACCGGAGGTTCGCGAGTAAGGAGGACGTGGTCTTCTCCTACCGCGAGCGGTTCTCCGCCGCCCTCCGGGAAGCGGTGGCGACCGTCCCGGACGGCAGTGCACGCCGGGACCAGCTGCCGCGCATCCTCACCGCCTTCGCCGACTTCCTCGAGAACCAGCGGGAGATGCTCGTGCTGCAGCGGGAACTGGTCGAGGGTCACCCGGCGCTGCTGCGACGGACCCTCGCGGTGCAGAACGACCTGGAGGTCCAGCTGGCGTCCTCGCTCGCCGAGCTCAACGGCCTGTCGCAACCGGACGACGCCTGTCGCCTCGGCGCAGCGGTGGGCCTGACGGTGGTGCGTGCCGCCGTGTGCTCGCGCCCGTCAGGAGCCGGCCCGTCGTTCGGTGTGGCGACGCGACGCGCGCTGGACGACCTCGGCGGACTGCTCCGCCCGTCCGGAGGCGACCGGGGCGGCCGGGCCTCCCCGGACGACGAGCGCCGGGGTTGACGCGGAGGGGTCGGGTGAAGGGCCGCCCGCGGGTCGACCAGACCGACCCGGGACCGCCGGCGAGGTCGCGGTCTCAGGCGTCCACGGCACCGGCGACCTGGCGGATCGGCCCGCGCCGGGTGTGCTCGGCACAGGGTGGCCGACAGCGCGTCGCGGTCGCGGACGCCCGCGGCGAACCCCCGCGCGGTGGGACCGCCGGAGGCCAGGTCCGCGGCCAGCGCGTCGAGGCGTTCCGGGTCGCGGGCAAGCAGGGCGACCTCGTCCCCCTGACCGAACCGGCGGGCGACGGTGGGGCCGAGACCGGGGCCGGCCCCCACGGGGCGATGGTGGTCAGCTGCGTCCCTGGTCCGTGCGGACGGCAACGGGGCGCCGTCGGTGGTCGGTGACCTGCCGGCGGCGGAGCTGGTCACAGGCCAACGGTCTGGCCGCCGTCGACGAGCAGTGCGTGGCGCCGGCGGTGAACCCGCGAGGGCGGAGCGCCACCGAGCACCGCCGAGGCGATCTCGCCCGGGCGGCCCCTCCGCCCGGACGTCACGGGGGCAGACCAGGGCCTTCGACGGGCGACACGTGCGGAACGGATGAGCACGCTTGGCCGCTCACCGACCATGCACGGGGTCCGCTGCCCTACCCGGAGGTTGCGATGCCGACGAGGACCACTGACCTGTTCTCCCTCGAGGATCTTGCGGGCAACGACACGGCAGGTGATCTTGCGCCGCGAGATCGAGAAGCACTTCGAGCCGTCGCCGACTGGATCAAGGAGTTCGTCCTCGAGCCCAACGACGAGATCGGCCGCCCGGGGCCTGTGTGCCCCTTCATGCCCACGTCGGTCGAACGGCAGAGGACGTGGCTCGCCCCCGCACACATCGGCGATGGGAGCGCGGCGCACGTGGTCGAACTGATGAACCGCTACAAGCGCCGGCTCCTCGGACTCGCTCCTCCTGACGGCGAGGACATCGATCACGACGTGATCACCGTCGTCTTCACGGATCTGCCGGCCGACCGCGCGCAGGGCATCTTCGACGACGTCCTGCGGGACATCGCCGTTCCGTCCTACGTCGCGGACGGGATCGTGTTCGGGCCGTTCTACGACGGCAACCGGGCGACTGCGCTCTACAACGACGGCTTCTGCCCGTTCCAATCACCCATCCCGTTCATCTTCGTCAGGCACGGGGTGGTGGGCGACTGGAAGTTCTTCGTGGACGAGGAGGACTGGCTGACGCTCTGGGCGCGTCGCTTCGGCGAGCAGGGCGTCAGGGCGCTCGCGGCGGAACTCCGCCGACTTCCCTGGAACGCGCGACGGGACTGAGAGCCCCAGGGCGGCCGGGTGGGCATCCTCGTCCGGGGCGTCGCCGTCCGCGCCTCCGCCCCCACCGGTGCGGGAGCGGGGGCGCGGCTCGCAGTCAGGCCGGGACGGGCACGTGGGCCCGGAGTTCGAGGAGCGCGTGCAAGAACGCCTCGCAGAAGGTGGGGAAGGGCTGGATGACGTCCTCGAGCACGTCGAGCGGCACACGCGCCCGGATGGCGAGGGCGGCCTGCTGGAGCCACTCGCCGGACTCGGGACCCAGGGCGTAGGCCCCGGTCAAGCGCTCCCCGTCGGAGACGAGGGTGAGGAAGCCCGGCTCGGTGTCGTAGCTGCGCGTGTAGGTCGCGGTCCGCGCCACTCCCGAGAGCGGCACGGTGACGGTGACCGGCCCGTCGGCCTCTCCGACGGCCGCGGCCTGTGGATCGGTGAACGTCACCCGCGGGACGGCGGAGTAGTCCACCTGTCGCGGCCGGCCGAGGATGTTCGAGGCCACCACGCGGCCCTGGTACTTCCCGACGTGGGTGAGTGGCCAGGGGGTCGACACGTCCCCGATGGCCCACAGTCCGTCGCCGGCGTTCATGCGCGCGTCGACGGACAGCTCGTCGATGCCGACGGTCTCGAGGCCGACGTCCTGCACGCGCGGCCGCCGTCCGGTGGCCACCAGCAGCCTGTCGCCGCGCAACGGCTCGCGCCCCGGGAACTCCAGCACGTACTCATCTCCGTCCATGCGGACCGCCGAGGCCATCTGGCCGAAGTAGAGGCCGATCCCGTCCGCTGCGAGGGCGGAGCCCAGCGCCTCCCCCAGCGGCCGCGGCTCGCGCGGCAGGACGTGGTCCATGCCCTCCACGATCGACGCCGAGCCACCCAGCCGGGTGACGGCCTGGGCCATCTCCACGCCGACCGGCCCGCCACCGAGGACCAGCAGATGGCGAGGGACGTCGGTCATGCTGGTGACCTCGCGGCTGCCCCAGACACCTGGGAGGTCGCGCAGGCCCGGCACCGGGGGGACGAAGGGGTCGGAGCCGGTGGCCAGCACGACGTGATCGGCGGTGTACGTCACCCCGTCCACGGTCACCCGTCCCGGGCCGGCGAGCCGACCGTGACCGCGGATGACGTCCATGCCCTCGCCCTGAGCCCACGCGACCGCGCCCGAGTCGTCGTAGGACGACACCATGAAGTCCCGCCACGCGAAGGCCGCCGCCGGGTCCACCCGGCCGGTGACCGCCTCCGCGGCGCCCGGCGCCCGGCGTGCCCCGGCCAGCGCTTCCCCCGGGCGCAGGAGCGTCTTCGACGGGATGCACGCCCAGTACGAGCACTCACCGCCGACCCGCTCCCGCTCGATGATCGCCACCCGGAGGCCCCCCTCGGCCAGGCGGGCCGCGCAGTGCTCACCGGGGGCCCCGCCGCCGATCACGATGACGTCGTACCTCATGGCCGCTCCTCGGAGGTGGTGTGACGGCGACCGTCGGCCGCGGACGCCGTTCCGACGGGGAACCGGATCTGCCGCACCCGGGCCGCCGAGGCGTACCGCAGGTCCGCGGCCTCCAGCAGCTCCGGTACGCGCAGGTGGTCGACCAGGGGGGCGGTCACCGTCAGACCTCCTCGACGTGGGCGAAGACGATCCGGACGCCGCCGGTGGCCAGCTCGGACACCGTGGGCAAGAAGTCACCTCCCTGCCGCCCGCGCAGCTGCTGTGGGGACTCGCGACCCGCCTGATCGATGGACACGTCGCCGCAGCGCCGACCTTGGGCGCCGCCGTGCGGGCGCACCGCGCGGGGCAGCCGGACCTGGACTGGCTGAGCGTCTGTACCTGGTCGCCGCTCAGGACCTCTGCGACGGCGACACCGCACAGGTCCTCCTCGCCGCCGTCCGGATGGGCAGGGGGACAGGCAGCTCGGGAGGACGCGGAACCGACCGGCCGGCCCCGGCGTACGGCCCGACTCAGCATGTCGGTCCGTCTGGCTGGTCTGCCGGTGGTGGCCCGGTCTGCCGGTGATGCCCGCGCACGGCCGCCGGGTTCGCCCGACGACCGGGCGTCGACGGCGACGACGCCGCGGGATCGGTCACCGCTGGGTTCCCTCGACGTGGAGCGTGGCATCGGCGACGGCCTGGTCCGGCGTCCGGCCCTGGTCGCGGGCGATGACGTAGCCGGCGTACCAACCCGACCAGTGGTGCGGGGGCGCGGTCGCCTCGTACCGGCCGTGGTGGTCCTCGGCCTCCCGGAGCAGCTCGGTCAGCGTTGCGATGTCCATGGTGGTCCCCTCTCGCTCGTCACCGATGTCGGCTGCCGGGACGTCCGGTGTCCCGCCGGCAGCGACGGAGCGCGGTCGCTGCGCAGGTCGGCGGCTCGACCCGGGCGCAGGTGACGACGCCGGCGTGACTCGATCCCGGGCGACGCCCCGGCGTGGTGGTGGTCAGACCCGGCCGGGCAGCCGCGTGGTGAGCTCCTGGAGGACCCAGCCGTTGCCGTCCGGGTCGCTGAAGGACGCGTAGGACGCGTAGCTCCGGTGCTCGGGGTCCGGTCCCGGCAGGCGCCCGGTGGTGCCCGGATGGGGGAAGACCCCGCCGGCGTCGTGGAAGACCTCGCTCACGTCGGTCCCGTGTTCGACGAGCTCCGCCCGCGCGGCGTCGACGTCGTGGACGGCCAGGTACAGCCCCTGCACCGACCCGGGCGTCGCGGACGTGACCCCGGTGCCGAAGATCACCGAGCATGGTGAGCCGGGCGGCGTCATCTGCACCACGCGCTGGTCCTCGGTGACGAAGTCAGCGTCCTCCCGCCACCGGAGCGACTTGTAGAACTGCTTGGCCCGGTCGACGTCAGCGACGGGCAGGACGATGACCTCGAGTCTCAAGTCCACGGTCGGAGCTCCTGGTCCTCGGGGGGCGCCGGCACCGGTCGGTCCCGGCCTGCACAGCCTCGCCCAGCCGTCGAGCTCGTCGCCCCAGGGAGGTTGACTGGTCGGCTGCCCGGTCCGGCGGGCTCCGACGGGATCTGCGCCACCGACACCCGACCCGGGGGGCTTCCCGGGTGCAACGAGCGGAGCCGAGCTCTGATCGTCGACCCGGGGGACCCGCCGGCCAAGGCGGTCGGCGTACCTCGAACCGTCAGGCGGGAGGAGTCTCCTGATGCGATCCGACCCCACTTCGGGGCGGCGTCGTCCGACCGCGCTGCCAGACGACACAGAAACTGTCCGCACACTGGCAGAGCCCGGGCCCCCCGTAGTCCACGGGCCGGCGACAGTCCGTCGCTCCACCACCCCGTGACCGGCGGGCAACCGAGGACCGACCCTGCTGGCGTAGCCAGGGACGGGGCCGCCCAGGGGACACGCCAGGGCCTTCCACTGGTGCCCTCTCCCGCCGGGGCAGCCCAAATCGTGCCGTCACTGCTTCGCACGCGTCGGGTGTCGCGGGAGGAGACCGACATGCGCAGTTCGTTCGCCGGGCCCGACGACGCCCGGCCGAAGGGCTAGCGGACCGTGTTCAGCCGACTGCACATGCCCCCGCTCGCCGGTGCCACCGCGTGGCTCAACTCCGAGCCCCTCGGCCCGGCCGAGCTGCGCGGCCACGCCGTCGTCGTCAACTTCTGGACGTTGACGTGCATCAACTGGCTCCGTCAGGAGCCCTACCTGCGGGCGTGGTCGCAGGCGTACCGGTCCCAGGGGTTGGTGGTCATGGGCGTCCACACCCCGGAGTTCTCGTTCGAGCACCCGATCGACGGTGTACGCCGGGCGACGGCGGACCGGGCGATCGACTACCCGGTCGCGATCGACAACGACCATCGCATCTGGAGTGCCTTCGACAACCACTACTGGCCGGCGCTGTACTTCGTCGACGCCGAGGGCCTCATCCGCGACCAGCACTTCGGAGAGGGACGCTACGAGGAGTCGGAGCGTCTCCTCCAGCGGTTGCTCGGCGTCCAGTGGCCGCTGTCCGCGGTCGAGGGGACCGGCGTCGAGGCGGCGGCGGACTGGGGCAACCTGCACACACCCGAGACGTATCTCGGCTACGCGCGCGGTGGGCACTTCGCGTCACCGGGTGACGCGGAGATCGACCGCCGGCGCGCCTATCACCTCCCGGAACGCCTGCGTGCCGGTCACTGGGCCCTCCACGGGGAGTGGACGATCGGCCCCGAGGACGTCGTGCTGGGCGCGGCCGGCGGCAGCGTCGCATGTCGCTTCCACGCGCGCGACGCGCATCTCGTGCTGTCGCCCGGCGCGCGGGATCCGATCCCGTTCCTGGTGCGCGTGGACGGCGCCGCCCCGGGCCGCTCACACGGCGTCGACGTGGACGAGGACGGGAACGGGACTCTCCGGGAAGGCCGCCTGTACCAGTTGGTCCGCCAGCAGGGCGCAGTCCACGATCGGACGGTGCAGGTCGAGTTCTCCGAGCCGGGCGCCCACGCGTACTCCTTCACGTTCGGTTAGCCGGTCCACGTTCGGCCGCTCGCCGGTGAGGGCCACAGGAAGAGGCGCGATGCGTGCCGGACGACGGCGCGCCGGTTCGACGGGACCACCTGCAGGAGGATCAGGGTCGGTTGCGCGCCATCGCCGCGACGAGCTCCCGCCGCGAGCCGACGCCGAGCTTGGTGAAGACCTTGCGCAGGTGCCACTCCACGGTGCGGGGACTGAGGAACAGCTGGGTGCCGATCTCCGGGTTGGTGAGGCGTTCGCCGGCGAGCCGGGCGATCTGAGCCTCCTGCGCGGTGAGCTCCTCCGGGGTCCCGAGGACCCGTCGACGCGTCGTCTCGCCGCTGGCGTCCAGCTCCTGACGGGCGCGCTCGGCGAAGGGTTCCAGGCCCATGTCGACGAACAGCCGGTGGGCGGCGCGCAGCTGTTCCCGGGCGTCCGTCCGCCGCCCCTGACGACGCAGCCACTCACCGAACAGCAGGTGGGCGCGGGCCAGTGCCACCCGGATCCGCGTCCGGCCGAGCCGGAGGACGCCTTCGCGGTAGTGGGCCTCGGCGGCTCCACGGTCGCTGAGCAGAGCCTGGCAGCAGGCTGCCACCCCCAGCGCCCAGTCCGTCCCACTGGCCTCGGCGAACTCGGTCAGCTGTCGTAGGGGGGAGGCCGCGCGCTCCGGGTGGCCGCTGCGGACCGCTGCCTCGATGACTTCCGGCCACACCCAGGTCCACAGTTCGGGCCCGTCGGAGCGCTCGACCGCCTGCTCCGCAGCCGCCAACGCCTCCTCGTACCGGCCGAGCCCGATGAGCAGCAACGACATCGTCCAGTCGGTGGAGACCAGCCACGATCCCTCACCGCGGAGCGCGACGTCGCGCCGGCCCGCTTCGACCAGGCCCCGGGCCTCGCCCTCCCGGCCTCGCCAGGTGGCGAGCGTGACGGCACAGCAGGGGGTGATGCGGCTGCCGGTCGCCTCGGTGACGGCGATCGCCTCGCCGACCAGGGAGGTGGCCAGTGCGACGTTCCCGGCGACGAGCTGCATGCCGGACCGTTCGGTCAGCGCCATCGGGAGGAGCGACAGCGCGCCGGTCCGACGTGCCAGCTGCACCTGGCAGCTCGACAGCTGGTCCCAGCTCGCGTCGTCGAACAGGGCGCGGGCGACCCGGCAGGCCAGCCACAGCCAGCGCAGCGCGTCGTAGTCGGACATCGCCTCGGCGCGGAAGGCGGCCAGTGACTCCCTCAGGATCGGGACACCGGCGGCGTGGCCCTGGCCGGTCATCACGGCCAGACCGTCCAGGAGGAGCGCGCAGGACCGGGGCAACCGGGTGGGGGACCGTCCCCAGTCGGCGGCCCGGACGGCGGCGGCCACGTCGCGGAGGCCGCCACCGCGGGCCTCCCGCCCGGCTGCGACCGCTGCGGAGAACGCGTCCAGGCACGTGGCCTGCGCCAGCGTCGCGTCCAGCGGCTCCAGCCGCTTGGCGGCCGACAGGAGGAGCCGGGGTGCGTCCCGACCTCGGGTCGAGGCGAAGGTTATCTGCGCGTGCAGCAGCTCGGCGCGCGCCTCGTCCAGGTCGTCCAGCGGCCCGACCCGAGCCACCGCCAACAGCTCCCGAGCCCGCTCGGGGTCCCCCGCCAGGCTCGTGGTGTGTGCCGCAACCAGTGCCCGGCGTGCTCGTCGACCCGGCTCGGCGGTCAGTTCGACGGAGCGCTCCAGGAACGCGGCCGCGGAGGCGAACCCGCCACGGGAGAGGGCCCGCCCGGCCGAACGCTCGAGTTCCGTGGCGACGGCCTCGTCCGTCCCGACGGCGGCGCGGGCGCGATGCCAGGCGCGACGGTCGGGGTCCTCGTCCGGGTCGGTGACGTCCGCGAGAGCTCGGTGGACCCTGCGCCGCTCCGCCGGCGTCGCGGCGCGGTACAGCGTGGAACGGAGCAGTGGATGACGGAACCGGACCCGGTCACCCAGTTCGACCAGACCGGCCGCCTCGACCGCCGTCGCGACCTGGGCGCCCATGCCGAGCCGCTCCACCGCCCGCCACAGCAGCGCCACGTCACCGACCGGTTCGGCGGCCGCGGTCAACAACAAGAGCCGTTCGTGCGCTGACAGCGGCTGCACCTGGCGCAGGAACGCGTGTTCGAGGCGGTGGGCCAGGGGTGTGGCCGGGATGCCGGTGTCGCCCCCGAACGCAAGCTCCGCCGTCGAGAACGCCCTGGGCAGCTCGCGGAGAGCCAGCGGGTTGCCGTGGCTCTCCGCGAGGATGCGGTCCCGTACCCGAGGGTCGAGGGCGCCGGGCGCGGTCACCCGGAGGAGCGCTTCCGCATCAGCGGTGCGCAGCCCGCGTACGACCAGCTCGGGGAAGCCACCGAACACGTGCTCCTGCTCCGACTCGCGGACGGCGAAGACCATGGCCACGGGCTCGGCCGCGAGTCGGCGCGCGACGAACTCCAGCGTCTGCGCCGAGGCGTGGTCCAGCCACTGGGCGTCGTCCACGACGCAGACCAGTGGTCGTTCCTCGGCCACCTCGGAGAGCAGGGTGAGCACGGCCAGGCCCACCAGGAAGCGGTCGGGGGCGCTCCCCGAGCGCAGGCCGAATGCCGTGCCGAGCGCCTCCTCCTGCGGCCTGGGCAACTCGTCGAGCAGATCCAGGTACGGCATGCACAGCTGGTGCAGGCCGGCGAAGGGGAGCTCCATCTCCCACTCCGAACCCGCCGCGTAGGCCACCCGGCACCCGGTCGCGCGCTCGAGCAGGTGGTCGAGCAAGGCGCTCTTGCCGATCCCGGCCTCGCCGCGCAGGACCAGGACCTGACTGCGGCCCGCCTTGGCGTCCGCCACCACTCCGCTCAACCGTTCGCACTCGCTCCGCCGTCCCAGGAGCCCGGGCCACGAGCGGTCACCGGACACGCGCGCACCTCCTGACGCCCGAGCGACCGCACGGTCGGACGGTCGCCGGCCCCGTGCGACCGGACCGGTGGGCGTGTCCCGGTCGCCCGCGACACCGGCAGCGGGCAGCGACGGGGCCGGGGTCCTGGCCCCTCCCGGGTCGCGGGACAGTACTGCCTTCATCGGGACTCCTCCTCACGGGACCTCAGACGTGCGGCCCGGTGGTGCTGCGTCGATGGGTGAGGACCTGCCCAGAGGTGGGTCACGCTAGGGCGATGGCATGACGGCGGTCATGCGTCATCGGACTGGCCGCGGGACGCGCACCACGACCCGCACGGCGGGGGCCACTGGTCGGGCCTGTCCTGGTGACGCCGATGCCGACAGCGAGTGGGCGGGGTCCGCGCTGGCCCTGGTGCCGGTTGGGTCTCCGCGCGGTCGGCCGTGCGGCGCACCGGGCGGTGGCCACTGCAGGGTGACGACTGGGTCGCGGACAGTTCAGGCCGCGGAGCAGCGGTCCGTGAAGGCTCAGCCCGTGACGTCCGGGTGCCGTGATGTCGGGTCGTCCGACGGATGCACATGCGTCATTCGACGGATGCCGCGACGTCCGTCGAGGACACCGCGGAGGCCGCACGGCGCCTGGCCGGTCGAAGAGGGCCCCGTGCGGCCGGCGGGACGCCCAGGTGCGGTGCCAGGGCCGGACCAGGGTCATCCACGGGCGCGGCGGCCGCCCGGCACCCGGGACGCTGACGGCCATGACCAAGGGCATCCCTCCCACCTGGTTCATCACCGGCGCCTCGTCGGGCATCGGCCTGGCCCTCGCCCGTGCCGCAGCCGCTCGCGGGGACGACATCGTGGCGGTGGCTCGCGACGTCGCGCCCCTCAGCACCCTCGTCGACGAGCACGGTCCTCGGGTGCTGGCGCTACCCGTCGACGTCCGCAGCGCGGCGGAGGTCCACGGCGCCGTCTCCCGAGCCGTCGAGGCCTTCGGCCGCATCGACGTCGTGGCCAACAACGCCGGCTACGGGCTCTTCGGAGCGGTCGAGGAGTCCACCGACGACCAGGCGCGCGCGGTCTTCGACACCAACGTGTTCGGCGTGCTCAACGTACTCCGGGCGACGCTGCCGGTGCTGCGCGCACAGCGCAGCGGGCACGTCCTCCAGGGCTCGTCGTACTACGGCCGGGTGGCTCATCCGGGCGTCGGCCTGCTGTCTGCCACCAAGTACGCCGTGGAGGGCCTCACCGACGCCCTCGTCGGGGAACTCCAGCCCCTCGGCATCAAGGTGACCCTCGTGGAGCCGGGGCCGACCGCGACGGCGTTCGTCTCCCGTCTCGACGTGGCGGGCACGATCGACGACTACGACGGGACGGTCCGCGTCGTCCAGAAGGCGAGCGCCGAGTTGCCGCCGGAGGCCTTCGACGACCCCGACCGCGTCGCGGCAGCGATCCTGACCGCGGTCGATGCCGACCGCCCACCCCTGCGCCTGGTCACCGGGAGCTTCGCAGTCCGGTCGATCCGTGCCGCCCTGCGGGGCCAGCTCGAGGAACTCGACGCCTGGGCACCGACGGCCGAGGCGGTCGACCGCGTCCCTGCCGCCTGATGCCGGTCCGCGAGGAGCTCGCGGTGCCGCACGGCTGGAGCCCCAGACGGCCCGACTGGCGGCCACCCGCTACACCGGCGAGAACTCCGGGCTCGAGTCCGCTCTGGTGCCGCGCCGGCGCGCCCGACCGGCGGCCGGCCGGGTCAGGGTCTTCGCCGTCGCTGACCCGGACTTCTACCGTGGCGTGATCGCCGCGGCCCACGGCGCCCGCGGGCAGGTGGTGTGCGACGTGCACGCCCACCGGCGGGCCTCCTCCTGACGAGGAGTTGATCCGTCGCGATCCGTGGACTGTCCGTGGGAGCGCACCGCTTGTCACGGTCCCCAGCGCCTTCCCGCCGTCCCGCCGAGCGGCCCAGGCCCTCGGCGCCCAGGGCGTGGCTCCTGCTGCATCACAGCTGGCGAGCACGCCATCGAGCCGGGTCGACCCACTGGCAGGCGCGCAGACCAGGGCGCGGACCACAGCGCTCGGTTCGGCACGCATGACGCACCGCGGTTCGTGGAGGCGGTCCTGGACGGGGTGGGGGAGGTCGGACAGCACATGGTCCTGCGCCGGGTCAGCAGCTCGGACAGGGCCCAGGACCTGACGCCCCACGGGGGCCTGGTCTCCGACTTCCACGCGCAGGGCATGGTCTCCGCCGCGGTGATCCGGCACTACGGCGACCTGCGAGCGGCGCAGCTCGAGTACACGCCCTCGGGCGTCGCCAGCGGGCTGTGCGTGGGCTTGGCCGAGACCGCGTACGAGGACGAGCCCTTGAGCCTGCAGCCGTGCAGCGTCCCGGCGACGACCGTGTGGATCGTCGACACCCTGGGCTCGCCGGCGACCGCGCCGGAGGGCTACGCCCTCCTCGTCAACGGCTCCACGACGGAGTTCACCCATCCCTTCGCGATGACCTAGCGCGCCGGCGCGTGCCCGGGCGATGAGCCGACTCCGGCCATCCACGTGGGTCGTCTGCGCTTCTCCGAGGACGGTGAGGTCGCTCAGCGGAAGCTCTGGGGTACCAACATCGCCGCTGTGCAGTAGGCAGCCGCGACCGGCCCTGCGCAGACGCCCGGTGACGCCGGCTTCGGAGGTCCGAGGTGGTCGCCTCGGCCGTCGCGGCACCGGACGTCAGCGGCCGGGCAGGCGTTGCGTGATCTCCTGCAGCACCCAGCCGTTGCCGTCCGGATCGCTGAACACCGCGTGCGACTGGTAGCTCTGGCCTCCGGGATCCCGCCCCGGCTGACGGAGACTCGGGTCGTCGGGGTGGAACCGTCCCGCCGGGCCGTGGAAGACCTCGCTCACCGCGGCGCCGCGATCCACGAGCTCTGCGCGGGCGGCCTCGATGTCGTCCGTGACCAGCAGGAGTCCCTGCTGCGTGCCGGGGGCCATCCGGGTGACGCCGATGCCGAAGCTGATCGAGCACCCCGACCCGGGTGGCGTCAGCTGCACGATTCGGAAGTCGGCGCCACCGACGATGTCGGCGTCCTCGCGCCACCCCAGGCCCTTGTAGAACTCCTTGGCGCGGTCGACGTTGGAGACCGGCAGGATGACGACCTCGAGCTTCAGGTCCACGGGAACCTCCTGGTCCAGGTGATCGGGCACTGGAGCCGGTGCCGATCCGACCACCGTGCCGCACGTCGGCCGTGACGCGGCCCAGGGGGACCCACTGGTTCGACACCTGGCCTGCGGTGCCAGGAGGAGCCGGGGACCGCCGCGCTCGCTCCGGGTCGAGGGGCAGAGTTCTATCCCGTCAGCCCGAAAATCCCTCCGAGAGGCGGGTTCCGTCCAGTGAAGAGGGGACCCGTGGTCAGCCGGGGAGCAGCGTCGGCCTCGGCTCACCGTCCGACGACTCCCGCGCATCCCGTGCTCGCCGGGCGCTCCGACCAGGTGTCGGCAGTTGGCCTTCACGCCGGTGGGCGGAGCGGGCCGTCCACTGGGTGATGAGCTCCGAGAGGGCGTGCAGGCGCTGCAGGTCGTCGGGGGACCACATGTGGGCCTCGTCGGGTTGAGGGTGGTTGGACAACGGCCGACCTCCACGGTCCTGCGTGAGACCGAACTCAGCGCCCGGGACCCCCACTGGTCGGGTCCCTGGTGGCGATGTCCCCACCGCCGGCACGACGACCTGACCGACGGACTCCCCGGGCCACGAGGTGGGTGATGGACTGCTGCGTCACGTCGCCGCCCGGCTGAGTGCCCGCACCGGCGGGGACGACGTCGGCCCCCGTGAACCGACGTGCTCCCGCGCCCTGGGCGGAGGACACCCCCGCGTTCACCCCAGGACGAGGTCGTGCAGCCCGACCGTTGCCAGCGCTTCCCGCAGGCGAGCGAGGATCCGGGCACGCGTCGGACCGATGCTGCCGACCGGCATGCCCAAGCGGGCGCTGATGTCCTGGTAGCTGATCGGAGGGGACGCGACCAGCAGTTCCAACAGCTGCAGGTGCCGGTCGGGGAGCTCGGCCAGCGCGCGACGGACCAGCACGTGGTGCTCCTGTCGCAGCGCGGCCGCCTCGGGGCCGTCCTCGTCAGGACCGTCGTAGCGGATGCCGCTCACAGGCCCGCGGTCCTCCTCCCAGTCGATCAGCTGTTCACGGCCGCCCCGACGGACGACCTGCAGGCACACCCGGTGGGCGGTCGTCCTCAACCACCCCGCCACGTGCTCGGGCTCCCTGAGGTCGGCGACGTGCTCGACCAGCCTCAGCCACGTCGTCTGCACCGCGTCCGCGGCCTGCGCCTCGTTGAAGCGGAACCCGCGGACGACCGACCACAGCAGACCGGAGTACTCGTCGACGATCGCGTTCCAGGCCGCCGCATCGCCCTCGGCAGCACGGTGGATCAAGACGGTGACCTCGGCAGGCTCCATGTCCCTGTTCCTCTCGTCCGCTCGGCGCACCGCGCCGACACGGCAGAGGTTCGGGAGGCCGCGCTAGCGGAGCGCCAGCCGGACGAAGACGCTGGTCAGACCAAGGCGAAGCAGACGGCAGGCCTCAACGGGGAGGAGCCAGCCGCTGCGAGAGCGCGCGGGTCCGCGGCTGGGGCGGCACCCCTAACTCGCGGAGCATCTGCAGGCAGCGACGCAGGGTGCGGTGCGCGTCGACGAGGTCGCCGCCCGCGAGGTGCCCGGCGACGAGGAGCTGGTAGGCGTCTTCCGAGCAGTCGTCGGCCCGCAGGGCACGCTCGGCGAGGGTCCGGGCCGTCATGGTGTCCCCCCGCGCCAGCAGCAGGTTGCCGGCCCGGACGGCGCTGGAGACGAACCGGCTCCGCAGGCGCTCCCGCTCCCAATCCAGCCAGCTGGCACCGGTCACGTCGGCGAGGAGGTCCCCGCCCCACAGCTCCGCCGCCCGCAGGTAGGCAGGGAGTGCAGCCGAGGGCGCGCCCTGACGCTCCAGCCGGGCGGCCTCGTCCAGAGCCCGCTCGAACTGCAGCACGTCGATCTCCAGCGCGCCGTCGGTCACCAGGTGCAGCACCGGGCCGGCACTGCGCAGGAAGTACGGCGGATCCAGCTCGCCGCGGTCGGGCTCGAGGAGGTTCTGCAGGTAGGTGAGGGTGACGCGCAGGTTCCGGCCGGCCGCCGCGTCGTCGAGGTCGGGCCACAGCTCCGACGTGATGGCGGTCCGGGTCGGCCGGTCGTGGAGGAGCAAGTAACCGAGGAGCTGACGCACCCGCTCCCTGCGCAGCTCCGGCGCGGCGACGACCACGCCGTCGCGGCGTAGCTCGAGCGGGCCGAGGACGCGCAGGTGCAACCGCGCGTTCGGCACCGCCGGGATCGCGCGCAGCAGCGAGCGGGCGGTGGCCGCGAGGGTCGGGGGTGCCGTCGCGGCCTGGGCGCGCAGGGTCGCCCGGGCGGCGGGGCCGAGGTCCTCGACCAGGGCGCGGGCACGATCCTGACCGGCTGCCACCATCCCCAGGGCCAGCTCGGCCACCCACGGCACCGGCAGGAGGGCGCGCAGGACCGGCCAGGCGGTGGGTGGGAGGGCGCCGGCCGCAGCCGTCGACCCGTGCTCGCGCAGCTGGACGAGGGCGCGACCCCCGGCGTGCAGGGTGGCGAGGGCGCCGGGCGGCGGGTCGGCGTCCCAGCGTTCCCGAAGCTCCGGCAGGAGCACGTAGAGCAGCGGCAGCGCGACCGGGGAGACCCGCAGCGCACCCGAGAGGCGCCCACCGTGCGACGGGACGATCGACCGCAGTGCAGCCGCTGCCTGGTGCTCGGCGCCCCCCGACAAAGCGTGGAAGGCCTCTGCCAGCGCCCGGGCGTGGGGTGCCCAGGCGACCGGGGAGGCGCTGAGGACGGGCCGGTACCTCCCGAGGAGCTCGGCTGCCTCCCCGTGCCGCCCCAGGACGTCGAGCACGGAGACCGCACAGGGCACCAGATCGGGGGACGTGAGGACCTTGTCCGGCTGCATGTCGCCGAGCAGGTACGGCAGCAGGCGCTCCGCCTCCTCCAGGCGTCCCCGAAGCCGGAAGGACTCGAGGAGGAGGCCCCGCGAGACGCCGTGCATCGTGGTCGCCGGGTGGGACAGCGCCCGTCGGGCGAGCACCTCGCCGGTCGAGGCGTCGCCCAGCCTCAACAGGACGAGATGGGCGTGCAGCCACTGCTGGACGGGGTGCTGTACGGAGTTGAGCGCCGTCCGCGACATCAGACTCGGGTTCGCCAGCGCGGATCGCACCTCATCGGTGGAGCGCGCCTCCCCGCCACGGACCAGCGCGACGAACGCCGAGGCTCCGGGATGCCCCTCCGCAGCCAGCTCTTCCAGCTCCTGCAGCAGGAACCGCATCCGCTGCCGGTCCTTGCACCAGAACGCCAGTTGCACGAGCGCGTTGAGACACGCGTAGCGCAGGTCGGGGTTCCCGTGCGCGCCGGCGAGCGCCTGCACCAGGAGCTCCTCGGCCGCGCCCGGGCTGGTCGGCTCCGCCGCCATGGCAGCAAGCAACAGCCCCTCGGGGCTCTGCCGCACCTCGAGCGGAAACCGGCGCAGCCACGACTCGAGGACGTCGGTCGGCACCAGCGCGGTGCAGCACTCGCACACTTCCACGACCAGCCGGCGGACGTCCCCCCACGCCTGGGCGTCCAGCAGCAGCCCCATCGCCTCCTGGTACTGCCCGCGGCCACGCAGGATGGCGGCCGCGGTCCGCCGCGCCTCCGCCACCTGCCCGGAGTCGAGGTGGTGCTGGAGGGCCGCTGCCCACAGCCCGTGCAACGACCACCACCCGGAGCGGGAGCGCACGACCAGGGGCAGCCCGTCCAGCAGGGACCGGAGGTCCACGTCCCGGCCGAGCAGTGCGGCGGCGATCTCCTCGTCCGCCCCGCCCACGGCGACGAGCAGCGCGAGTGCGTGGCGGCGCTCCGGCGACAGCTGGGCCAGCAGCTCCTCCCAGACGTACCCGCTGACGGCGAACGGGCCCGCAGTGGCCGTCAGCTCCGCCAGGGCCGGCCAGCCCCCGACGTCGCTGAGCAGCTCCGGTGGGACACCGCGGGACTCGGCGAACGCGGCGACCTCGTCCTCACGGAACTGCAGGTCGCCCTCCCGCAGGACCACTGCATCCCCGGTGGCCACGAGTCGGGAGACCGACAGCGGCAGCGGCGGACGGGAGGCGAGGACGAGGTGCCCGTTGCGCGGCAGCTCCTCGATCAGGTGGCCGAGGAACTCACCGGCCGGCGATCCCCGGGTGACCAGTTGGACGTCGTCGAGGATCAGCGCCACCTGGCGAGGGGCCGCACTCCACAGCGCCTCGGCAACCGCGACCGCAGCCTGCCGCGGGTCCTCCGGCACCGGGGCCGAGAGGCCGACCGCGGCGAACGCACCGGAGGCCAGGACCGAGAGCGTCGTGTCGTCCTGCTGACAGGTCAGCCAGCGGTCCTCCCCCAAGGGGGAGAGCGCGTTCTCGCTCACCGCCTGACCCAGCAGCGTGGTCTTGCCGAAGCCGGCGGGTGCCACCACCGCGGTGAGGGGGCGCTCGAAGCGGCTCCGCAGCGCGTCCAGGAGCCGGGGCCGCACGATCAGATCCCGGCTGGCGAGCGGCGGTGTGTACCTGAGCGCCCGGCTCATAGACCGACTCTATGCACCGCGTGACCGTCGGCACACCCGCATTCGTCACCGCTGACGCGCCGCTAGCGAGGTTCCACGCAGGCCGGTGTATCAGGAGGGGTGGCCCGCGCCTCTGTGTAGTACGGACCTCGTCGGGACCCAGACCTGGCGTTCTGCGGTCTGCCCGGTGTGCGGTCGGGTGCCGGAGGGAGGCGGTCGTGGACGACAACGACGGGTACCAGTGGGACGACGGCCAGCTGATGACGCTCCTGACCGGGGTGCTGGACGACCCGGAGGCCGATTGTGCGGAGGCGCCGACGTCCGCCGCGCCGGACGACCAGCCCGCCGAGCTCTCCCTGGAGGACGTCGTCGCCGCGGGGCGGGCCGCGTTCTGCTGGCTCGACGTGGTCGTCACGTTGCGGGACCTCACCCGGCACCTCGGGCCGGCGCCCGGAGCCTCGACCGCCCTGGGTCCGGCCACTAGCTGACCGCTCACCGGAGCGGATCAACGGCGACCGAAGGGCGGGTGAGCCGGCAGCAGCTCCCTGAGCCGGTCGGAAGCTCATGCGCCACGTCCGGAGCCCGGGCGAAGTCGCCGCAGATGCAGGCGCGGGTCGAGCCCCGCTCCGAAGTGCCGTTTACTGCTCGGACTAGGGCCGTCTGGGGCGAGCGCCGTCAAGCCGGGAGCTCGTCGATGCTCGACGGTTCCCGCTCCTGGACGCCGTTCACCGTGTGCCGGAAGCCGCTGGACCGTGGGTACGCCACGCGACGCGAACGCATGATGGAGCCCAGGGGTCGGTGGGCCTCCAGCGTGTGCCACGGACTGAACGACAGGACGTCGTCGGCGTAGCGGCGACGGGCGTCGCTGTACGGGTCCTGGGCCGGCAGGTGCAGGACCGCGACCCGATGGTGCGGTGACAACTCCTCCGGCCAGAGCACCGAGGCGTCCTCGATCGGCATTCGGTCGACGTCGACGCACAGTTGTGCGCGCAGTTCGTACTCGGCGCTGTGGCGGGTGAAGAAGTTCGTGACCAGGTCACGCAGCGCCGAGTCCCCGGCGCGCGTGTCCACGGGTCTGCCGATGAGCGCGCGCAGGTCCTCGGACCGCGGCGCGGCCGAGATCTTGGCGACGTGGTCGCCGTAGCGCAGGGCCGCCATCGAGTGGAAGGTCTCCCCGAGGATGTGGTGGTTGGCCGTGGCCAGCAGCTCGAGGACCGGCGGGCGCGGGCGCCCGAGGCAGGCGAGCACCCGGGCGGCGACGCGGGCGCCCAGCCTGGTGAGCCGCTGCCGCAGGTCGCTCTGGCGGGGCTGCCGCTCGAGCAGTTTCTGCAGCTCGGCGTACTCGCCGATCGTGCCGAAGGGGAGCGTCGGGTGGTTGACCAGGAGGATGTCCTGCGTGGTGGCGCCATCCTCGATGGCCCGGGGACCGTTCACTCCGATCACCTTGATAGCCAGTCCGCGTTGGACGGGAACCTGGTCGGAGCGGAGGTCACCGGGCGAGGTGGAGAAGCGCACGATAACCGGATAGCTGTGGGGGGCTGCGAACAGACCCTGGGCGAGGTGCTCGGGCAGATCCGGCTCGATGCGCAACTCGCCGGCGAGGATGCCGTGGCTCTTGGCGTGCGCGTCACGCAGGCCGTGCCTGTGCTTGGCGGCGACCTGGCGGTTGGCCCTCTCCATCGCCCCGACGATCTGCCGGACGAGTTCCTCCTCGTTGGGAAACGGTCGCTCGAGGTCCACCCGGTAGCGAACGTAGAGGTGTGATGTGGTCACGGTTGCCTCCCGGAGTGTCGCTGTCGGCCGCTGAGCCAGCGGATGGCGGAACGTTGAGCATGAAGTAGTAGGCGCCCCCCGCGGGGTGTAGCTCAGCTGGACATCCTGGACGGGCTCACGCTTCAGCCGCTTCCGGAATGCGTGAACTGGAGCATTTCAGCCACCGCATTGGTGACGATCGGCGTCCCTCCGCGCTCGCAGTGCCCCTTGACGATGGTCCCCTCGGTGAACGAGCGCCCGGGACCGTCGTGGGGGTCGAGCTCTGCGAGAGCGAAGTCCACATGGTCGAACGTGTCCAGGTCATGGCTGCCTGCAGGGCGATCGGCGACTCATTCCCGTCGCCAGCCTGCGCGGCGCATCGTGACCGTGTAGCTCGGGGAGCCGGCCGGCACGTTGCGGGCTACGAGGTCGGCGAGCGAGGTGGTCTCCTCGATGACGTCGAGGCCCGTCTGGGTGAAGGTCTCGGCGGTGAAGACGCGCGGGGCCAGCAGGGGGTTGGTCAGTGCCTGTGAGAACGCGTCGACTCCGACCAGCCGGCCGATCAGCGACGGCAGGACCGAATTGGGCCGGCGGTCCTCGGCGAAAAGGCCCACGTAGAACTCGATGCGGTCGACGTCGCTGTACACGTCGCTGAGTGCTTGCTGCACGCGCGGGTCCCCCGAGATCTGGTCGAAATCGGTGACGCGCGGGAAGCCGCACAAGGCGCGGTAGTCGTTGTAGCTGGTGAGCCGCACCGCGCGCGCCTGCAAGATGCTCTGCCGCTCGACCTCGAGCAGGTTCCGGTCTGTGTTGAACAGACCGATGCGCCCGGCCGGCTGGCGCGAGGCCTCGTCGAAGTGCGGCCCGAGACCGCGCTCAGCGATGCGGCCCCCGGGCCACAAAGTCTCGAGCATCGGCTGCGGTCGCCCGGCGACGGTGATCCGTGAGGGCACCGCGCTGTGCCAGCGGTAGAGCAGGTTGAACTCGACCGCCATCCGATTCGTTCGGTACCAGCGCTCTCGGCCGGTCAGCCCGCTTGGGTCGAAGCGGAACTGGAAGCGATGCGGCGCGATGTGGTTGATGTACTCCTCGATGACAATTTTGACCAGCACTGCGATGAGGATGTTGCGGGTGGTCTCGAACAGCCGGTCATCGCTCCAGGAGGGGTAGCGGGACTGCAGGAGTCCGGCGACCCGGTTGTGCTCCCGGAGGAAAAGCACGTTCATCAAGACGAACCCCAACTGGAAGTTCGACGTGTCGCTTCCCATCGCGAACAGCCGGTTCCGCACGTCGTCGGACAGCTGATTGAAGCGGACGACGCGCAGCCGGGAGAACTCGGGCTTGACCACCCCGTCCCGGCACAGGTACGGCGGGTACTCCTCACCGCTGAGGTGCTGGCTCTTCAGCCGGCCGTCACGGAAGGACCGCAGCGCGCTCGTGTCGGCCTCGGTGAGCCCGTAGAGCTGCATGAGATCGATCTCATGGTTGGACTCGTTGCGGCGAGGGTCGCGTGGCTCGGAGCGGTCGCTCCGCAGGAATCCGTCGGTGAACCACTGGGCGAAGTAGGGGAAGAGGAGGGTCGACTTCGGGCACACAGTGGTTTCCGCGTTCCCGCGGTCGAACAGGGCGAGGACGTCGTCCACGTCCGGCGCCGGGGCCATCGGCTCCGGCGGGGGTAGGTGCCGCGCGTCGTAGGTCGGGTCGGTCAACGAGGCCCAGCACGTGTAGTCCGTCCTCGTGCTCCAGGGATGCGGGCGCGGAGGAACCTTCGACAGGGCCCGGTCGATGAGGGCCCGGTTGACGAGCCGCTCGACATGCGGCTGACGCTGGGCCGCCTTCCACAGCCACGGCAGGCTGGTCGTGGCAAGAAACTCCAGCCGATTGGCCCTTCCGTCGCGGATCGTGCTCCTCACTTGGCCAACTCCCTATCCAGCTCTCGTGGCGCCTCGGCCTTGGGGGCCCCGAGCCCGAGGACGCAACGCTCCGAGCGTTCGAGGCGCACCGAGAAGTCCCGCGGCCGGGACATGACCTTCCGGGCGTCGTCGTAACGCGCGAAAAGCGTGCAGACCCGTATGCGCAGGATTCGCCGACCGTTCCGCAGTTCGGCGAAGATGGGACGCTAAATGGCGCTGCGCAATCAGTTCGACCCCGGGCCACCCTGAGCCCGAGACTGACCGTCCGGGGCGTCGAACTGGTCGAGACAGGTCATGTCCCCGCCACGCACTACGGAGGCCGGACGCATGCCCGCCAGCGTTTGGCATGTGGCGAGGCTGCCGAGGGGACGTCACCGCCCCATCACCTGGACGTCACCGAGTCATCACGGCGGTGGACGGATCACAGAGCGGCCAGCCCATGACGCGCCAGATGATCATGCTTATGAAAGATTCGGGCTAGCCCTCCTGTCGGCGATTTGCAGGACGGCGCCTTCTGGACCGCGTTCCTGCCACGCTCAAGGTCCGCGGCTGGCCGGCATCCAGTTGGTCATCTCCAACGCGCACACCGGGCTGAAGGCCGCCATCAGTGCGGTCCTGCTCCGCTCGGCCTGGCAGCGCTGCCGAGTGCACTGGGCCTGTAAAGAATCAACTTGTCGGCGTGTTGTTGGCGGCGGCCTGGGGACCCGGCAGTGAGGCGAG
>NZ_JABGCH010000043.1 GCF_019799945.1 Modestobacter marinus
CCCCAGCTCCGCAAAGTCATCCGCCGAGCCGAGACCATCAAGAGGGCGAAGGTTGCCTGACCCGGCACTAGCCGGGCGAACTCCCTCGCCCCCCGGCCTCGACGAGCGGTTCGCGCGCAGGTCGGTACGGTCGGCGTCCGTGGAATTCAGACGCCTCGGCCGCTCCGGCCTGACCATCTCCGAGATCGCCTACGGCAACTGGCTGACCCACGGCAGCCAGGTCGAGGAGGACGCCGCGCACGCCTGCGTGCACGCGGCCCTCGACGCCGGCATCACCACCTTCGACACCGCCGACGTCTACGCCCAGACGAAGGCCGAGTCCGTGCTCGGCCGGGCGCTGGCCGGCCAGCGCCGTGAGGGCCTGGAGGTCTTCACCAAGGTCTACTGGCCGACCGGCCCCGGCGCCAACGACCGCGGCCTGTCCCGCAAGCACATCATCGAGAGCTGCCACGCCTCGCTGAAGCGGCTGCAGACCGACTACGTCGACCTCTACCAGGCGCACCGCTACGACTCCACGGTCCCGCTGGAGGAGACGATGACCGCCTTCGCGGACCTCGTCCGCCAGGGCAAGGTCCTCTACCTCGGGGTGTCCGAGTGGCGGGCCGAGGAGATCGCGGCCGCGGCCGAGCTGGCCCGTGAGCTGAGGGTCCAGCTGATCAGCAACCAGCCGCAGTACTCGATGCTGTGGCGGGTCATCGAGGCCCAGGTCGTGCCCACCAGCGAGAAGGAGGGCCTGTCCCAGATCGTCTGGTCCCCGCTGGCCCAGGGCGTGCTGACCGGCAAGTACCAGCCGGGCCAGCAGCCGCCGGAGGGCAGCCGCGGGGCGCACGCCAGCGTGGGCGGGTCGATGCAGTCCTTCCTGACCGACGACATCCTCACCCGCGTGCAGCAGCTGCGCCCGATCGCCGACGAGGTCGGCCTGACGATGGCCCAGCTCGCCGTCGCCTGGGTGCTGCAGAACCAGAACGTCGCCGCCGCGATCATCGGCGCCAGCCGGCCCGAGCAGGTGCACGACAACGTCAAGGCCGCCGGCGTCCGGCTGCCGGCCGAGGTGCTGACCCGCATCGACGAGGCGCTCGGCGACGTCGTCGAGCGCGACCCCGCGAAGACCTCGCGCGGCTGAAATAGGACCTCCCTGCCCCCCACCGCTCGCAAGCTCGCGGCGGGACCCTGCAGGGAGGCCACCGGGGCGGACGACTCGTCGTCCGCCCCGGTTCTATGTGGCGGCCAGCCCCATCGGGCCGTACACCTTCGTCTCGCCCTCGAAAAGGGTCACGGTGGCGATCCCGCGCTCCAGCAGGTCCCGCCAGTTCTCCCCCAGCCAGGACTCGGCGTCCCCCTGGCTGTCCCAGTCCGTGACCTCCAGGTCGAGGCTCGCGGGGTCCACGGGTGCACCCGTCGGGTCTTCCAGCTGCCAGGTCCAGCGCATGGCGGCGAGGCTAGTCAGGTCCCGGCCGACGCGGTTGGTGATCTTGGTTTACGGAGTAAGGCGATCGGGGCATGGAGGGTGGCGTCCAGCTCCCCTCGACCGCGGAGGACCCATGGCCCTGCCCAGCCCGGGCACCGGTTCGACCCGAGCGGAGACCCCGCCGCCCGACCCCGCGAACGCCTCCACCGCCCAGTTGCTCGGCGACCTCACCGACCAGGTCACCCGCCTGGTCCGGAACGAGGTCCAGCTGGCCCAGGCCGAGGTCACCGGCAAGGCCAAGCGGCTCGGCGTGGGCGCGGGGCTGTTCGGCGGCGCCGGCCTGGTCGCCGTCCTCGGCCTGAACGCGCTGATCACCGCGGCCATCCTGGGGCTGGCCGCGGTCCTGCCCGGCTGGCTGGCCGCGATCATCATCGCCGTCGTCCTCTTCGCCGTCGCCGCCGTCCTGGGCCTGCTCGGCAAGAAGGACGTCCAGCAGGCCGCTCCCCCACTGCCCACCGAGACGCTCGAGAGCGTCAGGACCGACGTGGCGACGGTGAAGGAGCGGGCGCAGCGATGACCGCACCCGACGGCCACCGCCCGGCCGGGGCCCCCGGGCCCGGCGCCCCGGACGTCGGCGGGCCGACCGATCCCGACGCCATCCGCGCCGACATCGAGCGCACGCGCGAGCAGCTCGGTCGCACCGTCGACGAGCTCAGCCACCGGCTGGACGTGCCCAGTCGGGCGCGGGAGGGCGTCTACCGCGCCCGGGACACGGCCGTGGAGACCTACCGCGAGAGCCCGCCGGTCGTGCTCGGGGCCGTCGCGGCCCTCGTCACGCTCGTCGTCGGCCTGGTGATCTGGAGGAGGAAGGGATGAGCAAGGGCGCGCAGCTCGCCTACCGTCCGATCGGCCTGATCGGCGGCGTGCTCGCCGGCATGGTGTCCGGCGCGGTCTTCAAGCAGGTCTGGAAGCGCGTGGCGAACGAGGACGACGCCCCCAGCGCGCTGCAGAGCGAGTATCGGATGCGTGAGGTCGTCCTCGCCGCGGCGATCCAGGGCGCGATCTTCGCCGCGACGAAGGCCGCGATCGACCGGGCCGGCGCCCGTGGCTTCACCAAGCTGACCGGCAGCTGGCCCGGCGACTGACCCGCCCGACCCCCGACGAGGAGCAGCTCGATGGTCAACACCGGTCGTCCCGAGAGCTCAGTCGACCGCATCCGCCAGCGGGTGCAGGAGAAGGCCGAACGGCGCGCCGCGGCGCGGGCCGCCGCCGAGCGGGCCGCCGACCGCCCGGCGACCGGCTCCTCGTCGGCGGACGTGGTCGCGACGGACCGCCGGGAGGATGCCCGGCCGGCCCCGGACGTGCCCAGCGAGGCCGAGCTGCCCGGCGTGCACGCCGAGAAGCCGACGCAGATCCCGGCGCGGGGCTGGGTGCAGATCGTCAAGCGCGCCTGGGCCGAGAACAACGCCGACAACATGCCGATCATCGGTGCCGGTGTCGCGTTCTTCGCCTTCCTCGCGGTCTTCCCGGCGCTCATCGCGACCATCTCGATGTACGGGCTGGTCGCCTCCCCGGAGAGCGTGAGCGAGCAGATCGAGTCGCTGTCCGGCCAGCTGCCCGAAGAGGCACAGAGCCTGCTCGCCGACCAGCTCAACTCGATCGTCGACAACAGCGGCGGCGCACTGACCGTCAGCCTGATCATCTCGATCCTGGCCGCGCTGTGGAGCGCCTCCGGCGGCACCGGAAACCTGATCACCGCGGTGAACCTCGCCTACGACGAGGTGGAGACCCGCGGCTTCGTCAAGCGGAAGGCCCTCGCGCTCGGGCTGACGCTGGGCGCGATCGTCTTCGTGCTGATCACCTTCGCGCTGGTCGCCGTCGTGCCCGCGGTGCTCGAGATGCTGCCGCTCGGGATCTTCGGCACCGTCCTCGCGCAGGTCATCCGCTGGGTGCTGCTGCTCGGCGTGGTCGCGGGCTCGCTGGCGGTGCTGTACCGGGTGGCCCCCGACCGGGACGCCCCCCGCTTCGCCTGGGTGAGCCTCGGCTCGGTCGTCGTCACCGTGATCTGGGCGATCGTGAGCCTGCTGTTCAGCATCTACGTCGACAACTTCGGGTCCTACGACAAGACCTACGGCGCGATCGCCGGCGTGATCGTGCTGATGCTGTGGCTCTACCTGACCTGCTTCCTGGTGCTCCTCGGCGCGGAGATCAACTCCGAGGCCGAGCACCAGACGGCGCACGACACGACCGAGGGCGAGCCCCAGCCCATGGGCAAGCGCGACGCCACGATGGCCGACGAGCTGCCGGACCCGCCGACCCCCACCAAGGAGTCGAAGAAGTCGGCCTAACGCACGTGGGAGGGGACGAACGGCGGACGGCGGACGACGACCGGCTGCGGCCGGCCCCGGACGTCGACGGCCACCTCGTGGCCCTCGGCCACCCCGGCGGCGGTGTCGACCAGCGCGAGGGCGATCCCGGTGCGCAGCGTCGGGGAGAACGTGCCGCTGGTGACCACGCCGATCCGCTGCCCGCCCGCGCCGAGGACGGCCATGCCCGGCCGCGGGATCCCGCGCCCGGGGGCCTGCAGCCCCCACAGCTGCCGGGCGGGGCCGGCCTCCTTCTCGGCCAGCAGCGCCTCCCGGCCCCAGAACGCCGTCTTCTCCCACCCGACGGCCCAGCCCGAGCGCGCCTGGTTCGGGGTGATGTCCAGCGACAGCTCGTGCCCGTGCAGCGGGTAGCCCATCTCGGTGCGCAGCGTGTCCCGGGCGCCGAGCCCGCAGGGCCGGATGCCGTGCGGCTCCCCGGCCGCGAGGACCGCGTCCCACAGCTCACCGGCCCGGGCGGCGTCGACGAGCAGCTCGTAGCCGTGCTCGCCGGTGTAGCCCGTGCGGCAGACCGTGACCTCGTCGCCGTCCCCACCGGCGAACGACATGTACGCCAGGTCCCCGCCGGGCAGCCCGGCGGCGGTGAGCACCTCCGGTGAGCGCGGACCCTGCAGCGCCAGCACGGCCACCTCGGTGTGCCGGTCGATGATCGTGACCCCCTCCGGAGCGGCCGCCGACAGCCGGGCCAGCACGTCCGCGGCGTTGGCGGCGTTGGGCACGAGCAGGACGTCGTCCGGGCCGTGCAGGTAGACGATCAGGTCGTCGACCACGCCCCCGGCCCGCGGCTCCCCGTCGGGCACGCAGCAGAGCGTGTACTGCGCCTGCCCGGGCCCGATCCGGGACAGGTCGTTGCTGAGGCAGGCGTCGACGAAGGCCGCCGCCCCCGGCCCGTGGACCGTGGCGGTGCCCAGATGGGAGACGTCGAACAGGCCCACGGACTCCCGCACCGCGGCGTGCTCGGCGAGGACGCCGCCGTGCGCGTACTCGATCGGCATCGACCAGCCACCGAAGTCCGCGAACTTGGCGCCGGCGGCCGCGTGGCGCTCGTGCAGGGGCGACAGCAGCGGGGAGATCACCGTCGAGACGCTAGCGGGTGCCGAGGCGGGGCCCGCTGCGTCCGCTGCGCCGCGGGTCCTACGCCGTCCTTAGGATCGACGCCGTGCCGCCGACGATCTCCGCCACCGACCGCCCGATCGAGAAGCTCTCCGCCGACGCCGTCGTGGTCGGTGTCGGCAAGGGGCCCTCAGGACTCCTCTCCACGCCCGGCGCCGATGCCGTCGACCGGCTCCTCGGCGGGCGGCTGCTCGCCGCGCTGGCCGACCTGGGCGCCAAGGGCGCCGAGGAGGAGGTCACCAAGCTGCCCACGTTCGGCCAGGGTCCGTTCCCGGTGGTCGTCGCGGTCGGGCTCGGTGCGCCGCAGCCGGACGGCTGCTACTCCCCCGACGGGGTGCGGCGGGCCGCCGGTGCCGCCAGCCGCGCGCTCGCCGGCCGGAGCACGGTCGTCACCCTGCTCGCGGCCGTCGGCGGGCCGCCGGACGCCGAGCGGCTGCACGCCGTCGGCGAGGGCTCCCTGCTCGGGGCCTACGAGTTCACCGCCTACAAGTCCAAGCTGCCGGCCGACCGGCTCGCCCCGCCGTCGTCGTTCGAGCTGGTCGTCCCGGCCGTCGCCGAGGTGAAGGGGCAGCTGGAGCGGATTCGCGCCGTCGCGCACGCGGTCGCCCTGGTCCGGGACCTGGTGAACACCCCGCCGAACGACCTGTACCCGGCCGAACTCGCCGCGCGGGGCGCTGCGGCCGGCAAGAAGGCCGGGTTGTCGGTCGAGGTCCTGGACGAGAAGGCGCTGGCGGAGGGTGGCTACGGGGGCATCCTGGCCGTCGGTGGCGGCTCGGCGCGGGGCCCCCGGCTGCTGCGGATGACCTACCGCGGCAAGAAGGCCAAGGCGAAGATCGCGCTGGTCGGCAAGGGCATCACCTTCGACAGCGGCGGTCTGTCGATCAAGCCCGCGCTGAAGATGGAGGACATGACCAGCGACATGGCCGGTGCCGCGGCCGTGATCGGCACCGTCTGCCTCGTCGCCGAGCTGGGCCTGCCGGTCGAGGTCACCGCCACCGTCCCGATCGCCGAGAACCTGCCCGGCGGCAGCGCCTACCGCCCGGCCGACGTCGTGACCTTCCGCAACGGCAAGAAGGTGCTGATCACCAACACCGACGCGGAGGGTCGGATCGTGCTCGCCGACGCGATCTGCCGCGCGGCCGAGGACTCCCCCGACTACCTGCTGGAGACCTCCACCCTGACCGGCGCCCAGCTGGTCGCGCTGGGCACCCGCACGGCCGGGGTGATGGGGAGCGACGACCTGCGGGACGCCGTGGTCGCGGCCGCGCGTCGGTGCGGGGAGCCGATGTGGGCGATGCCGCTGCCGCCGGAGCTGCGCCGCGGGCTGGACTCGCCCCTCGCCGACATGGTCAACGCCAACGCCGACCGGATGGGCGGCATGCTCGTCGCCGGGCACTTCCTGGCCGAGTTCGTCCCGTCCGGCCTGCCGTGGGCGCACCTCGACGTCGCCGGTCCCGCCTACAACACCGGCTCGCCGTGGGGTCACACCCCCAAGGGCGGCACGGGCGTGCCGGTCCGGACGCTGCTGGCGACCATCGAGGACCTCATCGCCCGGTGACGTCCTGGAACGGCCTCGCTGCAGGGGCCCCGCCGCGCGCGCTCAGCGCGTGGTGGGGTAGCGGGGTCCTTCAGCGGTGGTCCTTCGACCGCTGCCGGGCGCTCCAGTCACGCATCCGCTGCGGATAGCCGGTCACCTGGGCGTCGTAGACGGGTATCGCCAGTTCCCGGGACAGCCGGCGGGCGACGTCGGGGCCGTCGATCCGCCGCCGGGTCCACTCCCCGTCCGCGGCGACCAGCAGGATCGTCGTCTCGGTGACGGCGGTGCGCGGCTCGACGTAGCCCTCCACGCCGCGCCGGGTCGCCACGAACTGCTCGAGGTGGGCGAGGTCCCCGCGGCCGGAGGCGCGGTCCAGCGTGCCCCGCCGGTCGGCCGGCGGGCGGCCTCCGCGCAGGCGGTCGAACAGCCCCATGCCCCGCTCCAGGTCCGGGCGCCGCGGGCTCGTCCGCCGCGCTCTGACCGACTGCAACGGAACACCAGGACGCGCCGTTCCCCGGAGTGGCAGGATGAGAAGGCGCACGATCGCCGAGTCCGGTGGAATGCCGGGCCACACAGCACTGAGGAGCCCTTGTGAGCGCACCGTCCACCCCCGCTGACCTGGTCATCCTCGGCGGTGGCTCCGGTGGCTACGCCGCCGCGCTGCGCGCCGCCGAGCTCGGCATGCAGGTGGTCCTGATCGAGAAGGACAAGGTCGGCGGCACCTGCCTGCACCGCGGCTGCATCCCCACCAAGGCCCTGCTGCACAGCGGCGAGGTGGCCGACAGCGCCCGCGAGGGCGAGCAGTTCGGGGTGAAGACCTCGCTTGCCGGCATCGACATGGACGGCGTCAACGCGTACAAGGACGGCGTCGTCGGCCGGCTATACAAGGGTCTGCAGGGGCTGATCAAGAGCCGCAAGATCACCTATGTCGAGGGCGAGGGGCGGCTGGTCTCCGCCACCGCCGTGCAGGTGAACGGGCAGACCTACGAGGGCCGCCACGTCCTGCTGGCCACCGGCTCCTACTCCCGCTCGCTGCCGGGCCTGGAGATCGACGGCACGAAGATCATCACCAGCGAGCACGCGCTCGACCTGGACCGCGTCCCGACCTCGGCGATCGTCCTCGGCGGCGGCGTCATCGGCTGCGAGTTCGCCAGCGCCTGGAAGTCCTTCGGCGTCGACGTGACCATCGTCGAGGCCCTGCCCCACCTGGTGCCGCTGGAGGACGAGGCCTCCTCCAAGCTGCTGGAGCGCGCGTTCCGCCGCCGGAAGATCGATTTCTCCGTGGGCACCCGGTTCGCGAAGGCGGAGCCCACCGCCGACGGCGTGAAGGTGACGCTGGAGAACGGCAAGGAGTACGAGGCCGAGCTGCTGCTCGTCGCGGTCGGCCGCGGCCCGGTCAGCCAGGGCCTGGGCTACGAGGAGGCCGGCGTCGCCGTGGAGCGCGGCTTCGTCCTCGTCGACGAGTACTGCCAAACCAGCGTGCCGACCATCTCCGCCGTCGGCGACCTGATCCCGACCCTGCAGCTGGCCCACGTCGGGTTCGGCGAGGGCATCCTCGTCGCCGAGCGCCTGGCCGGGCTGCCGGTCGTGCCGATCGACTACGCCGGCGTCCCGCGGATCACCTACTCCGAGCCGGAGGTCGCCTCCGTCGGACTCACCGAGGCGCAGGCCAGGGAGCGGTACGGCGAGGTCGAGGTGCTCAACTACGACCTCGGCGGCAACGGCCGCAGCCAGATCCTCAAGACGCAGGGCGCGGTCAAGCTCATCCGCCAGAAGGACGGCCCGGTCGTCGGCGTCCACATGGTCGGCAGCCGCGTCGGCGAGCTCATCGCCGAGGCCCAGCTCATCTACAACTGGGAGGCCCTGCCCGACGAGGTCGCCCAGCTGATCCACCCGCACCCCACCCAGAGCGAGGCCCTGGGCGAGGCGCACCTGGCGCTGGCCGGGAAGCCGCTGCACGCGCACGGCTGACCGCCGCACCACCGCTCCACCCGCATGACCCGACCCCCCTCCGCACCGCCCACCACGACCTGAGGAGACCTGTCTTCGATGCCGACGTCCGTCACCATGCCCGCCCTGGGCGAGAGCGTCACCGAGGGCACGGTCACCCGCTGGCTCAAGCAGGAGGGTGACCAGGTCGAGGTCGACGAGCCGCTCCTGGAGGTGTCCACCGACAAGGTGGACACCGAGATCCCGTCGCCCGCCGCCGGCGTGCTCAGCAAGATCCTCGTGGGTGAGGACGAGACCGTCGAGGTCGGTGCGGAGCTCGCGGTGATCGGTGGGGACGCCTCCGGTGACGGTGCCGCGCCGGCCGCCGAGCAGCCCGCCGCCGAGGAGCCTGCGCCCAGCGAGGAGCCGGCGCCCAGCGAGGAGCCCGCCGCAGCCGAGGAGCCGGCACCGGCCCCGGCCCAGGCCGGCGGGGACGGCGGCTCCGCCGGCGGCGGCGAGGGCACCCCGGTGACCATGCCGGCCCTCGGCGAGAGCGTCACCGAGGGCACGGTCACCCGCTGGCTCAAGCAGGAGGGTGACCAGGTCGAGGTCGACGAGCCGCTCCTGGAGGTGTCCACCGACAAGGTGGACACCGAGATCCCATCGCCCGCCGCCGGCGTGCTGAGCAAGATCCTCGTGGGTGAGGACGAGACCGTCGAGGTCGGCGCGCAGCTCGCGGTGATCGGTGGTGGGGCGGGCGCTCCGGCGGCCGCTCAGCCGGCCCAGGCCGAGCCCGCCCCGAAGGCCGAGCCGGCCCCCGAGGCGGAGCCCGCTCCGAAGGCGGAGGCGGCGCCCTCGCCGCAGCCGACCCCGAGCCGCGCCGAGACCTCCTCGGCGGCACCGGGCGCCGACTACGGGTCCAGCGGTGCGATGCCCACCCAGTCGCCGACGTCCCAGCCCGCGCCCGCGCAGGCCGTGGCGCCGCCGTCGCAGCCGGCGGCCCCGGCGCCGGAGGGGCAGGGCGCCTACGTCACCCCGCTGGTGCGGCGGCTCGCCGCCGAGCACGGTGTCGACCTGGGCTCCGTGCAGGGCACCGGTGTCGGTGGCCGGATCCGCAAGCAGGACGTCCTGGCCGCGGCCGAGCAGGCCGCCCAGCCGGCTCCCGAGGCCGCGGCGCCGGCCGCCGGGCGCACCCCGTCGCCGGCGGCGACCCCGGACACGAAGCTCCGCGGACGCACCGAGAAGCTGTCCCGGCTGCGGACCGTCATCGCCAAGCGGATGGTGGAGTCGCTGGCGGTCAGCGCGCAGCTGACCACCGTGGTCGAGGCCGACATCACCCGGATCGCCAAGCTGCGCGACCAGGTGAAGAACGACTTCGCCTCCCGCGAGGGCGTCAAGCTGTCGTTCCTGCCGTTCTTCGCGAAGGCCGCCGTCGAGGCGCTCAAGGCCCACCCGGCCGTGAACTCCTCGATCGACCTGCAGGCCGGCACCGTCACGTACCACGACAGCGAGAACCTCGGCGTCGCCGTGGACACCGAGCGCGGCCTGCTCGTCCCGGTGATCCAGGGTGCCGGTGACCTCAGCATCGCCGGGATCGCCCGGAAGATCGCCGACATCGCGGAGCGGACCCGCTCGAACAAGGTCACCCCCGACGAGCTCGGCGGTGGCACGTTCACGCTCACCAACACCGGGAGCCGGGGCGCGCTGTTCGACACCCCGATCATCAACCAGCCCCAGGTGGCCATCCTGGGCGTGGGCTCGGTGGTCAAGCGCCCGATCGTGGTGAACGACCCGGACCTCGGCGAGGTCATCGCGGTCCGGTCGATGGTCTACCTGGCGCTGACCTACGACCACCGCATCGTCGACGGCGCCGACGCCGCCCGGTTCCTCGGCACGGTGAAGGAGCGGCTGGAAGCCGGGCAGTTCCAGGGTGAGCTCGGCCTGTCCTGAGCCCCGGCGCGAGGGGCCCCGGCTTCGGCCGGGGCCCCTCGTCGTCTCCGCACCGTCCCCTCCCCCGACTCCGGTCAGGAGCATTCGATGAAGGTGGCCCTCACCGGTTCCTCCGGGCTGATCGGGTCGGCGCTCGTGCCGGCCCTGCGCGCGGACGGGCACGAGGTGATCCGCCTCGTCCGGCGCACTCCCCGCACGGCCGACGAGCACCGGTGGGACCCGGTCCACCGCCGCGTCGACCCCGCGCTGCTGCTGGACGTCGACGCGGTCATCAATCTCGCCGGGGAGCCGATCCGGCCGCGGCCGTGGACCCGGGCGTACAAGGAGCGGCTGCGCACGAGCCGGCTGGACAGCACCACGACGGTCGCCGAGGCGCTGGCCGCCGCGGCCACGAGCGACCCCTCGCGGCGGCGCGTGCTGCTGTCCGCCTCGGGCATCGACTTCTACGGCGACACCGGCTCCCGGACGGTCACCGAGCGCGACCCGGCGGGGAGCAGCTTCCTGGCCACGCTGTGCACGGAGTGGGAGGCGGCCACCGCCCCGGCCGAGGCGGCCGGCGTCCGGGTCGCCCACCTGCGCACCGGCCTGGTGGTGGGCCGAGGCGCCACCCTGATGAAGATCATGGGCCTCGTCTTCCGGATGGGCCTCGGCGGGCGCCTCGGGTCCGGCCGGCAGTACTGGCCGTGGATCAGCCTGCAGGACGAGGTGGACGCGATCCGGTTCCTGCTGACGGCGGAGGTCGCCGGCCCGGTCAACCTCACCGCCCCGACCCCGGTGACGAACGCGGAGTTCACCCGCGCCCTGGCCCGGGTGCTCCACCGGCCGGCCGTGCTGCCGGTACCCGGGATCGCCCTGCGCCTGGCACTCGGCGCGTTCGCCCGGGAGGCGGTCCTCGGTGGGAAGCGGGCGGTGCCGGCCGCACTGACGGAGGCGGGGTTCCAGCACACGCACCGTGACCTGGAGCAGGCGCTGCGGGCGGCGCTCACGCCCTGAGGTGCCGCCCACCTCCCCACTCCGTCCGGACGTCATCCGGCGAGCCAGGCGTCGCTGATCCGCCAGCCCGCGGCGGTACGGATGAGCACCATGCCCACTCGCGCCTCGCCGCGCCCGGGTAACTGGGCCACCGGCGCCGTCGCGGGGCCGGCCGTGGACACCACCCGGTAGCCCGGCAGCTCGTCGTCCAGCACGAGCTCCACCCGGTCCGGCGACTGCCGCGCCACCGACTCCGTGCGCACTACCGCCGGGGTGAAGCCGGCGAGCTGCTGCCCGGCGGCAGCCAGCGCCTCGACCTGCTCGAGATCCCGCTCCAGGAGGGCGCTGCCCGCGGCGTAGACCCCGGTCAGCGCGGCCGGATCCGCCTGCTGGAACGCGGCGGCGCGGCGGGCGTAGAGCGCCGAGACCACCGCCGACCACCCGGCCGGGTCGACCGGCTCGACCTGGTCGGCCGGCACGGACGGCTGCGCCACCGGTCCGGGGGCCGCGTCGGGGTCGTCCTCCGCACCCGGCGCACTGCTCGCCGGCGGCGGGCTCCGCGGAGGAGCGGCCGGCGAGGGAGTGGGCTGCGCGCCCGGGGCGTGGGCGCTCTCCGCGGCCGGGACCGGCTCCCCCGTCCGGCCGCCCCAGGCCGTCCCTGCCCAGACTGCGGCGGCGAGCCCGCCGGCCACCACCACGAGCGCCACCGCGACCGCTCCCGCGCGGCGCAGCACCGTGCCCAGCCAGGGGCCGGACCCCTCCTCCGCGCCGAGGCGAGCGCGCACGACGTCCCGCAGCCGATCGAGCCGACCGGCGTCGGCGGGGGCGGCATGGACCGCCCGCGCGCGCCGGTCGGCCACCTGGTGGGTGAGCTCGGTCTGCGGGCCGTGCCCGGTGCGCGCCAGCTCCGCGTCCGGCACCCCCGGGGCGGGCAGCCGGACGGGCTCCGGCCGGCAGGCGTGTCGCAGGTCGAGCGCGAAGGCGGCCGCGGACCCGCGCAGGTGGGGCTCCGGGGAGAGCCCCCGCGCGACCACCCGGACCAGCTCCGCCGGCGCCTCGGGCGCGAGGAGCGCCAGATCGGGCAGAGCTCCGTCGGCGGCGACCGCGAGGCTGCCGGCGGGGTCGGCGGCGTTCCAGGGGGCGATGCCGGTGAGCGCGTGGAAGGCGGCGGCCGCCACGCCGAAGACGTCCGACGCCGGGCCCGGAGCGCCACCCCGGGCCACCACCGGGTCGACGTAGGGCGGCGTCACCTCCGCCCGCGCGTCGTCCCCCACCAGCCGGGCGGTGCCGAGGTCGGTGAGCACCGGCCGACCCTCCGCCGTGAAGACGATGTTGCCGGGCGACAGGTCGCCGTGGACGACGCCGCGCTCGTGCGCCTGGGCCAGCGCCGCGGCCACGGGGGCGACCGTGGTGACCACCTCGCCCGGCCGCAGCCGGCCGCGCCGGGCCAGCAGCGCCGCGAGGCTGCCACCCTCCAGCAGGTCCAGCACCAGGGCGACCTCGGCCGACCCACCGCGCACCTCGCGCCGGACGACGTGGTGCAACCGGACCAGGTGCGGGTGGTCGAGCTCGGCGAGCAGCCGGGCCTCCCGTTCCTGCCGCTCCGGGTCCCCGCGCAGCAGGACCTTGACCGCGACCGGTGCGCCCCCGCCCCGCGGGCGCGCGCGCCACACCTGACCGGACCCGCCCCGGCCCAGCAGCTCCTCGAGCACGTACCCGGGCACGACGGGGGCGGGTGTCGGCAGCGGCGGCGCGGGCATGTCGGGCACGGTAGGGCCGGCGGCGTCGATCGTGCCGCCGCTGTCCACAGGCCCGGCCCCGGTCCACAACCGCCACCGCCGGGCGGACCGCGGGCTCCGGGCCCGCCTAGGTTCGGCTCCACCACCGCCGAGGAGAGGGGCCCGATGCCCGCCACCGCGCCGACCGTGCTCGCCACCAGCATGGGCTTCGACTCCCGCGGCCGGGGGCCGTACGACTGGGCGCCCGGCCCCGTGTTCGACCTCGCCGCCCAGCTGGCCGGGGCGCCTCCGCGGCCCCGCATCTGCTGGCTCGGCACCGCGACCGGTGACGACCCGGCCCGGGTCGCGGGGTTCTACGGGGCCTTCGCCGGCCGGGACGTGCGCCCCAGCCACGTCAGCCTGTTCCCGATGCCCACGGTGGCCGACGTGCGCGCGCACCTGCTGGCCCAGGACGTGGTGTGGGTGGGCGGCGGCAGCGTCGCCAACCTGCTGGCGGTGTGGCGGGTGCACGGCCTCGACGAGGTGTTCCGCGAGGCCTGGGCCGCAGGCGTCGTCCTGGCCGGGGTGTCCGCCGGTTCCCTGTGCTGGCACGTCGGCGGCACCACCGACTCGTTCGGGCCCGACCTGCGGCCGGTGACCGACGGACTGGGGCTCCTGCCGTACAGCAACGGGGTCCACTTCGACTCCGAGGAGCAGCGCCGTCCGCTGTACCACCGGCTGGTCGCGGACGGGACGCTGCCCGCCGGTCACGCCACCGACGACGGCGTCGGCCTGGTCTACCGCGGCACCGACCTGGTGGAGGCCGTCGCCGACCGTCCCGGCAGGGCCGCGTACCGGGTGGTGCCCGGCGGGGACGGCACGGCGGTCGAGACCCGGATCGAGCCGAGACGACTGCGGTGACGACACATAGGCTCGGGGTCGTGAGCGAACTGCAGGTCATCCGGGCGGGTCTGGTCCCCTACGAGGACGCGTGGGCGAGGCAGCGCGAGCTGCACGATCAGCGGGTGGCCGGCACCGGCCCCGACACCCTGCTGCTCCTCGAGCACCCTCCGGTCTACACCGCCGGCAAGCGCACCGAGCCGCACGAGCGGCCCTTCGACGGCACGCCGGTCATCGACGTCGACCGCGGCGGCAAGATCACCTGGCACGGCCCCGGGCAGCTGGTCGGGTACCCGATCGTCCGGCTCCCCGACCCGGTCGACGTGGTGGCGCACGTCCGCCGACTGGAGCAGGCCCTGATGGTCGTCTGCGCGGAGCTGGGCGTGCCGACCGAGCGGGTCGAGGGGCGCAGCGGCGTGTGGCTGCGGGCCGACGAGAGGGGCCCCGACCGCAAGGTGGCCGCGATCGGCGTCCGGGTCGCCCGGGGCGTGGCCATGCACGGGTTCGCGCTGAACTGCGACCCCGACATGCGCGCCTTCGCCAACATGATCCCATGCGGCATCGTCGATGCCGGCGCCACGTCGCTGTCGGTCGAGCTGGGCCGGGACGTCCCGGTCAGCGAGGTGATCGACGCGGTCGAGCGGGAGATGCGCGCCGTCCTGGCGCCCGTCCCCGCCACCACCAGCTGACCATCGTGCCGCTGCCGACCAGCGAGTACGTCAGCCTCACCACCTTCCGGCGCACCGGGGTCCCCGTGGCGACCCCGGTGTGGGCTGCTCCGGACGGCGCGGACCTCCTGGTCTGGACCCGGGCCGACTCGGGCAAGGTGAAGCGGCTGCGGCACACGCCCCGCGTGACGGTCGCGCCCTGTGACGTGCGGGGCCGGCCGCAGGGGCCGGAGGTGGCCGCGGTCGGCAGCTTCGTGCCGGAGGAGGAGTGGCCGCACGCGCTGGACGCGCTCCGTCGTCGCTACGGCCTGCGCTTCCAGGTGGGCCTGGTCGTCTCGCGCGCGTGGAGCCGGATCACCCGACCGGGCACGCAGCGGCACGCCGTCCTGCGCATCTCGCCGGTGTGACGGGGCGGGCCGGTGGGCCCGCCCCCCGCGGCTCAGCTCAGGACGAAGTTGACCAGCCGGCCCGGGACCGCGACCACCCGGCGCACGGTGGCGCCGTCCAGGTACCCGGCGATCCGCTCGTCGGCCCGGGCCGCCGCCTCCAGGCCGGCGGCATCGGCGTCGGCCGGCACCGCGACCTGGGCCCGCACCTTGCCGTTGACCTGGACCGCGACGGTCACCGTCGCGTCGACCAGCCAGCGCTCCTCGGCGACCGGGAACGACGCCCAGGCCACCGAGGAGTCGTGCCCCAGCCGAGCCCACAGCTCCTCGCCCAGGTGCGGCGCCAGCGGGGCCACCAGCAGCACCAGCCCCTCGGCGACCGCGCGAGGCACCGCTGTCCCAGGCGGGTAGGCCGAGGTCAGGTGGTTGGTCAGCTCGGTGATCCGGGCGATCGCGATGTTGAACCGGAGCGTGGTCATGCCGTCCCGGACGGCCTCGACCGCCCGGTGCAGCGCGCGGGAGGTGTCGTCGTCCGGCTCGACGTCGGCGACCCGCACCGCGCCGGACTCCTCGTCGACCACCACGCGCCAGATCCGCTGCAGCAGGCGCTGCGCGCCGACCACGGCCTTGGTCTCCCACGGCCGGGACTGGTCCAGCGGCCCGGTCGACATCTCGTAGACCCGGAAGGTGTCCGCGCCGAACGCCGCGACCATCTCGTCGGGCGTCACCACGTTCTTCAGGCTCTTGCCCATCTTCCCGTACTCGCGGGTGACCGGTTCCCCGTCGTGGAAGAACCGCCCGTCCCGCTCCTCCACCTCGGCCGCGGGCACGTAGAAGCCACGGGAGTCGGTGTAGGCGTGCGCGGAGATGTAGCCCTGGTTCACCAGCCGGCGGAACGGCTCCTCGCTGCTGACGTGGCCCAGGTCGAACAGCACCTTGTGCCAGAACCGGGCGTACAGCAGGTGCAGCACCGCGTGCTCGACGCCGCCGACGTACAGGTCGACGCCGCCGACGTCGCCCGGCTCCCGCGGGCCCAGCCAGTACCGGTCCAGCTCGGGGTCGACCAGCCGCTCGGCGTTGGTCGGGTCGGCGTAGCGCAGGTAGTACCAGCACGACCCGGCCCAGTTGGGCATCGTGTTGGTCTCCCGGCGGTAGGGCTTGGGCCCGTCGCCCAGGTCGAGGGTGACCGTCGTCCACTCCGAGGCGCGCGACAGCGGCGGCTCGGGCCGGGAGTCGGCGTCGTCGTCGGCGAACGTCTTCGGCGAGTAGTCGTCGACGTCGGGCAGCAGCACCGGCAGCATCGAGTCCGGGACGGCGATCGGCAGGTCGTCCTCGTCGTAGACGACCGGGAACGGCTCGCCCCAGTACCGCTGGCGGCTGAACAGCCAGTCGCGCAGCTTGAAGGTGGTCGTCGCCTCCCCGTTCCCGGTCGCGACCAGCCAGTCGGTGACGGCGGCGATCGCGGCGTCCTTCTCCAGCCCGTCCAGCGACAGCCGCTCGTTGGACGAGTTGATCATCGGCCCACTGCCGGTGTAGGCACCGGCGGTCTCGTCGAAGCCGGCCGGCGGCTGCACGGTGCGCACGATGGGCAGCCCGAACGCCTGCGCGAACTCCCAGTCCCGCTGGTCCTCTCCCGGCACGCCCATGACCGCGCCCGTGCCGTAGCCGAACAGCACGTAGTCGGCGATGAACACCGGCATGTCCTGACCGGTCAGCGGGTTGCGGGCGGTGACACCCAGCCAGACACCGGTCTTGTCCCGGCCCTCGGTCTGCCGCTCCAGCTCCGACCGGCGGGAGGCCTGCACCTCGTAGGCCTCGACCGCCTCGCCCGGGGTCGCGGCGCCACCGGTCCAGCGCGGGTCGACGGCGTCGGGCCAGGCTGCGGCGGTCAGCGTCTCGACCAGCGGGTGCTCGGGAGCCAGCACCATGTAGGTGGCCCCGAACAGCGTGTCCGGCCGGGTGGTGAACACCTCGACGGTCTCCGCCGCCGCCGGGTCCCCCTCGCCCGTCCCCACCGTGAACCGGACGCGGGCGCCAGTGGACCGGCCGATCCAGTTGCGCTGCATGTGCTTCAGCGAGTCCGACCAGTCCAGCCGGTCCAGATCCTCGAGCAGGCGCTCGGCGTAGGCGGTGATCCGCATCATCCACTGGGTCAGCGGACGACGGAACACCGGGAAGTTGCCCCGCTCGGAGCGCCCGTCGGCGGTGACCTCCTCGTTGGACAGGACGGTGCCCAGCCCGGGGCACCAGTTGACCGGCGCCTCGTGGCGGTAGGCCAGCCGGTGCGCGTCGACGACCCGGCGGCGGCCGACCTCGTCCAGCTCGGCCCAGCTTCGTCCCTCGGGCAGGGTGCCCGGCGCGGGCCGGCGGGTGCCGGCGTCCAGCTCGCTGACCAGGTCCGCGATCGGCCGGGCCCGGCCGCGGCCGCCGTCGGCGGTCTCGTCGAACCAGGACTCGAAGATCTCCTTGAAGATCCACTGGGTCCACCGGTAGTAGTCCGGGTCGATCGTGGCGAAGGTGCGCCGGGTGTCGTGGTCGACGCCCAGCCGGCGCAGCTGCGCGCGGATCGCCTCGATGTTCGCCTCGGTGGTGATCCGCGGGTGCTGCCCAGTCTGGACTGCGTACTGCTCCGCGGGCAGCCCGAAGGCGTCGTAGCCCATCGGGTGCAGCACGTTGTGCCCGTCCATCCGCAGGAAGCGGCTGGTGACGTCCGTGCCCAGGTAGCCCAGCGGGTGCCCGACGTGCAGGCCGGCGCCCGAGGGGTACGGGAACATGTCCATCACGAAGGCCTTGGGCCGGTCGGCGACCCGGTCGAAGCCCTCGCTCAGCGGGCCGGCCGGGTTGGGCGTGCGGAAGGTGCCCTCGGCGTCCCACCGGTCCTGCCAGGCGAGCTCGATCTGCTGCGCCAGCGCCGGGGTGTACCGGTGCGGGGGCACCTCACTGCTCGGCTCGGTGCCCGTCTGGCTGGCCGTCTGGCTCATCGCTGTGCTCCTGGGTCCTGGTTCCGGTGGGCGGGCAGAAAAAAACCCCTCACGCAGGAGGGGTCGCCGTGCTGTCGATGCGGATCAGGTCAGCACGGCCGGTGAAGGAGGAGCCCGCCGGACACGGTGCCAGCCTACCGCGCTGCCCCCGGACCCCGCGCCGCAGTTCCGGAACGGTCAGTCCGCGTCGCCGTACAGTCCGCGCAGCTGTTCGGCCAGCGCGGCGAGCTGCGGTCGGGCCTCCGGGGTGAGGACCTCCAGCCGGCGGCCGAGGCCGGCGACGTGGGCGACGATGAGCGGCAGTGAGGGGCCGGCGACCGTCACCTCGACCCGGCCGTCGGGAGCCGTCCCGCCGACCGTCACACGCTCACGGCCCAGCCAGCCGAGCAGCACCGGCACGACCTCCGGCTCGGCCAGGGCCTCCACCCGGACGCCGGTGCGCCGCTGCTCCACCTCCCCTACGTTCTGCTCCCAGGCCGCCCGCAGGTCGAACCCGGGCGGTCGCTCGACCGGCTGCCCGGTGGCGGCGACGTCGGTCACCCGCCCCACCCGGAAGGTCCGCACACCTGCGTCGGTGTCGGCGACCAGGTACCAGACCCCGCCCTTGGTCACCAGGCCCAGCGGCGAGACGACCCGGCTGGACGGTCGCGCGTCCCGGCCGCGGTACCCCAGCACGACCTGCTGCCCCTCGAGGACCGCCCGCTGCAGCGCCGGCAGGTGCGGGGGCTCCGGTGGCGCCGTCCGGCCCCAGCTGGCCGCGTCGACGACCACCGCCGCCCCGGCCGCCCGGGCGCCCTCCCGGAACGGCGCGGGCAGGGCGCCGAGCAGCTTGCGCAGCGCACCCGCGGCGGCCGGCGCCACGGCCGCCGAGGAACCGGCGGTGAGGAACAGCGCGCGGGCCTCGTCGGCGGTGAGCCCGGTCAGGTCGGTGCGCGCCCCGCCGACCAGCGCCCATCCCCCGCCCGACCCCGGCGTGCTGTACACCGGGACGCCGGCGAGGCTGAGCGCCTCCAGGTCCCGGCGGGCCGTGCGCTGGGACACCTCCAGCTCGCGGGCCACCTCGGCGGCGGTCACCCGGCCCCGCATCTGGAGCAGCAGCAGGACGGCGATGAGCCGGTCGGCGCGCATGCCCGCAGCTTGGCCGACGAAGTGGCCAGGAGGTGACCACTTCGGCTGCGACGGTCGGTCCATGACACAGACCTCGACCACCGCGTCGACCACCACCGACCCCCGCCCCGCGTTCGGCTCCGCGGTCGAGACGGCCGTCGCCGCCGTCGCCGCCGTCCGGCCCGAGCAGCTCGCCGGCCGCACCCCGTGCACCGAGTACGACGTCCGCGCCCTCGTGGGCCACCTGGTCGCGGTGCTGCGCCGGGTCGCCGCCGTCGGGCGCGGCGAGCCCCCGTTCTCGGTGTCGCAGGTGACCACCGGCGTGCCCGTCGACGGCTGGGCCGCAGCCGCGCGGGCCGCCGCAGCCGAGGTGCGCGCCGTCTGGAGCGACGACCGGCTGCTCGACCGGGAGCTGACCCTGCCGTTCGGCAGGTACCCGGGCGCCGCGGCGCTGGCCGCCTACACCGCGGAGCTGACCACGCACACCTGGGACCTGGCGCAGGCCACCGGGCAGGCGCCGGACTGGGACGAGCGGGTGCTCGCCGTCGCGCTCCCGGCCGCGCACCGGATCCTGCCAGCCGACGTCCGCGGCGGACCTGTGCCGTTCGGGCCGGTGGTCCCCGTGCCCGACGACGCGCCACTGGTCGACCGGCTGGTCGCCTGGCAGGGCCGCGATCCGCGCTGGACCCCGTGAGCGGGCGGTGGCGTCCCAGGCCCGCCTTGGGCGCCACCTCGGTGGGGGGGCCCAGGACGTCGACGGCCTGGCGGGGGTCCCGGCGAGTCGGAGGGGCGCCAGTCCCCCGGCGTCCGGCGATCGCGGCGGCCCGCCGGGCGACCTCGGGGTCGTCCGCGCCGACACAGACGGTGACGGCCGCGCTGTACCTCAACGACGACGATCGCGGCCGGCCTCGTGGCAGGACGCCCTGACCTCGGCGATCCGCTGCCGGGCGCCCTCCATCGAGCCGACGGGCACGTTGAACTCCGCCGCGTACCGGGCGGCCAGCCTCGGCGTCCGGCGGGCGCTGTGCCCGCCGACCAGGACGGGGATGCCGCTGGTCCCCGCCTCGAACCAGCCAGCTCCCAGGCCGAACTCGACCCGGCCGCCGCTCATGGCCAGGTAGTGGTCGGAGCGGAGCGCCTCGAAGCCGGTCTCCTCGGTGCGGCGGGCTACGGCAAGCAGGTCGTCGTAGGTGGCACCCGTCTGGGGTTCGGTGAAGATCTGCAGCTGCACACCGCGCCCGCCGGCCAGCCCGTCCATGAGCGCGCTGCCCGGCGGGGGCTCGGGGTGTGCTCGCCGGGTTTCCCGGGCAGGATGATCGCGACGCGATCAACTCGGAGGTGCAGGAGTGTCCCGCAAGCAGAGCAGCCCGACCGAGGTCATCGGCGCAGAGTTGCAGGAGGGGTTCGCGCATCTCGGCGCCGCGGTCTCCGAGGCCCGGAAGGCGACCGCCGAGCAGCTCAGGCCGCAGGTCGAGGCGGCCACGAAGGCGGCTCAGGCCGCCTACGCCGCGGACCTGGCGCCCCGGGTCGAGGCGGCCGTCGCCGCGCTCACCCCCCGGGTCGAGGCAGCCGTCGCCGCACTCGAACCGCAGCTCACGGCCGCGCAGAAGGTCTACGAGAAGGACGTCGTCCCGCGGGTGGAGGCGGCCGTCGCCGCGCTCGGCCCGCAGCTGGTGGCCGCCCAGAAGGCCTACGAGAACGACGTCGTCCCCCGGCTCGAGGCGGCGACGAAGACGGCGATGGCCAACCTCGAGGCGGCCATGGCCGCCGCCGCCCCCAAGGTGGATGCGGCCCGGGTGGCCGCCGTCCCGGTGCTGGAGGGCGTCCGGGAGAGCCTCGCCGAGGGTGTGGAGAACGCCCGCACCCAGCTGACCTCCCGGAGCAGCGAGCTCGCGGCCACGGTCGGCGCCGCCGCCGCGGCCCAGGCCGAGAAGGTGCGGCACGACGCCGAGGCCGCCCGCGACCAGGCCGCGGCCCGGGTGGCCGCCGCGCTCACCGCCGCGGAGGTCAGCCGCCGGGCGGCGGGCAAGAAGGCCGAGGAGCTCGGCAGGCGTGCGGAGAAGCTGTCGAAGAAGGCGGCCAAGCGCCGGGCCGAGATGGAGAAGGCCGCGGCCCGGGCCCGCAAGGAGGCCGCCAAGCGCACCGCGGCGACCGTCACCTCGGTCAAGCGCGGGGTCGGCATCGAGAAGAAGCAGCCGCGCCGGTGGCCGTGGGTGCTCGCCGTCCTGGCCGCGGTGGCCGCCGGCGTCGCCATCCTCATCCGTCGCAATGCCCCCGACGACCAGTGGACCCCCGCGCCCGCCGGCGACGGGCCCGTGCCCAGCTACCGAGAGGACCCCGTGCCCAGTTCACCCAGCAGCCCGGCCGGCGGCTCTGAGACCCCTCAGGTCCAGGGCAAGACCGTCTCGACCGCCGAGACGGCACCGTCGGACTCCTCCCCCACCGACACCGACATCGGTGCCCTGGAGGCCCAGCCGGCGTCCGGCCCCGACGAGCCGAGCAACCAGTCGACCCCGGAGCCGGCCACCAGCACGTACAACGACCCCGACACTCCGATCGCCACCGCCGGTCCGGACGGCGCGGACCAGGGCGGTCCGGCCGGCGAGCCGGGCAACACCCGGGGCTGACCCCTCGCACCCCTGACACCTGTGGGGCCCGGCGCGACGGCGCCGGGCCCCACTCTTGTGCCGGGGCCGCTCGACCTGCGGGAGTACGGTGCTGACCATGAGTTCGGCGATGGAGGAGACCGCGGCAGCACCCATCGGGACCACGTCCCCGATCGAGCCGGCCGGCCGGAAGCTGCTCCGCCTGGAGGTCCGCAACAGCCAGACGCCGATCGAGCGCAAGCCCGAGTGGATCAAGACGCGGCTGAAGACCGGGCCGGAGTACACCGAGCTCAAGTCGCTGGTGCGCCGCGAGGGCCTGCACACGGTCTGCGAGGAGGCCGGGTGCCCCAACATCTACGAGTGCTGGGAGGACCGCGAGGCCACGTTCCTCATCGGCGGTGACCAGTGCACCCGACGGTGCGACTTCTGCCAGATCGACACCGGCAAGCCGGCCGACTTCGACGCCGACGAGCCGCGCCGGGTCGCCGAGAGCGTCGCCACCATGGGGCTGCGGTACGCCACGGTCACCGGCGTGGCCCGCGACGACCTGCCCGACGGCGGGGCGTGGCTGTACGCCGAGACGGTGCGGCAGATCCACGGCGCCGTCCCCGGCTGCGGTGTCGAGCTGCTCATCCCCGACTTCAACGCCGACCCCGACCAGCTGGCGGAGGTCTTCTCCTCCCGCCCGGAGGTACTGGCCCACAACGTCGAGACGGTCCCGCGGATCTTCAAGCGCATCCGCCCTGGCTTCCGGTTCGACCGATCCCTGTCCGTGATCACCGCCGCCCGCGAGGCCGGGCTGGTCACCAAGTCCAATCTGATCCTGGGCATGGGCGAGGAGCCCGCCGAGGTCGTCGAGGCGATGCGGGCCCTGCACGAGGCCGGCTGCGACCTGCTGACCATCACCCAGTACCTGCGCCCGAGCGTCCGGCACCACCCGGTCGTCCGCTGGGTCAAGCCCGACGAGTTCGTCGGCTTCGCCGCGCAGGCCGAGGAGATCGGTTTCGCCGGGGTGCTGGCCGGGCCGCTGGTGCGCAGCTCCTACCGCGCCGGCCGGCTGTACGTGCAGGCCGCCGAGGCGCGCGGGCTCGCCGTCACCCGCTGAACACACCCGTCCGGATCCGGCCTGCGCGCGCGGCGCGCAGGCCGGGGGCGGCGGGGTCCTATCCTCAGGGACATGGCTCGCAGCAGGTCAACCGACTCCTCCGCCCCCTCCGGCAAGGGCGCCACGGCCGCCACGCCGGGCAAGGCCCGGCGGTTCGGCCGGAAGAAGGCGAAGGCGGGCAAGGACGGCCAGCCCAAGGTCTCCCGGCTGCGCAAGCTCAAGGGCCAGGCCCGGATGATCAAGCAGGCCTACACCCTCACCTACCGCAACGACCCGAAGCTGCCGTGGATCATGCTGATCGGGTTCGTCGCGGCCGCCGCGGTGGTCGAGCTCGTCGGCATCCTGCTCGGCTCGCCGTTCCTCTTCCTGCCCATCGCCATCCTGCTCGGCGTGCTGGTCGCCATGATCATCTTCGGCCGCCGGGCGCAGGGCTCCGCCTACCGCCAGGTCGAGGGCCAGCCCGGCGCGGCCGCCTGGGTGCTCGAGGGCATGCGCGGTGACTGGCGGGTGTCCTCCGGGGTCGCCGGCACGCGCGAGCTCGACGCCGTCCACCGGGTGCTCGGCCGGCCGGGCATCGTGCTGGTCGGTGAGGGCTCCCCCACCCGGGTGCGCGGGCTGATCGCCCAGGAGAAGAAGCGGATCGCCAAGGTCGTCGGCGACACCCCCATCTACGACATCGTGGTCGGCGACGACGAGGGCCAGGTGCCGCTGAAGAAGCTGGGCACGCACGTGACGAAGCTGCCCCGCAACCTCACCGCCGCCGAGGTGAACGCGCTGAGCCGGCGGATGAGCGCCCTCGGCGGGGCGCGCATGCCGGTACCCGGTGGCCCGCTCCCCGGCGGCCGGCAGATGTCGGTCAGCCAGCGGCAGGTCCGCCGCCGCTGAGCGGCTCCCCGTAGACGTACGAACGCCCCCGGCCGAGTGGCCGGGGGCGTTCGTCGTCCGCACGTCAGTCCCGGACGACGGCGGTGTCGGTGAGCCGGTCGTGCAGCCCCCGACCGTCGGCGTCCACCACCAGCGCCGGGACCAGCAGCATCAGCAGCACGGTCCGGACGACGGCGCGCCACGGGGCCAGCCGCCGGCCCTCCGCCGGGTGGGCGAGCCGCAGCCCGAGCAGCCGCATCCCCGGGGTCTGGCCGGTGGCGAGCAGGAAGAACACGGTCACCAGCCCGAAGGTCAGCAGGCTCCAGTTGCCCGGCGGCTCGGGGGCGGTGAACAGCGCCGTGACCAGGGCCGAGGTGATCGCGTCGATGGCGAACTGGCCGCTGCGCCGTCCGAAGGTGGCCAGCGCGCCCGGTCCGTCGGCGGGCAGCCCCAGTGCCGCGCCCCGGGCGCGCTCCTGAGAGGGTGGGGCGCCGTCCTCGGTCGTGTCGCCAGACATGACCTCAGCGTAGGACCGGCCCCGCGTCGTCCTGGGGGCCGTGCCTCGGGGCGGGCGCCGCGACACGCCCACGGGCGTTGTCACCGGCCGGAAACACAAGTGTCATGCCAGCGGAACTCCTCGCTCGTAGCGTTCGGCCTGGCTGTCCGCCCACTCCCGGAGGATCGATGTTCAACAGTCCCGACGAGGTCACCGCGTACATCCGCGACAACGACGTGAGGTTCGTCGACGTCCGGTTCTGCGACCTGCCCGGCGTCATGCAGCACTTCACCATCCCGGCGGAGACCTTCGGTCCGGACACCTTCACCGAGGGCCTCGGCTTCGACGGGTCGTCCATCCGCGGTTTCCAGGCGATCAACGAGTCGGACATGCTGCTGCTGCCCGACGCGAGCAGCGCCTACCTCGACCCGTTCCGCATCCACAAGACGCTGAACATCAACTTCTTCATCCACGACCCGATCACGCGTGAGGCCTACAGCCGCGACCCGCGCAACGTGGCGAAGAAGGCCGAGGCCTATCTCGCGAGCTCCGGCATCGCCGACACCGCGTACTTCGGCCCCGAGGCCGAGTTCTACGTCTTCGACTCGGTGCGGCACAGCACCGGGATCAACGAGGGCTACTACCACATCGACGCCGTCGAGGGCTCCTGGAACTCCGGGGCGCTCACCGGCGAGAACGGTGGCCCCAACCTCGGCTACAAGACCCGGCCCAAGGGCGGGTACTTCCCGGTCGAGCCCTACGACCACCAGAGCGACCTGCGCTCGACGATGATGGTCAACCTGGCCAGCGCCGGGCTCGAGCTCGAGCGCGGTCACCACGAGGTGGGCACCGGCGGGCAGGCAGAGATCAACTACAAGTTCGACACCCTGCTGCGCTCGGCCGACAGCCTGATGCTGTTCAAGTACATCATCAAGAACACCGCCTGGGCGCACGGCAAGACGGCGACCTTCATGCCGAAGCCGCTCTACGGTGACAACGGCTCGGGCATGCACTGCCACCAGAGCCTCTGGAAGGACGGCGAGCCGCTCTTCCACGCCGAGACCGGCTACGCGGGGCTGTCCGACACCGCCCGCCACTACATCGGCGGCCTCCTCACCCACGCCCCCTCGCTGCTGGCCTTCACCAACCCGACGGTGAACAGCTACCACCGCCTGGTGCCCGGCTACGAGGCGCCGATCAACCTGGTCTACTCGGCCCGCAACCGCTCGGCCTGCTGCCGCATCCCGATCTCCGGCGACAATCCGAAGGCCAAGCGCATCGAGTTCCGCGTGCCCGACCCGTCGGCCAACCCCTACCTCGCCTTCTCGGCGATGATGATGGCCGGCCTGGACGGCATCAAGAACAAGATCGAGCCGCCAGCCCCGGTCGACAAGGACCTCTACGAGCTGCCGCCCGAGGAGGCCCTGGGCATCGAGAAGGTGCCCGCGTCGCTGGACGCCGTTCTCGACCGGCTCGAGGTCGACCACGACTACCTGCTCGACGGTGGCGTGTTCACCGCCGACCTGATCGAGACGTGGATCGAGTACAAGCGGGAGAACGAGATCGACCCGATCCGTCTCCGCCCGCACCCGCACGAGTTCGCGATGTACTACGACATCTGATCTCGGGGGGCTACACCGCCCCTGAGCAGCACGTTTGCACGGCCCCCGCCAGGTTTCCCCCGGATTCCCCCTGGCGGGGGCCGTGCTGCGTCCGGCGCCGGGCCCGCGCAGCCCCGTCACAGCCGGGACGGACGGGGGCCGTGGGGCGTGGACCGTCCGGGCGACTGCCGTACTCGCCGGGCTCCGGACCGACAGTCCGGTGAACATCGACCTGTCGGTCCCCATCTGGACCATCGAGCACGTCGCGGCCGCCCTCCACCTCGAGGTGGACACCGCCCGCGACTACACCTACCGCGAGGACTTCCCCCGCCCCCGGGCCGGGTTCTCCCGCAACCTGTGGACCCGCCAGGAGGTCCTGGACTGGTTCGCCGGTCTGCCGCCCAAGCCGCGCGGCCGCGCCGGGCGCGGCACGGGCACGGTCAGCACCGCCACAATCGCGCGCACCGCCCCCCGCCCGGCCGACACCCGCCCCGCCTCGGCTCCGGCCGCCACCCGCCCCGGCGGGCGGCCGGCCGGTGCCCCCAAGCCGTACACGCCGAGGCGGAAGTGAGCCGCGCCGGCAACCCGCCGGTCGACACGATCGGCGTGGTCGACATCTACGCCCCCACCAGCAACCCCTACTTCCGGCTGAAGTGGCCGGAGCCGGACGGGACCCCCGGCGACACCAGCGGGGGCAGGACGCTGGAGGGGGCCCAGCTCAAGGCCGCCGAGATCGACGCCCGGGTGGGCTCGGCCGCCGGGCCGCTCGCGGTGACGACACTCGAGGTGATGGTCAAGCAGTTCCTGCTCGAGGCGCGCAGCCCGTACAAGACGAAGAAGCACTGGCCCAACTCCTACAAGACGCAGATCGAGGACCAGATGCACCGCTGCGTGCGGCTGCACGAGCACTACCGGGCGATGGACGTCGACCGGGCGCTGTGCGACTCGATGCGCGCGCAGGGCGGCACGTCCAACATGGTCAGGCAGAACACCACCGCGTTGCGCGCCTTCCTGCTCTGGGGATTCCAGAAGAAGTACTTCACCGCGGCGCAGGCCGAGCTGTTGCCCCGCGGCGGCTCTCACCCGGCACCGACCATCCTCGGCACGGAGATGCCCGCGCGGCGGCGCCAGGATCGCCACGTCGGCCAGGATGAGACGTACGTGCAGGACGAGGACGCCCCCTCCGCGGGGCAGGTGATCGCCCTGCGGGCGGAGTTCGCCGGGGCACGCCCCGCCTGGGGCGCGTTGGCCGTCGAGCTGGGCTGCGGCTCCGGGCCCCGCTGGGGTGAGGAGTTCCAGCTCACCGCCTACGACGTGCACCTCGGCGGCTGCTGTCGCGCGGACCAGCCGTCGACGAAGAAGATCAAGAAGAAGCGCAAGGAGAAGTTCCGGCCGCACATCCACATCGACTGGCAGATCGACCCCGGCGCCAACGCCGGCGACGCCAACGGCCGCCGATGTCGGCCGAAGGGCGGCAAGCGGCGGACCATCCCCATCCCGAAGAAGACCTTCACCGGGTACCCGCTGCGCGTCCAGCTGGCCAAGCGGGTCGGCCAGGCCCTCGCCGAGCAGGCCGCCGGCACCAACCCCGAGGCGCTACTGTTCCCCGCCGCCCGTGGCGGCCTGCAGTGGTACTCGTCCTTCAATGACGACCTGCTGCTGCCGGCGATGGAGCGGGCCGGCTGGCCGCTGGAGTACTGGAGCGAGGTCCGCGACGTCTGGTCGGAGCAGACCCGCTCATACACGCGCGTCGAGCGCAAGCGCACCACGGCGCAGCGCCCCTGGCACACGCTGCGGCACCGTTTCGCCCGAACCATGATCGACCGGTACGAGATGAAGCCCGGCGAGCTCATGGCCGTCGGCGGCTGGGAGAACCGGGCGACCGTCGACAACCGGTACTACAAGTCCGGCAAGGAACACGAGCAGAGCGCCCTCGACCGGATCGAGCGCGGATAATCCTCGGCGCCGAGGTCATCCGATGCCCCGCCGATTCCCACCCGGCGGGGCATCGGCTGTTCCGCGCAACTTGGGGGCCGCATGGACGCGTGCATTCTTGCCTGCGCGCTGTCTCAGCCAGCTGTGCGCGGTCCGCGCCGAGCCGCGGAGGTGCATGGTGGCGGGGGGACCGACTCGTCGCCTCGCCCACGGCCACGGGACCGGCGGCCTGGCGGGGACACGGAGGACCCTACGGAACTCCCACGCTGGTCGTGGGGAGTCCGTAGGCTCCTCGGCACGCTTGCCAGCAGGAAGGCGCTGCGCACACTGACTTGACGGGAGTGGGTGCCAACGCCCCGCTGGGCAGGACTCGACGGCGGACTGATCCAGGATGTGCACTCGGGTGTCGTCGTACTCCATCATGACCACTTGTCTGGCCATGCGGCCGATGTCAGCTCTTCAGCGGGGGAACAGATGACCAATCCGCGGCTCGTCAGCGAAGAGTTGCCACTAAGGGGTCATGTCGAACCGCGAAACAACGAGATCATCGCGGTCTTCCGCAATGGCAAGCTGCACGACATGTACGGCCCCGGTGTCCGGGCCCACACCTTCTGGCAGCGGTACTTGCTGGGCGGGTTGACCTATGCACGCATTGCCCACAGCGACATCAGCATCGAAGCCCGCGTGGAGAAGGTGGGCGTTCAAGACGGATGGCTACTGCCCGAGGTTCAAGTGCAGACGCTGGTCGCGCTCAACCCGGACGACGGCTACTCCGCGCTTCGCGAGCACCTGGAGGCTCAAGGGCTGCAGTTCTTGACGGCGCTGACCTCAGAGCTCCAGTCCGAGATCAACGCGCTCGTCCGCCGACTGTTCGCTCGGCGCACGCACGCCGATGTCCTCGCCAACCCCACGCCCGTCGGCTTCGGCGCCGATCAAGTGCTGCTGCAGGCGCTATTCGTTGTCGATAGACTGTATGTCAAACACGTAGTGGCGGATCCGCAGTACGTCTTACCGCGGACCGCGATGCGGAACCGCGAGGTCGGCATCGATGAGAAGACCGACACGCAGGCCGAGCCGAAGGCGCCCGGGACGGCGCTGGAGAAGTACACAAACCCCGAACTGACACGGCGGGAGATGCAACAGTATCGGCGCAGCCTGGAAAGACAGGAACGCCATGAGTACTTAGTGGTCCAACAAGCACACCTGCGACTTGAGCTCGACCTCCAGTTCGAAGGTGAACTGCACCGACGCATCCTTCGCATGACGATTGACGACGCTACTGTGCTGGAGGCGCTCCGCAACAGCGATGCGCTAGCCCGGATCCTCGGGGCCTCAACTGCGTCGAAGATTAGGGAGCTGCTGGGCGACTCGGATGCAAATCCAGCACAAGGAGCTGAGAGCGACCGACTATCAAACGGGGAAAGCCGAACGTTCAACGCCGAGGTTGAAAATCACAAGCCAGGCCGGCCGCTTGACGTTGGGGAACGGTACACCGTCGCCTTCAGCGTCGACTTGGCTCCGCGGCCACATGCGGTCGCCAGCGGCGTCGTGCCCATGTCCCTGGTCACCGCGAACGACCTCGAAGAGCCGATCACGGAACTCACCGTTCAGCTTGATAGCGACGACTTCGAAATCTCGGATCGCACCCAGCCGCTACGGGTCCCACGGTCGGGCGTCTCCCGGGATAAGGCGCGCTTCGAAATCGTGCCGCTGCGCGAGGGCCGCGGAACACTCACAGCGACCTTGCATCGCGGACGCAACTTCATCCACCAGTTGCAGCTTGTCCTGCCGGTGGGAGCACAAACCCTCAGCCCCGCCGAGTTCACCTCGATCGGCAGACCTATCGCCGCTGCCGAGCGGCACCGGGACCGTGACCGCAGCTTCGTAGTGAAACCGAACGCTGGCGGCGGCTATGACTGCCTGGTGATCGGGCCGACCGCCGACCACGCGCACTTGCCGGTCACTGACGAGCAGTTGGCGGGGGCGATCGACGCCGTACGTGCAGCCATCACGGACGTAGTCGACTACAGCAACGGTGCCGAGTACCCGTTCATCGATGGCGTCGACATTCCACGGCCCGCTGAGGACTTCGCTCTGAAAACACTGGCGCGGGCCGGGGCACGGATGTTCCAGCAGTTGTTCCGGCATCCGGCCGGCGGCGAGGACGCCCGGCGTGTGGGAGACGGGCTGCGGCAGCTGGCGAGCGAGCCCGGTCAGCCGCTTCAGCTACAGGTCGTCTCCCGGTCGTTTCCGGTGCCGTGGCAGCTGCTTTACCTGGGTGACGTCCGGCAACCCTTGAGCTGGGACCTATTCCTGGGCATGCGTCACATAGTGGAGTGCATCCCCTTTCGCAGTGGATTCCCGGACATCGGTACGGACATTCCAAGCGATCCGCAGCTGTCCGTGGGGCTCAATCTAAACACCGCCATCGATCAAGAACTGGAGGGCGACTATGTCGCCTGCCAGCAGGTCTGGTGGTCGCAGTCCTCGGCAAGGCGACCCCGCATGCGCGTCATCCCGCGCAGCCGCCGAGCGGAGATTCTCACCGCGCTGGCGGACACTGGCTGTGCGGACCAGATCTTCTACCTGTACTGCCATGCGACCGCCAGTGGGGCGCGGGATGCTGGTGGGATCGATGCCTGCTCGCTCGAGCTAACTGACGGCCGGCTGACACTCGGAGAGCTCAACTTGGAGGCGCCGCCCGAGGTGCCCCTGGCAGGTAACCCGCTGGTGTTCGTCAACGCCTGCGACTCGGCCGGACTTTCTCCACTGTTCTATGACGGTTTCGTGCCGTATTTCATGAGCAAGGGCGCCCGTGGCGTCGTGGGCACCGAGTGCAAGATCCCAGCCGTGTTCGCCACAGAGTGGGCCCGCCGGTTCTTCGACTCCTTCCTCGACGGCAATGCGCTTGGGGACGTCGTCTTGCGGTTGCGCCGCTCCCTCTTGGTTGAGCATAAGAACCCGCTGGGACTTATCTACGCCGTCTACTGCGACAGCGACACTGCAGTCGTGCCCGCGCTGCTTGACTAGGCAAGCTGACCGAAGAGAGGTTCCGTGCCGCTCCGCCACGTCTCGGGCCGAGATCTGACCTACCACTTCATCGCCTTTGACGAGAGCGGTCGCGAACGGTGCGAGAACGGTGCCTGCTACAGCGAACAGGTGCTGGCCACCGCGATGACGGCCCAGCCTCCGGTCACCGACGTCTTCGTGATCAGCCACGGCTGGATGGGTGACGTCCCAGCGGCGATTCGACAGTACGACCGGTGGCTTTCGGCCATGTATGACCAGCGGCAGGACAGAGCGGCCGCACATCTGCGACGTCCGGACTGGCAGCCGCTTACGATCGCCCTGCACTGGCCGAGCTTGCCGTGGGGCGACGAGCGACTGCATCGTCGACCGGCGCTTTTGTCTGCCCACGATGGCGGCAGGGCCGACGAGTTCGCCGCCGAGAACGCCATTGAGGTCGACACGCTTATCGACACCTACGCACGGCGTATCGCCGACACCTCAAGAGCGCGAGCGGCGCTACGCACCATCCTTGAGACCCGTCCGCACCAGGGACGAATCCTCACGCAGAGGGTCGAGGACGCCTACGTCGCCCTTTTCACCGAGTCCGCCCTTACCTGCGGCGGGACTTCGACGGCTCCAGGTGCCGACCAGGAAGACTTCAATCCAGCGACGATCATCGCGCAAGCGCAGCAGCAAGCCGGTGGGCGGTCGATGCCAGCAGTGCTCGGGGGCAACGCGGCCGACCCCGGCCTGGACCTAGTGCGCATGCCGCTGAGACAGTTGTCGTTCTGGAAGATGAAGGACCGGGCAAGGAGGTTCGGCGAAAGCGGAGCCCACAACCTGCTGCGCGATCTGCAGCACGCGGCGCACGGGGCGCGATTTCACCTTATGGGACACAGCTTTGGGTGCATCGTGACTAGCGGCGCCGTCGTCGGGCGCCCCGGCACCCCGGAGCGGCCCCAGCCGGTCCATACGCTCTTCCTCGCCCAGGGTGCGCTGTCGCTGTGGGCGTTCGCGGACGAACGGAGCAATCCTCACCGACGAGGAACTCCCGGGTACTATCACCGGCTGCTCGCTGACCGACTGGTACGCGGGCCGGTGGCTACAACGCGGTCTGCCTTCGACACCGCCGTTGGCCGGTTCTACCCCCTGGGCGCCCGGCTGGCTCGTCAAAGGCACCTCGGAAAGGATCTGCCAGCCTACGGCGGCATCGGGACCTTCGGCATTCAGGGAGTGCCGGACACTGCCGACGCTGTGATGGTCAACAACCGCCAGCGGTACGACTTCCGCCCTGGCCGCGTCCACAACCTTGAGGCCACCAACATCATTCGGCACGGAAGTGGACCGTCGGGCGCGCACAGCGACATTGCCCAGCCCGCAGTAGCCCACGCGTTCTGGCAAGCGGCGATAGCGGTCTGAATCAATCCCCCAACGCGTTCTGATTTGACGCTCAAGTGATGCCGCCACACCAGACTTGCGGGTGGCGCACTGCCGCCGCATTGCCGATAGATCAATCCCGCGAGGCGCAGGCAACAGAGACTGGTCCCGTTCGTGATCGGGTCAGCATCGTAGGCTGGGCTCTCGATTCGGGACCTCGTTGTGGGATGGGGCCCCCGCGAGAGCCGGTCGACCATGATCTTGTCCGACCGGCGCGCTACGTTCCGACCATGTCCACGAAGCCGCACACACCGCGCCCCTCCCCCACTCCGGGACCCAGCGGTGGAACGGCTCCCACTTCACGGTGCCCGAGTCCCCCCGACGTCCCAACGATCAACGGGGCTCAAGGTTCTGTAGCTGCATGGCCTGCGCCGCTGCCCGGAACGGCTCGGGATGGCGCGCAGACGTGCGTGTCCGGTCGACGAGCGGCTGATGCTTAGCCCGGGGCTTTCACGTCAGCCGTTGATCAGCGAGGTCGGGATATAGGAAAGGTGCTCCTGACCTGCAAGGA
>NZ_JABGCH010000044.1 GCF_019799945.1 Modestobacter marinus
CCAATCTCACGCCCACGCGGGACAAGAACCCCGACGACCAGTCCGATGATCATGCTCGTGAAAGATCCGGGCTAGACCGGGGCGATGCTTTCGCCCAGCGGATCGGCAACTTCATGCAAGTAGACCGTGTGCCCATTCTCGTTCGCTAGCGTCAGCCACGGCTTTTGAGCAGGCGCAATGAACTCGTAGTCCACGCGGCGGCCGGCACCGGTCACATCGATGCTGAAGAACAACGAGACCGTGACCCGCCGGAGGCGATAGACGTCGTCGTCCTCCTCGGTGTTGTCGCCCTGCTTCCTGAGATACACGTAGTCCACGAGTTCGGCCTCGATCAGGGCGCGCACCGGATCGTTCTCCCCTCCGGGCTCCGAGTCGAAGGGCTTCTTCGCCGAAGGCACGGAGGTGACGGTGGAGTCCCAGATATCGCCGAGCAGGAAGAGTTCGGTCCCGGACTCGAAGTCCTCCGAGGGCGTGGCCAGCGCGAACTCCCGGCCTCCGCCCTTGCCGACTATGCCGACGTACAGGTGATCGTCGGTTCCGGATTGAGACTCGTTGGACGTGGTGAGCTCTACCGCTATTCCGGCCAAGATGGTCATGAAAGTCTGCCCTTCCGTTGTATTGGGGGTTCACCTCGCGCAGGAGGATGCCATCGCCTTTGTGGGCGGGGCGCTCGGATCGGTCCGCCGAGGTCGTTCTCCTCCTCCATGCCCTCGGTGCGCACGAGAAGGAGGGGTGATCACACTGTTGAGATACTTGCGGGCAGAAATTCAGCCCTTCGTTGATGACCCGGCTCGACACCAGGGCTCGTGCGAAGTCGTAGAGCGAGGGGCTGAGCTGCGTGTTGAAGGGCGAACACGGGCCGTCTGGTGATCTCAAGGTGTCCTACGCCATCGATCACCAGCGAGGGGCCCGTGCCCGCGAGTTCATCTCCCCGACAGCCGCACTGGACGCCCGTCAACAAGGCCGGCCTGCGCCCTGAGCGGCTGGACGTGATCGAGTCCTTCACGTTGCTGCAGGCACTGGCGCAAGTTCCCCTCCGGGAGAGGGCCGCGGGTGTCGCCACAGCCGGCAATCGGTTCTGTTCCTCGCCATGATCGTGCGGACGAAGGCGTTCGAGCGGAATTGGACGCCGCGGCTGGAGTGGACCAGGGTGCCGCGCCCCGGGCCGGACCGGACCCCTGGCGCAGCGGCGCCATATAGCCGAGCTGCCCCTTTCTGGAGAGCAGACGATGTTCGGCACGGCGCTCTGCCGGGCGGAAGACCTGGCGGAAGCCGCTTGGGACATCCGGTGAGCCGGCCTCGCCTCGTGATGAGTCCGCCGAGCGCCTCGCCTTCGGTCACTTCTCTGGGAGCCGAGTGCCGACGCTCGGCAGGTGACTCTGCGGGCTGCACGACCTCACCCGCACGGTGAGCAGGAGCAGGACGGTTACGATGCGCAGGATCCAGTCGTGTCCTGACCGCCACTTCGACCTCACGCTCGCCGCCGGCGGTGGGAGCGGTCCACATCTCCGGCTCGTCCGTCCTCGACGGGCAGCGGAGGCCCCAGCCGAGTGGCCGCGGAGGGAAGATGGCACGTCGTTCCGGTCGGTCCTCGCGCAGCAAGCGCGCCGCGCTGCCCCTCTTCCCGTTCCTGCTGGCTCCTCCGCGCAAGCGGAGAACCGCTGCCCGCGCGACCAAGGCCGCTCCGCTCGGCCTTCCCGTGCCCGGACCGGCGCGCCGCACCGGCGCGCCCCGTACCAACCCCGCCCGGCCGGGGAGCGGACGCTGGCTCCGCGCCAGCCACAGCGGACCCGCTGGGTCGCGGTCCTACGACGTCTACCTCCCCGCCGGCCACCGGCGGTCCACGCCGGTCCCGCTGGTGATGCTCCTGCACGGCTGCAATCAGAACCCTGAGGAGTTCGTGGCCGCCACGCGCTTCGCCGCGCTGGCCGACCGCAACGGCTTCGTCATCGCCGCTCCGCGCCAGACCCGCGGCCACCAGGCAGGCGGGTGCTGGCGCTGGTACGAGTCAGCGCACCAGTCACGCGGAGCAGGGGAGCCGGCCATCCTGGCCGGCATCGCTGCGGAGATGACGGCCGAACGCTCCCGGTGGCGGATCGACCCGTCGCGGGTCCATGCCGCGGGCATCTCCGCCGGCGGGGCCATGGCACTGATCCTGGCCGCCACCTACCCAGACGTGTTCGCTGCGGTCGGCGTTCACTCGGCGCCGGCCTACCGGTCGGCCACCAACGGCCTGCAGGCACTGGCCGCGATGCGCGGCGATGGGGCGGTGGTCAGACCCCTCCCCGGCGCGCGCATGGCGCCCCTCGTCGTCTTCCAGGGGACGGCGGATGCAGTGGTGCACGGGCGGAGTGGTCCTCTGCTGGCCGAGCAGTGGCTGGCGTACGACGCCGCACGATCCTCCGGGCCGCAGGACCCGCTGCGGATCACCCGGTCCCGCGCAGGCGCGCCGCGCAGAGCCGGCGGTCGCCGGTTCACCGTGACCCGCTGGTACACGGCGCGGGGACGCAAGCAGCTCGAGCACTGGCAGGTCGAGGCGCTGGCACACGCCTGGTCCGGTGGGCTCGCCGGCGGTTCGTACAGTGACCCCCGAGGCCCTCGGGCCAGCACGGCCATGTGGCAGTTCTTCGCAGCGCACAGTCTCTGACGGCCGCGGAAACCGTCGGGGCGGGAGGCCCGGAGCTGCCGGCCGCGTCGGGCGAGGGGTCGCCCCGCCCTCGCGGGCTGCCCGGCCCCAGTACGAACCTGGTCAGGCGGCGGACACGGGGTGGGTGGTCCGACGGCGGGCGGTGAGCAGGTGGTCGACGCTGACGGCCTCGGTCCAGTTCCGCAGCCGGCGCCAGCAGTCACTCCGGAACAGCCACCCAGGCCGGTGGGCAGCTGGTGCCAGTTGATGCCGGTCCTGGGCACTAGAGACGATCCCGGCGAGTGCGGCGCGATCATCGATCGGCCGGCGCCCCGGCCAGCGGTAGCGGCGCGGCTCGGCGGCGGAAGCCGGTTGTGGCGGATCATCGAGCTGCGACACACAGGCAAGTAGATGAGCAGTGTCTCTGAAAACCGGGGCGGGATCACGCCGGACGATCAGCGCGGGCGGCGCTCCGAAGGCCAGTGCGCCGCGCCATCCATCAGGCGTCGTCATCGACGTCGCTCAGGACTTGCCGATCGTTCAGCGGCTGAGGTTCACGAACATTGCCGTCAGGGAACAGTGCTTGGAAGCTCAAGATCTGTTCTAAGGACATCTCCAGCGGTTCGTCGAACACGATCCACTGCACGCCCTCGGTGAACGGAGGTGTCGTGAGCGAGCCTTGGTAGCGGTACGTGTCGTCGTCGTCCGGGATGAGTTTGTCGAGGTCGAAGCGGCGGATAGTCAGCTTTTCGGTCTCATCGGCCGGTAGATCCGCGAAGATGGGCGCCAGGTCGCGGTTGTGGTCACCTGCCTCGATCCAGATTCCGACGACCAGTTGTTCGCCGTCCTCGGCCTGGTGAACCAGGTGCATCTCCATCGGGAACACTTCGCCGTCGAGCCGATGCTCGCTGGTGGTGTGGAAGTGGAACTGCAGCAGGCTGTAGTTCTTTCCGTTCGAGCGAAGGGTCGTCCTTGATTCGACCTCGCCTCGGATTGTCGTCTCAGGATCGGGCGAGCCTGTGTTCACCACCTCGATGGGCACTGTGTGATAGCAGAATCTGAGACTTGGCAGGTCGTCGACGAAAGCCACGTCGCTCGTGCGGATGTCGATCGGCGACTGAGAGGCACCTGCCTCTGCTGACGAGCCCTCCGTGGCAGCGGCGGTCGTAGGGAACATCGCCATCGCAACCGTCACGGCGACGACGCCGCGGCCGCAGCGTCTGAGGTCGATCATCTGAGTGCCCCCTCGCATGTCGTCCGCCTCGGCCGTGCACCGGCCCGCGGTCAGACCCCTCGGCAGCCTGTCGTCGTCCGTCCCGGACTGCCTGGTGCAAGGGCAACGGATCATGCAGGCCGCCAGCGACATCTTCCTCGGCTGGACCCAGGGCGTTGCCGCCGACCGCCACTACTCGTGGCGCCAGCCTCGCGACATGAAAGGTTCGGCGGTGGTCGAAGCGATGATCCCCGCCGGGCTCCCGCTCTACGCCCGGCTCTGCGGATGGACACTGGCCCGAGCACACGCCCGCTCCGGAGATCCGTCGCGATTGCGCAGTACCTGGGAGACGGCGAGGAGTTCGACCGTTCCATCACCGACTCTCCGCCCGCTACGCGGACCAGACCGAGCAGGAATTCCGGCAATTCGTGCACTCTTTCTCGCCGGGCTGCGCATAGCGGCTCTTCGGCAGGTCCTGCTCCAGAACCGACGCCGTCGCCTCCTTGACCTGCAGGAACAGGGGGTCGTGCGCGTCGCGTCCCGGCAGCAGGACGATGAATGCCCGGGTGCCGACGCTGCCGACGCCGACCACTTTGCGCGCCACGTCGACGATCTCGAACCGCTCCAACAGGCGTCGCCGGTCGTACTGCAGCGTGGCCGGTAGGCGCTGAACTGGTCACGAATGATCTTGTCTGTCTCGTCACCGCAGATTCCGTGGGTGGCGGCGAGGTCACGCACAAGAACCACGATCGGGGGCTGGTTGACGATCCAGTACTCACGTCCACCAGCTCAGCGAGCTTCGACAACGCCTGCAGGCTGTCCCGCGAATGTGCCTTCGCCAGCGTCTTCTCGGCGTTCTCATACGCCCGCTGCAGCGCACGATCGGGCTTGCCGGGCTTGCCCTTCTCGCTCGTCCTGCCCTTCTCGTCCTTCCTGTCGTGACGCCCCTTGGTGTTCTTGTCGTGGTGCTCGGCCGCGCCGACCGCGGCTCGAACCGTGGTTCGGATGTCGTCCTCGTCCAGATGGGCGTACCAGACCTCCATCGTTCCCATACGCGCAAAGCCGGCCATCGCCTCGCGGTACGCGACCACCGGCGTCATCGTCGCTGCGCGGGTATCGGCCGTCGTGAATTGGCCGTCGATACCGAGCGGGGTGTCGATCAGGTGAGCCACGTAGGCCTCGACGTGACGTCGGGTCAGCTGCCGCGGTGCGGGTAGCTCGCCGTCCCGCTCGAGGAAGGCAACGCGGCCGAGGGCAGTGCGGCGGTAGATCATCTGGGTGTTGACGGCGCGGTTGGTCCCCTTGAGGTGACGCACGAAGTCCCGGATCAGCGACTCCCAGGTGTCCCGCACGAGGCGAGAGTCATCCGTTCGCTGAGCGCTGTGCCAGACCTCCGTGCCAGGCTTCGCGGACGAAGTAGCTGGTCGGGGACCTGTGGCGCGCCCGGCAGGGATCGAACCTGCGACCAAGTGCTTAGAAGCTGTCCGGGGCCCAACGCTGTGCCCAGCGACGTCCCCGCAGGTCGGTGACCTGCGCGTTCGAGCGCACTGCCCACAGTTATCCGCTCACTGGCCAGTGAGCGCGACGGCGCACAGCGCCCTCAGGATGAACCCGGAGCCTCGGGCCGGACAAGTGCACGGGACTAGCTGCGAGGTGACCGCAGCTCCACGACGGTCACCTCGGGTCGGGCTCCGATTCGCATCGGCGGACCCCAATAGCCGGCGCCGCGGGTGACGTAGAGCTGGGTGTCCCCGAACTGGGTCAGGCCGTCGATGATCGGCTGGTCGAGTGTCATGACGTAGTCGAAGGGCCACAGCTGGCCGCCGTGCGTGTGGCCGGACAGCTGCAGGTCGACGCCTGCGGCCGCGGCCTGTTCCACCTGAACGGGCTGATGGGCTAGTAGCACCACGGGGGTGGCGTCGTCGCGGCCGTCGAGAGCGGCGTCCAGGTTGGCGCCGTGCCCTGGGACTCCGGACGCGGCGGCGGTGCGGTCGTCGATGCCGGCGAGGTCGAAGGTCGCGGTGCCGCGGCGCAGGGGCATCCGCTCGTTGCGGAGGATCTCCACGCCCAGGGTGGGGAGGTGCCGCAGCCATGCGCGGGTGTCCACGTAGTACTCGTGGTTGCCGGTCACGAAGAAGACGCCCTGCTCGCTGACCAGGTCGGCCAGCGGGGCGACGTCGCTGCGCAGTTCGTCGACCTCGCCGTCCACGAGGTCGCCGACGATGGCGACGACGTCGGGGCGCTGCGCGTTGACGATCTCGACGAGTCGTTCGAACCGGCGTCCGCCGTAGGTCGGGGACAGGTGTCCGTCGGAGAACGTGACGATGCGGAAGCCGTCGAGTGCGGGGCTCAGGCCCTGCAGCGTGATCGGCACCCGCTGCACGACCGGGGCGCTGTTGGCGAAGTACGCGCCGGTGCCCGCGGTGCCGAGGGCCACGGCGCCTGCCGTGGCCGCCAGGCTGCGGGCGAGGAACAGCCGCCGGGAGGGGTCGATGACCCTGTCGTCCGCCGGCCGACTGTGCGGCTGGACGCTGCCCGCACCGGTGTCGACCGGGCGGTTCGGCGCGGCCTCCTCCTCGTGGTGCGCGGGGTCCTCGTCCCCGAGCGGCGCGTCGTGGGCCTCACCCGCGGCGGCGGTCGAGAGGGCCTTGGCCGGCTCGGGTGCCGCCTCGCGGCGGCGCTGCACCCGCCGCAGGACCCAGCGCACCGGTTCGAGGGCGAGGAGGGCGAGGAACAGGTAGAGGGCGACGCCCAGCCAGCTGTAGGCGACCCACTCCAGCGGCGTGGCCACCTCTGCGGGGAGCACGCGGTTGAGGGCGTCGGCGGCCAGCGGGAGCACGGCGAGGACGACGGTCAGGACGGTCAGCCAGCGCCGAAGGCGGCCGGGCGGTGTGGTGGAGCGCACCATCCGCCACCAGATGTAACCGGGGAGTACGACGAGCGCGAGCAGCGCGACCGCCAGGAAGACGACAATGATGGGGGACTCCGGGAGGCGTAGCGGGTGGCCGGCGAGGCGCGAGGCGCGTCGGGTCGAGGCGTTGGGGCTGCCGGCTCACACCGGCTTCGGGGGCGTCAGGGCGTCGGCCGGCACGTGGGTGGCAGCCCAGCTGGCCAGGACCCTCAGCGAGTCGTCGGCGGGTGAGCCTGCGTCGGCGCTGAACGCGATCAGCGACAGGCCGGGGTCCGCGGCCAGTTCCATGACCTCGTAGGACAGGTGCAGGTCGCCGACGACGGGGTGGTGGAAGGACTTGATCCCGGTGCGGTGCAGGCGGACGTCGTGCGCGGCCCAGCGGACCCGGAAGGCGTCGCTGCGGGTGGACAGCTCCCCGACCAGGTCCGTCAGTCTCTTGTTGTAGGGATCCCGGCCGGCCTCCAGACGCAGCGCGGCCACGCTGTCGTCGGCGGCCCGCTCCCAGTCGAGCCAGAAGTCGTGGGCGTGGGGGTCGAGGAAGCAGAACCGGGCGTGGTTGACCGGTCGGGTCCGATCGGCGAGCACGGGGGCGAACAGTGCCTGTCCCAGCGGGTTCGCGGTGAGCAGGTCGAGGGTTCCGCTGTTCACGATCGCCGGCACCTCGGTCATCCCGGCGAGGATGCGAGCCAGGCTGGGCCGCACCTGTTGGGGAGTGGGCGTGCGCCGGGCGCGCGTGCCGGGGCCGGCGGCGCGGGCGAGGTCGGCCAGATGCACTCGCTCCGCCTCGTCCAGCTGCAGCGCGCGGGCCAGCGCGTCCAGCACGCTCTCGGAGACGCCGGCCAGATTGCCGCGCTCGAGTCGGGCGTAGTACTCGACACTCACACCCGCCAGATCGGCGACCTCGCTGCGGCGGAGGCCTGGCACGCGCCGGTTGCGGCTGTAGTGGGCCATCCCGGCCTGCTCGGGACTGATCTTGGCCCGCCGGGTGCTGAGGAAGGCCTTGACCTCGTCGCTGTTGTCCACGGACCCGAGGCTAGGGCCGTCCGGCCGGTCGAGGGATGCCCTGCCAGTACACCCCCCAGCAGTGACTTCTCCGGCCTCCCGACGCCGGGTTGCATGGGTTCTGCCGCCGCCGGCCGGGCGTGGGACATCACGCGACCGGCACCTGACGCGGGGCGCGAATCTGCGATGGAGGACGAACGAACATGCCTGACACCACGAGCGAGAAGAACGTCTGGCTGGTCACCGGCGCGGGCCGGGGCATGGGTGTGGACATCGCACAGGCGGCTCTGGCGGCCGGCCACGCGGTGGTGGCCACCGGCCGCAACCCCGAGCGGGTCGCCGCCGCAGTCGGCGCGCATGACGACCTGCTGACCGTTGCCCTGGACATCACCGACCCGGCCGGCGCGCAGGCCGCGGTGGACGCCGCGCTCGACCGGTTCGGCCGGATCGACGTGCTGGTCAACAACGCCGGCAACTTCATCGCGGGCTTCTTCGAGGAGATCAGCCCGGAGAATCTCCGTGCGCAGGTGGAGACCAACCTGTTCGGCCCGCTGACCGTCACCCGCGCGGTGCTGCCGGTCATGCGCGCCCAGCGCTCCGGCGTCGTGGTGACCATGAGCTCCTCCGCCGGCCTGATCGGGCAGGAGTTCACCTCCGCCTACGCCGCGTCGAAGTTCGCTCTCGAGGGCTGGATGGAGTCCCTCGCGCCGGAGGTCGCGCCGTTCGGCATCTCCACGATGGTGGTCGAGCCCGGCTTCTTCCGCACCGACCTGCTCACCCCGGAGTCCACGAGCTACGCCGAGCCCTCGATCGAGGACTACGCCGAGCGCACCAGGCAGACCGTCGCCGCCTGGAACGGCATGAACGGCCTGCAGGGCGGTGACCCCGCGAAGCTCGCCGCGGCGCTGGTCCAGCTCGCCGGCCAGGAGGAGCCGCCGGTGCGCTGGGTCGCCGGCGCCGACGCCGTCGCCGGTGTCGAGCAGAAAGCCAAGGACCTGCTCGCCCAGCTCGACGCCCACCGCGAGATCTCCAGCAACCTCGCCCACGACGACGCCTGAGCCGCACCGACCGCATCCCCGGACCGCTGCCGGCACCGCCGGCCACCGGGAGTCACCCACCGTTCGCCGCATCACCTCACCGGTCCCTGATGAGGCATCAGCACACCCATCCGAGAAAAGCGAAAGTCATGGACAGCGTCCAGTTCGACAACGCTGGCATCCCCATGGCGGGGAACCTGTACCTCCCCCCGGAGTTCGACCCGGCGCAGCAGTACGCCGCGATCATCAGCGTCCACCCCGGCGGCGGCGTCAAGGAGCAGACCGCCGGTCAGTACGCCGAGCGCCTCGCTGCGCAGGGCTACGTCACCCTCGCCTTCGACGCATCGCACCAGGGCGCCAGCGGCGGTGAGCCGCGTCGCCTCGACGTCCCGACGAACCGTGTCGGCGACACCTTCAGCGCGGTGGACTACCTCACGACCCTGCCGTACGTAGACAACAACCGGATCGGCATCCTCGGCCTCTGCGCCGGTGGCGGTGTCACCATCAAGGCCGCGTCCCTCGACCGCCGGATCAAGACCGTCGCCACGGTGAGCGGGATCGACGTCGGGGCCACGTTCCGCCGCGGCTGGAACGGCACCGCGACGGTGGCCGACCAGCTTGCGGCCCTGGAAGGCATCGGCGGGCTGCGCACCGCGGAGGCCGGCGGCATGACGCCGGCCTACGGCACCTACGTCCCGGAGCTCGGTGACACCACCGCCCCTCGGGACCTGCAGGAAGCGGCGGAGTACTACCTCACCGCCCGCGGTTAGCACGTCAACGCCCCGAACAAGATGCTCCTGGACAGCGTCAGCCACGTCATGGGCTTCAACGCCTTCGACCAGGCCGACACGCTGCTCACCCAGCCGCTGCTGATCATCGCCGGTAGCGAGGCCGGCTCGTTGTGGCAGAGCGTCGAACTCGACGAGAAGGCGGCCGGCCCCCACAAGTTCGTCGTCCTCGACGGTAAGACCCACGTCAGCCTCTACGACGGTGTCGGCCAGGACCGGGCCGTGGCCGAGCTCGTCCCGTTCTTCGCGAACAACCTGTAGGCGCCGACCGGCGTAGATCCCCGACCAGGTGGCGCAGAACCGGCTGCCGACCCCATCAGCGGCTCTGCGCACCCCATCGGGAACCCCAGACCTCGAACACCGCCTCACGGCACACCGCATTGGAGACAACCGTGAAGAACACAGGAATGACGCCCTCGAAGTCGCAGCGAAGTCGCAGCGGGCTCGGCCGCATCAGAGGCATGCGGAGGGCAGCCGCCCTGACTTTGGGAGCAGCCACCGCAGTCGCGCTCGCAGCGTGCTCGTCCGACACGAAGCAGGCCGCCGGGTCCGGCGCAGCGGATGACCTCACCGAATCCCCGTCAGCGACCGCCGATGCCCCCGCATCCGACAGCACCGGCGCGTCCGCGAACGGAGGCACCCCGATCACGATCACGGCCGGCGGGCAGACGATCACGGCGACTCTGAACGACAGCGAGGTGGCTCAGGACTTCGCGGAGATGCTTCCCGTGACCGTGCCCACCTTCCGGAACTACGGCATCGAGTACATCACCGAGCTGTCGGAGCCGCTGACGGAGACGGGGCCGTTCTACACCGACGTCCAACCCGGCGACATCGTGTACTACAACCCGCGCGACAGCATCACGATCATCTACGAAGAGACCAGCTCGGTTCCGACTCTCACGAAGATGGGCGAGATCACGTCGGACCTGGGTGTCTTCGACGATCTTCCCGACGACGTGGACATGCTGATCGAGGTCGGGTAGGCGCGGGCCCCGTCTGGGACGTGGTCGGGCCGAGGGGGAAGTACGGTCCGAGATCGACTGGGGGAGAAGGCGTTACCGACGCCGAGAACGTCCTCTTGCCGACCTGACTTCTGGTTCCCTCGGTGCGCCTGGCGTCACTCCGACGCTGCTCGATGAGCCGGCTGTTTGGCTTGACCTTCCGAGCGCGGGCGCCGCGCGGGGCCGGGGGAACGGCGGCCGAACGAGAACCCAGGCGCGGAGGGTGGGGCCTTCGGTGACCACCATCATCCCTGATTCGGCCTCGTTCACTGCGGTTCGTGCTCGATCCGCATGCCAGTTGACCTGCACGGATGGACTGTCGCGGACCTTGGCGAATTCGTTGCCTTCGCCTGGGGGTACAGGGTCACGAGCTACGGCCACCGACCGTAGGGAGTCCACGGCCGGACCCTCACCAGCCGGGGTCCCGGCGTTCCTCAGGCGGCCTGCGGATGGTGCCACGATGGTGGCCAAAGCATGGTGTTCACGGCTGTTCGCGGGCAATTATCGGCAAGCGCACTGCGACCTGACCTGCGTGAACGCACAGCGGCGAACGTCCAGGAACCCCTACCAGCCGCCCTGGCAGTCTGGGGATTCGGTGATCAAGTTGCTGCCCCTGGTCGTCCCAGTACGTGCCACCGTCGCTGTGTCGCATCGGGTCCCAGGCTGACGACTGATCTGGACTTCCACGCGCCGCGTCATCCGCTGAGCACGGACTCCCGGACGCCAGACGTGCGGGTTTCCGCGAGGAGGTCGACAACGTCTGCCTCGGTGAGTACCTCGATGCGGTGGCCCTTTGCCCGCCATTTTGTTGCCTTCGCCGCCTTGCCGGTCCAGAAGTTGGCGGGGTCGTGCCCGGTGAAGCCGTCCCCGACCACCAGCATCGTCGTTCGTTTGGTCACTCCTGCTTCCACGACTGCACCGCATCTGGCGACGGCGTCCCAGGCGTCCTGGCGGCGGATGCTCAGCGCGCCGGTGAAGACCATGACCTGCCCGTAGAGCGGGTGCTCGGGGTCGGCGTCGGCCGCGGCGTCGGGCACCTGCGGTCCTGTGGTGGACGCCGTGTCGGGGTTGCTGCGGCAGCCACGCCAGGTGGCGGCGTCGAGGCGTCCGGCGAGGATCTGCAGGTGGGTGCAGAGGCCGGCGAACGTGTCGACGTTCCGGCGACGGGCGATCTCGAGCACGATGTGCGCGCACGCCAGTGCGTCCGAGCCGGCCTCGTGGTGGTCAATGAGGTCGACGCCGCACTCGGTGGAGACCATCGGCAGCCGGTAGGAGATCAGGTCAAGTGCGCGCCGGGCCATGATCAACGAGCAGGCGTAGTCCGTCGTCGGCCAAGCCCGGTCGGCGGCGATGCACGCCTCACGGAGTGCACCGATGTCGAACGCCGCGTTGTGTGCGATCAGCGGCAGTCCGTCCGCGAGGCGCAACAGCTGGTCCAGGCGCTCGGCGAAGGTCGGCTGGTCCGCGACCATCTCCGGAGTGATGCCGTGCAGGTCGACGTTGAACCAGTCGAACTCGTCCAGCCCCGCCGGGGGGCGGGTCAGCCAGGAGTGGGTCGAGACCACGACCCCGGAGCGGACGACGGCCACACCGATCGCGCAGATGGATCCGCGGCGGGCGTTGGCGGTCTCGACGTCGATCGCGACGAAGTCCAGCCCCCCGGCGACCGAGTCTGCGGAGTCGTCCATCGGCATCCGTGGACCCGGGAGCAGCGCGGTCATGCCGCGACGCTCGGCTGCGCGGTATCGCCGACGACGGCCGGGGCCGCTCTGTCCTCGCCCATGCTTCCTCCCCCGATGCGGTCACGCACCGTATCTCGGCGGTCACCGAAACTGGGTGAGGCGCGAGGAGCAGGGCCGACCCAGCGCCTGCTCCGTAAGCGGCCGTCTCGGGGTATGGAAAGCGCTCCCGCCCGGCTTGGCCACCGTGCGCTCTTGAAGCAGAGGGCGGACAGCTGTCCGTAAGCGGTCCACTTGCTCCGCGGCCTCGCGCAGACTCCGCCAGAGCGGTAGGCCTCGACGACGAACGCCTCCCGGCGCTCCTGCAGGCCGCCGGCGGCGGCGGAACCGGTGCGCGCACTGCCGCGAAACAGCGGTTCCGCAAGCAGTTCCGGCCGCGGGGCGTACGGAATGACTGCTCAGCCCGGCACCGACACCGAACTGGGCGCGCAGTTGATCGTGCCGCCACGAGTCGGGAGGTCACTACTAGTCCGCGGAGGTACCCCCCACCGGTGATGCCCGGCCCCTGACTCGTTCACGGGGCCGCCCACGGACTGATGAGTCGGGGACCGGCCCTCGTGGTCGTGACACGAGGTGGCGGAGGCGTCTTCGCTCGCACGGCCGCCCTGGGCCTGAGTCGACCGGCGACGCCGATCGAGCTCGTGGACACCGTTGGCGCGGGCGACTCGTTCACCGCCGGGTTGCTGGACGGACTCGGCCGTGCCGACCTGCTAGGGGGCGCGAACCGGGCGGCGCTCGCGGCCGTCGACGAGTCGACCTTGAAAAGCGTGCTGGACGAGGCTGGCCGGATCGCGGCCATCACCTGCTCGCGGCCGGGCGCCGACCCGCCGACCCGCGCCGAACTGGACGCCGACTGACCCATCCCCGCCGGCAACGCCGCCTGGGACGGCTCGCACCCATCGAGTACGAGACACTCAACCTCGCCACCACCGCGGCCTGACCTCCCCACCGACGAGTCAACTGAACTAGGGCAGTCCGAGCCGTCCCACCCGCGGCTCCCGGGTGGGCTGCGGCGCTTAGGTCACCCGCCTCGGAGCGGGCTGCGGCTGGGGGTCACCTGATCGGATCGCGCACAGCGTCTACACACCTCGGGGACGACGCACCGGCCTCGCCCCCGGTGCTCCACGGTCGTCGCGTTGGTCGGTCGCCGCACCAGCTCATCTTGGCGGTGGCTGGGGGAGCGGGCGTGTCCTACATCGCCGGGCCGGCGAACCTGCTTAGCGGGAGTCACAATCTCCCCGCGCCTGTCGTGTCGATAGTTATCTGCTCTACGAGCGGTGTGCTCGGGACCCACTCCTCTGTCCCTGGAACTCATATCGTCGTCTCGGCCAGGCTCGACCGTACGAGAGTTCAGCGCAGCCCTCTGTCGGGGCCAAGGGCACGGCATACTATTTCCGCTGGTCAACGACCCGGCGAAGCGCGCCCGGCAGGACTCGAACCTGCGGCCAAGTGCTTAGAAGCTGTCCGGGGCCGAACGCTGTGCCCAGCGATGTCCTCGCAGGCGGATGACCTGCAGGTTCGAGCGCACTGCCCACAGTTATCTGCTCACTGGCCAGTGAGCGGGAAGCCGCGCAGCGACCTCAGGATGGACCTGGAGCTTCGGGCCGGACAAGTGCACGGGACAGTGCCGGGTCAGGCAACCTTCGCCTCTTGATGGTCTCGGCTCGGCGAATGAACGTGCGGAGCCTGGGGTCGGTCGCGTGCCGGTTCCGCGCAGGCGATGTAGCGGCGGATCATGCTGGCCCGCTGGCGGTGGGTGTCGTGGTCGGTGCCGTCGAGGGTGAAGTAGCGCAGCGCGGTGAACTGGGCCTCGATCCGGTTGAGCCAGGAGCCGTAGAACGGGACGTAGGCCAGCTCGACGTTGTTGGCCGCGGCCCACTGCCCGACCCGGCGGTCGGTCTTGGTGGCCAGGTGTGGGTGAGGTCGTCCAGCACGATCGCGAGCCGGACGTCGGTCGGGTGCAGGGAGTCAGGTAGCGGCAGAAGGCCAGGAACTGCGTGCGGTCCTTGCGGATCTTGATGTCGTAGGGCCGGTCGGTGGACAGGTCGTAGCCGGCCATCAGATGCCGGATCCCCGTGCGGTCGGGTGTAGGTCGCCCGCCGCCGACGTCGCCGCGGCCGGTCTTGCCTACCTTCGCCGACCGCGGCCGGCGCCCACTGCTTGGCCGATGGGCCTGCAGGTTCAGCGGCCCGAACTCCTCGATGCGGATCACCACGGTCGGATCCCCGGGACCGGGTTGACGGTGTCCGTCGGTGATCGCGTACAGCTCCAGCACCCGATTCTCCTTGGCCTCGTAGTCAGGGTCGGTGCTGGTCACCGCAGTGTCATCCCTCGGAGGACTCGCGCCCCGACGCGGTGGGCAAGGGCGTCCAGCCGACCGAACCGGGGCGCATCGTCGGCCAGCAGCCGGGAAGCCAGGGAGGTCCCGGAACGGCCGAAGGGTGCCGGTCCTGTTGGCGATGAGCTGGGGCCTCCTGCAGCGCTTCATGCACCACGGCTCGTTGCCCGGAACGGTCGGCGAGCAGGGCCTCCACGAGCCAGACCTGTTCCAGTGAAAGTGCCCACAGACAGTCCAACCCGTCAGATCAGGACCGGCACCAGGCGTCGATGAGCGGGGTCGTACCGGCCCCGGACTAGGTCCTCGCAGTGTCCGAGGGGGGACTTGGGCACCGCGAAGTGGGAGCCGTCACACCAGCGGCCGTCCCGGTGGGGGAGGGGCGCGGTTTGCGCGGCTTCGAGCTCATGGTCGGAACGTAGCGCGCCGCGCGGACAACTCGTGATCGTGCGAGAGGGCCGTTCCGACTCGCGGTCGTGCCAGACTCCGGGCACGTCGTTGGGGGACGGTGCCGGATGGACGATGAGGTGCAGGACCCACGGACCGAGCTCGGGTTGGCCGAGGCGATCGAGGCGCTGCGGGATGGGCTTCTGCAAGCCCGGGCCGCCGGTGCTGAGGCGGACATACAGCTGCCGGTCCAGTCGATGACCGTGGAACTGAAGGTGACGGCCACGCGGAAGGCCGATGGCAAGGCCGGGTTCAAGGTGCCGATCGTGAACGTGGAGCTGGGCGGGTCGGCGGGCTGGCACAAGGACACGCTGCAGACGGTCACAGTGGTGTTTGGCGAGCCGGTGGGGCGCGACGGGCGGCCGGTGAAGGTCGCGCAGGCCACCAGCGAGCTGAAGGGGTAGTGGGCGATGCCCCCGGTGCCGGTGCCGGTGCCGGTGGCGGCGCGGGTGGTGGAGGTGATCGGCGACCTCGGCCCGCAGGCCGCTGACCGCTACCGGTACGGGTCGGGCTGCCTGGTCGGCGGGCGGTGGGTGCTGACCGCGGCGCACGTGGTGGCCGGCGCCGTGTCGGCGAAAGTCCGCGACCCGGCCAAGCGGACCTACACCGCGACGGTCGATCCGGCGTTCGTCGGCGATGTCGACGGGCCGCACCCGGACCTCGCCTTAGTGGAGATCGTAGATTCGGGGTTCCGGGGCGATCTGCCGCCGATCGACGTTGCGGCGGTGGACCGGGACAACCCGAACGGAGAGCCGGTTGAGCGGGTCCATGCCATCGGTTATCCCTGGTTCGCCGAGACCCCTAGCCCCGACGCGGTTCGGGAAACAGTCGATGCGCTGGGCATTGTCCCCGTGGCGTCGGGTTTGGCCAGGGGACTGCTAAGCGTGGTCGTCTCGGTCGCCCCGCAGGCGCTGCCGCCGGAGGGAAAGCGGCTTGCCGACTCGGAGTGGTCGGGCATGTCCGGAGCACCGGTTCTTGCCGCGGGGCGACTGCTCGGTGTCGTCACGGAGTACGCGCCGCGGGCCGGCCCGTCGACGGTCATGGCCGTGCCCCTGACCGCCCTACAGTGCGACGACTACCACAAGGAGTGGGGCCCCGGCTTAGTCGACTCCGCTCTCTGGCTGGAACGGCTCGGAGTTGGGGATCCCGCAGAGTGGCCGCGGCTGCCACCCCGCCCGCCGGAGCGGCCGAAACCGGCCTATCGCGACAGCTTGCTGGAGTACGGCCGGACCCTGCACGCACGGATGCCGCAGCTGCTCGGCCGGCAACACGAGTTGGTCGACATCGCCTCCTTCGCCATGGGCACGGACGGCTACCGGTGGCTGGTCGGCGGGGCGTACGCGGGCAAGAGCGCGCTGATGTACGAGGCGGTCACCGTCGGGCTGCCGGACCAGGTGGACGTGGTCAGCTACTTCCTGTCCCGCCGGGCCTCCGATGCCTCCAGTGAGCGGTTTCTTGCCGCAACCGTCTCGCAACTTGCCTACCTGTGCGAGGTCGCTACGCCGCCGGCGACCAGAGACGAGTTTCTCCGACTCTGGCGGATGGCGGCCGAACAGGCGGAACAGGCGGGGCGGCATCTGTTGCTGGTCGTCGACGGCCTGGACGAGGACCTGCGCCCGCCCGGGTCGCCGAGCGTGGCCAGCCTGCTGCCGGCGTTGGTCGGAGGACACGCCCACGTGCACGTCACAAGCCGACCCAAACCCGAGGTGCCCGGAGACGTGCCCGGCGGTCATCCGCTGAGGCAGGTCCAGCCCGTCGACCTCGAACCCTTCCTCGGGGCCGAAGGCCTGGCCGAGCTGGCTCGTCAGGAGATCGACGACCTGATTCACGGCCCCGACTCCGACCTAGCGGTCGACGTCCTCGGGACACTGACCGCGGCCGCGGGTCCGCTGACGATGCAAGACCTCGCCACGCTTTCCAACGGCCTAACCCCGCCCCCCGCCGCACATACCCGCCACGTACGCCGAATGGTCAGCGAGCGAGCCGCCCGCAGCCTCGAGCCGGTCGGGTCACCCGACAATCCGCGCTATCAGTTCGCGCACTTGTCTCTGCTCGAATACGCCGAGAGCAACGAAGACCTCGCTGATTCCAGCTACCGCAACGCACTCTACGAGTGGGCCCAGAGCTGGCGCGATGCTGGCTGGACCGCAGTAGCGAACAGCCGCGGAGGCGTCCCCCGATACCTGCTCGACGAATACCCCGCTACCCTGGCCAGCGACCTTGACCGGCTCGCCGCGCTCGCAGGCCACCCGTCCTGGGTCGCCGCCGCGATCCCGGTGACAGGGGTTGACCCCGTCCTCGCAGCCCTTCGCATCGCGACCGCTGCGCGGCCGGACCACTCTGCGCTGGCTTCCATGCTGTCGATCGTCAGCGAACAGAGGCTCAACCTTCTACCGCCGCGCCCGGTCGACCAAGCTGGCTATGTGCTCCGACAGCTGTGCCTGGAGGCGCTCGAGCACGGCGAAAACACCGTGGTCGACGCACTTCGCGACCAGCTACTTGACCTGCCCGACCCGGGCCCGATTCCCCTATGGACTTCTCACCGGGCCAGTCCGGCGCTCGCCGTGGAACTGGGGGAGCACGCAGTCGGGGTTGGGGTGGTGGCGGTGCTCGGCGACGGTCGGGTAGTCACAGGCAGCAGATGGGACCGGCGGGTGATGGTGTGGGATCCGGCCCGCCCGGACGCCACACCGATCGCACTGAGTGACCACGCCGGACCCGTTAGGGCGGTGGCAGTACTCGGCGACGGGCGGGTGGTGACCGGCGGAAACGACGGACGGATGCTCGTGTGGGATCCGTCAGACCCCGGCACCGGGCCTGCCTTGCCGGAGAAGCGCGTGGGCAGCGTGCGGGCGGTCGCGGTGCTCGATGACGGGCGGATCGTCATCGGCACTGCCGACGGGGGGGTGCTGGTATGGGATCCGCGCGACGGTGACCCTGCGGCTGCGACGCCGATGCTAGGACAACACGGCGGAGCCGTGGGAGCGGTGGCGGTGCTCGGCGACGGGCGGGTGGTCACGGGCGGCAGAAAGGACGGGCGGGTGCAGGTCTGGGATCCGGCTGACTCCGGCGCCGAGCCGGCCGAGCTCGGGCAGCACGCAGGGGGGGTGGGGGCGGTGGCGGTGCTCGCCGACGGGCGGGTGGTGAGCAGCAGTGAATCGGACCGGCGGGTGCTGATGTGGGATCCGGCTGACTCCGGCGCCGGGCCGGCCGAGCTCGGGCAGCACGCAGGTGGGGTGGCGGCGGTGGCGGTGCTCGCCGACGGGAGGGTGGTCACCGGCGGGATGGACGGGCAGGTCGTGGTGTGGGATCCGGCCGACTCCGGCGACGGACCGGTCGTATTGGGGGAGCACGCCTTCGGAGTGGGCGCCGTGGCGGTGCTCCCGGACGGACGGGTGGTCACCGGCGGGATGGACGGGCGGCTGCTGGTGTGGAATCCGGCTGACCCCGGGGTGGGCTCGGCTGGGGCGAGCGAGGATGGTGGCCTGCTGGAGGCGGTGGCGGTGCTCGCCGACGGGCGGGTGGTCACCGGCGGGATGGACGGGCGGGTGCAGGTCTGGGATCCGGCTGACTCCGGCGCCGAGCCGACTGTGCACGGGCAACACGCAGGTGGGGTGGGAGCGGGGGCGGTGCTCGCCGACGGGAGGGTGGTCACCGGCGGGATCGACGGGCGGGTTGTGGTGTGGGATCCGGCCGACTCCGGCGCCCCCCCGGCCGAGCTCGGGACGCATGCCTTCGGGGTGGGCGCGGTGGCGGTGCTCCCCGACGGGAGGGTGGTCACCGGCGGGATGGACGGGCAGGTCGTGGTCTGGGATCCGGCCGACCCCGGCGCCGGCCCCGTCCTGCTCGGGACACAGGCCCTCGGCGTCGGCGCGGTGGCGGTGCTCCCCGACGGGCGGGTGGTCACCGGCAGCTGGGAAGACAGCCGAGTGCTGGTGTGGGATCCGGCTGACTCCGGCGCCGGGCCGGTGGTGCTGGGGCAACACGCCTTCGGGGTGGGGGCGGTGGCGGTGCTCGCCGACGGGCGGGTGGTCACCGGCAGCAGAGGGGACGGACGAGTGCTGGTGTGGGATCCGACCCAGCCCCTAGCCGATGCAGCGGAGCTCGGCAAGCACGCCCTTGGGGTCCCGGCGGTTGCCGTGCTAGGTGACGGACGGGTGGTATCCGGGGGGTGGGACAGGCGGGTGCTGATGTGGGACCCGGCAGGGAAGACGAAGACGACCGAGATCGGATGTAGCGCGGTCGCACTTGGAGTATCCAAGTCGTCCAACGCCAGCGGTTCACGGCTGGCGATGGCTCATGCGGAGTCGGGATGGTCGCTTTGGTTGGTCTGACCGATCTGTCCGATCACAGAGACTGGTCGGTCGAGAGCCCCTGAAGGCGGTGGAGTTGAAGGTCACTGCGACGAGGAAGGCCAACGCCAAGGCCGGGGGCAGGGTCCTGCTCATCACGGAGCTTGGCGGGTCGGTGGGCTCTCAGCGGCAGAGTCTGCAGACTGCGATGGTGGTGTTCCGCGAGCCGCTGGACCGACGCGGGAACCCGGTGAAGGTGGCCCACGCGACAAACCGGATCAGGGGATAGCTCCGGTGGAGCCGGTGGCGTTGTCGGCGCGGGTGGTGGCGGTGACCGCCGACCTTCGTGCGGGCCGCTTCCGGTACGGGTCGGGGTGCCTGATTGGCGGCCGGTGGGTTTTGACGGCAGCGCACGTCGTGGTGGGCGCGGTGTCGGTGACCATCCTGGATTCGGCCAAGAACGCGTTTGCGGCGACGGTCAACCCGCGGTTCGTCGGCGAGGTCGATGGTCCGGGCCCGGATCTGGCGCTGTTGCAGGTCTCCGATCCGGGCTTCACAGGGGACCTGCCGCCGCTGCCCGTGGCGGCGGTCGATCGAGACAGCACGACCGGGGAGCCAATCGAACGGGTACACGCGATCGGCTATCCGTGGTTCGCCGAGACGCCGTCGCCGATGGCGGTGCGCCGAGAGACCGTCGATGCGATCGGCGTGCTGCCGGTCGGCTCCGGGCTAGCCGGCGGGCTGCTGAGCCTGGTCGTGTCGATCGCACCGCGGCCGCTGCCGCCGGCGGACAGGTCCTTGACGGACTCGGAGTGGGCGGGGATGTCCGGCGCGCCGGTGCTCGCCGCTGGGCATCTGCTCGGCGTAGTGACCGAGCACGCCCCGCGGGCCGGGCCATCGACGATCACTGCTGTCCCACTGACTGCCCTGCAGCAGGACCAAGTACACCCGGAGTGGGGGCCGGGGGCCCCCGACCCGACCGCGTGGCTATCTCGTCTAGGCGTGGGTGATCCCACAGGTTGGCCGCGGCTGCCAGCACCACCCCCGCCACGGCCTGAGCCGGCCTACCGGGCGACCCTGCGGGAGTTCGGCCGGACCCTGCACCGGCGGATGCCGCAGCTGCTCGGCCGGCAGCGGGAGTTAGCTGAGATCGCCGCGTATGCCACCGGCGCTCACGGCTACCGGTGGCTGGTGGGCAGCGCGTACGCGGGCAAGAGCGCCCTGCTGTACGAGGCGGTCACCCTCGGGTTGCCCGACGAGGTGGATGTGGTCTGCTATTTCTTGTCCCGGCGGGCGTCAGACGCCTCCAGCGAGCGGTTCCTGTCCGCGGTGGTACCCCAGCTGGCGTACCTGTCCGACCTTGAGCCCCCGGTCGCGAGCAGGGATGAGTTCTTCACGCTATGGGAGAAGGCGGTCGAACGCGCCGAGCGGAACGGGCGTCACCTGCTGCTGGCGGTCGACGGCCTGGACGAGGACCTACTTCCGCCCGGATCACCCAGCGTCGCCAGCCTGCTGCCGACCCTGGCCGGGAAGCACGCGCACGTGCTCGTCAGCAGTCGCCCCCGGCCGCAGCTCCCTCGCGATGTGCCGGCCGGGCATCCGCTCCAGCAGGTGGAGCCCCTCGACCTTCCCCCGTTCGAGGGTGCGGAGGACCTGGCCGAGCTGGCCCGCAGGGAGTTCCACGACCTGACGCACGGAGCTGAGGCCGACCTTGCAGTCGACGTCCTGGGCCTGCTCACCGCAGCCGCCGGCGCACTCACTGTGCCCGACCTGCACACCCTGCTCACTGATGCCCCCGGCGCCACCACCGTGACCTCCCGGCAGGTGAAGGCATTCGTCGATGAGCGGGCGGTGCGCGTCCTGGAGCCGGTCGGTCCGGCCGGGGTCGCGCGCTGGCAGTTCGCGCACTCCTCCCTACTCGAGTACGTGCAGGACTCCGAGGGGGACTTCGCGCAGGACACCGAGGAACTCCGCGATCCGCAGTACCCGCAGCGAATCCACCGCTGGGCCCAGCGCTGGCGCGACGTCAACTGGACCGCGCCGCCGGAGGCCGGTGGGATTCCCCGGTACTTACTCGACGAATACCCCGCGACTCTGGCCAGCGACCCGGACCGGCTGACCGAGCTCGCCAGCGACCCGGCCTGGGTTGCCGCCGCCATCCCGGTCACCGGCGTCGACCAGGTACTCGCGACCCTGCGCACCGCGACCACCGCCCGGCCAGGGCATACCGTGGCGGCCATGCTCGCGGTGCTCACTGGGCAGCGGCTCAATCTCCGCTCCCCGCGCCCGGTGGACCAACCCGGCTACGTGTTGCGGCAGCTGTGCCTACAGGCGATGGAGCACGGCGAGGACCGCCTCGCCGACACCATGCGCGTCCAGCTACGCGCCTTCCCAAACCCCGGCCCAATCCCCCTGTGCACCACTCACCGAGCGAGTCCGGCACTCGCACTGGAACTGGGCGAGCACGCCGTCTCAGCGGTGGCGGTGCTCGGCGACGGGCGGGTGATCACCGGCGGGTCCGACGGGCGGGTGCTGATGTGGGATCCGACCGCCCCTGCCGCAGGACCCGTTCGGCTAGGCGGGCACACCAACGAAGTGAGAGCGGTGGCGGTGCTCGGCGACGGGCGGGTGATCACCGGCGGGTCCGACGGGCGAGTGCTGATGTGGGACCCGACCGCCCCTGCCGCAGGACCCGTTTGGCTGGGCGAGCACACCGACGGGGTGAGTGCGGTGGCGGTGCTCGGCGACGGGCGGGTGGTCACGGGCGGGTCCGACGGGCGGGTGCTGGTCTGGGCCCCGGACAGCCCGGCCGCCGGGGCGGTCCCGCTCGGCGAGCACGGCGGTGGGTTGTCAGCCGTGGCGGTGCTCGGCGACGGGCGGGTGATCGCCGGCGGGTCCGACGGGCGGGTGCTGATGTGGGACCCGACCGCCCCTGCCGCAGGACCCGTTTGGCTGGGCGAGCACACCGCTGCAGTGAGAGCGGTGGCGGTGCTCGACGACGGGCGGGTGGTCACCGGAGGGTTCGACGGGCGGGTGCTGGTGTGGGACCCGGACCGCCGAAGCGCCGCGCCGATCTGGCTGGGCGAGCGCGCCGGCGCGGTGTCGCCGGTGTTGGCGGTGGCCGTGCTCGACGACGGGCGGGTGGTCACCGGCAGGGTCGACGGGCGGCTGCTGGTGTGGGACCCGGACCGCCCGGACGCCGAACCATTGGAGCTGGGCAAGCACACCGCCGCGGTGGAGGCGGTGGCCGTGCTCGGCGACGGGCGGGTGGTCACCGGCGGGTACGACGCGCGGCTGCTGGTGTGGGACCCGAGCCACCCGATCGGGCGGGGCGAGAACGCCGGCGGGGTGAGTGCGGTGGCGGTGCTCGGCGACGGGCGGGTGGTCACCGGTGACATCTACGGGAGGATGCTGCTGTGGGACCCGACCGCCCCTGCCGCAGGACCCGTTTGGCTGGGCGACACCGTCGGGGTGCAAGCGGTGGCGGTGCTCGGCGACGGGCGGGTGGTCACCGGCGGGAACGACATGCGGGTGCTGGTGTGGGACCCGACTCGCCCCGGGGCCGGAGCGGTCATGCTGGGAAAGCGCCTCTACGAGGTCGATGCGATGGCGGTGCTCGGTGACGGGCGGGTGGTCACCGGCGGTGGCCGCTTCGACGGGCGGGTGCTGGTGTGGGACCCGGACCGCCCGGGCGCCCGGCCGGTTCGGCTGGGCAAGCGCACCGGCGAGGTGTCGGCGGTGGCGGTGCTGGGCGACGGAAGGGTGGTCACCGGCGGGTCCCACGGGGCGCTGGTGTGGAACCCATCCCACCCGGGCGCCGCGCCGATCGAACTCGGCGAGAACGCCGGCGGGGTGGGTGCGGTGGCGGTGCTCGGCGACGGGCGGGTGGTCACCGGTGACATCGACGGGAGGGTGCTGGTGTGGGACCCGACCCGCCCGGGCGCCGCGCCGATGGAGCTGGGCAAGCACCGTGGCGAGGTGGGTGCGGTGGCGGTGCTCGGCGACGGGCGGGTGGTCACCGGCGGGGCCGACCGGCGGGTGCTGGTGTGGGACCCGACCGAGGAACGACAGACGACCGAGATCGGGTGCACGGTCTCGGCGCTTGCGGCATCCCCGCGATTGGAGCCGAACGAAACGCTGCTAGCCATTGCTCACGTAGACACGGGTTGGTCACTGTGGTCGGCCTGATTGGGCATCCCGTGACCAACAGTCCGTCTAGCACTTCCGCGGGCCGGCTCAGGCCGTCCTGGATGCATGACGCGGGTCGAACCCGTCACTCCTGCGACTGGCTTCGGCCCGTCGCCGATGAGCTAGACGGATAGGTGACCAGCAACGTCCCGAGTTCGAAGCGAGGGAGTTCGAGCCACGTCGCCGTTCAAGACGATTCGGGATACCGGGGGGACTTGGACACCGCGAAGTGAGAGCCGTCCCACCAGCGGCCGTCCCGGTGGGGGAGGAGCGCGGTGCGCGCGGCTTCTCTGTCACGGTCGGAACGTAGCGCGACCCTCGGACAGATCTCTGGTCTTGCGAGAGGGCCGTTCCGGCGCGCGCCTGTGCCACACTCCGGACACGGTGGTGGGGGACCGGTGCCGATGGACGATAACGTGCAGGACCCGAGGACCGAACTCAGTTTGACCGAGGCGATCGAGGCGCTGCGGGATGGCCTTCTGCGGGCCCGAGCCGCCGGAGGTGGGTCGGACATCCAGTTGCCGGTGCAGTCGATGACCGTGGAGCTGAAGGTGACCGCGACGCGCAAGGCCGACGGCAAGGCCGGGTTCAAGGTGCCGATCGTCAACGTGGAGCTGGGCGGGTCGGCGGGCTGGCAGAGAGACACGCTGCAGACGGTGACGGTGGTGTTCGGTGAGCCGGTGGATCGCGACGGTCGGCCGGTGAAGGTTGCCCAGGCCACCGGCGAGCTCAAGGGGTAGCGCGCGATGCCGCCGGTGCCGTTGGCGGCGCGGGTGGTGGAGGTGATCGGCGACCTCGGCCCGCAGGCCGCTGACCGCTACCGCTACGGGTCGGGCTGCCTGGTGGGCGGGCGGTGGGTGCTGACCGCGGCACATGTGGTGGCCGGCGCGCAGGCGGTGACCGTCCGGAAGCCGGCCAAACGAAAGCACATGGCGCGGATGAATCCGCGCTTCCTCGGTGACATGGCTGGCCCTGGCCCGGATCTGGCCCTGGTGGAGGTTACCGACCGCAACTTCGGGGCGGGGCCGCCGCCGCTGGGCATGGCCACGGTGGATCGGGACAGCCCGGCCGCGGAGGCTGTGGAACGGGTGCATGCGATTGGCTATCCCTGGTTCGCCGAGACGCCGTCGCCGACAGCAGTGCGCCGGGAAACCGTGGATGCGATTGGGGTGCTGCCGGTGGCCTCCGGGTTGGCCGGCGGGCTGTTGAACCTGGTGGTGTCGGTCGCGCCGCGACCCCTGCCGCCGGCGGACCGGTCGCTGACGGACTCGGAGTGGTCCGGGATGTCCGGGGCGCCGGTGCTGGCCGGCGAGCGGCTGGTCGGGGTGGTGACCGAGCACGCCCCGCGGGCCGGGCCGTCGACGATCACCGCGGTCCCGCTAACCGCCCTCCAGTACAACCCGGACCATCCGGAGTGGGGGCCGGGCGTGCCCGACCCGATGGCCTGGTGGGAGTCACTAGGCGTAGGCGACCCAGCGGGCTGGCCGCGACTGCCGACGCCGCCGCCGGCGAGGGAACCGCCGCCGTACTGGGCGAGTCTGCGTGAGGACATCGGCGAACCCCTGCATTCGCGGATGCCGCAACTGCTGGGGCGGCAACGGGAGCTGGCCGACATAGCCACCTTCGCCACCGGGTCCGCGGGCTACCGGTGGCTGGTTGGTGGGGCGTACGCGGGCAAGAGCGCCCTGCTCTACGAGGCGGTTACCGTCGGCCTGCCCGAACACGTGGACGTGGTCTGCTACTTCCTGTCCCGCCGCGCCTCCGACGCCACTAGCCAGCGGCTGCTCGAGGCGGTGGTGCCGCAGCTGGCCTATCTATGCGGCCTCGACCCCCCGCCCCCGAGCAAGGACGCCTTCCGGACCTTATGGAAGAGGGCGGTCGATCGCGCCGAGGCGTCCGGGCGTCATCTGCTGCTGGTCGTGGACGGCCTGGACGAGGACCTTCTGCCGGCCGGAGCCCCAAGCGTGGCGAGCCTGCTGCCAACACTGGCTGTGGCACACGCTCACGTGCACATCACCAGTCGGCCCCGCCCTGAGCTGCCCATCGACGTGCCGGGCGGCCATCCGCTCACGCGCGTGGAACCCCTCGAACTTCCGCCGTTCGAGGGTGCGGAGGATTTGGCGCAGCTGGCCCGCAAGGAGTTCTACGACCTGACGCACGGGGACAACCCTGACCTGCCGCTGGACGTGCTTGGGCTGCTGACCGCGGCCGCGGGTCCCCTCGCAGTGGCCGACCTGCACGCTTTGCTGTCTGACGGCGCTGGCGCCGCTGCGGTGACCTCTCGACAGGTGAAGACCCTCGTCAACGAGCGCGCCATTCGCATCCTCGAGCCCGTCGGACCTGCCCGTAATGTCCGCTGGCAATTCGCACACTCATCCCTACTTGAGTACGCACAGAACCCGAACGGGAAGTTCTCGGAGGACACCGAGGAGCTGCGTGACCCGCGCTATCGGCAGCTGATCGACCGATGGGCCCAGCGTTGGCGCGACGCCGGCTGGATGGCACCGACCGACGGCCATCCGGTTCCCCGGTATCTGCTTGATGAGTACCCCCAGACACTGACCGGTGACCCGGACCGACTCGCATGGCTCGCTGGCGACCTCGCCTGGGTCGCCACTTCCCTCCCGGTCACCGGCGTCGACCGAATGCTGGCCACTCTGCACACCGCCATTGCCGCCCAACCAGGGCATGCCACTGCGGCGACCATCGCCTCCGTGGTCGCCGGGCAACGGCTCAACCTGCTACCGCCGCGCCCAGTCGGTCAACCCGGCTACGTGCTGCGGCAGCTGTGCCTGGAAGCGATGAAGCACGGCGAGGACCGCATCGCCGACGCCCTTCGCGACCGGCTACGTAACCTGCTCGACTACGGCCCGGTCCCCATCTGGGCCCCCACTCGGGTCAGTCCGGCACTCGTGCTCCAGTTGGGCGAACACGTCGGCCAGATCTCAAGGGTCGCGGTACTGCGTGACGGGCGGGTGGTCACTGGCGGCATGGACGACGGGCAGGTGCTGATCTGGGATCCGGCCCACCCGGACGCCGCCCCCGTCCGGGTAGGCAAGCACGCCCGCGGGGTATGGGCCGTGGCTGAGCTGCATGACGGCCGAGTGGTTACCGGCGGGCGCAATCGGCTCGTCCGAGTGTGGGATCCGGCCCGCCCGGGCGCCACGCCCCTCCGGCTAGGCAAGCACGCCAGCGGAGTGCCGGCGGTAGCCGTGCTTGGTGACGGGCGGGTCGTCACCGGCGGCTCGGAGGACGGGCAGATACTCGTGTGGGATCCGGCCCGCAAGGGCGCTCCGCCGGTCGTGCTGGGTCAGCACGATGGCGGGGTGTCGGCGGTGGCCGTGCTCGGTGACGGGCGCGTGGTCACCGGCGGGGCCGGCCGAACGCTGGTCTGGGACCCAAGACACCTGGAGGTTGGGCCGCTGCAACTGGGAGAGGATGCCGACGGGGTGGGAGCACTCGCCGTCCTCGGCGACCAGCGCGTGGTCACCGTTGGTAGCCGCCACGGGCTGGTGCTGGTCTGGGACCCAGCACACCCCGGCGGCGCGCCGATCAGGTTGGGCGAGCACAGCGGCTGGGTGTGGGGGCCAGTAGCCGTGGCGGTGCTGAGTGACGGGCGGGTGGTCACGGTCGGCGGCCCTACCGACGCACGAGTGCTGGTCTGGGATACAGCGCGCCCCGGAGCCCCAGCTCTTCAACTGGGCGAGTGGAGTTAACCCGCTTCGGTGGACACCCTGAGCTTGGGCGTCTCGCCCGAGGAAGGGGTCCTGATGGGCCG
>NZ_JABGCH010000045.1 GCF_019799945.1 Modestobacter marinus
GAGCCTGAACACCCTCCGTCCCGAACTACAGGCCTGTGACTCAGCCGGGCCGTTCGGACTTACTCGTCTAGGTCAGTCGCCGGCCAGCAGCGCGCGGACGGCGTCGAGCGTGTCCGCCTCGGCCGGGGTCTTGTCCGGCCGGTACCGCAGCACGCGGGCGAACCGCAGGGCGACCCCGCCGGGGTAGCGGGGGCTGCGCTGCGCGCCGTCCACGGCGATCTCGACGACCAGCTCCGGCCGCAGCAGCACCCCCCAGCCGGGCTGCTCGCGGGCCAGCGCCGGGAACGTCGCGGTCTGCCAGTCCAGCAACTCGTCGGTCATGCCCTTGAAGGTCTTGCCGACCATGACCGGCTCGCCGCCGTCGGCGTCCCGCGCTCCGAGGTGGATGTTCGACAGCTTCCCGGTGCGCCGGCCGTACCCCCACTCCGCGCCGAGGACGACGAGGTCCAGGGTGTGCACCGGCTTCACCTTCTGCCACGCCCGGCCCCGCCGGCCGGCGGCGTAGGGCGCGTCGAGCGCCTTGACCACCACCCCCTCGTGCCCGGCGGACAGGGCGTCGTCGAGCACCCCGGCCGCCTCCTCCGGCAGCGGACGGCGGACGCCGGGCATCCGGAGCGCGGCGTGCTCGTCGGCGGACAGCAACCCCGCGAGGGCGTCGAGGCGGGCCGACAGCGGCTCGTCGAGCAGGTCCCGCCCGTCCAGGTGCAGCAGGTCGAAGAAGAACGGGCTGAGCAGTCCTCCGCGGTCGGACGACAGGGCGTCGGCGGTGTCGCTGCCGAAGCGGCTCATGGTGTCCTGGAACGCCCGCGGCCGGCCGTCGTCGTCGAGCGCGAGGGTCTCCCCGTCGAGCACCGCGGCGGTGCACGGCAGGGCCCGCACCCGGTCGACGAGCTCGGGGACGGCGTCGGTCACCTCGCGGAGGGTGCGGGTCCACACCCGGACGTCGTCCCCCTGGCGGTGGACCTGGATGCGTGCGCCGTCGAGCTTGAACTCCACGGTGACCTCGCTGCCCAGGTCGGCCAGCGCCGCGTCCAGGGAGGAGCCGGGGCTGGCGAGCATCGGGCGCACCGGGCGACCGACCCGCAGGCGCACCGCGTCCAGGGCTTCGGTCCCGCCGGCCAGGGCTGTGGCGGCGGTCGCGGGCAGGCTGCCGGCCAGCATGAACGCGCGGCGGACGGTCGCGGCGGGCACGTCGGCGGCGGCGGCCACGGCGTCGAGCACGACGCCCTCCAGGGCGCCCTGGCGGAGTTCGCCGGTGAGCAGCCGCACCAGGAACTGCTGCTCCTCGGCGGTGGCCGCGGCCAGCAGGGCACCGAGCGCGTCGTCCCGCCGGGTGCCCGACCCCGGCCCGGCGGTGGCCGCCAGCCCGGTCAGGGTCCGGTCGACCTCGGCGACGGTCAGCGACGCCGTCCCGGCCGGTGGCCCGCTCAGCCGGGACAGGGTGCGCCAGCCCACCCCGAGCCGGCCCTGGCGCGGTTCCCCGGCCAGCCACGCGGTGACCGGCTCCACCTCGTCGGGCTCGGTCCGGCGCAGCAGGGCGGCGATCGCCGTGGCCTTCGCCGTCCGGGACCGGGTGGCCGCCACGGCGGCCGAGGTGACGACGACGTCGGCGAGCAGCACCGCGCCATCGTGACAGGGCCGATGGGCAGCCGGATGGGCAGGAGATGGGCAGATCGACCGATGTGCCCGCACCCGGTGCCTCGCGACCCTGGGGACCGTCACCACCGACGACCTGGAGGTACGGACGATGACGGCTGTGGCCGAGGACAGGGAGCTCAAGGCCCGGCACCGCAAGATGTGGGCCTCGGGGGACTACCCCCAGATGGTCACCACCTGGCTGGAGCCGATCGGGCAACGGCTCGTGGAGGCGGCCGGCATCCAGCCCGGGCAGCGGGTGCTGGACATCGCGGCGGGCACCGGCAACGCCTCGCTGCCGGCGGCGGCCCGCGGCGCGCAGGTGACGGCGAGCGACCTGACCCCCGAGCTGCTGGACGAGGGCCGGCGTCGCGCAGAGGCCCAGGGCCTGCAGCTGGAGTGGCGGGAGGCCGACGCGGAGCACCTGCCGTTCGACGACGCCTCCTTCGACGTCGTGATGTCCGCGATCGGCGTGATGTTCGCGCCGCACCACCAGCAGGCCGCCGACGAGATGGTCCGGGTGTGCCGGCCCGGCGGCACGATCGCGCTGCTCAGCTGGACGCCGGACGGCATGCTCGGCGCCCTCTTCCGCACGATGAAGCCGTTCGCCGCCCCGCCTCCGCCCGGCGCCCAGCCACCTCCGCTGTGGGGCAGCGAGGAGCACCTGCAGGCGCTCGTCGGCGGCCGCGTGGACTTCACCACCCTCCGCCGGGACACCCTGGAGATCACCGCCTTCGAGGACCGCTACGACTACGCCCGGCACATGACCTCCTTCTACGGGCCGACGATCGCCGCCCGGGCCAACGCCGCCCGCGACGGCCGGGAGCAGGAGTTCGACGAGGCGCTCGCCCGGTTCTGCGACGAGTGGGACCGGGGCACCCCAGACAAGGCCCGGTTCGAGAAGGAGTACCTGGTGGCGGTCGGCACCCGGCGGTGAGCGCACACGCGGGGGGTGCCCGCCGCGCCTCCCGCGTGGGACCCTTCTGGGCCATGGGCAGGCCGGGGCTGGCCGAGTTGCTCGACGACGGCAGGCGCGCGCTCGAGCGGGCGGACTGGGAGTCCGCCCGCTCGGCGTTCGCCGCCGCGTCCGACTCCGCGGACGGCGGTGAGCACGGGGCCGAGGCCGGCGACGGACTGGCCCAGGCGCTGTGGTTCCAGGGGTCGGTGGTCGAGGCCATCGCCGTGCGCGAGCACACCTTCGACCGGTACGTGCGCGCCGGGCGGTGCGACGACGCGGCCCGGGTCGCCGTGTGGGTGGCCCACCAGCACGCGCTCGGCGGGCGGGCGTCGGCGGCCCGGGGGTGGCTGGCCCGGGCGGAGCGGGCGCTGGCCGGCCTGCCGACCTGCGCCGGCCACGGCTGGGTGGCCGTGGAGCGCGCCCGCCAGGCGACCCGGGTCGAGGAGCAGCTGAGCCAGGCCGCCCGCGCCGTCGAGGTCGGGCGGGCCGTGGGGTCCGGTGACCTGGAGGTGCTCGCGGTCAGCCTGCTGGGGCGCGCGGAGGTGCGCGCGGGTCACCGGGACGCCGGCCTGCGCCTGCTGGAGGAGGCGATGGCGGCCGCGACGGCCGGCCGGGTGCGCAGCGTGCACACCCTGGGGGAGGCGTACTGCAACCTCGTCCTCGCCTGTTCCGGCGCGGGGGAGTGGGAGCGGGCCACCGAGTGGTGCGAGCTGGTCGAGGGGTTCGCCGAGGCGCACCGGGTGGCGCCCCTGTTCGGCGCCTGCCGCACCGTGCACGCCGACCTGCTGATCGTCAACGGCCGCTGGGCGGAGGCCGAGGACGCGCTGCGGGACGCGCTGGCCACCCACTCCCGGCACATCCCGGAGCTGAGCGCCCCCACGGTGGCCTCCCTCGCCGAGCTGCGCGTGCAGCAGGGGCGGCTGAGTGAGGCGGAAGAGCTGCTGGCCGGCCGGGAGGAGCACCCCGCCGCGCTGCGGGCGCTGGCCCTGCTGCGGATCGCCGCCGGCCGTCCGCACCAGGCCGTCACGCTGCTCGAACGCGGGCTGGGCAGCACCGGGGACGACATCGTCGCCGCGACCCGGCTGCTGGCCCCGCTGGTCGACGCCCACCTCGCGCTCGGGGACCTGGCCGGCGCCCGGTCGGCCGCCGCCGGGCTCACCCGCCGGGCGGAGGAGTCCGGCATCCGGCTGCTCGCGGCCCGGGCGGACCTCGCCGCGGCCCAGGTGGTCCTCGGCGCCGGCGGCGCGGCCGAGGCGGTGGAGCCGGCCCGCCGGGCCCTGGCCGCGTTCCGCGGCCTGCTCATGCCGCTGGACGCCGGGATGTCCCGGCTGGCCCTCGCGCGGGCGGTCGCCGGGACCGACCCGGACTCCGCCCGCGAGGAGGCGCGTGCCGCGCTGGGCGCCTTCCGCCGGCTGGGTGCCGTCCGGGCCGCGGACACGGCCACCGGCCTGCTGCGGCAGCTCGGCGAGGCACCCGGGGGCCGGGCCCGCGCGGCGGGCTCGCTCACCGCCCGGGAGCAGGAGGTCCTCGAGCTGATCGCCGAGGGCATGTCCAACGCGGGGATCGCGCACGCCCTGGTCATCAGCGAGCGGACCGCCGGGCACCACGTCAGCCACATCCTGGCCAAGCTCGGCGCGCGCAACCGCGCGGAGGCCGCCGCCTACGCGGTCCGCACCGGGAGCCGCGGGCGCGCCTCCTGACCGGTCAGGGACGCCTCGGCCGCCCGGTCAGGGCGCGGAGCCGGCCGGCCGTCTGGGCGCCGCCGAGGCGGGCCACGGTGCGGAGCAGGGAGCGGCGCTGCGCGGCGGGCAGCGCCGCGAACGTCCCCGCCATGGCGGCGGCGACCTCCCCGGGAGCGGCCTCGGTGCTCAGGTACGCGGCCCAGGAGCGCTCGGGGAGGGTGAAGAAGGCGGCGAAGAACGCGTCGGTGGCGGCCGCGTCCAGCGGGAGGAGGACCTCCAGGCCGACGCCGAGCAGCCCCGCGGTGGCCCGGCGGCGGGCGGTGAGCACCGCGCGGCGGGCGGCGCCGGCGTCCCCGCCCGCGGCCAGGACGGCGGCGACCCGCGGCCCCAGCTGCAGCGAGGCGCCGACGCTGTACCCGGTGGCCGGGTGCACCATCCCGGCCGCGGCGCCCAGCGGCGTCCCGGGCCCGGACCGGCGGGGGCGGGCGTCGAGGGGGATGGCCACCCGCTCGGGCGGACCGACCGGGCGCAGCCCGGCGGACTCGAGCAGGGCGGCGAGCCGGGCCCGCAGGTCCGGGAGTGGCACCGGCGGGCGGGCGGCGAGCGAGGTGGCCTCCAGCAGGGTGGTGCCGTCGTCGAGCGGGAGGCCGTAGAGGAACGCCGGTGACCCCCCGGTGCCGGCCAGCGCCGTCCAGTCCATGAGCAGCGCCGAGCCGGGCGGCACCAGCGCGTCGACCGGCCCGGCCACCACCTCGCCCCACGCCCGCTGCTGGGCCGTGCCGGGGCCGGCGCCGCGCGCGTCGAGCACCGCGCCGGCCCGCAGCTCGGTGCCGTCGGCGAGCACCGCCACCTCGCCACCGCCCTCGGCGCGCAGCGCCTCCACGCGGCCGTCGACCAGGTGCGCTCCGTGCGCGCGGGCCCGGTCCAGGAGGGCGGCGTGCAGCACGTCGTTGCGGAGCCTGGCGTACCGCCGTCCCAGCCGCCGTTCCCCGCCGGCGGCCGTGCGCACGACGACCGTGGGATGGACCGCGGCGACCGCGCCGGCGTCGAGGCCGAGCGCACCGGCCGCCGCCGTCAGCTCCTCCGCCCACAGGCAGTACGTGTGCGGCCAGGGCCGCAGGGCGGGCGCGACGAGGGCGGTGCGGAGGCCGGCCGCGGCGCAGGCCGCTGCCGCGGACAGCCCCGCCGGACCGGCGCCCGCGACGACGACCTCGAGGGCGGGAGGCCGGCCGGGCTGCACCGCGGCAGCCGATCACACCGGGGACCGCCGGGCACCCCGGGGGTCCCGGGCGTGGACGTCGGCCGCCGCGGTGCCGACCGGGAAGGCCGCGGAGGACGACAGCAGGACGGTCAGCAGGGCGGCGTAGACCCGCGCGGAGTTCAGGACGGGGCGGAAGTGCGAGGAGGCGTTGCCCTCCAGGTAGACCGTCGCGATAGCGACCTGGTCCACCTGCAGGCCACGGCGGACCGCCCCCAGCAGCGTGCCGACTCGTACTCGAACCGCTCGCCGGGGACGGACAGCAGCCACGGGAGCAGGGACGCCGCGTGCCCGCGCAGCCCGGTCGGGGTGTCCCGGACGTCCCGACCGGTGGCGAGCCGGAGGAGCACCCGGGTCAGCCCGTTCCTCAGCCGGCTGCGCAGCGGGACGGCGCTGGTGAACCCCTGGACGCCGAGCACCAGCTTCCCGCCGTCCCGGACGGCACCATCTCGGTCAGCCGCGGCCCGGCGACACCGCGGGCGGCTGACCGCCGTCCCGTTCACCCGGCACCGGGACGGGTAGCAGCAGCGGGTCGGTGCGGGCAGCAATCCCCGCGCCGGCCACTGCCGAGGAGGTCGCCATGGAGGCACGATCGCGCCGCCCGGACCTGGGACTGCTGGCGCTCCGGCTCGGCGTCGGGTCGACGCTGGCCGCGCACGGTGCGCAGAAGCTGTTCGGCTGGTTCGGTGGCGGGGGCATCGAGGGGACGGCCGCGGGCATGGAGGCCATGGGCTTCCGCCCGTCCCGGCCCAGCGCGGTGCTGGCCGGGCTGGGGGAGACCGGCGGCGGGGTCCTGCTGGCCCTCGGCCTGGCCACGCCGGTCGGCGGGGCGGCGGCCGCCTCCACGATGGTCGCCGCCGGCGCGGTGCACCGGCCCGCCGGCTTCTTCGCCACCGCGGGCGGCTACGAGTACACCGGCGTCCTCGGGCTGGCCGGCACGGCACTGGCCATCGCCGGGCCGGGCCGCTACTCGGTCGACCACCTGCTGGCCGACCGGTTCAACCGGCCGTGGATGGCCACCGCAGCGCTGGCCCTGCTGGGCGGCGCGGCGGTCGCGGTCGTGGCCCGGCGCGAGCAGGCGATGGCCGCGGCCGCCAGGGAGGGCGACGAGGCCACCGGCGCCTGAGGCAACGACCGGGAGCCCGGCAGGAGCGGGTGGGACACTGGCAGGGATGAACACGTTCCCAGACGACGAGTCCCTGACCCAGGGTGGCGAGGGCTGGTCCGAGGACATGGAGCTCGCCCCGGTGCATCCCCGTGACCGCGAGGAGCCCGAGTCCGACGACCGCCCGGGGGAGCGGCTGCAGAAGGTGCTCGCGCGCGCGGGCATCGGATCCCGCCGGGTCTCCGAGGAGATGATCGAGGCCGGCCGGATCAGCGTGAACGGCGCGGTGGTCCGCACGCAGGGCATGCGGGTCGACCCGCAGACCGCGGTGATCGCGGTCGACGGGCGGCGTATCGACGTCCGCAACGACAAGGTCACCTACGCGCTGAACAAGCCCTTCGGCGTCATCACCGCGATGAGCGACGACCGCGGCCGGGCCACCGTCGGCGACATGATGGGCGACCTGGCCCCCGGCCTGGTGCACGTCGGCCGGCTCGACCAGGACACCGAGGGGCTGCTGCTGCTCACCACCGACGGCGAGCTGGCCCACCGGCTGGCCCACCCCTCCTTCGAGGTGCGCAAGACCTACCTGGCCCAGGTCAGCGGGTCGGTGTCCCGCGACGTCACCCGCCGGCTGCGGTCGGGCGTCGAGCTGGAGGACGGCCCGGCCAGGGTCGACTCGTTCCAGGTGGTCGACACACACGCCGGCCAGTCGGTGGTGGAGGTCGTGCTGCACGAGGGCCGCAAGCACATCGTGCGCCGGCTGCTCGCCGAGGTCGGGCTGCCGGTCTCCCGGCTCACCCGCACCGCCGTCGGCCCGATCGAGCTGGCCCGGATGCGCACCGGCACCATCCGCCGGCTCACCCGCCAGGAGGTCGGTGCCCTGCACGAGCTCGTCGGCCTCTGAGAGGGCGCCGTCAGCCGAGCCAGCGGGCCGGATCCGCGAGCACCTGGTCCAGTGCCCGCAGCGCGGCTCCGCTGGCACCGGCGGCCGACGGTCCCTGCGCGCTGAGGATCCGTGGCCGTCGCCACCGGGCGGACAGCACGCGGCGGGCGAGGTGCTCCTCGAGCGGGGGGCGAAGCAAGTCGGCGAGCTCGGCGAGGTGCCCGCCGAGGACGACGGTGGGGATTCCCACGACGTTGACCACCCCGGCCAGGGCCACGCCGAGGGCCCAGGCGCCCGTCTCGACAGCACCCGCGGCGGCTGGATCCCCGGCACGGGCCAGCTCGGCCAGCTCGCCGGAGGTCGCCTCCAGCGGCAGACCGGCGGCGCGGAGGAATGCGTGCCGCCCGGCGTAGAGCTCCAGGCACCCGGTCGACCCGCAGCTGCAGGCCGGCCCGCCGGGGTCGACGCAGACGTGCCCCACCTCGCCGGCCCAGCCCGAGCTGCCGGTGACGACCTGGCCGTCCAGCACGACGGCGCCACCGATCCCGATCTGCCCGGACAGGTACAGGAAGTCGCGGTGCGGTCCGGCCCGCCCGGGTGCCTCGTCGGCGACGGTGCGCGCGGCCAGGTCCGCCTCGTTGCCGAGGACGACCTCGAGACCGCCGGGTACGCACGCGTGGAGGAGTTCCGCCGTGCCCAGGTCGGACCAGCCGAGGTTCGGTGCGCGGAGCAGCACTCCCGCGGCCTCGTCCACCACGCCGGGCACGGCCAGTCCTGCGCCCACCACCCGGAGCCCGGCCGGCAGGTCGGCCAGCAGCTCCGCCGTCAGCGCGCCGAGCCGGGCGAACGTGCCGGTGGGGTCGCTGCCCCGCAGGTCGCGCTGCTCGACGCGCTCGCCGACCACCCGACCGCGCAGGTCGAGGACCCGGGCCGCCAGCAGCCCGGCGTCGATGTGCAGCCCGAGGGCTCCGAACCGCGCGCCCGGCAGCAGCGGCGTGGCCGGCCGGCCACGGCGGGGCAGCGGATCGCGCTCGGCCTCGTCCAGGAGCGCTCCGGCCACCAGTTCGTCGACCAGGCGGGCAGCCGTCGCCCGGGTCATGCCGGTGGCCACCGCGACGTCCGACCGCGACAGGGGCCGGGCCGAGGCGCAGACCGTGCGCAGCACGAGAGCGAGGTTGGTCGTGCGCAGCGTCGACTGCCGAGCCCCGCTGGGGGCGTCGGTCGATGGCTGGATCACCTCTTGAGGTTAACGACGTCCTGCCTTATGTTTTGAGGGAAAACAAAAGGCGACCCGAACGGGTCGTACGTCTCCCTCGAGAGGAACCACCGATGAGCGATCTGCAGCCCACCCGCGAGGACCGGTTCTCCTTCGGGCTGTGGACCGTCGGCTGGCCGGCCCGTGACCCCTTCGGCGACGCGACCCGCACGGCGCCGTCCGCCGTCGAGACGGTGCACAGGCTCGCGGAGCTCGGTGCCTACGGCGTCACCTTCCACGACGACGACCTGATCCCCTTCGGCAGCGACGCCACCGCCCGCGAGCGCCACATCAAGGACTTCCGCGCCGCGCTGGAGGAGACCGGTCTGGTCGTCCCGATGGTCACCACCAACCTGTTCACCCATCCGGTGTTCAAGGAGGGCGGCCTGACCGCGAACGACCGTGAGGTCCGCCGCTTCGCCCTGCGCAAGGTCATGCGCAACATGGACCTGGCCGCCGAGCTGGGCGCGCAGGTCTACGTGCTGTGGGGCGGGCGGGAGGGCACCGAGGTCGACGTCGCCAAGGACCTCGATGCCGCGCTGGACCGGTACGCCGAGGCGATCGACACCCTCGCCCAGTACTCGATCGACCGGGGCTACGGCCTGCGCTTCGCGCTGGAGCCCAAGCCCAACGAGCCCCGCGGCGACATCTTCCTGCCGACCATCGGCCACGCCATCGCCTTCATCAGCAAGCTCGAGCACGCCGACCTGGTGGGGGTGAACCCCGAGGTGGGCCACGAGCAGATGGCCAACCTCAACTACACCCACGGGATCGCGCAGGCCCTGTGGAACGGCAAGCTGTTCCACATCGACCTCAACGGCCAGCACGGCCCGAAGTACGACCAGGACCTGGTGTTCGGCCACGGCGACCTGATCCAGGCGTTCAGCACCGTGGACCTGCTGGAGAACGGCGGGCTGCACGGCGGCCCGACCTACGACGGTCCACGCCACTTCGACTACAAGCCGCTGCGCACCGAGGACATGGACGGCGTCTGGGCCTCGGCCGCGGCCAACATGCGCACCTACCTGCTGCTGAAGGAGCGGGCAGCCGCGTTCCGCGCCGACCCCGAGGTGCAGGAGGCCATGGCGGCTGCCAAGGTCGGCGAGCTGCGCACCCCCACCGTGGGGGAGGGCGGCTACGAGGAGCTGCTGGCCGACCGGTCGGCGTTCGAGGACTTCGACCCCGCCGCGGTCGCGCAGCGCGGCGCCGGGGTGACCCGCCTCGACCAGCTCGCGCTCGAGCACCTGCTCGGCGCCCGCTGAGCCGGCCCGGGAGAGGGGAGACCGCTCGATGACGCTGGTGGCCGGGGTCGACTCGTCGACCCAGTCGTGCAAGGTCGTGGTGCGGGACGCGGAGAGCGGCCGCCTGGTCCGTGAGGGGCGGGCGCCGCACCCCGACGGGACGGAGGTCGACCCGGCCGCCTGGCGGACGGCGCTGCAGGCCGCCGTCGCCGGGGCCGGTGGCCTGGACGACGTCGCCGCGGTCGCCGTCGGCGGTCAGCAGCACGGCATGGTGTGCCTGGACGAGGACGGCGAGGTGGTGCGCCCCGCGCTGCTGTGGAACGACACCCGTTCCGCCGGCGCGGCCGCGGAGCTGGTCGCCGAGCTCGGCGGCCCGGAGGCCGGCGGCCGGGCGTGGGCGGATGCCGTCGGCCTGGTGCCGGTCGCCTCGTTCACGGTCAGCAAGCTGCGCTGGCTCGCCGAGCACGAGCCCGAGCACGCGAGCCGGACCGCGGCGGTGTGCCTGCCGCACGACTGGTTGACCTGGCAGCTGGCCGGGCATCGCCGGGGTGGAGGGGTGGGTGACCGACACGGCCTGGACGCGCTGGTCACCGACCGGTCCGACGCCAGCGGCACCGGCTACTGGTCGACGATCACCGGCGAGTACCGGCCGGACCTGCTGGAGCGGGCCTTCGGCCGCACCCCGTTGGTGCCGCGGGTGCTGGGTCCGGCCGAGCGGGCCGGCGTGGTCGCCGGTCCCGGGGGTGGCGCGGTGCTCGGGCCCGGCGCGGGGGACAACGCCGCGGCGGCCCTGGGGCTGAGCGCCGAGCCGGGCGACGTCGTCGTCTCCATCGGCACCTCCGGCGTCGTCTCCACGGTGGCGACCACCCCGATGGCCGACCCGACGGGCACCGTCGCCGGCTTCGCCGACGCCACCGGCCACTTCCTCCCGCTGGTCACCACCCTCAACGCGGCCCGGGTGCTGGACGCCACCGCGCGGCTGCTCGGCGTCGACCACGCCGAGCTCTCCCGGCTGGCGCTGTCGGCGCCGCCCGGGGCCGGCGGGCTGGTGCTGGTGCCCTACCTGGAGGGGGAGCGGACCCCGAACCGGCCGCACGCCACCGGGGCGCTGCACGGGTTGACCCTGGCCACCTCCGACCCGGCGCACCTGGCCCGGGCCGCCGTCGAGGGCCTGCTGTGCGGGCTGGCGGACGGGCTGACGGCCGTCGTCGCCGGCGGCACCCCGGTGACCCGGGTCTTCATGGTCGGCGGCGGGGCCCGGTCGGAGGCGGTCCGCCGGATCGCCCCCGCCGTCCTCGGCGTGCCGGTGCTCGTGCCGCCGCCGGGCGAGTACGTGGCCGACGGCGCCGCCCGCCAGGCCGCCTGGGTGCTCGCCGGCGGCGACACCCCGCCGGTCTGGCCGACCGCCAGCACCGAGACGTACGAGGCCGATCCGGTGCCGTTCGTGCGCGAGCGGTACGCCGACGTGCGCGACCTGACCGCCGAGCGTCCGCGGTGAGCGTCCGGCCGACCGGGGAGCAGTTCACGCTGAGCGGCGCCGGCGCGGAGGTGACCGTCGTCGAGGTCGGCGGCGGCCTGCGCAGCTACCGCGCCGGCGGGCGGGAGCTGCTGGACGGCTACGGCGAGCGGGACCTGCCCGACGCCGGCCGCGGCCAGCTGCTCGCCCCGTGGCCCAACCGCATCCGCGACGGCCGGTACACCTGGGACGGCGAGGAGCACCAGCTGCCGCTCAGCGAGCCCGACGTGGCCAACGCGATCCACGGGCTGGTGCGCTTCGTGCCCTGGTCGGTGATCGCGCGCTCCAGCGACACCGTCGCGCTCGGGTATCTGCTGTACCCGCAGCCGGGCTACCCGTTCGTGCTGCGGCTGCAGGTCGCCTACGAGCTCTCGGCCGCGGGGCTGCGCGTGAGCACCACGGCCACCAACGAGGGCGACGTCCCGCTGCCGTACGGGGAGGGGCACCACCCCTACCTCGCGGCGGGAGCCGGCCTGCTCGTCGACGGCTGTTCCCTCGTGGCGCCCGGCGGCACCCGGTTGGAGACCGACGAGCGGAGCATCCCCACCGGGTCGGTGCCGGTCGAGGGAACGCCCTACGACCTGCGGGCCGGCCGGGTGGTCGGCGACCTGGCCATCGACCACGCCTTCACCGACCTCGAGCGGGACGGCGACGGGCGGGCCTGGGTGCGGCTGACCGCTCCGGACGGCCGGGGCGCCGCGGTGTGGCAGGACGAGGGCTACCCGCACCTGCAGCTGTTCACCGGTGACGTCCTCCCCGGGCCCCGGCGGCGGCGGGGGCTGGCCGTGGAACCGATGACCTGCCCCCCGAACGCGCTGCAGACCGGGGAGGACGTCCGGCGCCTCGAGCCGGGGGAGTCGACGACGGCGAGCTGGGGGATCACCCCCCTCGGCTGAGCGCCGCGGGCGAGGTGGCGGAGGCTCCCTAGACTCGACCGAGGTGCACGGCATCCCGTGCGCCGCCCCGAGCGAGGAGTGTAACCGTGGCCGTCCGTGCCATCCGGGGGGCGACCCAGGTCGCCGCCGACGACCGCGACGAGGTCCTGGCGGCCACCCGCGAGCTCGTCTCCGCCGTGCTGGAACGGAACGAGCTGGCCTCACCGGACCTGATCAGCATCCTGTTCACCGCCACGCCGGACCTGGTGTCGGAGTTCCCCGCGCTGGCCGCCCGGGAGCTGGGGCTGGGCGACGTCCCGCTGATGTGCGCGACGGAGATCGCTGTCCCGCACGCGCTGCCCCGGGTGCTGCGGCTGATGGCGCACGTGGAGACGCCGAAGGGCCGGGCGGAGATCCAGCACGTGTACCTGCGCGGCGCGGTGGCCCTGCGGCGGGACATCGCCCAGTGAGTGCGCAGGAGGACCGCGAGATGGACGGGTTCCGCGGGCAGGTGACGCTGGACGGGCCGTCGGGAACGGGGAAGTCCAGCGTGGCCCGGGACGTCGCCACCCGGCTGGGCGCGGCCTATCTGGACACCGGCGCGATGTACCGGGCCGCCACCGTCGCCGTGCTGGACGCCGGCGTCGACCTCGACGACCCCGAGGGCATCGCCCGCGCGGTCGCGGCGGCCGACATCGAGATCGGGACGTCGGCGGAGACGGAGGTGGTCCGGGTCGACGGCGAGGACGTCGCCGCCCGGATCCGCGGCACCGAGGTGACCCGCGCCGTCTCGCCGGTCTCCGCCGTCCCGGCCGTCCGCCGGCTCCTGGTGGAGCGGCAGCGCGCGCTGGTGGCCGCGGCCGACGCGGTCGTCGTCGAGGGGCGGGACATCGGCACCGTCGTCCTGCCGGACGCGACCCTGAAGATCTACCTGACCGCGGCACCGGAGGTGCGCGCCGAGCGGCGGGCCGGCCAGCTGGGTGTCACCGACCCCGCCCGGATCGCCAGGATCGCGGCCGACCTCCGTCGCCGCGACGAGCACGACAGCAGCCGGGCCGACAGCCCGCTGCGCCCGGCTGCCGACGCGATCGTCGTCGACAGCACCGGGCTGGACCGCGCGGCCGTGGTCGAGCGGGTGCTCGACCTGGCCGGCACAGCAGTGAGGGACCCCGCATGAGCACCACCGACACCGACCCGACCGGCCCGCTGCCGGTCGTCGCGATCGTCGGCCGGCCGAACGTCGGCAAGTCGACGCTGGTCAACCGCTTCCTCGGCCGCCGCGCGGCGGTCGTGCAGGACGTCCCCGGCGTGACCCGGGACCGGATCGCCTACCAGGCGCTGTGGAACGGGCGGTCGTTCACCGTCGTCGACACCGGCGGCTGGGAGCCCAAGGCCACCGGCATGGCCGCCTCAATCGCCCGCCAGGCCGAGTACGCGATGCAGACCGCCGACGTCATCGTGCTGGTGGTCGACGCCTCGGTCGGCGCCACGGAGACCGACCTGGCCGCCGCCCGCGTGCTGCGGCGCAGCGACCGGCCGGTGATCCTGGTCGCGAACAAGGTCGACGACGAGCGCGGCGAGGCCGGCGCCGCCGAGCTGTGGTCGCTGGGCCTCGGCGAGCCGTACGCGGTCAGCGCGCTGCACGGGCGGGCCAGCGGGGACCTGCTCGACATCGTGCTGGACGCGCTGCCCGAGGCGCCGCGCGAGCAGGAGGAGGTGGGTGGCCCGCGCCGGGTCGCGCTGGTCGGCCGGCCCAACGTAGGCAAGTCCAGCCTCATCAACCGGCTCGCGAAGGAGGAGCGCTCGGTCGTCGACTCCGTCGCCGGCACCACGGTCGACCCGGTCGACTCGATCGTGACCCTGGGCGGGGAGGAGTGGCGCTTCGTCGACACGGCCGGGCTGCGCCGGCGGGTGAACACCGCCAGTGGCACGGAGTACTACGCGAGCCTGCGGACCGAGGCGGCCATCGAGGCCGCCGAGGTCGCCGTCGTCCTGCTCGCCGCCGACGAGGTGATCAGCGAGCAGGACCAGCGGGTCATCACCCAGGTGATCGAGGCCGGCCGCGCGCTGGTGCTGGCGATCAACAAGTGGGACACCCTCGACGAGGACCGGCGCACGCAGCTGGAGAAGGAGATCGAGCGGGACCTGGCCCGGGTCCAGTGGGCCAGCCGGGTCAACATCTCGGCGCTGAGCGGCCGCGGGGTGAACAAGCTGGCCGACCACCTGCGGGCCGCGCTCGCCTCGTGGGAGACCCGGGTGCCGACCGCCGAGCTGAACAACTTCATCCGCGAGCTGGTCATGGCCACGCCCCCGCCCGCCCGCGGCGGACGCGCGCCGAAGATCAAGTACGTGACGCAGGCCGACATCCGGCCGCCGCGCTTCGTGGTGTTCTCCACCGGGTTCCTGGAGGCCGGGTACCGCCGGTTCCTGGAGCGGAAGCTGCGCGAACGCTTCGGCTTCCACGGCACGCCGATCGACATCTCGGTCAAGGTGCGCGACTCGAAGGCCCGCGACCGCAAGGGGTGATCCGCCACCGGGCCGCCCGGTCGGACCTCGCGGTTGTTCACCTTCCTGGGGTACACCTCCCGGATGGCCGCTGTTCACCGGGAAGTCGCGAAGAAGTACGAAGCCGATGAGGCGTTCGAGCTGCCGGCCCTCACCGATCTGGTGCTGGGGGCGGACGACGCCCGGGCCACGAGCGACGGTCTCCTCCCGCTCGCCGAGGGCACGGCGGCGCGGCAGCGGCTGACGGCGACCTACTTCGACACCGAGGACCTCCGGCTGGCGTCGGCCGGGCTGACCCTGCGCCGGCGCACCGGCGGGGACGACGCCGGCTGGCACCTGGAGGTCCCGGCCGGGGCCGATGCCCGGTCGGAGGTGCGCCTCCCGGCCGGTCGCGGCGCCCGCACCGTGCCGGACACCCTGCGCAAGCTGGTCCGGGTGCACAGCGGGGGCGCCGAGCTGCGGCCGGTCGCCGAGATCGTCACCGAGCGCACGGTCCGGCGGCTGGTCGACCCGACCGGGCAGGTCCTGGCGGAGGTTGCCGACGACCGGGTGACGGCGCGGCGGCTGCTGCCGCTGGACGGCAGCGGGGACGCGGCCGGAGCAGCGACGTCCTGGCGGGAGATCGAGGTGGGGCTCGTCGGCGGCGACCCCCACCTCCTCGAGGGCGTCGACGCCCGGCTGCGAGCGGACGGCCTGACGGCGGCAGACGCCACCTCGAAGCTCGCGCACCTCCTGGGGACGGGCGCGGTTGGCACGGACAAGCGGCGGCCACGGCCGAAGAAGGCCACGAAGCTCACCGCCAAGACGCCGGCCGGCGAGGTGGTGCTCGCGCACCTGCGCCAGCAGGTCGCCCAGGTTCGGTCCCAGGACCTGCCGGTGCGGCTGGACGCGCCCGACGCCGTCCACAAGATGCGCGTGGCCACCCGGCGGCTGCGCAGCGCCCTGACCACCTTCAAGCCGCTGTTCACCGCCGAGGTGGTCCGTCCGCTGCGCGGTGAGCTGAAGTGGCTGGCCGGTGAGCTCGGCGCCGCCCGGGACGCCGAGGTGATGCGCGACCGGGTGAGCCAGGCGGTCGGGACGGACGACGGCAACGCCGAGCACGGCCCCGCCGCCACGATCGCCGACCAGGAGCTGGGCCAGGCCTACCGGAAGGCGCACGACCGGGTGCTGGCCGAGCTGGACGGCGAGCGCTACCACCAGCTGGTCGCGGCTCTGGACGGGCTGGTCGCCACTCCGCCGCTCACCGAGCGCGCGGCCGCCCCGGCGGGCAAGGTCCTTCCGCGGCTCGTCGCTCGGAGCTTCGCCGGGGTGCGCGCCCTGGTCGAGGACGCCGACGCCCGTCCCGCCGGCCCCGAGCGGGAGGAGCTGCTGCACGACGCCCGCAAGGCAGCGAAGGCCTCGCGCTACGCCGCGGAGTCGGTCGACCCGGTCTTCGGCCAGGACGCGACCACGTTCGCGCAGGCGATGGAGGCGGTGCAGGAGGCGCTCGGGGAGCACCAGGACTCCGTCCTGACCCGGGAACGGCTCCGCGACCTGGCCCGGCACACCTCGTCCACGGAGGCCGCCTTCCTCTACGGCCGGCTGCACGCCCTCGAGGAGGCCCGGGCCGAGCAGACCCAGCAGCACTTCGACGACGCCTGGACGGCCGCCCGGCGTACGTCCGTGCACCGGTGGCTGCGCTGAGGGAACCGCCCTCCGTCGTCCGGTCCCCGGACAGGGACAGGCATCTCGGCCGACGCCGATCGGACTCCGGATGCGCTGGGCCCGGGGTCGGCGGCTTCTTCGGGGTAGTTGACGCGCGTCACGTCCGGCCGCTACTTTTTCACCCATCAGAAAACACCTTCCGCCATACGGAAACTGATGGAGTGAGATGTCTCGGCGCTACGCGGTCAACCTGTCGATCCTGTTCACCGAGCTGCCGCTCCTGGCGCGCCCCGCGGCGGCCAGGGACGCCGGCTTCACGGCCGTGGAGTTCTGGTGGCCGTTCGCCGCGGCCGTGCCCGCGGACCGCGAGGTCGACGAGTTCGTCGGCGCCGTGGAGGACGCCGGGGTCTCGCTGATCGGGCTCAACTTCTTCGCCGGCGACATGCCCGGCGGCGACCGGGGACTCGTGTCCTGGCCGGCCCGCTCGGCGGAGTTCCGGGACAACATCGACGTCACCGTCGGCATCGGCGAGCGGCTGGGCTGCGGTGCCTTCAACGCGCTGTACGGCAACCGGGTCGACGACGTCCCGGCCGAGGCGCAGGACGAGCTCGCCGTCGAGAACCTGGCCCTGGCCGGCCGGGCTGCGGCGCGGATCGGCGGCACCGTGCTGGTCGAGGCGGTCAGCGGGGCGCCCCGCTACCCGCTGCTGACCGCCGCCGACGTCGTGGGCGTCATCGACCGCGTGCAGCGGGAGACCGGGGTGGAGAACCTGGGCTTCCTCTGCGACCTGTACCACCTCGCGGTCAACGGCGACGACCTGGACGCGGTGATCGCGACCCAGGCCGGCCGGATCGCCCACGTGCAGGTGGCCGACGCGCCGGGCCGGAACGAGCCCGGCACCGGTGAGCTCGACCTGGACCGGCACCTCGACGCGCTGGACGCCGCCGGCTACGACGGCTGGGTCGCGCTCGAGTACAAGCCCCGCGGCGACACGCTCGAGGGCCTGACGTGGCTGCCCCGCGAGAGCCGCTCGGCCCGCTGAGTCCCGTTCCCGCCCCCCACGAACACAAGGAGCTGTCATGACCACCGTTGCCGTCATCGGACTGGGGATCATGGGCGCGCCGATGGCCGCCAACCTGATCAAGGCCGGTTTCGACGTCGTCGCCTACAACCGCAGCCCGGAGAAGGTCGAGCGGCTCGTCGAGCAGGGTGCCCGGGGGGCCGGCGACGTCGCCGAGGCCGTCCGGGAGGCCGACGTCGTCCTCACGATGCTCCCGGACTCCCCGGACGTGGAGCGGGTCGTGCTCGGCGAGGGCGGCGTGCTCGACTCCGCCCGGCCGGGGACGCTGCTCGTCGACGCGAGCACCATCCGCCCCGACGTCTCCGTCCGGCTGGCGGAGGAGGCCCGGGCCCGCGGCTTCCGGGCGGTCGACGCCCCGGTCTCCGGAGGCGAGGCGGGAGCGGTCGAGGGGACCCTGTCGATCATGGTCGGCGGGAAGCCGGAGGACGTCGAGGCGGCGCGACCGGTGCTCGAGGCCGTCGGCTCCACCGTCGTGCACGTCGGCCCGGCCGGCTCCGGGCAGACCGTGAAGGCCGCGAACCAGCTGATCGTGGCCGGCACCATCGAGCTCGTCGCGGAGGCCCTGGTCTTCCTGGAGGCCCACGGCGTCGACACCCGGGCCGCGGTCGAGGTGCTCGCCGGGGGGCTGGCCGGCAACCGGATCCTGGACCGCAAGGCCGCGAACATGATCGCCCGCGAGTTCACGCCGGGCTTCCGGGTCGACCTGCACCACAAGGACCTCGGCATCGTGACCAGCGCCGCGCGGGAGGCCGGGGTGGCGATCCCGCTCGGCGCGCTGGTGGCGCAGCTCATGGGCGCGCTGCGCGCCGACGGTCACGGGTCCCTGGACCACTCCGCCCTGCTGCTCCTGGTCGAGCAGCTCTCGGGTCGCCGCACCAGCTGACGCACCTCCCACTCCAGAGCACCGCCCACCGGACCATCTCACCGAGGAGAGACCGATGCCGCGCATCCGGGCCATCGAAGCCGCCGTCCAGATCCTGGAGCGGGAGGGAGTCACCCACGCGTTCGGGCTCCCCGGTGCCGCCATCAACCCGTTCTACGGCGCACTGCGCAAACGGGACACCATCAAGCACGTGCTCGCCCGGCACGTCGAGGGTGCGTCGCACATGGCCGAGGGCTACACGCGGACGAAGGCCGGCAACATCGGGGTCTGCGTGGGCACGTCGGGGCCGGCCGGTACCGACATGATCACCGGGCTCTACTCGGCCATGGCCGACTCGATCCCGATCCTGTGCATCACCGGGCAGGCGCCGGTCGCCCGGCTGCACAAGGAGGACTTCCAGGCCGTCGACATCGCGGCCATCGCCGGGCCGGTGACCAAGATGGCGATGACCGTGCTCGAGCCGGCCCAGGTTCCCGGCGCCTTCCAGCAGGCCTTCCACCTGATGCGCTCCGGGCGGCCCGGTCCGGTCCTCATCGACCTGCCGTTCGACGTCCAGATGACCGAGATCGAGTTCGACATCGAGACCTACGAGCCGCTGCCGGCGTACAAGCCGCGGGCCACGCGGGCGCAGGTCGAGAAGGCCCTGGACATGCTCGCCGCCGCGGAGCGGCCGCTGCTGGTCGCCGGCGGCGGCATCATCAACGCCGACGCCGCGGACCTGCTCGTCGAGTTCGCCGAGCTGGTCGACGTCCCGGTGATCCCGACGCTGATGGGCTGGGGCGCGATCCCCGACGACCACCCGCTGATGGCCGGCATGGTCGGGCTGCAGACCGCGCACCGGTACGGCAACGCCACCCTGCTCGAGTCCGACTTCGTCCTGGGCATCGGCAACCGGTGGGCCAACCGCCACACCGGCGGGCTGGACGTCTATCGCAAGGGCCGCACGTTCGTCCACGTGGACATCGAGCCCACCCAGATCGGCCGGGTGTTCCCGCCGGAGTTCGGCATCGTGTCGGACGCCGAGGCCGCGCTGGAGCTGTTCGTCGAGGTGGCCCGCGAGCGCCGGGACGCCGGGCAGCTGCCCGGCCGCCGCGACTGGGTCCGGGACTGCCAGCAGCGCAAGCACGACATGCTGCGGCGCACCCACTTCGAGGACGTGCCGATCAAGCCGCAGCGCGTCTACGAGGAGATGAACCGGTCCTTCGGCCGGGACACCCGGTACGTCAGCACCATCGGCCTCTCCCAGATCGCCGGCGGCCAGCTGCTGCACGTCTACCGCCCGCGGCACTGGATCAACTGCGGTCAGGCCGGCCCGCTCGGCTGGACGCTGCCCGCGGCGCTCGGCGTCTGCGTCGCCGACCCGGAGGCGACCGTCGTGGCGCTGTCCGGCGACTACGACTTCCAGTTCATGATCGAGGAGCTGGCCGTGGGCGCGCAGTTCCAGCTGCCCTACGTCCACGTGCTGGTCAACAACTCCTACCTGGGGCTGATCCGGCAGGCGCAGCGGGCGTTCGACATGGACTACTGCGTGCAGCTGGGCTTCGACAACATCAACGCGCCGGAGCTGGGCGGGTACGGCGTCGACCACGTGAAGGTGGCCGAGGGGATGGGCTGCAAGGCGATCCGGGTGCGCGACCCCGAGGAGATCCAGCCCGCCTTCGAGGAGGCGAAGAAGCTCATGGCGCAGCACCGGGTGCCCGTGGTCGTGGAGATCATCCTCGAGCGGGTCACCAACATCTCCATGGGAACGGAGATCGACGGCGTCGTCGAATTCGAGGAGCTCGCGAGCCGGGGCGAGCTCGCGCCGACCGCGGTCAGCGCGCTGGACCTCGAGCACATGCAGTACCTGGACTGAGGTCCCGGCCCCGGCCGGCCCGCGAGGACCGGTCGGGGGAGGGCGCGCCGCGTGCGGTAACCTCTTCGAGCAGCTGGTGAGCGCCTCCGGGCGCTCGGAGCTCGGGCTGTAGCGCAGCTTGGTAGCGCACTTGACTGGGGGTCAAGGGGTCGCAGGTTCAAATCCTGTCAGCCCGACAGTAAAAGCGCAGGTCAGAGGCGGGTCATCCGAATCGGGTGGCCCGCCTCTCGCGTCACTACAGCAACGGGTACAGCAACGCGGCCGGAGTACAGCAACGGTCACCAGCGGAGGGCCTCGTCCAGCCGGTCTGCGGCCTCGCGCTGCTGGGCGGGACCGACGTGGCTGTAGATGTCGGCGGTGATGGCGTAGGACGAATGGCCGAGGTGTTCCTGCACGACCTTGGTGTGCGTGCCGGCCGCCAGCAGGAAGCTGGCCGCTGAGTGCCGCAGCGTGTGCAGGTGGACGCCGCTGAGCCCGGCGCGCCGGGCTAGCAGTTCGAACCTCCGTAGGACGTTGCGGGGTTCGAGCGGGGTGCCGATCTCCGTGGTGAAGACCAGGCCGTGATCTTCATAGGCGTCGGCGGTCGCGCGCCGTTCCTCTGCCTGTCGGGTGCGGTGTGCTGCGAGCGCCGCGATGGCGGAGCGGGGGAGGGGCACGGTTCGTCGGGACTTGTCGGTCTTGGGCTCGTCGAGCCGCAGTCCTCGGGAGGTCCGGGAGAGTGTCCAGCGGACCCGCAGCAGACCGGCGTCGAGGTCGACGTCGGACCAGTGCAGGGCTAAGGCCTCGCCGCGGCGCAGCCCGGTGGCCAGCATCACCCGGAACAAGGCATCCAGCCTGTCGCCACGGATCGCATCCAGGAGTGCCTGCGCCTGCTCGGCGGTCAGGTGCGGTGCGTCCTTGCGCTCGACGCCAGGTCGCTTCACCGTCGCGGCGGGATTGCTGCGGATGAGTCCGTCGCGCGAGGCGATGCCCAGCGCGGCCCGCAGGACGGTGTAGATCGTCCGGATCGTCGAGGGGGCCAGGCCGGCGTCCCGCTTGGTGACGATGAGCGCTTCCACGTCGGAGGGACGCAACCGGCCGAGGGGGATGGTCCCGACCGTGGGAGCGAGGTGGGTGCGGGCGATGGTGGCGTAGAGGTCCTTGGTGGCCTGCTTGCGGTCGCTCGCGGCGAGCGACTTGGTGATCCACTCGTCGAGCCACGCGGCGACCGTCATCGAGGCGTCCTTGACCGGTGCTCCTGACTCGGCCCGCTCACGAGCGTCGCGGAGCTTCGTCCGGACCTCCGCCTGCGTCTTGCCGTAGACGGTGCGCCGCTTGAGGCTGCCGTAGTCATCCCGGTAGCTGAGCTCGGCCGACCATGTGCCGTCCTTGCGTCGGAAGATCGAACCCTCACCGTTCGCGCGTCTCGCCACGTCGTCCTCCGGTCAGTTCGGGATGTACGGACAGCCATTCGCGACGGGCGGGCCGACCTCCGACGGGCACCGACGGCACCACGGTCAGGCCTGCTGCGGCTCCGAATCCGGAGATCTGTGGACGGCCGCGGAGTCGTCCACAGTCATGGGGGTCACGCCTGCAGGCGCCTCATCCCGGCGTCGGTGCCCAGTCGGCCGCCGATCTGTGAAGGAGTTGGCTTGTGTCGGTCGGGCCCGGACGACGGCGCCGGTCCGACGGTCATCAGCCGGTCGACATAGCGCTCGAGTTCGGCCCGGGATAGCCGGCAACTCCGCCCGATGTGGACGGGGCGCAGGTCACCGTCCCGAATCAGGGCGTACAGCGTGGTGCGTCCGACGCATAGCACCTGCGCGGCCTCTTCGGGGGTGAGCAGCAGGGGGTCGCAGGTCGTCATCTGCCGCAGGGGCGGTGGAGAACTCATTGCGCGCTCCTCGTCCGGCGTCTCACCAGGCACGCCGACGGTCGGCGTGGTTCGCCGTGCACCAGAGAAGGCGCCGCGCCGACCCGATTACTGACAGGGGAGGACCGACTTCCTCTGCTGCGGCGGCGCTGCACTGTCACCGGTCGGTCCGGTGCCGCTCGTTCGCTGTCCCCGTCCCCGGGGTGACATTGACTGGCGGCCGTCAGTCCCGCGGAGGGGAGACGTCACCCCTGCCCTCGACCGAGGGGGACGCTGCCGGGGACGGCCGAGCCGCCGTTGTCACCCCAGCGGAGGGGCCGGGGGTCGGCGGCCCGGGATCAGCGGTACGGGCGTCGACGGTAGGACTGCAGGACGGCGTCGAGTGCTCCGGCGAGATCGGGAGGTCGCGGTCGTAGACACGGCCGTCGTCGAGTTGGCGAGCGAGGTCGTGCAGCAGCCGGACCCAGTCTCGGCGGGTCGGCGCGGTGGGCACGGAGACCTCGACGCGTCGCTCGACGACCCGGACCGCTGACAGGCCGGAGGCGGCTGCTCGGGACTGCTCCCAGGCTCGCTGCCGGCAGGACGGCGAGCACCACTTCGGGAGGCGCCCCGTCGCCTTGAGCGTGATCGGCCCGCCGCACCACCCGCATGTCGACGCGGCCAGCCGCCGGGGCCTCGTGGCGGACTGGGCCGACGGCGCCGGACCTATGTCGGGGTCACCGGATGCGGGAGCGTTCGGCCGTGCTGGCAGTTGGGGTCGCGGCCCGGCGCCTCGTTCCGCCGTGATGTGTCCCGGCGTCTGCCCTATGCCAGCGATGGTCCGGATGACTGTCTCCGCCGACGTCACCCCGATGCGTCACGACGGAACCACGGGCCCTTGATGCACCAGGTGTGTGGGAATCGATCTTGATTGTTTGGGCGAGCTCAGACCGGAATCGCCGCCGGGCGGGGCCGCCGGGGCCCGGGTGCGAGTAGGCGTACCCCGGATCCCCCCGACCGAGTCTGTGGTGACCGAACTCGAGCCGAGCCGCTCATTCACCTGGGTGGCCACCGGCCCGGGCGTCCGCACGACTGCTCGGCACCTGCTGGAGGATCTCGGCGCCAGCGGCAGGTGCGTGACGCCGGCGGTGGAGCAGGCCGGGCCCGTGGGCCGGGTGATGGGACGGTTCTACAGTCGGCTCACCCATCGCTACGGACTTCCCGGGGCACGTCATGTAGAGCTGCCGGGCTGTTCTCGACGGCCTCTCGCGATGCGCCCGGCGCGGATGCCGTCATACTCGCCTACGAGGCCTTGAGCGCGGCCCAGTCGGTCGCCTTCCTACCCTCGATCGAGGCGTCGGCGGAATCGACGTTCTCGAGGGCGGGGACGATCTCCTCCGCCCGGTCGAGCACGTCGCGAGCGGGCGTCTCTGTCGAGCGTTGGCGGTGGACGGCACAGATGCAGGAAGCGCGCGGGGCGAAAGCGCTGTCCGTCTGCTTGTGATTTAGATGTACTGCCCAGACAGGTTGGTCAAGCGGCTGTCGGTGGGCGGCATCCTATTGAGCTTCGCTTCCGAGCGACCCCGGTGCGGCAATAACAGGGGTCGCTTGCCGCAGAGCGGTCGAGGACGCGCAGATGAAATCCGTCCTGCGCTGTTCGACCCACGCCCGGGCGTCGTCCACGGACCTGACCGTGCCGCCCTTCCCCTGTCGCCACGAGCCCCGGTAAACGATGTTGAAGCAGTCTGTCGCCACAGCTACAGCCGCTTCCGCGGCTGTGCTGACGGAGCCAGGCCCGAATGTCGAACGCACTTCGCCGGCATACAGCCGAACCCGCTTCAATGCAGCCGATGCTGGGTGCACGGACTCGTCGCTGGTCGACAGGGCTGCTTCGAACGCCGCCAGACCTTGCGCGAGGCGCTGTGCGGACTGGAGGGGCGGGCTGGCCTGGAGAGGTGGCTTGTCGACATATCGCCATAGTGCTGCTACGAGCCACGGCACACCGACGATCGTCACCAGCGCGGAGACCCGGTACCCCACATGGAGCAGCACGGCCGGCCAGCCCTCGACCGCCAGCGGTCGTTCCCAGCCGAGGACCTCCGTGGCCTTCAGGCCCGGGAGTGCGCTCACAAGGCTCCATAACTGCAATTCAAGCAGTGACCAGGGGTCCGCACGGTCCGACGAGGGCGGATCGGTCGTTGCCAGCCCCGAGTTGACCAGGAGCCCGGTGGCCGCCGCCCCCAGCACAGTCGCGACCGCCAGCCACGCCACGACGCTGGCCAACGTCGCGCCGATGGACTCGCGAGCGGTGTAGTGGCTGTTGACCACGCTCGTCACGATCAGCAGGAAGACGATGCAGCACAGGACCATCGCTGCCACCACGACTGCCCATTGGACGACAGTCCCCGCCACCACCAGCCATCCCGACAAAGTGCTGGCATCCGGTAGCACCGTCCGTCCGAGGACCGGTAGCTCCGCGACTGGGGGGAGGCGGTCGTCGATCTGGTGGGCGAGCCAGTCCGCTCGCTCGCCGAGCCAGCGAACGGGTAGCGACCACATGACGGCGACAGCGGCGACCGTGGAGACGGCCGTCCCCACCCACAGGGGGCCCAAGAACTCGGCTCCGTCGTCGCTGACGTAGGTCGGTGGTGTGGCTTCCCGCGGCGGGGCGGGCCCGGCGGCCAACCACTGGTAGGCCGACGTCGCCAGCCGAATGAGCGGCAGGAGCAGGACCGCCTTCAAAATGATGACGATCACGCCGACGGTCTCGCCGTCGAAATGGACGCCGACGTCCCACCTCGCGGTGTCACCGATCCCGAGGAACTCGAGCGACCGGCACATCTCGTAGACGTAGTACCGCTCGCTGACCGCAAGGCTCGCCGGGGCGCCGGATGCACCGATGAGTCCCCTGTGCCAGAAGGCCGTGGTCCAGGCCGCGGCGGACTCGATGGCGGCAGGCGCCGCGATGACGGAGAAGACAAGGCCGATGGCGTATCCGCGCGCGACGTTCCGGCGACGGGCCCGCCTCGCGCCGTGCCACATGAGGCCTGCGCTGCTGGCGGCCGCGACGAACCCGACGAGGAGTCCCAGGACCACAACGGGGGTGCTGTCGCTGAGCACGGTGTGGGAGTGCAGGACCCGAAGCAGCCCGACCAGCGGGAGCATCACGATGCCGGAGAGAAGGAGGAGGAGGGGCCATCGCGCCATTAGCTCAGCCTCGAGGCCGCTCAACGTGTCCTCGGACCGGTTGAGGAGGACCGCGAAGAACCGTCGGCTCGTCCGTCGTCGATCGGCCAGGACCTGCTTGGCAGCCTCGACGTATCGCTTCCTCGATGAGTCACCCATAGGCGGTCCCGCGGCTACTCGGACTCGATCCCTCGGCCCCTCCGGCTCGGACCATGGGGCGCGGACATACACGTGTCCCGGGCATGCCCACATACCCTGGCCCGTGCGTCTTGCTCATTAAACCCGGTTGTGTGTCACCGCGCCGTCAACGCACCGTGCCTGTTAAGTCGGGGCAGTCCCGCACGGCGAAACACTCTGCGCGGCAAATGTGCGCCGAGCAATGCCACAGGTGGGTGACCTCATGAGGTCCCTGCCGAATGTGCCGGACGCGGCGGGAGCAGAACAGCGCAAGCCTGCTGCATGAGCCGGGGTGCAGGTCGGGGCGGCGTTCCTGCGTGTGCGAGCCGCTTGACGTGGAGCTAGTGCTGCTCTCCGTTGAAACGTCGGGGGTCATGCGGTCTGCGGTTCGTGAATTGCGAGCCGTTCGAGG
>NZ_JABGCH010000046.1 GCF_019799945.1 Modestobacter marinus
ACCACGGCATGACCAGCTGGAACCGGACGCTCGTCCCGCAGGTGCTCGATGCCGTGAGCGCTGCCGGCTACGTGCCCGAGATCGTGACCCCCGGCCGGTCCCCGGCGCCGGCGACCGAGGTGGTGGTCGTTCCCAACGCGGTCCGCTACGGCGACCTCCACCTGCGTGGGCGCGCCGCGACCGAGCAGGGGCGCGCGGAGGTCGCGGCCGGGCTGGAGTCGCTGTCGCCCACCTACGTCTCGCAGGTCCTCGACGACGTCGATCTGGAGGCCCTGCGGGCCAGCGACAAGTTGGGTGACCTCATCGTCGAGGCGCAGCCGCCGTACGGCTTCGCGCTGACCGAGCCACCTGCCGGGGAGGCGCGCGCCTCCCACGGGAGCACTCAGGAGCTGGAGGTCCCCTTCCTGGTGTCCGGTGCCGGATTCCACCGCGGCGCCGCTCCGGAGAACCCGAGCATCGTCGACGTCGCGCCCACCATCGCGGCGCTTCTCGGCGTCGCCCCGCCCGACGACGTCGAGGGACGCGTGCTCACCGAGGTCCTCGGGTCGCCGTCCTCTCCCGCGGGGGCCGGCCGGCCCGAGCCGGGTTCCGAGATGCCCGTGCGCGGACCGAGTCGGGAGCGCCGGTCAAGGACGCGTCCGAGTGCGCAGCAACGGTCACCTGCCCTCGGACCCGAGTGAGGTCGATCCGGACGCCGTCACGTCTTCCGGCATGCCACGCCCCGCACGACCGGCTCCTCCGCACGGACGCGCCTGCTGCGCCGGGTCGACGCGCCCGGTGCGTACCGCTGGCCCTGGTCCGGGGCACAGCTCGGCCGGGGCGACAACGCCACCGTCGTCGTTCGCTTCCGGGAACCGCAGTCGCCTCGGGACGGAGCGAGACGTCAGCTCAGGACTTCCTGTCCATCAGCGCCGACGCCGCCCCGAGAGTCGCGAGAACCCCGAGCGCCACGCGGAGGCGATGCCACCGTGCCCACCTCTCGAGCAGGCTCGCCGTCTCGGCATCCGTCAGATGCTCGGCCGTGAACCGGTGGTTCATCGGCTCGTTGACGGTGATGGTGATCGCGACGACGCCCGCTGCCGCCGCCGCCGCCACGGACGCCGCCCCGGCCCGGGGGCCCTTCGCCGTGTGCACGACGGCTGACGCCGCGTTCACGGCGGCTGCGCCTGCACCGAGAGGGATCATCAGGGTTCGGATCCGGTCGGAGTGGGCCGCGAACCAGGTCCGGAACTGTTCTGGCGGGACACCGCGCCAGAACGGGAGGAGCACCACGTCGATCAGGATCATCCCGCCCGCCAGGAGCCCCGCCAGCACCGCTGAGAGGAGAGCGAGGAAGCGCGCGACCACGCGAGGCACTATCCACGCTCCCTCGCGTGAGCAACAGAGCGATCCCTGCGGTGGCGGTCCCGGCCACCGAGACCCGTGCGCGTGAGCAGGAGTCGCTCCTCGCACACTTCATCGCCCCGGTGCCCTGCAGGTCAGGAGCCCGGTGTTCCGCTTGTTGGAACTGGTGAAGCCCTGGTGGTGCTTCGCGCCTCACTGCACTCCTCGAGCGACGCCGCGAAGCGGCTCGCCGCCTGGCGGCCCCGGCCGGGGTGCACGTACTGGTGGGCGGTGAGCGTGATGGTGGTGCTCGCGTCCCTCGGGCCTTCCAGGGACGACCTGCACCACGTCACCGGAGGAGTGCCGTGGCGGAGGGCGAGTCGCTGACGCAGAGCCGGCTGCGATCGTCCGATCAGACGGGTGGCCAGTCGGGTTCCACCCGACGGGATCCGTGTGATCGGCGCCGGCCCCGTCAGTCGCTCGTCAAGGGAAGGCGCCTCCGCGCGGGGTCGGGTTCAGTCGCCACAGCCGGTAGGTCCACGGCAGGTCGTAGATGAGGACGTAGGCCAGGTACGGGGCCAGGGCGTTGCGCGAGCGCGCGTCCCCCGCGACCGATCGCTCGAGCGCCACGAGCGGGACCACGAAGGCGCACACCCCGGCGAAACCGGCACGAGTGCTCCGACGGCCGAAGAAGACGCCGTTCCAGGCCTCGTTGGCCACCAGCACCGCCAGGCTCCAGGCGGTGCTCCGGGCGTCGCGACGATCGATGCTCCGTGCCAGCACGTAGCCGATGAGCCCGTAGTACAGCCCACCCACGACCAGGAAGGCAGGAACGGGCAACTGCCAGCGCGGCGCGGTGAGGCCACGGAACCAGGCCATCGCCCTCTTCCCGATGAAGGCGTTCCCCGCGACAGCAGCGCCGCCCGTGCAGGCGCTCGCCTGGAGCACGGATCGCCGTTTCATGCCCTGCCCGCGTCCGTGCCGCCGTCGTCGACCGGGCCCGTACGTGCTCGAGCGCGCGCCGGGTCCTCCGCCCGCCTCTTGAGCGCCTCGTTCATCGCCACGAAGGCAGGCAGGGTGTCCCGGTCCAGGGATGCAGCGGCGAACGGGACGAGGACACCCCGGAAGGTCTCCTGGTGGACCAGCCGGGTGCCACCGTCCTGAGGCTCGAGCACGAAGGCGTGCTCGGCGTCCATCAGCCCGGGGAGGCCCAGCCTGCCGCGCCACCGCAACTCGCGGTGGACGGCGACCTCGACGAGTCGGGGGCGCACGGTCATCACCCGGCCGCCGACCGGCTGCATCGTCAGCGTCAGCCGACGGCCCGGGGCCACGGCCCCCTCCGCACGCACGATGAACGGATTCCAGGCCGGGTAGGCGGCGAGATCGGTGAGCACCTCCCATACCCGTTCGGGCGTGGCCTCGATGTCGACGTGGGTGGACAGTCGCTTGGACATGACGTTCTCCTTCGATGGGATGAGGAGCTTTCCGGGAGGCGGCACGGGAGGGCCGATCACTGCCGCAAAGGGGGGTCCGCTCTCCGAGCGCACGGCATGCCCGGGTGTCTGATCCGGGTCCAGGCGCCCGCGGAGGAAGGCGGCCTGGGCCGCCACTGCCCGATCGGCCGCGGGACCGGCACCGAGGGTGGGATACGCGTGCAGGGCCCCGGGCTCCTCGAGATAATCGACGGCCACGCCGGCGTCCAGGAGCCGCTGCCGCAGCAGACGGACGTCGTGGACGAGGATGTCGCGGGTCCCCGCGGTGATGTGCACGGGCGGGAGCCCGGCCAGGTCGCCGTACAGCGGGGACAGCCGGTGGTCGCTCAGCGGGGTCCGGCCGGCGTAGGCCTCGGCCGACGGCTGCAGGAACCGGCGGGTGAGGACCGGGTCGGCGGGCTCGGTCCGGGGGATCTGTGGATTGGCGAGGGTCAGGTCGACCCACGGCGCCATGAGCACCAGTGCCGCCGGCAAGGGGCTCCCGGCGGCGATCAGGGTCCGGGTGGCGACGAGCGCCAGGGCGCCGCCGGAGCTGTCCCCAGCCAACGCCCAGCGACCGGGTCGCAGCACCTCGGCCGACGTCAGTGCCTGCAGGGCGGCGACGACGTCCTCCAGCGCCGCCGGGTGCGGGTGCTCGGGCGCCAGCCGGTAGTCGATCATGACGGCCGCCGCCGACAGCTCTGCGCTGAGCACGGTCAGCCAGCGCCACTGGCCGGGCACCGGCCCCGTCACGTACGAGCCGCCGTGCAGGTAGACGAGCGCGCCGCGGTCGGCCGCCGAGGAACGGACCCATGTGACTGGCACCCCGCCCGCGGCCAGCGTCTGCCCGAGCTGACCGGCCAGCAGCGCTCCCGGAGGACGAGGCGTGCGCCCCAGCCGCTGGATCCGGACGTTGAGCGGGAACGGCAGCCGTGGCAGCCCGCGGCTGGCCAGGCGGTAGAGCGCCGCGCCGGTCACCGTCGGCTCGCCGGGGACTCGGGCGCTCGACGCGACGGTGGCCGCCGGCCAGTCGGGACGGCGCCGGCCGGCCGCACCGGGAACCCCTCGAGTGCGGAAGGCCCGGAGCCGGTCAGGGCGGAGGCGTCGCGCGCCGCTGCGCGACCCAGTCGGCCGCTGGTGGCGGCCATGACGACCAGACCCAGGGCCGCGCTGGCCAGCAGGTGCACCGGGCCCGCCGCGTCGTCGAGGTACAGCCGGGGCAGGAAGCCGGGACCGCCGAATCCGCCGCCGCCGGTCGTCGCGTTCCCTGCCGCGTGCACCAGACCGACGACGAAGAGGCTGCCTGTCCGGTTGGCGACCCACCCCTGCAGGAACCGGAACGGCACGGCCGTCGCGGTGATGAAGAGCAGGACGGCGGTCGTACCGAGCCAGCCGTTGCCGGCCGCCAGGGAGGCGTGCTGCAGCGCGAACAACGGCCCGGTCGCCAGCGCGGCCCGCACCGGCCCGTGCCGATCCTGCAGTCGGTTCTGGAGGAAGCCCGTCCAGGCCACCTCCTCCGCCCAGTTCGTGGTGAGGAACACTAGGAGCAGCTGGACCAGCAGTCCCGAGACCAGGGCCGAGGCGAGCACCCAGCCGGTTCCCTCGGGCGGCCCGAGCAGGGCCACGGCCATCGCCGTGGTCGCCACTGGGACGACGACCAGGGCCGCCCCGTACCAGCGCAGGGGCACCCGCACCCGGACCGCGCGCCTCCACAGCGCGCGAACCCCCGCCGGCCCGTCGACGACGCGGGTGACGACGACCGCCGGCAGCAGCAGCCCGACCAGGTTGGCCGCGACGACGAAGGGGGCCGTGGGCAGGTCCACGTCGTACCACGCAGGCGCGAGGACGGGCTGGAAGGCGATCGCCTGACTGACGGGGAGGGACCAGGCGAGGAAGCTCCCGACGGGGTGCCGGCGGATGCGACCCGCCAGTCGCCGCTGCGAGGCGACGGGCGTGCTCATCGGGGGCCGCTCGCCGACCGCGGCCTCGCGCCGCGGACGGCCGCGACCGCGGGCCGTCCGGAACCCGGGACCTCGAGCTGCGGAGATCCCGGCAAGCTGGTCCCGACGGGCATCGCCTGCGCCACCCTGGCGACGTGCTCGTTCCGGATCCCGATGGCCATGAAACGGGAGAACAGTCGCAGCAGGAGCGGTATCCGGGACAGGAGGCGCAGCGGGGCCGGAACCCCGCGGGACCGGCCCGGCGCTGCCGCCGCGCCGAACATCTGCCGCTGGACGCCGCGCTGCACCAGCTTGGGTGACCCGCGTGGGGAGGTCGCGGCGGCGCTGCACCCGCCGGAGGTCCCGGGGTGTCACGGTCCCTCTGAGCAGGGGTGGGACGAGGGCGTTGGCGGCGGCCACGGCGTCCTGGACGGCCAGGTTGATCCCGACCCCCGCGACCGGGGACATGGCATGGGCGGCGTCACCGATGCACAACAGCCCCGGCCGGTACCAGCGGCGCAGCCGGTTGACCCGGACCTCCAGGAAGCCGGTGTCGTCCCAGCTGCGCAGGGCCGTGTCGACCCGGTCGCCCAGGAAGGGCATGGCTTGTCTCACCTCTGCTCGGAGCGCCTCGATGCCCGCCGCCCTCAGCGACGCCACCGTGCCCTTCGGCATGGTGTAGGCGCCCTGCCAGTAGCTGCCCCGGTCGATCATCGGGAGCAACCGGCCGGGCACCAGCCGCGCGAAGGACGCCTCCGGATCCCCAGGGCTCTTGGGGAGGCGGTACCAGAGCACGTCGAGCGGGGCGCCGAACTCGACCACGGACATGCCGGCTGCTCGGCGCACCGCGGAGTGGCGTCCGTCGGCGGCGACGGTGAGCACCGCACGCAACTCCCCCTGGGCACCGTCGCCGTCCGTGCGCCGGTAGCGGACCCCGGTCACCGTGCCGTCCTCCTCGATGAGTCCCACCACCTCCACGCGGCGGTGGAGTGCGAAGGAGGAGGACTTCGCGGCTTCGGAGGTGAGGAAGTCCAGGAACTCGTACTGCGGCACCATCGACAGGCACTGGAACCGGCCCGGGAGCCGGGTGAACTCTCCGAGCGGGACCAACCCGTCGTCGGTCATCAGCGTGATGGTGGTCGTGCGCTGCTGGGGCAGCTCCTCGAAGCCCTCCAGCAGGTCCAGTTCGGCCAGCACCTGCATCGTCGAGGCGTGCACCGTGTCGCCGCGGAAGTCACGCAGGAAGTCCGCGTGCTTCTCCAGGACGACGACGTCGATGCCCGCGCGGGCCAGGAGGAGGCCGAGCATCGCCCCGGCGGGCCCGCAGCCGGCGATGCAGACCGTGGCGGCCGAGGGAGGGTTGGCGGTGGTCATCGAAGTGGTCCTTTCCAGCCAGGGAGACCGGCGGGCGGGAGCGTCAGGAGGTGGCCGTCGACGACGCCAGGGGACGGGGCGCCGGCCGGCTCGCGTCCCGCTCCCGGCGCGCCCGCAGCCGCCGCAGCCCCTCGAGCACGGCGGCGTCGCAGATCAGCAGCCCGACCAGCGCCGGCACGGTCATCGCCCATGCGGAGCCGTCGCCGACGACGACGCCCCACAGCAACTTGCCGGCGGCCATGACGTTGAGGAGCGCCAGGCCCCAGAGGACCGACCGCCGCCAGAAGGCCGTGCAGTAGGCGGTCAGTGCGAGCGGAGCGAGCATCGCCTGCGCGACCTTCTGGAGGTCCCACGTGCCGGTGAGCCACTTCCGCTCGAAGTCGAGGAACTCCAGCACCCGCGGATCGGGCTGCGCGGGCGCGGGGAACCAGAAGATGCTGGTGGCGAGGGCGACGAGCGTGCCGGCGATGCCCCAGCCGCTGCGGCGATGGGCGAACCAGGCCAGCGGCAACAGGAAGAGCGGCCGGATGTACCAGCTGAGCACGTTGGCGTGGCGGTCGAACGCCCAGTCGCCGAAGTCGGCGAGGACCTGCGCGATGTCCATGAGATCTCCTAGGTGGAAGCCGGCGCGGGTGCGCGGTAGGTGGTCGGCGGTGCGGTGGGAGCGGGCGCGGCCGGCACCCGGAACGCCAGGACCACCAGCGCGATCGCGGCCAGGCTGACCGCGGCGAGGCTTCCCGACTGCAGGACCTGGTCGGTCGTGGTGGGCAGGACCGACACGTGGACCTGGTGGTAGAGCTGGTGGGGCAGGTCCACCACGACCACGGCCAGGCCGACGGCGCGGGCCACCCACACGACACCGGTCAGGAGCGCGACGAGCGCGACGGTGCCGACGGCGAGATTGCCCAGACCGACGTCGCGGAGCAGGTGCTCGTTGTAGGGATTGTCCGGGCTGACCCAGTGGTGTCCCATCCCGGGGAAGTCGGCGTAGAAGGAGGCCGGGAAGACGGCCTGCCAGACGCCGATCGTGAATCCGAAGAGGGTGAACCACACCAGCAGCAGCTTGATGGCGAGTCGCATGCGGGCCTCCGGGAAGGAAGGGGATCGGTGTCGGCGCGGGGACCGGATCACGGGAGCAGCGTCGAGACCGCGGCTTGACGGATCGTGGGCATCCGCTTGACGGGGCGAGGACGCAGCGACGCCGACGGGGGGCGGAATCCGGGCCACCGCGGGGCAGGATGACCCGACGGCCAGCCGGGCGGGGCCGGAGAGGCAGGTGGGCGGTGCAGTTCGAGATCCTCGGGCCGCTGCAGGTCCGCGATGCCGGGCGGCCGCTGGCCCTCGGGCGGCCGAAGCAGCGCGCCGTCCTGGCGATCCTGCTGCTCGACGCCGGCCGGGTCGTGTCGCTCGACCGGTTGGTGGAGGAGGTGTGGGGGCGGCAGTCGCCGCCGCAGGCCCTCGCGTCGTTGCAGGCCTACGTCTCACATCTGCGTCGGCTGCTGGAACCGCAGCGCACCCCCGGTGCACCGGCGACCGTGATCGTCAACCAGGCGCCCGGCTACCGCATCGTGGTGCGGCCGGAGGACCTCGACGCCGCGCGGTTCGAGACGCTGGCGCAGACGGGGCACGATCTCCTGCAGCAGGACGAGGCAACGCGTGCCGCGGAGACCCTGGAGGAGGCCCTCCGGCTGTGGCGTGGACCCGTCCTGGCGGACTTCGGTGATGCTCCCTTCGTCCAGGCCGAGCGAGCCCGCCTGGACGATGTCCGGCTGACCGCGTTGGAGGGTCGGTTGAGCGCCGACCTGGCCCTCGGCCGGCACGCCAGGATCGCCGCCGAGCTCGAGCAGCTCTCTGCGGAGCACCCCTTCCGGGAGCGTCTCCAGGGTCTGCGCATGGCGGCGCTCTACCGCTGCGGACGGCAGGCGGAGGCGCTGCAGAGCTATCAGCAGTTCCGCAGGCAACTGCGCGAGGAGCTCGGCCTCGACCCCGGACAGGCGCTCCGGCACCTCCAACGGGACATCCTGGCCCAGGCCCCCCACCTGGACTGGACGGCGGCTACCGTCCAGAGCAGCGGGGCCGGGCGACCTCCCGCGGCGGCACCGGGGATCCCGGGTCCGGCGGTGAGCCCCCCGGGCGTCGTGCCTCCCGCGACACCTGGCGGCCTGGTCGGCCGTGACGGGCAGCTGGAGGTGATCGACCGGGCGCTGGCCGGGACGTCGGCCGGGCAGGGACGGATCATCCTGGTGGCGGGTGAGCCCGGGATCGGCAAGACGCGACTCGCCGAGGAGGCGATCCGGCGCGCCCGCCTGTCCGGCGTCACGGTGGCCTGGGGTCGGAGCGACCAGGACGCCGGGGCCCCGCCGTTCTGGCCGTGGACACAGGTGCTCCGCGACCTGCTGGGCGACGGATCGGGCCGGCCGCCCGCCGCGGAGTCGGCCGCCGACACCGCCCAGCTGGCCCGCATCCTGCAGGAACTGGCGGGCGGCGAACCTCGGGCCGCCGCGCCGGTGGTCGACCCGGAGGCGGCCCGCTTCCGGGTCTGCCAGGCAGCCACCGGGGCGCTGCGGGACCTCGCCTCCGCCCGACGCCTGCTGGTGGTCCTCGACGACCTGCAGTGGGCGGACGTCGCCTCCCTTCGGCTGCTGAGCCACCTCGCCCCGACGCTGGCCGACGCCCCCATCGTGGTCCTGGTGACCTACCGCGACCGGACGCTGGACGGCGCGGAGCCGCTCGCCGACACGCTGGCCGAGCTGGCACGCACGGCCCCGGTGGACCGGCTGGACCTGGCCGGCCTCGGAGTCGCGGACGTGGCCCGGGTCGTGGCGTCCCACGCCGGTACGGACCCGGACGACGAGTTGGCCCGGCTGATCAGTGACCGCACCGGTGGCAACCCGTTCTTCGTCATCGAGGTCCTCCGCCTGCTCGGCGCCAATGGCTGGCCGGAACGGACCGCGAGCGAGGCGGCGTCGCTGGTCGCACAACAGGTCCCCGCCGGCGTGCGCGACGTCCTCCGCCGACGTCTGGGCCGGCTTCCTGATCAGACCCGCACCGTGCTCCTGGTCGCGGCCGTCATCGGTCAGGAGTTCGACCTGGACGTCGTCCGTGCGGTGACCGGGGTGGACGACGACGACGCGCTCGCCGCCGTCGAGCTGACCGTGTCCGCCGGCCTCGTCGTCGAGGACCCGGCGACGGTGGGCCGCTTCCGCTTCGCGCACGCGTTGATCCGCGAGGCCATCTACGGCGAGATCAGCCGTGCACGTCGGTCCCGGCTGCACGCCCGCGTGGGACAGGCGCTGCTCGATCACCGCGGCGACGACGCTGACCACGTCCTCCAGTTGGCCCAGCACTGGTGGCTGGCCGCTCCGGTGGTCGGCGCCGAGCAGGCGATCCCGCACGTGATCGCCGCGGCCGAGCTGTGCCTCGACACCTTCGCCCACGAGGAGGCCGAACGGCAGCTGCGCCGCAGCCTGGACCTGCTGGCCACCGCAGCGCCGACGGCCGGACGCGCCGCCTCCGAACTGGCCGTCCAGCGGCGTCTCGGCACGCTGCTCGTCCAGCTGCACGGCAGTGGCTGCCAGCACGCGTGGGCCTGCTTCGCCCGAGCCCGTGAGCTGGCCGACCAGCTCGGCGACACCCCCGCTCTGCTGGCCTCCTGCCGCAGCCTGTACGAGGTGGCCTTCGCCCGCGCCGACCACCAGGCTGCCGCCGCCCTGGCCGCGGTGATGCTCGACATCGCCGGGCAGGGCGACGACCCGGACGTGTTCGTCCTGAGCCAGCTGTCCCTGGGGCGCACGCTGTGGTCCCAGGGCCGGCTGACCGCTGCCAGGGAGCACCTCGAGCAGGGGCTGCAGATGTCGGGCCCGGTGGACGGCCGGGAGTTCCTGCCACCGAGGATCGAGCTGCAACTGCAGCTGGCCGCGGTGCTCACCTCCCTTGGTGATGCCGACGCGGGGGTCCACCTGCTGGCCATGGCCGTCGGGGCGTCGCGCGAGGGACACCCGTTCGCGCGTTCTCTCACCGTCACCGGAGCAGCCCCTCGTCTCCGCCATGCGCCGCGACCCGTCGGCGGCACGCGAGTGGGCGACCGAGGCGTTGGAGCTGGCCGAGCGATGGAACCTCCCCTGGCCGGCCGGATACGCGGCAGTGGTGCTGGGGTGGGTGCGCGCGATCGAGGGCGACGCTGCGACCGCGATCCCCGACCTGCGCGACCAGCTGGCGCGGATCGAGGCCGGCGGCACCCAGCACCTGGTCGGCTGGGGCCTCGGGCTGCTGGCCGAGGCACACCTGTGCAACGACGAGCCGCTCGAGGCCCTGCACCTCCTCGATGACGCCCTGGCCCGGGTCGCGCGGACGGGAGAACGCTCCTACGAGTCCGAGTTGCACCGCCTGCGCGCGCTGGCCCTGGTCGCGCTGAGGCCACCGCGTCCCGAGGAAGCCCAGGGCGCTCTCCGGCGGGCGGCCGCCGTCGCCCGCGGACAGGGGTCCGTCATGCTGCTGGAGCGGGCCCTCGAGACGTCCCGAGCGGTCGCGCCCCACCGTCACAGCGGCAGCCGCGACCACCCCGTTCCGCAGCCCTGATCCCGCACCCGCGGGACGAAACCGACCCGGGCGAGCAGCGCGGCGGCCCGCCGGTCGAGAGCGGGCGGGACGGTGAGCTCCTCGACGCCCGACGCCCGGAGCAGGTCCGCGACCTCGCACACCAGCCGGCGTCCGAGGGAAGGATCCCGGTAGGCCGCCGACACGGCCAGGCCGCACAACCGAGCCGCGGTGCGTCCGAGGGGGCGGACCACCACCACTCCCGCGAGACCGTTGCCCTCGGTCGCGGTCAGGTCGCACAGGCCGTACCAGTTGCAGGCCGAGTCGTGGTCGTCGAGGCCGCAGTCCGGCAGCAACCGTGCGGCCTGTCGCCGCTCCGAGTCTGCGACGAGCCGCCGGAAGACGATGCCGGCCGGTGAGCCGCGGGAGGTCATCGTCCCTCCAAGGGGCTGGGGTGTCTCGTCCCGACGGTGCTCGCGGCGGCTTGACGCCCGCTTGACGTGAGGCAGGTGCGGCGGGCCAACCGTCCGTCAAGGCCCGGCGGCGACGCTTCTCTCCCCGACCAGTCCTGACGGAGGGATGTGTGATGACCAGCGTGCTCGTCACCGGCGGCACCGGACAGCTCGGGCGCCGGGTGGTCCGTGCCCTGGCGGCCGACGGCCACACGGTGCGGATCCTGAGCCGGAGCCCGGCCGCACCACCGGTGCCCGGCGCCGACGTGGTCGTGGCGGACCTCAGCACCGGGGCCGGCCTCGCCCAGGCGGTGGCCGGGACCACCACGATCGTCCACTGCGCCACGGATCCGCGGAGATCCGGGACGGTCGACGTGGGAGGAACCGAGCGGCTGCTGGAGGCGGCGCGCGACGCCGGCCGACCGCACGTCGTCTACGTGTCCATCGTCGGCGTCGACCGCATCCCGACCGAGTACTACCGGTCCAAGCTGGCCGCCGAGCGGACCATCGAGGGATTCGGGCTGCCGTGGACCGTCCTGCGCACCACCCAGTTCCACGACTTCGTGCTGCAGCTGCTCGACCGCATGACCGGGCTGCCGGTCGTGCCCGTGCCGCGCGGGTGGCGGGTCCAGCCGATCGACGTGGACGAGGTCGCCCGGCGACTGGCCGACGCCGTGGCGGCGGAGCCGGCGGGCAGGCTGCCCGACCTCGGCGGACCGGAGGCGTTCCCGGTCGTGGAGCTCGTCCGCGACCGCCTCCGGAGGACCGGACGTCACCGTCCGGTCGTGAAGGTCCCCCTGCCCGGCGCGTCCTCCGCGGCGCTCCGCGCGGGCGCCAACCTCGTCCCCGGCAACCGCTCCGGCGGCTGCACCTGGCGCCAGTTCCTCGACGGCCGTTCCCCGTCCCAGCTCCTGGAGGGCTGACCACCATGAGCGCCAGCACGGACGTGCTCGTCGTCGGCGCGGGCCCCACCGGGCTCACGCTGGCCTGCGACCTGCGCCGCCGCGGCGTCGACTGCAGGATCATCGACCGGGCCGCCAGGCCCCACACCTGGTCCCGGGGCAAGGGCCTGCAACCGCGCAGCCTCGAGGTCCTCGACGACCTGGGGATCGCGGGGGCCGCCCTGGCCGCCGGCCGGACCCATCACCGCCTGCGCCTGTACTCGCGCGGGCGGCTCGCCCTGGACCTGGACGTACCCGCGCGCCCGCCGCAGCCCGGAGTCCCCTATCCGAACCTGGTCGTCCTGCCGCAGTGGCGGACGGAGCAGGTGCTGCGGACGCGATTGTCAGAGCTCGGCGGCGCCGTCCAGTTCGCGCGCGAGCTGATCCGGCTCGACCAGGACGCCCACGGTGTCACCGCCACCGTCGTCCATCACGACACCGGCGCCAGCGAGGAGATCCGGACCGCCTTCGTGGTCGGCTGCGACGGCGGCAGCAGCACGGTACGGACACTGACCGGCATCACGATGCGCGGCGGCAGCCACGAGGAGCACTTCGTCCTGGGTGACGTCCGGATCGAGGGGCTGCCTGCCGACGGTACGTCGTTCGCCTGGTTCGACGACGACCGTTACCTCGCCGCCGACCCGCTCGACGGGAGCGGGACCTGGCAGGTGCAGGCCGGCGTCCAGCCGGACGCCTCCGGCGACCTCGAGCCGGCGTCCCTGGAGCTGTTCCAGCGTCTGTTCGACGAGCGGGACCTCGGGGACGTGCGGCTGACCGACGCCACGTGGCTCTCCGACTTCAGCCCCCGAGTCGCCATCGTCGACCGCTACCGTGCGGGCCGCGTGCTCCTGGCCGGCGACGCCGCCCACGTGCACAGCCCGGCGGGCGGCCAGGGCATGAACACCGGCATCCAGGACGCGTACAACCTCGGCTGGAAGCTCGACGGCGTCCTCCGGGGGCGTGCGGGTCATCCCCTCCTCGACACGTACCAGGAAGAGCGGATGCCCGCCCGCGCCGTGCTCGAGAGCAGCGACCTCGGCCACAGCGCCGTCTTCTCCCCTCATCCCGTCATGACCTTCCTCCGTGACCGGGTCCTCGTACCGGCCCTGCGGCTGCCGGCGGTCCAGAACCGGCTCCTCGATGGCGTCGCCGAGCTCGACGTGGGCTACCGGAACAGCTCGCTGGCCCGCGAGACGGCCACCGTGGACCTCGTCGGCGACGGGGAGGCGGCCGGCGTGGTCGACCACGTCCGGTTCCGTTACGGCCCGCGCGCCGGCGACCGCGCACCGGACGCCCAGGGGCGTCGCGGCGACAGCGGCGCGCCGACGCGGCTCTTCGACCTCTTCCGGGGCACGCACTTCACGCTCCTGCTGTTCGACGGCCCCGCCCCGACCGAAGCCGGATACCAGCGGTTGGCTACGACCGCACGACAGGTGGGCGCTGCGCTGGGCGAGGACGTCCGCGCCTACCTCGTGGTGCCTGACGACCGCAGGCCGGACGGACTGAATCACGTCGAGGTGGTCCTCGACCCGGACCGCGACGTCCACCAGCGCTACGCAGCCGCGGCTGAATCGCTCTACCTGGTGCGACCCGACGGGTACGTCGCCTTCCGCAGCCAGCCTGCCACCGCCCAACCCGTGCTCGACCACCTCAGCTCGATGTTCAGGCTGTACGTACCCACCGTGTGAACTCGTCGTTGTCGTCTCCGGGCCGGGCTCAACACGGGCTGCCGGGGCGTGTGCGGGGGTACCAGGTCGCTCCTAACACTCAGCCGGCATGTCCGTTCTGCGGCCTGTCCCGAGAAAGCTGAGGTCCGCCCGGGGTCCTGGCTGAGCGCTGCCGCTGTCCCGGTGGCCACCCGATCCGGGTGACCCGCCTCTGACCAGCGGTCAAGCTGTCGGGCTGACGGACCTTGAACCTGCGACCCCTGCCCCCCGGACGTGAGAAGGCAGTTGCCGTCGGCCGCTGATGTGCATCCATGCAGGTCAGGCGGGAAACGGCGCGGCCGCGAACGGAGGCGACCTGTCGCGGACGAGGAACAATGGTGGTCAGGCGCGCCCAGTGGCATCCCCGCGGTGACAGACCCGATGCTGCCCGGCGCGCCAGTCACCGGGTCGTGCTGCGCCGGCCGACGACCCGCAGCGCAGCGTTCCTGACCCCGACACCGATCCGGGTGCTGGGGACCAGCAGATGCGAGACGACCGGCACCGCCCGCTGCCCCCGGGCCGCGAACCCGCGGTGTCGCCGCTCGTAGTCGGCGAGAGCGGCCGGGAGGCTGTCGTGGCCGTCGAGGGACTCCGCGAGCGTCCACGCGCCGACGATCGCTGCGGTGGAACCGTCGCCGAACAACGAGACGCACGAGGCCGCGTCGCCCAGCAGCGTCACGGGACCGTGGGACCACGTCGGGGTGCGCACCCGGCACACGGCGTCGAAGTAGGTGTCCGCGGCGGCGAGGTAGGCGGCGAGCAGCTCGGGCACCCGCCATCGGAGAGAGCCGTACACCTCCGCGAGCAGAGCCCGCGAGGCGACGGCGTCTCGAGGATCGATCCGTCGTGCCGACCGGAACAGGAACGCGACGCCGGGGCGGCCGCCGGCCGGGTGGACGGCGACCGCCGCATCCGGGACGTTGTGCATCAGCACGGGGTCGCCCCGCTGTGCGACCCCGGAGAGCCGGACAGTGGCGACGTACATGCCCAGCTGCCGCACGTAGCCGGCCTCCGGCCCGAACACCAGGCGGCGGACGCGGGAATGCACACCGTCGGAGCCGACCACGAGGTCGAACCGCTCGGCCGCCGACCGCTCGAAGATGACCTCCGCGCCGCGTGCATCCGGCCGGATCCCCGCGACTGCCTCGCCGAAGCGGAACTCCGCCACCGGCCGGGCGACGTCCACCAGGGCTGCGCTGAGATCGGTCCGGTCCACCTCCAACTCCCGGTCGCGGCTGCGACGGGTGCCGAGGGCGGCGACGCGATGCCCTACCGCGTCGACGAACGCCACCTCGCGCACGTCTGTGGCGACGTCCCGCAGCCGCGGCAGGAGTCCCAGGCCCTCCACGACGTCGTACGCCGGCTCGCGGACGTCGACCGGGCTGCCGCTGGAGCGCACCCCCTGGTCGCGTTCGACCACGACCACCTGGTGGCCCGCCCTGCCGAGAAGGCCGGCCACGGTCGCACCGGCAATACCCGCACCCGACACGAGCACCCGCAGCGGACGTCGTCGCACCCACCTGAACGTAGGGCCAGGCTCGGCGCCGTAGCGCATCCCGGGCGCGCACCTCGCCGCCAGCGCGCGGACACGACTCCACTCCACCGACCGCGCAGCCCCCCGGGATTCCGGCTCCCTCATACGGCCCAGCCGGCGGCTCGACCGAGGTCACCGACTGCGCCCGGAGCACCGGCGCGCCGGTGGGCTCGCGCGACGCACGTGGGCGGTCACCATCTCGCCAAGACGTCGACGTCCAGGCGAGTCACGAGCGTGACGGAGTGCTCCAGCCGGGCCCCCCGAGAGCGACGTTGGCGGGACTCCCACCCGCGTGCGCGACGAACGTGCGACTCCCCCGCCCCCCACCAGATCGACCAGCGCCTGCCCGATGACGACGACCACCTGCGTCGAACACCTGAGTCAACCCGCGGGCCCGGTTCCGCCCGACGGGACGGACGGTGTCCACCCGAGGGCGTCGACCACGGCCTCGAGCGTCGCGCGAGCCCCTCGCTCGTGCAGGGACCTGAGCGCGGCCAGATAGGCCGTCGTGAAGCGCTCGTCGTCGACCAGATCCCCGAACAGGTCGCGATCGGCGATGAACGCGAGCGGGTCCTCCCGCTGGCGCCGGGCCCCCGCCACCAGCGAGTCCCGCCTGCGGTCCACGACCTCGATCGGCTGTCCCTCCTCGTCGACGCCCTCGGCGTACCGGGCCCAGCCGGCGACCACCGTGGCCGACCGACGCACCTCGCCACCGCTGGCCAGGTTCTCCCGGACGACCGGGAGAAGCCACTTGGGCAGCCGCTCCGAGCCGTCGAAGGCCAGCCGGGCCAGGGTGTCCCGGATGGCCGGGTTGGAGAAGCGGGCGATGAGGTTCTTCCGGTAGTCGTCGAGGTCGATCCCCGGGACCGGCCGCAGGGTCGGGGTCGCCTCCTCCTCCATGTAGCCGAGCAGGAAGCGCTCGAAGAGAGGGTCCTGCGCGGCGTCGTGGACGAGTCGGTAGCCGGCGAGGCGGCCGAGGTAGGCCAGCCCCTGGTGGCCGGCGTTGAGCAGCCGCAGCTTCATCAGCTCATAGGGCTCGACGTCGTCCACGAGCTGGACACCGACGTGCTCCAAGGGCGGGCGGCCGAGGCTGAAGTGGTCCTCGAGGACCCACTGGGTGAAGGGCTCGCAGACCACCGGCCAGCCGTCCTCGACGTCGAAGCGTCGGGCGACCTCGGCCCGCTCCTCGTCCGTCGTGGCAGGGGTGATGCGGTCGACCATGGAGTTCGGGAACGGGACCTCACGCTCGATCCATGCGGCCAGGTCGCGGTCGCGCAGGCCGGCGAAGGCGGTGAAGGTCCGCCGGGCGACGTCGCCGTTGCCCTGGATGTTGTCGCAGGACACCACGGTGAACGGGGTGAGGCCCCGCTGCCGCCGGCGGACCAGCGCCTCCGTGATCAGGCCGAAGGACGTCGCCGGCACGGCGCCGGGCTGCAGGTCGTGGACGACACCGGGGTCCGCCGCGTCGAACTCACCGGTCACGGGATCGATGTTGTAGCCGCCCTCGGTCACCGTGAGGGAGACGATCCGCGTCGTCGCGGCCGCCATCTTCTCGACCACGGCGTCCGGATCGTCGGGGGCGAGGAGGTACTCGATGATCGACCCCACCACCCGCGGCTCGAAGGTGCCGTCGGCGTGCTTGACCACCAGCGTGTACAGACAGTCCTGGGCCGCCATGACCTCGGCCATCCGGCGGTCCGACGGCAGCACGCCCACACCGCAGATCGCCCAGTCCTGCCCCCGGCCCTGCTCCAGAAGACGGTCGACGTACATCGCCTGATGGGAGCGGTGGAATGCGCCGACCCCCAGGTGCACGATCCCGGCCCGCAGCCGGGAGCGGTCGTAGGACGGCACGGGCAGCGAGCCGGCCAGGGACGGCAGAGTCCCGGTGGCGAGCGACGGCACGGCGGGTCCTCCGCTGCTCTCGGGCTCAGGTCGGCAGTCGAAGGCCGGTGGACGGCGAGAAGAGGTGCTCCTTCCCCTGCTGGATGCGCAGGTACACCCGCTCCCCCTTGGCGGGTGGCCGGGCGGGGTCCACCCGGGCGACGATGGTCTCGCCCAACGGTCCGGCATCCTGACGCAGCTCGGGCAGCGACCCGTGCAGGAAAGCGTCGGAGCCGAGCTCCTCCACGACCCCCACGTCCACGGGGAAGGCACCGGCAACCTGCTCCGTGACGAGGTCGAGGGACTCCGGACGGAAGCCGACGACGACGTGGTCGGCGTTCTCCTTGGACAACGCGGTGAGGGCCGCGGTGGTCAACGGGAGGCGGGCCCTCCCGAGCACCGCCTGCCCGTCCTCGAGCCGGAAGTCCGCGATGTTCATGCCCGGTGAGCCGATGAACCCGGCGACGAAGACGTTGGCCGGCTCCTGGTAGAGCCGCAGGGGCGTGTCGCACTGCTCGAGGATCCCGGCGCGGAGCACCGCTACCCGATCACCCATGGTCATCGCCTCGACCTGGTCATGGGTGACGTAGACGGTGGTCGTGGCCAACCGGCGCTGCAGGGCGGCGATCTGGGTGCGGGTCTGCACCCGGAGTTTGGCGTCGAGGTTGGACAGCGGCTCGTCCATCAGAAAGACCTGCGGCGAGCGGACGATGGCCCGGCCCATGGCCACCCGCTGACGCTGGCCGCCGGAGAGGGCCTTCGGCTTGCGGTCCAGGAACGGCTCTAGGTCCAGGATCTTGGCAGCCCCGGCGACCCGCTTGGTGATCTCGTCCTTGCTGACCCCGGCGATCTTCAACGCGAAACCCATGTTGTCCCCGACCGTCATGTGCGGGTACAACGCGTAACTCTGGAACACCATGGCGATGTCGCGGTCCTTCGACTTCAAGTGCGTGACGTCGCGGTCCCCGATGCGGATGGCGCCCCGGTCGATGTCCTCCAGGCCGGCGAGCATCCGAAGGCTGGTCGACTTGCCGCAGCCGGACGGGCCGACGAGGACGAGGAACTCCCCGTCGGCGATCTGGAGGTCGAGCGCGTCGACCGCGGGCTTCTCGGAGCCGGGGTAGATGCGACTCGCCCGGTCGTAGGTGACGGAGGCCATCAGGTTCTCTCCTTGGTCGGACGGGCCGTGGTGACGTGGATAGAGGGATCAGAGCTGCGGGTGGACGACGACCTTCACCGACTGCGGGTCACGGCGGCTCGCGGTCAACGCGTCCTCGGCTTCCCCCAGTGCGTAGCTGCCGGTGACGAGGCGGTCGAGGTCGATCCGCCCGGCCGCGACGAGCGCGATGGCCGTCGGCCAGGTCCCGGCGTAGCGGAAGGTGCCGGTCACCTCGAGTTCGCGTTCCTGCACGACCGACAGCGGCAGCGGCAGCTCGTCGCCGCCCATCCCGACCAGGACGGCGCGACCGGCCGGGGCCAGTGCACGGATTCCTTGGACGGTGGCCGCGGCGTTGCCCGAGCACTCCAGCAGCACCTCCGGTCGCCGTGGCAGGTCAAGGACGCTCGCCGTCCGTGCGTCGACGACCTCGGTGGCGCCGAGGTCGCGGGCGAGCGCGAGCCGGGCGGGGTTGACGTCGGACACCGTGATGTCGGTGGCACCGAACGCGCGGGCGGCCTGGACGCTGACCAGCCCGATCGGCCCGGCGCCGGTGATGAGGACTCGGGAGCCGGCGCTCACCCCGCCCTTGCGGCACGCCCAGATCCCCACGGACAGGGGTTCGAGCAGCGCGGCGGCGTCGTCGCTGATGCCGTCGGGCACGGGGTGAGCGAAGGCGGCGTGCACCACGACGTACTCGGCGAACGCGCCGTCGATGGGCGGGGTCGCGAAGAAGCGCATGTTTGGGCAGAGGTTGTACCGGCCCGCCAGGCACTGCTCACACTCCAGGTCCGGGACGCCCGGCTCCACCGACACGCGCTGGCCGACGGCCGGGGACGTGACCCCGGGTCCGACATCGACCACCTCGCCTGCCGCCTCGTGCCCCAGCACGAGGGGGGACTCGACGACGTACTGCCCGATCCGCCCGTGCTCGTAGTAGTGGACGTCGGATCCGCACACCCCCACCGACGCCACGCGCACGACCACCTGCCCGGGACCGGCCTCCGGGACGGGCCGCTCCTCGACGACGACGTCGCCCACGCCCCGCAGGACGGAGACCCGCATCGTGGTCCCCGGCCGGCTCACTTGACCGCTCCCAGCGACAGCCCCTGGACCAGCTTGTCTTGGGCGGCGAAACCGGCGATCAGCACGGGCAGCGAGACCACGAACGCCGCTGCGCAGACCTGGGCCAGGAACAGCCCCTGACTGGTCACGAACCCGGTCAGGTACCCCGGGGCCGTCTGTGCCACGGTCCCGGTCAGGGTCCGGGCGAGCAGTAGCTCGTTCCAGCTGAAGATGAAGCAGATCAACGACGTCGCCGCGATGCCCGGCAGGACGATCGGCGCCACCACCCGTCGCAGGGTCAGCAACAACCCCGCTCCGTCCATGGACGCCGCCTCGAGGATCTCCACCGGGACCTCGGCGAGGAACGAGCGCATCATCCACACCGCGATCGGCAGGTTCATCGCCGTGTACAGGACGATGAGCAGCCAGATGTTGTCCAGCAGCCCGCTCCACTGGGCGAACAGGTAGATGGGCAGCAGGCCGGCCACGATCGGCAGCATCCGGGTGGAGAGGAAGAAGAACATCACGTCGGTCCACTTGCGCACCGGCTTGATCGACAGGGCGTAGGCAGCCGGGATGGCCAGCACCAGCACCACGATCGTGGAGATCACGCTGGCGGTCAGCGAGTTCAGCAGCGAGGGCCAGGGGTTCGCGCCGGTGCCCACACCGAAGAAGCTCTGGTAGCCGTCCAGGGTCAGCGGGGCGAGGATCGACGGCGGGTTGGTCGCGGCGTCCTCCTCGCTGTGCAGCGAGGTCAGGACCATCCACAGCACGGGCACCACGAACAGGAACCCGATCAGCCACGCCGCCAGCCCCAGGAGGGCACCGGCCCGCGGCTTCCGCGGCTCGCGCTCCTCGCCCTCGGGGGTACGGGTGGCCGGCACCGGCCCGATGTCGGTGATCGAGCTCATCGCGCGTTCTCCTCCTGGAACAGGGTCGACACCGTCCGCAGCGCGAAGGTGGCGATGGCGATGGTGCCGATGACCACGACCACTCCTGCGGCCGACGCCCGGCCGTAGTCGTGGGCCTGGTAGAAGGTCTGGTAGATCACGTACGGAAGGTTCGCGGTGCCCAGCCCGCCCGAGGTGATCGTGAAGACCGCGTCGAAGTTCTGCACGATGTAGATCGACCCGAGCAGTCCGCCCAGCTCCAGGTAACGGCGCAGGTGCGGGAAGGTCATGTAGCGGAAGATCTGCCAGTTGGTGGCGCCGTCGATGTGCGCCGCCTCGATGACGTCCAGCGGCCGGCTCTGCAGTCCCGCCAGCAGGATCAGCATCATGAACGGCGTCCACTGCCAGATGAGGGCGACCTCCACGGAGACCAGCGGGGCCGCGGTGATCCAGTCCGGCTGCGGCGGGCTGTCCGAGCCGAACAACCGCCACACCGTCGTGAGCATCCCGTTGAGCAGGCCGTACTCGGGGTTGAAGAGGGCGTGCTTCCACAGCAGCGCGGCGGCCACCGGAACGATGAGGAATGGGGTGATCATCATGGTGCGCACCACGCCCCGCCCGCGGAATTTGCGATCGAGCAGCAGCGCGATGCCCATTCCGAGCAGCAGGCTGACCAGGACGACGACCGCAGTGAGGACGACCGTGACGAGGATGGCCCGGCGCATGTTGACGTCGGTGAGCACGCTCGCGTAGTTCCGTAGGCCCGCGAAGCCGCGCTCGTCCGGGTAGTACGCGTTCCAGTCCATGAAGGACACGATCAGGGTGACCACGAACGGCAGCTGGGTCACGATGATCGTGAAGACGAGCGCAGGGAGCAGCGGCGCCCGGCGGGCCCAGTCGGCGGAACGGCGGAGCGCTCCGCCGGCCGGCGGTGAGGGTGGCGGAGGCGGTGTCGGCGGTTGCTGCCCGCGTCCACGGCCGGCCTCGAGGGTCGTGCTCATGCCGCCGCCTTCCCCTGGTGTCGTCCTGCCGGCCTGGTCACTCCGCCTCCCGGGTGCGGTACCGCTCGGCGACGTCGTCGGCGAGCTGCTGTCCTCGTTCCAGTGCCTCGTCCACGGTCATCCGGCCGGCGATCGCCGAGCTGACGTCCTGGGACACCTGGGTCGCCAAATCCGGGAACTCCGGGATGCCCATGAACTGGATGCCGGGCGCCGGCCGAGGTTGGACGCCCGGGTCGTTCGGGTCGGCCGACTCGATGGCAGCCAGGGTGGGGTCGGCGAACGCCGATGCCTCGGCCAGGTAGTCGGGGTTCTCGTAGGTCGACGCCCGCTTGCCGGCGGGAACGCGACTCCAGCCCAGCTCGTTTCCGACCAGTTCCTCGTACTCCCGGCTGGAGGCCCATGAGATGAACTCCCAGGCGGCGTCCTTCTTGGAGCTGGCCTGCTGGATGCTCCAGGACCACGCGTACAGCCACCCCGAGCTGTCGGTCTCGACCACCGGCGCGGCCGCGTAGCCGATCAGGCCCTTGACCGGCGAGTCATCGGCCTCGAGTGAGCCCGCGGCCGAGGTCGCGTCGTACCACATGGCGACGTTGCCCTGGATCAGGTTGTTGAGGCACTCGGTGAAGCCGGCCTGCGGCGCACCGACCTCACCGTGCTCGCGGACCAGGTCCACGTAGAACTGCACGGCCTCCCGGAACTCCGGACTGTCGACCCCGGGCTCCCAGTCCTCGGTGAACCAGGTCCCGCCGAAGGTGTTGACCACGGTGGTCAGGGGGGCGAAGACCTGCCCCCAGCCGGGCTGGCCGCGCAGGCAGATGCCGGCCATCCCCGGCTCGACGCCGTCGACCCGCGCCGCGATGTCGGCGACCTGCTGCCAGGTCGGGTTCGCCGGCATCGTGATGCCCTCGGCATCGAGCACGTCCTGGCGGTACATCAGGAACGACGACTCGCCGTAGAACGGCTCGCCGTAGAGCCTTCCGTCGTCACCAGACAGGGACGCCGTCATCGGCGCCAGGATGTCGGCCTGGTCGAACTCGGCATCCGCCGCGACGTAGTCGTCCAGCGGGGCGATCCACTCGCTGCGGGCGTAGATCGGGATCTCGAAATTGCTCAGCGTGGCGACGTCGTACTGACCGGCCTGGCTAGAGAACTCCTGGCTGATCTTGTCCCGGACGTCGTTCTCCGGCAGGACCGTGAAGTTGACCTCGATGCCGGTCTCTGCGGTGAAGTGCTCCGCGGTCAGCTGCTGCAGGTCGACCATCTGCGGGTTGTTGACCATCAGCACGTTGATGCTGTTCGGGCCGCCGCCGCTGGGGCCACCGCCCCACCCTGCGCATCCGCTGACCCCGGCCGCTAGTGCCGTCGCCATCGTCACGGCGAGAGTTGCCTGCACGCGTCTGGGCACGGCGCTCCTCCGCAAGAGTTGGATCGAACGTGCTGCTCATATGAGCTACGTCGACCTCAGATGTTGTGTGGTGAGTCTTACCCCGAGGGGGTGGATCGTCAAGGGCCTGTGCCAGAATGAGCAGCGGAATGCTCGTACGAGCAGAGGAGGGCGAATGGCCGTCGAGGGCGCCGGACTTGCCGAGGTCGTGCTCACGGCGTCCATCGCGCGCCGGTACTACCTCGACGGACGGTCGAAGGTCGAGATCGCCGAGGAGTTCGGGCTGAACCGGTTCAAGGTTGCTCGGCTGCTCGAGGCCGCGCGGGAGAGCGGGCTCGTACGGATCGAGATCCGTCATCCCGGCGAGCTCGACGTCGAGCTGTCCGGTCGGCTCCAGGAACGTTTCGCCCTGCAGCACGCGGTCGTCATCGACACGCCAGACGACAACGCGGAGTCACTTCGGGGGCACCTCGGGCGGGCGGCGGCCCAACTGCTCGCCGAGCTCATCACCCCTCAGGACGTGCTCGGGATGGCCTGGGCGCGAGCGGTCAGTGCCATGGCCCAGGCCCTGCCCCCCCTACCCGGCACCCCCGTGGTCCAGCTGTCCGGAGCCCTGTCGCTGCCCGACGGGATGGACGCCTCCGTCGACGTCGTGCGGGAGGTCGCGGCTCGCTCCGGGGGCCAGGCCCACTACTTCTACGCGCCGCTCACCGTCCCCGACGCCACGACGGCCCGCGTCCTGCGGCAGCAACCCGAGGTGGCGCGGGCCTTCGGGCAACTGCCTCACGTCACCAAGGCCGTGGCCGGGGTGGGGCTGTGGGAGCCCGGACAGTCGGTCCTGTATGACGTCTCGACTGCGGAGGACCGAGAGGCACTGCGCCAGGCGGGCGTGTGCGCGGACGTCTCCGGCGTGTTCCTGTCCGCCGACGGCACGCCCGTGCACACAGAGCTGGCCGAACGCATGATCGTCATCAACGCGGAGGAGATGCGCTCCATCCCCGAGGTCATCGTCATCCCCTACGGCACGGCCAAGGCCCCCGCAGTCCTCGCCACCCTCCGGAGCGGACTCGTGGATGGCATCGTGACGCACACTGCCCTCGCCCGCGCCCTCCTCGAGAAGTGAGGGTCTCGGAGACCCCCGAGGACCAGCACCTGGAGCGACGCATGCACGCGAAGAGCGAACGCGAGGTCCCCCTCCCCGGAGGCATGGCGAACCGGGGCCAGGTCGTCCGGATCGGGGACACCGTCCGACGCCCACCACGCGCCACCGGCTCGGCCACGCATGCACTGCTGCTTCACCTGGCCGACGTCGGGTTCACTGGGGCTCCTCGCTTCCTCGGCGTGGACGACCAGGGCCGTGAAGTCCTGTCCTACGTCCCCGGGACCGCGATCACGCCGCCGTACCCGGCGTGGGCCCTCACGGATGAGGCGCTGGTCAGCGTGGCCACGCTGTTGCGCGAATACCACCGCGCGGTCGCAGACTTCGATCCCACGCCCCACGTGTGGCCCCCCTCGCCGACCCCGCCGTTCGCCGGGGACCTGGTCAGCCACAACGACCCCAACCTGGACAACGTCGTCTTCCGGGACGGGCGGGCCGTGGCGCTCATCGACTTCGACCTGGCCAGCCCCGGCAGCCGGGTCTGGGACGTCGCCTGTGCCGCTCGACTGTGGGCGCCGCTCCGGCCCGAGCGCTACATCGACGACGCCCGGCGCGGCCGGGCCATCGCCCGATTCCGGCTGTTCGTCGACAGCTACGGGCTTGCCGATGTCGACCGCGGTCGACTCGTGTGCGCGGTGCTGCAGAACCACGACTGGTGTTACGACGTCGTCGGCACCGCCGCCGCGACCGGTCACGCGGCGTTCTCCGACTACTGGGCCGGTGGCGCCATGGAGCGGGCGCACGCGACGCGTCAGTGGTACGTGGACAACGCCGATGTCCTGCACGACGGCCTCACCCGACGGCTGGGAAGCCCAGACGCCTCACCGGGCACCCGCCACGCTGACGTCGACTTCGGCCCCTGAGTAGAAGCACAGGTTGTCACCACAGAGCCGGGCGCAGCTGGCCGGCGGGAGGGAGGGTCCGCTGTATCCGGAGGAACGCCAGCAGGCCATCGCGATGCTGGTCACCCAGCGCGGGCGCCTCAGCGTAGCCGCGGTCGCCGAGCA
>NZ_JABGCH010000047.1 GCF_019799945.1 Modestobacter marinus
ACACGGTCATCGCCAAGGCCACCGATCCCGGACACCGCAAGGCATCAACCACATCAGTTACAGAGCACTAGACAACTCCACATCTCACTCGGAAGTCATTCTCATGTCACCAGCGCCACCCGCCGCTCGTCGGGCGGGCACGACAGCAGACCTCACAGGAGTGGAGCCGGAGGAGCGTTCTGCGGAAGGCCGGCCTGGGCTGAGTGTGAGCATGGCCGGGTCGGTCCATCGGTGATGGGCCGGCGGCCGGTGGCAGCGGGTGTGACCCCTGGTCTGACTGCTTCGTGCCCTTCGCGCGACTTGTCCGCTCGCTGCTGCCGGCACCGGCCCGGCCGGAGACGTTGGCCTGATCAGGAGCATGCCCCCAGTAGGCGCTGGCGTGTCTCATCACCGTCCTGCCATCTCCGCACCGGACCGGGACCTGCTGCGTCCCCACCGGTCAAGGAGAAGAACGCATGTCCATGCTGGCAGAGCTGGTCGAGGTCGTCATCGGCGTCGACACGCACTCCGAGACACACACCGCCGCGGTCGTCGATGCCCGCACCGGCGGGGTGCTCGCCCGGGCGACCGTCTCGGCCGACCCGGACGGCTATGCCGAACTGAGCGCCCTGGTAGAGGCTCACCCGGGCTTGCGGGCCTGGGCGATGGAGGGCACCGGTGGCTATGGCGCCGGCCTGGCGCGCCACCTGGCCGATGGCGGTGAGCTGGTCGTCGAGTTGGACCGGCCCAAGCGCCCGGCGGGCCGGCCGGGGAAAGTCCGATCCGGTCGACGCCGAACGCGCCGCCCGCGAGGCCAGGGGCATCGGTGATCTGCACGTGCTCGACCCGCGAGCTCTAGGTGGCGATGACCCGGTCGAGGTCCTCGCCGTTGACCGCCAGGTGGTACGGGTCGCAGAGGAACCCCAGGTCGGTCACCGCGGTCTCCTCGGTCACGCGGTCGATCACGCCGACGGCGTCCGCCGCGGTCAGCAGCGGGTACCGGGCGCGCCGCTGACCGGCTCGACGAGCACCGTGCCACCGAGCCGGCTCGCGGCCCGGCCGGCGAGGGCCAGGTTCTCCGCCGCGAGGCTGTCCTGCTCCTCCGGCCGGGCGTCGTCGACCCCGTTGCCGTACAGCGCGTTGGAGGCGCGGCAGCCCACGTGCTCCCCGATCCCGACCGTCACGTCGACGTCGTCCTGGAACCCCTGCGAGCGGGCCGGCCAGGACAACAGCCCACGGTCCCCGGCCGGCATGTCACCGGCGAAGGAGTTCACGCCGACCAGCTGCACACCGGCGTCGCGGACCGCATGGAAGAAGGCGTTGACGTCGGCGGCGGAGGGCTCGGCGACCGGGAAGGGCCACCAACACTCGACGGCGTCGAGCCCGGCCCGCTTCGCGGCCGCCGGGCGCTCCAGCAAGGGCAGCTCGGTGAGCAGGATGGAGCAGTTGACCTCATAACGCAGGATGCGATCGACCATCACGTCTTCCGGGGAGTGAACCGGACCTGGAGCAGTTGCACGGCTGTGCCGGCGGGTGTCGGGGGCCGGCATCTCGGGTCGCCAGCAGCGCCAACGCTTGGGGAGTGGCTCGTCGAGCGGTAGGTCCCGCCAGGGTCCGGGACAAGCCGTCCACCGAAACGACCTGCCCCATTTCGGCAACCCGGTCGCCCCGCGGACGACCTGGTTGTGACCGGGCGCGCTTCCGCGTAAGGATCGGCGCATCGCTCGCTTCCTCAGCGGTGCGGTACGCGGAGGAGGACGACGTGAGCGAAGACCTCAGCCGAGACGTCAGCGGGAACCTGGACCCGGCCGAGACACAGGAGTGGATCGACGCGCTGGACTCGGTTCTGGCGTTCGAGGGGGCGGATCGGGCGTTCCACCTGCTCGACGAGGTCGTCGCAGAGGCCCGCCGCAAGGGCGCCGCGGTTCCCTACAGCGCCACCACGCCGTACCTGAACACGATTCCGGTGGAGAACGAGGACCGGCATCCGGGGGACCGGGCGATCGAGCACCGCATCCGCTCGTTCATCCGCTGGAACGCGCTGGCCATCGTGCTGCGGGCAAACGCGGAGTCCTCGGAGCTCGGCGGCCACATCGCCAGCTTCCAGTCGGCGGCGACGCTCTACGACGTCGGCTTCCAGCACTTTTTCCACGCGCCGACCGACACCCACGGCGGCGACCTGCTGTTCATCCAGGGCCACTCCTCGCCCGGCATCTACGCCCGGTCCTTCCTGGAGGGGCGGCTCAGCGAGGAGCAGCTGCTGAGGTTCCGCCAGGAGGTCGGCGGCGGCGGTCTGCCGTCCTATCCACACCCGTGGCTCATGCCGGACTACTGGCAGCTGCCCACCGTGTCGATGGGCCTGGGGCCGATCATGGCGATCTACCAGGCGCGCTTCCTGAAGTACCTGAACTGCCGCGGGCTGGCCGACACCGCCGGGCGCAAGGTCTGGGCCTTCCTCGGTGACGGTGAGACCGACGAGCCGGAGTCGTTGGGCGCCATCGCGCTGGCCGCACGGGAGAGGCTGGACAACCTGATCTTCGTCATCAACTGCAACCTGCAGCGCCTCGACGGGCCGGTCCGTGGCAACGGGAAGATCATCCAGGAGCTCGAGGGGATCTTCCGCGGTGCCGGCTGGAAGGTCGTCAAGGCCATCTGGGGCAGCGGCTGGGATCCCCTGATCGCCCGCGACACCTCCGGCCTGCTGCTCCAGCGGATGGAGGAGTGCGTCGACGGGGAGTACCAGGACTTCAAGTCCAAGAACGGCGCCTACGTCCGGGAGCACTTCTTCGGCAAGTACCCCGAGCTGCTCGAGCTCGTCGCCGACATGAGCGACGACGAGATCTGGGCGCTGACCCGGGCCGGTCACGACCCCAGCAAGGTGTACGCCGCCTACAGCGCAGCGGTGAAGACCATCGGGCAGCCGACCGTGATCCTCGCCAAGACGGTCAAGGGGTACGGGATGGGGGAGGCCGGCGAGGGGCAGAACATCACCCACCAGCAGAAGAAGGTGGCCGGGGCCGCGCTGGCCCGCTTCCGCGACCGCTTCGACCTCCCGGTCTCCGACGAGCAGCTTCCTGAGGTCCCGTTCCTGCGGTTCGCCGAGGACAGTGAGGAGTTGCGCTACCTGCGTGAGCGGCGGGCGGCGCTCGGCGGGCCGATGCCGGTCCGCCGGCGCAGGTCCACCGAGACGCTGCAGGTGCCGGACCTATCCGCTTTCGGCGGCCAGCTCGTGCCGATCGAGGGCCGGGAGATCTCCACCACGATGGCCTTCGTCCGGATCCTCAACACACTGCTGCGCGACAAGTCGATCGGCACGCGGGTGGTGCCCATCGTGCCCGACGAGTCGCGCACCTTTGGGATGGAGGGGATGTTCCGGCAGTTCGGCATCTTCAGCCAGGTCGGGCAGCTCTACCGGCCAGAGGACGCCGATCAGCTCATGTACTACCGCGAGGCGCCGGACGGCCAGATGCTCCAGGAGGGCATCAACGAGGCCGGGGCGATGTCGTCGTGGATCGCGGCGGCGACGGCCTACAGCCTCAGCGACACCCCGATGATCCCCTTCTACATCTTCTACTCGATGTTCGGCTTCCAGCGGGTCATGGACCTGGCCTGGGCAGCCGGGGACTCCCGGGCGCGCGGGTTCCTCCTCGGCGCCACCGCCGGCCGGACCACGCTCAACGGCGAGGGGCTGCAGCACGAGGACGGCCACAGCCACCTGCTCTCCGCGGTGGTCCCCAACTGCGTCTCCTACGATCCGACCTTCCACTACGAGGTCGCGGTGATCGTCCAGGACGGGCTCCGGCGGATGTACGCCGACCAGGAGGACGTCTTCTACTACGTCACCCTGATGAACGAGAACTACGAGCATCCGGGCATGCCCGAGGGCGCGGAGGAGGGGATTCTGCGCGGGCTGTACCTCCTGCAGGAGGGGCCGGCCGCGCCGTCCCGGCGCAAGTCCGCGCCGCCCCGGGTGCAACTGCTCGGCAGCGGCACCATCCTGCGCGAGGTGCTGGCCGCGGCCGACCTGCTCGCCGCCGACTTCGGCGTGGTCGCCGACGTGTGGAGCGCGCCGAGCTTCACCGAGTTGCGGCGGGACGGGATGGAGGTCGAGCGGTGGAACCTGCTGCACCCGACCGAGCAGCCGCGTCGCAGCTGGGTCGAGCAGTGCCTGGCCGACCGTCAGGGCCCGGTGGTTGCGGCCACCGACTACGTGCGCTCCTTCGCCGACCAGATCCGCCCGTACGTCCCGGGCGACTACCGGGTGCTCGGGACCGACGGCTACGGCCGGTCGGACTACCGCCGCAACCTGCGCCGGTTCTTCGAGGTCGACCGACACTCGGTGACCGTGGCCGCGCTCGCCTCCCTCGCCACGCAGGACGCCGTCCCCGCAACGACAGTGGCCGACGCCCTCCGCCGGTACGGCATCGACCCCGAGGCCCCCCCGCCCTGGACCCTCTGACCGCACCCCGTCGTCCGGAAGGCCTGACATGACCGCTCCCGCCGAAGTGACGGTCCCCGACCTCGGTGACTTCTCCGACGTGCCCGTCATCGAGATCCACGTCCAGCCCGGCGACGCGGTCGCGGCCGAGGACCCGCTGGTGACGCTGGAGTCGGACAAGGCCACGATGGACATCCCGTCGCCGGCGGCCGGCACCGTCCGCGAACTGCGGATCTCGGTCGGCGACAGGGTCACCGTCGGGCAGCCGATCCTCCTGCTCGACCAGTCCGACGGAGCCTCTCCTCCCGAGCAGCTCGCCTCGGCGACGGTCGACAACGAACCGCCCACCGAGGCTGCCGCGGAGCCGGCCCGCCGCTCCGCCGAGGCGGCCTCCCCGCCGACCGCCCGCGGTGGCCCGCCGGTCAGCGCCACCGCGGCGGTGCCGGACTTCGCCGGCGTGCACGCCGGGCCGAGCGTCCGCCGGCTGGCCCGCGAGCTCGGCATCGACCTCACCGGGATCACCGGATCCGGGCCGAAGGGGCGGATCACCAAGGACGACCTGCTGCAGGACGTGCGCGGATCGCAGCAGGCCCCCGCGGCCCCGGCCACCGGGGGCGGCATCCCGGAGATCCCGCCGCAGGACTTCTCCAGGTTCGGCCCGGTCGACACGCAGCCGCTGTCGCGCATCCAGCGGGTGTCCGGGCCGCATCTGCACCGCTCGTGGCTGAACGTCCCGCACGTCACCCACGACGACGACGCGGACATCACCGAGCTCGACGCCTACCGCAAGGAGCTTGACATCGAGGCCAGGGCCGAGGGCTACCGCGTCACACTGCTGTCGTTCCTGCTCAAAGCGGCGGTGTCGGGGCTGCGCGAGTTCCCGCGGTTCAACAGCAGCCTGACCCCGGAGAAGGACGCTCTGGTCCTCAAGCGGTACTTCCACATCGGCGTCGCCGTCGACACGCCCGACGGCCTGGTGGTCCCGGTGATGCGCGACGTCGACCGCAAGGGCATCCGCGAGCTCAGCCGCGAACTCGGCGAGGTGTCCGCGCGGGCCCGGGACGGCAAGCTGGGCGTCAACGACCTGCAGGGCGGCTGCTTCACCATCTCCAGCCTCGGCGGCATCGGCGGCACCTCGTTCACCCCTCTGGTGAACGCCCCGGAAGTGGCCATCCTGGGCGTCGTCAGGTCGAAGACCGCCCCGGTCTGGGACGGCACCTCGTTCGTGCCGCGGCTGATGCTGCCGCTGTCGCTGTCCTACGACCACCGGGTGGTCGACGGCGCGGCGGCCGCGCGCTTCACCCGATACCTGTGTCACGTCCTCGAAGACGTCCGCCGCCTCGTGCTCTGACCCTTCCGTAGCTCCGGAGCCTCCCGTGGACATGCGCATCCCTGACATCGGCGACTTCTCCGATGTGCCCGTCATCGAGATCCATGTGGCCCCGGGGGACGTGGTCGCCGCCGAGGACCCGGTCCTGACGCTGGAGTCGGACAAGGCGACGATGGACATCCCCGCGCCGGCAGCCGGGACCGTGGAGGAGGTGCTGGTACAGGTCGGCGACACGGTGTCGCCCGGTGACCTGGTGCTGCGCCTGACCGAGAGCGGGGTCGGCGCCGCGCCGGCCACCCGACCCGTCACCCACGAGGACGCCGTCCCCGCCCCGGTGGACCGCCCGGGCTACGGATCGGACGCTGGCGTCTACGACCGGGTCGAGGTGGTCGTGCCCGACCTCGGCGACTTCGCCGACGTACCCGTCACCGAGGTCCTGGTCGGGCCGGGTGACCAGGTGGGCCCGCACGACCCCGTCGTGGCCCTGGAGTCGGACAAGGCAGTCATGGAGATCCCCGCCTCCCAGGCCGGCACCGTCGAGGAGGTGGCGGTGCGGGTCGGTGACCGCGTCAGCGCCGGCAGGATCCTGCTCCTCCTGCGCAGCGAGGGCGCGGCGGCCGTTGCGTCGGCCGGGCCCGCAGCTCCGGCCGCGGCCGCGACGCCCACCCCTGCGCCGGCGGTCGCGATCGGGCCGGGGGACGTCCGCGCCGACGTCCTGGTCCTGGGCGCCGGGCCGGGCGGTTACACCGCGGCCTTCCGCGCCGCTGACCTGGGCAAGTCGGTCGTCCTCGTCGACCGGTGGCCGGCGCTGGGCGGAGTGTGCCTCAACGTCGGCTGCATCCCGTCCAAGGCGCTGCTGCACGCGGCCAGGGTGATCGCCGAGACCCGCGAGATGGCCGAGCACGGGCTGGCCTTCGGGGCGCCGTCGATCGACGTCGACCGGCTGCGCAGCTGGAAGGACTCCATCGTCGGCCGCCTGACCGGCGGGCTCGCCGGCTTGGCCCGCCAGCGCAAGGTCACCACCATCCGTGGCTATGGCAGGTTCACCTCGCCGACCCAGGTCCAGGTCCAGCTGACCGATGGCGGCACCACCACGGTCGACTTCGAGCACGCGATCATCGCCGTCGGGTCCGAGCCGATCCGGTTGCCGTTCGTCCCGCACGAGGACCCACGGGTGGTGGACTCCACCGGCGCGCTGGAGCTCACCGACGTCCCCCGACGGATGCTGGTCCTCGGCGGCGGGATCATCGGCCTGGAGATGGCGACCGTCTACCACGAGCTCGGCGCTGAGGTGACCGTCGTGGAGCTGATGGACCAGATCATCCCGGGCGCCGACAAGGACCTGGTCCAGCCGCTGTACAAGCGGATCAAGCAGACCTACGCGGGCGTTCATCTGAAGACCAGGGTGACCGCCGTCGAGGCACGGCCCGAGGGTCTCGTGGCCGCCCTGGAGGGGGACACGTCCACCACCGCGACCTTCGATCGCATGCTCGTCGCCGTCGGCCGACGCCCCAACGGTGCGGCGATCGGCGCGGACAGGGCCGGCGTCGTGGTCGACGAGCGCGGTTTCGTGCCGGTCGACAAGCAGATGCGCACCAACGTCCCGCACGTCTTCGCCATCGGCGACGTCGTCGGGCAGCCGATGCTCGCGCACAAGGCCACGCACGAGGGCAAGGTCGCCGCAGAGGTCACCGCCGGGCAGAACAGCCACTTCGACGCACATGTCATCCCGTCGGTGGCCTACACCGACCCCGAGGTCGCGTGGGTCGGCGTCACCGAGAACGAGGCCAGGGCCGCCGGCATCCACTACGGCAAGGGAGCCTTCCCCTGGGCGGCCAGCGGCCGCGCGCTCTCACTGGGGCGTGACGAGGGCAGCACCAAGCTGCTCTTCGACGAATCCACCCACCGGCTGATCGGCGCCGGCATCGTCGGCCCGTCGGCGGGGGAGCTGATCGCCGAACTGGGACTGGGGATCGAGATGGGCGCCGACGCCGCCGACGTCGGCTTGACCGTCCACGCCCACCCCACGCTGTCCGAGACCGTCGGGATGGCCGCGGAGGCATTCGAGGGCACCCTCACCGACCTGTACCTGCCCAAGAAGAAGAAGTAGCAGGACGGGACGGCGGGGAGAGTGCCGAGGATGGCTCGGAACCGGGACCACCGCCCCACGGAGGCGCTGCGCCGCTCCCGGCCAGACGGCGACGTCCACGCGCTCTCGCAGGGCCAGCCCGCCCGGGCCTGTGCCCCACCACCGGCGGGTACGCCGGACATCGAGGAGGACGCGATGTACCAACGGCCTTACGAGCTGATCGCGGGACCGGATGGACTGACCGCGCGGATCCGCGCCCGGGGCAACGACGTGCTGCGCAATCCGATGCTCAACCGCGGCACGGCCTTCACCAGGGACGAGCGCGAGGCGCTGGGCCTCGTGGGCCTGCTGCCGAATGCCGTCTCGTCGGTCGAGGGGCAGGTGCGCCGCACCTACGAGCAGTTCCGGGGCCAGTTCAGCTCGCTGGCCAAGCACATCTACCTGGCCAGCCTGCGGGACCGGAACGAGGTCCTCTTCTACCGGCTGCTCGCCGAGCACCTCGAGGAGATGCTGCCGATCGTCTACACACCGACCATCGGCGAGGTCATCGAGCGTTTCAGCAACGACTACAACCGCCCCCGCGGGGTCTTCCTCTCCGTCGACGAGCCTGAGGACATCGAGCGGGCGCTGCGCGACTACGGTCTCGGCCCGGACGACTGCGACCTCATCGTCGCCACCGACTCCGAGGGCATCCTCGGCATCGGCGACCAGGGCGTCGGCGGCATCCAGATCTCCATCGGCAAGCTGACCCTCTACACCGCGGCCGGCGGCATCCACCCGCGGCGCGTCCTCCCGGTCGTCCTCGACGTCGGCACCGACAACCTCGGGCTGCTCAACGACGAGATGTACCTCGGCAACCGGCACTCCCGGGTACGCGGTCAGCGCTACGACGAGTTCATCGACGCCTTCGTGACCGCGGCGACCAGGCTGTTCCCCAACGCGCTGCTGCACTGGGAGGACTTCGGCGCGGACAACGCCCGCCGCATTCTCCAGAAGTACGACGACCTGTGCTGCACCTTCAACGACGACATGCAGGGCACCGCGGCGGTGGTGCTCGCCGCCGTCCTCGCCGCGACACGGGCGGCCGGCACGCAGCTGCGGGACCAGCGGGTGGTCGTCTTCGGCGCCGGCACCGCCGGCATCGGGATCGCCGACATGCTCCGCGAGGCCATGGTCCGGGAGGGCCTGGGCGCCGAGGAGGCGACGCGGCGGTTCTGGGCTCTGGGCAGCAGGGGCCTGCTGACCCATGACCAGGCATCGCGCATGCGCGACTTCCAGGTGACCTACGCCCGGCCCGCCGCGGAGGTGAGCGGGTGGGCGGCTGGCGACGGGGCGATCGGGCTCGCCGAGGTCGTGGAACGGGTCAGGCCCACGATCCTCATCGGCACCTCCACCCAGCCGAAGGTCTTCACCGAGCAGATCGTGCGCACGATGGCCGAGCACGTCGAGCGACCGATCATCCTGCCGCTGTCCAATCCCACCTCCCGGTGCGAGGCGCTCCCGGACGACCTGATCCGCTGGACCGACGGCCGCGCGCTGATCGCGACGGGCAGCCCCTTCCCGCCGGTGGACCATGACGGGCGGACCTACATCGTCGCGCAGGCGAACAACTCGCTGATCTTCCCAGGCCTGGGCCTGGGGGTGTCAGCAGTCAAGGCCCGCCGCGTCAGCGACGGCATGCTCGCCGCGGCCGCGGCCGCGGTCGTCGACAACTCCGACGCCACCCGCCCAGGCTCGGCCCTGCTGCCGCCGGTGGACGAGCTCCGCCCGGTGTCCGCCGCGGTCGGCATCGCGGTGGCCCGGGCCGCGGCCGCGGAGGGGTTGGCCCAGGTGGAGCTGCATGACCCGGTCCAGCAGGTGCACGCCGCGATGTGGCGGCCGGAGTACCCGCAGATCGAGGCGATCTGAGCGGCCTGCCAGCAACACGACGACCACGAGGAGGAACCGATGTCGGCACGGTTCTGGCCGGGTGATCGGCCCTCTGACCCCACGACGCCGACGGGGACGGCGACGAGGCCTCGCTCTCAGCCCTCGCTCCAGCAGCTTCCCCTGTCACGGAGCCCGCGGACGTCGCCGCGAGCGTTCCCGTGGCCGCCCGCGTGCCGGCGGAACGCCGGGCCGCCGTCTCTATGCGGACCACGTCCCCGCCGACCTGGACCGCACCCGCGCGGGAACGTGTGCGAGCGTCTCGCCTCCCGCAGCACCTTCTGTACGGGTTGCTCTGCGATGCCCGACCTCGTGGGCGAACACAAGCACCAGGACTGAGCCTCGGCCGAGCCGCGGACGAGCTCCTTGCCGACGTTCCCGCGGGAACGTCTGACCAGACGCCCGAGCCCGAGGGCCGGATGCGGGAGCCGCACAGCTTCCGTCGGCGTCCTCGCCGCCGGATGTCTCAGAGCGGCCCATTCAGGGGGCAGTGCCGCGTGCTGGGTTCTGGCAAGCTCACTGCCATGATCGGAAGGCTGCGTCACGCACTACGGATCGCTCTCTTCCGACGGCTCCATCCCCGCGTCCAGTTGGGGCCGGGCGTGACGATCGCCGGTCGGCTGACGGTGGGAGGTCCGGGGCGAGTGGTGATCGGGGAGGGCTGCATCCTCGAGAGCAAGAGCGCGCAGCCGAACCGGCTCAACACGCTCGCCCGCGACGCCGTCATAGAGATCGGTCCGGACTCCTACCTCAACGGCATTCGGATAGCAGCCCGGGAGTCCGTGGTCATCGGAGCCCGGGCCACGCTCGGCGCTGGCGCGATCTTCGACACCGACTTTCACGGCACAGCCCCCAGCGAGCGGCACACCACCTCGCCGACCCGGCCGGTGCGTATGGGCGACGACGTGTGGCTGGCGGAAAGGGCGGCGGTCCTCAAGGGCGTCACCGTGGGAGACGCGGCGGTCATCGGGTACGGCGCCGTCGTGACCCGAGACGTGGATGCCGGCGCGATCGTCGCCGGGGCGGGCGTTCGTGTGGTGGGCAACGTCTTGCAGGGCAAGTGATCAACGGAAATCGTCGAGTTCATCGGCGCTCACGGTCAGGAGCACGGAGTCGAGCCGATCGGCGAACAGTCGCAGACTGCCCGGAGCACCTGTTACGCGAACTCCCGTTCGAGGCGCGTTGCATATGACTCGGCGGGGTGGGCGGCACCACTGCTGGCCAAGACTTGAGGGTTCCGCGGTCCTACGTTTGCTATGGCGAACTGTCCCTGAGGCCGCCGTCAGAGACACCGAGCTTGGCTAGGTCGGCGTAGCGATACGTCCCTGACTCGGGCTCTGTCAGCTCGAGGACGCGGCCGAGCGCGGGGGACGAGTACAGCAACCGGTACAGCAACGCGGGCGGACGAGGCTGTACCGGGCGGGACGACGGCGAACGCGGCAGCCGTCTGACCAGCGGGAAGGGCACAACCCCGGATGCCGACGAACCGCGGGCACGTGACTGGGGGCCAATGGCCAGCGCTGCTGGTGGCGGCGCGGCACGGCCTACACCGGGCCGGGAGGCCGGAGTGGTCCTGAGGGGTGGTTCACCGATGGGTCGGCAACGGGTTGGAGATCTCCGTCGCCAGCGCCGTCACGGACAGGCAGCGCGCGCCGGGGGGGCCGCGCAGCCCCGGCGGCGGCGATCGGTCGGCGAACCGGCCCGGCGCGGTTTGACCAGTTCCCACGCGGGGCGCCCGGAGGAGCCCGGTTCTCACCGACTTCTCACTGGGCGCCCACGAGGGTCGACGACGAAACGGACACGAGAGGGAAGGAGTGACGCGATGAGCGTCCCTGCACTGGAGCCGCCGGTGGTCGACTCCGCCGGTGCACCGCTGTGGTCCCGCGGGCCGCGGCACACCATGGTGAGTCGAACGGCCGGCCAGTGGCCGGTCCTGGCCCGCCGGTGGTCGTGGCTGCTGGTGGTGGTCGGCGGGTTCCTGCTGTACGAGCTGGTCCGCCAGACCCTGCTGGACACCAAGGACCCGCTGTACGCCCCGACGCTGATACTCGTCGGCTCGGCCGTGGTCCCGGTCGCCTTCGTCACTTTCGTGTCCGCCCGACGGCTGGTCTTCGGTGTCGGCGGTGTCGCCGTCGCCCTCACCACCCTCCTGGGTGGCGTGATAGGGGTGGTCGCCGCGGGGACGCTGGAGTTCGAGACCCGCCGCAGCCTCGGCGTCCTCCCCATGTTCGCGGTCGGGCTGATCGAGGAACTGGCCAAGCTGCTCGTGCCGGCGGTCGCGCTCCTGGTGCTGCGGCGCGGTCGGCGCCCAGCGGACGGGCTGCTGCTCGGCGTCGCCGCCGGTGCCGGGTTCGCGCTGCTGGAGACGATGGGCTACGCCTTCGTCGCACTCGTCCGGTCAGGGGGGAACCTGACGGTCGTCAACGACCTGATCCTCGACCGCAGCCTGCTCAGCCCTGCCGCGCACATGGCGTGGACCGGCCTGCTCGCGGCCGCGCTGTGGCGTGCGGCCGCCGGACACTGGCGGGGCCGCGCGGTGGCCCGCCTCGCCGGGACGTACTTCCTCGTCGCGGCGCTGCATGCCGCGTGGGACAGCACCGGCAGTGGCTGGGTGCGCGCCGCCCTCTCCCTCGTGGGGCTGGGCCTCCTGGCGTGGACCGCCCACCGCCTGGCCGCTCCCGACCGGGCCTCGCGCGAGGCCGCCGGCTACAGGCTCGCGTCATGACACGTGCCCTTCCCGCCGCCACCGGCCCGCGCCCGACCCCGCCGCCCGGGCCGTCGTTCTCCGGGGCCTCCGAGAGGTCCGGCTCGGTCACCGCCGTCGACGGTCTGGACCTCACGACCGACCCGGGGAGGTGGTCGCCCTTCTCGGCACCGACGGGGCCGGCACGACAACCACGATCGACATGGTGCTGGAACTGGTACGGCCGGACGCCAGCAGCGTCGCGGTCCTCGGGACAAGCCCTCACCACGCGATCGCCGAGGGCCGGGTCGCGGTCGTGATGCAGACCGGAGGCCTGCTCAAGGCCCTCACCGTCGGCGACACGGTGGAGCTGACCACCGATCTGTTCACTGACACCGGACCGGTCCCCGAGGTGCTCGAGCGGGCCGGCCTGACGGGGTCGCCGGCCGGCGTGTCGGCAGGTGCTCCGGGGGAGAGCAGCAGCGGTTCCGGTTCGCCATGACGCTGTTGCCCGAGCCGGAGCTAGCCCGCCCGCAGGCTGGCCACGAGGTTCACGGTGGTGGCCAGGATCCCCGTGCCGAAGAGGTAGGACAGCAGGGCGTGCCGCAGGGCGGTGCGGCGCAGCACCGTCGACTGCAGGGCTGTGTCGGACACCTGGAAGGTCATCCCGATCGTGAAGGCCAGGTACGCGAAGTCGCGGTAGGTGGGCGGCTCCGGGCCGTTGAAGTCGATGCCCCCACCGGGCTCCCCGTAGTAGAGGGCGGCGTACCGCAGCGTGAAGAGGGTGTGCACCATCGCCCAGGACAGCACCACCGACAGGACGCCCAGGCCCACCTGGAGGAACTCCGCATCGCCGCCCCGTCCCGCGCGGATCAGCACGAAGCCCACGGTGACCAGGCTGGCGACCGCGGCCGTGAGCAGCGCGACGTCGGTGGCCACGCGGTCGGGGTCGGTGACGGTCGCCCGCTCAGCGGTCTGCTCCGCGTCCCGGCGGAGCAGGACGAGCGCCAGCCAGCCGGTGTAGATGACGGCCACGGTGTCCCACCCGAGCAGCAGCCCCATCACCGTTGAGTGCAGCGCCGCGACGGTCGTGGCCACGACGACGCCGACGAGCACGGCCACCAGGGCCTCCGCGCGGGCGGAGCCGTCCCCGCGGTGACCTCGCTCGGTCGGTCCGGTTCGTGGTTGCCGCATCCGGGTGCTCCCTCGGTCGACGACGTCCCCACCATCGTGGGCGTCCGGTGCTCGGGGGAGAGGGCCGACGCTCACCGCATCGGCAGGTGCACCCGAACCACAGCGCCACCCAGCGGTCCGCCGTTGCCGGCCTCGACCGTCCCGCCGTGGGCCGCCGTCACCGCGCGCACGATGGACAGCCCGAGCCCTGCCCCGGTCGCGCCCCGGCTCCGGGCCTCGTCGCCCCGGACGAACCGCTCGAACGCCGAACCCAGGATCTCGGCGGGGAACCCGGGGCCGTCGTCCGCCACCTCCAGGGTCGCTTCCACCGCATCCACCGAGCTGCGAATTTCCACCACCTCGGCCCCGGCGTCGGCGCTGTTGTGCAGGAGGTTGGTCACGAGCTGCCGGAGCCGGTCGGCGTCACCCCCGACGACGACCGGAACGCCGGAGACCCGGACGCGCAGCCCGAGCGTCCGGTCCAGCCGGTGGGCCTCCGACGCGGCCAGGTCCAGGAGGTCCACCGGTCGTTCGCGGAGGACGAGCGCACCCATGCGCTCCCGCGCCAAGAGGAGCAGGTCCTCCGCCAGCTGGGACAGCCGTTCGGCCTCGCCCAACGCGGCGCGCAGGGACCGCTGCCGTTCGGCGGGATCGTCGGAGGACAGCAGGGCGAGCTCGATCTCGCCCCGCAGGACGGCGATGGGCGTGCGCAGCTCGTGGCTGGCGTCGTCGACGAAAGAGCGTTCCCGCTCGAAGGCGACCCGCAACCGGCCCAGCATGTCGTCCAGGGTGGCCGCGAGCCGCGCGATCTCGTCGTCCCCGGGCACCCTCGGCAGCGCCCGGTCGCTCTCGAAGGACGCGATCGACGCCGCCTCGCGGGTGAGCACGTCCACCGGTTGCAGTGCGGCGCGGACGACGAGCCACCCGGCCGCCGCCAGCGCACCCAGCAGGACAGGCGCGGCGATCAGGAGCACCTGCAGCAGTCCCTGGCGGGCCTTCTCCAGTGGCTGAGCGGAGACGCCCACGCTCAGGACCCGTCCGTCGTCGAGCCGCTGGGTGAAGACCCGGGCCGTCAGGGGCGCGGCCTCGCCTTGCTCGGGGAGTGTGCGGGTCCGCAGGGTGTCGCCCTCGAGGCTGCGGACGTCGTCAGCGGGGAGCAGCCGGCGGTCCACGAGGACCGGCGACCCGGCCAGCAGCGTGCCGTCCGCGGCGTAGAGCTGGGCCAGGGGATCCCGCGCGACCGAGCTCGTGTCGCCGGTACGGACCGCGGCCGCCAGGTCGCCGGCGCGGGTGGTCAGGTCCCGGTCGAGTGTCGTGGCCAGCTGCCGGTTCAGCGCGGCGTACAGCAACGCCAGAGCGAGGCCCAGGGCGGCGGCGGCGCCGAGCGTGACCACCAGCGTCAGCCGTGCGCGCAGCGATCGTGGTCCCAGGCGCACCCGTCTCACCCGCCTCCGTCGCCGTGTCGTCTCGGCAGAGCAAGGGTGGTCCGGCCGCGTGCGGTCGGCACAGTGCTTCCTCACCGTCCTCTCATGCGAGCGGGCGCAGCCTCGGTCCGTGATCGCGTACAACCCCTCGCCGTCCAGACCCCCCGGGCACCGCGCCGAGTTCACGCGCCTCCGCCGGCGGCGCGGCTGGGAGCTGCACCCGGGCGTCCGGTCGCCAGACCGGCTGCCCCGGCGGGAACGGGCCGCGGCCTGGCTCGCGGACAGGATCGGGTCCTGGACGTTCGTGGTCGTTGTCGCGGTCCTGCTCGAGGTGGGCATGGTTGCGGCCGTCCGCCAGGACCGGGTGGACGGCGCGGTGGCCCTGCTCGGGGTGGTGGTCTCCGGGCTCGTGCTGCTCGACCTGTCGATCCTCCTGATGACGATCCGCCGGGCCGACCGCACCGCGGAGGAACTCGCGGTCCACCACCTGGCGACCACGGGGCGGACGGCGGAGGAACTGGAAGAGCTGCGCCGCCAGGTGGAGCTGCTGTCCGTCGAGGTGGCCCGACTCCACGCCCGGCTCAGGGCCTGGCAGCAGTAGGGGAGGGGGAGCCAGATGACCACGTCTACACCGGTCACGTCCCTAGGCTGGCTGGCATGCGGCTGCTGGTCGTAGAGGACGACCCGGGCATGGCCGCGCTGCTCGTCCGGAGCCTGAAGCACGAGGGCTACGCGGTCGACGCGGTACGCACCGGCGAGGACGCGCTGTGGAGCGTGCAGGAGAACGACTACGACGGCGTCGTGCTCGACGCGATGATCCCGCCGCCGAACGGCTTCGAGGTCTGCCGCCGGATGCGCGCGGAGGGCCGGTGGGCACCGGTGCTCATGCTGACGGCGCGGGACAGGGTGCCGGACCGGGTCCGTGGCCTGGACGCCGGGGCCGACGACTACATGACCAAGCCGTTCGCGCTGGCCGAGCTGTTCGCGCGGGTGCGGGCGCTGACCCGCCGCGATCCGCTGGAGCGCCCCGTCGCCCTGCGGGTCGGTGACCTCGTGCTGGACCCGGTGGCGCACGTCGTCCGGCGCGGGGACATCGGCATCGCGCTCTCCCCGAAGGAGTTCGCCCTGCTGCACGAGCTGATGCGGCGGCCCGGCGAGGTGCTCACCCGCACTCATCTCATCGAGCACGTCTGGGACTTCGCCTACGACGGCGGATCCAACGTGGTGGACGTGTACGTGCGCTACCTGCGGGACAAGGTGGACCGGCCCTTCGGCCGGGACACCATCCGCACGGTGCGCGGTGCCGGCTACCGCCTCGACCCGGACGTCTGACCGGTCCTCCCGTCCGGGGGGATCGGCCCCGATGCGCCGCCGCGCGGCGCCGCCGCGCGGCGCCGCGGCCACGAGCACGGAGGTCACGGGCGTGAGCGACTTCGTCCAGCAGGTGGCGGATGCGGTGCCGGGCTGGGCCGTTCTGCTGGGCGTCTTCGCCCTGCCGGCGGTGGAGGCCTCCACGCTGCTCGGCCTCGTGGTGCCTGGCGAGGTCGCCGTGCTGCTCGGGGGTGTCCTCGCCGCCCAGGGCCGGGTCGGTCTGCCGGCGGTGATGGGTGCCGCGGCCGCCGGCGCAGTGGTGGGGGACAGCGTCGGCTACGCACTCGGGTCCCGCTTAGGACCGGGACTGCGCGCGCGGGTGTCCGCCCGAGCCCGGCACCGCCTGGACCGGGGTCTGGGCGTCCTCCGGCGACGGGGTGGGGGCGCCGTCCTGATCGGTCGCTGGACCGCGTTCCTGCGTGCGGTGATCCCCGCGGCGACGGGCGTCAGCGGCTACCCGTACGCCCGATTCGCCGTCCTGAACGTCACGGGGGGCACGGTCTGGGCCGTTGCTGTCGCCGCTATCGGCTTCCTCACCGGCTCCGCGTATCACCAGGCGGAGCGGTACCTCGGTCTGGTTGGCGCCGCGTGCCTGCTCGCGCTGGTTGTCGGCCTGCTGGTGGGGCATGCGGGGCATCGCCACAGTCGCAGGCCGGAGCGGCCGGGACCGGACCCCGCCTGACTTGTCTCCGGCCCTCATCGGCCTCTCATGGCGCGCGCACCACCGTGGGCCGGAGAACCGACCAAGACCCCCGGGAGCACGCCATGTCCTTCGCCATCCAACTCCGGCATCGCGCGGTCGGGAGCACGTCGCGTCCGGCCACGCCGCAGCCGGATCGGCGCCCGAGCCCGACCCCCGTACGCGGCCGACCGCCGACGTGGGCATGGCTGGTGGCCGCGGTCTTCATGCTCGGCTGGTTCTTGGTCACGGGCGTCATCGGGTCGGGCGGAGGGCGGGCGCTCACCTACAGCGCCTTCTTGTCCGACGTCGACAAGCACGAGGTGGCCAGCGTCGCGGTGGGTAGTGCCGGCCAGCTGGTCGGGACGCTCGCCAGCGGCAAGGAGTTCACAGTGCAGGCGCCGCCGTGGGCGCTGACCACCGACGACCTGGCCGCCAAGCTCGAGGCGGCAGGCGTGCACGTGTCGGCGTTCTCGCAGAGCAACACGCTCGGCCAGTTGGCCGTCTCCCTGCTGCCGGTGGTGGTCTTCGTCGGGTTCTTCTGGTGGATCAGCCGCTCCGCCCGGCGCAGCCTCGGCTCCGGTGCCGGTGGGCTCGGGAGCCTGTTCCGCAGCAAGGCCAGGGTCACCGACGCCGAGCGGCCGGCGACCCGCTTCGGCGACGTCGCCGGCTACGAGGGGGTCAAGCAGGAGGTCCGGGAGGTCGTGGACTTCCTGCAGCACCCGGCCCGCTACCGGCTGGCGGGTGCCCAGGGTCCGCGCGGACTGCTCCTCGTCGGGCCGCCCGGCACGGGCAAGACGCTGGTGGCGCGTGCGGTCGCCGGGGAGGCCAGCGTGCCGTTCTTCGCGGTGACCGGCAGCAGCTTTGTGGAGGTCTTCGTCGGGCTGGGCGCGTCGCGGGTGCGGGATCTGTTCGCCGAGGCACGGGGCAACGCCCCGGCGATCGTCTTCATCGACGAGATCGACGCCATGGGGGCCCGGCGCGCGCTGCCCGGGACGGGCGCCAACGACGAGCGGGAGCAGACGCTGAACCAGTTGCTCGCCGAGATGGACGGGTTCACCGGGGATGGCTCCATCGTGGTCATCGCCGCCACCAACCGCCCCGAAGCGCTGGACCCGGCGCTGCTGCGCCCCGGCCGATTTGACCGGCAGGTGCAGGTGCCGCTGCCCAACCGCGCCGATCGGCAGCGGATCCTGGCCGTCCACGCGAGGGGAAAACGGATGGCCGCCGACGTGAGCCTGAGCCGGATGGCCCGCGCCTCGGCCGGCTTCAGCGGCGCCGACCTCGCGAATCTGGTGAACGAGGCAGCCCTGCGCGCGGCCCGGGCTGACCGGGAGGAGCTGACGGCGGCCGACTTTGATGAGGCTCTGGACCGCCTGGTCCTGGGCCGGCGGGACGAGGGCAACGCCCTGCTGCCGCAGGAGCGGCGCGCGGTGGCGGTCCACGAGAGCGGGCACGCCCTCGTCGCGGCTCTGGCACCGACGGCGGACCCGGTCTCCAGAATCACCATCCTGCCGAACGGGATGGCGCTGGGCGCCACGCACCAGCTACCCGAGGACGACCGGCGGCTGTACGCGGAGAGCTACCTGCGCGACTCGCTGGCCATCCGCGTCGCCGGCCGCGCCGCGGAGCTTTTGGTGCTGGGGGAGGGGTCGACCGGAGCCGCCGACGACCTGGCCGGTGCGACGCAGCTGGCCGCCCGCATGGTCCGCGAGTACGGGCTGTCTCCCGCACTTGGGCCGGTCGCCTACCCACTACCGAGCGGCACTTTCCTCGACGGAACGGCGACCGACCGGCCGTACGCGGAGGCCACGCAGCGGCGGGTGGACCGGGAGGTCGCCCGGCTGCTGCGGGAGGCCGAGGAACGGGCCACGGAACTGCTCGTCGGGCACCGGACTGCGCTGGACGCGCTGGCCGCGCGGCTGCTGGACGAGGAAACCCTCGATGGCTCGGTGGTGTACGACGTCCTCGTGCACGCCGACGCGGCGCTGCAGGTCCCCGACGACCGGCGCTGACCGGTGCCGGGCGCGACGGAGGACGGAACGTCACGGCGTGGCGGCGGCCTGGACGGCGGTCGCCACGCCGGCCGGTCCGCGGTCAGCGGTGGGCGCAGGCCGGTCCTCTCGCGATCTCGGCGATCGCTCGGCCGCCCGGGGCGTCCCCTCACGAGGCGCGACGGTCGGCCGTGACGCAGCACGAGCGCCACGGCGAGCAGCGCGGCGTTCCGCAACACCTCCGCCGCGTACGAGGTCTGCCCGGGCCAGACCTCGCCGCCGTTGCCGAAGCACCCGCCGTCGATCTGCAGCCTGCGACCCACGCCGACACCATCCCGGCGAGAAGCACGGTCAGCAGCACGGCGGACGACACCGCGGCCAGCCGGATGGCGAACCCCGCCACCAGGGCGGGCCCGATGCCGAACTCCAGGGTCCGGCGCCCGACGGCCGCTGGTGCGACGAGTGCCTCGGGCGGCGGTTAGTAAGCCCCCACCGCGCGCAGCGCGGCCGCGGGGTCGAACAGCTTTCAGCAGCCCCGCAGCCATCCACACACAGCCGACCAGGAGCCGACCCGCCGTGCCCAGCGCGGCCGGACGGCGATGGTGTGATCCATGCCTGTGACCCGCGTCCCGTGCCCGGAATGAGCCAGGTGGTGACCACAGAGCATGGCCGCGTGGCCTCCGGCCGACGACAGCAGTCCGCGCCCGGTGTGAGGGCGGCATCCGGCCTGTCGCCGCGGCGAGGTCAGTGGGCGCACTTGACCACCATTTGACCACCTCTGTTCCTCCCGTCGCGGCCCTCGCCGCCGGTGCCCGCGACCGGGCGGTGCTGCTCTACGGTGCGGTCGCCCTCCTGGGGACAGCCCTGCTGGGGACGATCCTGTCCGTCACCCTCGGCAGCACCCTCGCGGACGTCGACTGGTCGGGACTGGTGCCGACTGGCCGCGGTGGTGCGGTGCTGGAACTCGTCGTCGGCGTTGCCCTGGCGGCATGGGGTTGGTGCGCCTCCTGCGCCGCGGCGTCCGGCCTCCCAGGTCGCGCCGGACCGCAGCGGGCACCGCGGGCCTGCTCGGCGCCGGTGCCCTCTTCGCGCTGAGCGCCGCGCTGGACCCCAGCTTCGTGGCGCTGACCGTGCTCGCCGGGCGGGGGCAGGAGGTGCTCGCGGTCGGTCTCGCGCACCTGCTGTGGGCACTGATCAGTCAGGCCCCACTGACGCTGCTCCTGGTGGCCATCGCCGTCGGCAGCCACGAGGGAGCCGTCGAGCGGTTCCGGTCATGGTGGGAACGGGCGCAGCCGGTCGTCCGCCGCGTCGTGACCGCTGCGGCGCTCGCGGTCGGCGCGGTGCTCGTCCTCGACGCCGGCTGGTGGTTCGCCAGCGGCGAGTTCCTCCTGCCGGAGCCGTGACGCCGGGCGCCGCGGGCACCCTCGGAACGCACGAGGCCCTACCGGACGCGAGCGCGGGCCGGTGGGGCCGCCGGTCACCGACGTACGTCCGAGGGCAGGGACGGACTCCCGTCGGGCGGCTCCACTGCGGGTCCGGCGGCGGGCCGCCCGAGCCGGCGACACCGCGGGCGCCGCGGCGGCAGGCGTTCAGCTCGCGGACGCTCGCAACGCCGACTGAGCCGCACCAGGCGGTCGACCCCGAGCCGCATCGATGCGATCCTCACCAGGTGTGCAGACGTGACCTGTATCACACCAGCCATCTGCTGGGGATCTCGGCCTGAGCCCGGCTGCGAGCGGAGCAGCCGTGCCGCCTGCAGCTTCACTCGCGCGCCCCGCTGTTGCCGGATGCGTCAGATGCCAGCGGCACGCGCCCGCGCGGTCGGAGAGTCGCCCTGCTGCTCGAAGTGAGCCTTGACACGTGTGACGTGCGCCTCCACTCTTGTGGCTAACAGTCGACTGTCGACAGTCAACCTATGGACGTCAGTCGGTTGTCCTCCACCCTCACTCCCCATGACCCGCGGAGATCACTATGACCATGCGTCACCCGCCGCTCCGGGCCCTCACCTCGAGGAAGTCGCCGAGAGGCATGCGACCGAGGGCTCGCCCGAAGGTGGGCGCCGGCTGCGCGGTCGAGGCGATCGCCATCGAGACGTGCGGCCTCATCAGCTCCGGCAACTCGGAGGGACACTGACATGGCAGGCACCACGGCGCTCCTGCTCCACACCGCGATCACGGTTGCCATCGTCGTCGGGCTCATCGTCTTTGCGAAGATCAACCCGGTCATCTCGCTGGTGATCGGCGCCCTCTATCTCGGCATCGCCGCAGGGCTCGGTTACGAGGGGACGACGACGGCCGTCACGGAGGGCTTCGGCATCCTGATGGCCGAGGTGGGCCTCATCATCGGCTTCGGCGTGATGCTGGGGACGCTGCTGTCGGCCATGGGGACGCTCCACCGCGTCGTGGACGGGATGCTGCGGCTCTTCGGGGTCAAGCGGTCCCCCTACGTCATCGGCTTGGCCTCGGGAGTCGTCTTTCCCGCGATCTACTTCGACGTCGCGCTGGTGATCCTGGGCCCCATGGCCCGCTCGATCGCCCTGCGCACCGGACTCAGCATCGCTCCACTGGCCGGTTCCTTGGCCATCGGCCTCGAGGTGGCGCTGCTGATGGTCCCGCCCGGTGCAGCTGCGCTGGCCATCGCGGCCGCTCTGGACATCCCGCTCGGCACCATGCTCCTGTGGGGGATCCCCTTCGGCATCGTGGTCATCGTCGTCTCCATCCTGCTGCACAGCCTGCTCATGCGCTTCACCTGGGATGACAAGAAGGACGACGACCCGCTGACCGACCCCGAGCACACCGGTGAGATCGCCGGATACGGCCTCCCACCAGGCGCCGATGACCCCTCCGGTGCTCAGGCAGCCATCGCGACCGACCAGCATGCCCCGCAGCACGATCGCGGTGGTGGAGCGACGGCCGTCACGGACGACCCGCAGCGCGGCACCGCCCCCGCCGGCGCAGCGGTCAAGCGGCCAGGGAGACAGCTGCCCCTGCTCGTCGCCCTCCTCCCGCTGCTCATCCCGGTGCTCCTCATCGTGGCCGACACCAGCAGCAGTGCGGCCGGCGCGGAGATCGCCGTGCTCGGCTTCCTGGGCAATCCCGTGGTGGCCCTCCTCATCGGGCTGCTGTTGGGCACCGCTCTCGCCGTGCCGTCACTGGGCCGGACGGGCGTCGAGGAGGTGATCGTGAGGGCCGCCGGGACCAGCGGCGTCATCCTCCTGTTCACCGGCGTCGCGGGATCGCTCGGGCAGGTCATCGCCGAGACCAACATCGGGGACCTGGTGGCCGGCCTCTTCAGCGCCAACGCGGCCTTCCCGCTCGTGCTGGCCTGGCTGGTCGCGGCGCTGCTGCGCCTCGCCCAGGGCTCCGGGTCCGTGGCCGCCATCACCGCCGCGGCCCTGCTGGCGCCGGTCGTCGCGGACCTGGGCCTCTCCCCGGTGCTGATCTGGCTGGCCGCCGCGTCCGGGGCCGCCTTGGGCGGGCACGTCACCGACAACACCTTCTGGATCTTCAAGACGCTGCTGGGCCTCTCCGTACGGGGCACCTTCCAGGTGTACACGGTCGCCCAGGGGCTGTTGTCCCTCGTCGGCCTGGGCGCGGTCCTCGTTCTCAGCGTCTTCGTCTGACCGGAAATCGAGCAAAGGAGATCACCAGCATGAACGCACCAACGAGCCCGGCCGTCTCGCACACGGCGGGCACGGTCGACCAGGGGGAGCGGATCGAGCGGATCCGCCAGGCCGCGTACCGGATCCGGCGGAACGCTCTGGATGAGG
>NZ_JABGCH010000048.1 GCF_019799945.1 Modestobacter marinus
ACCACGGCATGACCAGCTGGAACCGGACGCTCGTCCCGCAGGTGCTCGATGCCGTGAGCGCTGCCGGCTACCTGCCCGAAGGCGAGGAGCAGCGGCGTCTGAGTAGCCCTGCACGGCGGAGGATGACGGCGAGCAGCCGCTCGCGCAAAGCGGGGGACTCGGCGATCGCTGCACCGACCCGCCCCCCGACACCGAGCACATGGACACAGACCTGACCCCAAGCGGGCCGCTCAAGGACGCCGACCCACAAGGCGGCTTCGGAGACACCTACCGCAAAGGTCGGGTGACACGGCTGCAGCGCCGCCGCCAAGCTCGGTCAGCCGTGATCCGCTACACAGCCAGTACACAAGAGAAACAGCCCCTGCCTCGGTGACTTCCTGGTGATGCATCGGTGATGTCGACGCTCTAGCGTCGCCAACGGCAGCTTGTACGCCAGACCGTCACATTCGCGCATCGCCAGGAGGAGATCGACATGAAGAACATCAATTTCGACACTACCGGCTCGGTGACAGCCACCCTGGTATTCACCAACCAGATCGTGCCAGACGTCTACTCCTTCTTCGCCCAGGCGGGGGAGCAAATTCGACTGGAAACATCTGACACCAGCGTTGATACGACGATCAGGGTGGTTGGACCTGACGCCTCCATCGACCTCTTTGATGACGATGGAGGCGGCTTTCCCTTATCTCGCCTCGTCTTCACTGCCGCAGATGCCGGAGGCTATGTCGCTGTCGTGTCCAGCTTCAGCGGCAATCCTGGCGGTGGCACCTACACGCTCAACTTCGCCCGGGGTCCTGCAGCGCGTCAAGCTGTAAGCGAGGTCAGTGAAGATGCAGAGCGGGGCAAGTTGATGTCGGAAATTGAGAACCAGGTGGAGGTGAAAGCAGGAACATGAGCCCGCCCGCCCGGCCGGTCGCCGCGCTGCGCGACCAAGACGGCAGGGCTGGGTGCTGCTCGGCGTAGCACTCTGCCAAGACGTCGCTGATCGCGTCCTAAAACTCAAGCAATCGGTCGACGTCGCCGCGGTTTCCCGCCCCGTGCCCGAAAGGCTGCCGATGCGTCCCGCTGCACGGTCAGCTGCACCGGGCCGGCGGTGGTGTGCAAGGTGCTCCTGCGGTGCCCTGTGCGGAAGTTGCCCGATCCGTTGCCGGCCGGATCACCGGCCTCGTAGTCCAGGTGGTCGGCGATCTCGACGTCCAGGCCCGGGTCGGTGACCTGGGAACGGACGGACGACAACGGCGGTCGCCGGCGTCCTCGTCGACGGGGGCGCCGGGACCGAGTTCCTCGACTCAGCGAGACCTCCAGCGACACTGCCGCGACAGGCTCCCGCCCTTCAGGTGCCAGGGAACTGGCGCGTCGTGGACGACCTGCCGATGACCGCCTCCACCAAGATCCAGTCGGCCGCGCTGCACGGCCGTGGCAGACCCGGCATTGCAAACCCCCGACAGCCTCGTCACCCGTGCGCTGCTCGACGGGCTGTTCAGCGACCTCTCCGAGGAGGCGCAAGAGCTGGACGACCTCGCACTGGAGATACGCAAGATCAAGAGGCACACACCGCCTGCCTTGGGCCCGCACCACGCGCCGCCCGACACTGGAATTGGGCTGGATCGTTTGACGTCGGGTCAAGGGCGCTTGGGCTGGGGATCGAGATCCAGCTCCGTGGGCTTCCGCGGTCCTGAGGCGGACGGGGGGGTCATCCCGGCAGCCAACGCGCGCCAGTCGCGTATGCCCTGGTCGAAGATGCTGCCAGAGTTCCCGGTCAGTCCGTGGGCGGTTCCCGACGACGGTAGCCGCGGGCCCCTACCTCAGCCGGACGCTGCACCGGGAGGCCGCCTCGGACAGGTGAGGGTGGACTAATGGTGGTCAAAGCGACACCGTGAACCAGTCAGGGGCCGGTCCGGACTTCTCCGAACACGGCCCCTGAACTGCGCTTTCGCGTGTCGGGCTGACAGGACTTGAACCTGCGACCCCTTGATCCCCAGACAACTTCTTCCCGTCCATGGACGTTCGCCTGCGTGCCATTTACGCAGGTGGCGAGGGCTGCGGCGTCCGGTGACATACGCGACCGTCCGTAAGAGTCCAAGTCGCGTTGCGGTTCTGGTTGCGGTCCGCGGCTTCGGCTAGCGAGCCTCCGCGACCGAGCGCAGGGTGCAGGCGCCCCTACCGAACGCAGGGGAATTCCGGGTGTAGCTGAGGGGACTCGAACCCCCGCCCCCTACACTGCCAGGGCGGCTGCCAGGGGTTCGAGGGGGTCCACCAGCGTACGTTTGCCCAGCTCAAGACGGTGGAAGGTCGTTGGCGACCTACCGCGAACCGTCCTGAACGACGCGGTTAGGCCACCATCGCGGCACCACACGGAGGCGGCTTGATGCACCGCCACGGTGAGCTCTGCTCGTCGTTGGATCCGACTCGGCGTGGGCCTCCTGTCCCCCAGACGTGCGAAGCCAATTCGCCGTCGGTCGCTGCTGTGCATCCGCGCCGGTCAAGCGGTATACGGAACGCCCGTGAACGACGGCGACCTGTCGCGGAGCAGGAACAATGGTGGTCGAGATGGTGGTCAAACGCGGCCCGTGGCCTCCCCGCGGCGACAGGTCGGATGCTGCCCCCAAGCCGGAGCCACCTGCCGTAGCTCGTGCGTGAGATCGTTGTTCAAGTCCTCCTCGGACACTGGACCGTCCCAGTATTCCTGCAGGTCAGAAATCCAGGCGTCGTCGTGCCGGCGGCCGGCACGGCCTCCTGGCACCGCCGAGATGGTTCGTGCGGCTGGTCAGCCCCTCAGCAGCGCGGCGAACCGGTCAGCAGCCTGGCGTCCTATGCCGGGGGCGGACGTGCCGGTGGACCCTGAGGGTGATCGTCGCGTTCGCGCCCGGGCTCAGAAGGTAGATGCAACACCCTGAGCCCTGAGCCCTGAGCCGGTCATGGGCGTGCCGCGGGAGCGGAAGTCCTGGGGTGGTGGGTGCGCGAAGGGTTGGCAGCGTCAGCTGAGGGCGGGGCCGGCCAAGCGGGTCAGAATCCGGCTCCGACCCGGCGGTCATCGCCCACCTCGACCAAGGTCCTCACGTCTCAAGCAGGCGCAGCGCCGGCCACCTGGAGCGGTACACCGCGGGACCTCACTTCTGCGAGGTCATCAGGCGACGTCTCGGAATCGACGATCACCAGATCGAAGGCGGTCAGCGGCGCCAGCTGGTGCAGTCCACTCATGCTGAACTTCGTGTGGTCGATGAGCAGCACTCGGCGGTCGACGGAGTCCATCAAGGCGCGCTTGACGGCGACAGTCTCCTGGGACTGGTGGTAGCAGTAGCCGTTGGTGACCGCCGTTGTGGACATGAAGAGGACATCCCCGCGGAGGGAGCGGATGGCGTCCGCGGTCCGCAGCCCGAGGAACGCGTCGTAGGCCGGGTAGTAAGCCCCGCCGAGAGCGATGAGGTCCACCCCTGGCTCTCTGGTGAGCTCGTTGATGATCACCAGGAAGTTCGTGATGACGGTGAGGGGAGCCCGGCCCGGCAGCAGCCGAGCGACCGCCAGACCCGTCGTGCTCTCGTCGATCATGATCGATTGGCCCGGCTCGACGAGCTCAACCGCGCATCTGGCGACTTCTTCCTTCGCCTTGACCATCGTCTGAGCTCGGTGCCGCACATCCCCGTGGTAGACCGACGACGGCTGCGCCGTGGCCCCGCCCCTGACCTTGCGAAGCCAGCCCCGGGTCTGGAGCTCATCGAGATCCCGGTGGATGGTCATGAGGCTCACACCGAACGATTCCGCGAGGGCCTCGATCCGTACGAACCCCTCCTCGACAACGCGCAGCCGGATCTGCTCCCGACGGTCGCGAGGGGCCAGCCCCAGTCCGTCCGCCAGTCCGCTTGCCGCCACGGCCTCGTCCTCGGACACAGCACCTCCCGGTCGGTGGGCGCAACCCTGCGCGGAAGCGGAACGAGCTCCACATCGGGTGGTGTGAAGTGCAGAGAATCTAACACCGCGTCCTCACACCACACACAGCACGTGGCCATCTAGGCATCCTGCCCACCGCCATGCTGACGCTGCGTAATCTTCCCTCGACGCGATGCGCTGCCTGTGAGCTTCCATACGCTGATCGCAAGTCTTTCCGAGAACTTCTCACTCCATAGTGTTGACTTCCCATGTTACAGGCGTCACATTTCTCACAGCGTCGCTTACATCTCGGTCGCCCCAACACCGAACCGAACGGGACGTCGGCCGAGCTTCGACAAGGAGGACTCGATGCCTGCTGTGGTCACTGCTTCCAGTTCGCCGCCCGTCACTGACGGGGGCTCACGAACGTGGGCCGACCGGCTCGGCATGCCCGGCGCCCTGCGGTGGGGCTTCGTCGGGCTGCTCATCTTCATGATCGGTGACGGGGTCGAGTCCGGCTATCTCGCCGCGTTTCTCTTGGACGAGGGTGTCAGTCAGGGGCGGGTCGGACTGCTCTTCACCGTGTACGGGGTCGCCGCCGGCGTGGCTGCCTGGGCCTCCGGTGCGCTGTCCGACCTCTGGGGACCTCGGCGCGTCATGGCGATCGGGCTCGCTCTCTGGGTGGTGTTCCAGGTGCTGTTCCTCGCCGTCGCGCTGCCGAGCTTGAGCTACCCGCTCATGCTCGCCGCCTACGGCCTGCGCGGGATCGGGTATCCGCTGTTCGCGTACGGCTTCCTCGTGTGGATCGCGGCTGCGACCCCACGGAACCGGCTCGGGTCGGCCGTGGGCTGGTTCTGGTTCGCCTTCACCGGCGGGTTGCCCACCCTCGGTTCCTTCCTCGCGAGCCTGACGATCCCGCAGATCGGCCAGCTCCGGACGCTGTGGATCGCCCTCGGGCTGGTGATCGCGGGTGGCCTGCTCGCCCTCGTCGCGGTCAAGGAACGCACCGGGTACGCGCGGCTCGCACCGGAGGGTCAGAAGCCCCTCGCCACGCTCGCGTCGAGCCTGACGATCATGTGGCGGCAGCCGAAGATCGGCATGGGCGCGGTCGTCCGGGCCATCAACACCGCCTCGCAGTTCGGCTTCCTGGTGTTCCTGCCGACCTTCTTCACCCGCGAGATCGGTTTCACGCTCAGCGAGTGGCTCCAACTCCTCAGCGTCGTCTTCCTGACCAACATCTTCTTCAACCTGCTGTTCGGGATCATCGGGGACAAGGTCGGATGGCGGCAGACCGTCACCTTCTTCGGCGGCATCGGCTGCGCGGTCACCACCCTCGCCTTCTACTACGTGCCGGTCGCTGTGGGTCCGAACCTGCCGATCGCGATGCTGGTCGGCGCCGCCTACGGCGCCACGCTGGCCGCGTTCGTCCCGCTGTCCGCGCTGATGCCGTCGCTGGCACCGGAGAACAAGGGCGCGGCGATGTCCGCGTTGAACTTCGGCGCCGGGATGTCGGCGTTCCTCGGTCCCCTGGTCGTCACCCTGTTCCTCGGACTGCTCGGCGTCGTCGGCGTCATGTGGATCTTCGCGGGGCTCTACCTGGTCAGTGCTGTGCTGGCGTGGCAGCTGAAGCTGCCCGAGGACGTGGAGGCGACTGTCGTCGCGGACCGCGCCGCCGGCGGCCACCCCATCAGCTCGCTGGCCGGGCAGGCGGGCGGGAGCCTGCTGGGTCACCCGCCCGCGGTGGAGGTGCCGCGCGAGGACGACGACGTGGACCTGATCCTGTTCGACGTCGGCGGGACCATCTACGACGACGACGCCTACGCGCAGGCGCTGCGGCTGGCCGTGCACGAGATCGACCCGGCGGTGTCCGACGAGCAGTTCTGGGCCGCCTACGACGCCCAGCGGGCACGCGGGGCCGGATCGCTGCGCACGGCACTGGCTGACCGATTCGCCGGCGGGGACCGGGCCCGGCTCAGCGAGGCGGCCGAGCGGTACTGGGAGTACCCACCCGACGCGCTCTACGCCGACGTCCGGCCGACTCTGTCCGCCCTCGCCTCCCACTACCGGCTCGGCCTGGTGGCCAACAGCCGGGAGAACGTCCTGGCGGCGATGGCACGGGACGGCATCGCCGACCTGTTCTCCATCGTGGCCCTCGCCTCGCAGGTCGGGGTGGAGAAGCCGGATCCCGGCATCTTCCGCCACGCCCTGCACCAGGCCGGTGTGCCGGCGTCCCGGGCGGTGTACGTCGGCAACCGCCTCGACACCGACATCCGACCTGCCCGCGCGATCGGCATGCGCACCGTGTGGATGTTGCGGGGCGAGGCGCCGCCGGCGCCGACCGCGGACCAGCTCGACGAGCCGGACGCCGTCATCACGACCCTCACCGGACTGCCCGCCGTCCTGGCCCGGCTGGTCGGCGCCAGCCGGGTCCTGGCCACGGCCGGCCGCTGACCATCGGATCGAGGAGGGAGACGTCTCATGGCTGTCGTCTGCGTCGACGCGGGCACCACGATGATCAAGGCCGTCGGGTACGACGACGAGGGCACCGAGGTCGTCGTCGTCCGTCAGGCGACGACCGTGTCCCGCCCCCAGCCCGGCTGGGCTCAGCAGGACATGGTCTCGGTGTGGGACGCCGTCGTGTACAGCGTCCGTGGAGTGGTCCATCAGCTGCAGGCCGACGTGGACTACGTCGCCATCACCGCCCAGGGCGACGGCTGCTGGCTCGTCGATCACCGGGGCGCCCCGACCGGACCGGCGATCCTCTGGAACGACGGTCGGGCCGCGGAGGTCGTCGAGCGGTGGACCCGAGCCGGGGTCCTGGACCGGGCATTCCGCATCAACGGGTCCCTGACCTCGTCCGGCCTGCCCAACGCGATCCTCACCTGGCTGCGGGAGTACGAACCCCATCGGCTGGAACGTTCCGCGGTCTCGTTGACCTGCGGTGGTTGGATCTTCGCCCAGATGACCGGACACCTGGCCATCGACGAGTCCGACGCGGCGGCGCCGTTCATGGACATCCGCTCCCGCCGCTACTCCCCCGAGCTGCTCCGGCTCTACGACATGGAGTGGGCACAGCGGCTGCTGCCGGAGATCCGCAGCGACGACCGCCGCACCGGGGGGCTCACCGCACCGGCCGCGGTGCAGTTGGGGCTTCCCGCCGCCACACCGGTGGTGCTGTCCTCCTACGACATCGCCTCCACCGCGATCGGCGTCGGCGCGGTGAACAGTGGGCAGTCGTGCAGCATCCTGGGCACGACGCTGTGCACCGAAGTCGTCACCGATGAGGTCGATCTCGGCGAGGAGGCCTCCGGGCTGACCGTGGCCCTGGGCCTCCCGGGGAGGTACCTCCGGGCGTTCCCGACGCTGGCCGGCGGCGAGGTCATCCAGTGGGCCTGCCAGTTGCTGGGATTCGACGATCCTGCGGTGCTCGGTGAGCTCGCCTCGCGAGCACGCCCGGGAGCCGGAGGACTCACCTTCCTTCCCTACTTCTCGCCGGCGGGCGAGCGTGCCCCCTTCCTGGATCCGCTCGCCCGGGGGGCGTTCCTGGGGCTGTCGTTCGAACACCGACGCGAGCACGTGGCCCGCGCCGTGTTCGAGGGACTGACCCTGGTCATCCTGGACTGCCTGGCCGCATCCCGCGCCAGACCGACCGAGCTGCGGGTGTGTGGCGGCGGCGCCGCCAGCCCGTTCTGGCTCCAACTCATCGCCGACGTGACCGGCATCCCGGTCCTGCGTTCGGCCGACACGGAGGTGGGGGCGAAGGGGGCGTTCCTGCTCGGTCAGGTCGCGACCGGCGGCGCCGTCCGGGTGGAGGATGCCGTCCCGCGCTACGTCCGGACCCGCGACACGTTCTACCCGGATCCGACCCGCGCCGGTCTCTACGCCGAACTGTTCGCGGACTTCCTCGCCGTTCGGGCGACGACCGCCGGAGCCTGGCCGAGGCTGGCGGCGATGCGCAACCGCGCCGTCGACATCACCGCGACGGGCCCCATCCCGGTCGTCTCGGCGCGAACCCTCGAGAGCGGCTCCGCCGAGCTCACCGAACGCGGGAACACCCCCACCAGCGTGCGCCGACCCGGGAGGACGAAGTCATGAGCCGTCCAGCAGTTGCACACGACGACGTCTGGGTGGGCCTGGACCTCGGCACGCAGAGCGTCCGAGCCCTGGCCGTCACCGGCGCCGGCGCTGTCGTCGGCACCGGGACCCACAAGCTCGAGAGCCGACGCGCGGGGCCGCGGCACGAGCAAGACCCGGCGCAGTGGTGGGAGGCCACGACCGCGGCCGCTCGGGAGGCGCTGCGGGGGGTCGCGCCAGGCAAGGTCCGCGGGGTGGCGGTGGACGCCACGTCCGGGACGGTCCTGCTCGTCGACCAGCAGGGGACGCCGCTGACTGCGGGGCTCATGTACGACGACACCCGGGCAGCCGGTGAGGTCGAGCGGGTGAACCAGGCCGGGGACGCGGTCTGGCGCGACCTCGGCTACCAGCGCATGCAGCCGGCGTGGGCCCTGCCGAAGCTGCTGTGGCTGCTCCGGGAACACCCCGACCTGGTCCCCACCGCGCGCCTGGCGCACCAGAACGACTTCATCAACCGCCGCCTCGTCGGCCGTGATGTGCCGACCGACCTCAGCAACGCGCTCAAGACGGGGGCCGACCTGATCCACGAGTCCTGGCCCGACCAGGTGCTCGACGCGCTGGGTGTGCCGGCCTCCGTCCTCCCGGCGCTGGTCCGCCCGGGGACACCGATCGGGACGGTCTGCCCCACGGCGGCCGAGGCCAGCGGCATCCCGGCCGGAACACCGGTCATCTCCGGGGTCACCGACGGCTGCGCCGCCCAACTCGGCGCCGGCGCGCTCAGCGTCGGGAGCTGGAACTCCGTCCTCGGCACGACGCTGGTCCTGAAAGGCGTCACCCGTGAACTGATCCGCGACCCGCTGGGGGTCGTCTACTCCCACAAGGCGCCGAACGGGGACTGGCTCCCCGGTGGCGCCTCGAGCACCGGTGCTGGGGCGATCTCCCGCGACTTCCCCGGCGCAGACCTGGATGACCTGAACCGTCGGGCGAGCCGGCACGAGCCGGCCAGTGCACTGGCCTATCCCCTCGTCTCCACCGGGGAGCGCTTCCCGTTCGTCGCGCCACAGGCGCGGGGGTTCGTCGTCGGGACCCCCGCCGACGACGCGGACCGCTTCGCGGCGGTGCTGCAAGGAGTCGCCTACATCGAGCGGCTCTGCTTCGACTACCTCGACCTCCTGGGCGCCCCCCTGGACGGCGACCTCGTCCTCACCGGTGGCGCGACGAAGAGCGCCTACTGGTGTCAGCTCCGCGCGGACGTCCTCGGTCGTCCGGTCACCCTGCCCGACAACGCGGAGCCCGCCCTCGGGATGGCCGTCCTTGCCGCCTCTCCCGGGCGCGAGGCCGCCGACGTCGCAGCCGAGATGGTCCGGATCCGCGACGTGGTCGAACCCCGGGCCGGATCGGCCGGCCGGTTCGACGACCCGTACGTCCGCCTGGTCGACGACCTCGAGGAACGCGGCTGGCTGCAGCCGGAAGCCGCCGACCATGCCAGAGAAAGGACAGCCCGATGACGTATCTCGTCCTCGTCCGCCACGGCGAGACTGTGTGGCACGCGGAGAACCGCTACGCCGGGATCAGCGACATCGCGCTCACCACCCGCGGTCTGGAGCAGGCCGCCCAGCTCGCAGCGTGGGCCCGGACCGCCCGTCTGTCGGCCGTCTGGGCGTCGACACTGAGCCGCGCCCAGCTGACCGCGGCGGCGTGCGCGGAGGTCACCGGCGCTCCGCTGCTCGTCGACGAACGCCTCCGCGAACTCGACTTCGGCGCCGGCGAGGGCCTCACCTCTGCCGAGATGAAGGACCGCTTCCCGGACGCCCTGGACGCGTTCCGCGCCGACCCAGTGGCCAACCACCTGCCCGACGGCGAGGACCCGGTCAAGGCCGCCGACCGCTTCACGGCGTGCCTCTACGACATCGCCGACCAGCATCCCGACGGTCGCGTCCTCGTCGTCGCCCATACCACCGCCATCCGACTCGCGCTCTGCCGGCTGATCGGAGTGCCCCTGTCCGAGTACCGACGACTGTTCCCGTTCGTGCGCAACTGCGGGCTCACCGAGCTGCGCCTCGAGGACGGGCAGACCTCGGTCCTGGAGTTCAACACCCCCATCGAGCCGGAGGGTTTCCGGGTTGCCGGGCCGCCCGTCGGGATCCCCAACCGCGCGACCTGAGAACGACACGACCGCACCGTCTCCTGCTCTCCGACAACGACAAGGAGCTCCCCATGACCCGTGTGCTCGCCGCCGGCGACCACTTCGTCCTCAACCGCCTGCTCATCGACGCCCTGCGTCACGAGATCCCGGACGGCCTCGACATCACCGAGCTGACCCTGCCGTGGCCGGTCGAGCCGTTCGGTCGGATCGCCGAGGTCAGCGAGGCCTCCGGCAGCGAGGAGGCCATGATCGACGCGTTGCGCGGCGTGGAGGTCTGCGTGACGGAGATGGCGCCGCTGACCCAGAAGATCCTCGATGCCTGCCCTGAGCTCCGGCTGTTCTGCATCAGCCGTGGCGGACCGGTCAACGCCAACATCGAGGCTGCCACCCGGCACGGGGTGGCCGTCACCTCAGCCCCCGGCCGCAACGCCACGGCCACCGCCGAACACACCCTCGCCATGATCCTCGCCGCCACCCGGCGCATCCCGCAGACCCATGCCGACCTCGCCTCCGGCGTCTGGCGGGGTGACTACTACATGTACGACAACGTGGGGCCCGAACTGGAGGGCAGCACCGTCGGACTCATCGGGTACGGGGCGATCGGCAGCCGGGTCGCCCGCATGCTCCACGGTTTCGGCGCCGAGGTCGTCGTGTTCGACCCCTACGTCACCCCCGAGGTGCTGGGGACATCGGCCGAGCAGGTCGGGCTCGATGAGCTGCTGTCCCGGTCACGGATCGTCACGCTGCACGCGCGGGTGACGCCGGAGACCACCGGCATGATCGGTGCAGCGCAGCTCGCCGCCATGCCGGCCGGGTCGGTCATCGTGAACTGCGCGCGCGGTGCGCTCCTGGACTACGACGCGGTCTGTGACGCGCTGGACTCCGGCCACCTCTTCGGAGCCGCCTTCGACGTCTTCCCCGAGGAACCCATCCCCGCCGGCTCCCGGCTGCTGAGCACTCCCAACATCGTCATGACCCCGCACCTGGCCGGAGCCAGCAAGGAGACGGCCGCCAAGGCCGCCCGGATCGTCGCCGGGGACGTCGGCCGCTACCTGCGCGGAGAACCCCTTGCCCACTGCGCCAATCCGACCACGCTGAGCACCAGCACCGCCTGACCGGAGGAACCACCATGACCCCACCACTGCGTCAGCTCTCCGACGAGGGAGTCGCGATCTGGCTCGATGACATGAGCCGCGGCCGGCTGGTGTCCGGCTCGCTGAAGACCCTGGTCCGCGACAAGCACGTCGTCGGTGTCACCACCAACCCGACGATCTTCCACAAGGCCATCGCCGGCAGCGAGGTCTATGCCGAGCAACTCCACGACCTGGCCGGCCTCGACCTGCCCGTCGCCGAGGCCGTGCGGCTGCTCACCACCCACGACGTCCGCGCCGTGTGCGACCTGCTGGCACCGGTCTACGAGCACAGCGACTGGCGCGACGGCCGCGTCTCCATCGAGGTCGACCCGCACCTGGCCCACGACACCGACCGCACCGTCGCCGAGGCCCGGCTCCTGTGGTGGATGGTCGACCGGCCCAATCTGTTCATCAAGATCCCGGCCACCGTGGAGGGGCTGACCGCGATCACCCGCTGCCTGGCCGAGGGGATCAGCGTCAACGTCACGCTGATCTTCTCCCTCGAGCGCTACGCCGCGGTGATGCAGGCCTACCTCGACGGCCTCGAGCAGGCCCTGGCCGCCGGACGAGACCTGTCCCGGATCGAGTCGGTGGCGTCCTTCTTCGTCAGTCGCGTGGACACCGAGATCGACACCCGGCTGGACAAGCTCGGAACACCCGAGGCGGCCGCGCTGCGCGGTCAGGCCGCGATCGCCAACGCCCGGCTGGCCTACCAGCAGTACGAGGAGACCTTCAGCTCACCGCGCTGGCAGCAGCTCGAGGCCGCCGGCGCCAGGACACAGCGGCCGCTGTGGGCCTCCACCGGCGTCAAGGACCCCGCCTATGACGACACCCGCTACGTGGTGGAGCTCGTCGCGGAGCACGTGGTGAACACGATGCCGGAGGCCACCCTCGACGCGGTGGCCGATCACGGGCGGATCCGGGGCGACACCATCCGGGGCAGCTACTCCCAGGCGCGGGAGATTCTCGACGGCCTCGACGCGGTCGGGGTCAGCTACGACGACGTCGTGGCCGCCCTCGAAGCCGATGCCGTCCGGAAGTTCCAGGGATCCTGGGACGACCTGCTCGGCTCCGTCACCACCGCCATGCACGCCCACCGTCCCCAGCAGGAGACCAGGCCATGACCATGACCGACCACGGGATCCCCGCGCCGACCCACGCGGAGGACCTCGACGACCTTGCCGTGACGACCATCCGCACGCTGTGCATGGACGCCGTGCAGGCCGCCAACTCGGGTCATCCGGGCACGCCGATGGCGATGGCACCGGTCGCCTACACGTTGTGGCAGCAGTTCCTGCGGTTCGACCCCGCCGACCCGATCTGGCCCGACCGGGACCGCTTCGTCCTCTCCGCCGGACACGCATCGACCCTGCTGTATGCGCTGCTGCACCTGAGCCGGGTCACCGCGGTCAACCCCGCCTACGAGACCCTCGGCGAACCGGCGGTCCCGTTGGAGGACCTACGGCGGTTCCGGCAGTTGAACTCGAGGTGCCCGGGGCACCCGGAGTACCGCTGGACCTCCGGTGTGGAAGCGACCACCGGTCCACTCGGCACCGGAGCCGCGACCGCAGTCGGCATGGCCATCGCCGCCCGCTGGCAGGCCTCCTACTTCAACCGGCCCGGATACGACCTGTTCGACTACGACGTCTACGCCCTCTGCGGTGACGGTGACCTGATGGAGGGCGTCGCCGCGGAGGCGGCCTCGCTCGCCGGGCACCTGCGGCTGTCCAACCTGTGCTGGATCTACGACAACAACCACATCAGCATCGAGGGCGACACCGCGCTGGCCTTCACCGAGGACGTCGCCACCCGGTTCATCGGATACGGCTGGAACGTCACCCGCGTCGGGGACGCCAACGACCTGACCATGCTGGCACGTGCATTCGACACGTTCCGAGCCGAGCCGCGCCGGCCCACGCTGATCATCGTGGACAGCCACATCGGCTACGGGTCCAGCAAGCAGGGCACTGCGGCGGCCCACGGGGAACCGCTGGGCGACGACGACGTCCGCGCGACCAAGCGGTTCTACGGCTGGCCCGAGGACGCCCGGTTCCACGTCCCCGACGCGGTCTACGAGCACCTCGCCGCCGGGCTCGGCGCCCGCGGCCACCGCGCCCGGGAGGAGTGGATGGCGAGGTTCGAGCGCTACCGCGGCGAGTACCCGGAACTGGCCGAGCAGCTGTACCAGATGCAGCACCGGCGTCTGCCAGACGGATGGGACGCCGAACTGCCGGAGTTCGCACCCGACGAGAAGGGACTGGCCAGCCGGGACTCGTCAGGCAAGGTCCTCAACGCGATCGCGCCGCACGTGCCCTGGCTCGTGGGCGGTTCGGCCGATCTAGCACCGTCGACGAAGACCCGCCTGGTCTTCGACGGTGCCGGAGACTTCGGCCCGGACGAGCCCAGCGGGCGCAACCTGCACCTGGGCGTGCGGGAGTTCGCTGCCGCAGCCGTCGCAAACGGCCTGGCGCTGTCGAAGGTGCGCCCGTTCTGGTCGACGTTCCTGATCTTCTCCGACTTCGCACGGGGCGCGATCCGGCTCTCCTCGCTCATGGAGATCCCCGTCGTCCACGTCTTCACCCACGACTCCATCGGCGTCGGCGAGGACGGGCCGACCCACCAGCCCGTCGAGCAGGTGGCGTCCCTGCGGGCCATCCCAGGACTCCTGGTGCTCCGACCGTGCGACGCGAACGAGGTCGTGGAGGCATGGCGGCTCATCATGGGCCTGCGCCACGAGCCCGCCGCACTGGTCCTGACCCGCCAGGCGCTGCCGACCCTCGACCGCTCGATCCACGCACCGGCGAGCGGACTCGCCCGCGGCGGCTACGTGCTCGCCGACGCCAGGAGCGGTCCACCGGAGGTCATCATCCTTGCGACCGGGAGCGAGGTGCACCTGGCGCTCAGTGCCTACGACCAGCTCACCGCCGAGGGCGTACGTGCCCGAGTTGTGAGCATGCCCTGCTGGGAGCTGTTCGACCAGCAGCCGCAGGAGTACCGCGACAGCGTGCTGCCACCGGATGTCGAGGCCAGAGTCGCCGTCGAACAGGCCTCGACGCTGGGCTGGCACCGCTATGTCGGCACGCGCGGTGCCGTCGTCGGCATGGACACTTTCGGCACCTCCGCTCCGCTGAAGGAACTCTTGACCAAGTTCGGCTTCACGCCGGAGGCCGTGACGCGCGCGGCCAGGGAGTGCCTGGGACAGCGATGAACCGATGGAACAACGGCTGCGCATCGAGGCGCACGGGCAATGGCTCCCGCATCCGCACGGCCTGTCCATCTGGCAAGACGACCTGGCCGGACGCTGATGACCCGTGTGCATCACTGGGTGGACGGTCGTCGGCATCTCGGCTGCACTGGTGCCAGCGAAGTCGCATATTCCGGCTGCTCAACCGCAGTCACGCGATTGATTCGGTGCGTGACTCGGGTCCCTCGCACCTCTCGACGGTGGGCACCCGATCCCCGCCGACGAAATCCTTGGGGCAACACCCAGCCACCGCCGACCGTGCCAGGATGGGGTGGCTCGCCCGCTCCTCACGGGAGCCCGCCGGGAGGTCTCATGACAGACGTCCGCCCGCACGCCCCCGCCCCCACTGTGCTGGCCGCCGCCGACCGCCAGGGCTACGGCTCCTTGCGCACTCGGAGCACTCCCCGCGCGGAGCGGTACGCTCTCGGCCGCGGCTTGCGGCAGCAGGTGCCGCGATCGTCCCTGTCGCAGTGGAGCCCCTCGTCGCAGTGGAGCCCCTCGGCCGACCGGCGGGACGTCCTGGACCTGCTCGAGGAATCGCATGAAGGCCGGATCAGCTGGCTCGTGCCGGTACGGATCGGGCGGATGGTCGCCTCGCCGTACGGTTTCCTGCGCGGCGCCGCCGTGGTGATGGCCGAGGACTTCGCCCGGCTGCCGGCCACCGGCATCACCCCGATCATCTGCGGTGACGCGCACGTGGGCAACATCGGCTTCTACGGCTCCCCCGAGCGGGAGCTCGTGCTCGATCTCAACGACTTCGACGAGGCTCACCCCGGTAGCTGGGAGTGGGACCTGCGCCGCCTGGTCGCGAGCGTCTGGGTCGCCGGACGGCAGAACGCCATGAGCGAGGACTCCTGCGCCGACGCCGCGATCTCCTGCGTGGCCTCCTACCGCAGTCAGCTCTGGGAGTTGTCGGACCAACCGCTGCTCGCGCGCTCGTTCCAGCGTCTGGATCTCGACCGGCTCCAGACGGCAGCTTCCGACCAGGCACTGCGCCAGGAGTTGCACCGAGCCGCGAAGAAGGCACGTTCCCGGACGAGCGACCGGGCGCTCCCCCGCTTCACCGAGCAGCACGAGGGACGCCGGCGCATCGTCGAGGAGCCACCGCTGATCACCAGGGTGGGCGCCGCCGAAGCGGACGAGCTGGCCGAGGCCCTGGACGGCTACCTGGCGACCCTCGCTCCGCACTGGCGCCGGATCCTCGGCGGCTACACGATCGTCGACATCGCCCACAAGGTGGTCGGCGTGGGCAGCGTGGGGCTGCGGGCGTACGTCGTGCTGTGCGAGGGATCCGACCCGGAGGACGTGCTGTTCCTCCAGCTCAAGCAGGCTCGGCGTTCCGTCGTCGCCCCGTTCGTTCACGGCGACTCCGCATGGCACGCCCACCAGGGCGAGCGGGTGGTGGAGTACCAGCAGGCATTGCAGACCGTGAGCGACCCCCTGCTCGGTTGGACGACTGTGGGAGGACGGCAGTACTACGTGCGCCAGTTCCGCAACATGAAGGGCACCGTCGCGCTGGACGCGATCGACCCCCGGGCTCTCGCCGACTACGCGGGGATCTGCGGCCAACTGCTGGCCAAGGGCCACGCGCGCACCAGCGGCGCCTCGATGATCGCCGGCTACCTGGGCAGGTCTGACAAGGTCGACCGCGCCCTTTGCGCCTTCGCCCGCGTGTACGCCGACCAAACCGAGCACGACCACCAGCGCCTCGTCGACGCAGTGGCGCGCGGCGCCGTCCCCTGTGAGCCGGGCGTGTGAGGCGGCCCCAACGTCAAATGCCGCCGGCCGCGACCTGCTGACCAGCGGATCCATGCTTGCGTGATTCGGCCCGTACGAGATCACCGGTCACCCCGACCGGGTCGACGTCGTGCATGCATTCCCGTCGCGCGAGTCCTACTGGCGCAGCGGGAACTGCCGAGAGCCCTTCGCCACGTTGGTTCCATGTCCTTCCGCTTTCCCTGCACCTGGCCGCCGGGACACCGACCAGGGTGTGCTTTGCCAGGTCGTGACCGACACCGTCACCCACGTCTGGTTGGACGTCGTGTTCGCCCTCCAGGGACACCGCCGGCGTGGCATCGCTGGCGCACTCGTCGACGCCGCCCTGGCCCACCCCTCGGTCGCCGACGCAAACGATGCCGCTACTGCTCACGAAGACGCACACGCGTTGTACCCGGGTTCCGCAGTTCGTAGGTCGACGTGGTCGCCGAATCTGGCCGTTGAGCTGCGGCGATGGGCGTCGGCCGGTGTCCGGGGCGTGTGACTACACGTTCCGGTAGTGCTGCCAACCGCGTTGGTGCAGGTCAGGCGGGGTGTAGGGCGGTGATTCGGGGCGGTGGGGTGAGCCCGCAGGCCCGAAGAATGCCCTGTTGGGCGGTGCTGAGCTCGGTGGTCTGGGTGACCGTGCCGGTCGGGCCGGTGAGGGTGACGGCGTGCAGCCGGCCGAGCTCGCGGGCCAGGTTCGGCCAGGTCTGGCCGGTGCGCCGCTCGGCGACCCGGATGAGCAGCAGTGCCAGCCAGCACAGCAGGACGTGGGCGCGGATGCGGGGCTCGAGGCGGTGGTAGACCGGCCGCAGCTCCAGGGTCGACTTCAGGTCGCGGAAGCCCCGTTCGGCCTCGAGCAGGTTCTTGTAGCCCAGCGCGACGTCCTCGGCCGGCAGGTCGGGGTCGGAGGTGACCAGCAGGTACTTGCCGTCCAGCCGGGCCTCGGCGCGGATCTTGGCGGTGTCGAGCACCAGCCGCCCGGAGAAGGTCTGGCGCAGCCAGCGGCCCAGCGCCGGGTGGTCGCGCAGCGCGCACTCGGCGCGGGTATGGGCGGTCAGCTCGGCGTCGCGGCGGCGGGCGGCGGCCGCGGTGGTGGGCTTGGTGGTGGCCAGCCGGGAGCGGGCCGTGGCGATGCGGGCCAGCTCGTCGCGGATCCGGGCCAGGGCGGCCTCGCGCTGCGCGGCCTGTCGGTCGGCCTCGTCGGGGTTGTGGCAGAGCACCCAGCGCAGGTCCGGGGCGGAGTCCAGGCGCACTTCCTTGACCCGCAGGTTGTCCCGGACCTGCCGGTAGCGGCCCTGGCGGGCGAGGACTTCCTCCACGTGTGGGGTGCCGGCGCGCATCCGCTCGCCGGCGATGAAGTGCCCGCCGGCCCGGCGCAGGTAGTCCAGGTTCGCCGCGGAGCTGAACCCGCGGTCGACCACGGTGACCACCCGGCCCAGCCGCCAGGCCCGCAGGTCGTCCTTGACCTGCGGCAGCACGGCCTGGTCGTTGGTGTTGCCCGGCCAGCACCAGACCCGGACCGGGATGCCCTCGCGGGTGACGGCCAGCCCGATGACGATCTGCGGCAGGTCACCGCGGGAGTCCTTGGAGTGCCCGTAGCGGCGGAACCCCGTCCCCGCCTGCTCGCCGTCGCCCTCGGCGTCGGGAACGCTCGGGTCCTCGGTGTCGCCTCGAAGTAGGTGCTGGTGGTGTCGAAGAACAGCAGATCGACCTCGAGGTTGAGCAGGTTCGCGACGGCGAAGAACACCGCCTCCTGCACCCGGGCGTCGGTGTCGGCCTCGACCAGCAGGTCCATCGCCCGGTAGGCCTGATCCTCCTCCATCCCGGCCAGTCCCGGGATGGCCACGTCGCGGCTGGCCCACTCCGCGGCGGCCAGCTTGCTGGCCGGGGCCAGCGCCCGGTTCACCACCAGCGCGAAGACCACCCGCTCCATGTCGGTGCTGAACCGCCGCTCACCCACGACCTCGCGCAGCGCGGTACCGATGCCCAGCTGCTGCCAGAGCCCGTCCAGCAGCCACGCCCCGCCCACCGGCCGGGAGCCGGTGATCGTCAGCCCGCCGCCGGGCTCCGCGCCGACCTGGGCGCCGGCGTCGGTACCCGGATCCTCGCCGAGGTAGCGGTTGATCGAGCCGACCAGCCGGCGCAGACCCGCGACGTCCAGGCGGTCCTCCCGGCCCAGCGGCAGCAGCACCTTGGCCACCGACGGCCCACCCGGGCTGCGCTCGTTGTGCGCGATCGACAGGTACCGCACCGTCGAGCCGTCCCTGTTCCGCCGCGACGACGTCCGCAGGTACACACCTACACCCTGGCCGCCGATACCCAGCACAGGCAAGCCCTGAGCGCCCGAAACGTGTGCCTACACATTCGTCGCCCTCTCGACCGCCACGACGCCTCGACCAGCACTCTCGCCGGGGCTACCCACCTCGACTGCCCATCAACTGCGGAACCCGGGTTCTTCTGCGACGCCGGTTCACCCTGGCAGCGCGGCTCGAACGAGAACACCAACGGCCTGCTGCGTCAGTACTTCGTCAAAGGAACCGACCTGCGCGTGCACGACCGTGACGCCCTCCAGTCCGTCGCTGACGAGCTCAACACCCGACCGCGGCGATCCCTGGACTGGGACACCCCCGCCAACGACTCGCTGCTCTAATGGACGCGTCTCAGCCCGTTGCGACGACCGCTGGAAACCAAGGGGTGGAGTGCTCGGTGATGTCGATGACCCACAGCTCGTTCGGGCGCTGCCGCGCGAACTTGCGGTTGACCAGGTCATCAGCGGTGACCAGGCCGCGCACGCGTTTGATCCGCGCGGGCCCTGGCAGCCCGTAGATCCCGGCGCCGCTCATCAGGACCGCGACGAGCCGCTCGCTGACTTGCACGTCCATTCCGATCGTCAGTTCGGCGTGCACCCGGCGGGACCCGTAGGTGCCCCGCGAGGTCAGGTGGACTTCTCGGATCAGCCCGGTCAGCCACTGTCGGCGCATCTGGGTCGGAGAGATGGGGCGCTTCCGGTAGTTGAAGTAACCGGGGCTGCTGACGCCCAGCACGCGGCAGCAGACCTTGACCGGTAGCCCAGCGTCGACAAGCTTGTCGATCACCGGGTGAACCCTTTTGGGTGCGGCCGCTCCTCGGCCAGGAACTCCGACGCCTTGGTCAAGATGTCCACCTGCAGCTCCAGCTCGCGGATCCGCTTGCGAGCACGCTGCAGCTCGGCGCTCTCACTCGTCGTGACGCCGGCGATCTCACCTCGATCGATGCGGTCTTGACGGACCCAGTTGTGCAAACCGCCCTCGCTGATGCCCGGGTTCCGCAGTTGGTAGGTCGACGTGGTCGCCGGATCCGGGGGTTGAGCTGCGGCGATGGGCATCAG
>NZ_JABGCH010000049.1 GCF_019799945.1 Modestobacter marinus
AGCAGCACGATCCGGGCCCGCTCCACCTCCCGGGCCGGCGCGCCCCTGTCCCGGACCCGCCGCTCCAGCTCTCGCCGATCGGCCTCCGGAACGTTCACCGTCCGCACATGCGCGGCCATGAGAAATGGTCCACCCGCTCCGGCATGACCTCAAGGACCACCGCGACGGAGCACTAGGAGGTTGAGGCCCGTTTCGCGAGCACGCTCGCCTTGAATCGCTGCCCGTAGCGGAGCGCTTCCCTACCTTGAGCTGCTCGGCAAGGTCCGCCAGTTCCACGGACTTGTTCCGAGCCTACATGGCAGATGGCTTCGAAGCTGAGCTGGTCTGAGATGAGTGCGCGTCCGTGGTCGCGCATGTAGGTGAGGGCCTGCACCGCCAATGGTCGTTCCCGGGAGTCGCGGGCGAAGCCCGTCCTCCAGTGCGCCTGCAGTTGCTCAGGTGACCGGGTCGAGGACCACGGTGTGGCCGAGGCTTTCGAGTTGGGCGACCAGGCGGCGGGCGTGCGCCTCATCGTTGCGGCCGGCCAGCCAGTCCGCGCCGAGGTCGGTGTAGGGCTGGCGGCCGCCCCTCCGGTACTGTCTATTGCACACCGCCGAGGCAAGGAGCCCGATCGTGCCGGAACCGTTTGCCTTGTCCGACGTCACGATTGTGACAGGTGATCCAGACGGTACCGTGCTGCCCGGTAGAACCGTTGTCGTGGGAGCGAACGGGAAGATCGAACAAGTCGGGCCGTCGGCGGATACCGTTGCGCCAGTCGGCTATAAAGTTCTGGACTTGACTGGGCGCTTCGTCGTTCCTGGTTTGATCAACGCACACACTCACCTGTTCTCCAACGGCCTGCCGGTCCCGAAAATCCTCCTGAGAGAGTCCACGGCGGGGATTGTCGCGAAGCTCGGACGCGGTCCTGTCGGACGGCGACTGTTCAAGAAGCGCACAAAGGCCAATGTGCTGACCCAGTTGCATTCAGGAGTCACTACGCTTCGCAGCGTCGGCGACGTAGCCTACGAGGTTGTCGAGGTTGCAGACGAAATCGAGCGAGGCGAATACCGCGGCCCGCGGGTGCTCGCCTCAGGACCGCTGCTCGCGATCACCGGAGGGCATGGAGCGCCGCAGATCGCACTCACCAGCGATTCTCCCTGGGAAGCTCGCCGAAATGCCCGTACCAACGTGCAACGAGGAGTCAAGGCGATCAAGATTTCGGCTACCGCGGGTGTCACGGACGCTCGCGCGATCGGTTACGCCGGGCGCCCGGAGATGACCGAGGAGGAGATGGCGGCGATCTGTGAAGAGGCCCACAACGCCGGTATCCGCGTAGCCGCTCACGCGCAGAGCACGGCCGGCATTCGTGCATCGCTCCGTGCGGGAGTTGACACCATCGAACATGGTGCGGCGATGAATGCAGAGGTGATCGACTTATTCCTTGACAATCCGCGTTCGCTGAGCGGTTCCTCGGCACTCATTCCGACAATCCTGGTATGTCTGCCGCTCCTGAAGTTCGACCAATCGATCACGGGCGCCAGTGACGTCGCTAGAGCCAACGCGGCAATGGTCTTCGAAGAGATGATGCGAGGGATCGAGGACGCTCGGCGGCACGGGATCACGATCGGCATGGGCACCGACTCGGCACTGACTTATGTGACACACTACGACTCGTGGCGGGAAATGGACCTCCTCGTCCGTTACGGCGGGTTAACTCCAGCCCAAGCACTGAACTCCGCGACTCAAACTAACGCGAGGATTCTCGGCCTGGACGACATCACCGGTTCGGTCGAGACTGGAAAGGATGCCGACCTGGTCGTGCTCAACGTGAATCCGATCGACGGGTTCCGGGCCTTCACGAATCCGCGAATGGTCGTTGCGCGAGGCGACATAATCGACGAGCCCTCGGTTACTCGTTATGCGGAATTGGATGAACGGCTCGATACCCTCTGAGCTGGGCGGGCATCGTGAAACGTCAGCCGCGGTCGTGAGGCGGGCCGCGGCCAGGCGTCGACGAAACGAGCGGCTGCCGTGCCAGTGGGACGAACTCAATAGGTATCGGACTCTTCCGCTGCGATGGTCGGATCTTGCCCCCTCCCCCCGCGGTGTTGACCGAGCACTCGCCCCGACGGACAGCCTGAGTCGGTAACCACTTCGTCGCCCTCGCTGGCGGGGGCACAACTTCGTCGCCCTACGGCGGGCGTGATCGTCCTAGGCGCGCTCTCCGCCTCGATTAACACCCTGTCTCGCACAACGGGATCTCGGGGGGACTCCCGCTCAAGCGACCGGCGACCGGCTATGCGGCCAGTGACCGAGCCTGCCCCGGCACTGGAGATGCACAAGGTCAAGGCCGACACACCTGCTGCATCCAGGATCCGCGTTCCGTCGTGACGGATGGGGGTGACGTCGGCTGGGACGTTGATGCGGACGGTGGCCGGCATGAGCAGACCTCGGAATGCATCAGGGTGATCCGGGACCCGGCGCCGAGCAACCAGCCTGCAGCCAAGGCGGGCGAGTATGTCGTCGCGCGAGGACCGGAGAGCAGATCCGGCGCAGTCGGTCGAGTCCGCCACGCAGCCTCGGCGGCGAGCCCCATCGACCGACCACGACGACTGGACCCGGCTGCTCAGATCCGCCGGCGTCCGGCACGTGCGGCTGCACGACGGCCGACACACCGCGGCCACCCTCCTGCTGTCCGAAGGCGTGCACCCCCCGGGGTCGTCATGTAGGTGCTCGGCCACGCACCGATGCGGACACCTACGTCACCTACAGCCACGCCATGCCGGCCCTCGGCCGCGACGCCGCCGAGCGCATGGGCAAGGCCCTGTGGGGACTGACCCGGCACCACAACTGCTCCCGTGGCCACCAGGTTGGCACCGAGAACGACGAAGGCCGTCCTCCCTGGTGGGAGGACGGCCTTCGTCGTCGGGGTGGAGCTGAGGGGACTCGAACCCTGACCCCCACTGCCAGGCCGTCATGATCACGTTCGCAGATGTGCACCGCCGTGCGGATGATGGCTCTGAGCTGCGCCTTGGCGGTTCAGCGGATCTTCGCGGACGAGCCCGAACGAACGTGTGATGAGTCCAACTGCAACCACAACTGCAACCACGGGCACCGGTCGGTAGTACGACTCATGAGCCGGTCAGTGTCTGTCAGACGTCAGCGAGCGTCGTCCGCCGTCGGTTCGACACGGCCCCGGGCGCGGGGTGAGATGGACGGGCCGGTCCCTCGTTGGCGACCGGCCACGGCGGAGAACACGCCCTCCCGATCACACCGGCCGGTTCGCCGGTCCGAGCCCGGAGGGCCCGATGCGTCCCAACCGCTTCATGCACGCCGTACGGACCAGCCTGTGGCTGGTCCCCCTGCTGTGCGTCCTGGCCGGCGTGCTGATCGCCCTCGCCGCGCTCTGGCTCGACCGCCGGTCGGGCTACACCCTGGTCCCGCAGAGCGTGACCGGAACGCCCAGCGACGCGCAGACGACCCTGTCGGTGTTTGCCACCGGGATGCTCTCGCTGACCAGCCTCGTGCTCACCGTGACGCTGGTGGTGGTCCAGCTGGCGATGGGTCAGTTCTCCCCGCGGATCGTGGCCGCACTCCTGTCCGACCGGTTCAGCCAGCTGGCGATCGGCCTGTTCGGGGCGACGTTCGTCGTCGCCGTGCTCACCCTCCGGGAGATCCGCGGTTCGGACACCGGCACCGTTCCCGGCGTGTCGGTGCTGCTGACCCACCTGCTGATGGTCGCCAGCCTCGTGACGCTGATCCTGTTCGTCCACCACTCCGGGCAGACCATGCGGGCGACGGGCCTGATCGACCTGGTCGGCGATCGCACCCGGGACCTGATCGCGTCGTCCTTCCCGGCAGCGCCCCCACCGGCGACCGGCCCCGATGCCGACCCCGATGTGCTCCCCGCGCAGGAGCCGGGCAGCGTCGTCCGGGTCGATCGCCCCGGGCTGGTCGCCGCCGCGCGCCGCGCCGACTGCGTCCTCGAACTGGTGCCCGTCGTCGGCGACTTCGTGTCGGGTGGGGCACCGCTGTTCCGTGTGCACCCCGGCCCCCGGCGGGCGGGGGACGTCGCAGGGCCGGCCGTGCGGCTGCGGGCCGAGGAGATCGCGAAGCTGGTCCTCGTGGGCCCTGAGCGCGTGCACACGGAGGACGCCTCCTACGGACTGCGGAAACTGGTCGACGTCGCGGAGCGGTCGATCGCTCAGCCGTTCGACGACCCGACGACGACACTGCAGGCGCTGCACCGGCTGCACGACCTGTTGCGCCAGCTCGCCGTGCGCCCGCTCCCCCCAGGCGAGCACCGGGACGAGGACGGGGTGGTCCGGCTGGTCGAGCGCACGCTGTCCTGGGACGGCTACGTGCGGCTCGCCTTCGACGAGATCCGGCTGGCCGGTGCGGCCTCGCCGCAGGTGACCCGCCGGCTGTGCGCGGCGCTGGAGGACCTCAAGGACGTCGCCGCACCCGACCGGCAGGCCCCCCTCGACCGCCAGCTGCGGTTGCTGACCGCCGCCGTCCACCGGACCTACGAGGACGAGGAGGACATCGCCGCCGCGCTCACGCCCGATGCCGAGGGAATCGGGTCCGGGGTGGACGTCACCACCGCGGTGCGCCTGGACTGGGGCATTCCGAGCAACGGCGTGCGGCCCGGCGCGCGCAACGCGGGGTAGCGGGCTCGACCCGTCACCCCTGCTGCCCCAGGTTGGTGACGAGGTTGACGGCCACTGCGATGACGACCGTCCCGAACAGGTACGACAACAGAGCATGCCCGAGGGCGACCTTGCGGATCGACGTGTCCGCGACCTGGGTGTCCGGTACCGCGAAGCTCATCCCCACGGTGAACGCGACGTAGGCGAAATCGCTGTAGGCAGGCGGTTCCCGCTGGCCGAAGTCGATGCCGCCGTCCCCGCCGGAGTAGTACCGGCGCGCGTACTTGAGAGCGAAGACCGTGTTGACCAGCGCCCAGGAGAGGATCACCACGAGGACGCCGAGTACCACGGTGGCGACGCCGACGGCGTCCCTCGAGCCGGACCGGACGAGCCCCTCCACGACGGCGGCGAGGCTGGCCACCGCCGCGCACAGCACGACCGTGTCCGTGACCCGGGTCTGCCCCTCCTCCTCGGCCAGCCGTTTGGTCCCGTGCGAGTCGCGCGGCCAGCTGATCCGCCACACCCACAGCAGCAGGCCACCGGCAGCGACGGCCCACCCGGCCAGCACCGCGATCTCGGGGACACCGGCGACCCAGGTCAGCCCGGCCGCGAGCAGACCGCCACCGAGACAGATCAGCAGCCGGCGCCACGACAGGATCGTCGGCCGCGGGGTCGCGGCGACCGACGTCCTGTCACGGGCGACGGTCACCCGCGGGCCCCGCACCGGACAGGTGCGGGGCCCGCGCTGCTCCACCGCCCACCCTGGCGCCGGGGCGGTGTCGGGGCGTCTGGCGGTCGGCGCCTCACGTACCCGGACGGAAAACGGCGCGCACGCACCCGTCCTCCTTGTCCTTGAACATCCGGTAGCCCTTCGGCCCGTCGTCGAGCGACATCACGTGGGTCGCGAGGTGCTCGGTCTTCACCTCGTCCCGGCTCATCAGGTCGAGGATCTCCGGGATGTAGCGGTGCCCGTGCTGCTGGGCGCCGCGCAGCGTCAGCGCCTTGTTCATCACCGCCCCCATCGGGAACTTGTCCACCAGGCCGCCGAACACGCCGAGGGCGAACACCGTGCCGCCCTTGCGGCAGGCGTAGATGGCCTCCCGGAGGGCGGTCGGCCGGTCCGACTGCAGCCGCAACTGCTGTTTGACCTGGTCGTAGAGGTACTGCGGGCCGTTGCTGTGCGCCTCCATGCCCACCGCCTCGATGCACACGTCCGGTCCGCGCCCCCCGGACATCTCCCGCAGCTCGGCGGGGACGTCGACCTCCTCGTAGTCGAGGGTCTCCGCACCGATGTGCTGCCGCACCTGCTGCAGCCGGTTGTCGAACCGGTCGATGACGACGACCCGCTCGGCGCCCATGAGCATCGCCTTGCGCGCGGCCATCTGCCCAACGCCGCCGGCGCCCCACACCGCGACCACGTCACCGGCCTTCACCTCGGCCTGGTGCGCCCCGGTCCAGCCGGTGGGTGCGGCGTCGGAGGCGAACAGGGCACGCTCGTCGGAGACGCCGTCCGGGATCGCGAAGGCACCCTGGTCGGCGTAGGGCACCCGCATGTAGGGGGCGTGACTGCCCGCGTAGCCGCCGAGCGCGTGGGAGTACCCGTAGCAGCCGCCGATCGCCTGACCCCACAGCGCCTCGGTGATCCCCGGGTTGGGGTTGCCGTTGTCGCACAAGGACCACAACTCCTGCTTGCAGTACCAGCACTGCCCGCAACTGGTGAAGGAGACCACCACCACCCGGTCTCCGACCCGGTGCTTCGTGACGTTCTTGCCGACCTCGGCGACCGTGCCCATGAACTCGTGGCCGAGCACGTCACCAGCGCGCATCGCGGGGATGTAGCCGCCCAGCAGGTGCAGGTCCGAGCCGCACGTCACCGACAGGCCGACCTCGAGGATGATGTCGTGGTCGTTGAGGATCGTCGGCTCCGGGACGTCCTCCACCCCGACCTCGTTGACGCCCCGCCAGGTCACCGCCTTCACAGCACTCCCCCCTTGGGCGCCCGCTTCGTGGCCGCCTCCAGCGCAGCGCCGGCCGGCGTGGCGTTCCGCTTGCCGTGCGGGGTGGGGTCGACCGCCAGCACCTCGCCCACCTCGATCAGTTGCTTGGCCTTGCGCAACGCGGACCGCAGGTCGCCCTGCGGATCGCTGCCCGTCAGCCGCGCCGGACCTGGGGCGCTTCCCGAGTCGCGCTGGATCAGCCGGGCGGCCAGCTCGCTGCCCTTGCCGCCCGGCGCCGGGCGGATCCGCGTCTCGATGCGGTCGCCGTACGCGGCCAGCGGCGCCGGCAGCGAGGTGGCGTCGATCTCCGTCGGCTCGCGGTAGATGCTGACCACCAACCACCCGGACGCCGGAGCGCTCGCCGCACCTGGGCCGTTGCCGTGCTCGAGGACCGAGCGGACCTGGCGGACGACGGTGCCGCCCGCCCGGGCGGCCAGCGACGCCACGCTCCCCAGCGCGCTCGTCACGAGCCTCCGCCCACAGCGGCGGACTGCGAGGCGCGGGCGAACTCCTGCACGATGCGCGCGCAGAAGGCCGGCAGGTCGTCCGGCGACCGGCTCGTCGTGATGTTGCCGTCGGTGACGACCTCCTCGTCGACCACCTCCGCCCCGGCGTTGCGCAGGTCGGTGCGGACGCTCGGCCACGAGGTCAGCCGGCGGCCGCGGGCGACGTCTGCCTCGACGAAGTTCCACGGGCCGTGGCAGATCGAGGCGACCGGCTTGCCGGACTGGACGAAGTCGCGGACGAAGGCCACGGCGGCCGGCTCCATCCGCAGCTTGTCCGGGTTCACCGTCCCCCCGGGCAGCAGCAGCGCGTCGTAGTCGTCGATGGAGGCGGCCCCGACGAGACGGTCGACGCCGAAGGTCCCGGCATCCTCGAGGTCCTGGTTGCGCGCCAGGATCTCGCCGCTCTTGATCGAGACGACGTCGGTGCGGGCACCGGCGTCCTCCAGGGCCTGGCGTGGCTGCTCCAGCTCCACCCGCTCCACGCCGTCGGTGGCCAGGATCGCGACGCGCCGACCATTCAGCTCTCCGGCCATCTCAGGCCTTGCCCGCGCCGTCGGGATGCAGCACGACCTTGGTCCAGCCGTCGTCCCGCTTGTCGAAGTGCTCGTAGGCCTCCGGCGCGCGGTCCAGCGGCAGTTCGTGGCTGACGATGAACGACGGCTCGGCCTTGCCCCCGGCGATCAGGTCGCGCAGCTGCCGGTTGTACTTCTTGACCGGCGCCTGCCCGCTGCCCAGCTTCTGGCCCTTGAACCAGAACATGCCGAAGTCGAAGGCGAGCTTGCCCTGCTTGGCCAGCTCGTCGCTGGCCCCGGGGTCCTGGGGGATGAACACCCCCACGACACCGATCGTCCCGGTGAAGCGCACGGAGGCGACCAGCCGGTTCATCGTGAGGTTGGCCTGCTCCTGGCCGTCGGGCTCGTGCGCCTGGTAGCCGACGCACTCGCAGCCGTTGTCCGCGCCCAGCCCCATCGTCTGGTCGAGGACGGCCTGCACGGGGTCGACCTTCGAGTCGTCGATGGCGATCGCCCCGATCGACTCGGCCAGCTTCAGCCGGTCGGGCTGCCGGTCGACGACCATCACCTTGCTCGCCCCGCGGATGGTCGCCGAGAGCGCCGCCATCAGGCCGACCGGGCCGGCACCGTAGATGACGGTCTGGTCGCCGGGCTTGACGCCGGCCATCTCCGTGGCGTGGTAGCCGGTCGGGAAGATGTCGGCGAGCATCACGTAGTCGGTCTGCCGCTCCTCGGCGTCCTCCCCCAGCCGCAGGCAGTTGAAGTCGCCCCAGGGCACGCGCAGCAGCTCGGCCTGTCCCCCGGCGTACGGGCCCATGTCGGCGAAGCCGTACGCCGCGCCCGCCCAGTCCTGCTTCGGCTGCGCGGTCAGGCAGTAGTTCGTGAGCTGGCGCTCGCAGTTCTTGCAGTGCCCGCAGGCGATGTTGAACGGCAGGACCACCCAGTCGCCCACCCGGACCTTGTCGACCCCGTCGCCGACCTCGATGACCTGGCCCAGGTTCTCGTGCCCGAACCAGCGCCCGGGCTCGAAGTCGGTCCGGCCCTCGTACATGTGCAGGTCCGAACCGCAGATGTTCGCGGAAGTGATCCGCACCAAGACGTCGGTCGGCCGCTCGATCCGTGCGTCCGGTACGTCCTTGACGCTGACCTGCCGCGGCGCCTCGTAGACCACTGCCTTCATCGCTGTCTCCTCAGGGCGGATTCCCACGGCTCCGGGCTCGGGTCGGGGCCCTGATCGCACGCCCGGGACGGGCGCCTGGATATCGGCAGACATGCCGATACCGGCTCCGAAGGCCGCCCCGCGAAGAGGTCGTCCCGGGACCGCGCGGCGACACGGCCGGCTGGCAGGGCAGCGGACGCCCCGATGGAGGCCATCGGAAACGGGTCAGGAGCAAGGCGGGCCCTCACCTTGCGCGGCGGCCGGCGCCGACCGAAGACGACAGCAACATCGTCGACCACGTATGACGACGACGGCCTGACCGGCGCCCTGCCGAGATCGGCCATTCTGCCGATGGCGCGAGCCCACGCTCCGGGATGTGCTGCCTTCGACAACGTCTTCCCGGAGGGGTGCGATGACCGCTGCCTCCACAGCACCTGTCCGTCGGCCGGCTCCTGACTCGTTCCTGGACACGACCCGCTGACTCGCCTGCTCGGCCTGGCCGGCCCTGCGCTCGGCGTTCCACGGGTGACCAGACCGGCGGACTTCGCACGGAGCCTCGGCGTCGGTGACGCCCCCCGGCACCGCGCGGTCACCGAACTCGTCGGCGTTCGGGAACTGGTCGCCGCAGCCGGCCTGCTGGGCCGCCCGCACCCCGCGTGGCTGTGGGCCGAGTGTGCGGCGATGCCATGGACATGTCACTGATGGGCAGGGCCCTGCGCCACCACGACGGGCGTGGCATGAGCCGCAGTGTCCTCACCATGGCGGGTCTCGTCATCACCGCCGTCGACGTCCACGCAGCCGTCACTCGCACGATCCGGAAGGGGCCCGCGACACCCATGGAACTCACCTCCGCCACGACCGTCACCAAACCACCGGAGGAGGTGTACGCCTTCTGGCGGCAGCTCGACCGGCTTCCCACGTTCATGGCGCACCTCGACGAGGTGCGCGCGACGGACGCTCGCCGCAGTCACTGGAAGGCGAGCGCGCCGTTCGGCCAGTCAGTCGAGTGGGACGCCGAGACGACCGACGACGTCCCGGCGCAGCGCATCGCCTGGCGCTCGCTGGACGGTGCCGACGTCCCAACTCCGGGGAGGTGCGCTTCGAACCCGCGCCGGGCCGGCGCGGCACCGCGGTGTACGTGACCCTCCGCTACGTGATGCCGGGCGGCGCGCTGGGCAAGGCCGCGGCGAAGTACTTCGGCGAGGAGCCCTCCCAGCAGCTCGACGACGACCTGCGCCGGTTCAAGCAGGTGATCGAGGTCGGCGAGGTGATCCGCAGCGACGGCGCACCGCGGGGCAAGCAGGCCCGGCAGGAGTTCCCGCAACACCCCGCCCGACCGCTGTCCGACGAGGAGCCCAAGGAGGTCATGGCGTGAAGGCCAACTGCTGAATCAGTCCCAACAAGGTCGAGGTCACCGACGTCCCGGACCCGGCCATCCTCAACAGCCGTGACGCGATCGTGAAGATCACCTCGACGGCGATCTGCGGCTCCGACCTGCATCTGCTCGACGGCTACGTGCCGACGATGCAGAAGGGCGACGTCATGGGCCACGAGTTCATGGGTGAGGTTGTCGAGGTCGGCTCCGGGGTCGACCGGGACAAGCTGCGGGTCGGTGACCGCGTCGTCGTCCCCTTCCCCATCGGCTGTGGCGCGTGCTCGGCCTGCCAGAACGAGCTGTGGTCCTGCTGCGAGAACACCAACCCCAACGCCGGTGTGGCGGAGAAGATGTTCGGCCACCCGGTCGCCGGCATCTACGGCTACTCACACCTCACCGGTGGCTTCGCCGGTGGCCAGGCCGAGTACGCCCGCGTGGTGCTCGCCGACGTCAACCCGCTGAAGATCGAGTCCGACCTCTCCGACGAGCAGGTGCTCTTCCTCTCCGACATCCTGCCCACCGGCTACATGGGCGCCGAGATGTGTGACATCGCCGACGGCGACGTCGTCGCCGTGTGGGGCGCCGGGCCGGTCAGGCAGTTCGCGATGGACAGCGCACGGGTGCTGGGTGCGGCGAAGGTGATCGCGATCGACGACGTCCCGTACCGGCTGGAGATGGCGGCCTCGCAGGGCTACGAGACCATCCACTACTCCGACACCGACGTCCGCTCCGCCCTGCTCGAGCTGACCGGCGGCCGCGGCCCGGACAAGTGCATCGACGCCGTCGGCATGGAGGCCACGCACGGCGCCGCCCATGTCGACCTCTACGACCGGGTCAAGCAGGCCGTCCGGTCGGAGACCGACCGGCCGCACGCCCTGCGCCAGGCCATCACCTCCTGCCGCAGTGGCGGCATCGTGTCGGTCATCGGCGTCTACGGCGGGTTCATCGACAAGTTCCCGGCCGGCGCCTGGATGAACCGGTCACTCACCCTGCGCACCGGCCAGTGCCACGTGCAGCGGTACATGGGCCCGCTGCTGGACCGGATCGAGCGAGGCGAGATCGACCCGACTCGGGTGATCACCCACCGGCTGCCCCTGGCCGAGGCCCCGCACGGCTACCACATCTTCAAGAACAAGGCGGACGGCTGCGAGAAGGTGGTCCTGAAGCCCTGACCGCCCCCAGCCCCGGGGCGACGACGGGGAGCGGAGACGAGGACCTCTGGGGCGTCGACCGCCGCGACGAGGAAGTCGACGAGGCTGCGGACGGCGGGGCGGGCCGGTCTGCGCCAGACGACCTCCAGGTCGAGGAGCAAGGGAGGATCGAGCGGCAGGACGACGATCCCGCTCACGTCCATCTGGTCGGCGACCCCGAGGATGCCCGGGGCGACGCCGGACCCCGCTGCGACCGCCCGCAGCATCGCCTCCGGGCTGTTGATCAGGTCCGGCTCGACGACGACCTGCCCCGGCTGCGCTCCCCTCGGCAGCAGGTGGTCCACGGTGCGCTGCCAGATGCCGGCGAAGGGCGACCACGGGAACATCACCGCGGATTCGTGGTCGAGACCGGCGACCGGGACCTCCGCCCGGTCGGCGAGCGGGTGCCCCTGCGGCAGGACGATGCCGAACAGCACCGAGCCGAGGACGACACCGTCGAGGTCACGGTGCTCCTGCGGCCGGCTCCAGACGACCGCTGCGTCGGCCCGCGCCTGCCGGACCGCCTCGACGGCGTCGTCCCCCGGGCTGGACGTCACGGACACCTCGACGCCCGGGATGGCGAGTCCCAGCGTTCGCAGCGGGCCGTCGAGGACTCGCTCCGCCATGGTGCAGACCCGCAAGGTCAGCTGCTCCCGACGGTCCGGCTCCGCGGATCGCACGTCCTGGCGTGCCTGGTCGACCTCGGCCAGGATCACACGCGCCCGCTCTGCCAGGAGGCGCCCCGCAGGCGTCAGCTCGGCTCCGCGTGGAGTGCGGTCGAAGAGCGTGACGCGCAGGTCCCGCTCCAGCGCACGGATCTGCTGCGAGAGCGACGGAGCGGCGATGTGCAACCGGCGCGCGGCCGCGGAGAAGCGCCGCTCCTCGGCCACGGTGAGGAAGTACCTGAGCTGGCGCAGGTCCACAGGGCACGCTACCGCCGGTCAGCGGCCGGGGGAGTCGACGCCTGCGTTAGGCCAGGACTCACAGACCTGTGGTTCTACGTCACGGCACACGCGGTAGTCACACCGCGTCCCGCGGTAGGACTACCTGGTCGTGTCCTCCCCCGGCCGGTCGAGCAGCAGCTCGGTAGTGGCTGGGTTCGGCCCCGCTCACGGCGAGTTCCCCGGAGGACAGACATGCGCTTGCACCGGGCAGCTGAACTGCTGCTGGCGCAGACCGCTGCCTCGGTCGGCACCACGTCCGAGCGCGCGCTGGCCCTGCTGGAGGGCCTCCGCCGGGTCGTTCCGTTCGACGGTGCGTTCTTGGCGTTCGCCGATCCGCTGGGCCACGGCTACCACTCCCTGGTGAGCGTCGACCTGGACGTCCGGACCGTGGAGTTCCTCTCCGGCCCGCAGGTGGCGCGGGACATCGAGGTCACCGGCACCGACCGGGCACGTCCACCGTTGGGCCCGTCGGACCTGCCCTACCCGGCCGAGGAGCTCCTGACCTGGGCCGAGTGCCTGATCCCGTCCGGGATCCACGAAGGGCTGGGCGTCGCCCTGTTCGCGCCCGGAGGGCGGCACGTCGGCCATCTCGCAGTGCTGTCCGGTAGCCGGCAGCCACCGTCGCCGGCCGCGCGCCGCCGGCTCGGGCGGCTCGCGCCGGTGCTCGCGCACGGCATCGACCCGATGCGTTCACTGCTCGCCGTCGCGCGCCTGGTCCGGGGGGCCACGGCCGGCGTCGTGCTCCGCGCGGACGGCGGCTGCCAGGCGCTGCCCGGCCTGCAGGCGCACGCGCTGCTGGTCCCCCGCTCCCCCGTCCTGGCCGCCGCGTGGGAGCGGATCGGCGACGGGAACGTCTACTCGTCGTTCCTCTGGCCGGTGGGCGGCTCCCACGCCCCCGGCGGCCACGTGCGCGTCTCCGTCCTGGCGGCGCCCGAGGACGTGCCCCCGGGGCCGACCGCGGTGGCCCTGCTGTCACCGGCGACCGACCTGCACGGGCTGACCCCGCGGGAACTGGAGGTGCTGGGCCTCCTCGTCGACGGGTGCTCCAACCAGGAGATCGCTCGCACCCTCGTCGTAGCCCCACGGACCGTGGCCACCCATCTGGAGCACGTCCGCGCGAAGCTCGGGGCACCGACGAGGACGCTCGCGGCGATCCGCGCCGAGCGGGAGGGTCTCTACGTCCCCGCGCTCCCACAGTCCTCCGGCGGGGTGCCGCCCTCCAGGTGAGGCACGGAGCAGACAGCGGCCGCCGCGCCGGTTCAGCTGCGTGGGGCCAGCTCGTAGACCGGCCCCAGGTCGGTCGGGCTGGTGTCGGGCACCTCGTGCAGGATCTTCGGCTCGGTGTGCAGCAGCCGGTGGACCGCAGATCGGGCTCGCTCCAGCTCCAAGCCGGTGCGGCGGGCGATGTCGTGCAGGTGCGGCGCAGCGACGTCGTCCTCCAGTTCGGCCACGGCTCGGTACACCGTGGCGTCGTCCCCGCTGAGGTCCTCCACCCGCATGCCGTCCTCCTCACCGCCTGGCACCGGTTCGCGGCACCCCGGGCCGATACTCCTCCAGCGAGCGTCTCGCCCACATCGGCAGATTTCCGGATGGACCACGCGGCGTCGGACGCAGCAGGCGACCGGTGGGGCGTCAGTAGTCGCGAGCCATCTTCAGCCGGAAAGCCGAGCAGCCGCTGCCCGCCCGGCGCTGACCGCGTCGACCCCCACCGCGACGCGTCCCTGCGCCATGTCCACCGACCCCGTCCGCTCACCCGATCCGGGCATTCGCTCCACACCATCGCGACCTGACGCACCTCCTGCATCCAGGCCTCCCGTTCCGTCGTGACGCATCGGGGTGACGTCGGCTGGGACGTTGATCCAGACCGTGGCCGGCATGACCAAACTTCGGAATGCATCAGGGCGATCCGGGACCCGGCGCCGAGCAACCAGCCTGCAGCCACGGCGGCCGAGTATGTCGCCGTCCGAGGACCGGAGTGCAGATGCGACGCGGGCGGCCGAGTCCGTGAGGCAGCCTCGGCGGCGCGCCGCATCGGTGTGCGGGTGGTGCGGTGGGCCGATCACCGTCAAGGCGATGGGGCGACTTCCGAAGTGGTGCTCGGCGTCGTGCCCGCAGCGCGCGTGGGAGCAGACCCGCGCGGCCGCGTCCGGGCTCCCAGCGGTGCAGGTCGTCGAGCGACACGTGGAGACCCCCGTGCCCATCCTCCGACCCGCCACCGACTGGCCCCGGCTGCTCGGCGAGCTCGTCACCCAGCTCGACACCGGCCGCATCTACAACCGCGACCTTAACGAGCTGGCCGCCGCCCTCGCCGCAGTCGACGTCGCAATGACCCGCCGGACGTACATCCGCAGCCGGACAGCTCCTCGCCCGCACTGACCACGACGTGGGGGTCACGCACCAGCTGGCCAGGGGTGACGTCGACGATCCGGACGTCACCCCGGTCCCCAGCACCGGAGGGCACGGTTCACCACCGTCCCGGCCGGCCCGCCATTGCCCGGATCTCGCGTCCAGCTGTCACCAATCGGGCGATGAAGGCGCCTTCTCCCGGTGAGGAACGACCGGGTCCACACCGCCGGTCACCGCCATCGCTCACCGGGAGGATCCAGGTGCGGACCGACGACCAGCGGTCAGGGGACGTGAGCGGCGACAGGCTGCTCCTGACCACCCAGGAGGCGGCCGACGTTCTCCGGGTCGGGCGGACCACCGTCTACGCACTGATCAAGGAGGGCCAGCTTCTCCGGTGCACATCGGCCGCAGCTGCCGGATCTCCCGCGCCGAACTCGAGCGCTACGTCAGCCGGCTCGACACTCCCCCACAGGGCCGCCGTCCACGGACCCGCGCGCGAACTGTGGACCAGCCAGCGCTGTTCACCCCGAGCACTGGCCGCCCGTCAGCAAAGTTGCTGAAGACCGCCCGGCACCGACGACAACGGGACCGACGATGGCGGGACGAGCAGCGAACGGCGACTCGACGATCTACCAGGACGCCGACGGGCGCTGGCACGGCTACGTCTCCGTCGGCTTCACCGGCACCGGCAAGCCCGACCGCCGGCACGTCACCGGCAAGACGCGCGCCGTGGTTGTGGCGAAGGTCCGCGACCTGGAACGCAAGCGCGACTCCGGCACGATCAGCGCCGTCTCCACCCCGACCGTCGGCGAGTGGCTGGAGCACTGGCTGACGGCCATCGCCCCGCGCCGCGTGCGGCAGCGGACGCTGGAGAGCTACGAGTCCGCCGTCCGGAAGCATCTGATCCCCGGCATCGGCCGGCACGCCTGGACCGGCTGCGCCCCGAGCACCTCGACCAGCTGTACACCGCGCTGCTCGACGACGGCTGCTCCCCCGCCACCGTGCTGCGCCACCACCGGATCCTGTCCCGCGCGCTCACCGTCGCGATGCAGCGCGGCCACATCGCCCGCAACATCGCCACACTCGTCGATCCACCCGCCCAGGGGCAGAGCGACCTCGCCACCGCCCTGACCCTCGGCGAGGCCCGAGCGGTGCTCACCGCGGCCGCCCGCGTGCGCAACTCCGCCCGCTGGACCGTTGCCCTGGCCCTCGGGCTGCGGCAGTCCGAGGCGCTGGGGCTGCAGTGGAACGACATCGACCTGCTCACCGGCACGCTCACGGTGCGGCGCAGCATCCACCGGGTCCGGGGCGGGGGCCTCATCTACGAGGAGCCCAAGACCCGTGCAGCCAGCGCACCCTCGCCCTGCCCCTCCCGCTGGTGGCCGCCTTGCACCAGCACAAGGCGACCCACCTCGGCGAGCGGATGCTGGCCGGCTCCGAGTGGCACGACGAGGACCTGGCCTTCGCCCAGCCCGATGGCCGGCCGATCGACAAGAAGACCGACCACGACGACTGGACCCGGCTGCTCAGGTCCGCCGGCGTCCGCCACGTGCGGTTGCATGACGGCCGGCACACCGCCGCCACCCTGCTGCTGAGCGAGAACGTCCACCCCCGGGTGGTCATGGAGCTGCTCGGCCACAGCCAGATGCGCACGACGATGGACATCTACAGCCACGTCATGCCGGCGCTGGCCCGCGAGGCCGCCGACCGGATGAGCGCCCTGCTGCTGCCCGGTGTAGTTGGTCCAACTGCAACCACAACTGCAACCAGAGACGAGTCAGGCCGCCCTCCAGATGGAGGACGGCCTGATCAGATGGGTGGAGCTGAGGGGACTCGAACCCCTGACCCCCACACTGCCAGGGCGGCTGGAAGGGGTCCCTGGACGTTCGCCACTATGCGTTCACACAGGTCAGGCCGCAGTGCGCTTGCCGATGAATGCCCGCGAACGACCGTGAATACCCTGCTTTGGCCACCATCGTGGCACCATCCGCAGGCCGCCTGAGGACCGCCGGAACCCTGGCTGGCGAGGGTCCGGCCGTGGACTCACTGCGGTCGGTGGCCGTAGCTCGTGACCCTGTCCCCCAGTCACGGGCTGACGGTTCGCCGGCAACCGGGGTTGTACCGTTCTGGCTGGTCATACGGCTGCGGCGTTCGCCGTCGCCCCGCCGGGTACAGCCTCGTTCGGACCGCGTTGCTGTACCGGTTGCTGTAGTCCTCCCCCGCACTTGGGCGCGTCGTCGAGCTGACACAGCCCGAGTCAGGGACCCAACCGCTACGCCGGTGTAGCCGAGCCCGGTGGACGTGCAGATGACCTCAGAGACGCCCCCCACTGCGACAGGTGAGGTCACTCCCCCGGCCGACCCGCACTGCCCACGCTCCCGGCACGACAGGTGAGCCGCAGCGTCGGGGCGTGGCTCCCCTCGCGTCGCCTCACCACGAGGAGGCGCTCACCCGTCACATCCGGCAGGCATGTCGGGCCGCTTCCTGCCTGCTGACCACAACCTGCTCACACCGAACCGGACGATGCGCCCGTCATGGCCGCCGGCAGGGCGGTGCCTCCATGCCGCCGGCCACGAGATCTCAGCGGAGCGGAACCAGGTCCCGAGCGCTGTCAGTGACCGTGAGAGCTAGACGAGTAAGTCCGAACGGCCCGGCTGAGTCACAGGCCTGTAGTTCGGGACGGAGGGTGTTCAGGCTC
>NZ_JABGCH010000050.1 GCF_019799945.1 Modestobacter marinus
GACACCCCCGCCCGGACCTGGGAACCCAAACGGCTACGCCTGCGGCTGCTCAACATCGCCGGCCGCACCATTCGGACCGGCCGCCGCCACCTGCTGCGAATACCCCGCGGCTGGCCCTGGGCCGATCACCTGCTGCGCGGACAGCGCCGGCTCAACACCTTCCCGACCTGACTCCCCACACCATCCCGACGATCAGGAATCGGAAACCACGGCAGACGCGGAGCTCTATCGCGCCCTGCTGCGATCAGCCACGCCGATCACCCCCCGCACACCCACCCGGCCAAGATCACGAAAGATCGAGGCTAGGCGAGGACGAGCTCCGGCTCGGCCAGCGGTTCCGGGCGCACCGGACGGCCGAACAGCCAGCCCTGCCCGAGGTCCGCGCCGACCTGACGGGCCAGGTCGGCGAGCCGCTCGGACTCCACGCCCTCGGCCACGACCTGCCCGCCGTGCAGGTGGGTCAGCTCGCACAGCGCCCGGGCGACGGCCTGCGGACCAGGCTCCTCCAGCCGGGCGACCAGCGTCTTGCTGAGCTTCACGACGTCGGGCCGGGCCACGGTCACCAGCGCCAGGCTGGACCAGCCCACCCCGACGTCGTCCAGCGCCACCCGCCAGCCGAGCGAGCGGTGGTGGTCGAGCACCGACATCAGGTGCTCCCGGTCGGTGACCGTGTGCGAGGCGACCACCTCGAACACCAGCTGCTGCGGCGCGATCCCGGCCTCGTGCACGGCGCGCTCGGTGCTCGCCAGGCAGACCGAGGGCCGGTGCACCGCCGCCGGGTCGGAGTTGACGAACAGGTCGGCCCCGCCCAGCCACGGGGCAGCGTGCAGGATCGCCGCCTCCCGGGCCAGCCGGTCCAGGCGGCGCAGCCAGCCGGCGCGCTCGGCGAGGAAGAACAGGTCGCCGCCGCCCACCTCGCGCCCGTCGACCCGGCCGCGCAGCAGGGCCTCGTGCCCGACGATCCCGCCGCTCTGCAGCGACATGATCGGCTGGTACACCGGCCACAGCTCGGCGCCGGTGAGCAGGCCGATCTCCGCGGTGACCCCGCGACGGGCCAGCTCGACGGCGAGGGTGGGGGCGGTGAGCAGCCGGGTGGCCAGGGCAACGCCGTCGCCCGGCGGGTCGGTGGTGACCCGCACGCACTCGGTCTCGGCGGTGGTGAGCTCCCGGGCCAGCCGCTCCAGCAGCCGGTCGATGCGCCGGCCGCCCTGGTGGTCGACGACGTCGAGCAGCCCGGGCGCGGTCCCGATGGTCAGGCCCATCGCCCCGGCGACCCGCGAGATGCTCGGCAGGACGTGGTCCACCGTGCTCGCCAGCAGCAGCCGCCGGGCGCGGCGAGGGGTCTCCCAGGAGGGGCGGAGAGATTCGGCGTGCCCGGTCACGGCAGCAGGATGACGGACAGTGAGCCCACGGACACGCAGGCGCGCGGGCGGGACGGCGCCGTTCCGCATCCGCCGTCGTAGATCACATCCGCCGGAAGATCAACACAGGTACTGTCCCGGGCGTGTCTGACGTCAGTCCACCCGGTGACCACCGGCCCGGGCGCGGTGGTCGCCCGCGCGACCCCTCCCGCGACGGGGCGATCCGGGCGGCGATCCTCGAGGTCCTCGCCCGCTCCGGCTACAGCGGCCTGACGATGGACGCGGTCGCCGCCGCGGCCGGCGTCGGCAAGGCGACGATCTACCGCCGCTGGCGCACCAAGTCCGACCTGGTGGCCGACGCCGTCGCCCAGCTCAGCCACACCCCGGTCGAGGTGCCGGACACCGGCTCGCTCGAGGGCGATCTCCGCGAGCTGCTGCGCTGGCTGGTGGACACGGTGAACGGACCGATCGGCGGTGCCATCCGCGCACTGCTGTCGGCCCTGTCGCACGAGCCCGCCCTGCGGACCGCCTTCCACGAGGGCCCGCTGGCGTTGTGGGGAGCCGCGTTCGGTGAGGTCTGGGACCGCGCCGTGCAGCGCGGCGAGCTCGGGGTCTCCATGACCGGGACCGCGGTCGCCGCCACCGCCAGCGCGCCGATCCTGCAGTGCTGGCTGTTCCACGGTGAGCCGGTACCCCGGGAGTTCGCCGACGAGGTCGTCGCCGACGTCGTCCTGCCGCTGATCACCGCCCGCCGTCCCGCCGCCTGACCGACGGCCGGGCGGCGCCGTCAGGCGGTCGCGGACCGGAACCGGCGCAGCCGGAGGCTGTTGGTCACGACCAGCACCGAGGACGCCGCCATGGCCAGCCCGGCCAGCAGCGGGTTGAGGAACCCGAGGGCGGCCAGCGGCACCAGGGCCACGTTGTAGGCGAACGCCCAGAACAGATTGCCCTTGATCACCGCGAGGGTGCGCCGGGACAGCCGGATGGCGTCCACCGCCGCGTCCAGGTCCGGGCGCACCAGCGTGAGGTCGCCGGCCTCGATGGCGACGTCGGTCCCCGAGCCCATCGCCAGCCCCAGGTCGGCCTGGGCCAGGGCGGGCGCGTCGTTGACGCCGTCCCCGACCATCGCCACCACCCGGCCGCGGGTCTGCAGGTCGCGCACCACGTCGACCTTGCCGGCCGGCAGCACGCCGGCCACGACCTCGCCCCGGTCGGGGTCGAGCCCCACCGAGCGGGCCACCGCGCGGGCGGCGCCGGGGTTGTCGCCGGTCAGCAGCACCGGGGTGAGGCCGAGCCCGCGCAGCCGCTCGATGGCCGCCGCGCTGGTCGGCTTGACGGTGTCGGCGACCACGACCACGCCGCGGACCTCGCCGTCCCAGCCCACCGGGACGGCGGTGCGCCCGGCCGCCTCCGCCGCCTCCGCCACGGGGGCGAGCCTCTCGGGCAGCGGCTGGTCGCCGCCGACCACCACGGCGTGCCCCTCGACGGTGCCGGTGACGCCCAGCCCCGGCCGGTTGGCGAAGCCGACCACCTCGGGCAGCCCGGACCCGGCGGCGACGACGATCGCGCGGGCGATCGGGTGCTCGGAGCCGGCCTCCACCGCGGCGGCCAGGCGCAGCGTCGCCGGGTCGCCGGCCACCTCCACCACGCTCATCCCGCCGGTGGTGACGGTGCCGGTCTTGTCCAGCAGCACGGTGTCGACCGTGCGGGTGCTCTCCAGCACCTCCGGGCCCTTGATCAGGACCCCCAGCTGCGCGCCCCGGCCGGTGCCGACCAGCAGTGCCGTGGGCGTGGCCAGGCCCAGCGCGCACGGGCAGGCGATGACCAGGACGGCGACCGCCGCGGTGAACGCCGCTGTCACGTCGCCGGTGACCAGCAGCCAGGCGACCAGGGTGCCGACGGCGATCAGCAGCACGACGGGGACGAAGACCGCCGAGACCCGGTCGGCCAGCCGCTGCACCGGCGCCTTGCCGCTCTGCGCCTGGGTGACCAGCCGCCCGAGCTGGGCGAGCGTCGTCTCCGCGCCGACCCGGGTGGCCTCGACCACGAGCCGCCCGCCGACGTTGACCGTCGCCCCGGTCACCCGGTCGCCCACGGCGACCTCCACCGGCACGCTCTCCCCGGTGATCATCGACAGGTCGACCGCGGAGCTGCCGCCGACGACGACGCCGTCGGTGGCGACCTTCTCCCCCGGCCGGACGACGAACCGGTCACCGACGGCGAGGTCGCTGATCGGGACCCAGACCTCGACGCCGCCGCGCAGGACCGCGGCGTCCTTGGCGCCCAGCTCCAGCAGCGCGCGCACGGCGGCGCCGGAGCGGCGCTTGGCGCGGGCCTCGGCGTACCGGCCGGCCAGCAGGAACACGGGAACCGCCGCGGCCACCTCGAGGTAGAGCTCGTCGGCACCGCCGCCCTGCTCGGGCAGCAGGGTGGAGGACATGGTCATGCCGGACATGCCAGCGTCGCCGAGGAACAACGCCCACAGCGACCACAGGTAGGCCGCGGCGATGCCGATCGATACCAGCGTGTCCATGGTGCTGGCCCCGTGCCGGGCGTTGACGACCGCGGCCCGGTGGAACGGCCAGGCGCCCCAGACGGCGACCGGGCTGGCCAGGGTGAGCGCCAGCCACTGCCAGTTCTCGAACTGCAGCGCCGGGACCATCGACAGCAGCAGCACCGGCAGGGCCAGGACGGCGCTGACCAGCAGCCGCTGACGCAGCCCCGCCTCGGGGTCGGGCGCCTGGTCGGGCACCTCCTCGACCTGCGGCGGCGCGGGGAGAGTGGCCACGTAGCCGGCAGCCTCCACCGTGGCCAGCAACCGGTCCGTGCCGACCCGGGCGGGGTCGAACCGCACGGTGGCGGCCTCGGTGGCGTAGTTGACGCTGGCCTGCACGCCGTCGAGCTTGTTGAGCTTTCGCTCGATGCGGTTGGCGCAGCTGGCGCAGGTCATGCCCGCGATGTCCAGGCGGACCTCGTCCAGCGGCACCTCGGGCCGGACCGCCTCCGGCCCGGCCGTCATGCCGACTGGGCCGTGTAGTCGCCGGCCTCGGCGACGGCGGCCTGCACCTGCTCGGCGCTCAGGCCGTCGCCGACCACGTGCAGCCGGCCGGTGGCCAGGTCGACGTCGACCTCGGTGACGCCGGGCACCTCACCGACCTCCTCGGTGACGGAGGCGACGCAGTGCTGGCAGGTCATGCCGGAGACGGTGAAGTCCAGGGTCTGCACGGTGTTCTCTTCCTCGCAAGGGGGTGGGTTCAGGACCGGACGAGCCGGGCGATGGCGGCGGAAGCCTCGGCGATCTTGGCGTCGGCCGAGGCGCCGTCGTCGTCGGCGCCGGCCGCGACCGCCTCCCGGACGCAGTGCCCCAGGTGGTCGTCGAGCAGGCCGAGCGCGACGGCCTGCAGCGCCTTGGTGGCCGCCGAGACCTGGGTGAGGACGTCGATGCAGTACGTATCGTCCTCGACCATCCGCGCGATGCCGCGGACCTGCCCCTCCACGCGCTTGAGGCGCGCCAGGAGCTGGTCCTTGTTGCCGGCGTAGCCAGTCATGCCGCCATGGTACCCCTAGGGGGTACTCATCACCACCCGCGCGAGCCGGGCTCCCCCTTGAAGGGGCCGACCACCTCGTCGGTGATCCAGCCGCCGTAGTAGCCGCCGGCCTGCGGCCGCACGCGCTCACCGTCGACGGTCGCGGCGTCGACCCGGCCCGGGTAGAAGGCGACCGCGCCCCGCAGGTGCTCGTAGCCGGTGGTCGGCGCCTCGTAGCTCCAGGCCACCGCGGGGTGGCGGATGCCGTCGACGACGGCGTCCCAGTAGGTCGCCGTCCCCTTGAACTCACACCACGACGAGCCGGCCGCCGGCTGCAGGACACCGGGCAGGACGTCGTCGCGGGGCACGTAGTAGACCGGCGGGTGGCTGGTCTCGCACACGCGGACCGCCCGGTCGGTGCGGGCGACGACCCGGCCGCCGAGGACGACCTCGATCCGCCGGGGGGTCACCTCGGCAGACGGCGGGCGGGGGTAGCTCCAGACCGACTCCTGCCCGGGCCCGACCGGGTCCGGACGAGGGTTGGGCACGGCGGGGCCGGTCAGTCGCGGACGGCCTGGACGATCCGGCGGACGACGAGGAAGGCGACCAGCGAGCCGACGGCGGCGATCAGCGCCTTGCCGGGCGGGCTCTGCAGAAACTCCTGCGCCTTGACCTTGGCCTGCTCGCTCAGCCGCTTGGGGCTGGTGCGGAACGCCAGCTCGTCCAAGGTGGCCGCGAGCGACTCGCGGGCGGCATCGATCTCATGCTGGATCTGCTCGGGGCTGCGCGGCACGGGCGACAGCCTGCCAGATCCCCCGCCGCAAGGCCTGGTCACGTCCCGCCACCGCCTCCGTTCGGGGGATGCGGAGCAGGATCCGGCCATGGGCTCCTCGGCGGCGGCCTGCTCGGCGGTACTGCTGAGCGCCGCGCTCGCCACGGCCGGTCCGGCCCTGCACGACCGGGCGATCCCCCGCCGGTGCCCGGCGGCGACGGCCGGCACGCTGCTCGCCGTGGGCGCGGTCAGCCTCGTGGCAGCTCACGTCCGCCCCCGCACTGCTGGGCGCGCTGGAGCGGGGCCGGGCGACCCTGGCGTACGGGCAGGTGTGGCGACTGGTCACCTCGCTGGTGGTCCAGGACGGCGGATGTCCGGGGACCGTGGTGACCCTGACCGCCCTGGTCGTGGTGGGCACGGTCGCCGAGTGGCGCTCGGGCGCACGGTGCTGGCTGACCATCGCCCTCGCCGCGGGGGATCGCGCTCAGCTCTGGGGGCCTCCTGGTACAGCCGGGAGGCGCCGGCACCTCCGTACTGGTCCTGGGGCTCGCCGCCTCACTGACAGCCCCGCTCGCCCGCGTGCCGGGCTCGACGCGGCCGACCGGCTCCTAGACTGCGGGCCACGCGGGAGTGGTGTAACGGCAGCCACGCCAGACTTAGGATCTGGTGCCTTCGGGCGTGCGGGTTCGACTCCCGCCTCCCGCACTCGGACACCTCCCCCTCGCCCCCGGAAGACCAGCTGTCTTGACACGGGCCACGAGTGTCAAGCACCTTTTCCATGACAAGGCAGCTTGACAGTTGAGGTGGCCATGAGGAACGACGTCCGCGAGCTGCGGCTGGCCGCTGGGCTGTCCCAGCGCGAGCTGGCCGAGGCGCTCGACGTCTCCCGGCAGACGGTCAACTCGATCGAGACCGGCCGCTACGACCCCTCACTCCCGCTGGCCATCGCCATCGCCCGCCACTTCCACCGCAGCGTCGAGGAGATGTTCCATGCCGACTGACCGCCGCACCGCCAACCCGACACCGCTCGTGCTGGCCGCCGTCCTCGTCGTGCTGGCGCTGCTGATCGCCACCGGGCTGCTGCTGCGCGAGTACGGGCCGGGGAACATGGGCGTGGGGTTCCTGCAGGGTGCGCTGGTCGGGATGGTCGCCGTCGCCGTCATGGCCTGGCGCGTCCGCCGGCAGCCGGGAAGCGCGACGACCTTCGAGCGGGCGTGGACCCGGACCGGTGACGAGCGGGACGACGCCGTGCTCACCCGCGCGCTGGCCGTGCTCGGCTTGCTCGCGCTGCCGCTCACCGGGATCGCGGGGATCGCGACCGGGTTCGGCGCCGCCGTGGAGATGGTGATCGCGTTGCTGCTGCTGGTCCAGGTCGTGGTGGGGGCAACCGCCTTCGCCGTCACCAGCCGGCGGAGCTCAGGACTCGGTCCAGCGCCACGCGCAGCCGCAGCTCCGCCGACGGCAGCTCCGGATCGTCGGCGTCCACGACGGCCGACAGCTCCACCCGGTCGTCGTGGATCTCGCGTAGGGCGAGCCCCTCGATCTTGTGCACCCGGCCGCCCACCTCGGGGACCGGCGCGACGTCCAGCACGGTCGCGCCGTCGAGCAGCACCAGCGCGGTGGCTACCACGGGTCCGTCGTCGATGGCGTTGGGGGTGTCCTCCGCGGCGGCGCTGAGCAGGGTCCGCCCGTCGGGCAGCGCGACGGCGTCGGTCACCGCGAGGCCCACGCCGTCCACCGCACCGAGGTCGTAGGTCCGCGGCTCCGCGGTGGGCACCGACGCCGGATCGGCCCGGCCGAGGACGGCGGCCACCAGCTCCGTCAGGGGGACGTCGACACTGCCGGACCGGACGCCGGCGGCCAGGTTGCCGCGGTTGAACCAGCGCACCGTGCCGCCGTGCCGGCTGGCGCCCTCGAGGTTGAGCTGGTCCAGCGGCAGGCCGAGGCGCTCGGCGACCAGCCCGTACAGCGGGGTGAGGTCCCCCGCGGACGCGACCGGCCGCCCCTCGTCGAGCCGCACCAGCACGCCCCGCATCCGCCGCGCGGACGAGCCGGAGCCGAGCAGGAGGACGGCCGGGCCGCCGTCCACCTCGGCCGGGCACGCCACCTCCAGGTCCGGCTTCAGGCCCTTGGTGCCCGCCGCCGGGGAGAACCGGTCGTGCCCGTCCACGGGTGGCAGCACCCGGAGCGGCGTGACGCTGCCGCCGCGGCACCAGGCGACGGACGTGGCGTCGTCCTGGGCGACGATCCAGCCGTCGGCCAGCGGCGCGATCGCCGAGGCCGCGGTCACCGGCGTCCCGTCGTCGAAGCGCAACGTCCTGACCTCGTCCACGAGAACCCGCATCTGCCGCCTGTGCCCGGGCGGCCGGCAGCTCACGCCCCGGCGGCGCCGGACCTGCCGGGACGCGCACCCGCCGTTACGGTCAGCGCCGTGACCGCCGCCGAGTCCACGCCGTCCGTACGGGTCGACGCGGTCGCCGCCCGGATCGCCGCCGCCTACGCAACCACCGGCCCCGCCCTGGAGCTGGGCGCCGTCGTGCACGGCGGGACGCCGCACCCCGGCGCGCCGGTCCGGGTGCCGCTGGCGATGCTCAACCGGCACGGTCTGGTCGCCGGGGCGACGGGCACCGGCAAGACCAAGACGCTGCAGCTCATGGCCGAGCAGCTCGCCGCGGCCGGCGTCCCGGTCGTGGTCGCCGACGTGAAGGGCGACCTCAGCGGGCTGGCCCAGGCGGGTCCGGCCGGTGACAAGGTGGCCGCGCGCGCGGCGCAGACCGGTGACGCGTGGACGCCGACCTCCGCCCCCGTCGAGTTCCTCGCGCTCGGCGGGCTGGGTGCCGGCGTGCCCGTGCGGGCGACCGTCACCGACTTCGGGCCCGTGCTGCTGTCCAAGGTGCTCGACCTCAACGCCACCCAGGAGAGCTCGCTCGGCCTGGTGTTCCACTACGCCGACGAGGCCGGCCTGCCGCTGCTGGACCTCAAGGACCTGCGGTCGGTGCTCACCTGGCTGACCAGCGACGAGGGCAAGGGTGACCTCAAGGGGCTGGGCGGGCTCGCGCCGGCCACGGCCGGCGTGATCCTCCGCGAGCTCATCGCCCTCGAGGACCTCGGCGGGGACTCGTTCTTCGGCGAGCCGGCCTGGGAGCCGGCCGACCTGCTGCGCACCGCTCCCGACGGCCGCGGCGTCATCACCGCGGTCGAGCTCGCCGCGGTGCAGGACCGCCCGGCCCTGTTCTCCACCTTCCTCATGTGGCTGCTGGCCGAGCTGTTCGAGGAGCTGCCTGAGGTGGGTGACCTGGACCGGCCGAAGCTGGTCTTCTTCTTCGACGAGGCCCACCTGCTGTTCTCGGGGGCGAGCAAGGCCTTCCTGGAGGCCGTGACCCAGACGGTCCGGCTGATCCGGTCCAAGGGCATCGGGGTCTTCTTCGTGACGCAGAACCCGACCGACGTCCCCAGCGCGGTGCTCGGGCAGCTCGGCAACCGGGTGCAGCACGCCCTGCGCACCTTCACCCCGGAGGACGCCAAGGCGCTGCGCCGGACGGTGTCCACCTTCCCCCGGACGGCGGACTACGACCTCGAGGAGCTGCTCACCTCGCTGGGCACCGGCGAGGCCGCCGTCACCGTGCTGTCCGAGCGCGGCGCGCCGACACCGGTCGCCTGGACCCTGCTCCGAGCGCCCCGCTCGCTGATGGCGCCGCTCGATCCCGCCGTCCTCGAGGCGGCGGTCGCCGGCTCACCGCTCGCCGCCCGGTACGGGGAGCCGGTCGACCGGGAGTCCGCGTACGAGCGTCTGGCCGCCCGGCTCGCACCCGCGGCGCCCGCCGCGCCGCGGCGCGAGGAGCCCGTCGAGGTCCCGGACGCCCCTGCCGGGCGGCGGCCGCACAGCCGCGAGGCGGACCAGGACCTGGTCGGGCAGGTGCTCGGCTCCGCCGCCTTCCGGGCGTTCGCCCGCTCCGCCGCCTCCGCCCTCGGCCGCGAGGTCACCCGCGGACTGTTCGGCACCCGTCGCCGCCGCCGCTGAGTTCCGCTGACCGTCAGCGACCGCCCAGCACCTGGCCGATCACCGGGAGCAGGGCGGTGAAGGCCTGGCCGCGGTGGCTGCGGGCGTCCTTCTCGGCCGGCTCCAGCTCGGCCGCGGTGACCTCGAGCCCGGCGGGCCGGAAGACCGGGTCGTAGCCGAAGCCGTTGGTGCCGCGCGGTTCGCGGACGACCGCACCCCGCCACTCGGCCCGCAGCACGTGCTCCTCGCCGTCCGGGGTCACCAGCGCCGCGGCGCAGACGAACGCAGCTCCCCGGCGCTCGTCGGGCACGTCGGCGATCTGGCCGAGCAGCAGCGCGGTGTTGGCCGGGTCGTCCCCGTGCCGGCCCGACCACCGGGCCGACAGCACGCCGGGCATGCCGTTGAGCGCGTCGACGGTCAGCCCGGAGTCGTCGGCCACCGCCGGCAGACCGGTGTACTTGACCGCCTCCCGCGCCTTCAGCAGCGCGTTCTCCTCGAAGGTCGCGCCGGTCTCCGGCGCCTCCGGGTACTGGGGGACGTCGCGCAGCCCCACCACCTCCACCCCCGGGACCGCGGTGGCCAGCAGCCGCTGGAGCTCGGCGAGCTTGCCGGCGTTGCGGGTGGCCAGCAGCAGGCGGGCGCTCATGCCGCCAGCGCCTGCTGCTGGAGCGCGGTCAGCTCGGCGCAGCCGGTGACGGCGAGGTCAAGCAGCGCGTCGAGCGTCGGCCGGTCGAAGACGGCGCCCTCCGCCGTCCCCTGCACCTCGACGAACCCGCCGCCCCCGGTGCACACGACGTTCATGTCGGTGCCTGCACGCACGTCCTCCTCGTAGGCGAGGTCCAGCCGCGGCTCGCCGTCGACGACCCCCACGCTGACCGCGGCGACCGACTGGGCGATGGCGGTCGTCCGGGCGAGCTTCTTGCGCACGTCGAGCCAGGACACCGCGTCGGCCAGCGCCACGTAGGCGCCGGTGATCGCCGCGGTGCGGGTGCCGCCGTCGGCCTGCAGCACGTCGCAGTCGATGGCGATGCTGTTCTCCCCCAGCGCGGCCAGGTCGATCGAGGCCCGCAGCGAGCGGCCGATCAGTCGGCTGATCTCGTGGGTACGGCCGCCGATCCGGCCCTTCACCGACTCGCGGTCGCTGCGGGTGTGGGTGGCCCGCGGGAGCATCGAGTACTCCGCCGTCACCCAGCCCAGGCCCGACCCCTTGCGCCAGCGCGGCACGCCCTCGGTGACGCTTGCCGCGCAGAGCACCCGGGTGCGGCCGAACTCCACGAGCACCGAGCCCTCGGCGTGGTCGAGCCAGTTGCGGGTGATGGTCACCGGGCGGAGCTGGTCGGCCGCGCGGCCGTCGGGGCGGGTCACGTGCGCCGAGGGTAGTGGGGCCGCCCTCGCCCCGGCCGGGCCTACCCGTAGAGCGGATTGGCCTCGTGGGCCTCGGAGCCGACCAACCGGTCGATCTCCGCGATCCCGCCGGCCTCGTACACCTGCACGTCCTGCTGGTCGGCCATGGTCAGGTCGAAGCGGCCCTCGCGCGCGTTCCACCGGATCTCACTGATCAGGTCGGAGTTGATCCACCGGTCCTCGGTGTGCGGCTTGAAGCCGGCGATCTTGACCCACACGACGTGCCACCCCTCAGAGACGGTGCGCGGAGTATGCCCGGGACCCCACCTCCTGCGCTGCGCCTCCGGAGCCGTGCGTGTCACAGTCGCGGCCATGCGATCGGAGCTGCGAGCGGTGCGGACCGGGGGCGTGGCCTCGGTCGTCGACCTGACCGACGAGTGCGCGGAGTTCGTCCGGCACGAGGGCGACGGACTGCTGCAGGTCTTCGTGCCGCACGCCACCGCGGGGATCGCGGTCATCGAGACCGGCGCGGGCAGCGACGACGACCTGCTGGCCCAGCTTGACCAGCTACTCCCCCGGGACGGCCGGTGGCGGCACCGGCACGGCTCGCCCGGCCACGGCCGCGACCACGTGCTCCCGGCCTTCGTGCCGCCGCACGCCACGGTGCCGGTCCTCGAGGGACGCCTGGCGCTGGGCACCTGGCAGCGCATCTGCTTCGTCGACACCAACGTCGACAACCCGGGCCGGCACGTCCGGTTCACCTTCCTGGCCGGGTGAGCGCACCCGCGGGGCGGCCGGATTGGGGTTGCTCGCCCCGGTGCGGCACGATCGGGCCATGACCGAGACCGACGTCGCGCCCGTCCGCCTGGCCCCCGGGGACCCGGCTCCGGAGTTCTCGCTGCCCGACGCCGACGGGAACACCGTGTCGCTGACCGATCACCGCGGCCGCCGCGTGATCGTCTACTGCTACCCCGCCGCGCTGACCCCCGGCTGCACCACCCAGGCGGTCGACTTCACCGCCGCCGCCGGCGACCTCGCCGAGGCCGGGCTGGACATCATCGGCATCTCCCCCGACCCGCCGGAGCAGCTGCACACCTTCCGCGAGAAGGAGTCGCTGAACATCACCCTGGTCTCCGACCAGGACAAGAGCGTGCTCGCCGCCTACGGCGCCTACGGCCCGAAGAAGCTGTACGGCAAGGAGGTCGTCGGCGTGATCCGGTCGACCTTCGTCGTCGACGCCGACGGCCGGATCGAGAAGGCGTCCTACAACGTCAAGGCCACCGGGCACGTCGCCAAGCTCCGCCGGGACCTCGGCCTCGGCTGACGGGCCGGTGATCCCCGTCCACGCAGTGGACGGGGACTGGCCAGCACCGGGCGCAGTCGGGCAGTGTCAACCCCCATGAGCGATCAGATCGGCGTCACCGGACTCGCAGTCATGGGGGCGAACCTCGCCCGCAACCTCGCCCGGCACGGGCACCAGGTGGTGCTGCACAACCGCTCGCAGAGCCGCACCGACGCGCTCGTCGCGCAGCACGGCAGCGAGGGCGACTTCGTGCCCACCACGAGCATGCAGGAGTTCGTCGACACGCTGCAGCGGCCGCGCAAGATCATCATCATGGTGCAGGCGGGCGCGGCCACCGACGCGGTCATCGACGAGCTCGCGCCGCTGCTCGACGAGGGTGACGTCGTGATGGACGGCGGGAACGCCCGCTTCCCCGACACCATCCGCCGCACCGCGGCGCTCACCGCCCGCGGCCTGCACTTCGTCGGCACCGGCATCAGCGGCGGCGAGGAGGGCGCGCTCAACGGGCCGAGCATCATGCCCGGCGGCTCCGCGGAGGCCTACGCGCTGGTCGGCCCGCTGCTGGAGTCCATCGCGGCCAAGGTCGGCGACGAGCCGTGCTGCACCCACGTCGGCACCGACGGCGCCGGCCACTTCGTGAAGATGGTGCACAACGGCATCGAGTACGCCGACATGCAGCTGATCGCCGAGGCCTACGACCTGCTGCGCCAGGGGCTCGGGCTCACCCCGGCCGAGATCGGCGACGTCTTCGCCGGCTGGGACGAGGGCGACCTGGAGAGCTTCCTGGTGGAGATCACCGCCCAGGTGCTGCGGCACACCGACGCGGAGACCGGCACCCCGTTCGTCGACGTCGTGGTCGACCAGGCCGAGCAGAAGGGCACCGGCCGCTGGACCGTGCAGTCGGCGCTCGACCTCGGCGTCCCGGTCAGCGGCATCGCCGAGGCCGTGTTCGCCCGCGCGCTCTCCGGCGCCGTCGACCAGCGGATGGCCGCGCAGCAGGTGCTGCCCGGCCCGAAGGGCGAGTGGCAGATCCCGGACCGGGACGCCTTCATCGAGTCGGTCCGCCAGGCGCTGTACGCATCGAAGGTGGTCGCCTACTCGCAGGGCTTCGACCAGATCGCGGCCGGCGCCGAGGAGCACGGCTGGGACATCGACCGCGGCGCGCTGGCGGCGATCTGGCGGGACGGCTGCATCATCCGGGCCCGGTTCCTGGACCGGATCCGGCAGGCGTTCGCCACCGAGCCGGACCTCACCACCCTGCTCACCAACGAGTACTTCACCACGGCCGTCACCGACTGCCAGGACGGCTGGCGCGAGGTCGTCATCGGCGCCGCGCGGCACGGCATCCCGGCGCCGGGCTTCGCCAGCGCGCTCGCCTACTACGACGGGCTGCGCGCACCGCGGCTGCCGGCCGCGCTGATCCAGGGACAGCGCGACCTGTTCGGGGCGCACACCTATCGGCGCGTGGACAAGGACGGCACCTTCCACACGCTGTGGGGGCAGGACGGGCGCGAGATCTCCGCCTGACACCGGCCGCCGTCCCCACGCCCCGGCCGGGGGCCTCCCGGCCTGGCACGCTCGACGCGTGCTGACGGTGGGCGTGGTCGTGCTGGGCGCGGGCGACGTGGCTCGCGCCGTCGGGTTCTGGCGGCAGGCGCTGGGCTACGAGCTGGTCGAGGGCGGCTTCGGCGGCTGGGCGAACGTGCTGGCCCCGCCCGCCGGCGGGCCGGGGACCCGGCTGGCGCTGCAGCGCAGCGAGACGCCGCCGCGGTCGCATCCCCGGCTGCACCTCGACCTGCACGTCGCCGACGCCGCGGAGCAGGCCGCCGAGGTCCGGCGCCTGGTCGCGCTGGGCGCCCGGGAGGTGGCGTGGGACGACTACCCGGCCGACCCCGACTTCGTGGTGCTGGCCGACCCCGAGGGCAACCTGTTCTGCGTCGTCGACCTGGGCCACGGCTGAGTCCGGCCACGCCCCCATCGCCCACCGGAACCAGAGCCGCCGTGATCCGGTTCCGCCACCGGGCGACGCATCAGGAGTGCGACCCGACGCGACCGGTGCCTGGTCGCGGCCACCTGAGCCTCGGCCCCGGTCCTCAGACCATGCCGGCGGCGCAGGACCCGGTCTTCAGACCATGCCGGGGTGCCCGACGGGGGCCGCCGGCGCCCGGTGCACCGCGGCGAGCAGCGCGGCGTAGGAGCGCACCAGGGCCGCGCGCTCCTCGACGACCAGCGGGCTCGTGAGGTCGCGGCCCGACCGCACCCACGCGTCGGACACCCACATCGCCTCGGCACGCTCCTCCGCGGCCAGCCGGACCGCGGACGCGGGGACCCCGTAGATGGCGGCGTACAGCGACTGCAGGGCTGCCACCAGCGGCTCCACGCCCCGCCGGTCCCCCGCGTCGGCGTCGTGCTGCAGCTCGCGGTGCACCCGCCACCACTCGACCTCCAGCCGGGCCACCTCCACCGGGTCGAACCGCTCCCCGGAACTCCGCGCGAGGAGCACGTAGAACCTGCGCATCAGGTCCCGGGCCAGGTCAGGACGGTTCTCCGGGTAGGGCGCCCAGACCTGGTTGGCCCGCAGCACCCACCACGCCCCCAGCACGGTCCGCGGCCACGACAGCCCGAACGCGTGCCTGACCAGGCGCACGGATGTCACGAGCAGGGCACCCCACTGCCGCCGGTAGTAGGTGATCCAGGCCCGGCACTCGGCCGCCCCGACGACCCTGGGGTCGAACGAGCGCATCGGTGGGACGCCCGGCGCACCGATCGATCCGCGGACCACGATGGAGGCCACCTCCCGCCCTCCGGCGCGGGACGTCGACGTCCCGTGCCCCGCCATCAGCCCGTGGCCGCCCTGCCGAGCCGGTGCCGCGCCGAGCTGGACCGGTCGAGGGGCACGGCCCGGCCGGCGTCCGCGAGTCCGGCGACCGGAACGCTGTCGTAGACCGCCTCGTACTCCCCCGCGCGCACCAGGTAGGTCTCGTGCCAGATGCCCGTGCGCCCTTGCGGAGCCCGCCGGTACCAGTTCAGCCAGGCCGGCCGGTGCAGATCACCGGGGTCGCGGGCGAACCGTTCCAGGTGCTCGAAGCTCCGCCAGTACTGCACGATCGTCGGGAAGCCCATCCGGTAGCCCAGCAGCCCCTTGCCCGGGTCGGCCATCAGCGCGTCCAGCATCGCCGGCATCCCCCGCCGGCCGCCGAGGTCGACGAAGCTCTGCAGCACCCGGAGCGGACTGTTCAGCCGGGCTCCGATGAGGAACATGACGAAGTCACCCTCGATCTCGGCGCTGAAGCGTCCACGGCGGATCTCGGCCATCCGGCAACCTCCGGCTCGGGTTGCCGGCCATGGTGGCCTCGACGGGGCCCGTCGGTCCACCCCGCGACCGATCGCCGTCACGCCCCCTCGTCGGCCGCGCGGGCACGGGCGGCGCGGCGGCGTCCCTCGTGCATGGCCTGCACGCGGGCGATGGGGATCGTGTGGCCCTCGGCGACCAGGTCGTCCGGCAGCCGCTGCGGCTGCGGCAGCGCGGCCGCCCAGGGGTCGGCGTCCCCGAACCGCTCCGCCGCGGTGCGGACCGTGACGTCCCCGGGCCGCACGTCGTCCAGCGCGTCCCAGTCGACCGGCGCGGACACCGGCAGTCCCGGCCGCACCCGGGGGCTGTAGGCGGCGGCGATCGTGCCGCGGCCCGAGCGGGTGGAGTCGACGAAGACCCGGTCGCCCCGCTCGGTGAGCACGTACGCGGTCGTCGCCACCGCCGGGTCCAGCCGCTCGGTCCGGGCGGCGAGCGCGCGGGTGGCGGCTGCGACGTCCTCCGGTGAGGAGCCGTGCACCGGGACGACGACGTGCAGCCCGGTCGACCCGCTGGTCTTCACCGCGCCGGCCAGCCCGGAGTCGGTGAGCACCTGCCGGGCCAGCCGCGCCGCCCGGACCACGGCCGTGAAGTCGGCGCCGTCCGGCGGGTCGAGGTCGAGCACCAGCCCGGTGGGCTGCTCCTCCCCTACCCGGCTGAACGGCACGTGGTACTCGACGGCCCGCTGGTTGGCCAGCCACAGCAGCGTGCGCCGGTCGTCGCAGAGCACCTGGTGCACCTCGCGGCGGGCTCGGTCGGACCAGGTGGGGACGGTGCGCACCCACTCCGGCGCACCCTTGGGGACGTCACGCTGGATGAACGGCGCCGCCCCGGGCCGCACCCGCTTGATGGTGAGCGGCCGCTCGGCCAGCAGCGGCAGCAGCCGGTCGGCGAACGCGTCCACGTGGTCGACCAGGTCCCGCTTGGTCACCTCGAGCCCGTCGCCCAGTGGGGAGTCCAGGCTGGTCAGCCGGACACCGTCCCGTTCCTCCGCGGTGGCCATCGGGTCACCGTGCCGTGCGTCGCGACGCCGGGCAACCCCGCACGACAGCTCACGGCCCTCCTGCAGGGGCCCGCCGCGAGCTCGCGAGCGGTGCGGGCAGGAGGGTCCTTCTACTGATCAACGGCGGAGGGGCAGCGGCCCCTAGACGAGTAAGTCCGAACGGCCCGGCTGAGTCACAGGCCTGTAGTTCGGGACGGAGGGTGTTCAGGCTC